>NZ_QDFZ01000021.1 GCF_003347605.1 Chryseobacterium sp. KLBC 52 | reverse complement strand
CAGATAAAAAATCCTGTAAAGTTTAAATTCACCATCAACGACCTGGGGAATAATCAATACGAAGCGGTATTGAATGCTACTATGGAAAGCGGATGGCACATTTACTCTAAAGATCTACCGGAAGATACCGGAATTCCGACCGAGTATAAAGTAACAGGAAAGAATATCGAGTTGATCGGAAAATTTACCGAAGTAGGTAAAAAGCATGAAGAATTTTCTGAAGCGTTTGGAGGAACAATTGTTTTCTACTCCAATTCTGCAGGATTTAAGCAGAAATTTAAATTAAAAGATCCGACAAAACCCGCAGATGTCACTTCTGAGATTACGTATCAGACCTGTGACGACAGAGTTTGTCTCGCTCCCAATACTTTAGAATTCAATCAAAAAGTTACGCCAAAAGGAGTAACGGAAGAGGCTACGACCGAGGAAACTGCAGGTCCTGCAAAAGACTCTGTAAAAATAACGGAGACGGTAACTGAAAATCCTGCAAAAACAGAAGCTACGATCACAGAAACTTCAAAACTGGATCCCAAGCAGCTGAAAATTGAAAGTATTAATTTCAAAAAACCATTGACGGATTGTGGTACCGCCTCTACCAAGGTGGATGAAAATTACTGGACGTATCTATTCTTAGGATTTATCGGAGGATTAATTGCTTTGCTTACGCCATGCGTTTTCCCGATGATTCCACTTACCGTTTCATTCTTTACAAAAGGAAGTAAGGACAAAGCAAAAGGGAAAAGGGATGCTCTTATTTATGGGTTTTTCATTCTTCTTATCTTCGTTTTACTAAGTATTCCTTTCCATATTATTGATGGAATCGCCGGAAATATCTTCAACGAGATTTCGACCAGTGTATGGCTGAATATTGCGTTCTTTATCATATTCATCTTCTTTGCCGGAAGTTTCTTCGGGTATTATGATATTACTTTACCAAGTTCTATTGCCAACAAATCTTCCAAAGCAGAAGAGGCAGGAGGAATTATCGGTATTTTCTTTATGGCATTGACCCTGGTAATTGTTTCTTTCTCATGTACAGGACCTATTTTAGGAAGTTTACTGGGAAGCGCAGTAACAGGTTCATCCAACGTTCCGATGCTGTTGACTTTTGCGTTGGCAGGATTCGGGCTGGCATGGGCAATTATTTTTGGATTGCTGGCATTATTCCCGCAGGCATTACAAAGTCTTCCGAAATCCGGAGGATGGATGAATACGGTAAAAGTTGTTTTAGGATTCGTAGAACTGGCATTAGCATTGAAATTCTTGTCTAAAGCAGATCTTGTATCCAAAACATTCTTCTTAAAAAGAGAACTTTTCATTGCGATCTGGATTATTATCGCCTTAGGATTAGCAATCTATTTATTAGGATTGATCAGATTCCCTCACGATGATAAAAAGCCTAAAATCTCTGTCACCAGAAAAATATTAGGGGTATTGGGAATTGGTTTTGTAATCTATCTGGTTCAGGGGTTAATCCCATCTGACCGTCCGAAACTTCAGTTATTAAGCGGAATTTTGCCTCCATTGAACGTAAGCTATTTCCATGATGAGAAAGACGGAATCTTAGGAATGCATCCGGAACACGACTTCTTCAAAGCAATAGAACTGGCTAAAAAAGAAGACAAACCCATCCTGATCGACTTCACAGGATACGGATGTGAAAACTGTAGAAAAATGGAGGAATTTGTATGGAGCGAACCGGACATTTTACCGATTCTTCAGAATGATGTAGTACTGGCATCTCTCTATGTAGATGATAAGGAAGAGCTTCCTGAGGATCAGAAAACCAAAATTGACCTTGGAGACGGACAGATCAAGAAGGTAAAAACAATTGGGGACCGATGGAGTTTATTCCAACAGGTAAATTTTAATAACAACTCTCAACCTCACTATGTTTTAATCACTCCTGACGGAAAGGTAATCAACACGCCTGTTTCGGGATACATGCCAAAAGAGGATTTCAAAAAATTCCTGGAATGCGGGGTCAATTTCTATAAAAAGAATAAATAGATTATTTACATATCATTCAAAAACTCACACTTTATCGTGTGAGTTTTTTTTGTATCGATCTTCGGCTTATGAGAACAATTGCCCAAGCAACAAAGTCATCATTATCATTTTTTAAAAAAATTAAAGAAAATGGGAGCATCTGAAAAATAATTACAAAATCAATCAATAGATTCATGAATCTATTGATTATTCCATAAACAAGGCACGCTTGTTGTAAGAATTTTTCAAAAAAAACACCGTTTAATATTTAAAAATTTTAATCATGGCAGAAGTAATTGCACAAGAAAAACAAGGCGGAAAGCAAAAGAAAAAAATGATCCGCGTGGACATGACGCCTATGGTAGATCTGGGATTCTTACTCATTACCTTCTTTATGTTCACCACTAATTTTACAAAACCTAATGTAATGGACTTGGGATTACCGGCAAAAGATCCCAACCCTCATCCTACGGATATTCCTGTAATCGGAGATCAAAACCAGATTACCTTTATCCTTGGAAAAGACAACCGGGTATTTTATCATCAGAGCAATCAGAAAGATCTGAATACAGGAAACCTGAAAGAAACAGATTTCAGTGGAATAAAAATTTCAAAGATCATTGCTGAAGCGTATAAAAATGCTCCGGCACCTGATAAATTCACAGTGATTGTAAAACCAACAGATGAAGCCAACTACAAAAATTTTGTAGACATGCTGGACAACCTTGCTATTTCTAAAAAGGAAAGATATGGCGTAACAGACATAAAACCTTGGGAAACAAAGGTTTACAAGGAATTAACTCAATAAAAGACAAGGGCATTTTTTAAATGCTCTTTTTTTGACTAAATTTGAAAGGAGAAACAGATCCGCAGCATGCAAACTGCTGTATTATTTTTAACCTTCTAAATTTTGGAATCATGCTGAACTTTGAAAGAAAAGGAAACGGAAAAGAAACGTTGGTACTTCTTCACGGATTTATGGAAAACCTATCCATCTGGAGCGATATGGAACATCACCTTTCCAAAGATTTTTCACTGCTCAAAATTGATCTTCCCGGCCATGGACAGTCTGAAATTCTGGCTGAAGTTCACACCATGGAACTGATGGCTGAAGAAGTAAAAAAAGTATTGGATGATCAGCATTTAGAAAAAGTACATCTTCTGGGGCATTCTATGGGAGGCTATACGTCTCTCGCTTTTGCAGAGAAATATCCCGATTCTTTAAAAAGTCTTACTTTATTTTTCTCTACGTATTTTCCGGATGATGAAGAGAAAAAACAGCAGCGAATCAAAAGCTATAGAATCATCAAAGATGCTTTTGCCCATTATGCAAGAGCCGGAGTACCTAATTTATTCAATCCGAATGAAAGAGATATTCTGGAAGGAAAAATTGAAATCGCCCTTGAAACGGCCCTTTCCACCAATAATCTGGGGGCACTTGCCTGCGTGAAAGGTATGGTAGAAAGAACCGACAAAAAGCATGTTCTGGAAAATCTCGAAGCTAAAATATTAGTACTGGCAGGTAAACATGATAATGCGGTAAAAACCGATATGATGATCAAAGATCTTCCGGACAGAACGAATATCAAATCTTACATTCTGGACTGCGGCCATAACGGACATTGGGAAAAGCCGGGAATCTGTGCAGAAATCATCAATACGGAACTTCTCCACAATCTTCCTAAAAAACTGGTTTTATAAAAACAGATAACATGACAAATTAAGCTGTGCATAACAAAAAATCCTGTATATTAGTAGAGGATAATTTGGGTAATGGCTTTATTTTCATTCAAAAAAAAGAAACCACCGGCACCACCGGTTATCGGACTTACACTTTCAGGCGGAGGAATGCGTGGGATTGCACATATCGCTGTACTGAAAGCTTTGGAAGAATACAATCTGAAACCACACATTATTTCAGGAACCAGCGCAGGATCCATTATTGGTGCTTTTTATTCTTTTGGAAAAACGCCGGACGAAATGATGGAAATTGTAAAGCAAACTTCTTTTTTCTCCAGGTCATCTTTAAAATTATCCAAAAACGGAATCTTCAGCTCCAATTTTATTTTAAAACTGTTCAAAGATTATTTCCCTGAAGACAATTTCAGTATTTTAAAAATTCCGGTGTATGTGGCTGCGACGGAAATGACACATGGCATTGTAGATTTCTTTTCTGAAGGAGAACTTTTTGGACCATTACTGGCTTCCTCAAGCGTTCCTTTTATTCTTCCTCCGGTAAGGATGGGTGAGAAAATTTATGTGGATGGCGGTGTTCTGGATAACCTCCCTATTGAACCCATCATGGATAAATGTAATTTTCTGATTGCCTCTCACGTCAATTCCATCAGCTATGACGAATTAAGCAAGATGAGCCTGATGAAAGAATTTGACAGAATTCTCCACTTAGCGATTGCAAAGTCGGTCTATTCTAAAGCGAAATATTGCAATATCTTTTTGGATCCGCCCAAAATGACGAAATACAGTCTTTTCAACAAAAGATATATGGATGAAATGTTTCAGCAGGTGTACGATTATACCTGTCAGGAACTTGAAGAAAAGGGGTTTCGTAAAAGTATTTAGAAGTTTTAATAAGAAAAATTTACAGTTTTTTGTTCCTATAAACCTTCTTCTTTCACTTTTTCTTTGAAGTTGACTATAGTTCCCGCTAAAGAATCTAAAGATTTCCCTCCAGCTGCATTAATATGCCCTCCACCGTTGAAATATTTTCTTGAGAATTGGTTCACGTCCACATCATCTTTGCTTCTGAAAGAAATTTTAACGAAATCTTCGTACAGATCTTCCATGAAGAATGCAGACATTTTCACTCCGGCAATACTCAAACCATAATTCACAAAACCTTCTGTATCTCCTTTCTGAAAACCAAATTCTTTAAGTTCATTTCTGGTAAGGCTTAAAACGGCTACTGTTCCCTCATTTACTACTTCTATCCTACCAAGAACCAACGCAAGCAAATGCAGTCTGGAAACCGTGTTGGTATCCCATGTATTGGAAGTGATCATGGCAGGATCTGCACCGTGTTCAATAAGATTAGCAATAATCCTGTGTGTAGTAGCACTGGTGGAACGAAAACGGAAACCACCTGTATCTGTCATGATTCCGGTATAAAGACATTCTGCCATATCCTGATTCACCAGTTTTTCATCATTCATTGCTTCAATGAAATGGTAAATCATCTGTGAAGTGGCAGGAATTACCGTATCAGAATACACAAAATCAAATTGTTCCGGCTGTTGGTGATGATCAATAAGAATTTTCTTCCCCGGAGCTTTTACCAGCCAGTCTCCCAATAATCCGATTCTTGACGGAGAATTAAAATCCAGGCAGAAAATAACATCTGCGCCTGCAATCATATCAGCAGCCAGTTTTCTTTTATATTCTGCAATAATAACTTTCTTAGATTCCGGCATCCATTTCAGAAATTTCGGAAAATCATTAGGAACGATAACCTCTGCATGAATTCCTTTTGCTTTCAGATAATGTTTTAATCCCAAGCTTGAACCAATAGCATCTCCATCCGGGTTATAATGGGTAAGGATCACTATTCTGCTATCCTGGGTAAGTAATGTATTGATATCTAAAAGTTCTGCTGGTGTAAACATCCGGTGTTTATTTTTCGTTAAAATTAAAGTTTTCAAAGATAGAGCTTTTATATAAATCATTTAAATATTATTTTTGTACCGGAAAATGGTTTTCCCATGAGGGTTTATAAATACCCCACCGAAAAACATTACATTTTATTTTAAAAAAAGATCATTAAAGTTTGTAACTTATAAAAATTTATATATCTTTGCAACCTGAAAATTAATAGATTAATTACGATTTAAACATATAGTAATGAGTAAAAGAACATTCCAGCCATCAGAAAGAAAGAGAAGAAACAAACACGGTTTCAGAGAAAGAATGTCTACGCCAAATGGAAGAAGAGTTTTGGCTGCGAGAAGAGCTAAAGGCAGAAAGAGATTAACTGTAAGTGCTGCACGCGCTAAGAGATAATTTCTAATTATCATATACAAAACATGCTTGAGAAGTTCCTTTTCAGGCATTTTTTGTTGTTAAAATTTACTAAAATTTAGGCTACATCAACATCTTTTTTCTATTTTTAAAAGTTGAAATATTTTTATAAGAATTAGCCTTTAAAATTAAATTATGCCACATACAAATATCGCCGGAGACAATATTATAAGTTTACAAAATGCAAAGATTGCGCAAAAAAACTTTACTGTACTTTCTGATGTAAATCTTAATATAAAGAAAGGTAGATTCTGCTATCTTATCGGAAAAACAGGTTCCGGAAAAAGTTCCCTACTGAAAACGCTTTACGGACACATTCCATTAGCATCAGGACACGGAGCTGTTGTAGGATTTGATCTGGCAAAACTCAAGCCGTCTGACATCCCTAACTTAAGAAGAAAACTAGGTATCGTATTCCAGGATTTCCAGTTACTTTCTGACAGAACGGTTGAAAAGAATCTGAAATTCGTTCTTGAAGCAACAGGATGGAATGACAAAGTAAAAATGGAAGACCGTATCAACGAGGTTTTAGGAAGCGTGAACATGAAAAGCAAGAAGCACAAAATGCCACACGAACTTTCCGGAGGAGAGCAGCAGCGTATTGCCATCGCAAGAGCCCTTCTGAACCACCCGGATCTTATCTTAGCGGATGAGCCTACAGGAAACCTTGACCCTGAGACTTCCAACGAAATTATGACGCTATTAAAGCAGGTTGCCCTTGAAAATGGCGCTGCAGTAGTAATGGCAACACACGATTATCACATGATTCAGAACTTCCCTGGTGAAGCCATCAGATGTGAAGACGGAAAAGTTTCTGTATTGGATACTTCAGAATTATTCGAATAAGAATAAAAAAATAAGAAGGTCAGAAATAACTAACTTCTAACATCTTATTTCTAAATTCTTTACTTAAAAACATGAAACTCTTTGGTGAGTTCAAGATATTGGTCCGAGTATTGTCTCGGACTTTTTTCTATAATAAAATCAGACTCGTTGATTTCTTTTTCTTGTGATGAAAACTCCAGAATCAATCTTTTTGCCTTTGAATTTTCAATTCCTTTGATATTCACTTTTCTGTTTAGATACAGCCTATTTTCTTTACCGATGGAAATAAAAACTTTTCCTGCTTCCACAGGTATGATCACAGAAAATATTCCATTTTCGTTCAATAATTCTGCTGCCTTGCTGATCAACTGTCTGAAGTTCAATTCTACGGTCTGACGTGCAATCTTATCTTTTTCAGATCCTGATTCTTCAAAATAAGGAGGATTGGATACAATAAGATCAAAACGATCTTCAGTCTCAAAAGTTTTAAAATCCTGATGACTATTTTTCAGCCTTGCATGAAAAGGAGAATGTTCAAAATTGACTTGGGTAAGCTTTGCGGCATCTTCATTAATATCCAGCCCTAAAAAACCTGCCTGTGGATTTCTTTGTGCCAGCATAAGAGAAATTAATCCCGTGCCTGTCCCCACTTCCAAAATACCGGAAGCATGTTCAACATCAGCCAAAGCCCCAAGCAAAACACCGTCTGTTCCTACACGGAAGACATCTTTAGACTGCTGAATTTGAAATTGTTTAAATATAAAAGGCTTCACTATAAATTAGTAGGCAGTGTAATAATGAATGTAGATCCCTTTCCCACTTCTGATTTCACAGAGATCTCACCTTTATAATCCTCGATCATTTTTCTCACCATGGACAAACCAAGCCCCATCCCACTACTTTTAGAGGTGAAATTCGGTTCAAATATTCTTTCATACATGTTTTCAGGAATCCCGACTCCGTTATCCTGAACAGAGATCATCACCCTTCTCTGATGCTGCTCCACATCCACATTGATAATGAGTTTCCTCTGGTCACTTTCTGCCTGTTTTGCATTAGTCACAAGGTTTGTAATGATTCTGGAAAGATAAATTCTGTCCATATTGATCATTATATTCGTCTTGTTGGCATGCATGAAAATACTGTCATCATTGAATACACGGAGAATATCTTCAACTTCCGTATTCAGATTGATCACTTCATTATTTTTTTCAGGAAGTTTGGCAAATTCTGAGAATGCTGAGGCTACTGTAGCAATCAGATCAATCTGATCGACAATAGTTTTACTCATTTGCTTTACTCTTTCTCTGATATTCGGATCTTCAGGATCAAATTTTCTTTCAAAATTCTGAATAGTCAATTTCATCGGAGTCAATGGATTTTTCACCTCATGAGCCACCTGCTTGGCCATTTCTCTCCATGCTTCTTCAGATGCTTTGAATCTAAGTCTTTCTTTCTGATCCTGAATCTGTAGAATCATTCTGTTATACGCTCTTGCCAGAGCATTAAGCTCATCATTCTTATAATATCTGATAGGACGCATTTCGTTTTCAAATAACGTAATACGGGTAATCATATCAGAGAATTTCGTAATGGTTTTCGCAAGGCTATTAGAAGTCACCCAACTGATCCATATACTAAATAAGATAAGGAATATATCGACTAAAAGAATATATTTTACATATTGATGAAGAACCTCCAGATAAGCAGATTCATTGTGGTATAAAGGGATATAAACAATTCCGATAGGTTCAAGTTCATTATTTTTCAGCAAAAGATAGGAAGAAGTCAGTTTTGCATCCTTAGCAGCATCATAATTCACCATATCTACCCTTGCGTCGGTAGACAGAATCTTATTGATGATTTCTATAGGAATTGTTTTCTGCTCAACCAATCCTTCATCTTTGTTGGAAAGCAAATAATTTCCTTTCAGATCATAAATAAAAATGTCATGCTGGTTGATATCCGCTATTTCAAAGATTTTATTCCCTAAAACTTCCGGAAGATCTTTCGTTTCTATCAGGGTCTGGCTTACGGCATAGTCCAGATATCGCATGACAGCATTGGTTTTATCCTGCATATCGATATTACTCTGCTGCAAAGAATGATTTCTCAATACAAAGTAAGGAACAAGAGATGTAGCAACGACACTTAAAAAACATACCAGCAAGAAACCGAAAAACACCCGGTTTCTTAAGCTATATCCTTTATACTTATTTATTGACATTCTACTTTTTAATTAACCTAGCAATATACTTACCAATGATATCAAATTCCAGGTTTACTTTGTCACCAATTTTCAAATGTTTCATATTTGTGAATTCCCAGGTATAAGGAATAATAGCTACAGAAAACTGACTGTCTTCACTTTTAGCAACAGTAAGACTGATCCCGTTTACTGTAATGGATCCCTGAGGTACCGTTACAAAAGTTCCGTCATTTTCATACTTCATCGTAATAAAATAACTTCCGTCTTTATTTTCGATACTCACCACTTCACCGGTCTTATCAACGTGTCCCTGAACAATATGACCATCCAGTCTTCCATCCATCTTCATACAACGCTCAAGGTTCACAACAGTTCCCAATTCCCATTTTCCAAGGTTGGTTTTTTCCAGTGTTTCGTTAATCGCTGTAACCACATAATGATTGTCTTTGATCTCAACAACTGTAAGACAACAGCCGTTGTGGGCAAGGCTTTGATCAATTTTCAGTTCGTTTGTAAAAGGGCAAGTCAGGGTAAAATCTATATTGCTTCCTTTTTCTTCAATCTTCTCAATAACACCAACTGCTTCAATAATTCCTGTGAACATATTATTTTTTGCTAAATTTGTAAATTATAATCTTCAAAGATAATCAAAATGAGCCCAAAAAACCATAAAGTACGAGTAGGAATTTCAATCGGTGATTTCAACGGCATCGGTCCGGAGATCATTATGAAGTCTCTGAAAGACAAAACTATTACAGATTTTTTCACTCCTGTAATTTTTGGTTCGGGAAAATTATTCACTTATCAGAAAAACATTTTTAAGCTGAATCTTAATTTCAACTATGTTAACGAGCCTTCACAGGCACAGGCAGGGAAACTCAATATGGTGAACCTTACCAAAGAAAACGTGAATGTAGAATTGGGAGTTCCTACTGAAGAATCTACGAAAATGGCGATTGATTCTTTAGAAGCAGCTACTGAAGCTTTGATGAAAGGAGATATCGATGTATTGGTAACCGCTCCGATCAACAAGGATGAAATGGTAAAAATGGGATTCAAGCATGCCGGACATACAGGCTATTTTGAAGAGAAATTCAACAAAAAAGGATTAATGTTCCTTGTTACTGAAGATCTTAAAGTAGCTGTTTCCACGCATCATATTCCTATTGCACAGGTAGCTGAAAATATTTCCAAGGAAAAAATAAAGAAACAGATCAGAGTATTAAATCAGACACTAATAGAAGATTTTTGTATTCAAAAGCCTAAAATTGCCGTATTAGGATTAAATCCTCACGCAGGTGACGGAGGCGTTATTGGAAACGAGGAAATTGAAATCATCAGCCCGGCTATTAAAGAACTTTCTGACAACGGAATACTGGCATTCGGACCATTTCCTGCAGACAGCTTTTTCCAGCCGAGTAAATACAAAAATTTCGATGCTGTTTTGGCGATGTATCACGACCAGGGACTTGCTCCTTTCAAAACATTAGCCTATGAGGAAGGAGTAAATTATACAGCCGGACTTCCTTTTATCAGAACCTCTCCTGACCATGGAGTTGCTTACGATATTGCAGGAAAAAATGTGGCCGATGAGCAGAGTTTTACAGAAGCGCTGTTCACAGCGATCAAGGTTTTCAAGAACAGAAGTGAATACAGCGAACTGATGAATGACCGCCTTCAGCCTAGAAAAATGGCTGTAGACAACGGAATAGATGAAGATCTACCGGAGGAAACTGAAGCATAAATCTTTAAAACAAATTTTAAATTAATTTGTTTCAGATTTTATTTGTTATTATAAAAAAAATGCATATTTTTGCACACTCATTTTATGGACAAGTTAAGAAACTATGACGTAAGCTTTTCCGGACTTAAAAACGGAAGACACGAGTTCAAGTTTGAGATAGATAAAACGTTCTTTCAATTATTTGACACTGAGCAGGAATTTACAAATCCTAGAATAGAAGTAAATGTATCCCTTGATAAGCACACTACTTTTCTAGAATTTGAGATTAAAATTAATGGATTAGTTGAGTTGGTTTGTGATATCACAAATGAAGATTTCGACTACCCTATTGAGAATGAAATCAAAATTCTGGTGAATTTCGGGGAAGAATATGATGACAGCAATGAAGATGTCATTACTATTCCTACAGCAGAGCATGCTTTCAATGTAGCACATTTGATTTACGAAAATGTAATGCTTTCTATCCCGATGAAAAAGATTTCACCGAATGTAAGTGATGACGATCTTAAAATTCTTGACCAGTTCAGTCCTAAAGATATTGAGGTAACTGAAGAAGAAGAACATGAAAGTGACCCTAGATGGGATGCTTTAAGAAAATTAAAAGACAATAATTAAATAGAATAATTTAAATATGATGAGATGATGAATCTCATCGCTCATCAATTAAAAAAGTTATTAGAAAATGGCACATCCAAAGAGAAGACAATCGTCTACAAGAAGAGATAAGAGAAGAACTCACTACAAAGCTGTAGTTCCTCAATTAGCTAAAGATGCAACAACAGGAGAGCTTCACCTATACCACAGAGCTCACTGGCATGAAGGAAAATTGTACTACAGAGGTAAAGTAGTATTGGAAAAAGAAGTAGCTGCTACTGAAGAAAACTAAGAGTCGCTTTTCGCTGAAAAAGCCTCATTTTAATACAAAAACCGCCCAATTTTGATAAAATTTGGCGGTTTTTTGTTGTTTTTTACGTTTTTTTGGTATCTTTGGCATCAAATCAAATATCAAATTTATGGACATTAAAGACATACAAAATCTTATCAAGTTTGTATCTAAGGCTGAAGTTTCAGAAGTGAAGTACAAAACTAAAGATTTCGAAATCACTATTAAAACTCCATTAGCTGGAAGCGATGCTGTTTATGCACAACCTGCAGTATACCACACTGCTCCACAAGCAGTAGCTGCTCCGGCACCTGTTGCAACTCCGGCTGCTCCTGTTGCTGAAAAAGCTGAAGCTGCATCTGATGACAGCAAATATGTAACAATCAAATCTCCAATGATTGGTACTTTCTATAGAAAGCCATCTCCTGATAAAGATGTATTTGTAAATGTAGGTGACGAAGTTTCTGTTGGTAAAGTAGTTTGTGTTATTGAAGCAATGAAGCTATTCAACCAGATTGAATCTGAAATCAGCGGGAAAATTGTTAAAATTTTAGTGGACGACGCTACTCCTGTAGAGTATGACCAACCTTTATTCTTAGTAGATCCATCTTAATTAAAATATTGATTAATGATGATTGATAATTGATGATAAAGTCAATTTCAAATTTCAAATTTTCAAATTTCAAATCGTATTAAGATGTTCAAAAAAATATTAATAGCCAATCGTGGCGAAATTGCAATGCGTATTTTACGTACTTGTAAAGAAATGGGGATCAAAACCGTTGCGGTATACTCTACTGCTGATAAAGACAGTCTTCACGTAAGATTTGCTGATGAAGCGGTATGTATTGGCCCTGCAATGAGTAAAGACTCCTATCTTAAAATCCCTAACATTATTGCTGCTGCGGAAATTACCAATGCTGATGCAATTCACCCAGGTTACGGATTCTTATCTGAAAATGCTAACTTCTCAAGAATCTGCCAGAAGAACGGTATCAAATTTATTGGTGCTTCTCCTGAACAGATTGAAAAAATGGGAGATAAAGCAAATGCTAAGGCTACCATGAAAGCAGCAGGTGTACCATGTGTACCAGGTTCTGACGGATTGATCGAATCTTACGAACACGCTGTAAAAGTAGCTGAAGAAACAGGATACCCTGTAATGATCAAAGCTACTGCCGGTGGTGGAGGTAAAGGGATGAGAGCTGTTTGGAAAGCTGAAGACCTTAAAGATCACTGGGAATCTGCTATTCAGGAAGCTGTAGCTGCCTTTGGAAACGGAGGTATGTACATGGAAAAACTGATTGAAGAGCCTAGACACATCGAAATTCAGGTTGCGGGTGACCAATTTGGTAAAGCTTGCCACCTTTCTGAAAGAGACTGTTCCGTACAGAGAAGAAATCAGAAATTAACTGAAGAAACGCCTTCTCCTTTCATGACAGACGAACTTCGTGAGAAAATGGGTGACGCTGCGGTAAAAGCTGCTGAATTCATTGGATATGAAGGGGTAGGAACTATCGAATTCCTTGTAGACAAACACAGAAATTTCTATTTCATGGAAATGAATACAAGAATCCAGGTAGAGCACCCTATCACTGAGCAGGTAATTGATTATGACCTGATCAGAGAACAAATTCTTCTTGCGGCTGGAACTCCTATTTCAGGAATCAACTATTATCCTAAATTACATTCAATCGAATGTAGAATCAACGCAGAGGATCCTTACGCGGATTTCAGACCGTCTCCAGGAAAAATCACAGGATTAAACATCCCTGGAGGACACGGAATCAGAGTAGACACTCACGTGTATTCCGGATATACAATTCCTTCTAACTACGACTCTATGATTGCTAAACTTATCACTACGGCTCAAACCCGTGAGGAAGCTATTGCAAAAATGAGACGTGCTCTTGAAGAATTCTATATTGAAGGTGTAAAAACAACAATTCCTTTCCACAGACAACTGATGGATAATGAAGATTATCTTGCAGGAAACTACACCACAAAATTCATGGAGGATTTTGTAATGGACAGAAAATATGATAATCACTAGGATTATTTTAAAAATAAAACTGAAGCTGCCTCTTTTGAGGCAGTTTTTTTTATAACCCTTTTAATTCAGACCCTATAAACGGAATTGAAATAGCCTCTTACCATTCATTAATAAAAATTAATAAACAGACCAAAAATAAAATTCTGCCCTTATAAAGATATAATACCTAAAACAACTGATCAACAAAGAAATTATTTTCTTATACAATATTATTCCACCCTAAAATCTACTTTAATTTTACCCTGAAACGATACTAGTTATTTGTTTATACATATCATTAATATTGCGTAAATTTGTTGAAAACCAAAATATATGTCAACAGCAGAACAAACAAAAAACTCACAGTATTTTATTGACCTTGAAGACAAACATGGAGCACATAACTATCACCCGCTTCCAGTAGTTCTGGACCGTGGAGAAGGTGTTTTCGTTTGGGATGTAGAAGGTAAAAAATACTATGATTTTCTTTCAGCATATTCTGCTGTGAACCAGGGGCACTCCCACCCAAAAATTGTAGGTGCATTGGTAGAGCAGGCACAAAAGCTGGCATTAACTTCAAGAGCATTCTATAACTCTAAATTAGGAGAGTACGAACAGAAAATCACTACCCTTTTTGGGTTTGATAAAGTTTTACCCATGAATTCCGGAGCTGAAGCTGTGGAAACTGCGGTAAAACTAGCCAGAAAGTGGAGTTATGAAGTAAAAGGAATTGCGGAAAACGCAGCGAAAATTATCGTTTGCGAAAACAACTTCCACGGAAGAACCACAACGATTGTTTCTTTCTCTAATGATCCGGATGCCAACCAAAACTACGGACCTTTTACGCCAGGATTTATTAAAATTCCTTATAACGATATTACAGCATTAGAAGAAGTTCTTAGCAGAGAAGCAGCAAATATTGCAGCATTCCTGGTAGAACCTATCCAGGGAGAAGCCGGAGTATATGTTCCGGATGAAAATTTCCTTAAAAATGCTTCTGAATTATGTAAAAAATACAATGTCCTTTTCATTGCTGATGAAGTTCAGACGGGTATTGCAAGAACAGGAAAACTGATTGCATGCCACCACGAAAATGTACAACCAGATATTTTGATCCTGGGAAAAGCACTTTCCGGAGGAATGTATCCTGTATCCGCGGTGTTGGCAAATGACAACATCATGAATGTTATCAAACCGGGGCAACACGGTTCCACATTTGGAGGAAACCCTATTGCATGTGCAGTAGCAGTAGCAGCATTGGACGTGGTAGCTGATGAAAAACTGTCTGAAAGAGCAGAAGAATTAGGAAAGCTTTTCAGAGCTGAAATAGAGAAGCTTATTGAAAAGACAGACCTTATTACCAAAGTAAGAGGAAAAGGCCTTTTAAACGCTATTCTGATCAATGATACTCCTGAAAGTTCTACAGCATGGAACCTTTGCTTACAATTAAAAGAAAACGGATTGCTCGCAAAACCTACCCACGGTAATATCATAAGACTTGCACCGCCATTGGTAATTACAGAAGAGCAGTTGCTGGATTGCGTGAAGATTATTGAAAAGACTATTCTTGAGTATAAATAAATGGCTCTTTCCCTTGCAATCATTACTTATAATGAAGAAGAGAATATTGTAAGACTTTTAGATTCATTAACAGATATTGTGGATGAAATCATTATTGTCGACAGCTTTTCTACAGATAAGACCAAAGAGATTTGCACTCAAAAATATCCTCAGGTAAAATTCTTTGAGAAAAAATTTAATGGGTATGGTGAACAAAAAAACCATGCCCTTCATTTATGTTCCCATGAATGGGTTTTGTTTCTGGATGCAGACGAAGTTCCTGACCAAAATCTGAAAAAATCTATACAAAACATTGTTTCTTCAGAAAATACTGAATTCAATGTGTATAAAGCAAAATTCAACAATCATCTTGGGATTCACCTGATCCGGTTCGGAGGATGGGGAAATGTATACCGTGAAAGGCTTTTCAGAAAAAAATATGTAAAGTATTCTGATGATAAAGTTCATGAATTTCTGATTACCGATCAGAAAGTGGGCCTTATGGAAGGTAAACTGGATCATTATACTTACAAAAGCATTCATCATCATGTATCCAAAATCAATAGATATTCTGATATGATGGCTGAAAAGATGTTTGAAAGAGGAAAAAAAATCAACAGATTTAAAATTATTGTAAGTCCTGTTTTTGAATTTATCAAGGTTTTTATTTTCAGATTAGGTTTTCTGGATGGATTTCCAGGATTTTATATTGCCAAAACAATGGCTTATTACACCTTTCTGAAATACATTAAACTGCATGAAAGAATACGGCTGTATGAAAAAATACGGCATCAGGAAATTGAAAAAAATACCGTAAAATAGTATGATCCTGTATCTTATTCCTCTTTTATTAGCGGTATTTATCGTTGTATATTTCCGTCTCTATTTATTTGCCGTGCCATACAACAGACTGGTCATTCTTATGTACCACCAGGTTGAAAAAGAAAGCCATGAAGATCTTACTGTCAGTTTAAAAAATCTTGAACAGCAGCTGTCATATCTGAGTTCAAAAAAGTATACTTCATATTTTTTTTCAGAACTTACCCTTTCAACAAAAAGAAACGTTATCATCACCTTTGATGACGGATATAGAAACAATCTTGAGTATCTTCCCTCTTTACTGGAAAAGTATCATCTGAAGGCGACCATTTTTATTCCAACAGGATTTATTGAAAAAGGATATAACAATTATCCCATGATGACCTTTGATGAAATCAGAAGTCTGGATCAAAAATATTTTGAAATTGCCCTTCACAGTCATGCCCATGAAAATGTAAGAAATGTTTCCCTTGATTTTATAGAAAAAGATCTAAAAAAAAACATGGAAATCCTCGATGCCCATAACATCAGGTATTCAAAGGTTTTAGCCTATCCCTATGGAAAGTATCCACAAAAAAAACATGATAAATTAGCATTTTTTTCTATTTTGGAAAAAATAGGAATCGATTTTGCAGTAAGAATTGGAAATAAGGTGAATTATTACCCTACCCAGCGCCGATATGAACTGTGTAGAATTGATATAAAAGGCAAAGATTCACTTATAAAATTCAAATTAAAACTTATCTTTGGCAGATTAAAACTATTTTAAAAAACAATTTTAGGGGAGTACTTACCTACTTTCCTGTCAAACAAAGCGTTGTGATGAATATAAGTGGTTTGATCATAACATATAATGAAGAAAAAAATATACAGGATGTCCTGGAGTCTTTTGATTTCTGTGATGAAATAATAGTTGTAGACTCCTTTAGTACAGATAACACTGTAGAAATTGCGAAGAAATTCCCCAATGTAAAGGTGATTCAGAATAAATTTGAAGACTTTACAAAGCAGAGAAATCTGGCTCTTGATACTGCAACTAATGACTGGGTTTTATTTTTAGATGGTGATGAGCGAATTACACCAGCCCTGAAGCAGGAAATTATTGATGAGCTTAATAAACCAGGGCAAAAAGATGCCTACTATTTTTACAGGAAATTCTTTTTTGCCGAGAAACCGATTCATTTTTCAGGAACACAGTCTGATAAAAATTTCAGACTTTTCAGAAAATCGAAAGCCAGATATACGGCAGGAAAAAAGGTACATGAAACTCTGGAAGTTAACGGAACCATCGGAGTTTTAAAAAATAAATTACTCCATTACTCCGTTTCAGATTATGAATCTTACAGAAAAAAAATGATTCATTATGGAGTTTTAAAGGGGAAAGAACTGGCAGCTAAAGGAAAAAAGTACAATGTTTTAGTTCAATATCTTAAAACTGCTTTTAAATTCTTTAAAGCCTATATAATGAGACTTGGTATTTTAGACGGAAAAGAAGGCTATCAGTTATCCTACCTGCAATCTTTAAGCGTTTATGAAACCTATGAATCATTAAAAAAAGAGCAAAATTAGTTGAATGAAGATTTGTATCATTAGTTATGATTTTTGGGATTATGATAAGTATATTGTTGAAACATTATGCCAGCGTGGTATTGATGCTCACCATATAAAAATCAGTACCGTTACTCATTCCAACTTCAATGAAAGAGCTGTAAATGCGTTAAGCAAAACTTTTTTAAACAAAAATCTTAAGACTGAAAAAAGACAGAAATATGTTCTGGATTCCCTGGAAAAATTAGGACATCAGGATCAGATCCTGGTGATGAATCCGGATACATTTGATCTTTCTACCCTTAAAAAAATCCGAAAATCTACAGACCGTCTGGTAACCTATCTTTATGATAATCTTGAAAGAGTACCTGTGGAAGACAAACTCTATCTTTTTGACAAAGTATTTTCTTTCGATTATATTGATGTTAAAAAACACGGCTTTGAAAAATTAACCAATTATATCTACCTTCCACATTGTGCAAAAGAGTCTCAAAAGCCAGAAATGGATCTTTTTTACATCACCTCTTATGACAACAGAAGGGTTTCATTGATAAAACTGTTGGCTAAAAAGCTCATTGAACAGGGATTGAAGTTCCAGATTATGATCATTGGAAAAAAGTCCTGGAAGCATCAGCTCACCAATATGTTCATGACAGTACCTAAGAATCTTTTCCTGGTGTTCAGCATTAAGAAGATCCCGCATAATGATCTTCCCAAATATTATAAAAACTCAAAAGTTTTACTGGATCTGATGCGTGAAGGGCAATATGGACTCAGCTTCAGAGTTTTTGAGGCCATGTCTCTGGAAAAGAAAATCATCACTGATAATGAAGCCATTAAAACCTATGATTTTTACAATCCCAATAATATTTTGATTTTAAACAAAAATATTAGTAATCTTGACAAATCTTTTTTTGAAAAACCTTACGAGAAAATTCCGGAAGAAATCTACTACAGATACACTTTGGATAGTTGGGTGAATAAAGTTTTTGAACTTGATACTAAAAACTGACAAATGGGAATCTTAAAAAAAATAAAAAAACACTTCGAAAGAAAACAAAAACTCAAAAACCTTCAGTCTAAGGATATAGTCAACATTAATCTGTATGACGCTTCCCAAAAAACGATCCTGTTTGCATCAAGAGATTTTCCTGCCCATGATAAAGAATCCGGGGCTAACAGACTGAAAGAACTTATATTTATTTACAAAGAATTAGGATACAACTGCATTTTATTTGCTCCCCATATGTTTGAAGATGATTCTTATGTGAAGTTTTATCAGCAGCACAATGTTATCGTTTACATAGAGAACAATAAGTACAGGAATATTTACGATTTCCTGTCTTCTTTTAAAAAGATCGATTACGTTTGGTTCAACGGCCCTCTGGCGCTGAATCTTTTTTATAAAAAAATGAAAGCCGTTTTACCTTCTGCCAGATTCATTTATGATATGGTGGATATTCATTTCTTAAGGTTTAAAAGAGCGATCGAACTGGAACCTACCCGTATTTCATTAAAGAAGAATTATAAACATTTTTTCCGTCTGGAAACTGTTGTTGCTCCACAACTGGATTATATCATTGCCATCTCTGATAAGGAGAAAGAAATTATGAGCCAGTATGCGGACAAAAATAAGATCATTACGGTATCTAATATTCATTATCCAAAAATTGATATTTCTGAAAGAAAAAATTTCAGTGAAAGTAAGGGAATTACCTTTATAGGTTCTATCCACGAACCGAATATTGATGCGGTAAAGTTTCTCTATGAAAAAATAATGCCTATCGTCTGGAAAACCAATCCTGAGCTGGAAGTAAGCATCATCGGGAATGTTGCAGAAAAACTTGATCTTAAACTATTTCCTAAGTTTAAATTTTTAGGTTTTGTGGAAAGCATTGAAGAACACTTTATGAATTCTAAAATTATGGTGGCTCCTTTAAGATTCGGTGCCGGCGTAAAAGGGAAAATCGGACAGGCTTTTGAATACTTTTTCCCCGTGGTTACTACGGATATCGGCGCTGAAGGTATGAAACTTACCGATAAAAAGAATGTACTGATTGCCAATGACGAAAACAGTTTTGCAGAGGCTATTATTCAGCTGAACAATAATGAAGAGATTTGGAATACTTTAAGCAGAAATTCTGTGGACAGTCTGAGAGCATTTTCACCTGAAGAAGTAAAAGAAAAACTTAAAACATTATAAAAACATGTCATTAAGCGTAAACTATCACGGTTTTTTTGATGGAAATTTTGGTATAGCAGAAGCCACAAGGCTTAATGCGACTGCTATGGAAAACGCAGGCATTAAAGTAAACCGCATCAGCTACTCAAGTGATACTCTTGAAAAGTCTAAAAGTGCCGCAGAGCCAGATGCATTAATTAATATTTTTCACATTAACAGTAATGTGACTCACGAATTTTTTTCAAAAAATCAGGATATCAATCTTGCGGGACATTACAATATTGTTTATTGGGCCTGGGAATTTCCCGAAGTTTCAGATAAAACTGTGGAGTTTCTGAATATTTTTGATGAATTATGGGTTCCCAGCGATTTCTGTGTCAATATTTTCACAAAATATACCGGGATTCCTGTGATGAGATTTTCTCACCCAATTCAGAAACTAGATCCTTCTGATGAATTTAAGTTTGAGGAGTATCATATTAAAACCGGCTCAAAGGTATATATTACAATTTTCGATTCTTTAAGTACAACTATTAGAAAAAACCCTGAAGCGACTATTGAAGCGTTCATTAATGTCTTTAAAGATGATCCTGAAAGTGTTTTGATTGTGAAAACACATAACCTCAACAGAAGTAAAGATGCTCAAAAAGTATTGGAAAAATATACTGGCATCTCTAATATTATCATTATTGATGAACATTTCTCGAAAGAAAAGCTCCATTCTCTTATTCAGAAGTCCGATGTCCTTGTTTCTCTCCATGGTTCCGAAGGTTTCGGGCTTACGATGGCAGAAGCAATGTCTTATGGAAAGATTGTTGTAGGAACAGGATATTCCGGAAATCTGGACTTTATGAATGTG
The DNA here is from genome assembly GCF_003347605.1 of Chryseobacterium sp. KLBC 52. Lineage (GTDB taxonomy): Bacteria > Bacteroidota > Bacteroidia > Flavobacteriales > Weeksellaceae > Chryseobacterium. The sequence goes on along the minus strand of NZ_QDFZ01000021.1, from coordinate 84,141 downwards.
AACAACAGCTTCCTTGTTCAGTATAGTTTTATTAAAACCTCCAATACAAAAGGATTAATTGCCGAAGGTCTGACTTTAGCTAAGCCTGACTTGCATGATGCCAGCCAAAAACTTTTGTATATAAAGAACAACTTCAAGTCTTTAAGCGCTGTTAAACAAAATGCAGAGGCTCAGATCAGAGATAATTTTTCTCTTGAAGCTATAGGAGATTTGCTTAAGCTAAGACTGTCTTTTATTGACCAGATGAATAAGAAAGAAAACACCTCAGAAAATAGTATAGGGAACGTTTTTTATCTTGCAGAAATAGACCGGTTAAGTGGAAGAGTGAATTACCTTGAGAAAACCTTGTACAATAAGATCAGGAGAAAAGTCAACACCTTTTTAAAGAAAGTAAAAGGTAAGAAATAAAAAAAGCGGTGGATTCAGGTAAATCCACCGCTTTTTATTGATAGTAAATTATTTCTTTTGTTTTCTATTTCTGAAATACATTTTGACCCCATAGATCCATTGAATCGGTTTGCTTTTCTTGTAAATTCTAAGATCTTTTCTCAGAAAAATACTGTCTGCATATAGTTTTATTAATGCCGACCTGCTTTGTTGAATTTTGCCCTCAGAAATAAGTTCTTCTGATCTTTTTCTGATCAGTTTCCCTACTCCATCAAGAGAGAAGTCATTTGCAATGGTTTTACGAGCATTATCCGACTTCACTTTAATATCCTCACCGCCCTGATATACTTTTTTCAGATATTCAGAAGCTTTTTCTAATGAAGGTTCAGACCAGACTGTATTAGAATCATAATTAAGATCATCCGAACCGTAAGAAACTTTCTCTGCCTGTACCAAAAAACTGTTTTCAGAATTCATGAATTCCAGATTTCCGGAATATTCTGTAGCAATAACAGGTTTTCCAAAATACATGGCCTCAGCCATCGTAAGTCCGAATCCCTCAGATCTGTGAAGAGAAATATAACTGTCACAGTTACTGATTACATAGTTCAGTGCATTTTTATCAAAAATCTTTTCTACAATTTTGATCTTTACTGAGTCTCCAATGGCCTCATTTATCTGTTGTTTTTCTAAAGAAAATTTATCTGATTTCGAGGTTTTAATGGTTAAAAAAGCATTATTATCCTTTCCGTCAAATGTTTCTCTGAAAACCTTAATCAGATTGAGTACATTTTTCCTTTGTATGGAACTGTTATAATCGAAAATGAATAAAAAATTAAAGGAGTCTTTATTATAAAAATTCAAAGCATCCGGATCTTCCGTTTCCTTCAGATGAATATCAATCGGATGTGGAATTACTTTTACGGGAGATGCTATGTATTTTTCAATGCATTTCTTACAATATTCTGAAGGAGTCCAGACCTCATCAAAAAGATTAATATTCAGAAGATAATCTTCCGGAATCGTTTCTGATTCCCATGCCATATAAAGAATATTGTATTTTCTTTCAAAAAAAGAATAATCAAAATATTCAAAGAAGTTTGAAATTTCCGAAACAGATGGTGACACCTGAATCAAATTGATAGGATGGTCTGCTTTTTTGGAAAACTGAGTAAATGTAAGGTCATTATTATTATGATTGGTTCTCACATCATAGTTGATCATGCTGATGGGGATTCCAGCACTCTGTATTGCTTTACAATTAAGTCTTGTTGCTTCAGCAATACCAAACTCACCATTAATAAATCCAAAAACGTTAATTCCTAAATCTTCCATTTTTATTTTCTAATAATTCAAACTGATTAATCTTCCAGGGTTTCATAAAAATTGTTCTGCTTTTTCTGCTTCTCAAAATTCTTTTTATGAACTAATGACAATTCATATTTTGCAGGAATTTCTGTAAAGTTTTTATTTCCATACAAAACTTCATGCACTTTATTCTTCCAGAAGATTTTTTTATTGTTTTTGATAATTCTTGGCTGATAGTCCGGAAAATTAATATACCCTTCATTATTCATCTTCCAACCCATTTGTTGCACATATTCTTCTGTAATCCCTTCCACTGTATTGATTCTGGGAACATAAAATATTTCAACACTTTTCTCTTTTTTAAGGTAAGGTTTCAATGTTTTAATAAAATGTTCAGTAGGATATTCATCGGCATCGATTTGAAAAAGATACTGACCATTTGCCTTTTCAATTAATCTGTTTTTAAAGGTGGCAAAATCTCCATCCAGCTTGGCCTCAAGTTTTATAATACGATCATAATGAGCGAGCAACTCTGTCACCTCTTGATTTTTATTGGTAACATCCTGAAGAACAATAACCTCATCATTACCATCAATCAAAGGAAGAAGAGTATCCAATAATTTTTTAAGTTCCTTCGCTTCATCGTTAACGGTGATTCCGTAAGAAACAGTGATAAATTTGCTGGAAAAGCGTGAAAGTAAGCTCATAATTTAATTGTAGATTATAGGATAATTGCCGGAAAAGTGGGTAAAATAATTTTCAGCAATGATTTGTTTTACGTAATTTTTATACTTCCTTGTGGGATAAAAACAGCTTCCTGTTTTTTTGTAATAATATTTTTTGAAAAATCCGGGAAGTTTTTTCTCATCATGTTCTACTTCATTCCCTCTCTCCGTTCCTTTTATTTTATATAAAACCTGAACATTGAATGCGGGTGGCAAAGCTTCAAACCAGTTATTGATCTGAGAAAAATAAGCGAATGGTGTCTCTTCAAAACTGTTCAGTTCTCCTTGATTATGATCTGAAAAATAATAGTCTTTAAAAACATCTGCTACATTTTTGGGTCTGAAAATAAATACGCCCCCGTTAATGCTCCCCTGTATTAAAGGATTCGCTTCAAAATGCCGGTCCGTAAAATACATTTCACTGGTTTCTTCCAATATTCTCGGAATATGTCCCCAGGTTTTGTTGAATTCGTCAGTTCCTCTGGGATCCAGAATTGCCCCGAAATATTTGTCTTCCGGAAGAAAATCAAAAATAGAAGGTGCTTTATCCGAAATAATAATATCCAGATCCATAAAAAGAACCATATCATACTCTTTCGTTTCTGAAGGAATCAGCAGTTTCTGAGCTAAAAGCGGCCTGTGAAAATTCTCATCCATAGGTTTATCAATAATCTTTACATCCGCATCACATTTTTTAGCATAGCTTTCAAACATTGCTCTATTTTTATGGTACATTTTCCAGTACTTTTCCCCTACAATAAAAAGACATATTGCTTTTCTCATTGATAAACTAAATTTATAAGTTACAAAAATACATTTTTAATGAACGAATACCGGCAATATTCTTTTACTGTTCCTTTAATCAACGAAAATATTTTGCAAATATTCATTTTTTGTTCTCGTTATATAAAAAAACCATCCCAAAGCTGAGACGGTTTTTTTGTAAAATATTAATATTATTTAGTTAGTAAGCGTAGAATTCAATTCCTTCCTTAATATAACCAGGAGGCGTTGCGCTGGATCTTGAATAATAATGATCTTTACCATTCCAATACTGGTAGATAGGAACTGTATTTGGCTCCTGAGTAGCAAAAGCATTGAACTCGATTCCTTCAGATACATATCCCGAATAATATCCCGGAGTTTTTGTATAATAATGATCTTTACCGTTCCAATATCTGTAGATAGGAACTGTATTGGGAGCTTTATACAAGAATGCATTAAACTCTGTTCCTTCAAAAGAATATCCGCTGTAGTTTCCAGCAATTTTTGTATAATAGTGATCTACTCCATTATAATATCTGTACACTGGAATTGTTTTAAATTCAAGATACACTTTATTATCAATCAGATATTGATCTACATAGGCTTTAAGCTGAGCTTTTTTCACAGGATCTTTTACAAAGTCATAAATAATAATCAATCCATTACTTCCAAAGTCAACCAAAACAGAATTGCTTACACTTGAGCTGTTCTGCCAGTTGGAAATATTAACTTTTGTGTTGGTCTGATCCAGATTCAAATCTCCTACCAAACCTTTTGAAGGATCTCCACCCCTGGTTTTGTAGGTCAACTTTTTAGAAAAATTCATGTGATACTCAGAAGTGTTCACGTCATTATCCACATTCACATTAAAGATATTCAGCATTCCTGCCTTTATTCCTATTCTGGCTGCCTTATCACGAGTCTGGCTTGTTGTTTCAGACTGGAATAAAATATCAAGCTTTGCGCCTGTATAAATATCAGTCATTACGTGAGTTCCATAATCCTGAACAATCTGCTGCGGAGTTTTTGTTTGTAAATCCTGTGCAAATTCCGGAGTAATATAATCACCCAGCATATCGGTAGTAGCGTTGAATCTTACTCTTTTCTGCTTAATCGTAAGGTTATAGCTTCCGTAGATATATTTAGCATCAAACTTATTGTTGGTTGTTACCGCTGAGCCAAAACCTACAGAGAGTATTTTTTTAAACAATGGAAAATTAACTGTTGCATCCACTTTGGTAGAAACCATTTTGGAGTAAGCTTCAGCATTTTCACCATAATCTTCGGAGTACTCCTGAGAATTTGTGTTTTCGCTGATTAATCTGTTGGTCTGCTCCAGTTTAAAGCGATCAATATCAACCACCTTAAAACCGGCAGCTGTTGCATTGGCATATTCACCGGTAACGTTATAACCATGTCCTAAGACATCATAAATTCCGTCTCCTGCAAATTTGGAAGCAGATAACCGGTTATTGGCTTTTGCCGCAGGGCTTTCCGGGGTTACCTCGCTGTTCAGCTCCTCCGTTGAACATGAACTCATAAAAAGCATCAGCAAACTACTGAAGCAGAATAAAATTTGTTTTTTCATAGATTATTAAAAAGTTTCTGCAAATATAATATTCATCACCAAGTGAAAAAATAATATTAAAGTGATTTATATCATTAATTAGTGAATTTAATAATAGGTTAAAATATCATTAACAAAGGGATTCAACATCACAAATTAGAGAATTATTAAAAATAAATAATTATACATACTGCCCTCACATTAAAACAAGCCTTATTTAATTATAGATAAAAAAATGGAGCCAGAATTACTGACTCCACTCATAATGTATAACCAAATTGATTTAATATAAATCCAAAAATTAGTTAGCTGGAATATAGAAAGCAATACCTTCTCTGATACTCCAATAGTTCACAGGACCTAAATTAGGTGACACTGAAAGATAATGATCCGATCCGTTTTTAGCCTTATAGCTATATACAGGGATTCTTCCAGCTCCCGGATCTTTATAAGCATAGAATGCTACTCCCATATAAACATTCCAATAAGAAGATGGTTGTAACGTACTTGCCTGGGTAAAATAATGATCTGCTCCCGAAGTACTCTTATAGCAGTAAATAGGAACTGTTTCAGGGGCTTTGTACTGAAAAACTTTAAATGTTGGTCCCTCATTAGTCCAGTAAGAAGACGGCTGAAGGTTGGTATTGAAAGTGAAATAATGATTACTGTCTGCCTGATTCTGGTAGCCGTACAACATGGTAGTATTATATTCCAATGAAATTTGATTATCAATCAAATACTGATCTACATACGCCTTAAGCTGCGCTTTTTTAGCTGCATCTTTTACCAGGTTATAAATAGGAACAAGGCCGTTATTTCCAAATTCTACCAATACCGCATTGCTCGCTGTAGAACTGCTCTGCCAGTTTGTAATATTGATTTTCGGAGCAGCCTGATCAAGATTCAATTCTCCAACCAATCCTTTTGATGGATCACCTCCTCTTGTTCTGTAAGATAATTTCTTAGAGTAATTCATAGATGATTCTGAAGTATTCACATCATTGGTTACATCAACATCAAATATAGATTTCACCCCCACTTTTACTCCGATTCTGGCAGCACGGTCGCGGCTCTCGTTACTTGTTTCAGACTGGAACATGATATCCATTTTAGCTCCGGTATAAATATCAGTCATAACATGAGTTCCGTAATCCTGCACAATCTGTTGAGGAGTTTTTGTTTGCAGATCCTGAGTAAATTCCGGAGTTACATAATCCGCCAACATATCTGTGGTAGCATTGAATCTCAGCCTTTTTTGCTTAATGATAAGGTTGTAACTACCATAAATATATTTGGCATCAAATTTATGGTTAGTTGTCACTGCAGAATTAAATCCTACCGATATTGTTTTTTTAAATAATGGAATTCCTGCAGTAACATCTACTTTTGTAGAAACCATTTTAGAATAGGTTTCTGCATTCTCTCCGTATTCTTCAAGGTACTGCTGCGTATTTGTATTTTCAGACAGTAATCTTCCTGCCTGTTCAGAATTGAAGCGATCAATATCAATTACTTTAAACCCTGCAGAATTAGCATTGGCATATTCCCCGGTAGCATTAAAACCATGCCCTAAAACATCATAAATACCGTCACCTGCAAATTTCGCTGCTGACAAACGATTAGTTTTCGCCGGACTATCAGGAGTAGATTCAGTAGTCAGATCTTCTGAAGAACATGCCCCCATGAATAGCAACAGCGCCGCACTGAAGCTAAATAAAATTTGTTTTTTCATAGTATTACTTTAAAATTTCCGACAAATATAAACTTCAATGCGTGGTGAAATACAAAAGCAAACCCTGATATATATCATTAATTAGTGATTTTAATACACACTTAAAGAACTATGAATAAAGGAATTCAAAATCTCATAATTGTGATTTAATTTAATAATATCAATTATGAAAACAAATATAAAAACACTTACAAAAGAACACACGCACAAAACACAACAGTTATCGTTTATGAATTCATTTTTTCAGAAACACTTTTCACAGATTACGATCCATGAGTAAAAAATATGATCAGAAATATAAGATTGGGAGTTTTAAAAACCGTATTTACCGAAAATCTATGGAAATAAATAAAAAAGTCAGGATCAAAAAATCAATACGCGGTCAGAAATCATCTCTTAAACGCATAATTTTAAGTAAATTTGCAAAAATTAAAATTGAAATGGAGAAAGTAAGAGTACGTTTTGCTCCAAGTCCTACAGGACCATTACATTTGGGAGGCGTAAGAACCGCATTATATGATTATCTTTTTGCTAAAAATCAAGGGGGAGAATTTGTACTGAGAATTGAAGATACAGATACCGCAAGATATGTAGAAGGAGCTGAAGAATATATTGAAGAAGCTTTAGAATGGTGCGGAATCATTCCTGATGAAAGTCCTAAGAAAGGAGGAAAATTCGCTCCTTACAGACAGTCTGAAAGAAGAGACATCTACGACAGATATACAGAGCAGATCCTGAAGACAGATTATGCTTACATTGCCTTTGATACCGCAGAAGAACTGGATGCAATGCGTTCTGAGTATGAAGCGAAAGGTGATGTTTTCTCTTATGATAATAAAACCAGAAACCGTTTAAGAAACAGTCTTGCTCTTTCTGAAGAAGAAGTCCAAAAATTATTGGATGAAAAAACACCTTATGTTGTAAGATTTAAAATGCCTGTTGACAGAGTATTAAATCTTGAAGATATTATCCGTGGAAAATTTTCAGTTAATACCAATACTTTAGATGATAAAGTTCTGGTAAAGAATGACGGAATGCCAACTTACCATTTTGCGAACATCATTGATGATCATGAAATGGAAATCTCTCACGTCATCCGTGGTGAAGAATGGCTTCCCTCTTTGGGACTTCATACCTTATTATATGAAGCAATGCAGTGGGAAGCACCACAATTTGCACACCTTTCTTTAATTTTAAAACCAGAAGGAAAAGGAAAATTGAGCAAAAGAGACGGAGATAAATTCGGATTCCCGGTATTTCCTCTTGACTTCAAAGATCCTGCTACAGGTGTAGTTTCTAAAGGATACAGAGAAAACGGATATCTTCCTGATGCTTTCATCAACATGGTCGCATTACTGGGATGGTCTCCCGCAGATGATAAAGAAATACTTCCTTTAGAAGAGATGATCAAAGAATTTGATCTTCATAAAGTACATAAAGCAGGAGCAAGATTCAGTAAAGAAAAATCTGAATGGTTCAATCACCAGTATATTCAGATGAAGTCTGATGAAGAACTTCTTCAGATCCTGAAAAACACCGATCTTGATCTTTCCGCTGCTTCTGATGAAAAGCTACTGAAAGTAATTCATCTGATGAAAGAAAGAGCCACTTTCCCTAAAGATATCTATGAAAACGGAAAATTTTTCTTTGAAGCTCCGGTTTCTTATGACGAAAAAGCATCCAAAAAAGCATGGAATGATGAAACTTCTACCGTTTTAGGAGAATTGGCATCTGCATTTGAAGCTACAGACTTTGCTGCTGAAACATTAAAGCAAACCATGCATGATTTTGCTGAAAACAAAGGATTAGGAATGGGTAAAGTAATGATGCCGTTACGATTATCTTTAGTAGGAGAACTGAAAGGACCGGACGTTCCGGACATTCTGGAAACCCTTGGTAAAGAGGAAAGTATCTCCAGAATAAACAATGCTATAAATAATTTTAAATAGAATAACCATAATTTTTCATACATTTGAAAGATTTAATTTACTTCAAGAAATGGAATATTTAAGTTTCGAACTTCCTATCAAAGAATTGATGGACCAATACCAGACGTGTTCTTTAGTAGGAGAAGAAAGTGGTGTTGATGTAAAATTAGCATGCAGCCAGATTGAGGATAAGATTCTAGAAAAGAAAAAAGAAATCTATTCAAATCTTACACCTTGGCAAAGAGTACAACTGTCCCGTCACCCGGATCGTCCTTATACACTGGACTATATCAACGGAATGGCAGACAAAGGCAGTTTCTTAGAACTTCATGGAGACAGAAATTTCGCTGATGATCCGGCAATGATTGGAGGATTGATTACCCTTGATGGTCAGAAAGTAATGATCATAGGGACTCAAAAAGGAAGAACGACTAAAGAAAGACAGCACAGAAGATTTGGAATGCCAAATCCGGAAGGATACAGAAAAGCTTTAAGATTAATGAAGCTTGCTGAAAAATTCAATATCCCTGTGGTAACTTTAGTAGATACACCGGGAGCTTATCCTGGATTGGAAGCTGAAGAAAGAGGGCAGGGAGAAGCTATTGCAAGAAATATTTTTGAAATGGTTCAGCTGAAAACACCTATCTTCACTTACATCATCGGAGAAGGTGCCAGTGGTGGAGCATTAGGAATAGGGGTCGGAAATAAAGTATATATGTTGGAAAACACGTGGTATACGGTAATTGCACCAGAAAGCTGTTCTTCTATATTATGGAGAAACTGGGATCACAAAGAAGATGCTGCCAATGCATTGAATCTTACTCCGGCGGATGCTTTAAGAGAAAAGTTCATTGACGGAATCATAGAGGAACCCCTTGGAGGTGCTCATTATGACCAGGAGACAACTTATTTGAACTTAAAAAATTCAATTTTACAAAATATCAAAGCTTTTTCCAAATTTACAGGACAGGAGCTTGAAACCCAAAGACAGGACAAATTCATTGCAATGGGTCAGTTTAAAGGATAAAAAAATAAAAGGTTAAGAATTTCTTCTTAACCTTTTTTCTTTAGTTTACTTCTTTCTTATTCTATTCTGCAACATTCAGGGCAATCTCAATATCCTGAGTAATTTTCTTTACAGAAGAATATTTTGCATCACAGACTGATGTGGTCATTACATACTCTCCTTTATCAACCAGGATAAAATTCTCCCCTCTTGCAGGCACAGTTAGATTATAATATTTTTTTCCACTTATCTTCACAATAAGATTACAGGCTGATCTGTTCTTGATATTGATATAAGCTTCACTTTTATTGATGTCATTACTAAAAAGATGGGTAAGCATGGCGGCTCTTCTTTTATTTTCTTCACTTGGTTCAGCTTTGGATGCTCCTGCGGTTTTTGCTGCACCCGCAGATCCTACCGACGCAAAAGTAGTTCTTCTTTCTTCTTTTAAAGCGTCAATAGCAGCTGCTGTATTATTAGAAACAGGCTTCCCATTAGCAGTATATTTTTTATTTGCAGCAATCGTTTTTCCGCTATTCAGTTCATTATTTTTAACGATATTTTCAATTTTCTCTTTACTAATTGGTTTGATCGTAGGTTTTGCTTCCGGCGAATTATCTGCCATAATAATATCAATCAGCTTTCTTTTGAAATAGTCAGTTTTAGCATGACCAGGGTTCTGTTTCAAAAATCCGGCAATCACTCTTGCCTCTTTTGAAATCTCAGCTTCCTGCTCGGTATAGATAATTACAGTTTCTTTTTCAACAACAGCTTTAGATTTTGTTTTTTTCTTTTTTTGAGAAAAACCAAGAGCAAAAATGCATATAAATAGAAGAAAGAAGATTTTTTTCATTAATCAAACCTTTAAAATAGTATTAAATATATTAATAACGTGAAAAGTCATTTTTTAGTTTATCATTAAAATCATTATCTTTGCACTGCTCTAAAATTAAGCTAAAAATTAATACTAATCTTAAATAAAAAATAATAGATATTATGTCTTATACACCAGTTGCTGCAGACGTAGCTAAATTAAGAAACCAAACAGGTGCAGGTATGATGGACTGCAAGAAAGCTCTAGTTGAAGCTGAAGGAGACTTCGAAAAAGCGGTAGATATCCTTAGAAAAAAAGGACAAAAAGTTGCTGCTAACAGAGCTGACAGAGAGTCTACTGAAGGGGCAGTAATCGCAAGAGTAAACGAAGACAACACTTTAGGTGCTGTTATTTCTTTAAATTGCGAAACTGACTTCGTTGCTAAGAACGAGGCATTCGTTGAGCTAGCTTACGAATTAGCTGAAATGGCTATCTTCGCTGCTACTAAAGAAGAGCTTTTAGCTACAGATTTCCACGGAATCACTGTTGCTGAGAAATTAGTTGAGCAAACAGGAGTTATCGGTGAGAAAATTGAAATCGGATCTTTCGAAAGAATTCAGGGAGATTTCTTAGGAGCTTACATCCACGCTGGAAACAAAATTGCTGCTATCACTTCTCTTTCTGCTAAAGTAGACGGAGCTGAGGAAGCTGCTAAAGCTGTTTCTATGCAGGTTGCTGCAATGAACCCAATTGCTCTTGACGAAACTGCAGTTTCTCAGGAAACTATCGACAGAGAGTTAGAGATCGAAAGACACAAACTTACTGAAGAAGGTAAACCTGCAAACATTATCGACAACATCCTTAAAGGTAAAATGCAGAGATTCTACAAAGACAACACTTTGGTACACCAGGATTTCATTAAAGACGGAAGTATCTCAGTTGCTGATTACGTAAAATCTGTAAATGCAGACCTAAAAGTAACAGGATTTGTAAGAGTAAGCCTATAAGCGGACTTTTTCAAAAAATATTGAATCCCGGTGAATTTCACCGGGATTTTTTATTAACAGGATTCTTATTCGCCGATACGATCTCCTATCAGAAAAATTCACCTGTTAAAGAACTATTTATTGATAATCAGAAAGATTAATCCCAACAACTAATTACCAGTTTCATATCCAAGAGGGCTTTTAATTAAAAATAGGAGCGTTTTTTTTAACATTTATTTAAATTTTATTAAAAGTATTTCATTTTTTATTTTATTTTTGTAGAAATCCTAATTCCATACTCATGAAAAGATTTCTACTCAGTTTAGTATTAATTTTTTTGACAATTAATACACTCTTTGCGCAAAGGGATACCGAGCATTGGATTGCTCCCTATTATGACAGTGTTGGAGGGTATAACAATATGATATACCTTTCTACTGATTCAGACACTCCTTTTGATGTAACTATCTACAACAACAATGCTGCGCTTACCACTGTTACAATCAGCAAAAATAACCCGCAAACCTATAAGGTTGCCAATAACCTTATTTCCACAGGAACATCTACCGAAGCCTTCATTGTAGGTAATAAAGGGCTTTATTTAAAAGCAGTGAAACCTTTTTACTGTAGTTTAAGACTCGCTCAGAGTGTGCACGGGGAAGTAATAACCAGTAAAGGAAAGGCAGGAATTGGAAAAACATTTTTCGTTGCCGCCGCTCCCAATACCAATACCAGCAGTATCCAGAATTTTACGGCAGGTGTCCTTGCAACTGAAGACAACACCAATGTAACCGTATCATGGAACCCTACTGCCGGAGTCGTTTTTATTAATGGCACCCCGACTGGAAATACTCAGTCTTTTACTTTACAAAAAGGACAATCTTTTATTCTCGCCGGATCCGGATCTCAGTCTGGAAACAAAACAGGCTTCATTGGTGCTAAAATTGTTGCTGACAAACCAGTAACATTGACCAATGGAAGTTGTAATGCCAACTTCTCTGCTTCCACAACGGGAAGTGACCCTGTTCTTGATCAATCTGTTCCGGTGGACAGACTTGGTAATACCTTTGCAATGGTAAAAACAAGATCTACTCAACCTAGCTTAAACATGGAAGGAGGTCTTATTGTTGCTACCGAAGATAATACTGAAGTATATTTAAATGGTGGTGGTACCTCCGTTGCAACACTTGCTGCCGGAGAATGGTACAGAATTAACGAAACCAGCTATGTAGCTCAGGGGACATCAGGACATTCAAACATGTTCATTTCCACTACCAAAAATGTATATTTATACCAGTTTATCGGAGTTTTGCAAAGTGATGCAACCAATGGATTCAACTACATCCCGCCGTTAAACTGTTTTCTTCCAAGAAAAATTGATGAGATTGGGAAGATTAATGAAATGCCCCTTGGAGTGGGAGGAGCCAGCACAACAACAAGTGATCTTGTCGTAAAATTAAACATCTTAACAGAAGCTGGTGCTACTGTCATGTTAAATGACGCTCCTCTTTTGCCTGAAGCCGGGCCTTATCCGTTGGCTGGAAATGCTAACTGGGTTACCTACGGAATCAACAGTGTATCCGGAAATATTAAGATTACCTCTACAAAAGCTGTTACAGCAGGTATCAACGGAGGGTATAGTTCTGCAGGATACGGAGGATACTTTGCCGGATTCTCATCAATCCCTGTCATTGCGAAAAAGACAGGTGAGTGTGTTCCTGGAATTGTTCTTGAAGTTGACGATGGATATGAAACTTATCAGTGGTTCCGTGACGGAGTTGCCATTCCGGGTGCTACCAGTTATACATATACGCCTACCCAATCAGGAAATTATACGGTAAAAGTAACAATGGGAACATGTCCTCCTGTGACAACTCCTATCTACAAAGTACAAACCTGTTTAAAAGAAACAACACAGGCACTTAATGCTTGCTCTACTAAAATTATCACCCCGACGTTTACTTCTTCCACTCAAACTGTGGTTCCAAGTACCGTAGTAATTTTAACCCCTCCTACCAAAGGAACAGCTGTTGTCAATTCAAACGGAACTATTACTTATACCCCTAACCCTGGATATTTAGGACCAGATAAAATTATTTATAAATTCTGTGGAAACTCTGTAGAATTTACAGATTGTGAGCAGGTAACCCTGAACCTTACTGTAGTACCATTCATCGTAACCGATGCTTCTATTAAGGCATGTTGGTATGATGTGGATCCTTACGCTTATTTTGATCTTACAAAAGCTAAGGTTACAGACTATAATGCGGTAACAAAAAAATACTACCGTACCCTTAATGATCTTACTGCAGGAATCAATCAAATCACAACACCAGAAAACTTCCCTTCAACAGGAGGATTTGTATATGTGAAAGTAACAACTGCTGAGGGCTGTACGGCCAATGCGAAAATTGAGTTAATCGTACTTCCAATTAAAAAGTCTCCTGTTCTGGTAGATCAGTATATCTGTATGGATGCAAAAACGAATCTGGACGCTGGCCCTGGATATGATTCATATCAATGGAGTACTGGAGCTACTTCTTCAGGTATCAGGGATATAGGTGTTGGAGAGTACACTGTAATTCTTGGTAAAAACGGATGTTTCCTCACACAGACTGTAAAAGTAAAAAAAGTTGAAGATCCGGTAATTCAAACGATTGAGATCAATAATAATACAGCAACTGTAATTGTAAGCGGTGGTAAAGCTCCATACAAATATGCTGTTGATGGAACTGCTAACTGGCAGGATTCAAGTACCTTCACAGGGTTAACAAGAGGACAGCACACTTTCTATGTAAAAGATGCCTATAACTGTACTCCGATTGCTGTGGAAGTTACCATTCCTAATCTATTAAATGCCATTACACCTAATGGAGATAATGTAAATGATTATATAGATTACAGTGAACTGGCTTATAAAGAAAATCTGAGCTTTGTTGTGTATGACAGATATGGAAACATGGTGTTCACCGGAAACAAATTCAACAATTACAGATGGGACGGAAAACACTTTGATAAAAAACTGGGAACAGGAACATACTGGTATCATATCAGCTGGAATGAATCCAACAAAGAAAAGACTCCAATAAAATATACAGGTTGGATTCTTGTTAAAAACAGAGAGTAATAATTAGTTTAAAACTATATTTAATAAGCCATGATTGTACAATCATGGCTTATTTTTATTATATTTTCAAGCATTCAATACTTTTTATTATTAAATTTGTGATAAATACTAATACTGAATGAAGAAAATTCTATCTTTTTTATTTATATTTTACATTTTCACCTCTTCTTTTGCCCAACTGGACAGAGAACATTGGTTTGCTCCGATGGTAGACAGAACCGGTGCTCCCAATCCTTATCAGAAACTGTATTTATCTACCAGCAGAACGACTCCCTTCCCAGTAAGCATTTACAATAATAATGTTTTGATTGGTACAGTAGTCATCAGTAAGAACAACCCACAGAAATTTGATGTTTTAAGAAATTATATTATTACCACACAGCAAACAGATCTGTTTACTCCTACGACGAAAGGATTATACCTTAAAGCAGAATTTCCTTTTTATGCCAATTTAAGATTCTCAGTATTTAACCATGCTGAAATCATTACTTCCAAAGGAATTCCCTCTACAGGACAAAAATTCTACGCAGCGTCCGCTCCTATCTCTGTGAGCAATGGTATTTTAAATTTTATGACCAGCATACTGGCTACTGAAGATAACACAACTGTCACCATCACCGGGTACAGCCCAAATGTTCAGTTTTCTAACGGAATGACTGGAGCTACCAATCCGACAATGACTTTCACTTTAAACAAAGGACAATCTTACATCATTGACGGAATAGGGAATCTCACTGGAAATGTTGATGGTTTCATTGGCTCAAAAATTACTTCAAACAAGCCCATCAATGTCACCAATGGAAATTTTAACGGACAATACGCAGGAAACTTCCCTTCCAGCTCAGATATTTTAATGGATCAGGCAGTCCCTGTCAACAGACTTGGAAATGAATTCGCACTCGTAAAAGGTAACGGTCCTATTGGTTCTCATATGGAAGGGGCTATTGTTATTGCTACTGAAGACAATACTCAGATTTTTGTCAATAATGAAATTCCACCATTAGCAACCATCAATGCCGGAAAATACTTTGTCATCCCGGATTCCAAATATATCCTTCAGGGAAACGGACATTACAACTTGTATCTTAAAACATCACAAAATGCTTATGTATACCAAATTTTAGCAGGAGATTCCAATGTAGGAAATGAAACAGCCACCGGAGGATTTAATTATATTCCTGCTTTGAACTGTTATCTGCCAAAGCAAATTAATGAACTTGGCCTTATCAATGAAAATTTTGTTCATTCCAATGGTAATCCCGGAGGTATTCTAAATATTCCCACAAAGCTGAATCTTATTACGGAAAGAGGAGCTAACATAACAGTAAACGGAGCGAATCCACCTGCAATAACCGGCCCTTACAATATGACAGGTACAACGAATTGGGTTACTTACGGCATTCCTAATGTAACAGGTACTATTACTGTAGTTTCAGATAAAGCGATTATGGCTGGTATCACTGCCGGAAGTGATGCTGTAGGATACGGAGGTTTTTTTGCCGGCTTTCCTACACAGCCTGTTATTTTACAATCCGGAGGCGGCTGTATTCCCGGGATGGTTCTTACCGTTGATCCTTTAATATATGATACTTATCAATGGTACAGAAACGGGACTATCGTCCCGGGAGCTACCACATCATCAATCACCCCTACACTACCAGGATATTATACATGTTCAGTCACAATGGGAAGTTGCGCTCCCCTGGTCACAGAACAATTTAAAGTTCTGAACTGTACAAAACTTACCAATACCTCTTATACCGTTTGTAACTCCAAAACAATAATTCCAGCGTTCACCAGTTCATCACAGACTCCAGCTCCAAGCACTGTAGCCATTACAACAGCTCCTTCATTAGGAACAGCAGTTGTAAACCCTACTACAGGTATTATTACTTATACTGTAAATACTCCCGGAATATCAGGAACAGATACATTTACTTATACATTCTGTGGGAATGACCCTGACTTCCCGGATTGTGAAACAGTTACCGTTACTATAAATATTCAGGCTCTTTCGGTAATGAATACAACCCTGTTTGCCTGTGATATCAATGGACAGGGAACCTTCAACCTGACAACAGCAAATGTTACCAGTAACTCACCGGTTACTATTACGTATTACCCTACCCTTTTGGATGCTCAGAATGAAAATGCCGCAGCCTTGATAACCAATACAACAGCCTATACTGTACCCAATGGTACAATCATATACGCTGTTGTTAATAATAATATTGGCTGTAAAAATATTGCACAGATAACGCTATCACTTTTTAACAAAGCTGTTGTAGCGGATAATTATAATGGTATCTTCTGTGATGATAATCTGGATGGAACAGTGACTGTTGTGCTTTCCAATATAACCCCGATTGTACTTAATAATCCAAATTACTTTCCTAATGTAAGATATTATGCCAATCTCGCAGACGCCAATGCAGGAAATAACAATACGCTCCCAAACAACTGGAGCTATACAGCAACTACAACCATTTATATCCGGGTAGATTCCCCGGACGGATGTGCTTCTGTAATCAAACCATTACAATTCAGTATCGGAGCAAAAATAACATTGATCACAAAAACCGTCACAGAAAGTACTTGTGACGATGACTTAGACGGGATAAAAAGTGTCAACTTAGCTCAGTTTATTCCTCAGTTTACATTAGATCCGAATGTTACTTTTACTTTTCATGCAACGTTGGCAGATGCTCAGAATGATGTGAACGCAGTTTCATTACCAGTTAATATTACAACTTCACAGACTTATTATATCCGTTTTGAAAAAAATGGGGTTTGCCCTGAAATAGGTACTCTGAAAATAAATATTAAAATTCCTAAGAAATCAGATATTTTAACAGACACGGCAATTTGCCCGAAAACCACTACCACCCTTAATGCAGGGCCTGGTTTTGAAAGGTATTTGTGGAGTACAGGGGCAACAACTCCTTCCATCACCAATGTAGCACCGGGAAGTTATTGGGTAGAACTCACTTTCAATGGCTGTGTTTATAAACAATATGTAAATGTTACAGAATGGCCGCTTCCTGTCATAACCTCTATTGAAATCGATGGAACAACGGTAAAAGTTGGAGCAAGCGGGGGTACACCTCCTTATGAATATTCCTTAGATGGTGTAATATGGCAGAGCTCCAATGTTTTTTACAATGTACCGAGAGGAGCTCATAATGTATTTGTAAGAGATTCTAAAATGTGCGAGGATGTTAAAAAATCATTTGCCATTATTAATCTGATCAACACGATTACTCCGAATGGAGACGGCGTTAACGAAGGAATAGACTATTCTGCTTTAATGAAGAATGATAATCTTGTATTCCGGATCTTTGACAGGTATGGGGCAGAAGTCTTCAGAGGCACTCCTGAAAACAGATATACCTGGGATGGGAGAATCGGTGGCAGATATGTTCCTACAGCAAATTACTGGTACTTTATCACCTGGACAGAATATGGCTCCAACCTTATGATAAAATACACAAGCTGGCTGCTTGTAAAACATAGGTAACCACAGAAAACCGGAAGAAAAAGCAGTGAAAACTTCAGCACTCTTTTCTTCCGGTTTTTTTATGTAAATGTTTTGTTTATTACATGAATGGCAAGTTTCTAACACTCCTTAACAATTAAATCCCAAAGTTTAATATAACTTTAACCACTATTCTTCATCTAACTACACAGAATTGCTTTATTTCTATGTAATTTTGCGCATTATATGAAGAAACTGTTTACTCTACTGCTATTGGTTTTTCTGGCAAAAATTAATGCACAAATATATTCCGGCGAGGTATTTCTGAGAGACAACTCTATTTTATATCTCAATCAGGTGTATGTCACCAACCTAAATACACAAAAAACCGTTCTTACGGACTACAATGGTAATTTTAATATTCCCGCCAATACCGGGGATGTCATCCGTTTTACCTCTATTGTGACGGAAAGAAAGGATATCAAACTGACTCCTCAGTCTATGGAGCAAAAAAATCTGGTTGAACTTAAAATTGCCTATTATGAAATTCAGGAGATTGTTCTCAGCAGATTTAAGCCTACCGGAAACCTCCGGTATGATGTGAACTCTTTAAGAAAAGAAGACAAAGCATATGCCCTTAAAAAAGTAATCGGGCTTCCCGAACCTAAAGGAGATGGAACACCTCCGGAACTTCCTGTTGCCGGACTTCGGGATGGAGGACTTACCTTCAGCCTGGAAAGTATCTATGATATTCTTTCCGGAGAAAGAAAGAAAAAACAGCGTTATCAGGCTTATGAAAGGATGAACAGCTCCATAGCACAGATCAAAAATTATCTGGGAAAAGATTATTTTGCAAAATTTAAAATACCGGAAAATTTAATTGATAATTTTCTTCAGTTTGTTTACAGTTCAGAAAATATCCAGGCTTATGTATTGGCGGGCAATTTTGAAGCAGTAAAAATTCCTATTGAAAAATACCTTCCTATTTATCAGAAAAGACTAAGAAGTTCACACCTTCAGGAAGTGGTTGGCAGTAATTAGAATTTCCTTTAAAAAACAAATTAAAATATCTTATAACTCATGCACAGTGCATGGGTTATTTTTTTATGGGTGATGATAGCAAGTCATCCTTAAGCATATTCTTACAGTATGAATTATTTAACTTTTACGCTATAATATTCCTTAATATTCAAAAATATGTTTAATTTTATCTCACAAACAAGTGTTTAAAATAAAAACACGGGATATTTCGTTATCAAATAAAAAACTAAGCAACCAAAACGCAAATTAAGAGTGAAGCACCCAATTTCTAACTTAATATTAATTAATGAAAAAAGTACTTTTACTTCTTGGCTGTATGTTATTCTTCACGGTCTCTGCCCAAAAGAAAGGGAAAGATTATAGTGATATTCTAAAAAGTAAGAATATCTATGAGATCAATGCCTTTTTAAGAGATGCTCATCCTGATGATCCCCGAAGATCTGTTTTGAAACCCAGGGTAATGGAAATGATGAAAGAGTACATCAAAAATGCACATCCTGCTGATCAAAAGGTAAAAGACATGCAGGAAATGCTTGCTATGCTGAGAAGGAGGCCTTCTACCAAGATTACTTTTGATGAAATGAATGCCATCATCAAACAAAAGCAAATTGCAAAATACAAAGCTGAACTGGCTGCAAAACAATCTACTACAGTCTATACACCCAGTACTGCTCAAAATACATACGTTGTAAACGCCAGTGCCAATGCCACCATTCCTAATACTGAAGCAGAAGAATTCAATATGCTGATGGCTGTTTCCCCTGTGGAACATAAAAACAGGACTGTAAAAATCTTAAATTCCTTATTTGATAACGATCCCAATGCTAAAGAATGTATTGTTTTGATTCAAAATAAATCAGACTGCAATATTATTGTAAGAATGGAAGGCGTAGGAACTACCAAATACAGGCTGGCAGTTCCTGCACAGGGTGAAGGCTCCATTGTCATAAGTAAAGGACAGTATCTTTTTACCAGCCTGGTTTGCGGCGCACAATATGCTTCACAAAAAACAATTGAAAGACCCATTATGGTGGCCTTGGGAGGTCAGTAATACAAACTAAATACGAATGGTCCTGATGTCTTTTACTACCAAAAGACATAGAGACTCCATAAATTTTCACTATTTTTGCACTCATTTTATAACTCAATGGGCAAGAATAAATTAGCAAGATTTGCAGAAAACAAAATATTACCGAATGTAATCCAGCCAACCAGAGAAGACGCCTTAAATGGTTTCGATCTTAAAGGAAAATGGAGAGACAATTTCTTTAAAAATGATAATCCTATCGTATTGGAACTGGGCTGTGGAAAAGGAGAATATTCTGTAGGACTCGCAAAAACATTTCCTGAAAAAAACTTCATCGGAGTTGATATTAAAGGAGCCAGATTTTGGTTTGGCGCTAAAGAAGCCGTGGATAACAACATGACTAATGTAGCGTTTTTGAGAACTCAGATCGAACTTGTAGATTATTTCTTTGCTGAAAATGAAGTAGACGAAATCTGGATTACATTCCCTGATCCACAGATTAAATATAAAAGAACAAAACACAGATTAACCCATCCGGATTTTTTAAACCGATATAAAAAATTCCTGAAGCCAGGAGGAATTATACACCTGAAAACCGATTCGGAATTCCTGCATGGATATACCCTTGGATATTTACAGGGAGCAGGTTATGAAATCATTTCTGCCCACCATGATATCTACGGTGCACCAGAATACGATCCTAATACAGAACATTTGAGAGACATCAAAACGTATTATGAAGAGTTATTCTCAGCGAAAGGGAAAACCATTACTTACATCAAATTCCGGATAAGCTGATGAAATAAACAAACTTGATGAAAAAAAAATTTTTAACGATTTTATTCTTCACATTTCTTATTCCCCACTTTACACAGGCTCAGAAAAGCAGTAAAGACATTTTAAAAAGCACAAACATCAAAGAAATTGAAGAATACCTGAAGAACGCACACCCTGACGATCCTAAAAAGACTGTGCTGAAACCTAAGCTCATTGCTTTAAAAAACACAGAATGGACAAAGGGAGCGCTTACGGCCAAACCTATGGAAGCAAGACCTGTTATTGCAGATATTCCTAAAGGTGCAATGAGAAATCCTAATTCTGACGATGCCGAAGAGTTCAAAAAGCTTATTGCTGAAACATCTGCTGAGCATAAGGAAAAAACAGTAAGGATATTGAATGCAATGTTTAATGAGGATATTCACCGTAATGAAGCGATTCTCTTATTCAAAAATAATTCTGACTGTAATATTGTATTGCGGATAGAAGGACAAGAGTTTTACAATCTTGCTGTTCCTTCACATGCAGAAAATTTCATTGTACTAAAGAAAGGTTCATATACATTGAGCAGCAATATCTGTGATATGAAATATTCCTCTCAGAAAGACATTAAAAAAAGTATATTTGTAACGGTAGACAATCCAAAACCGGCCAACACTGGACTGGAATCTGCCCAAAAGGGGACCACAACGGAAAAGTTAGAGAAAAAACAAAAGTCAAAAAAAAATAGAATAGGATGAAAAAACTATTAGTTCTTACCGGAATTTCATTGATTCTTGCCAGCTGTAATGTCAATTATGGGGGCTATCCGGGAAGAACATCCTACCCTTATCCTGCTAATAATTCAGGGAACAGAGCCAATACAGAACGAGAGTATAACGATCTTATAAAGACCTATAAACCGGAGACAGCAGAAGTACTTAATGATCTTCTCAACAGTGATGATCCCAAAAATCCCAGGACCTCTATTTCTGTGGAAAATAAATCTCCTTGTAATATGGTCCTTACGGTAAGTGGCGGCAATTTTTTCAAGAAAATTCCTATTGGTGCAGGAAAGATTGGATATACCATGGTTCCTAGAAATCAGAACTACAGATTATCCGGAGTGGTTTGCAACTCTACTTACCAGTCTACAAAGTTTGTCACAACTTCTTATTCTATAAAACTTTCAAACTAACATATAACCTGCAGGATCTGCAGGTTTTTATTTTTTTGATGAAATCTTAAGAACAATCAAAGGAGGGTACCGAAGCTGTATAGACGGCTGTAATATCGAAATAGGTGAAATGTGCTGTAGCGGGGTATGCAGAATAGGAGTTATTGTTCCGACTACAGATCCTGACCTGCCTGAATTGATGGTATGTCCTAAGAAGCCTTAATTATCAAACAATAAAAAAAACGCTGGACCGAAATCCAGCGTTTTTCCTATATTAAAGAAAATCTTCAATTATTCTGCATCGAAATCAGCATCTGTATCAGCAGATACTTTTTCTCCTTCTTCTTTAGATTTTTCTTTATCAGCTTTTCTTTGAGACTGACCTTCTTTGATAGATTCAGAAACTACGCTAAGGATCATATCAATAGACTTAGAAGCATCATCGTTTCCTGGGATAACGAAGTCAACTTTTCTAGGGTCAGAGTTTGTATCAACGATACCGAAAACTGGAATACCAAGTTTCTTAGCTTCAGTTACCGCGATGTGCTCTCTTAAGATATCAACTACAAATACAGCAGATGGAAGTCTCACCATGTCAGCGATAGAACCTAAGTTCTTCTCAAGGTTAGCTCTTTGTCTGTCAACTTGTAATCTTTCTTTTTTAGATAAAGTTTCGAACGTACCGTCTTTTTTCATTTTGTCGATAGAGTTCATCTTCTTTACAGCCTTTCTGATAGTAACGAAGTTCGTTAACATACCACCTGGCCATCTTTCTGTAATATAAGGCATATTAAGTTCAGAAGCGTGTTTTGCAACTACTTCTTTCGCTTGCTTCTTAGTAGCTACGAAAAGAACTTTTTTACCTGCAGAAGTTAATTTTTCTAATGCGCTGCACGCTTCATCCAATTTAACTGCTGTTTTATGTAAGTCTACAATGTGAATACCGTTTTTCTCCATAAAAATGTATGGAGCCATATTTGGATTCCACTTTCTAGTCATGTGACCGAAGTGTACGCCAGCCTCTAAAAGGTCTTTTACATTTGCTTTTGCCATGTTTTCTGTTTTTGTTAGTTTACTTTCCGTCTTTTAAACAATCAACAACTTCTTTAGATGGGAGAAGCGTTTGGATGCTAAACGTAACGGGCAATTGGCGGTTTGCTTTTTGCTTTTGGCAATGGGCTTTTCGCCGAGATTAAGTTTAAAAAAAATTTAATACATTCCTGTAGCCAATAGCCATAAGCCATCTGCCAACGAGAAATCTTAACGTTTTGAGAATTGGAATCTCTTTCTTGCTTTTTTCTGACCTGGCTTCTTTCTTTCCACCATTCTTGCGTCTCTTGTAAGTAAACCAGCTGGCTTCAATGCTAATCTGAACTCAGCGTTGATTTCGCATAAAGCTCTAGAAATACCTAATCTGATAGCCTCTGCCTGACCTGTATTACCACCACCGAATACGTTTACGGTAACGTCATACTGACCAACAGTCTCAGAAAGGATAAACGGTTGGTTTAATTTGTAAACCATCACGTCTGTAGAGAAATATTCTTTAGCATCTTTACCGTTTACTGTAATAACACCAGAACCTGGTTTTACATAAACTCTAGCTACAGAAGTTTTTCTTCTTCCGATTTTGTGAACTATAGACATAATTAATTATTTAAATTCGTTAACATTAATTGTTTTTGGCTGTTGAGCTTCATGTTTGTGCTCAGTTCCTTCATATAAATAAAGGTTCTTAAGGATAGCAGCTCCTAATCTGTTTTTAGGTAACATACCTTTTACAGACTTCTCTAATACCTTTAAAGAATCTTTCTTTTGAAGTTCAGCCGCAGTCATAGACTTCTGTCCACCAGGATATCCTGTATGCCAGATATAAGTCTTATCAGCCCACTTGTTTCCGGAAAGTGTAATTTTCCCAGCATTCAAAACGATTACGTTATCACCACAATCTACGTGAGGTGTGTAGTTCGTTTTGTGCTTACCTCTCAAAATCTTTGCAACCGTAGAAGCTAATCTACCTAACGGCTGTCCTTCAGCGTCTACCACAACCCATTCTTTATTAGCAGTAGCTTTGTTCGCTGAAACAGTTTTGTAACTTAATGTATTCACACGTTTTAGTTAAAGATTAAACATAATTTACCCCTAAAAGGGTGTGCAAAGGTACAAATTATTTTCGTAACCCAAAAACATATTTTATTTAATCTATATAATCTTCACTCTACACCCCTCTATCAATAGATTTTAACATTATTTATAATTTTGGCACAGATCTTGCGAACTCATGAGCCGATGAAAAAAAACACTTCGTAGATTCTAGAAACACGAATGAAACAGCAAAGAGTTTATTCCCTCAACTCTTTCTTTTATTAATTTTACCTTAACGATTCCGCTAAAATATTCTGGCATATTTATAATTTCGTTGAAATAATTATATTTGCGGCAATTATATTCCATAATCATGAGCCACGGAAAAATAAGAGATGATAAAACCTGTCTGAACTGCGGACATCAGGTTGAAGAAAGGTTTTGCCCCCACTGCGGGCAGGAAAATATTGAAAGACGACAGCCATTTCATTTTCTTTTCACCCATTTCATAGAAGATTTTACTCATTATGACGGACAGTTCTGGGGAACAGTAAAAAATCTGTTATTTAAACCCGGCAAACTGACGAACACTTATCTCGAAGGAAAGAGACAGAAATTCGTGCCTCCTGTAAAGCTTTATATTTTCGTCAGTTTCATCACATTTTTCGTGTTTGCCCTTTTTCCGATGGTTAATACTGGTTCCCCAAAAGAAGGAAAAACGCAAGATCACAATAAGACGGATCTTTTAAAAATCATGAAGCCAGTCGGGAAACAGAAGCTGATAGACAGTATAAAAGCAAAAAAACATCTGACTGCAAAGGACTCACTTACCATTGAAGAGCTAAAAGCTGTTCCTGATTCTTCTGAAATAGAAGACATCATGAACATGGACAAAAAAATAGATCCGGATGTAAGTTTTGGAGAATATAAAACCAGAAAGGCCTATGATTCTGCTAAAGCCAAAAACCCTTCATCTCTCAGTTTCATTGAAGCTCCTATCGTTCACAAATTTTTTGAACTTAAAGAAAAAGGGGTTAAGAAAAAGGAGATTATTGCCGGCATGGTAGAAAAGTCATTTCATAATCTTCCTAAAGCCCTTTTCATCTACCTCCCTCTTTTCGCATTCTTTTTATGGGTTTTCCATAGTAAGAAAAAGTGGTGGTATTTTGATCACGGAATCTTTACCCTGCATTATTTCTCATTTTTACTGTTAACCATCTTATTCATATTCTTACTTTCTAAATTGACAGGTCTAACAGACTTCTGGCTGATTAATACTATATTATATTTAACAATATCATTCCTGCTGTTATATACTATGGCGTATTTCTTTATTGCTCACAGACGGGTTTATCGCGCCCACGGTTTGGTAAGCATTATTGTCGGAATGATATTATTCACCATTAATTTTATTGCATTCATGTTTTTACTTCTAGGCCTTGCCTTAATAAGTTTCATGATGATCCATTAAATAAAAAAAGAGGCTTTTCAATGTGAAAGCCTCTTTTTATTTATTTTCTCAACGACTTGGTTGCCCTAAAACTCGCTATGACATAATAGGCGACAAACACCATGGAAAACTTCAGAATGGATGGAATAGCCAGCTCAAGTTTAAAAATAAGAGTTCCTGCAAAAACCAGAATAGCCATTACTACAAAAGACAGTCCCAGTTTCTTTACCAATGTAATATCCGGAGTATCTAAATAATAAGCAATCCCCCACGCTGCGCCAAAAGCAATAGCATAGTAGAACTCTAAACCGATATTCTCTGAACTTAAAAAGAAATAATTGATCAGGAAGCTTACTGCAGTTCCCAATGCGAAATATATCAACGCTTTTTGCATGTTTGTAAAATATGGTGCAAAAATAGAGAAATTAATTTGAGAATCTGAAGAAGCCTTATTTGAAAATGAAATCGCCATAACTCATTTTAATTCTGTACTTACCGAACCATTCAACTTTCAAACATTTACACACAAAATTGGGGAGATATAATTAAATAAAACGAATTAAAAAACTGAAAATCAACAATATAAAATCAAACACAAGGTTCTTTTTTTATTATTATATTTGGAAACTTAGAAACTTTCTAGAATTTTTATGGAAACCCAAAAATATACTCCAACCAACAAGGTAAGAATCGTAACTGCTGCTTCATTATTTGATGGACACGATGCTGCGATCAATATTATGCGTCGTGTCATTCAGGGAACAGGATGCGAAGTGATCCATTTAGGACACGATAAATCGGCAGAAGAAGTTGTAAATACAGCAATCCAGGAAGATGCCAATGCTATTGCATTAACTTCATATCAGGGAGGTCACAATGAATATTTCAAATATATCTATGATCTGTTGAGAGAAAAAAATTCACCTCAGATCAAGATCTTTGGCGGCGGCGGCGGTGTAATTCTGCCTGAAGAAATCAAAGATCTGATGTCTTACGGAATCGACAGAATTTATTCTCCGGATGACGGGCGTGAGCTTGGTCTTCAGGGAATGATTGATGATCTGGTACACAGATCAGATTTTGCAACGGGAAAAGATGTTACCGCAAAAAATCTTGACGATATCAGTTTTGAAAACCCGTCAAGCATTGCACAGATCATCTCAGCTGTTGAAAACTTCTCCGAAGAAAAGCCTGAGCTTGTAAAAGCAATCGACGAGAAATCTCAAGATCTTACTATTCCAATTATTGGTATCACCGGTACCGGAGGAGCAGGTAAGTCTTCTTTAACAGATGAACTGGTAAGACGTTTCTTACGCTCCAATACAGATAAAAAAATCGCCATTATTTCCATTGACCCTTCGAAAAAGAAAACCGGAGGTGCTTTATTAGGAGACAGAATCCGTATGAATGCGATCAATGATCCAAGAGTTTATATGCGTTCAATGGCAACCAGAGAAAACAACGTTTCCGTTTCTCCGTTTATTCACTCTGCACTGAATGTATTGAAACTGGCTCATCCGGACGTCATCATCCTTGAAACTTCAGGGATCGGGCAGTCTGGTTCAGAAGTTTCTGATTTTGCAGATGTTTCCATGTATGTAATGACTCCTGAATATGGAGCTTCTACACAGTTGGAAAAAATCGACATGTTAGACTATGCGGATCTGGTAGCATTGAATAAATCCGACAAACGTGGTGCATTGGATGCGCTTCAGGCGGTAAGAAAGCAGTTCCAGAGAAACCACCTTCTATGGGAAAGCCCATTAGATGATATGCCGGTGTACGCAACAAAAGCCTCTCAGTTTAACGATCACGGAACTACAGAATTATACAACAGACTAGTTTCAAAAGTAAACGATAAATTCGCGGATTTAAATCTTAAAACTTTTGTGGAGCAGGAAGTTACAGAAGAAGTAACGATTATCCCTCCGAAAAGAGTCCGTTATCTTTCTGAAATCGTTGAAAACAACAAACAATACGACATCAATATTGAAAAACAGGCTGAACTGGCCAGAAAAATGTATCATATTGAAGGCGTAAAAAATATCATTTCCAATGAAGTTTTGGATGCTGAATACCAAAAAGCAGAAAAAGAGCTTCAACAGGATAACATCGACTTCCTAAAAACATGGGACGATACGAAAAAAGCTTTCCATGCTGAGTTTTATTCTTATTTCGTAAGAGGAAAAGAAATTAAGGTTGAAACTTCCACAGAGTCTTTATCTCATTTGAGAATTCCAAAAATTGCATTACCAAAATACAATGACTGGGGTGATCTGATCAAATGGAAAGGCCAGGAAAATCTACCGGGAAGCTTCCCTTACACTGCAGGTATTTATCCGTTCAAAAGAACCGGTGAAGATCCTACAAGGATGTTTGCAGGAGAAGGAGGCCCTGAAAGAACCAACAGAAGATTCCATTATGTTTCTGCAGAAATGCCTGCAAAACGTTTATCTACAGCATTTGACTCGGTAACATTATATGGTCAGGATCCTGCTTTACCACCAGATATTTATGGTAAAATCGGGAACGCAGGAGTTTCTATTGCGACACTGGATGATGCGAAGAAATTATATTCCGGATTTGATCTGGTGAATGCATTAACTTCGGTTTCAATGACCATCAACGGTCCTGCACCGATGCTACTGGCTTTCTTTATGAATGCTGCCATCGATCAGAATGTTGAAAAATATATCAAAGAAAATGGTTTAGAGTCTAAAGTAGAAGCTAAGCTGAAGGAAAAATTCGATGATAAAGGATTAGAAAGACCAAAATACAACGGTGAACTTCCTCCATCCAACAACGGTTTAGGACTACAGCTTCTGGGATTAACAGGTGATGAAGTAATCCCTGCTGATGTATATGCAGAAATTAAAGCTAAAACAATTGCTACGGTTCGTGGTACCGTTCAGGCTGACATTCTAAAAGAAGACCAGGCTCAGAATACATGTATCTTCTCTACAGAATTTGCATTGAGATTAATGGGTGACGTTCAGGAATATTTCATCAGAGAAAAAGTAAGAAACTTCTACTCTGTTTCCATTTCGGGGTACCATATTGCTGAAGCGGGAGCGAATCCGGTTTCCCAATTGGCATTCACACTGGCTAACGGATTCACTTATGTGGAATATTACTTAAGCCGTGGAATGGATATCAATGATTTTGCACCGAACTTATCTTTCTTCTTCTCCAATGGTATCGACCCTGAATATTCAGTAATCGGACGTGTGGCAAGAAGAATCTGGGCAAAAGCTATGAAATTAAAATACGGAGCAGATGAAAGAAGCCAGATGTTAAAGTACCATATTCAGACATCAGGACGTTCTCTCCACGCTCAGGAAATTGATTTCAACGATATCAGAACAACTCTTCAGGCACTTTATGCGATCTATGATAACTGTAATTCACTTCACACCAATGCTTATGACGAAGCCATTACAACGCCTACTGAGCAATCGGTAAGAAGAGCAATGGCGATTCAGTTGATCATCAACAAAGAATTAGGATTGGCTAAAAACGAAAATCCGCTTCAGGGATCATTCATCATTGAAGAATTAACGGATCTTGTAGAAGAAGCTGTATATACGGAATTCGACAGAATCACAGAAAGAGGTGGTGTTCTTGGAGCAATGGAAACGATGTATCAGCGTTCTAAAATCCAGGAAGAATCTATGCATTACGAATGGCTGAAGCATACCGGTGAATATCCGATCATCGGAGTTAATACTTTCTTAGGAAAAGATGGTTCACCAACTGTTTTACCAGGAGAAGTTATCCGTTCTACAGAAGAGGAGAAACAAGCGCAGATTGAATCTCTTCACAACTTCCAGCAAGCCAATGAAAGTAAGTCTGACGAAGCTTTAAGAAAACTTCAACATGCAGCCATCAACCAGCAAAACTTATTTGAAGTGATGATGGATGCTGTGAAATACTGTTCATTAGGACAGATTACCAATGCTTTATTTGAAGTAGGCGGTAAGTACAGAAGAAATATGTAATGTACAGATACAATCATTATAATTTATAAATACATGAAATCTCCCTATTTTTGGGAGATTTTTATTTTACAATGAAACCAAAAGCTTTATTCAACTGGAGCAGTGGAAAAGATTCTTCCCTCGCTCTTTATAAAATACTACAGGAAGGCCAGTACGAGGTCAGTACTCTGCTTACCAGTATCAATCAGGAATTTCAAAGAATCTCTATGCATGGTGTGCATGTTTCTCTGCTGGAAAAACAAGCGGAAAGCCTCGGTATTTCATTAACCAAAATGGAGCTTCCTAAAGAACCATCCATGGAAGAATATCAGCAGATCATGAGTACAACAATGACTGAAATTAAGGCTCAGGGTATTACTCATTCAATTTTTGGAGATATCTTTCTGGAAGATCTGAGAAAATACAGAGAAGACCAATTAAATGCTATTGACATGAAAGCAGTATTTCCTCTTTGGAAACAAAACACCTCCAACCTCATCCATGAATTCTTAGATCTTGGTTTTAAAACCATCGTAACCTGTGTCAACGGATCTTACCTTGATCAAAGCTTTGCCGGACGAATTATTGACCAGCAATTCATTAACGATCTTCCTGAAAATGTAGATCCATGCGGAGAAAACGGAGAGTTTCATACTTTTACTTTTGATGGTCCTATTTTCAAAAATCCGGTTCAGTTTGAAATTGGAGAAACAGTAAAGAAAACGTATCCTAAACCCAAAACATCTCCTGACGAAGAAGATGGAGAATATGTTTTCTGGTTTAGTGATTTGATATTAAAATAAGCCTGAGAATATTCTTCCACAGGCTTTTTCAATGTACTATTTATTACAGGAGTTATTTCATTCATAAGACTGAAATATTCCACAAAGATTGATTAAATCAGTATTAAATTGCTCCGGAACCTCATCCTAGCACGCAATTTGCTTCCCTTACTGCTCTTTAGGATATTTTAATATCTTTAAGAGTATCAATCATCATTAAAAAATACAACACCTGTGATCAAAAATTTAGTATTCCTTTCCCTTTTCTGTGCTTTGCTTTCATGCAGTACTACTGAAGCACCCAAAATGACGTATGTTGATAAAAAAGCAATTATAGATTCTACCATCACTGCTTTTCAGAAAACACTTTTAGAACAACAGATTGATTCTACTTTCAAGAAGTATCATTTCAATGGAAGTATTGCCGTTTTTAAAGATTCTATTCCACTTTACAGAAGGGAAAACGGTTATTCAGATTTTAAAAGAAAAACTAAAATTGACAGCAATACTATTTTTGCAATCGGATCTGTGAGCAAACAGTTCACCGCTGTTCTTATTTTGCTTCAGATGGAACAGGGAAAACTGAATGTGACAGATAAAGCTTCAAAATACCTGAAAGAATTTCAGATTAAAGAATATGAAAACATCACAATTCATCAGCTGTTAAATCATACTTCAGGTTTGAATCTGATGGGTGGAAAACTGATGTTCAAAAGCGGATCAGATTTCTTTTACTCCAACGATGGATTCAATACTCTTGGAAAGATTGTGGAAAAAGTCTCTGGAAAATCATATGATGCGAATGTATTGGAACTGTTCAAAAAAGCAGGAATGACTCATTCTTCCACAGGAAATATCTTCAAAGGAAATAATTTTGCCAGTGCTTATGTCGGGACACCTGCCAAATTCTCAGAAGTTCCCAATATGCCGAAAAGATTAGGCGGACCAGAAATAGGGACACCTGCTGGTGGAATATTATCTACGATTCAGGATCTTCATTCATGGAATAATGCTCTCTACGGCGGAAAAATTTTAAAACCGGAAACTCTTAAACTATTCATGGCAAAAAGTTCAGAAAGGCACCATGCTATTTTTGGAAAAATGGGTTACGCTTATGGAATTATGCTTAATATCGGTCAACCCAATTCTTATTTCCACAGCGGTTATATAAAAGGTTCTCCTTCCTTAAACATCTATTATCCGGATACTAAAACTTCTGTGATTATTCTGTCTAATATTGCCGATGAAGAAAGAGGAAAAGGAGTGATCTTCAGACCTCATATTGAAGTGAAAAAAATCACTGATCATCTTGAGAATACGCTTACACAGCTCAGGATAAAGCATTAATTTCCGGATGTAAAAAAACTAAATTGCCGTATGAAAAAAATGTACTTCATTGCCATTTATCCTCCTCAGGAAATTATTGAAAAAATAAAAGTGTTTAAAGAAGATCTGGCAATAAATTATGCCAATTCCAAGGCTTTGAAAAATGAAGCTCATATTACCCTTTTCCCTCCCTTTTCAAGAGAAATTGAACTGGAGGACGATATTCATATTGCTTTTCAGAAGATCAATACGCAGATAGCCCCCTTTGAACTGGAGATGGATGGATTTGGAAGCTTTCCTAACCCTAAAAATCCTGTACTCTATATTCAGCCAAAAGAAAATGTTCAATTAACAGAGCTTTATCATAGGGTAAAGGAATATTTTAATTTTGCTCAATATTCTTTTCACCCTCATATGACGGTGGGATTCAGAGATCTGACCTGGGAAAATTATCTTAAAGCATGGGAAAAATATGAAAGCACGGAATATAAAACTAAATTCATAGTTGACAAAATACTTCTCCTGCGTCACGATGGACAGTGGGTTCCTATTGCAGAGAAAAAACTGGAAAAATAAAACCGGCTGCTGGAGCCGGTTTCGTTTCATTTATTCTTTGATGATCTTCTGAGAAATAATCAGATTTTTATTTTCTTTTACATTCAACAGATAAGTACCTGCCGGATAGTTTTTAATATCAACCTTTATAGCAGAATCATTCAGTTCAAATCGAGATGGAATAAGCTTTCCCGAGGCATCATAAACTTCTACTTTCACCTCTTTTGAAAAGCCTTGTTTGCCTTTAATGAAAAATTCTCCATCTGTCGGGTTAGGATAAATACTGAAACGTCTCTCCTCAGCTTTTACCTCTGAAAGCTTAAGCGTAGTTTTGCTCAAAGTCCACGAAACGTTGGTAACATGGAGTGTACTGTGATTATCTACTTTCAAAAGCGGATTGTTATCTACTACCGAAAGCGTCAGGGTATTATTTCCATTGTTAAGTTGTCCCGGAGTGATAGTAATGCTGCTTCCTGTTTGTCCAAGAGCCGTTCCGTTTAAACTCCATGAATTGACCAGTGTATTCGGAATAGGAAGGATTTCGTTGACCGTGAAAGTAACATTGGATGTAGCATCAACAGTTGCATTATTTGCCGGAGTATAAGAATCTACAGGAGAAACCAGACTATGAATTTTTTCAATAATTGCCTCTTTACATACGGAGCAGAACTGTTGATTAAGATATCTCATCTCACAACTCTGATGCGGTCGGAACCAGGTTGGGCTTTCAGCATGGGCATACACTCCTACTCCATTCAATCCTACCCAGTTTTTCCATTTTATCGTTGCCGGATTAGAATTCTGTGTTTTGTTGGGGGATTCCAGTGAACCTGAAAACCAATATTCATCGGCTAATTTACCAAAAGAATGTCCCAGCTCATGCACCACAATTTCATTGGAAGAACCATTGAGTGAAGCAAAAGCATAAGTTCCTCCGCAACCTCCGTATTCTGTAGAATTACCCAGCACGTAAGTAATGTCATAATCCGGGATATTGGCTGCCAGAACCTGCCCTACTTTATTGGTTGTATTACTGTAGATACAACGGTGAACACCAACATCAAAAGTAGATCCGAGATAATTATTGGGATTCGTTACGGGAATCACAGGCTCTGTGACATCTGTTGCTGTTCCAGGATGCTTTACGCCAGATTCTGTAGAAATCACTTTTACTGCATAGGCATTGAAATAGTTTTTATATTCTGTATAGGGACTTTTTGTAAAAAGATAATTGACTGTATTCTGAGCCGATGTTGTAAAAGCAGCCTGCTGTGCAGAGGTAAATCCGTCTCCTAAAACTGCAATAACAACTCGTTTACTGTTGTCACCATTCTGTAAAAGAGGAACGGTCTCGAATGACTGTGCAAAACAACTGCTTCCGATTAAAAGGGATAATAAAGTTTTTTTCATAATTATAGTTTTTGTGTGAATAATAATAGTACTCCATCATCAGTTGCTTTTTCAATCTTTACCGACTGTATATTTTCAGAATAAGAAAATCGGGCACTGAATTCCGTATTTTGAAGGGAAGCTTTATGTCTGGAAATCCCTTCTTTTTCATACACCTCCAATTCAGGATTGAAAGGATCTTTCACAAGCTGTTTACCTACTTCTTTTCCGTCAGACCCTGTTAATGTGATCACAAGATCACCCTTACGAACGTCATCTCTTTCAAAAGAAGGTACATGTTTTAGTCTGCCGTTTGCAATTTTACTGCTTTGAAGCGTAATTTTTGCATTTCCTGACTGATCTTTATCTGCCTTGAAAAACAAATAAATAATCCGGTCGCTCTTTGCTGTCAAAGTTTCTGAATGCTTATTCTGAACTAAATTATTTCCCTCTTTAAAACTAAACAAGAGAAAGACAGGAACAATAAGTACGTTAAATACATTTTTCATGATCATTTTTATTTAAAGATATTAAAATTTTAAACATAAACGAAAATGTTTAGTAATACTTTTTTATACTTAAAACATAGAAAGTCATATCTTTGAAGCAATGATTTCAGAGAAAATAATTTTAGGAATTGACCCGGGGACAACGGTAATGGGATTTGGTATCATCTCCATAAAAAAAGGAAAAATGGAGATGGTCTCTATTCATGAACTCATCTTGAAAAAATATCCCAATCACGAAACCAAGCTTAAATACATTTTTGAGAGAACCCTTTCCCTTATTGATGAATTTCACCCTGATGAAGTCGCTCTTGAAGCTCCTTTCTACGGAAAAAATGTACAGAGTATGCTGAAGCTTGGACGTGCGCAAGGAGTGGCTATGGCTGCCAGTCTGTACAGAAACATTCCTATTACGGAATATTCTCCCAAAAAAATCAAGATGGCTATCACCGGGAACGGGAACGCCAGTAAGGAACAAGTAGCAGGAATGCTTCAAAACCTTCTTAAATTAAAAGAATTTCCTACAAAATACTTAGATGCTTCCGATGGTCTTGCCGTTGCAGTATGTCATCATTTTAATTCCGGAACAATAGCAGATACCAAATCATATTCCGGATGGGAGAGTTTTTTAAAGCAGAACCCGGACAGATTAAAATAGCTTTTATACTTCTTTTGTAAATTTTCAAAATAAAAATTAACCGCCTTAAAAACAACATTTTACCCAAACACACATAATTACTTGGTAAAACATAATACTATCTTTTACATTGGTATGATTTTTAGTACTACCTTTGTATAAATTTTCAGTTATGAAAACAAACCAACAAACTATAAATCAAGGAACTCATAAAATAAACTGGTTCCAAAAGTTTCTGATGGTATGTTCAGGCGGGAACATCCATATTTTAAGAAAGACTCCGAGCGAATGGAATAAATTTTCCGGCATTGGAGGCATTGTCCTTTTCACTGCAGTATTCGCCACTTTGTCTGCAGGCTATGCTATGTATACAGTCTTCGACAATCTCTGGGCGGCTGTAGGATTTGGGATTCTGTGGGGTCTGATGATTTTCAATCTTGACCGTTATATTGTTTCTTCTATCAAAAAAACAGGAACATGGTGGAATCAGATTCTGATGGCTATTCCGCGTCTCATCCTTGCTACGTTCCTGGGAATTATCATTTCCAAACCTTTAGAACTTAAAATTTTTGAAAAAGAGGTGAACAAACAGCTGAATACCATTATTCAAAGAAATAAAAAACAGCTTCAGGGTGAAATGAACGGACGAATTCTTCAACAGAGCGGACCTTTTGAAACAGAAAAGCAGCAGATTTCAGGAAAAATAGCTCAATACCAGCAGGCATATGATTCGGCCTCCGTAGAGCTTGAAAAAGAAATTCTTGGTAAACAATCCGGACTGACCAGTGGAAAAGAGGGTTATGGCCCAAACGCCAAACGTAAGCAACAATTAAAGGAACAGCGCAGGCTGGATCTGGAAAACTATCAGAAGCAGGCAGCTCCAAGACTTGAATATCTGGATAAAGAAATATCCAAGGTATATACAAATCTGGAAACGGAGAGAAAATCTACAGAAACCTTTGAAGATAAGTTCAATGGCTTTGCAGCAAGACTTCAGGCATTGGACGAACTTGGTAAGAATTCTGCGATCATTGGTCTTGCAGCGACTTTTATCATGGGATTATTCATCTGTCTGGAGATTTCTCCGGTTCTGGTAAAATTGATTTCTCATATCGGACCTTACGATTATCTTTTAGAAAAAACAGAAAATGATTTCAGATTGTATTCTAAAGAAAAAATTGAAAAAGGAAATGCACTGACTGATTTCAGAATTGATGATTTTAAGGATCATCTGAAAAATTAAAATGATAATTTACTCTATTATCCGAACGTAGACATTAGAGAAAAAATCTATAATAAATTACTTTTCAATAAATAAAATCTAACCTTTTGTTATATAACGAAAGGTTTTTCTTTTAATTAAGTATTTTCTGTAAAATATTTTCTAATTTTATATTACTTAAAATTCTTGCTATCATGAAAAACTTAATTTTTGCATGTACACTGCTGATAGGCAGTGCATTTGCTCCTGCTCTAAAAGCACAGGCATCAGAACCATTTTT
Organism: Chryseobacterium sp. KLBC 52; assembly: GCF_003347605.1. Lineage (GTDB taxonomy): Bacteria > Bacteroidota > Bacteroidia > Flavobacteriales > Weeksellaceae > Chryseobacterium. The sequence continues at coordinate 48,111 of NZ_QDFZ01000021.1, read as the reverse complement.
AGGGCAAATAGCCTTTGTACCTTATAATTTTGCTCCAAAATACTGGGCAGAATGTAATGGGCAGCTTCTGCCTATCGCGCAAAATCAAGCACTTTTTTCACTACTGGGAACCACTTATGGAGGAAATGGAACCACTACATTTGCTTTACCTGACATGAGGGGAAGAGTTCTTGTTCATAACGGACAGGCTCCCGGAGGCCCTACTATGTATACCATGGGAGAAACCGGCGGAACTGAAAGTGTAACATTATTAATAACACAAATGCCGGCACACAATCATACTGTGAATGCTGTAACGGCAGAAGGAAACCAAAATACGCCAACAAACAATCTTCCGGCAGACACCAAAACTCTTGATAAAGAATATTCTGATACAGCTGCCAACACTGTAATGAAAAACACAATGGTAGGAAATACAGGAGGAAGTCAGCCACACGAAAACCGGCCTCCCTTTATTACGCTGAAATGCATCATTGCATTAGCAGGAGTCTTTCCATCACAAAACTAATAATTATGAAAATTCTTTACTTATTATGTCTTGCTGTGGGAAGCTCAGCTTTCACGCAGACAATAACTTTCAGCGGATGTCCTAATCTGTTTGACAGCCCACCTAATACGTATGTTTTTAACAAAACAGGAGTAGATGCCTTCAGTAAGAACATTTATATGACCACTCCTATTGATGGCGGACAGGATTGTAGTGGATTAGGCACCTGTGAATTTAAAATTCAATGGAACAATGCGCTTACAAGATGGGAGTTTCTCGGTGATGAAGGAAACGGAACTTTTACGACACCTTATCTGATTTATTATAACTCAACAGGTAATAATTCTGTTCCGATACCTCCTGGTAATAGTGTCGGAACCTGGGTTGAAAATACAGCGATGACTAACGGACAATGTGGAGGAAGTCTTACTTCAGTAAACTCCACCATGTCAGGTGACGTACAGACCACTACATTAGGAACTTCGGAGCTTACCAAAAATAAAATTCAGATTTTCCCTAATCCTGTAGCTGATTTTATTACTATTTCCGGTATTGACGATGGGCTAACCATCCAGATTTACAATATTGACGGGCGTCTGGTAAAATCAGAAATGTTTGATTCCAAGATTGATGTTTCACAACTTGTTCCCGGAGGATATGTATTAAAAATAAATACCCGCAATTTTCAGATGCATCAATTTAAATTCGTGAAAAAATAGAGTATTATTTAATCTTAAAATCAAATACTGAAGCTTTCGGAATTTCCGGAAGCTTTTTATTGTAAGGCAAGGAATGTTTTTTGTATGAAATAGAATATGCCTTCAAGTGTTGTCAATCATTTCATCTATTTTCCGGATACTGAAATATTAAAAATTATATATCAGTCGGGGTCGGTTTATGATTATCTTAAGGTACCTCCTGATATTGTTGAAAATTTTAAAAAAGCCAGATCCAAGGGCCAATTTCTTAACAAAGTTATCAAGCCCAGGTTTAAGTACAGGAAGATAGAATAAAAAAATGTCCCCATTATCATGGAGACATTTATGTGTATTTAAAAGATGATCAATTTATTTGATGATCAGTTTAGAAGACTTACTGTCTTTTCCATTAGAAATCTGAATCATATAAACTCCTTTTTCTAATTGCTGGTCTACTTTGAAAACACCATTTCTTTCTTCAGATACAGATGGACTTGATACCAGTCTTCCTGACATATCAGAAATAGAAACTTTCAGGTTTTTACCATTTTTAGCTTTAATGAAGATTTTATCTCCCGTTGCTACCGGGTTAGGATAAACTGTTAAGTCACCATTATCCGCTTTCACTTCACTTGTTCCTAAGTTGGTAACAAATTTTACAGTATAATCTTCAACCTGGCCATACATGAGCTGTCCGCAAGGTGCCATATTAGGGTTCTCATCATCTACAAGAACTCTCATTCTTAATGGCGTATTCAACACTACTGAAGCAGGTGCTGTAATGGTAGTACTGTAAGTACCTATCAAAGTAACCGGATCTGCAGCAATATTATCAACAGAACCTACCAGTTCAGAAGCTTCAAAAGTACCATTATTATTGTAATCGATCCATATTCTTACATCATTATTTGAATCTGAAACATTCACCTGAAGATTATGAGTTCCCGTTGCAGAAAGTTCAGTTGATGTTGCTCTTAAGCAGTTTGCACCTGTATAATCTTCATAGAAATTAGCAGCAGCCTGCCAATATCCCGTTGATGCATTATTAATATCTCCTAGTTTTACTAAAGTAGGGCCTACAAAATAGTTACTTGGTGTAGTAATACCTGTTGGGTTACATGCAGCAGCAATAGGAGTTCCAATTGCAGCTCCTGCAGAAGGAGCCGTTGCACCTAATGAAGTACTCAACCCTCCTTTCATCAAGAAAAAGTAAAGAGCCGCTCTGTCATGCTGTCCATTTGTAAATTTAAATGCTATCGGATTGGTATAGTTCATCATATTATACTGTACGCCCTGATAGTTTGCTCCTGTACAATAATTCATATCATTGTTGGTAGGTGCAGGATCATTCAGTAAACTTCTTGATCTTTCTGTATCACACACCTGATCATCATCATTCTCACAGTTACCAGTAGTTGGTGGGCAGAAATTAGTAGTTGTATCTCCTTGTGGTGCATCCGGGTCTACATTTCCAAAAGTATGAAGTAATCCCATACTATGCCCAAACTCGTGAGCCAGAGTAATATCATCCTGTAAAGTAACTACAAAAGATTTCATAAAGGATTCGTAGTTGGCATCGGCATTTTGAGGTAGCCCTGCCCATCCCATGATACCATATGTTCCACCTCCATCTACTTTATTCATGATATAGATATTAAAGTAAGACGCTTCCGGCCAGTGAGGAGCAATAGTTTTTACCTGTGCTGTAGTAACTCCATTAGCTCCATTACGCTTTACTCCATAAGTATCATATCCTGCAAGAGTTCCTCCGTTGTATCTAACAATTCCTGTAGTAGCATTACAATTAGGGTCTCTTTTAGCTAATACCAGTTTAATTGGCATCGTCGCAGCAGTACCAAAATCTGCCGGAACTCCCTGAGCCCACTGATAAGTCCCTGCATACATTTGATTACAATGATCCAACCAAGCCTGAATTTGCGCATCACTTTTATTGTAAGCTGTACCAATAGCAGCACCGGTAGGCGCTATTACGTGTACTACCACAGGAATTTCGTAAACTCCATTTACAATTTTGTATGCACTTCCATTTTTAGCAGTAGTATTTTGATTACCACTAATAATTTTGTTACGGATATTACGAATCATTTCATCAATTTCCGCATTCTGTTTTTGGTGTACTCTCTGTTCATTATCAAAGTCACACCAATCTTTTTTTTGCTGTGCAGATACTGAAAGGGATAGTAACAAAGCCCCACAAAGGATAGTTTTCTTCATTTCACTAATTTAAAAAATTAAACAATTTAAAAATTTACAGCCTTTATATTCTTACCCGTGATATTCACAACTAAAACAAGCAATAAATTTAAAATTTCATTACAGTTAGTAGAAAAAACTTAAATATTGTTACATTCAAATCAAAAAATAAAATTAACACCCAACCAAATAGAATAAATTTTATTTATATTATTATTGTAAAAAACGGAAAAATAAAAACAAATCGATAATTTAAAAAACGGATAATTTAAAATTAACACTCTATTAACCAAATCATTAAAACAAAATCATATAATAAAAAAACCGCACAAATTGTGCGGTTTTTTATATTTAAACTCAATTATAATTTTATAAAGAATAATTCGGAGCTTCCTGTGTGATAATAACATCGTGCGGGTGGGATTCTTTCAATCCGCTTCCGGTAATCATTACCAGTTTTGAGTCTCTCTGAAGGGTTTCAATATCTTTTGCCCCACAGTATCCCATTCCGGCTCTTAAACCTCCTGTCAACTGGAAAATAACATCTTCCAGTTTTCCTTTATGCGGTACTCTTCCTTCAATTCCTTCCGGAACGAATTTTTTAGCTTCACTTTGGAAATATCTTTCTTTACCACCTCTCTTCATTGCTGAAAGGCTTCCCATTCCTTGGTAAGATTTGAATTTTCTTCCCTGGAAGATAATTTCTTCTCCCGGAGCTTCATCGGTACCCGCTAAAAGTGAGCCCAACATTACTGCGCCGGCACCGCTAGCAATAGCTTTAACGATATCTCCTGAAAGTTTGATACCACCATCCCCAATTACTGTTACATTTTGAGATTTAGCATATTCGTATACGTTATAGATAGCAGATAGCTGAGGAACTCCTACTCCGGCAACTACTCTGGTTGTACAGATAGATCCGGGTCCTACTCCTACTTTCAATACATTGGCTCCTGCAGCAATAAGATCTTTGGCTGCATCTGCTGTTACAATATTTCCTCCTACGATATCAAGAGCAGGATATGCTTTTCTGATTTCTGAAATTTTATCTAAAACTCCTTTAGAGTGACCATGTGCAGAATCGATAGCTACAATATCAACTCCAGCCTGTACCAAAGCCTCAATTCTCGCTAAGGTATCTTCTCCTACACCAACTCCGGCTCCTACGATAAGGCGGCCGTTTTCATCTTTATTAGCATTAGGGTACTCCAACTGATTATCGATATCCTTGATGGTAATTAAGCCAACAAGTTTATTATCTTTATCTACGATAGGAAGTTTTTCAACTCTGTTTTTAAGAAGGATTTCTTTTGCTTTTTCAAGATTGGTATCTTTATCTGAAGTGATCAGATTTTCTTTGGTCATGATCTCTTCTACTTTCATATCAAGATTTTCCTGATATTTTACGTCTCTGTTGGTAATAATTCCGATCAGGACATTATCGGCATCTACTACCGGAAGACCGGAAATCTTATATCTTGACATAAGATCTTTAGCTTCACCTAAAGTATGATCTTTAGATAAAGTAACCGGATCAGAAATCATTCCGTTTTCGGAACGTTTTACACGGTTTACCTGAGCTGCCTGCTCAGCGATTGTCATGTTTTTGTGGATAAATCCTAACCCTCCGACTCTTGCTAAAGCAATGGCCAGATCAGCTTCAGTAACAGTGTCCATCGCAGCGGAAACTATCGGAACATTCAGCGTGATTTTGTCGGTAAGTCTTGATTTTAATGAAACCTGGTTAGGTAAAACTTCTGAATAAGAAGGGACTAGAAGAACGTCATCGAAAGTGATGGCTGTCTCTACAATTTTGTTATGAATAGACATCTTTACTTTCTTTGCAAAATTAGGTTATTTTAGTGAGATATGAAAATCCTTTTTGATAGTTTAAATAAAAATTAATAATCAATAACTTAAATCGAAAAACCGCTCTTTTTATAAGAACGGTTACGGTACAAAATAATTGAATAAGTTTGAAACTACTTTATTTATATGTTAAATAGGGACATTGAAGGTCTATTTCACGAGGTTTCCATTTTCATCAATATTCTCAATATGTGTTTGATTATTTTTGTCAATGTATAATTTTAATCTGACCTTTCCCTTATTATCACGGATAAAGATGCCCACATCACCATTGGCAGTCTTCCCTGCAAAGAAACGCTCACTTCCCAGCTTACCTTTTTCCTGTAGTTCTGCAAATGCTTTTTTAGAAGCTTCCGGATTATTTAGTTTCTTTATAGAATCAGCAGCCTTAATAATATTTTCCATCGGAAAATCATCAGGGCGGTCCCAAAGTTTTAAACCGTATACTCTTTTTTTGTCTTTTCCAGAACCTTCAAAGTACTGAAGCTGCATAATCTGATCTGTATTTCTCTGGTCTACAGAATATACCATTCCGGATTCTTTTTCATTGCCATCATATATGAGACCTCCACATTCGTCTCCTATAGAATTGAAGAAAATAAGGCCTGCTTCCCTCTCACGGGGTTTCATTTCCTTATGATTTACCAAACCGGGGTGCTGGCGTTCTTTATTACTGATTACCATTTTTAGGGTTCCGTCTTTCTCAACAATATTAATACGTTCTACATCTATTTCTTTAAAACGTTCGTTGGAAGATTGATTTTTAAATGCGAGAAAGAAAAACATAGCACACAGTACGGTAAGTACAACGGCATAGATTTTAAGGATGCGGACTTCTCTTATTAATTTTTCCATGCTGTGAATGTTTGAGATGATATGATTATTTATCAGAAACGGAATTAATCATTCTTGAAATGTCATTGGCCGTAAAGTTTCCTTTTACATCTACAAACACCATTTCGTTCTTATTGGAACCTACGGTAATCAGCATATTTTTAATGATCTCACCATCTTGTTTTACCCTTATGTTAATATCATCTCCATCATGTTTTATGGTGGCCCAATCTTCATAATGATTAAGATTTAAAAACTGAGTATAATCGTTTAGCATTTCATTACTCCCATTGGTTACGGTAAGAACTTTTATTTTAGAGGCTTTCTTAACCAGGTCTATAGTCTCTTCACTTTCTCCTTCTTCTCTCAGAGCTTTCTTAATATAAGATTTTGCCAAAACCATGGGTACATTAATACTTGCAAATTGTGCTCCCTTGAAATCATATTCTGAATTCTGAAAAAAATCTATATTAGGTTTTTCTGAAACAATACACGATTGCAGCATACCCATTGTAAGAATAATAAGGAAAATGTTTTTAAGAGTCTTCATTGTTTAGTTTTTTATTTGATTTGTCTCAGACTGCCTCCTGAAATTTTATCCACTTTGGCATCCAGTTCAGGATTACCTTTCAGTTTTACATCTGCTCCTGAAGAAACACTCACTTTCAGCTTGTCTGTAACCAGCAAGGAAAGGCTTGCTCCCGAAGTAGATTCAGCAACTGCTGTGGCGATCTTAAGATCATCTGCTTTACACGAAGCACCACTGCTCGTTTCTATGACGGCAGACACGGCTTCTCCGGATAAGCTTACACTAGCTCCGCTTGAGGTGTCCAAAGCCAGTTTCTGTGTGGTAAGCTCAGCAGTCAAAACAGCACCGGAACTCGCTGTAACATTGGCAGCCTGTCTTGCATTGAAAGTTCCTTTAATAATTGAACCTGACTCTGCTTCAATCTCCATACTGTTTTCATTAACAGGATTCACTGCTGTAAAAATACTTCCTGATGAAGTTTTTATACCTTGAAGATTAGGAGCAGAAACATTAACATTAAGGTTTTTAAACCTCAGATTACGAGCTCCCTTATTATCCACATATATTTTCAGCACTCCGTTGTCTACTTTGGTGATCACATACTGAAGTTTATCTGCATCTGCAATTACTTTTACACTTCTGGTATTTTCCTGCTTAAAGGTAACATTAACTCCTACACTGGCATCTATTTTTGAAAACTCACCTACATTTCTATTATCTCCATTCAGGTAAGAAGAGGTATTTTCTGAAGTAAGACTGTTTCGCATCGTACTTGTTGCAGAAGAAGTGCTAGTTTCACCAGAATTTATGATCTTGTTAACGTCTGACAGCTTCATTTTTCCATTGAGAATAAAAATAATATTCTCTTCTTTGGAGTCTACATTGAACACCAGATTTTCAAGATAATTATCTTTTTCTTCTTCAGCCAGAAATTTCATGGAAGTTCCGTCACTGCTCATGGACATCAGTTCATTAAAATTCAGAGACTTTAAAGCATTGTTTACTCTCGCTGTCTTATCTTCATTCATTTTTATATTCGCAAGATTTTCATCTTTTAAACGATCCGGAAAAGTGATTTTTGGGATAATCAGAATTTTAAGACCATCTACTTCATTGAGAATGGGTTTTATTTTCCCGATGTAGGCATCATCAACATCTATGGTATTCAATAATTTGAACATTGGTTTTTTGATATTGATCGATGTAACTCTTCCATTTTTTTCAAAATCCTGAAAAAGCTTATCCAATTTCTCAGTCTGTGCAGAATAAGTTGCAAAGCTGCTTAGCATTAAGGCTATTATAAAAAATATTTTTTTCATGAGGTTGATCTGATTTTTAGTATTCGCTGTCAAGATTTTCATTTTTTTGGGAAGATGCTACTGTTTTTTTAAACTCGTTTCCTAATTTCATAAAGGAATATCTGGTAACATCCAGGGCTTCTTTTTCACTACTGATTCTCTTACCGTTTACAATGACATAAGAATCATTGTAAGCTGTTGCAGAATCATTTAAATTTTTACCTGAAAAAGAAGAATTATCAACATATCTGGGTTTTCTTTCTTTTTTAAGTCTTCCTCTTTTTGGCAGAATTTCGTCCATTACATCTTTCTCGGCCACCTGGTTATCCTGAAAAACAGAATCTTTTTTCACTCCGGAAATAGAATCTGTATGATTCACGGCAACCTGTTCCTGATGATCACTGTTTTCTTCAATGAATCCGGATTTCTGTTTTAAAATCTCGTCTTTTACCAGTTTTTCTCTATCCTTCACATCCGATGTGCCGGAATTATTATAATTGATGAATAAACCGATACCGAACACCAGCATTACACTGGCGGCCATCCATAACCATTTGGGAAAGGAAGGTTTTTTCTTTTCTTCCAGTGGAATAAGAGGTGTCGTATTTTGTTCAGGTTCTGCACCTTCTGCAGTCTGAAGAAAGTCTTCAAAACTCCAGTCCATTTTTTCTTCCTTCATATCCCGGAAGACTTCGTTGTATTTATCTTGTAATTGATCTTTTTTCATAGCTCATCAGTTGTGAGATTTGTTCTTTTACTTTTTGTCTCGCACGCATCAGGTTTACCCTTACTGCATTTTCCTCCATTTCCAGCATTTCAGAAATTTCGGAAACATCATACTCTTCTACATCTTTCAAGTGGATGACCATCTTTTGTTTTTCGGGGAGCTGATTGATAAATCCTACAATATGTTCCTTAAGGTTATCAACTTCCATACTGTAAAGCTCCGAGCGATGAAGCTGCATATCCGCAAAGCCGATCTTTACATCGTGATGCTTCAGACGGTTCAGGCATTCGTTCCGGACAGACTTCAGCGCATAGGATTTAAAATTCCCGAATTGCTCAAGCTCATCCCTCTTCTGCCAAAACTTCATCATGAGATCCTGTACTACATCTTCTGCTTCATCACTGCTCATGACAAACCGCTTCGCAAAACGATACATCTCGTCTTTGAGAATAAACACCGTATTCTTGAAAGTTTCTTGGGTCATGAGTTTTGTTTCTTATAGGTAAGACAATTGCTATTACTTATCTATTACATCAAAAATAAAAAAACTTCAAAAAAAATTGAAGTTTTTATTATAATCGAATTAATACGTATCAAAAATATGTTTCAGAATCGCTTTATCTTCTTCTGTTAAAACGACTTTTCGTCTCGCCATAGCTCTCTCTGCTACTTCATATACTTTATCAAGCTTGAATCTTTCATCGTCTTTCAGTCCGCCCCATGAAAAATTTTCTATAAGGTTTGGTGGAAAGCCTGGTTTGAAGATATTGGAAGCAACACCGATTACCGTTCCTGTATTCAATTGGGTATTAATGGCTGTTTTGGAATGATCTCCCATGATCAGCCCTGCAAACTGTAATCCAGTATCTTCAAATGATTTTGTTCTGTAGTTCCAGAATTTTACATTACCATAATTATTTTTCATGTTTGAAGAATTGGTATCTGCTCCGAAATTACACCATTCCCCAATCACGGAATTTCCTACAAAACCTTCGTGGCCTTTACTGGAGTAGCCGAATATAATAATATTATTCACTTCTCCACCTACTTTACAGTGAGGGCCGATAGTGGTAGCTCCATAAATTTTAGCCCCAAGATTAAATTTGGAATCATCACAGAGGGCGATTGGCCCGCGAAGATGACAGCCTTCCATAACCTCAGTATTTTTCCCGATATAAATTTTACCCGTTTTTGTATTGATTGTAGAGAATTCAACACAAGCTCCTTCTTCAATAAAAAGGTCTTTTTTATCTCCTAAAAACCCATTGGTTGAAGACAATTCCTGTGAAGTTCTTCCTTTGGTAAGCAGATCAAAGTCGAAATCAATTGCATGATGATTATAGGTAAACAGATCTTTAGGTCTTTTAAAGAAGATAAGCTCTTCCTTAATATCCGTCATTTTTTCAATCTGATTCAGAGAAAACCCCTTCATATTGATTTTAGCAGCAATCAGCTCATCTTCATAAACCAGGGCTTCTCCCTGCTTAAGATCTTTAATCTGTTGAATTACGGTTTCTGTGGGAAGGAAATTGGGAACTAAAAAAAGACTTTCTTTTTCCTCCGGGCTTTTAAATTTATCCTGAAGATACATTTCTGTGAAGTAGGTTACCTCAGTATTTTCAAGGATTTTCTGCCACCTTTCGGAGAAGGTAAGAATTCCGCATCGCATTGCTGCAACCGGGCGTGTAAAAGTAAGCGGAAGAAAGTCTTCCCAATATTGTGCGTCTGAAAATACCAACTGCATCATTCAGTTTTTAAGTTTAAGGTTTAAAATTCAAGATCAACAAATTTACAATAAAAAAAGTCTCCCAAAAATTGGAAGACTTTAATATTTTAAATGTATAAAAATTACTTAGCGAATTTTTTATACTTGTTCATGAACTTATCAACTCTACCTGCAGTGTCAACTAGTTTTACTTTACCAGTGTAGAAAGGGTGAGAAGTTGAAGAGATTTCCATCTTGATTAGAGGATACTCTTGTCCTTCGTACTCGATAGTGTCTTTTGTTTCTGCAGTAGACTTGCAAAGAAACACCTCGTCGTTACTCATATCTTTGAAAACAACAAGTCTATAATTTTCTGGGTGGATTCCGTTTTTCATAATACTATTTTTAAAAAAATTAAGTTTGCTTTCGAAATAGTAATGGATATTTCTCTGCTAAATTTTAGGTTGCAAAAATACAACATTTTTTCTAAATTCCAAATACTGAATTCAATATTTTTTTATAGATAAGAAATTCAAAGTATTTTCGTTAAATTTGGAACTTACTTAAACTTTAATTTCAATGAAATTCAAATTATTACTGGCTTTTTCCTTCTGGATGTTACTTGTAGCAGTATCATGTAATAAAGATGACATCACGTTTGACAGTCCTTCACAGGAACTCCGCTTCTCCAGAGATACGGTATTTTGTGATACGGTCTATCATCAGGTACGTTCAGAAACTTATGTTGTAAAAGTATATAATAATGAAGATAAGGATATCATGATCCCAAGAGTGAACCTTGAAAAAGGAGCTGCTTCATTATATAGAATCAATGTAGATGGAAAACCGGGATATGATTTTAAAAATGTTCCTTTAAGAAAGAAAGACAGTCTTTATATTTTTGTTGAAATTGCTCCGGAAGCTACAGGACCGGAAGCCATTGCAGAAGACAAAGTTCTTTTTACAAGTCCTGGCGGACAACAGCATGTCACTTTATTTTCTGTGGTTCAGGATGCTGAATTTTTCATCCAGACCCCTGGCAACCCTAATGTAATTACCAGCTCCACCACATGGAATAACAATAAAGCAAAAATCATCTACGGAAATCTTACCATCAATCCAAGTGTGACCCTTGATATCAACGCCGGAACTAAAGTGTATTTCCACAAAAACAGCGGAATGAAAGTTTCTTCGGGAGCGGTCTTAAATATTAACGGAACTCAGGCCGATCAGGTTATCCTTCGTGGTGACAGAAATGATCCTTATTATGATACCATTCCTAAAAACTGGAATTCTATTAAAATGGAAGCCAATTCTACCCTTAAGATGAACCATGCAAGACTTTTCGGAGGGACGAGAGGATTGGATATGAAGCAAACCAATGCTACCATTACCAATTCCTTCATCCACACTTTCTTTGAATATGGCATCTATGCAGTAGGTTCTACCGTGAATGCGAACAATCTTGTGATGAACAACTGTGGTTTATCCTGTGTAGGGATTTTCCTGGGTGGAAAACACAGCTATACTCATGCTACCATTGCGAACTATTCTAAAACAATGAGTTCTTTTGACAGAACAGGAATTTTTGCCGCCAATGAATGGAAAAATGATGCCGGCCAATCCCAGCAGGGAGCCTTACAGCAGCTTGACATCAAAAACAGTATTGTCTATTCTGACAGAGATGATGCTGTTCATTTTGAACAAACTCCGGGACAGCAGTTTGAATTTTTACTTCAAAATTCATTAATCAAATATACCAGTGCCACCGGAGCAGGTTTCACTTTTGATAACAATCCGAATGTGATACAAACGGTAAAGAATGCAGAGCCTCAGTTTGTGAATTACTTTATGGCTAAAATGAATTTAAGAGTAAAACCAGGTTCACCAGCTCTTGGAAAAGGAAATACAGCAGTAGCAGCAACAGTACCTTTCGATATTGTGAATGTATCCAGAACGACCAACCCAACTTTAGGAGCTTATCAATAATGGAAATTACACAGTTACAGCAGCAGGTAGATGAATGGATCAAAACCATTGGGGTAAGATACTTTAATGAACTTACCAATATGGCGATGCTGACAGAAGAAGTAGGCGAAGTAGCGAGAATTATTGCCAGAAGATATGGCGAACAAAGCGAAAAGGAAAGTGATAAAAACAAAGATCTTGGTGAAGAACTGGCAGATGTGCTTTTTGTAACATTATGTTTAGCCAATCAAACCGGAGTCAATTTACAGGACGCTTTCGACAGAAAAATGAAAATCAAAACAGACCGTGATAAAGACCGGCATCAGAACAACGAAAAATTGAAATAATAATAAATAATGAGTTATACATAATACATTAATTTATAACTCATTATTTTTTAAGATAATGTAGATCATAATGAAGCTAGAAAAATCAAAATTATCAGGTGATAAAACAGTACAGATCAGCGGTTCGAAAAGTATTTCGAATCGTTTATTGATTCTGGAAAGCCTGTTTAGTAATATAAAAATCGGGAATTTGTCCAATTCTCAGGATACTCAGTTGCTGAAAAAAGCTTTGTCTGAGAATACCGAAGTGATAGATATTCATCATGCAGGAACAGCAATGCGTTTTCTTACTTCTTATTATTCTATTCAGGAAGGAAAAACAACTATTCTTACAGGTTCCGGTAGAATGAAGGAAAGACCTATCAAAAATCTGGTAAGTGCTTTGAGGGATCTTGGAGTAGAAATTGAATATATGGAGAATGAAGGATTTCCTCCTTTAAAAATTAAAGGAAGAAAAATCACCCAGACTTCGGTGAATGTTCCTGCCAATATTTCAAGCCAGTTTATCACTTCCCTGCTCCTTATTGCAGGAAAGCTTGAAAATGGGCTTGTCATCAATCTTGTGGGTGACGTTACTTCAAGATCTTATATTGAAATGACACTTGATATCCTTACCAGATTTGGTATCCAAAGCAGTTTTGAAGGAAACACCATCAAAGTAGAACCTTTCACTCCCGACAATAATACTGAAGTGGTTGATTATGAAGTGGAAAGCGACTGGAGCTCGGCTTCTTACTTCTACTCTATCTGTGCATTGGGAAGAAAAACCATTCACCTGAAAAGTTTTTACAAAGAATCCACACAGGGAGATTCTGCCATTGCCAATATTTACGAAAAGTTCTTCGGAATCAAAACTACATTCTCAGAAGATGAGCATCAACTAACGCTTGAACCTCAGCCTGATTTTTCTTTCCCGGAAAAAATTGTTCTGGATATGAACAACTGTCCGGATATTGCACAGACTCTTTGTGTAACGGCAGCCGCTTTAAAAATTCCTTTTGAGATTTCCGGATTGGGAACCTTAAGAGTAAAAGAAACCGACAGACTTCTTGCCTTATATAATGAGCTTAAAAAGCTGGGGACGGAAACAGAAATCACAGATTTAACCATTCAATCCACCAGTTTCGGAGAGCCACAAGAGGGTATTTCAATCAAAACATACCAGGATCACAGAATGGCGATGAGTTTTGCTCCGTTCAGTCTGATCAAGGAACTCAATATTGAAGATGAAGATGTAGTAGAAAAGTCTTATCCCATGTTCTGGAAAGATCTTGAAAGTATACTGACTCATTAATGTCTTAAGAATGTGGTAATTTGAAATTGTTTTTTTATTTTGGATTACCACATTTTAATTTTATATAATCATCATGAAACATTTCTTTTCCTTTTTCTTTGTCTTAGCTGTTTCAAGCTTATCTGCTCAGAAGCTGAAAAATTTTTCGGTTCCGAAGGGTTATACTCAGATTGCAGAAGCCAAAGGCGATCTTGACAAAGATGGAAAAGATGAAACGGTCCTTGTATTTAATACGAATATAAAAGCATCATACGAGCAGAATCTGGAAGGTACAAGTGACTATAAAAGGGTTTTCTATATTCTGAAAAAGGAAAACAGCGGACTGAAAGTATGGAAAGAAAATTCTGATATCATTTTTTCAAGCGGATTCGGATTTTATCCTTCCGATAATACTCTTACAATCAATATAAAAAATAACTGTCTTGTTATCGAACAGCTGTTTTTTACCAATTCAAGGCATACACAGCAATATAAACATACCTTCAGATTTCAGAACGGAGATTTTTATCTGATAGGTTTGTACGATCATTTTGAAGATACCTGTGATTTCAGTTTTACCAATGAAATTAATTTTTCTACAGGCCAGGTAATTGTTGACAGAGAATATTCATCCTGTGATGATGATACCAAACTACCCGAAAACTCGCATAAAGAATTTATTCATAAATTCCCGGCTCTTATTAAAATGAATGATTTCTTTATCGGAGACCACAAGTTCAAAATTCCCGGGTCGAAAGAGGATTTTGTGTTTTAGGAGAGGAGATTGAAGCTGGACGCTAGAGGTTACTCTTTGACGCACATTTCTTTAACGCAAAGTAAAATTAATTCTAATGTTATAGTAAAGTGAGCTAAGAGGCCGACATACGTCGGTCATGAAGCTTTCTTTTTTATACATTAGCTTAGAAAAAATCAATTTTATTGATTTCATCCTTGCTTCCTCTACATTTCCGGAATTAAAAATAAACTTTGCATTAAGAAAATCAAACTTCCATCATCCATCTTCCAGCTCCTTGACTTTAAACCAACTTAATCATCTCTTAAAGTTAAATTAACTCCTAGTCCTTTGATATATTCTTATTTTTAATCTACATTAAAAAATAAAAAAACTATGTTCAAACAAAGCATGAAACGTATGACAGGGATCACTCTTGGAGTGGTTACTGCATCGATCTTTTTTTCCTGTTCCAATGACAGCATTATGGAAAGGGACTCTAATGAAAACAGTTTAGCATCTTTAGCAAAAACTAATAGTAGAGCTTCTTTAGCACCTATCGAGATGAACAGCTGGATGTCTGGTCTTCAGGATAACATTTCCCTTTCAAAAATCTCAATTCCAGGAACTCACGATTCCGGAGCACGTGTAGATGCCCCTGTGGTATCAGGTACAGCTAAAACTCAAGACCTCAGCATTGCTGAACAATTGAATGCCGGAGTCCGTTTTCTGGATATACGTTGCAGACATATTGACAATGCTTTCACCATTCATCACGGAGCAATTTACCAAAATCTGAATTTTGATGATGTGCTTAATGCGTGCTATGCGTTTCTTAACAGCCATCCATCAGAAACAATCATCATGTCTGTAAAAGAAGAATATGATGCTTCCAATACCACCAGAAGTTTTGAACAGACTTTTGATTCTTATGTACAGAAAAATCCTTCTAAATGGGATCTTGGAGCAAACATTCCTACGCTGGGTGCTGTAAGAGGAAAGATCAAATTATTAAGAAGGTTCTCTTCAGGAACAACTAAGGGAATCAACGCTTCACCATGGGCAGACAACACTACTTTTGACATCAACAATTCAGGAGTGCAGTTAAAAGTACAGGATTATTATAAAGTAACGAATAACGACGATAAGTGGAATGGAATTTTCAACCTTCTTAATGAAGCGAAAAATGATACAAATGGTAAGCTTTTCGTGAATTTCACCAGCGGATATAAACCTGGAATCTTCGGTATCCCAAGTATTCCTACCGTATCCAACAATATCAATCCAAGGCTTAAAACATTCTTCCAATCCAATACTCACGGATCATTCGGTATCATGCCGATTGACTTTGTGAATGCGGAGCTGTCTGAATTAATTGTTAAGACGAATTTCTAAATTATTATTTGTTAGCTATACTCAAAGGCTGTCTCTCTTGTTGAGGCAGCCTTTTTGCGTTTTGTTCTGCTTTTATCTCTCGCAGATTTTGCAGATAACGCAGATTAACTCAAACATCTGCTTAATCTGTAGAATCTGCGGGAGCCTTAAATTAATTCATAAAAAAAGACTGCTTCAAAAATGAAACAATCTCTCTTTATAAAAGTAAAAGTATAAATAAAAGCTATTTCTTAATTCCGTAAGCGGCCAGTATTTTGTTGAAGATCTCAGTGTTTTCGAACAATCCTGTGAATTCTTTTGAATGAGGTCCGTAAGCAAAAACACTTGACGGAATAGAGGTATGATCATTCGTACTGAAGTTTCCGAATACCCAGCCATCTTTCAGACTACCGTCCAAAAGAGTTAAACCTCCGGTTTCATGGTCTCCCACTACAATCACTAAGGTTTCTTTATTTTCGTCAGCAAATTTCATAGCCTTCCCTACCACATGATCAAAATCCAGTAATTCTGTAACCAGCTGCTCTATATTATTGCTATGACCTCCGCCATCCGTTTGGGAAGCTTCAATCATCATGAAGAATCCCTGTTTATTATTTTTTAAATCATTTAATGTAAGATCAAAGGCATCTGCCAGCCAGTTCCCTCTGCCATTGGTGATTCTTTGCGAAGCCAGAGGATCAATGACCAGAGTACGGTTATTGATTTTCGTTACTGATTTCAAATCCTGATAGAGATCGATTCCGGCATCTTTAAATTTCTGTATATTTTCCTGAGACAATCCGCTTGTAGGACCGCCGATCAGTATTTTTGTTTTCGAAGCGGCAAAATTTTTTAAAATAGGCTCTGAACTGTTTCTGTTATCCGAATGTGCATAGAAATCTGCAGGAGTAGCATCTGTAACATCTCCTGTGGAAATCAACCCGGAAGTCATTCCTTTTTCAGCAATAATATCAGGAATTTGTGCCAGTGCTTTTCCCATATGGTCTACTCCTACAAAAGTATTTTTAGTTTTCACACCGGTTGCAAATGCTGTAGAGCCAGGTGCAGAATCTGTAATGTAGGCGTTGGAAGAATTGGTCTTGGAAAGCCCTGTGGATTTTATGTTGAAAACATTCAGTTTTCCTTTGTTCGCTGTAAAGGCAGCATAATATTGTGGTAAAGAAGTTCCATCCGGAATAAGAAGGATGACATTCTTTACCTTTTTCTCGATACCGTCTGACTGATAAGTCGGAGTATAAGTGGCATATTCCTTTGTATTCTTATAAAAGTTTTTCGGAATCGTGTTCATGAATTTTTTAAGATCCGGAATATGATCCGTATTGATATAATCTACACCTGAATCCATCAGATTTACCCAGGCATTCGGGAAATCCGGAGCTCCATAAAAACGAACAGGCTTCTGCTGAGCATGTGCTTTGTCTACAGCAGTTTTGATTTTTTGTGTTTCTTCATCTCTTGGAATTCCTTTTCCATTCCATTTTACCAGTCCGGGAAGATCTGCACTAAACATTCCTACTCTTTTCAGTTGATCTGCAGAATAGGTTTTATCAAGATCTCCATCAAAATAGAGATAATTCGGATAATTTTTAAAATCTGCAGGCTGAGGTCTTCCACCGGTAATGACAATTTTAATTCCGGAATTTCCGGTAATCTCCGGATATTTTTCCAGCGTGCTCACCAAAGCTGCCAGTGAAGTTTTATAATCCTGTTTTATATCAATCAGCAATTGAAGTTTCTTACCTGCATCAGGATAAATATTCCCTTTGTTCAGTTTAATCTGTTTTGAAATATTATCGAGATAAAGGTTTTCCAATGTTCTGTCTGCAGAAAGTTCCTTTTCGGTATGCGCTACCCAAAGTTTTCCTTTTACCAGAAAAACATCTGCCTCAATGGAGCCGAAGTTAGCATAATAAGCCTGCCAGAAAGGGATCTCCTGCATATAATCATTATGTGAATGTGCATTCCCTACATTATAATTTAGGTAATTCTGTGCCTGATTTTCAGAAAAAACAGCAAGGGCCAATACAACCCATATTTTTGATAGTTTCATTCGTATATCGTTATTATTTTAGAGGTCAGATGAAACGACCTATCTCCATAACTTTGAAAAAACTATATCACCACAGAAGGTTCTGTAATGATATAGTGACTTATATATAAAAAGATTAAAATTTTACCAGCCCTCATTTTGTTTAATGATCCCGTGACTGTTTACGATTTCAGCCTGTGGAACTGCCCAAACATTATGTACAGCCGGATTAAAGTTTCTTGCTGCCCAGACTACCTGTCCATTGATACCGTGCAGAGGCTTCGCATACGCTGCCTGCGCATCTCCCCAACGTACAAGGTCTCTGTGTCTGTCTGCCCATTCACCCGCCAGTTCGCAACGTCTTTCATGTTTCAGATCGGCCAGTGTACATCCGTTTTTCGCAGGTAAGCCTGCACGTACTCTGATCATATTAATTTCCTGATCTGCAGATTTCCCTTGCATCAATGAAGCTTCTGCTTTGATCAGAATGACCTCAGCATAACGCATAATCGGAACGGCAAGGTCTGTACATGGATAATCTCCGTTGGCACTCACGTGACCACTTTTCAGCTCATATTTGAAGGCATCCATATATTTATTGAACTGATATCCGGTAAGGGAATTGGTAGAAGCGTATGTTCTTTCTTTTCCGTTAAAGGTAAATTTGTCTCCTATTTTAAGAATGGTAGCACTTCTTCTAAGATCTCCGGTTTCATATTCATCAAACAATTCCTTAGTCGGTTGGAAATATCCCCATCCGTTATATTCTCCCCATCCTTTATTTTCAAGCATTACCCCCGGAAGAATACTTCCCCAGGCGGTAAACTTCGGAGTTCCGGGGATTGACCAGATGTATTCTGAGCTGTAGTTATTTTCAGCTTTAAAAACATCTGCAAAATTACCTAATAAGGCTCTGTTTCCTTTGGTCATTACTTCATTAGCCCAGAATTCTGCATTCTTCCAGTCTTTCATAAACAGATATACTTTTGCTAACAATGCCCAAGCTGCGGCTTTATGAGGTCTTCCGTAATCCTTTGCAGGAAGTTCTGCCTGTGTAGGTAATAATTCGGCAGCTCTTTTCAGGTCGTTCACAATGTAAGTATAGTTTTCCATGACGTTAGCCGCTCTTGGAATCGGGTTGGGATCCGGATCTTTTGAACGGTCGATAATCGGAACTCCTGCTTTTTCATTTCCGTAAGAATAAGCCAGCTCAAAATACATTCTGCTGCTCATGAACAGAGCTTCTCCAAAATATTTATTTTTTGTTGCCTGAGAGGTTTGAATATTATCAACGTTACGGATCACACGGTTGGCTACCCCGATAACATTATATCTTTTGTTCCACTGGGTTTCAAGATCACCTGCTGCGATATAATTGCTGCTGAAGTTTTTGGCATTATCCGCCTCACTTTTCGCCCTTCCCGTAACCATATCATCACTGGCATTGATAAACCAGAACAGCCCTCTTCCATAAAATTCGCCATCGAATAAAGGCTTATACATAGCGTTTGCTCCGGTAATTAAATCGTTTTCCGTTTTCCAGAAACTGGCTTCCGTAGGAGTTCCTTCCGGCTGAATATCCAGTTCTCCCGTACATGACAGAAGCATTACGGATATTCCTGATACTAACAATATTTTATTGAAAAATTTCATTTCTTTTACTTTTTGTTGGTTAAAAATTATAATCCGACCTCTATTCCAAAGATGAATGAGCGTGCCTGAGGATATCTTCCGGTATCAACTCCATAAGAATTCATTCCTACTTCAGGATCGAATCCTGTATATTTCGTTATCGTAAACAGGTTATTGGTGGTTACATACACTCTCACTTTGTTTACATCCAGTTTATGGTACAATTCTTTTGGCAATGAATACCCGATGGTAAGGTTCTTCAGTCTTAGGTAAGACCCGTCTTCCACATAGAAATCTGATACTTTGGAGTAATTACCACTTGGGTCACCGTGCACCAGCCTTGGAATATCAGTAGTGGTATTCTGAGGTGTCCATGCATTCAGGATGTCTTTATCCATATTATAATTCTGTCCTGTTCCACCCGGGTTTAAAGAAATGAACTTCATCCCGTTGAATATTTTATTTCCGTAAACGCCCTGGAAGAATAAGTTCAGATCAAAGTTTTTCCAGGTCATGTTGTAAGAGAAGCCGTAAGAAAACTTAGGATATGGACTTCCAAGATTGACGAAGTCATTATTATTAAGCACTCCTGTATTTCCTTCTTTCTTCAGGAATTTAATATCTCCCGGCTTAGCATTCGGCTGGATAAGATTTCCGTTGGCATCTTTATAATTGTTGATTTCTTCCTGAGTCTGGAAAATTCCTCCGGTCTTATAACCATAGAAAGAATACAGAGGATCTCCCACTTTCACACGCGTTGGCTTCAATACACCTCTTACTCCATTATCATTGATAAAGATCTCATCCACAGTAGCAAGCTGCTTCACCGTATTTTTTAGTTGACTCATTGTCGCTCCCACTGAGAACGTAAAATCATCCGAAATCACTTTGTTATAATTGATTCCCAATTCGTATCCTTTATCCTGGAATAATCCTGCATTCACATACTGATTATTATACGTTGCTGTACTTGGCAAGCTTACATTGAAGATCTGATCTTTGGAATTCTTTACGAAATAATCAAACTGTAAGGAAAGGCTGTTGTGAAGGAATGAAGCGTCTACCCCGAAGTTGGTCTGCTCAGACTTCCCCCATTTCAGATCAGGATTCGGACGTGTGGTTGCATAATACGCAATGTTCTGAGAAGGATCCTGACCGAAAATGACATTATTATCTCTGGTCATCAATGGATTGACAGCCTGGTAGGAGACTCCACCAAGATTTCCTAAAATTCCATAGCTTCCTCTCAATTTCAGCGTGGAAAGCCATGAAATATTTTTCAGAAAATTTTCTTTAGAGACCATCCATCCTCCTGAAATTGAGTAATAATCCGAAAAGTGTTTTTCTTTAGAAACCAAAGAAGTTCCGTCTCTTCTTCCCAGCAAACTAATCATATATTTTCCGGCATAGTCATAGTTTACCCTTGCCAGATAAGAAGTTAAAGCACTTCTGTATTTATAACTGTCAGCTTCTTTATTGGTATCTGCCGCATTCTGAAGATATCTGAAAGCTTCCGCCTCACTTCTGAAATCAAAAGTTTTTGCACGAAATCCTTCTTCAGTTGTCTGCTGGAATGTTAAACCTGCAAGGAAGTCAAAATTATGTTTTCCTGCAGCTAATTTATACGTAAGAAGCTGCTCAGCAAGAGAGGTAGATACATTATTGGATTGATATTCCAGACTGTTGGTATCAAAAATCTTTCCTACTTCCAATACTCTGGAATTAAACTCCTTTACATTTCCCAGTTTAAATGTCTGAGCAAAGTTAGAACGGAATTTTAAATCTTTTGCCAGTGTAATTTCAGCATAAGGGTTGATTAAAATTTCGTGGGTAGGATTTCTGATACTGATTCTTTTAAGATAGGCAACAGGATTGATCATATCTCCGTAACCACCTGCCACATCAATAGGCAATCCTGAGAAAGCACCGCTGGGTGTATATACCGGAACATTGGGCGGATAGTACATAGCAGCAACCAGGGCTCCTGTGTATCCACTTTTGGTATCTGCTGTGTTTCCGTCAGAGTAATTATAGTACATATTTTCTCCGATCGTTAACCAGTCTTTTACTTTATGCTCAGAATTAACTCTGAAATTGTATCGTTTTGCCTGAGTATTCAATAAAATCCCTTCCAGGTTTCTGTGGTTCATTCCCACAAAATATCTGGATTTATCACTTCCGCCGCTCAGATTTACATTGTATTCCTGAATAGTTCCTGTTCTGAAAATTTCTTTCATCCAGTCTGTTCTGGTAATTCTTCCGTCCGGATATTGATTAGGATTAAAAGCCATCGGTAAGCTTCCCAGTTTCCCGGCATTTTCATAGGCCTTGTACATCACGTCCTGGAATTCTGCTGCGTTCAGAGATTCTTTCAGTCTCCATGCCTGGTTTACTCCATATTTAACATCAAAATCTACCGTTAGATTTCCTTTTTTCCCTCTTTTAGTGGTAATAAGAATAACGCCTCCGGAAGATCTTGCTCCGTAAATAGCTGCGGAAGCATCTTTAAGCACAGAAATATCCTGAATATCGTTGGGATTAATAGAAGGTGTTCCGTTGAAAACCACTCCATCTACTACATACAAAGGAGTTTCACCATTGATCCCTCCCAACCCACGAATATTTACCTTAGGTGCTCCGTTAGGATCTCCACCCTCGTTCACTACAGTTACTCCGGGAGCTTTACCCTGAAGAACTTCTCCTACTCCGGACAAAGATCTGGAAGTAAGTTTATCCAGCGAAGCCTCCGAAACAGCGCCGGAAACTTTACTTTTTTTCTGTGTTCCGTATCCAACCACAACAATCTCGTCGATGGATTTTTCTTTTAAGCTGTCTTTTTTCTGAGCGAGGAACATCGGTGAAGCTGATATTGCACCAATAAGTAATACCCTTCCCGTTAAATACGTTACGGATACAGGGATTTTAAATACATTCATGATCTCCTTTTTGATTAGGTGCAAAATTAGACCAGCCTGCTCCCACACCTCATTAAGGTTTTCTTATGTTTTTATTAAGAAATTTTAGCTTTTTTAAGATATTACCTACCACAAAATAAAATCAAACAACTGTATATCAGTAATATATGTAATTAAAAGTAATCATTCCTCAAATAATCCATGCATGATTGAGATTAAGTTTGTCTTAAATTTGGCTAACCGTAAAAACTTTTTCTTAATAAAAAAACCGCCTTTCAGCGGTTTATGTATTATTGTTTTGTGAAAATTATTTTTTCAATCCATCATATACAGTACAATTATAGTTCTTTTTCCCTGTAAAAGTTAACGGTGTTTTTTACAAGATTTAATTTAACAATCCCACTTCTTATACCCATAAAAATATTCTCTTCATCAAATACTACGACGGAATTTGGATACAGATTATCCCAAAACTGTTTTCTGAAAATAAGAGTTGCTTTTTCATCCGATACCTTATAAAAGCCATGGTAAGAAGCAATATAAATACTGTCATCAAATACGGTTACAGCTTCTAAGGCATCCCCAAAAGATTCGATTTTATTATAAGTGAAAGCTGAATCTTTATTTAATTCATACAAACTTCCCCAAATCCCTGAGCCTTCTGTGAAATAAATTTTATTTTGGAATCTGAAAATATCAACAATATTTCCAAATTTTATTTCAAATTTTTCTTTGCCTCCTGTTGGCAGAAAGTATAATGCTCCCCCAAATTCTCCTTTATTTTCTCCAATCAATTTTCCATTTTCAATTTCTAATTCTGAATCTTTTTTATAATAACTGGTTTTTTCCACAACCAGTCTACCATTATCCTTTTTCACAGCATAACAGTCTTTAGAATGAATAAGAACGAACCATTCCGGAGATTCTACTTTTGGAATAGAATGTTCAGTGAAATTCTCCGGAATTTTAATTTCTTGTCCTGTACAATAAAAGCTAAAATTGAGTATGAATAATATTAGCAGTTCTTTTTTCATCATTAATTTAAAACGTAATTAATTACTAAATTTTACCGGAGTTAAAATATAATAACTTTTCCAACACTGATGGATTATTTCTAAATATTTTAAATCTGTTAGAGAATACATCCAACTTTAAAGCTTTATCCATATCAAAGTTCATTTTTCTTTTTTTACATTTGCTGAAAATAGATTTTACTTTTGAACACAGACCTTTAAAAACGTCTCATTGCTATCGAAAGAAAAATAAAAATATTAAAAATCATACGAATTCAATGACCATCATTATAACAGGAACCTCATCAGGAATCGGGTTTGCATTAGCCGAATATTTTGGTAAAAAAGGACATAAAGTATACGGATTAAGCAGAAAGCATACAGAAAGCCAATACTTCAGATCTATACCCACTGATGTGACAGACAACACTGCAGTTCAAGATGCTGTAGCTGAGGTTTTAAAAACAGAAACTAAAATTGATGTTCTGATCAATAATGCTGGAATGGGAATGGTGGGTGCCGTAGAAGATTCTACCAAAGAAGATATTCTGAAGCTTTTCAGCCTGAATCTTGCCGGACCTGTACAGATGATGAGTGCCGTTCTTCCGAACATGCGTGAGCACAAATTTGGAAAAATAATCAATGTTTCCAGTATCGGAAGTGAAATGGGACTTCCTTTCCGCGGATTTTATTCGGCATCAAAATCTGCTTTGGATAAAGTAACCGAAGCGATGAGGTATGAAGTTTACCCATGGAATATTGATGTATGTTCTCTGCATTTGGGGGATATTAAAACCAATATTGCAGACAACAGAGTGATTGCACAGGTTTCCCAGCCTTACAAAAATGTTTTTGATAAAGTGTATGCGCTGATGAATTCTCACGTAAATGACGGAACAGAGCCTTTGGAAGTCGCCGAATACATTGAAAAACTTTTAGCAAAAAATAAATGGAAAGCGCATTATTATTTTGGTAAATTCGGGCAGAAAATTGGAGTTCCTTTGAAATGGATTCTTCCGCAGGGAACTTATGAGAATTTGATGAAGAAGTATAATAAACTGGATAAAAATTAGTTGATTGATAAGGCGCATTGTCATTCTGAACACCGACTAAAAGTCTGCGAACGTAGTTCAGAAATGCAGTGAAGAATCTTTTATATTTTATAGAGATTCCTGTTCATATTCATAAGAATAAATTGAAATTACTTTTAAAAATATTTTTTGTATTGTTCTGCGTTTTCACACAAGCGCAGAAGAAGCAGTATTGGCTGATTGATACGGAAACCAAAGTCCGAAAAAAAGTAAAAGATTCTACTTCTGCTGTAAAATTTCTGGATTCCTTAGCCCAAAGTAATTATTTCTTCACCCAGCTGAAAGACGTTAAAGTAAAAGGGGACAGCACGGAAATTTTCTACGATAAAGGAAAAAATTTCAATGAAACTTATGTTAACCTTACGGATTCTCTTGTTCAAAAACTAAAAATTCAGAAGGATTTTTTTACTAAAAACTTAGACTCCACCAAGAAAAGCATCAACAAAACTTATATTGATGAAGGGTATTCTTTCAGCAGAATCAAATCTAAATACAAAGGACAGAAAAACGGCTATCCGATTGTAGAACTTGACATCAATAAGAATGATAAAAGAACGATCAATGGGTTTGTGGTAAAAGGATATGAAAAAGTTCCTAAAAGATTTATCAAAAACCTGGAAAAAGAGTTTAAAGGTAAAAACTATGATGACAAAAACCTGTTAGCCATCAACAAAACGTTTCAAAGTCATCCTTTTCTGACCCTCGAACGGCAGCCGCAAACTTTATTCACAAAAGATTCCACCAGCATTTATCTGTTTCTGGAAAAGAAAAAGACGAATACCTTTGATGGAGTGATTGGTTTTGGAAATGACAAAAGCTCAAAGTTTACGTTAAACGGAACCATGAATGTCAACTTCAGGAATATGTTCAATGGTTTTGAAACCGTCAATTTATACTGGCAGAGAAACCCGGACAAAGGGCAGAATTTCGATCTTAGAGTGGATATTCCATATCTGTTCAAATCGAATGTCGGGATGGATACGAAAGTAAATATCTACAGACAAGACTCAACATTTGCCAACGTGAAATTCCTTCCTGCTTTCTATTACCATATCAATAACAGGAATAAAATCGGTTTGAGAGCCACTCTCGAAACCTCTACTATTATTGATACCTTATACGTTCAGGGAAAAGATTACAACAAAAAAGGGATCGGGATATGGTATGAAATGACAGAACCCACTGATATTGACCTTTTCCTTTACAAAACAAGGATCAATGCCGGATATGACTTCTTAACAACTACTTATTCCAAAGATAATATTAAAGCCAATCAAAACCAGTTTTATTTCTTTGGAGAGCACAATTACCACATTTCCGGAAACCATTTCCTGAACATCAAAGCAGAAGGTGCGATGATGGATTCTAAAATAGAGTTTTCTGCCAATGAATTATATCGTTTCGGAGGATGGAATTCTATGCGGGGATTCAATGAAAACTCCCTCGCTGCCGACTTTTATTATTATGGAAGTCTGGAATACCGGTATCTAATTGGTAACCAAGCCTTCTTTGACGTCTTTGGACAATACGGACAGCTTAATAATAAATCTTTAAATGTAAAACCCAAGCTCTACAGTGTCGGGCTCGGTTTCAATTTCTTCATTCCCATTGGTTTGATGAGCTTCCAGCTGTCTAATGGTAATGAGTTCGGAAATCCTTTTAAATTTAATGATATTAAAATCCACTGGGGAATTCTGAGCAGGTTTTAGAAAGAAAAGAAGGAAGCGCGAAGCTGAAGGCTGGAAGTTATCTGAGTCTTAGTTTCACAAACTGTTTCTTTCATAAGACGGAACTTCTCCTTCAAAAATTTATTACAGAGGAGGACTTCAAGAAGTTGATACCCCACAGTAACTCCAGCATCCCTCCTTATATTAATATCTATATAATAAAGCAAAAGTCCCTATACAAAGGACATTTTTCATTTTACTTATTTATTAATTCTTATTGTTAAAAAATATTAAATCGTATTTTTATTTTAATACATCATTAAAGTACAGGTAACAGTGCTCTGCTAAATTTGCCTTCAAAAAAATGAAGAAAACTCTAGCCACTTTTGCCGTTTTTTTACTTCCTCTTTATTTTTCTGCCCAGGAAATTAATATTTCAGGAAATGTAAAATCAGAAAACGGTTCTAGTGTTTCCGGTGTGAACATCACCGACAAAAACACAGGAAAGACTGCTACTACAGATGAAAATGGAAATTTCACCATTTCTGCAAACCCAAAAGACATTCTTGAATTTTTTGCTCCTGATTTTTCTGTTTATACCGTTGAGGTTTCTTCCAAAAAACAGTATTCTGTTGTTTTAAAAAGGCCAAACGAAAAGCAGATTGAAGGGGTTGTTATTACCGCATTAGGGATTGCCAAAAAGAAAGAAAAAATCGGATATTCTACTCAGGAAGTGGGAACAAAGCAGTTTGAAACCATCACTACTCCAAGTATCGGAAATTTATTCTCCGGACAGGTAGCCGGATTGAATGTTTCCAATCCTACGGGAATGCAGCAGGCTCCACAGTTTACGCTGAGAGGAAACTCCAATCTGGTTTTTGTCATTGATGGTGTGATTGTAGAAAAAGAGGTTTTCCAGAATTTAGATCCTAACAATATTGAAAACATCAACGTCCTGAAAGGAGCTACCGCTTCTGCCCTATATGGTTCAAGAGGTCGTTACGGAGCTGTTTTAATCACCACAAAAAATGCCAAGAAGAAAGGATTCTCAGTAGAGTTTTCTCAGAATACCATGATTACAGCAGGGTTTACCAACCTTCCGAAAACCCAGACTGAATATGGAAACGGTTCACACGGAAAATATGAATTCTGGGACGGAGCTGATGGCGGGGTGAATGACGGAGATATGATCTGGGGACCAAAATTCGTTCCCGGTTTACAGATTGCACAGTGGAACAGCCCTATCAGAGATAAAGTAACAGGACAGGTAGTTCCGTGGTATGGAGCTGTAACAGGAACTCAGTATGATGATAAATCAAAGTATGAAAGAGTTCCGATTGACTGGAAATACCATGATAACTTAAGTACTTTCTTAAAGCCAGCGGTTATCAACAATAATAACTTTGCGATCAGCTATAGAAATAACAAAGACGTATATAGATTCTCCGGGAATTTCATGAACTATGATGACAGAGTTCCCAACTCATATCTTCAGAAATACGGAATTAATTTCTCTTCTGAAAACCACCTTGGTGAGAAATTAATCTTTGATACAAAATTCAACTTCAACCAGGCCTTTACTCCTAATATTCCCAACTACGATTATAACCCAAGCGGACACATGTACACCATCCTGATCTGGATGGGAGGTGATGTAGACGGAAAAGCATTGAAAAATCATATGTGGATTCCCGGAAAAGAAGGAAGAGCACAGGCCAACTGGAACTATGCCTGGTACAACAATCCATGGTTCGGAGCGGAATATTACAAGAACCAGAACAGAACCAATATTATCAATGCACAGACAGGCTTAGAGTATAAAGCAACACAGGATCTATCGGTAAAAGGGAAAATATCTCTTGTGGAAAACCACAGCAAAACGGAAATTTTGAGCCCTTATTCTTACTTCAATTATAGTGCTCCAAGAAGTGGCGGTTATATTTTGAAAGATAACAAAACATGGAATCTCAACTATGATGTTCTGGCAACTTATAAGAAAAAAATATCTGAAAACTTTGATTTTACCATCAATGCGGGAGGTTCTGCTTTCTATTATAAAAACAACAACAATGAAAGGTCTACCGATGGATTAAAAATTCCTGAAGTGTACACATTCGAAAACTCTATCGGAGCGCTTAAAAATTATACCTATCTGAAGGAAAAATTAATTTACAGTGCTTATTCAACCATTGATATCGGATTGTATAATGCATTCTTCATCAATGTTTCAGGACGTAATGACTGGTCTTCTACGCTACCTAAGGCCAACAGATCTTACTTCTACCCTTCTGCTTCCATCAGTGCAGTTATTTCCAACCTGGTAAAAATGCCGGAATCTATCAATATGTTGAAACTTTCTGCTTCATGGGCGAAAGTAGCGTATGACTTCCAGCCTTATTCTATCAGAAATTATTATCTGAACAATGAGGGAATCACATTCAACGGAAATCCTACGTATTATTATCCAACTACTCTGAATGTAGAAAATTCTTTGAAACCTGAGCAGACAAAATCTTATGAATTAGGGTTAAGCGCAGGTTTCCTGAATAACAGAATTACTTTAGACGCTACTTATTTCAGAACATTAGATTATAATAATATTCTTCAGTTCCCTGCTGCTGAATCATCTGGTTTCACTTCACAATATGTAAACGGAAATGAATATACTACGAAAGGATTTGAAGTTTCCCTTGGTTTAGTTCCGGTAAAAACTTCTGATTTTAGCTGGAAAACATTAATCAACTGGAGTACTTACGAGCAAAAGCTGACTTCCATCTACGATAATATGCCGAACTACAAGAACATTCAGCTAGGGGAAAGAATGGACAGCTATTATGACTATACATGGCAAAAGTCTCCGGATGGAAAAGTAATTCTTGATGCGAATACAGGAATGCCGACAAGAGCCAATGCTCCAAGTAACTTAGGCCATTTCAATCCGGACTGGACATTCGGTTTCAACAACACATTCAAATATAAAAAATTCACTTTAAACATTGGGATTGACGGAAGCATCGGTGGTGTAATGAGATCGCAGGTAGTGGAAAAAATGTGGTGGGGAGGAAAACATCCTAATTCTGTAGCCTACAGAGATCTTGAATATGCAAATCCGGGAACCTATTATTTTGTACCTGATGGGGTTAACTACAATCCGGCAACCGGAACCTATACTCCACACACCAAAGCAATCAGCTACCAGGACTGGGCACAGAATTACCCATACCGTGCGAGAGTAACACAGGATGAAAGTGAAGAGTTTGCTAACGTTTTCGACAGAACTTTCATTAAGCTGAGATCTGTAGTATTAGAATATGACTTCTCTTCGTTACTCAACCCAAGAGGAATGGTGAAAGGTTTCACCGCCAATATTTCGGCCTACAACCTGGCAATGTGGAAAAAATCAAAGAACCTTTATTCTGACCCGGATTTCCAGACAAAAACAGACAATGATATTCAGGATCCATCCAGCAGATGGTTTGGAATCGGTTTTAATCTTAAGTTTTAACTAAAAAGTACGTCAAGACAATGAAAAATACTATAAACAAAGTGACAGGGCAAAAAGGTAAAACAGCAAAATGGCTGATGAAATCTCTACTGGCAGCCGGAGTTCTGACATTAGCGTCATGTGAATCCAACCTTGATACCATCAATGAAAACCCTAATGACCAGGCCAGTATTGATCCCAAAAATCTATTGACTTACGTTGAAAAATATACTTTTCAGGTAAATGGAGATAATATGTATGCCTCCAGAATGATGATTGGTACTGATGGTGAAAATTCATACCAGTATATGAAATGGAATGATACTTCTTTTGAAGTCTATACCAAAGGTCTTCTGAACACTGGAAAAATGATGCAGGAAGCTGAAAAAAGAGGAAACAAAAATTATCTGGCTATCGGGAAGTTTTTGAGAGCCTATCATTTCTTCAATATCAGTTTAAAAGTCGGAAGCGCACCTTATTCTGAAGCAGCAAAGGGTGAATCTGGAATTACCCAACCTAAATATGATACACAGGAAGCTATCATGTCCGGAATTTTATCAGAATTAAAAGAAGCCAATGATCTTATTAATACCAACGATAAAATTGAGGGTGATATTGTATACAACGGAGATGCTCTAAAGTGGAAAAAACTGATCAATTCATTCCGTCTTAAAATTCTGATCACTTTATCTAAAAAAACAACAGTAGGAAGTTATAATATCGCTACAGAATTTGCTTCTATTGCAGGAAGCCAGTCTCTCATGACCTCCATTGCAGATAACGGTGAGCTTAAGTTTGCTGATGCAGCAGACAGCCGATACACCATGTTTAATAATAGTGGATATGGTTCGAGTTTGTACATGGCAGATTATTTTATTAATATGTTCAAAGACAGGCATGATCCACGTTTGTTCACGTTTGCAGCACAGACTACCGGAGCGAAAGAAGCAGGAAAAGCCATCACAGATTATACAGGATATAACGGTGGAAATCCTACTTCCCCATACTCTGATAATGCAGCACTGATCACGGCAAAGAATATTTCCAAAGTAAACGATCGTTTTTATAAAGATCCTACCAATGAACCTGCTTCTGTATTAAGTTATTCAGAACTTGAGTTTATTCTGGCTGAAGCTACGGCAAGAGGCTGGATTTCCGGATCTGCAAAAACACATTACGATAATGCGATCAAAGCAAGTTTCAATTTTTATCAGACCTATGTAAAAAATCCGGGACAATATTTCTCAGGATTTGATGTGAATCAATATCTCGCAACTCCTTTAGTCGTTTATAATAATGCTGATCCATTACAGACACAACTGGAAAAGATCATGACTCAAAAATACATGACGATGTTTCATCAGGCACAGTGGACTTCATACTTTGATTATTTAAGAACAGGCTTTCCCAATTATCCTTTAAAAGCAGGTGTCGCAGCTCCTTTCAGGTTCAGATATCCGCAGTCTGAGTATAATTACAACAGCAATAATTTAAAAGCTGCTTTAACAGCTCAGTACGGAGGAAATGATAATATCAACTCCAAACCCTGGTGGTTACAATAAAAATCTGATTAATTTTATATAAAACAAAGAAACCGCAGGAAAATCCTATTAACTTGCGGTTTCTTTCTTATTACGATTGAACATGAACAGAAGAGAATTTTTAGAGAAATCAAGTCTTTTATTAGCGGGATTAGGAACTTCAGGGGTTCTGCATCCTTCCATTTTAAAAGCTTTAGCCATTGATCCGGCTGCCCAGTCTACATTTTATGATGCAGAGCATGTTGTCATCCTGATGCAGGAAAACCGTTCCTTTGATCATGCTTTTGGTGCTCTCAAAGGAGTTAGAGGCTTTTTGGATAAAAGAGCTTTTGTAAAACAGGATGGCCATTCTGTTTTCTTTCAAAAAAATGACGAAGGAAAATATGCATCTCCTGCCCGTCTGGATTTAAGAAATACAAAATCGACCTGGATGAGCT
Source organism: Chryseobacterium sp. KLBC 52 (assembly GCF_003347605.1). GTDB lineage: Bacteria > Bacteroidota > Bacteroidia > Flavobacteriales > Weeksellaceae > Chryseobacterium. Next base: position 16,225 of record NZ_QDFZ01000021.1, on the reverse strand, counting down.
CATTGCCTCACTCCTGGGCAGATCAGCAGAAAGCTTTGAACAAAGGAAAATTTGACCAATGGCTTCAGGCGAAAGCTTCGGGAAATAAAGATTATAAGAATATTCCACTAACCTTAGGATACTACAACCGTGAAGACCTTCCCTTTTATTATCAGCTGGCAGATGCCTTCACGATTTTCGATCAGTATTTCTGCTCATCGCTTACCGGAACTACTCCCAACAGATTGTTTCTTTGGTCCGGAACATTGAGAGAACAGCAAAACGGAAAAGTAAAGGCCAATGTTGTCAATGAAAATATTGATTATGACAAAGCAAGGCAGGCAAAATGGAAAAGTTTCCCGGAAATATTAGAACAGCAAAATGTTTCCTGGAGAATTTATCAGAATGAAATCAGTCTTCCAAAAGGAATGTCTGGTGAGCAGGAAGCCTGGCTGAGTAATTTTACAGATAACCCGATTGAGTGGTTTTCAAAATTCAACGTTAAGTTTTCAAAAGGATACTATCAGAATATTCCCAATATCATCGCTTATCTGAAGCAGGAGATTGAAAAAAATCCTAATCAAAAGGAAAGACTGGAAGCCATGCTGGCGGAAGTTCAGGAAGATCAGGTAAAGTACCATCCTGACAATTATTCCAAACTTTCAAATGAAGAGAAAAACCTTCACGAAAAAGCCTTCACCACCAATTCCAATGATCCGGATTACTGGAAACTGGAAATCGGAAAGGATGAAAACGGAGAAAGACTGGTTGTTCCGGAAGGAGACGTCCTGTTCCAGTTCCGTAAAGATGTGGAAGAGAAAAAACTTCCGTTGGTTTCGTGGCTGGTAGCTCCTGAACATTTCTCAGATCATCCGGGATCACCCTGGTATGGAGCATGGTATATTTCTGAAGTTTTGAATATCCTGACCAAAGATCCTGAAACCTGGAAAAAAACCATATTTATCATCAATTATGATGAGAATGACGGGTATTTTGATCACGTACTGCCTTTCGCACCGCCGGTGAATCCAAGCCAGCCCGTAGATATGAACGAAAAAGAAGGGGTTGAATATGTAGATCAATCTCAGGAATATATGAGCAATCCTTCTTTGAAAAGCTATGAAAAAGTAGAAGGAACTGTCGGATTGGGTTACAGGGTCCCTATGATCATCGCTTCTCCGTGGACGAAAGGAGGTTTCGTAAATTCTGAGGTATCGGATCACACGTCTGTCCTGCAGTTTCTGGAGAAATTTATTATGAAGAAATTCAAAAAGGATGTGCATGTGGAAAATATCAGCGACTGGAGAAGAGCGGTATGCGGAGATCTTACCTCTGCTTTCAATTCTTCCAGTATAAAAGCTCCACAGATTGATTATCTGAATCAAAAAGATTATGCTAAAACCATCAATGCAGCTAAAAATAAACCTGTTCCTAATCTGAAATGGTATTCCGAAAATGAACTTAAAGACAATTTGCTTGATATTCAGGAAAGAGGACTGAAACCCTCCAACCCATTGCCTTATCATTTTCATGTAAACCTGGAAGGAGATCATATAAAAATGACTAATCTGAAAGAAAATGGAGTTCCTTTGCTTGTTTATGACAGAACTCAATTTGACAGCAATAATTATCATTTTTCATATGCTTTGTATTCCAAACAAAATTTATCCCATCCTGTACATTCCGGAGCCTATGATTATGAAATTTTTGGTCCCAATGGCTTTTTCAGGAAATTTCAGGGAAGTATTTCACCGGAAATAGAGATAATTTTAGAGAATATAACAGCAAAAAATCAGGTTGAGCTGATTATCAGAAACCATAAAAAGAAAAATTTTTCCATCAATCTGGAAGATCTGTACACAAAAAATAAAAAAAGAATTTCTGTACAAAAACCAGAAGAAAAAATAATGATCGATCTTGATAAATTTAAAGGTTGGTATGATTTGAAAATAACACTAAATGAGCATCTGTGGCACTTTGCAGGAAGAATAGAAACCGGAAAGGTCTCTGTTTCTGATCCGCACTGGGCATAAAAAATGTTGATCAATAGGGATAAAAGCCTGTACAAATTTGTACAGGCTTTTTTTGACTTATTCTGTTAAAGTATATTTAAAATATAATGCATTACATACAGTAAATAAATATTAATATAAAAATTATGATATATTTTTCTCAAACTATTCTGATTTTCATTATATTCACTTAACTAATTATCAGCATCATGAAAAAACTAAATTTGACTATTGCAGCGTCTTTATTTGCATTGACTCTATCCGGGAATTTGAGCGCACAAGACCTCGCTACAGATAACCACACGGTTACCATTTCTATTCCCGAAGTTGCACTGGTGGATATTGAACCAGCAGCAACCAAAAACATTACCCTTGGATTTACAGCTCCTACTGAAGCCGGAAATCCTATTCTTCCAGCTCCGGCCAACACTACTTTGTGGCTTAATTACTCTTCTATCAAATCTGTGGCAGATCCTACCCGTAACGTAAGCGTAAAAATGAACGCTATCATTCCTGGTGTGGATCTTCATGTAACGGCGGCAGCAGCCACCGGAGCAGGAGCAGGTACATTGGGAACTTCCGCAGGACTGCTTACATTAACTGGTACTGATCAGACAATTATTTCCGGTATTGGAAGTGCTTATACAGGAAATGGAGCTAATAACGGTCATAATCTTACCTATGCAATCGCTGCAGGAAGTGGTCCTGGAGGGGTAGCCGCGTACGCAGATTTACAGGCTACAGCTACTGTTGCTGCTACCGTTACGTATACGATATCAGACAATTAGAATTTAATTTAAATTCAATTTCGCGTTTCAAAAAACAAGAAGAAGTTGTTATTCAGTTTCTTCCTGGCTTTGTATTATTAATGATTTAACTCCAAACTTTACATCATGATAAAGCGTATCCTTCTTTTGATCATCCTGATTTTACAGTTCAACTTTTTACATGCCGGTATTGTGATTCTCAACGGGCTTACGCATTCTTACAAAATAGAAAACGGAAAAGTATATAAGGGAAAAGTGGCTATTGAAAACACAGGAAGCAATCCTCAAAGTGTAAAAATATTTTTGCAGGATTATACCTATCATGCAGACGGAACCATCAATTATACAGCATTACGCACCAATAAACGCAGTAATGGAGAATGGATAAAGCTCAATACCAATCTTGTTACTCTTAAAGGTAAAGAAAAGACTGAAATATTTTATGAAATAACAGTTCCCAATCAGGCTATGGATCCGGGAAGTTATTGGAGTATAATCATTGTAGAGCCGGTAGAAGAAATAAAACCCAGCGATGGTAAACCTGGTGTGAGCATCACTTCTGTTATTCGATATGCCATTCAGGTCATTACAGATTATGAAACAGAAAAGGCCAAACCGGACCTTAAGTTTGAAAGTGTAAAAGTAGAAAAACAGGAAGGAATACAAACAGCAAAAGTAGCTATAGCGAATAATGGTAATCTTTACTGTAAACCGACTGCTTCCATAGAAATCTATAACCGCAAAACGGGTGAAAAGGTGGGAACTTACGCAAGTTTAACGATGGGATTGCTGCCCAACACGTCCAAAATGTTTTACATTGATATCAGTAAAGTACCCCCCGATAAATACAAAGCAACTATCATAGCTACCGATGAAGAAGAGAATGCTTTTGCACTCAATGTGGAATTAGAAGTAAAAAATGAGTAGAACTTGGACTTTATTTATTATCATATCACTATTCCCGGTATTTATTTTTTCTCAAGAGCAATCCGATAGATTGATCAGTAAAAAAGATAGTTTAATGCCGGGAATGTCTACTTCTATTCCCTTCACCCTAGAAAACAATTCGGATGAGGCCAAGACCTATGATATCTCAGTTTCCACATCAAGTCCGTTTATCAATCCTATTTTAGCGAAAGGAGAATTTCAGATGCTCCCTCATGAAACATCAGTTTATCTCGTTCCTTTGCGTATCGGAACAGAAACAGGACAGGGTATTTATTCTGTTCTACTGAATATCACCGATCGGAATAACGGAATAGCTTTTACGAAAAACTCAAAAATAAAGATTTCCGGAAACAGAAATCTTTTGGTTACTGCGTTGAATACCCCTGAGTTTGTAAGAGCAGGGGAAACAATACGTGCTTCTTTTCTTTTAAAAAATAATGGGAATATCACTGAAAATATTCTCCTTGAAAGTAAAAATGCTGTTGTTGATCATGAGACGTCACTGATACTGGAACCTAATGAGTCTAAAATCATCAACATTCATAAAGTAACAAATGCTGAACTTGCTCAAAATGAATTTCAAAACCTAAACCTTTCGGTACACTCAAAGGGTAATCCCAAAGAAAATCAGGATGTCTATGCAAGTACACAGGTGATATCCGCAAAACCCTCTGAGAAAGATATTTATCACAGGCTTCCTGTTGCTTTCTCATTATCTTTTATCGGCATGCAGAATATGGGAGTGTATAATGATGGTTTTCAGGGAGAAATCTATGGTAAGGGAACACTGGACAAAGACAATAAGAATCAGATTGAGTTTAGGGCAGTTACTCACAATCCTGTAGAACTCAATACATTTACTCAGTATGAAGAATATTTTGTGAATTATAAACGGAACAATTTATCTATTCATCTGGGTGATAAAACCTACTCTTCTTCCTATCTTACAGAATTTGCACGATATGGCCGCGGGGCAGAAATCCGGTATGATTTTAATAAAGTGAGCTTTGGTGGATTTTATAATCATCCGAGGTTTTTCAAAGATATAAAAGATGAATTTAATTTTTATTCTGCGTTTAAAATCCGAAAAGAGTCCGAAATTTCTGTAGGATATCTCTACAAAACGCCAAGAAATGAAGAAATCAGATATAGTGAAGTAAGACTTGATTCTGATGCTCATCTTCCTTACGCTAAGGGAAAATTCAAGGTTTCAAACAATATAACTCTTTCCGGAGAACTGGCATACAGCACTACCCAAAAAACAGATGGAACAGCTTATTTATTACAGGCTGAGGCCGTTTTTAAAAAATTGAATGGAAATTTAATGTACATGAGAGCCAGCCCTGATTTCGCGGGATATTTCACCAATACAAATACTTTTAATGGTAATATTTCCTACAATCTCACAAAGAAAATAAGTGTCTTTGCCAATTATATGCAGGATGCCAAAAATTTCCAAAGAGATACACTGCTCCTGGCAGCACCCTATAGAAAATATTTTCAATATGGTGTACAGTACAAATATATACCGAGTGGTTTTATTATCCTGAGTAACGGGTATCAAACTTATAAAGACCGTTTGGAACCAAAACAGTTTGATTACTATGAACGCTACTTCAAAGTAAGTATTAATCAGCAGATAGGAATATTTCAGGTTAATCTGGATGGACAATTCGGTAAAACAGATAATTATCTGACAGGCTTTAACGGTAATTCAAGTTTTTACTCCGCCAATCTTTCATTTCAAAAATTCAGAACATCTTTTAACATCTTTGGAAGTTATGCCATCAGTTCAAGATATCAGCTTCAAAATCAGAAAAATCTTTATTATGGGGCCAGAATCCTCAGTCAGTTTTCTGATAAGACCAGCTTAAGTATCTTTTATCAGAACAATTATATGCCTGAGGAATATTTTAAAGACAGAAATCTGTTTGAGCTACTTTTTCATCAGCAATTATTTCCAGGGAATTATCTTGATCTTTCCGGAAGATACTCTCTGCAAAGAGGTGAAATTGGGGATAAAGATTTTATATTTTCCATGCGATACACATGGCGTCCAAACATTCCGGTACAGAAAACTGCAGAATATATTTCATTATCCGGAAATGTGAGCAACTTAGGCATAAAAAAAACAGAAGGAATAAGACTAATGCTTGGAAGTTACCTTTCCATTACGGATAAGGATGGAAATTATATGTTTAAAAACGTTATCCCAGGGAATTATTTTCTTGAAATAGACCGTTCCACGACAGAAATCAATGATATTTCAACCCAAACTTTTCCTGCTGCCTTATCACTCCTGAATAAGGAGAATACTTTTAATTTTGGATTAACTACAGCAGCAAATGTGCAGGGATACGTAAAATTCCTGGGAACCGGGGAAAAAGATCAACCGGAATTTGGACAATTACCCTCTGTAAAAGAAAAAAAGAAAAGAGAAAGTATTATTGTAGAAGCGAGCAACAATGATCAGACTTTCCGTAAGGTGTGCTATATAGGAGAAGATTTTGATTTCACCTATCTCCGCCCGGGAGAGTGGACTGTAAAAGTTTACCGTAACGGGCTGGATAAACGCTATAAGATCTCCACAGATAAATTTATTTTTACTTTACAGCCTTCAGAAACAAAGAAATTGAGCATCAATGTTGTTAAACAACAAATAGAAATCAAATATCAACAGGAATCCTTGAAAGTAGGATATAATGAAATAAAAAAGAAGAGATGATTGTGATCCGTTCCATATTGTTAATGGCGTTGTGCACTTTATCCGGTTCTGTTTATTCTCAGACCGCAAGTACAACGGTAAGTCTAACACTGCCCGTAGTAACTTTAATGGATGTAGAGCCAACAGGAAGTATAACTTTAAGTTTTACACGTCCTACTGAGGCTGGAAATGCCCTGGCAGCTCCCACTCCCAATACGTCAAAGTGGATCAACTATACCTCTGCTATCGCTTCCGGGGGACTTACCAGAAGAATTACAGCGTCTGTAAATCAAATTATTGCTGGGGTCAATATAAGGCTGCAGGCAGCTGCAGCTTCCGGAGCAGGGGGCGGAACATTGGGAACATCGGCGGGGCAGGTAACGCTTACCACCACTCCCACCACAATTATTAGTGGCATTGGAGGAGCATATACCGGAAATGGAGCTAATAACGGGCATGCACTCACCATTTCACTTGCCACTAATACCTATGCCAATTTACAGGCACAGACCAATACAGCTATCGTGATCACCTACACTATTACAGAATAAAATTAGCAATGAAAATCAAAAGCCCTTTTCTCAAAGAACAGTTCTTAAAAAGATATCTATACATTATTGCTTTAATGATGGGAAGTTATCTTGAAGGACAAACAATAAGTATTGCCGGGACCAGCTGGACTGTCAGCGTACCAACCATTACAGAGGCTGGAAATAACTATATAGGAACCTATGACAATCCTGCACAATTAACATTATCCGGTAATTTGCCAGGATCCTTTCTTAATCTTCTTTCAGCCTCCGGAGCCAAAATAACCATGCAACTTGCACCCACTTCGTGGAATAGTTCCCTGAAGCTTTATGCAAAAAGGAGCGGAGGCACGACAAAAATCAATGGGCTTTGTGTAGGGTGTACTGCCACAATTAATGGAGGAACAGCCAATTATATCGAGATACTTCAAGCCAGTGCTGTAATTCTTTCAACAATTACTTTTAGCGGACTATTAGGAATCAGCAATAGTGTAGATTACTCTGCCATTAGTGTACAATTGCAAATTGGTGGTGTTTCTGTAACAATTCCTGCGGCAGCATATAGTACTCAGGTAGTTTTTACAATAGCAGCCAATTAAAGCTCTGAAGCCAATCTATATACTCTTTATCATAATTATTTGAACAATCCGTTTAAAGAGATATTCAGTCAATTTGTATCTAAAAAAACAATCCTTTTCAAAATCAGAAAAGGATTGTTTTTTAGTATTTAAACTTAATTAATGTTTGGCCCACCAAAGAGGAGTCAGTACAGCATCTGTGCCCCCAAGTAATTGTACAGCTTTATCATATCCAGGCTGATCGGTATTTCTGAAAGTACTTGGATATCTTAATCTCTGAGGAAAATTCTGAATAGAATTCGTCATATAGTTCCCTGAGCTCAGATTAGGAAGGTTGGGTAATGGAGTTTCGATGGCTGGATTTTCAAAAAACGGCAGCCCAAGTCTTCTCTGATCATTCCAGGATTCTAATGGTAACCAAGGCATATTGGCAATATATTTTTGGGTAATAATCTTGGTCAGTTTATCATTTTTTACCGATCCGTTCTTATAAATAGTATTCACAGGATATTTAATTTCAACAGAAACCAAGTTCCCGGTTACAGGATCTTTATATTTCATGGTATGGCTTGCTCCCGGTTCTGTAATATGACTGTAAGAAACAGAAGTACCGTCACGGTTATAATCCGCTGAAGCAATATACTGACCATAGAATTGTGAAACTCCATTATAAACAAAACTTTCCTGAATTCCTTTATTATAAGCAGCTTCATCACTCATTGGAACTGTCCAGCCTTTCAATGCAGCTTCTGCCAGAAGGAAATAGGTTTCCCAGCTTGCAAAAAATATTCTTGCATTCTTACTTTCCCGATACTGCTTACCTAAAGCCGGCATACATCCTACTACATTTCTCAAGCCATTTCTCTGCCCTTTTACTCCCCAGTTTCCAATAGTATAGGCGTTCCAGGTATTTACGGTATTTATTGTTATTTTAGAATTATCTTCAAAAGTAAGATCTCCGTGATTGGTAGTTGCCTGATTGGTATAAGTCGGATACAAAGAGTAAACCGGGCTTGTAAGATCCCCCGGAATATAGAATGTTTTATAGGCTCTCGGATCGATTTTATTGGGTAATCCGTCCAGCCAGTATCCTGCACTTGGGTCGTTGGTCATTGTAGTGAACTGTTGATCATATTTTATACCCACATAATCAGATGCTTTTACCTGTGTATGCTGAGCTGCTGGTAATTGGTCTGTAGAATTTACTCCTCCCAGGCCAATGTATAAATTATTAAGGGTTGCGGACAAAATTTGAGAGTTCCATTCTCTGGACATAACGCCTGTCAGCGCATCCCATCCCGGTTTTTCAGCGACTTTAAAATTATCTGCACTTGTAGCGATAAACATATTTGAATTTGCTGCTGCTTCAAATTCTGTTTTTGCTTTTGAAGGATCTACTTCAGCAATTCTCATGGCAATTCTCATCCTCATAGAGTTGGCATATTTTACCCATTGAGTCCAATTGAACCCATACACCATATCATAGGCATTTGCATTGGATGGTACTCCTTGAGTTGTGTCCATTTTTGCAACTGCATCTTTCAATTCTTCCAAGATAAAATAGTACACTTCTTTTTCAGAATTGAAAGTAGGATTCGTTCCCTGAAAAGCCTGAATAGGTTGAGGTCCGAAATTATCCGAGAACTCACTCATCAAATAAGCTCTCCAGATTCTGGAAACCTGAATAACATTGTCATAATAAGGTTTTCCCTGCCCGGCCGCCTTTTTTTCATTCGCCAACTGAATGGCTGCATTCGCATTATTCAGCCAATCTGAAATGTATTTCCAGTATTCGGAAGTCCAGGAATCATCGTAAGTTCCACCTGCAATTCCGGTTGTCAAATGCTGTCTTGCTGCCGTTTTCCAGTATAAAACAAAAACGCGTTCTGCAATATTAGGATCCTGCTGGGCACCGAGAATTGAGTTATTTAATAAATATTCGGGTTCTGCCTTATTAGCGTCTACGGCAAACGGGTTATTATTAATGTCTTCAAAATCATTGCATGAAGTACATAGTAAACCCATCGTAAAAAATGATAAGATATATTTTTTCATTGTTTCAGTTGTTAATTAAAAGCCTAAAGTGATTGTAAATAAATAAGATCTTGAAGTAGGAAAAGCAAGGTTTTCAAATCCTGTTGCATTAGAATTAATTGCGAATACAGATTCCGGGTCGATTCCTTTAGCTTTACTATAGATCATCCATACGTTATTGGCCGTAAAAGCTACTTTAGCACTCTGTAAGGCTAGTTTTTGGAAAATACTTTTAGGAAAATTATAAGTCAGCTGAATATTTCTTAAACGAATATTTGTAGCATCATAAATGTTTTGCTCTGTAATTCCTAAGTTTCCGGATGTTACAGCTCCCCAATAATCCTGTTGAGTAATTTCTTTGGTATTTGCTGTATAGCCGCCATTTCCCTCCACTACGGCATCCAAAATCATATTATCACGTTTTCCTCCGGGCGCAGTGTCTGCAGCAAGTCCGTTCGCTTGTAATGCAGCTTGCGTTGCAGAGAAAAATTTACCTCCGATTCTACCGTCAATTAAAAATGAAAGTCCAATATTTTTATAAACAAAGCTGTTTGTAAAACCAAACAAAGCTCTCGGGGTTTGATCTCCTAAATAATATTGATCAGAAGTAGCCTGCGGTAACCCGTTTTGATCCACAATCAATTTTCCGTAATAAGGACTGCTGGTATCCTCTACTCTCAGGAATTTCGTTCCGTAAATCGCTCCGTAAGGTTTTCCTACTTCTGCAAAGAAAGCAACGTTATCAAAACCTGATAAAGGATATTTTGAAACAATTCCATCAATTTTATCGATCTTGCTTTTTAAGGTTGAAAAATTGGCATTGACATTCCACACAAAGCTTTCCTTCTTAAGGATATCCGTATTCATTACGAATTCAAACCCTTTGTTATGCAGTCCTCCTGAATTAATCATCATTCTTTCATATCCGGAAAGTGGATTTATCGGAATGGCTATAAGCTGATCGGTGGCATTATTATTAAAATAACTTACATCCAGAGACACTCTGTCAAAAAACTTCATGTCTGCTCCAACTTCAAAAGTTTTAAGCTTTTCCGCATGTAAATCCGGATTAAAAAGTATCTTGTTTCTTGCAAGTACAATATGTCCATTTGGATCTGTGGAAGCGATATATGTATTGTACAAGCTTTGAGGAGGTAAAGAGTTACCCACAATTGCGTAGGCCGCGCGAAGCTTAGCAAAGGTTAAGGCATTTAAAGTCGTACCATTTAATTTTTTCAGCATGTCTGTCAAAACTAATGAAGTACTCACAGAAGAATAAAAATAAGACCTGTTATTTATATTCAAAGTAGAAGACCAATCATTTCTTGCCGTAGCATTCAGAAACCAATATCCGTCATAATTAATTTCAGCAGCAGCAAATACTGAATTAATTTTTTTCCACATATCAACTTCGGTTGTTGTAACAGAAGCAAGATCACTCGTATTAGATGTGCTGAAGACATTGGCAATAACGAGATTTTGTGTGGAAAAATATAATGCCTTATCCCTGCTTTCCATCATCTGTCCATAAACAGAAAGCGAACCTCCCCATTTACCAACAATATTATCTTTTTTAGCATTAAGACTTATGATATAATTATTTTCATAAAACTTTTCCTGACCGGTAGAATAAGAATTATTACGTCTGGAGCCCGTCCAAACCCTGGCATTCGTATTTAAAGAATAAAAATCCGTTCCTAATCTTACATCTGCGCTCAGCCAGTTATTAAATTGATATTTAAGATAGCCGTTTAATAAAAACCTGTCTTTTTTATCATCGTTCAATGCATTATATGCAGTCCAATAAGGATTAATTCCATTGGAAGTGATCCAGCGCGATGTCACTCCATTTTGCATTTGTCCCTCACGATAATCTCTTACATCAATATTTTGAGGCATCAGAAGGATTGCTGGGTAATGATTTCCATCACCTTGCCCTGCAGAGGGTCTGTTTGTACCTTTAACGCTCATATATTGGGCTTTCACCTCAGTAGTCCACCTTTTATTAGCCCCAAAATTAGAATTCATTTTTGCCATAAAATTGAACCTCTCATATTTTGAATTCGGAATCTGGCTATTACTGCTTAAATAATTAGCAGAAGTGTACAAGCTTGATCCTTCACCAATGTTCTCCTGAAAGCTCAATGTATGTTGTGCAGTAGTTCCTGTCTTAAAAAAGTTTTTTAAGTTATCATGGACCGTCATATTTGATCCTTCAAAGGCGGGTCCCCAGGAAGTTGTGTTATCAGTCCCTTGTGGGTTGGGTAAACCATTACTTCCTTGTGCGAAACTATGCTGCAAATCAGGTTTCATAAAAATATTTTCAAAACCTAAGCTTGTAGAATATGTAATTCCTAATCCTCCTTTTCTTTTACCGGTTTTTGTAGTAATCAAAATAACTCCGTTACCACCTCTGGAACCATAAAGAGCAGAAGCAGCACCACCTTTTAAAACGGAAAGACTTTCAATGTCTTCCGGATTGATATCACTTAAACCATTACCCATATCAAGATCCGGATTCCAGAAATCGTTATTAGAATCTTTTCCATTCTGCTTAGCCTTTGATCCTAAGCTATTACTTAACGGAACTCCATCTACCACGATAAGAGGCTGATTATCTCCTGTAAAAGAATTAAACCCCCGAAGGTTAATTTTGGAGGAAGAACCTGGTCCAAAACTTCCTTTAATCACTTGTAACCCGGCAACTTTTCCTGCTAATGCATTGGTAACATTATTTTCTTTGGCGTCGACAAGGGTTTGTCCTTTCACATCCTGGAAAGAATATCCAAGCGCTTTTTTTTCTTTTTTTACACCATAAGCTGTAACAACTACTTCGTCAATCTTTGACGTCTTAGTTGAATCACTTTGTGCATACAATCCACCGAAAAAGAATAAGGATTGGAGCAGCCCAACCTTAAAAATGGTTTTTCTCATAAAAATTAGATTTGGTATATATTTAATAATATCACAAGATATTTAAACAAATAAACGTAATTGTCATTAAATTAATATACAATCATTAATTATTTATGCTAAATCCACTAATAAAAGCAACCAAATCTTTATAATTACAATATCTTAAATCATTACTATGAGTGTAAAGCTTTTGATACTTAAATAATTAAGTAAAATTTAAAGTTAGAAGAGCTCTAGCCTGAATCTGGTACTTTGTGGGGATTGAGTTGAAGAAAATAATGGATTTGCTGAGACTCCTGCGGAGTGACCATTGGAGTGTGTGCTGTCCGTTATCATTGATAAGTGATCAATGATAAGTGATAAGTGATGAATGGTGACTAATCGATGTACTGCTCATTACTTATGGATCTGTTGTGTTTGTGTTGAATTAGATCCTGTTGGTGTAGATATAAAACAAAAAAACCTTTATCGTAAAGATAAAGGTTTTTTAAAAATAAAATAAAAACTGGCGGCGGCCTACTCTCCCGCGTTAGCAGTACCATCGGCGCTGGTGGGCTTAACTTCTGTGTTCGGAATGGGAACAGGTGAGCCCCACCGCTAAAACCACCCTAAAGGTTGTATATAGCAGCTGGCTATTTGCTGTTGGCTTTTGGCTGTTTTTGCCAATTGCTAACTGCTAGTTGCCAATTGCGTTTTTAAGCGATAAAAACTTTCACAAAGACAAAACCTTCACTGCGCATAAAGCACTTGGTTTATATTAGTAACCATAGACTATAAATCTACGGGTAATTAGTACTACTTGGCTATGACATTACTGTCTTTACACCTATAGCCTATCAACGTCGTCATCTACAACGACCCTTAAAAGATGTCTCATCTTGAGGCGAGTTTCGCACTTATATGCTTTCAGTGCTTATCTCTTCCAAACGTAGCTACTCAGCGGTGCACCTGGCGGTACAACTGATACACCAGAGGTTTGTTCAATTCGGTCCTCTCGTACTAGAATCAAGCCCTCTCAAACATCTAACGCCCGCAATAGATAGAGACCGAACTGTCTCACGACGTTCTGAACCCAGCTCGCGTGCCACTTTAATGGGCGAACAGCCCAACCCTTGGGACCTTCTCCAGCCCCAGGATGTGACGAGCCGACATCGAGGTGCCGAACCTCCCCGTCGATGTGAGCTCTTGGGGGAGACTAGCCTGTTATCCCCGGAGTACCTTTTATCCTATGAGCGATGGCCCTTCCATACGGAACCACCGGATCACTATGTCCTGCTTTCGCACCTGATCGACTTGTAGGTCTCACAGTCAAGCACCCTTATGCCATTACACTCTACGCACGGTTACCAAGCGTGCTGAGGGTACCTTTGAAAGCCTCCGTTACTCTTTTGGAGGCGACCACCCCAGTCAAACTACCCACCACGCAATGTCCTTCTGAAAGAAGTTAGGCTCCAAGTAAGTAAAGGGTGGTATTTCAACGGCGGCTCCACAAACACTAGCGTGCCTGCTTCAAAGCCTCCCACCTATCCTACACATTACTTACTCAAAGTCAATACGAAGTTATAGTAAAGGTTCACAGGGTCTTTTCGTCCCATTGCGGGTAATCGGCATCTTCACCGATACTACAATTTCACCGAGCTCGTGGCTGAGACAGTGCCCAGATCGTTACACCATTCGTGCAGGTCGGAACTTACCCGACAAGGAATTTCGCTACCTTAGGACCGTTATAGTTACGGCCGCCGTTTACTGGGGCTTCAGTTAATGCCTTCGCTTACGCTAAGCACCTTCCTTAACCTTCCAGCACCGGGCAGGTGTCAGACCCTATACAGCATCTTTCGATTTAGCAGAGTCCTGTGTTTTTGATAAACAGTCGCCTGGGCCTCTTCACTGCGGCCAACATTGCTGTTGGCGTCTCTTCTTCCGAAGTTACGAGACTATTTTGCCTAGTTCCTTAGCCACGACTCACTCGAGCACCTTAGGATTCTCTCCTCGACCACCTGTGTCGGTTTTGGTACGGGTTGCTTCACTTCGGCTTTTCTTGGATCAGATTACACTACAGCAGCTTCGCCCGAAGGCTAGGCCTTGACTATTCCGTCAGTCTCCAGCAGCTACATCCAACCGTCCCCTTTATTCGTGAGCAAGTATGGGAATATTAACCCATTGTCCATCCACTACCCCTTTCGGGTTCGCGTTAGGTCCCGACTAACCCTCAGCTGATTAGCATGGCTGAGGAAGCCTTGGTCTTTCGGTGAGCAGGTTTCTCGCCTGCTTTATCGTTACTTATGCCTACATTTTCTTTTCTATCCGCTCCACAATACCTCACAGTACTGCTTCGGCGCAAATAGAATGCTCTCCTACCAGATATATCTAAAATATAAATCCATAGCTTCGGTAATATGTTTATGCCCGATTATTATCCATGCCGGACCGCTCGACTAGTGAGCTGTTACGCACTCTTTAAATGAATGGCTGCTTCCAAGCCAACATCCTAGCTGTCAATGCAGTCCAACCGCGTTGCTTCAACTTAACATATATTTTGGGACCTTAGCTGTTGGTCTGGGTTCTTTCCCTCTCGGACATGGACCTTAGCACCCATGCCCTCACTGCCGTAGAACATTTATTAGCATTCGGAGTTTGTCAGGAATTGGTAGGCGATGAAACCCCCGCATCCAATCAGTAGCTCTACCTCTAATAAACTTATATACGACGCTGCACCTAAATGCATTTCGGAGAGTACGAGCTATCTCCCAGTTTGATTGGCCTTTCACCCCTACCCACAGGTCATCCGAAGACTTTTCAACGTCAACCGGTTCGGTCCTCCACTCTGTGTTACCAGAGCTTCAACCTGCCCATGGGTAGATCACAAGGTTTCGCGTCTAATCCTACTAACTATCCGCCCTATTCAGACTCGCTTTCGCTCCGGCTCCGGTACTTAATACCTTAACCTCGCTAGTAAAATTAACTCGTAGGCTCATTATGCAAAAGGCACGCCGTCACAGCATTACGCTGCTCCGACCGCTTGTAGGCGTACGGTTTCAGGTTCTATTTCACCCTTCTATTCGAAGTGCTTTTCACCTTTCCTTCACAGTACTTGTTCACTATCGGTCTTTCAGGAGTATTTAGCCTTGGAGGATGGTCCCCCCATATTCAGACAGGATTTCACGTGTCCCGCCCTACTCATTTATCATCTTAATATGCCTTTCGAGTACAGGATTATCACCTTCTACGATTGTTCTTTCCAGAACATTCCTCTAAACATAAAAAGACTTTTGGGCTAATCCGCTTTCGCTCGCCACTACTTACGGAATCTCTTCGATTTCTTTTCCTCCGGGTACTTAGATGTTTCAGTTCTCCGGGTTTGCTCCTCTTACGAGGTGACATGTCTTCAACATGCCGGGTTGCCCCATTCGGATATCTGCGGATCAATTCGTGTGTGCCAATCCCCGCAGCTTTTCGCAGCTTACCACGTCCTTCGTCGCCTCTGAAAGCCTAGGCATCCGCCATACGCCCTTAACGATTTCTTTCCTATTGGTTACTCAAGCGCTTTATGCGCTCGGTTTTCTCTTTGTGATGTCTTTACCGTTAATGTCAATGATCTTAATTTCTTTTTTTCCGACTAATGAACAGATGTTGTTTTTGGCTCCATCCGTAACTTTTAAATCAGTCTTCCAAAACTGTGGAGAATAAGGGAGTCGAACCCTTGACCTCCTGCGTGCAAGGCAGGCGCTCTAGCCAGCTGAGCTAATTCCCCCTCTAG
>NZ_QDFZ01000020.1 GCF_003347605.1 Chryseobacterium sp. KLBC 52 | reverse complement strand
ATCCACGTACATTAAACGCACACAGAAGGATTACAGTTTAAGTTTAAAACTTCAAATCGTGAAAGAAGTTGAATGTGGAGCATCCACTATTACTAGTTGTCGTAAGAAATATGGTATTCAATCTCATGGTACTATTTTAAATTGGCTGAGAAAATATGGTAACTTTGATTGGGAAAACCAAAGACCTTATGCCATGGAAAAAACACCTGAACAACGTATTATGGAATTAGAAGCCCAGGTAAGGCTTCTTGAAAAGCAAAAGGCTTTTTTAGAAAAGCAGGCTTATATTGCAGATAAGAAGTCCATATTTTTTGATATGATGATTGATCTGGCTGAGAAAGAATATCACATTGATATTCGAAAAAACTCACCACCCGAACAATCGATTACTTCCGCAGTAAAGAAAAAGAAACTTTGATTTTTACTTGTGGATTGTTAGGGTTAAATAGACAAATCTATTATAGAAGTATCAAGCGTACGAAAGTTTGTAAAGATAAAGCTTCAGAGGTAGTAAAGCTGGTAGAGAATCTTCGTGTTAAGATGCCCCGGTTAGGAGGCAGGAAATTATATTTTATTTTACAGAGATCCTTAAGCTCCATTAAGGTAGGGAGAGATAAATTCTTTGCCATCTTAAAAGCTAATCATTTATTGATTGAACCTCGCAAAAGCTATCACATTACAACCAACTCTCATCATCGTTTTAGAAAGCATAAGAACCTGCTCCTTGACTATCAGATAACAAAGCCCAACCAGGTATGGGTTGCAGATATTACTTATATAGGGAACCGAAAAAATCCAAGCTATTTAAGTTTAATAACTGATGCGTATTCTAAGAAAATAATGGGACACTTTGTTGCAGACAATTTAAATACACAGAGTAGTATTATAGCTTTAAAAAGAGCTCTAAAGAAGTATAAAGGTATGAGAGAATCTTTAATCCATCATTCCGATCGTGGTTTACAATACTGCTCGAATGAGTATCAAAGACTTTTACAGAAACATCAATTAAAATGTAGTATGACACAAAACTCTGATCCTTATCAAAATGCAGTAGCAGAGAGAATAAATGGTATTTTAAAGCATGAGTTTGATATTGATAAACATGATATAAACAACAATTTAAGGAAAAAGATAGTAAATGAATCTATCGAAATCTACAATAATTTACGCCCACATTTTTCAAATCATTATCTAACTCCAAACCAAATGCATAAACAGTCACAAATTAAAATGAAAACCTATAAAAACAAAAACCAAAGCAATAGTAAAATTACTCTGGTTTAATTATTTATTTTTGTACTATAATCTGTATCAGATTTTCAGGACTAGTCAACTAATACTGAAGTCTTGTGTTAAAACTGATCACAAACATTGCCTCCTAAAGTAGCGCCCGCATTAGCTGTTACATCTGCTTTTACATCTGCTACATTAAGTTTTGTGATACTGTATGGCGGAGTGAATGCCGTTCCGCTTCCTGCTGTATTTCCGGTAACATTGATAAAGCTGCTTCCGGATTGGGTTACTGCTGTAAATCCACTCATCAGGTTGATAGGCTCTTTTACATTTTCAAAAACATTTCTTTCTACCAGAACATTAGCCTGAACTCCTGCTGCAATACATTTATTGCTTACAGAACTGTTGAAATAACTGTTCAGGATATGAATTTTACCAAATCGTACTCTTGGCATACGCTCTCTGCATCCAGGTGCCCACCAGCATCTTACAAAAGTTACATTCAGCTTTCCGGCATCAGCAGTTGCTCCGTCGCTGGATCCGATAAGATTTGAAAATCTGTGATCATCCGTTCCTCCCGAACCTCCAGGTTTTGGAGCTTTCAGATAATGGAATTTCGTATAGGAAACGGTAACATAATCGGATTTATTCTTGATGTCAAAATTTCCGTCAACCCCATCTCTGAATTCACAGTGGTCTATCCATACATTTCGGCAGTCGTCCAGAATGGCGTTATCCCAGCCATCGGTGTCATAAGCTCCCGGACCTTCAAAAATCAGATTCCGGATAATGATATTGTTACATCTTTTAATATTGATAATACCCGAACCATCTTTAGTCTGATCTGTAGAAACCAGTTTGGCTCCGGTAGTTCCGTAAATTGTTTTTCCTGTTTGATCCTGAAGAGATAAACGGGTTGTGATGGTGATGGTTCCGGTTACTTTGATCACTTTTACCGCTGTATTTTCAATAGCTGCTTTTAACTGAGCATATGTAGAAACAGTGGTTTCTGCTGCTGTTCCGCCACCGGTGGTTCCTCCGTTTTGAGATGCCCATCCCGGAGCTACACAATTGGCCAGAGGAACAATCTTTTGTGCAAGAGAGTTTTTAATATTGAGTTCGCTTTGGGTAAGGTCATTGTTGATTTCCTCCTGACCACATCCGGTTAAGGCAAAAGCAGAGCTTAGAGCGGCTGTTAATAAGGCCGCTTTGAACGTTGTTTTCATAGTTTATATTTTGTGATTTGTTCTTGGTGTAAAATTATAGTATTACTATTAAATTATTTTATATTTTAATATATTAATATTTATATAATTATAATGTTAAATATTTTATTTGATCAATCGGTTGCATTTTGTGTTTTTTTAAAAAATTTATTTATTGTTTTAGATTGCTCACTAAAAATGGCAGTATTTTATATTTTTAATGCTTGGTTTTTTGCTGGATTATCGCAAAGTCGCAAGGTTTTGTATGATTATACTCATTAAGCCCCAAGAACATTTGACTTCGCCCAATATGAGATTTTCAGCAAAGGATGTAGTTTACAATTTTATCGGAGATAAAATATCTGCGTCTTAGACGGATGGTGTTTAAAAAAACTTAGCGCCTGGGCGTTTTCCAACATTGTTTTAATTAAATAAGAAAATCCTCCCGGAAAGGCGTGAAAACATCAATTAACTTTCCTTCTTCAATACATTTTACCCCATGGAAAATATTAGGCTGTGCAAAAAATCCATCTCCTTCCTGTAAAATTTTTGTTTCACCATCTACGGTAACTTCAAATTTTCCTGAAGCAACATACGTGATCTGAGAATGAAAATGCTGATGCAAAGTTCCTATAGCATCTTTTTCAAACTTTACAATAACCATCATTATCTGGGAATTGTATCCCACAAACTGTCTGGAAATCCCATTTCCTACATCTTCCCATGCAGAGTTTCCATTGAAGAAAGGCTCTTTTTTGAAATCCATTTTATTTTTTTTAATTACAATTTTGTACGATCTGCAATCTGTTTTATTTTATATACTTTTCCAAACCGGTCTTCAAAGCTTTTAAAGAAGTAGCTGCCAGTTTTGCAATAGATTCTGCTCCCAGCTTTGACAAATGAGTATCATCATCTTTTCCGTCCGGATAAAAAGGGTCGTCTCCTTTTTTATAATGCAGATGCAATTTTTTTGAATTTTCCGGACCATAGGAAATTTCAAGCTGTTCGGATAAGAGCTGTAGGTCAACAAAGGGAACTTTAAGATCATTCGCCACCATTCTTACCACCAGAGGATATTCTTTATGGGTATCCACCAAAACACCGTTTTCGTTAAAGTTTCTTCTTACAATTGACGTCATAAGGATGGGAATAGCCTCTTTAGCTCTTGCTTCGTTTACATATCTTTCTAAATTGGCTCTGTATTGGGTGTATGGATTGGTAAAACGGGCAGAGTCATTCACTTTCTGATCATTGTGTCCGAATTGAATGATGACAAAATCTCCTTTCTTAAGTTGGTTCAAAACTTTATTCCATCGGCCTTCCGTTCTGAAACTTTTGGAGCTTCTTCCGTTGGTGGCATGATTCTGAACGGATATTCCTGTTGTCAAAAGTGATGGAAGCATCTGTCCCCAGCCATGCTCTGGATTCTTATCTGGATTTTCTTTATTGGCCATGGTAGAATCACCAATGAGGAATAGCGTAGGTTGCTGTGCATAGGTGAGGATGGAGATGAAAATGATGAGAAGGGTAAGTTTTTTATTCATGTTTATTTTATTTAGTATAATTCTTTTGTCTTGAAACAAAAGAATCAAAAATTCAAGACTGGGAATCTTCCGCTAAAAATTAATTCTATTCTCTAAAAATTCTAAACTCGTGCGAATTCGATTTTTCTTCTTCGGGTCATTATTGATTTCGCACTCAAACAATAGAATTTTCTTAACGTTCACAGAAATAATTTTTTTAACGCTTCATATTCCAATGTCAATGGGATTGAAAAATTGGTCATTATTTTTCATTTAAATATCTTCTGGATATTGCTCATTATCTATTGCTTATTATTTATGTTAGGATTCCAGTTGTCAAAGATTTTTTCTAGAGTATAATTTTTAAGGTCTTTTGCTGTCAATTGATGTGACCAGCTTACCCGTTTTGAAGGATTTCCTCCTTCGCCTTTACTTCCGTATTCTGCGTAATAAGCAGTTTTTTCTTTATCAGGAAACATTTTGTCTCCTTTCCAGGGATTCCAGCCTTCGGGAAGAATATGTTTTCCCATTTCCGTATTGATGAAAACCGTTTTGGCGTAAGGTCTCCACGGTCTTCCGAGATACACTTTAGAAACCTCATCTTTAGCAGTAAGCTTGCAATCGAAAAAGACAAATCCATATTTTCTGTCCATTTCCGTTGCGGCAGCGGTGATGTAAGAATCAGTCAGACTTTTAATCGTACAGTTTTTAAAAACAGCAGTTGCCTGTCCGAAAATAAAGTCGGTAGTTCCTTCTATATAACAGTTTTCAAAATACTGTCTGCTATGGTTGGAGGCGGAATAAAGGGTGTCCTGACAGCCAAGGATATCGGACTCCTTAATCACAAAACGATCACCTTCTACATGAAGTGAAACTGCCTGGCCTTCGTTGCATGAGCTGTTTTGAATGGTCAGATTACTGATCTTACTATCATCGCCCATTACCAGAAGAGTATAGGAGTTGAAAGTCGTCATCTTTTCATGGAAAGCATCTGTTTTTCCTGAGAAATCATTGTTGGTAATAACCGTATTGTTTCTGTTTTCTCCTTCCAGCGTGATTTTATGCTTTGAAGAGGGAATAATCACTTTCTCATAATAAATTCCCGCTTTGATTTTGATTAAAGCTTCTGCCGGACCAAGTTCTCTTACAGAATTGATTGCTTTCTGAATGGTGGTAAAATCTCCACTTCCATCCTGAGCTACTGTAACGGTGATATAAGGTTTGCTCTGTCCCCATAGAAACTGAACTATTGGCAAAAACAGAATTACAAATAATTTTTTCATAAGATCCGGTTAAAAATTATTTCAACACTTTATTTAAAAAATCAACAGTATAGTTCAATGTTTCTGTGAACCATGGTTCGGCGGACCAGAATGAATGGGGAGAATCTTTAATTTCATGAAATGCAGTAGGAATGTTGTACGCCTTTAATTTTTTCATCATATCATCTCTTCCGGCATGAAATCTGGGTTGAGAACTGTTGATAAAAAGGGTAGGTGGTGTATTTTTACTCACATATTCCAGCGGTGAAGCTTCTGTCCAGTTTTTTAGGTTGGTATTTCGGTCTCCATCCAGCCAATAGGAGGCATAAGTACTTTCCTCTGCTTCAGGATGAATGAAGGATACAATTCCGTCAATATTGATGATCGCTTTTATATTATTTTTCTTTTGTACGCCAACCAGAGTGGCCATCTGAGCTCCGGCAGATTCGCCCAAAACGGCTATTTTCTTTTTATCTAAAGAATATTTTTTGTGATGAGTCTGCAACCATTGAATAGCGTTTTCTATGTCTTCAATTCCGGCAGGATATTTTGCAACATCCGCAAGACGGTAACCAACAGCGATGACAACAAATCCTTTTGAAGCTAATTCCATAGCCATATATTTTTCATTGTCTTTGCTGCCGGAAATCCATCCGCCACCGTGAACCATTGCGATTCCTGCATGTTTTTTTGAATCATCAATAGGGTAATATACATCGGCTTTTAATGATGAACCGTTGATATTTTTGTATTCAATATCCCTGTCTATTTTAATATTTGAAGGGACCGGGCGATCAATAGGGACAATGAAAGGATATTTCTTCTTTAACTTTTCAAAAGTTCCTTCATTGGTGTAAGGAGAAGCATTCGGTCTGCTTACCTGCCCGAATGCCATCGTCCCTACGAAGAAAATAGAAATATAAGTATGTCTTTTGTTAAAAATCATTTTGTCAGATTTTTACATTGAAATCATTAAGAATTTTAAGCTATTAAGATAAATGAAGAAAATACTTCATATTTTTAAGAAGAATTTGTAGTGCAAAGTCTAACTTAATATTCTTAAAAATTTAACTCATCTTAATGGTTTATATTCTATCAGATTTATTGTATTGAGTTCTTAGCTACATCCGCTCCTATAGAAACTGTGCTTTTATCAGATCGTAAATCTTTAGGTAAAGCTACAGTTCCGGTTTTGTTTCCTAAAACTTTGATATAAGGTTTGATTGGTGATTCAAATTTTACGGTAGACAGATTGATATTTTTACTGTTATAAACCGTTGCTCCCGTTCCTTCCGTGTATTTCATGGTTACATTCTTTAATTGGATTCCATCTGCATCTACAATAGTCAATGCCTTTTTGGTATCGAATTTTGAGTCTTCAATCACAATATTTTTAAGGTTCATTTCGGAAAGACCAAATAAGGTGATAGCTTCGTAAGAGTTGACTGCATTGATGTTTTTAAAGAATATATTTCTGAAAATAGGAGTTTCCTCTGTTACCGGATATACTTTTTCAGGCGATTTGTTTCCTTCCTGTTTCTGTCCGTCTTCCAAAACCGGGGAAGAACCTTCGTAAAACATATTAAAACCGATGGTCTGTGTAGGAATATTAATCATATCGATATTTTTGATGTAAATATTCTCAACAATTCCACCTCTTCCACGGGTCGTTTTGAAACGAAGTCCGATATCTGTTCCGATAAAAGTACAGTCGGAAACATGAATATTTCTGGCTCCTCCGGACATTTCACTCCCTACAACAAATCCTCCATGACCGTGATAGACGATATTGTTTTTGATGATGACATTTTCAGTAGGCATTCCTCTTTTTCTGCCGTCTTCATTTTTCCCTGATTTAATACAGATCGCATCGTCGCCCACGTCAAAAGTATTGTCGTAGATCAGTACATTTTTGCAGGATTCAAGATCTACCCCGTCCCCATTTTGAGAGAACCATGGGTTTCTTACGGTAAGGTTTCTTAAAATCAGATTGGAACACATCAGGGGATGAAGATTCCACGCCGGGGAATTCTGGAAGGTGGGACCATCTAACAATACTTTGTCACAACCCACCAGACTTACCATCACCGGACGCAGAAAGTCTTTTACCGTATTCAGTTCGTCTTTGGATATTTTATCAGGAACATTGAAGCTTGAGCTGCTTTCAAATCCTTTTTTATAGCTTTCTGAAGGGTACCATGTTTTGCCGTCGGAAGATAATATTCCACCGGATTTGATGATTTCTTTCCATTCCGATTCTGCTACTTTACTTTTCTTGATGGCTCTCCAGGCATCTCCGCTTCCATCTATGACTCCTTTTCCTGTAATGGCAATATTCGTTGCGTTTTTTGCTGAAATAGGCGATTGGCAACGCGTAGTATTTAATCCTTCAAAACTTACATCTACCAGGGGATAATCATTTTTATCTTTGCTGAAAATAATGAAAGCGCCTTCTTCTACATGAAGGTTGATATTACTTTTCAGTTCAATAGGTCCAGTAAGCCACATTCCTCTAGGCACAACCAGTTTCCCACCTCCCTTTTTGCTAAGGTCATCAATTGCTTTTTTGAATGCCTGTGTATTTTTTACATTTCCTCCCGAAACTCCGCCAAATTGCGTGATGGAAACGGTATTGGCCGTAAAAGAGGTTTCCACAACCTGAGGCATTGCAAACTCAATGTTTTTATAAATATCCAGATTCTGGGCGTAGACATGCCCGGAAAACATCATTGCTACTGCTAAGCTGATTATGGTAAGTGACTTCTTCATGTTATTTTTTTTGAGTTTTAATTATATTTTTAAATTCCTGATAGACCAGTGAGGCGACTATCTTTGCTCCCTCAGGCTGAAAATGAGTGTTGTCTTTCTGTCCTTTCGGATAAGCCTCGTAAGTATTTTCCGGAAGATTCATAAAATAATGACTGGTGGTAAAATCCTGTCCTTTTTTGGTAAAATACTCCATGGATAGTTTATTTAAATCAATATAAGGAACGTTCATTTCTTTAGCGATATCAATGGGAGCCTGCCAGTATTCGCCGTGTACATTTTCAAGTTTCCCGTCTTTCCAGGGATAATTTCTTGCTACAGGAGTTACAATAACAGGATTTCCGCCTTTTTGTTGGGTTTGGGAAACAAATAATCTTAAAAATTCTTTATATCCCTGAATATTTACATAACGCTCAGGATGCTTTTCTGAACCGTCATTGTGGCCAAACTGCATGATCACATAATCATTAGGCTGAAGATGTTCATACACATACCGCCATCTTCCTTCCTGAAAAAAAGTTCTTGTACTTCTTCCACCATGTGCCCTGTCAATAACAACTACGGAATCTGTATTGATAGCTGGTTTCAGAGTTTCAATGCTGTCTTTTGCAAAGAAAGGCTGAAATACCTGCCCCCAACCTGTGATGGGATAGCGTACTTTCATATAATCTTTTCCTGGATCATAGTCTCCGATGTAATCGGCCATCGTAGAGTCTCCGATAAGGTAGATATGCGTTACTTTTTTATTCTGTTTTGATATCATTTTTTTTGCACTATCCTGAGACTGGCATGCTGATAACAACATTACACTGAATAAAAATGGAACGGTTTTGTATTTGCTTTTTTTCATTGCTTTTTTTGTTGGATTTCCAACATGATTTTATTTTTAATCTCTCGCAGATTTTGCAGATGATCATGTTTGTTATCTTAAAAATCTATTTTATCTGTTTAATTTGCTTGCGTTTATATATTGTTTTGTTGGATTATCGCAAAGACGCAAAGGATTTTAATATTTCGTATAATATTTTAAGGCGCAAGAACATTTCGACTTCGCTCAATATGAGATTTTCAGCTAAGTAAGCGGTATTCAATTTTATCGGAGATAAAATCTTTGCGTCCTTATAATTATTTATATTCTGATATTTCATTGCGTCTTTGCGTTTTCCAACATAATTTTCTTTTTACTCTCTCGCAGATTGAGCTGATTTTGCAGATGATTGCGTATCAATTTATTATTAAAATCTGCGTTATCTGCATCATCTGCGTGCGTTTTCCATTTTATTTCTTTGTAATTCTGAACCAATCAAAATCTGCATACCCTCCACGAGGCGCTTTTGTTGTACTGATGCTGTATAAACCTACTTTTGCTCCTATCCATTTTCCGTGTTTTGCTTGAAAAACCTCACCAACTTTGATGAAATTCTTGCCATTTTCACTATAGCTGAACTGGCATAAGCCATTAGGCTCATTTACATTGACTTTTAAATACACTTCGTTACTTTTTAATGGGGTTTCAAACAGTATTTTTTCTTCTCCGCCTTTGTCTGCTTTTTCCGCTTTCCTGAGTTGGAGATAATAACCGTCAGGTTTGTTGGTGATCACCAATGATGCATGATCTAATCCCATGATTAATAATCCGGCAGTTTTTCCTTCTTTGGCATCTTCCGGAGTCAGTTTCACCTTTGTGGAGGCTGCAAAAGTCGGAGCCGGAAATTTTTGGGTTAAGAGATTAGGGACATTCCAGAGATTTTTTTCTCCTTCCGGAACTTTGATGGAGAAGAGTCTTAAAAATTTTTGTCCGGGAAGTTTGGATGACCATACAATATTTTCATTGGCACTCCATTGCCATTGCAGTCCTAATTTCTCTCCGTCAAATTCATCGGTTTCAGGAGGCGTTGAAGCAGGGTAGTACTGTCCAACATCAGGTTTTTTATAGGTTGAAACAGGTTCGCCTATTCCGTTTTTATTATAATCTACTCCCATTACAGGCCAGTCTTTTTCCCATTTCATCGGCTGTAGGTGAACGATTCTTCCTCCGGCATCCACATCCTGAAAATGATAAAACCAGTCTTCACCGGACGGAGTATCTACCCAGGCTCCCTGATGAGGCCCGTTGATGGTTGTTGAGCCTTGCTCCAATACTATTTTTTCTTCATAAGGACCATACATATTTTTTGATCTCAATACCAGTTGCCATCCTGTAGCTACACCACCTGCAGGAGCAAAAATATAATAGTAGCCGTTTCTTTTATATAGTTTAGGGCCTTCAACCGTAGGATGGGCATCATGACCGTCAAAAACATGAACACCTTTATCCAGAACTTTTGTTCCTTCGGGATTCATTTTGTTAAGGGTCAGAATACTTTTTACTCCGGCACGGCTTCCCGCCCAGCCATGAACAAGATAGGCATTCCCGTCTTCATCCCAGAACGGACAGGAATCTATTAATCCTTTTCCTTCCATTACCAAGACCGGTTTTTCCCAGATTCCCAACGGATCTTTGGTTTTCACCATGTAAATTCCAAAATCAGGATCTCCCCAATAGATGTAGAATTCTCCTTTATGAAATCTTATACTTGGAGCCCAGACTCCATCACCTCTTTTCGGAGTAGAGAAATGTTCCTGAGGAAGGAGGTCCTGAATGGCATAATTGACCAGTTTCCAATTGATCATATCTTTAGAATGAAGGATGGGAAGCCCCGGTGTTTCATTGAAGCTGGAAGCCGTCATATAATAATCGCTGCCCACACGGATAACGTCCGGATCGGAATAATCTGCATATAAAATCGGGTTTCTGTAGTTTTTTCCCTGATCAGCAGTCCAGACCTCGGAAACATAATTTTTTTCCTGTGCCTGAAGATAGGCAGAAGCTACTGAACACACTGTAATGGCAATGATATTTACAATATTTTTTGTCTTCATAGAATCAATTATACTTTACTTGACAAGGATGAGAATTTCTCAATCTTTTTTACTTTTCAAATTCTAAACTTGCAAGGATAAAAGGACCTGTTCCTTTCGGATCATTGGAGCGTACTTCTTCATTCACATAATATTCATAAGACCCGCTTCTGTAAGGTGTTCCGCCTAGTCCGGCTACTGCACAGCATTTATTTAAGCTTACTACACCATTTTCATCTACTGTGATTAGGTTTTTGATAATACCTTCATATCCCTTTTTTGCGTAAGCCTTATAGGATTGGGGTAAATAGCCTTTATTTACAGATTTTATCATGGTGTATACAAACATTGATGAACCTGTTGCTTCCAGATAATTTCCTTTCTCTCCGCCTTTGTCCAGTACCTGATACCAAAGTCCTGTTTTGGAATCCTGTACTTTGATGACGGCATCACAATACGATTGTAAATAAGAGAGTAATTTCGCTCTTCCGGGATGATTCTGAGGTAAATAGTCCAAAACATCTACCATCGCCATTCCGTACCAGCCCATTGCTCTCGACCAGAAATTGGGTGAAAGTCCCGTTTCTTTGTTCGCCCATTGCTGCTGACGACTTTCGTCCCACGCGTGGTAGAGCAGTCCTGTTTTTTTGTCTAAAAGATGCTTTTGAATCAGGCCAAACTGGTTGATGATATCATTGTAGGCTTTTTCAGCTTCTTCTCCTTTTGAAAAATAGTGAGTGTAGTGTGCATAGAAGGGTTCGCCCATGTATAATCCATCCAGCCACATCTGATTAGGATAAATTTTCTTATGCCAGAATCCGCCTTCTGAAGTTCTTGGCTGACCGTCAATCTGAGAACGCAGGGTTTGTAAAGCTTTTAAATATTTATCTTTTTTCTCCTGCTGGTAAAGGTAAAGAAGGACATTCCCGCAATTCAGCATATCGATATTGTATTTGGAAAGATCGTATGAAACGATGCTTCCGTCTTCTTTTACCATCGTGTCCCCGAAAGTTGTGATATACTGATAATATTCTTTGTTCCCGGTTTTTTCGTATAATCTTTCTGCGCCTTCCAGAACAATTGCTGTTGGGTAGCTCCATTTAGGTGCTTTGTTATAATCCAGCATCCAGGCTTGCGGAAATCTTTTTATTTCAGAAAGAAGCATTCTTTGAGACCATGGAAGCTTAGCTGAAATTTTTCCGTTGGCTTCCGTTTGTATTTCTGATGAAGTGTTTTGCAATGGCTTTTGTGCACAGGAAAAAAATAATCCGGAACAGGCAGTTGCCATAGCGTAGATTTTAATAGTGTTGTTGATAAAGTTCATGATGTTAAACTTTAAAGTTGTTGAGTTTGATCGAGAATATCCAGTTTTTGATCCAGATCCTGGTAAAAAGATTCTTCGGTTGTTAAGCCGTTGGATTCCTGAGACCAGGCTCCCAGAAAGTAATAGGATACATTTTTAGTCTTTTTGAAGACGATAGTGTGGGTAGATTTTGTTTTCACATATTTATCAAAGCTTTCAAGCGGATAAAAAACTGCCATTCCCAGATTGTCTTCTTTTTTGGCCAGAGTCTGCTGTCCGTAAGTAGCAATATAAGCCCATTTTTTATTTTTGCTGATTCCCTGTTTCATGGGAATATCTTTGAAAGCAACAATTCCGGTACAAAGACCTGAAAGACTGTTGCTCAGATTGAGATCTACTTTTACGAAACGGTCTTTGGGAAAAATCGTCAGTTTTGACTGCAAATCTACAGCATTGCCCCAGGTTTTCCAGCCTTTGTAAGTAATAAGGGCATAAGACTGATCTTTTTCGTTGACTACTTTTGCATTCGTGCTTTTTACAATTTTAAATGTTTCAACATAATCATTCTGGTCATCATATCTTCCGTAAGAACCAATTCCTATGGTACGTCCGGATTTCAGAATATCCTGTCCCCACGGAGCATCGTGATGATAAGATTCAAAGCCGTCTTGGCCTACTTCCGGCAGTACAAGCCCTGATATTTTTTTACCGAAAATATCGGTGGCATTTCGCCAATCCAGATAAAGTCTGTAGCCAACCTGGTTGTTTTCAAGACCGATTCCTTCATACCTGATATAAGACGAATGATCGGTATGGGCTTCCGGAAGGGTGAGTTCCTGAACGTTTTTGAAAGCTCCCCCAATGTATTGATTGCCTTCCCATTTTCCACCTTCTTTTACAGAAAGTTCAGCGTAAGAAAATGGTGCTTTCGGGTTTTTCTTAATAGTTTCAATCACAGAAGTCTGTGCTGAAAGATGGGTGCTGATAAAAGCGGCTGCTAGGCCTATTTTAAATAAACTGAGTTTCATACTTTTTTCTGTTGGGTTACCGGTTTCTGATGATGAGTTTTCATGGTTATTGGTTCTGTTCATCAGTTATTTTGCGGACAATATCATTCATGTAGACTTCTATATTGTCATAGTTTTTATCCAGATCCCGGCCGTTGGCATTGGGTGATTTTGGATTCAAACGATGTTTGACTTCCCATTCATCCGTCATTCCGTCGTTGTCCGAATCGGGGAGAGGTTTTGCCTGTTTTAAAAGGGGAAATCCTCCTGTGTCATTTTGGGAATCAATGATACCGTTTTTACTTCCTTTTGAGCCTGTGTAAGTAAAGCTTCCGGTTTCAATATCTTTGATCACATGAAGATCAATGGCATCTCTTACTAAACTTGCTCCACTGGATTTGAGCACTTTCCTATAAGCTTCCTCCGCAGAATGGGTTTGGATGTTATTTCCAATATCATGAGGCTGATTGATTTTAATAGAATTTTTATCCTTTTCTGTTAAATTGTAGCTTGGTTTCATCTGGCTGAAAACACCGTCTGTCCAGTTATCTTTGGTAATTTCCGGACTTCCTTCCATCACATTTCCGCTGATATAGTATTTCCCCCAAATATTATAAACTTCTGTTTTTGGGTTTTCATTTTTATCGATGGTGACAATTCTTTGTCTGGTTAAGGTTGCAGGGCCGGGTTTGTAATAGTTATTAACGATATTCACGTTCATTCCTTCTCCTCCATAAATACTGTTGTGTCCCCAGTTGTAGATCAGATTATTTCTGAAATCGGTAAGATCTGTCAGCGCAAATTGACTTCCTGCGTATTCACCCAGTCTTGGATTTCTGCTGTCGTGATGGGCATAAATATTATGATGGAAGGATGCGGATTTACCTCCGGCAATTCCACCATAGCCATGTGCTCCTTTCTGATGGACAGAATTTCTAAGGCTTTCTGCAATGAGACACCATTGAAGAGTGGTTTTTTCATTGGCGTAAATCGAAACTGTTTCGTCTGTAGACCAGCTCATAGAACAATGATCTATCATCAGATTTTTGATAAATCTTGCTCCCAAAGCATCGCCCTCAAACTTTTTCTGATCTCCCATTCTGAATCTTAAGAAACGGATGATAACATTATCTGAAGCTACAAATGTTTCATAATTTGCAATCGTAATTCCGTCTCCGGGAGCGGTTTGTCCGGCAATAGTGACATCGCCTTCTTTTATTTTTAAAGGAGACTGCAGGTAAATGGTTCCACTGGTTTTAAATACAATATGCCTCGGACCTTTTTGGTTCAAAGCGAATCTTAAACTTCCTTCAGAGTTATCGTCTTTCAGGTGGGTTACAAAATAGACCTTTCCGCCACGTCCGCCTGTGGTGAATCTTCCAAAACCTTCAGCTCCGGGAAAGCTCAACACTTCCTGCGCATTAACCTGCGTAGAAATACTGCATAAAAGCCCTGTGGTGAATAGTTTGATGAAGTTTTTTGTCATGATTGAAGGTTTTCGTGTGAATGAGTCCGAATTATTGTAAGCTCTTTTTTATATTCCAGTGATCTTTTCCTTTAAGAATGTTCTCCGGAGTATATTTTTTCCTTTCTTCTTTACTTAATTGATGCGACCAGGGAACTCTTTGGAGCATATTGGCTCCGGCTCCTTTCGAATTACTTTCTGCATAAAATGTAGTCTTCTCTGCTTCTGTTTTGTTCCAGTTGTGCCATCCTTCAGGCTTTATCGTTGAGTTAAGCTCACAGTCGATATAAACGGTTTTGGCAAAAGGTCTCCATGGTCTTCCCAGATAAACGGAATGGTCTTTCGCATTTCCAATAATTTTTGAATTGATAAAAATGAACCCAAATTCATTTCCCTGTGGAGTAGAAGCGGCTGTCACATAGCTTGCTGTTTCTTTGGAGTAAATAATACAGTTCTCAAAAACAGCTGTTCCCGCTCCAAAAATATAATCTGTTGTTCCTTCGATATAGCAGTTTTTAAAATAATTTCTTGACGGTTTTGTTTTATCCTCAAGATCCTGAGCTCCTTTTAAATATAAAGTATCCTGATTTCCTAGAAATCTGCAATTTTCAAACGCAATTCTGTCACCGGAAGTTAATACGGCAACAGCTTGTCCGACTCTTCCGGAACTGTTTTCAAATGAAATATTTTTCGCTGTAAAATCATTTGAATAAATAAATATTGTGGAGGAACCTGTCGTTCCGATCTCTTTTCCTGCAGCATTCTTTTTTGAGGCATAATCATCGTAAGTAATGATTGTCTTTTCGGGATTTTCACCTTCCAGCAATATCGCTCCTTTTGTTTCCGGGATGGTGATCTTTTCTTTATAAATTCCGTTTTTGATAAACACTTTTGTTTTCGCTAAAGAATGGTTTTCAATAGCATCAATTGCCTGCTGAACGGTTGTGAAATCACCTTTTCCGTCTTTCGAAACCACGATGGTTTTATCCTTGGTTTTGAAAGAAAGAATGCTGAATAAAGCTACCAGAGCAATAGAAAACAGAGCCGTGTTTTTAAAAAAGATGGAAAATTTCATAAAGCAGTTTTGAGATAAAATACAGACTGATCCTGGTGGAAGACAGTCTGTATTTTGATATGAATGTTAAACTATCTAGTATCCGTAATCCTGGGTAAGGTTATAATTTGAATTGATCACATCCAGCGCAATAGGAAGAAGTTCCCTTTTGTTGGGCTGGAAATAATACGCATAACTTTTCACCGGATCTCCACTAATGTAAGGCTGTGTCATAGCCAGTCTCCAGTTTACTTTTGTATACCCTGAAGGTGTTGCAACGCTCTGATTCGGATTGTAGAAAACATCAGCTTTGTTGATTCCGTTCACATAAATGTCCATGTCCAGTACATTTTGCTGAGCCGTTTTTGTCGGAACATAATTGGCAACAGTGGAAGCTGGTTTTTTATAAAAAATATACTCGGGAACATTCGCGTAAGCTCCGGTACCGTTCATGAAATCTGTAAGTTTCTGTCGGGTTTCATTGATCTTTGTTTCCAGAAGGTTCCAACGGATCAGATCATATTTCCTCAACCCTTCGCCTCCGAATTCCAATAGCCTTTCCTGAACAATATATTTAAAGAATTCAGTTTTGGAAGTAGGGATGATTCCTATCTGGCCCACGTTACCGCTATAAGCCCTTTGCCTTACAGCCATTACAGCATCAATGGCTTCCTGGGAAGGTGCGCTGTGAAGTTCATTGTCTGCTTCAGCAAACATTAATAAAATATCAGCATATCGTAGCAATGGCCAGTCGATTCCTAAGTTCTGAGAAGTTCCGGTAATGCTCGTCCATGACTTTCTGAATTTTCCGTCATTCCAGTTGATGGAAGTCTGAAGATCCTCCTGTTTGGAAGTGCTTACCCTGAAAATGGCAATATTAACATCTCTTCTCAAATCATATTTGCTGAATTCATAGAAATAGGTAGGAATAGCACTGATACCACCAGCAGATTTCCAGTCAGAATCATCATGTCTTAATCCATTATAATATCCTATTTTTGAATCTGTTCTAGAGTTTCCGCCAAAAGCTCCGACTGCAAAAATAATTTCATTCGTTGTATCCGGAGTGTTGGTATGTAAGGATCTGAAAAGTCCTTCATAGCTAGGGTTCAGCTTGTGCTGCCCGGAAGTGATGATATCTTTACATTCATCATAAGCAATCTGATAATATTTCTGAGGATTTGTGCCCTGTACCATCAATTGTGGGCTTCTTCTCAAAGAATATCCGGCTCTTGCCAAGGCTATTCTGGCTCTTAATCCTTTTACTGCTGCTTTGGAAAGTCTTTGTGCAGTAGTACCTCCTTCAGACTTCCATGGTACCAGCGCTGATGCTTTTGCCAGATCATCAAGAAGTTTTTCATAGATGACATCGCGGTCTGTTTTCGGAATATAAACGGATGGAAGATCTGCAGAAGGGACCTCCTGAAAAGGGACATCACCCCAGTTTTTAATAAGATCATAGTAAAACAACGCTCTCAGGGTTAATGCTTCTCCCAGGTAGCGGTCCATCAGCTTTTTATCAGCTGCAGATCCGGTTTGATACACTGGAGAAAGAGGAATGTTTTTGATTACAAGATTCGCTCTTTCGATGCCTGTGTAAGTATCCAGGAAAGGTCTGAGTAATTCCGTATTGGTAGGCACTGCTCCGAAACAGCTTATTCCTCTTCTGTCGTTGGCATTATAATCTCCGGAGGTTCTGAGATCGTCTCCGGATTGAGAAAGGATGAGATTCATTCTCTGTCCATATGTATTATCACCCATGGCACTGTTGTAAACCCCGACAAGGGCGGCAAAAGTGTCCGGTGCTGAGTCGAACTGTTGTTTCTCAGCGGTATTGGAAAGGTTTTCTACCTCTAAATAATCGCTGCAGGAATTAAGAGTAACCACGCAGGCAAGAGATAAGAAAAAACTTGAAAATTTATTTTTGTTCATAGCGTTCGTTTTAGAAAGTAATATCTACTCCTGATAAAATAAATCGGCTTCTTGGATAGGCAGAATAATCTACTCCCGGAGTTAATGGATTTCTTCTTGTATTGGCTTCCGGATCAAATCCTGAGTAGCCGGTAATTGTAAATAAATTATTCACGGTAGCGTAAAGTCTCAGATTCTTCACTCCAATGGCTTCCAGAGAACCTTTTGGGATGCTATATCCAATGGTAAGGTTATTCAGTCTTAAGAAAGAACCGTCTTCAATAGCGTAGGAATGAAGGAAGTAAGCTCCTGCAGGTGGAGTCCACATGGTTGTATTGGCGTTAAGAGCCGCAAGAGCAGTAGGATCTGTCACCTTATTTCCGGCATTGTCAAACCATCTCCAGCGATCTGCCACTTCAGCGAGCATGTTATTATCCTTATACAGATACTGAGTCGTGTATTCTATTTTGTTGGCATTGTATACTTTATTTCCTATGGAGAAATTGAAAAGTAAGCTCATGTCCCAGTTTTTATAGCGGAATGTTTGGGTAAAACCACCATAGAATTTAGGCTGTGCACTTCCAAGATCGGTCATATCTTTATTATCAATCACTCCGTCACCGTTTAGATCCTGAAGTTTAAGATCTCCCGGCTGTACAGCTTTTGCACCATTGGCTACAGCGGCAGAGCTTGCTATTCCGTTTTTTAAAGTATAGATCTGAGTGGCTGCATCATAATTAAAATCACTCACTTCATACCTTCCTGCTGTCACATATCCCCAATAAGTTCCTACCGGTTTTCCTACCTGTACAAGGAAATCAAACAGGTTATTCTGCCATCCGGAAGGGTAGTAGTAAGAATTGGAACTTGCAGATGCATTATTTCCTAAACTTTTAATGGTGTTTCTGTTGGAGGAGATATTGGCATCAATTTTCCATGAAAAGTTTTCTTTATTGATGATGGTACTTCCCATTGATAATTCTATCCCTTTATTTTCGCTGCTTCCTGAGTTTTGGTATTGATACTCGTATCCGGAAGTCTGTGGTATTTTAGCTAATAATAAAAGGTCTTTGGTATCTGTTTTATAAACATCCAGAGTACCATACAGTCTTCCTTTGAACAATCCGAAATCAATTCCGGCATTGTATGAAGTAGCTGTTTCCCATTTTACATTGGGGTTTGCCATAATATTTCCGGTGGTTGCACCTGGCGTAACACTGGTTCCGAAAGCATAGCCGTAATCTGAAGAAGACGTAAAGAAGGTGTCATATAAAAAAGCTCCGATTCTGTTATTTCCGGATTTTCCATATCCTAAACGAAGTTTCAGCTCATTCACAAAGTTGCTTTGTTTTAAGAAATTTTCTTCCTTGATTTTCCAGGCTAAAGAGGCTGCAGGGAAGTATCCCCACTGATTGGGGCCAGGTTTGAAAACACTGGAACCATCAGCTCTCATAGAAACTGTTGCAATATATTTGTTGTTGTAGATATAATTGACCCTTCCAAAGAAAGAGGCCAAACGGTCTACTTCTCTTGCGGTCTTGGGAGCATCCTGAACCATTCCTGAAGGCGGTGATGCCAGCTGTGAATTGGCAAAAGCTTCCTGTGCTGAAGAAGATTTCGGGAACCACTTGATATTGATGGAAGTAGATTCACCATCTGTTCTCACGGTTTCCTGACCTGCTAAAAGATCAAATTTATGATTACCAAATGTTCTTCTATAGTTAAGGGTGTTGGTATTGGTAATTCTTCTGGTTTGAGAATTGCTCATAAATACCACAGGCTGATCGTTATTCTGTCTGGCAAGGCTGGTAACCGGACCGGAAAACTGATTCACAATCTGATCTCTCTGTACATAACCGATGACACTTCGGAAGGTAAAATCTTTACTGATTTTATATTCAATCGTTCCATTTAATAATAAGTCATTTCTTCCGCTTTCTTTCACTTCATCGTTAGCCAGTAAAACGGGATTGACAAGATTCGTCTGGTCTGCGAATAAAGGATCAAAATCATCAACATCTACTGTAGAACCTCCTTCAAAAGGCTGATATCTGATGGCATTTCTCAATCGGTTGGTGGTTTGCGAACCTGAGGCAGAAGTTCCTGCTCCGTAGATCATCTGACGGCTGTAGCGTGCGTTCAGGCCAATACTCAGTTTTTTTGAAATATCATAATCATATCTGAAGTTGGCCATATTACGTTTGAATCCGGATCCAATCATCACTCCGTCTTCCTCCACATTATTAAGAGTCAATGAAAATGCAGAATTCTCAGATCCTCCGGACAATGCCACGTTATGGGTAAAATTGAACGCTTCTCTCCCGAAAAGTTTATCCTGCCAGTTTACATTTTTTACAGACTTGTATTTGTCCAGCTGATCAAAAGTTCCGTAGCGTGTGTTAAAAGTTTCAATATCTTTTGCATCTCCATTCTTATAATATTGTTCATATTGATAAAGAACATACTCATAAGGATCCAGTACACTGATCTTATTCTGAATGCTTCTTACCCCTACAAAACCATTATAGTTGATTGTTGTTTTTCCTTTTTTGCGGCCACCTTTTGTAGTGATCAGCACTACACCGTTGGCTCCTCTTGATCCAAAAATAGAAGTGGAAGAGGCATCTTTTAATACTTCTATTGATTCTATTTCTTTGGGAGATAAAATGGTCAGGGCATTATCCATCTGCACACCATCTACAATATAGAGTGGGGCATTACTTTGGGTAATGGAGTTTCCACCGCGGATTACGATATCCACATCTGCTCCGGGAGACCCTTCACTCAGAGAAACCTGTACACCGGCCAGTCTTCCCTGGATCGCTTCGGCAGCATTGGTAGAAGGCATATCTTTAAGAGCTTCGCCTTTCACGGAAGAAACAGCGTTGGTAACGTCTTTTTTGGAAACCTTTGTATAGCCTACCAAAACCACATCATCCAGTTTGGTTTCTTTATCTTTTTTCGTTTCTTTTTCCTGAGCCATGGAAAGGACGGGAAGCAGAAAAACAGTTAAATATAACCACTTTATTGATTGTACTCTTTTATCCATTATGTATCCTTATAGTTTTAATTCTTGGTTGAAAGTTTTTTCAATCGTTTTTGATTAGGATTATGAAGTATTCTGCGGATTTTAATGGTCATTACGTATTTTAATCATTTTCTTACGCGTTAGTGCAATCGATTGCGTAATTTTTTATAAAACATTATTCTGGCTCCTAAACTAATATTATTTTTCAATACGCAAAGAAAAAAATATTATTTTTTCGTGAATTTATCTGTTTAATGATGTGATCTTTGTAAAATAAGTACTGATGGACTGTTTTTAATTAATTGATTATTAGCCCGTTATATTCATATTTGAGCAACTTTAATAAACAACGAAAAAAATCAATTTCTTAAGTGTTTAATGATGATGAAACTTAAAATTTGCTTAAAATGATGTCTTTTTTTGAGGGTGAAAAATCCCAAAATTCATCTCGAGGAAGAAAAATTTTCATCAATTTCTGATTTTTGTCATCTTTTTGAAATTATTAGTGCCTCCATATTTTGTACTTTTTATTAATATTTACGAGTGTATATCATATATGTATTAATTTGATCATATTTTAATCAATATTTCATTGCCTGTTTTCTCTTTTATTTTGGCATGATTTTATGTTTTAAGTCCGGTTGGTTTCCTGTTTTGGGAAATTTATTGTGGATTTTTTCTCTTAATTTTATCTGCTTTTAAATCTGTTTTAAATTTTATTGATCTGAAAATCAATTGTTTTTAAAATAAAATTAATTTTTTGTTAACTACTTAAAGAATAATTATATATTTAACCCCACAAGTATTTCTGCAATTTTAGTGTAATTTTATGCAATCGATTACATTGAGTTTAATAGGTTTGCGAAAACCGTAAAAAGAAAAAGTAAAAATAGTAGTATGGCACAATCAGAATTTCGTTACGCCCATCATCCTGAAGATGTGAAAAAATATACCACAGAAGATCTCAGGAGGGAGTTTCTAATCGATGATTTATTCAATGAGGATAAGATAAAACTGGTCTATTCTATGTATGACAGGCTTATTGTAGGAGGCATAATGCCTTCTTCCAGAGCTTTGAAACTGGAACCCACCGATGATCTGAAAGCAGAAAACTTTCTGGACAGAAGAGAGCTGGGAATCATCAATGTAGGTGGAGCAGGGAAAGTAAACGTAGACGGAAATGTATATGAGCTTGGAAATAAAGAAGCTTTATACATCGGAAAAGGAGCTCAGGAAGTGATCTTTGAAAAGACAGGTGAAGAACAGCCTTATTTTTACATCAATTCAGCTCCCGCACATCATGCATATCCTACAAAGAAAATCACCAAAAACGAAGCTGAAATTGTGGAACTGGGTGAGGAAAAATATGCGAATAAACGTACTATCAACAAACTGATTGTTAATTCTGTGGTAGAAACCTGCCAGCTTCAGATGGGTATGACGGAGCTTCATCCCGGAAGTGTCTGGAACACGATGCCTGCACACACACACACCAGAAGAATGGAAGCCTATTTCTATTTTGACCTTGAAGAAGGGCAGACGGTAAGTCATTTTATGGGACAGCCTCACGAAACCCGTCACCTGTTTATGAAGAACAGGCAAGCGGTATTGTCTCCCGAATGGTCTATCCACTCTGGGGTAGGAACTGCCAATTATACTTTTATCTGGGGGATGGCCGGAGAAAATATGGACTACGGCGATATGGACGGCATTAAAACAAACGAACTAAAGTAATTTTCCAATGAATTTATTTGATTTATCCGGTAAGGTAGCAGTCGTTACCGGCGGTACTCACGGATTAGGAATGGCAATGGCAGAAGGACTTGCTGCGGCAGGGGCTGAACTGGCCATTACCAGTACAACGCCATCAAAACTGGACGAAGCATTGAATTATTACCACGAAAAAGGGTATCAAGCAACGGGCTATATTTTTGATGTGACAGATGAACTGGAAGCTGCCCAAAAAGTAGCTTTAATGGAAGCCACCCATGGAAAAATAGACATCCTTGTCAATAATGCGGGAATCATCAAACGTATTCCTGCTCTTGATATGGAAGTGGAAGACTTTAGAAAAGTAATTGATGTAGATCTTACCGGACCTTTTATCATGTCGAAATTAATCGGGAAATATATGATTAAAAGGAAATCGGGGAAAATTATCAACATCTGCTCGATGATGAGTGAGCTGGGACGTGATAATGTAGTAGCCTATGCTTCTGCAAAGGGCGGCCTTAAAATGCTTACTAAAAATCTGGCAACAGAATGGGCAAAACACAATATTCAGGTGAACGGAATCGGTCCCGGATATTTTGCAACCTCCCAGACAGAACCCATCCGTGTGGATGGAAACCCTTTCAATGATTTTATCATCAGCAGAACACCGGAAGGAAGATGGGGAAACCCGGAAGACCTTGCAGGAACCGCTATTTTCCTTGCTTCTGACGCAAGCAAATTCATCAACGGACAAATTATTTACGTAGATGGAGGAATCCTGGCGACCATTGGAAAACCTGCTCATGAATAACAACAGACTAGAAAAAATGAAACCTTTTATAACAGACCAATTTTTATTACAGAATAAATACGCTGAAGAACTCTACTTCAGATTCGCAGAAAAGCAGCCTATCATTGATTATCATAATCATTTGATTCCTAAAGATATTGCAGAAGACACTGTTTTTGATAATATCTCCAAAGTCTGGATTGCCGGCGACCATTACAAATGGAGAGCCATGAGAACGATGGGAGTTAATGAAAAATTCATCACAGGAGATGCTTCAGACAAAGAAAAATTCGAAGCCTGGGCAAAAACAGTTCCATATACTTTGAGAAACCCTCTGTATCACTGGACTCATCTGGAATTGAAAAGATATTTCGGAATTGATGAACTACTGAATGGAGACAATGCATCGGAAATCTATGAAAATATCACCGCTCAGCTTCAAACGCCTGAAAAATCTACCAGAGGCCTTTTGAAAATAATGAATGTGGAGTCTCTATGCACTACAGAAGATCCTACAGACACTTTGAATTACCATCAGGATCTGGCGAAAAGCGATTTCAGTATCAAAGTAAGTACCGCATTCCGTCCGGATAAAGCCATTCTGATTGAAAACCACAACTTTGCAGATTATATTGCAAAACTGGGGGCATCAGCAGGGATTGAAATCAATTCTTACCAGACTTTATGTGATGCTTTGCTTAAAAGGATCGAATATTTCCATAAAAACGGATGCAGGCTGTGTGATCACGGTTTGAACAATATTTCTTTCGAAGAGGCTACAGAAGCGGAAGTGAATGCTATTTTCAATGATAAATTAGCCGGAAAAGTGATTGCCGAAAAGCAGGTGAATCAATTCAAAACAGCGATTTTATTATTCTTAGGGGAAGCTTATCACCAATACGGATGGGTTCAGCAGTTCCATTTAGGAGCTTTGAGAAATAACAATGAAAGAATGCACAGAATTCTAGGACCTGATACCGGCTGGGATTCCATCGGAGACTTTGTGCAGGCGGAAACATTGTCCCGATTTTTGAACACTTTGGACGGAAAAGATAAACTTACAAAAACAATTTTATACAATTTAAATCCTGCGGATAACGAAATTTTCGCCACAATGATCGGGAATTTCAATGACGGAAGCATCAAAGGAAAAGTACAGTTTGGTTCCGGATGGTGGTTCCTTGATCAGAAAGACGGGATGATCAAACAGATGAATGCCCTTTCCAACATGGGATTAATAAGCTGTTTTGTAGGGATGCTGACGGATTCCAGAAGTTTCCTTTCTTATCCTAGACACGAATATTTCAGAAGGGTATTGTGTAATCTTTTTGGCGAAGAAATGAAAAACGGTGAACTGCCTGATGATATTGAACTGATCGGGAAAACCATATCAGATATCTGCTATCACAACGCAAAAAATTATTTTGATTTTTAGTTTTCAAATAAGATAATATCATCTCACAGATTGAGCAAATTTTGTTGATTTAAAATGATCCGCGTAATCAGCTAAATCTTCGTGAAAAAAAATTAACCATTAAGAGAATGTAAAAGTGAAGAATTGTTAAGAAGAAAATCAAAGATTTTTAAATGATATGATCTTTTATTTTCAATGTATTCAACTTCAAAATTACCAAAGGAAGAAAAAACATTTGTGTCTTTTGTGGTTAAAAAAAGCTAATTAAAATTATGAGTAACAAAATAGTCACATTCGGTGAAGTGATCATGAGACTTTCCCCACCCGGAAACAGAATGATGAAGCAGAGCCACGAAATGGAGTTCTTTTTTGGAGGAACAGAGCTGAACGTTGCGTCTTCATTGGCAGTAATGGGTGGTGATGTAAGACATATCAGCTGCGTTTCGGATGATTTTGTAGGAGAATCTGCCGTTTCTTTCATCCAAAGTTTTGGAATTGATACCACTTTCATTCATAAAAATGACCATCCTTTGGGACTGTATTTTCTTGAAGTTGGTTCATCTGTCCGTGCCAGCAGAATTGCTTACAACAGGCTGAACGGTTCTTTTGCCAATATCAACCCTGAACAGATCAACTGGGAAAAGGCGCTTGAAGATTGTGAATATTTTCACTGGACAGGCATCAGTCCTGGTATTTCAGAATTTGCTTACGAAGCATTGAAGGAAGGTCTGAAAACAGCTCAGAATAAAGGAATTGAAATTTCCGCAGATCCGGCTTACCGTTCCAATCTCTGGAAATATGGAAAAAAAGGACATGAAGTACTGAAAGAACTGGTTTCTTATTCCACCATTTTTATCGGAGGAGTAAATGAGATCAATGAAATTCTCGAAACTCAGTTTTCCTCAGACCAGGAAGGTTTCATTGAAGCCTGTAAAGAATTAAATCAACAAATTCCTTCTGTTCAAAGAGTTTTTGACAAAATAAGAATTGGGGTTACAGCCAGCACTCAGCAAACTCAGGGAAGGGCGTGGGTAGATGAAACCTATTTTGAAACGGAACTTCTGGAAATTAATCCTGTTGTGGACAGAATTGGAACCGGAGATGCTTTTGCAGCAGGGTTAATTTATGGATTAAAACATTTTGATCCTAAAAAAGCGTTGAGTTTTGCCAATGCAGCCTGCGCGGTTAAACATACCATTCCCGGAGATATCAACTATGCAGGTGTGGAGGATATTCTGGAAGTAATGAACGGAAATTCAGGAGGAAGAATAAAAAGATAACTATGGCCAGATTTAATAGAATAGAAGTAGCCTTAATGGCAAAGCAGACAGGGATTGTTCCTGTGTTTTATCATGCAGATCTTGATGTTTGCAAGAAAATTGTAAAAGCCTGTTTCGATGGAGGAGCCCGTGTTTTTGAATTCACCAACAGAGGTGATTTTGCCCACGAAGTTTTTGCTGAACTGGTAAAATATGTTGCCAAAGAAACACCTGAAATGATTCTGGGAATTGGCTCCGTGCTTGATCCGGCAACCGCTTCATTATATATTCAGAATGGAACGAACTTTATCGTAGCTCCCATTTTAAATCCTGAAGTGGCCAAGGTCTGCAACCGGAGAAAAATTGCATGGATGCCTGGCTGTGGCTCTGTTTCCGATATTTCTTATGCTGAAGAATTGGGAGCAGAGATTGTAAAAATCTTTCCGGCAACACAAGTAGGTGGCCCGGAATTCATCAAAGCCGTGAAAGGCCCGATGCCATGGTCAAATATAATGCCTACAGGCGGAGTCGTTCCAACGAAAGAAAACATCAGTGAATGGATTTCTGCAGGCGCTTATTGTGTAGGACTAGGCTCTCAGCTGTTTGTGAAAAATGAAACCGGGGAATATGACTATGCAAAAATCACAGAAGCTGTAGCCCATTCAATACAGATCATTCAAGAACTAAGATAATTGTTCTTATCATTTTAATGAAGCCATAAAGGGAATATAGAATGATAAATTAGAGAATCAAAAGGAAAATAACTTTCAATCTCATTAATCTCAATCCCTTAATCAAATTCAAATGGTTTAAAAAATTAATAATTTCCGTACTGAAATAGTATGGATAAGGAGTTTTTTGCTCCATTTTGTTGCTAAAATCAATAAAAATCAATACTATTAACGATTGATATGAATAAAGAAATATCCCCGAAACCAACTCAGTTCAGATGGACGATCTGCGTGCTTCTTTTTATTGCAACGACCATCAATTATATGGATCGGCAGGTGCTGTCACTCACCTGGAAAGATTTTATCGCTCCCGAGTTTCACTGGAATAATAATGACTATGGAAATATCACGGCATTATTTTCTATTTTCTATGCCGTAAGTATGCTTTTTGCCGGGAAGTTTGTAGACTGGATGGATACTAAAAAAGGTTTTCTCTGGGCTATCGGAATCTGGTCTGTAGGAGCTGTTATTCATGCCTTTTGCGGAATTGCTACTTCAGGAGTTCTTACGGGAAACTGGCTGGTAGGTTTTCAGGAATCTAAAGACATTATCGGAAGAGTAGATAATGTGGGCGCCATCATCAGTACCAGTGTTACCTTGTTTATTTTTGCCCGTTTTGTGCTGGCCGTTGGGGAAGCAGGGAATTTTCCAGCTGCGATAAAAACTACTGCAGAATATTTTCCAAAGAAAGACAGAGCGCTGGCAACCAGTATTTTTAATGCCGGAGCAACGGTTGGAGCTTTAGCTGCACCGGTTACCATTCCTTTTATTGCAAAATCGATGGGCTGGGAGTGGGCGTTTATCATTATTGGTGCTTTAGGTTTTGTGTGGATGGGGCTTTGGGTATTTTATTATAAAAAACCTCACGAACATCATAAAGTCAATGAGCACGAGCTTACTTATATTCAGCAGGATCAGGATGATTTTGCAGGAGAAGGTTCAACAGCATCAGAAAAGAAATTTTCCTTCAAAGAATGTTTCAGTTACAGACAGACCTGGGCTTTTGCTTTCGGAAAGTTTATGACAGACGGAATCTGGTGGTTTTTCCTGTTCTGGACACCGGCTTACCTGAGCTCTGTTTATAAAATGGATTCTACCCAAAGTGCTTTACCGTTATTTGTTCTCTATATGATTACGTTATTTTCCATTATTGGAGGATGGCTTCCGAAGTACTTCGTGGAGAAGAAAGGAATGGATGCATATTCCGGAAGGATGAAAGCGATGTTGATCTTTGCTTTTTTTCCTTTACTGGCTCTTTTAGCACAACCTTTAGGCTCTGTTTCATATTGGATTCCGGTATTAATCATTGGAGTGGCAGGAGCAGCTCATCAGGCATGGTCAGCAAATATCTTCTCAACGGTAGGCGACATGTTTCCCAAAAAGGCGATCGCCACCATCACAGGAATTGGCGGAATGGCAGGAGGGATCGGTTCTTTTTTAATCAATAAATCATCAGGAGTACTATTTGATTATGCTCATAAAGCATGGACTACTATTGACGGAATGCCTTTACTGGAAAAATATCCGCAATACATCAATGAACGTTTACCAGAGAATTTTCTTCACGATCTGGAAAAATCCGGGGCTATAATTTCTGATGGAATTGATAAAGGATATATGATCATTTTCTCAGTTTGCGCCGTAGCTTACCTCATTGCATGGAGTGTGATGAAAACACTGGTTCCGAAATATAAAGTGATACAATAGAGATGAACAAAAGGCAAAAAGCTTCTTTGCTGAGTAAACGCCTTTTTGAACGAAAGTAAGCACAATTTTACAGGTCTTTGCAGACATTGCGTTACAACTCAAAAATATAGATTAGAAAAAATGGAAAATCAGATAAAACAAAAACTCAATCGTGAATTCTATGATTCTCAGGAAAAGCTTCCTATTAAAATAATACAGTTTGGAGGCGGGAACTTCATGAGAGGATTTACAGATTATATTATAGATCAGTTAAATAAAAAGACAGATTTCAATGCAGGAATTGTGAATGTACAGCCTACACCGGAAGGTTCTGTTCACAAG
Source organism: Chryseobacterium sp. KLBC 52 (assembly GCF_003347605.1). Classification (GTDB taxonomy): domain Bacteria; phylum Bacteroidota; class Bacteroidia; order Flavobacteriales; family Weeksellaceae; genus Chryseobacterium. Next base: position 77,881 of record NZ_QDFZ01000020.1, on the reverse strand, counting down.
CTTGAAGAGCAGGATAATCTATACACCCTTTTTACGAGAGGAATAAAAAAAGGTGAAATTATTGATGAAAAACAGGTGATTTCTTCCATTCAGAAGTCCATCAATCCTTATACACAATATAATGAATTCCTGGCTTTAGCAAAAGAAGAAGAATTGGAATTTATCTTTTCCAATACCACAGAAACCGGGATTGCTTATGATGAAACCGAAGACTATCATGCCGGGCCACACAAGAATTTTCCGGCAAAACTGACGGTTTTATTATACGAAAGATTCAAGCATTTCAATGGTTCACCGGAAAAAGGTTTGAGGATCATTCCTTGTGAACTGATTGAAGACAATGCTTTGGCTTTAAAAAATATCATCCTTCAATATGCCCAACACTGGAATTTAGAAGAGGGTTTTGTGCAATGGATTGAACAATCTAATTGTTTTCATAATACATTGGTAGACAGGATTGTTCCTGGTTATCCAAAAGACGATGCAGAAACCTATGAAGAGCAGTTGGATTATGAAGACCGGATGATGGTGGTTTCTGAAGTGTTTTTACTGTTTGTCATTCAGGATACTAAGAATTTAAAAGAAAGAATTCCTTTTGATCAAATTAATGAACAGATTCTGGTGGTAGATGATATTCAGCCGTATCGTCTTAGAAAAGTAAGAATTCTGAATGGTGGACATACTTTGATGCTGGCTCCAGCCATTTTATCAGGAAAAGAAACGGTAAAAGAATCCATTGATAATCCGTTCATCGGGAAGTTTTTAAAAGATGCCATTTTCAATGAAGTCAATCCAACTTTAGGATTGGATGAGAATGAATTGAAAGATTTTGCAGAAGAAGTTTTCGACAGATTTAGAAATCCTTTTATTAAACATCATCTGGCAAGTATCGCTTTATATTTCGTATCTAAATTTAAAGTAAGAGTCCTGCCGAGTTTATTGAAATATGTGGAAACTAATCAAAAATTGCCGCTTAATCTAACTTTCTCTTTAGCGGCTCTCATCAGATTCTATCAGGGTAATTTTGAAGACAAAGCACTTCCATTGAATGATGAGCAGACAATTATTGAACGTTTCAAAGAAATCTGGGTAAACAATGATTATGAAAAAGTAGCGGAACTTGCCTTAAGTGAAGTTTCATTCTGGGATATGGATCTGACAGAAGTTGAAGGCTTGAAAGACGCTGTAGCAAAAGCTTTGTGGGAAATTGATCATCACGATACAGAAACAGCGTATCACCATTTTGTTCAATTCTATTCTTAAAGATCATGCAGAAGAAAGTATTGAAAGTAAATCCCAAAGATAATGTTGTCGTAGCTCTGGTTGATCTTCATCAGGGCGAAACGGTTACTTTGGATCATTTGACCTATGAAATTATAAGAGATACGAAGGCCAAGCACAAGTTTGTCACGGAGGATCTTTCAGAAGGTGATGCCATTATCATGTACGGTGTTTTGGTAGGAAAAGCCAGCCAGCCGATTCAAAAAGGTGAAGTTATCACGACAGAAAACGTAAAACATCAAAGCGCAAAAGTAAAAGGTAAAACAGAAACAACTGTCTGGACAGCTCCAAATGTAGAGGAGTGGAAAGACAGAACATTCATGGGATATCACAGAGAAGACGGACAGGTAGGTACAGAAAATGTATGGCTGTTTTTTCCTTTGGTTTTTTGTGAAAACAGGAATGTGGAGATTTTGAAAGATGTTTTTGAAAAAGAACTCTTGTTCGAAAAAGTGACAAAACATCAGCTTTTGCTGAGATCTCTGGTCAATAATTCAGATACGGAAATCATTGCTGAAGAAGATCAGGATGGGCGTGTATTTAAAAATATTGAAGTTAAATTCATCACTCATCAAGGCGGCTGTGGCGGAATTCGTCAGGATGCTGAAGCTTTGGGGCGTTTGCTGGCAGGATATGTTAATAACCCGAATGTAGCCGGAGCAACTGTTTTGAGTCTCGGTTGTCAGAATCTTGAGGTTCAGATTTTCAAAGATGCTTTGGAAAAGATAAGTCCTGAGAATAAAAAGCCGATTATTGTTTACGAACAGCAAAAATCCGGAACAGTAGATGAAATGCTGAGCGGGATCATCAAAGATTCTTATGAAGCGATTAAGAAAGCGAATGAGATTCAAAGAAAACAGGCATCCATTTCAAAACTGGTGCTAGGATTAGAATGTGGTGGTTCGGATGGTTTTTCAGGAATTTCTGCCAATCCGGTTTTAGGGCAGCTGTCAGATTTAATGGCGGGAATTGGTGGTGCAACCATTCTTTCAGAATTCCCGGAATTGTGCGGAGTAGAGCAGGAGCTGGTGAACCGTTGTGTGAATGAAAAAGATGCAGAAAGATTTTTACAGTTGATGAAAGACTTTGAAGAATCAGTCGTTGCTGCAGGATCTGGTTTTGATATGAATCCGTCACCGGGGAATATTAAAGACGGATTGATCACTGATGCCATGAAGTCTGCAGGAGCGGCTAAAAAAGGAGGTTCATCGCCTATCAATGACGTTCTTGATTTTACGGAATATATTAAGAAACCGGGATTGAATTTATTGTGCACACCAGGAAACGATGTAGAATGTACAACAGCTTTGGTTGGCTCGGGCTCCAATATCGTACTATTTACAACAGGCCTTGGAACTCCTACCGGAAATCCTGTTGTTCCCGTAGTAAAAATATCCTCCAATACTTCACTTTCAGAAAGAATGCCTGATATTATCGATTTCAACACAGGTGATGTGATTACAGGGGAAAAAACAATTGACGAAAAAGCAGAAGAGCTGCTGGAATATATCATCCAAGTAGCCAGTGGAGAAATAAAAACCAAAGCTGCCATTTTAAATCAAAACGATTTTATTCCCTGGAGAAGAGGCGTTAGTTTATAAAATGTTTTTTTAATTATAAATATTAATTAGGATTGAAAATGCTTTCTACATGGTAGGAGGCATTTTCTTTAATATAAGAACCGCTAACATTTACATCAATAGGAATGGGCTACTATCCTGAGCGTAGTCGAAGGAAGCCCGTTTAATGAAAATAAATACGATCATTGGCTTTAGCTAAAACTTATAAATAGAATGTAATTTAGATTCTTCCTTCGTCAGAATGACAAACAGGCTGTTGATGGCTTGTGTGGCATATCTTAAAGGAGTACACTAGTTGACACAGTAATTTTACATCAATAGGAACGGGCTTTAGCCCGTTTAATGAAAAGAAATATCATCATTGGCTTTAGCCAAAACTTATAAATAGAATATATTTTAGATTGTTCCTTCGTCAGAATGACAAACAGGCTGTTGATGGCTTACGTAAACAGAAATACTATTTTCTCTTAGAAGACTTCCTGATATAAAGCTGTGGTGTAAGCACTACCTTTTTCTCAATAGAAACTCCGGAACCGTTTTCTTTGACGCTTTCTAAAAATACCTGTCCCGCCATTTTTCCCATCAATACAGGCGTCTGGTCAACAGAACTGATCGGAAGTTCCATAAATTGGGTAAAAGGCTCGTTGGAAAATCCGATGATAGCTACTTCCTGAGGGATTTTGATGTTTCGTTTCTTCAATTCCTGGCAGGCACCTAACGCGGCAAAATCACTGGACGAAAATATAGCATCAGGAACAGATTTTTTACTCCACAGTTTTTTGATGGCCTCCGTACCTTCTTCAATAGAACTGCCTGTAAAAATGATATTATCCTCTTTTACAGGAAGGTGATGATCTGCTAAAGCCTGTTTATACCCGTTAAGACGGTTCTGATAAATTTCAAGATTAAGATCTCCTGCAAAATGGCATATATTTTTATAACCTTCCTTGATAAGATGCTCCGTAGCCAAGTAGCCCCCACGATAATCATCAATAGTCACTGTGCTGATCCCTGAAATATCTTTTTTACGGTCAAAAAAGATAACTGGTGTATTGGAAGTATCTATAATGCTTTGGATATGGCTGATGTCTGTTGTTGTTTTGGAAACAGACATAAAAATACCATCTACCTGTGCATTCAGCAACGTATTAAGTTGTCTTTTTTCAATATTTACATCTTCGTGGCTCTGACAGATGATCACATGATAGCCGAGTGGGGAAAGTTCTTCCTCAATTCCTCTGATCACCGATGAAAAGAAATTCGTATTGATATACGGAACAATGATTCCTACGTTTTTGGTTTCACCGCTTTTTAAAGCTTTGGCAAGGTTGTTCTGCTTATAATTCATTTCCTTGGCCGTTTTGCGAACCAGCTCTTTTGTAGCCTCGCTTATTCGCGGGTGGTCATTCAATGCTCTTGAAACAGTTGCCACACTTACGTTGAGCTTATTGGAAATATCATAGATTGTGGCACTTTTCTTATTCATACTGATTTTTTCTGAGCGTTTTTATGAGGTCTGAACAGCAGACGTTATTGACGTAAATTTAATCAAATTATAGCTATTTGAAAGGAAAAAGATGCATTTTAAATTCCTTTTTTGCATATTTCAGATCTGTTCTGGTTTAATTGGATTTAAATATCTGATTGAGTGAATACTAGGTAATAGAAAAGCCGAAAGTAAAACTACTTCCGGCTGTATATTCTATTTTCATTTTATTATGGAATCAAAACAGCTCTTCCTTTGATCTTTCCGTTTCTCATTCGGTCATAAACTTCATTGGCCTGATCCAGATTATATTTTTCAATTTCAATATGAATTTTTTTCTGTCTTGCCAATCCTACCACTTCCATAAGTTCAACTCTTGATCCCCAATAAGGATTCGTCATGCTTACTCCAAATGGAAGTCCGGACATGCTGTACTGATAATGGCCGCCACCCAATCCAACAATAGTAAGATCACCATCCAGACTCACAATTTTAGTTCCAAGTTCAATGGTGGATGTTGCTCCTACAAAATCAATGACCACTTTAGCTTTTTTAATGCCTGTAATTTTCTGAATCTGCTTCGCAGCATCGGCATCTTTTGAGTTGACAGTAAATGTAGCTCCCAATTCTTTGGCAAAAGCCAGTTTTTCATCCGTTACATCACAGGCAATGATGGTACTGCCACTGATTTCTTTAAGGATCTGCAGAGCAACATGTCCAAGTCCTCCTACACCAATTACTACAACGTATTCATCAGGGGTTAATTTAGACAACGATCTTTTAATCGCAGAGTAAGGAGTAAGAGCTGCATCAGTAAGCGGAGCGGCAATCACAGGATCCAGATCATAAATAGGAACCAATAATCTTGAAGAAGGTACAAGCATATACTCGGCCATCCCTCCGTCTAATCCCAAACCACCTCCATAAGCCATTTCAGACTGATGGTCACAATAGTTTTCTTTAGATTGCTGACAGGGCTTACAATGGCCGCATCCCCACGGGCCATACACCAAAACAGCATCTCCTTTTTTATATCCTTTCACATCCGGGCCTGCTTCTTCGATCCAGCCGGCGTTTTCATGCCCTAATGTGAATACTGAACCTCCTACAGTTCCTTCATCAATAATATGAAGATCTGAATGGCAAACCCCTGCTCCTCCAATTTTTAATAAGACTTCATCACCTTTAGGACTGGGTTTTTCCATATCATTGACTACACGGACATCTTTGTGTCCGAAAAAACGTACTGCTTTCATAATTGATTATTTTAAACTTATACCTTAAAAATACGAAAAATGATTCTAAATATCGATTGATTTCTATTATAATAAACTAATATATGTCAGTGAATTAAGGAGTATATTTTGATGTCATTCGCTTGAGAATTGTTAAATTAAAAAAACTTCTAATCATTTTATAACGGCATATGATTCAGATCATATCCGATGGAGTGAACACTTAATTATATTTGAGCATTGAAAATTTCATATTTCTGACAAATTACAGTATAACCTCTCAGTGATTCGGGAGGTTTTTTTTGTGGGGAAATTGAAAAGGTATTTTTCTATAATGTATTGATTATAATTTTTTAAGTATCAGTCTTATTCTCCTATTTCATACATTCCACCAATCCACTACAGAAGATTTCAACACTTTATTTTTATTGATCTAATAGCAGCGGAAGCAAAATCAGAAAAAAGTTTCAGAATTACAAATGACAATGTTATCGGTTAAAACAAACCAAAATCAAAGTTCAACAATATAGATCCACTTCAATATTGAAAAATATGACAAACAAAATCTACACAAATGCAATTTTATATCTACAGGATTGTTTTGTTACTTCATTAATGATCACTGTAGATTTGCTACATCATAAGAAGTACTGTAAACACTCACAGCTTATGTCTGATCATTTCAATGTATGATATTCTGGAAAGCTTATAGATCAGTTTGATTCTGATCTTAAGTAAGGAGATCTGAAGCGAGGAGTATCATCAATTACTTTTCAGCAAAACGATGGCTTTAAAACAAATGTTGAACTCGATTTAATCATTTAAAATTAATCGATCCGATAATAAAAAATAACATTTTTTCATGTTAATTCATTTGGTTGTATCCCCGGAGAGATCCGGGGATTTTTTTGTTGTAAAGTCTTGCCAATGCTTCAATAATACTTTGTTGATGTACTGTACCACCTAAATATATCCTAAATAATTTGATAAAAAGCACCATTAAAATCTACAGAGCTACAATTTATATCTACAGAATTGTTTCGTTATTAGCTGATTTGTCATTGTAGATTTGCCCCATCATAAAAGGTACCTGATGAAACGCACTGTTTATTAATTGATAAATCAATTAAAAATTATCTCAGAATGAAAAAAACGTATTTTCTACTTCTTTTAGCATTTTCATGTTTAAGCTTTGGGCAAACTAACAATACCTGTTCAACGGCCACCCAAGTCTTGCAATTGCCTTATACCTTTGATCAGACAGACGGGGTAACATCTCCAAATGATGGATTTGTAACTGCTTGTACAGGTGGAATGAATGATGGACTTTGGTATTCTTTTACAGGTGATGGAGGTTATGTAAGTATTAAAGCCACTACTATCTCAGATTGGAATCATCAGATTGGGATATATACAGGGAGTTGTACTGATCTGGTATGCAGTGGAACAGCAAATAGAGAAGTAAAAGGCGTGGGAAAAGTTGAAACACTTACCATTTCTACTGTGCCGAAAACCATCTATTATGTAAATGTTGGTCAATACGATGGGTATTATGATCATGCAGAAGGGAATTTCACCATTGAAATTACTAGAGAAGCTTCATTGGCAACCAGTGAGACTTCAGGTTCAAAAGCAAACAACTCTGTTAAATTATATCCCAATCCATTCAAAGATGTTTTACATATTTCTGATATCACAAATATAAAGTCAGTGTTGATTTATGATATGTCAGGGAAGCTGATTAAAACTATAGACAAGCCTGATTCTGTTCTTTATTTAGGAGAGTTAAAGCAAGGAACATATTTAATTACGTTGCACAAAAAAGATGGCTCCAAACAAACGTTGAAAGCGATTAAAATAATTTAATAGTAATGTCTGTTAATACAAAATAGCATATTTTTATGTTATAATTGATTTGATTTTATCCCCGGAGAGATCCGGGGATTTTTTATAGCTTGTGGCAAAAATCAATGATGAAAGTGGCCATAGTGTACTCCTATTCAAATATCTCCTGACAAATTTCTAAATTAATTTGTTAATATTATAAAATGACCTATTTTTAGTATTTTATTGCCAAAATACGATTAAATGCCAAAAAAAATTATAAGAAATCTCAAAATTGGAGTAGTGATTTCTTTGATGCTTCTGATTGCTAGTTCCATAGCATCTTATATCAGCATCCATAAGCAGATGGAGAATAGGAAAGACTTATTAAAAAATAAGGAATCTATAAGCTTAGCAAAAGATATCTTAAGCACTCTTTTAAATGCTGAAACGGGAAACCGGGGCTATCAGCTTACCGGAAGAGAAAATTTTCTTGAACCTTTCAATAAAAGCAGGAGTGAATATCCGATGCTTGTTTCTGATAGAGGTAGACTTCATCTTAGAGATAAAGACCAGATTAATGTTCTCAATGAATTGCTGCATATTTCAGAAATGATGATGAAGGAATACGCATTGCTTATTGAGAATCGTAAAAAAGGAATAGTGATGAGTCCGGAAGAACTTGTACAAAACAAGGAGGCTATGGACAGATGCCGCACGCTTGTTCAGAAATTTGTAAAACAGGAGGAGGCTCAACTTGCCATAAAAAATGAAGATCTGAACAAGTCTTCCGAGTTGACCGTGTTGTTCATCGTCTTTTCTGCAATGGCCGCCATTGGGGTAACTATTTTTGTTTATATACAACTAAAATCTGACCTTATCCGTCGTGGGAAGTTGGAAAAAGATCTGTTTAACACTAAGGAAATGCTTGAGGAAACAAGCTTAGTAGCCCAAGTGGGAGGTTGGGAAGCCAATATGAAGACCGGAAAGCTCTTCTGGTCTCAAAGTACAAGAGAAATTCACAAACTGAAAGATGATTTCGAGCCGACTTTCGACAGTGCCCTTGAATTTTACAAAGGGAAGAGCGGAGAGAGAATAAAATACCTTTTTAACAGGGCAATACAACAAGGAATTACTTTTGATGAGGAGCTCCAGCTTTTGCGTAATGATGGCGTAATGATCTGGGTAAGAGTAAAAGGGATTCCCGAATTTGAAGGTGATAGCTGCAAAAGGGTTTTCGGAATCATTCAGGACATCGATGCTTTCAAAAAGATGTTTCTGGAGGTTACCCGGAAGGAGGCTATCATGCAGTCTTTTGCCACTGATGTTCCTGTTCCTTTGGCTATGTTTGATAAAGACCTTAACTATGTTGCTGTAAGCAACAGGTGGAAAGAGGAATTTAGTATGAATAATGTAGATCTTATTGGTCATAATCTTTTCACGATATCCACTAATATTCCTAAAGAAAGAAAAGAGATTTATGACAATGCGCTGTTGGGAAAAACGTATATCAACGGTGACTATACGCTAAAGGTAGAAGGAAAAGAACAAATTCAGCATTATGACCTTAAAGTCGGTCCATGGTATCTTACAAAAGATGAAGTAGGGGGAGTAATTATTTCCATACAGAATATTACAAATGCTGTAAAGATAAATGAAGAACTGAAAAATGCCAAAGAAACAGCAGATATAGCCAGCAAAGCAAAATCCGAATTTCTTGCCAATATGAGTCATGAGATCAGGACTCCTTTAAACGGAGTCATTGGTTTTTCAGACCTTCTCCTCACGACACCATTGAATGAAATACAGATGCAATATCTGAATTATATCAATGAATCAGGGGAAAATCTGCTCAGCATCATCAATGATATATTGGATTTTTCTAAAATAGAATCCGGAAAAATGGAACTTTTGATTGAAAAATGTGATGTTTATGATATGTTGAGTCAGGTTATCAATGTTATCATTTATCAATCCCAGAAAAAAAACATTGAACTTCTTCTCAATATTGAACCGGGTCTTCCAAAAATACTTTTTATAGATGAAGCAAGGTTAAAACAGATCTTAATCAATCTTCTTGGGAATGCTGTGAAATTCACAGAAAAGGGAGAGATCGAGCTAAAAGTAGAGAAATTACGCATGGATGATAATACTGTTACTTTGCGTTTCTCAGTTAGAGATACAGGGATCGGAATCCCTGTTGAAAAACAGAAATACATTTTTGACGCCTTTACGCAGGAAAACAGTTCCATCAGTAAACAATATGGTGGCACGGGTCTGGGGCTTACTATTTCGAACAATATCCTTGGATATATGGGAAGCCATTTGTCCTTGAGCAGCACAAAGGAAAAAGGTTCTGTATTTTTCTTTGACATTGAGATTCCTTACGAAATCTCTCAATTGAAAGAGGAGGATGAAATTACTATTAAAACAGCTCTGGTGGTTGATGATAATGAAACCAACAGGATCATTCTTGAGCACATGCTTAGCTATAAGAATATCAAATCCACCCTGGCTTCAAATGGGATGGAAGCATTGGAAATCTTGTTGAAAGGAGAACGGTTCGATGTGATTCTGATGGATTACCATATGCCTCTGATGTCCGGATTGGAAACAATTGATAAAATGACAGGGCTATTCAATCAGCGAAAAGAGACTGCTCCATTTATAATACTTTCTTCTTCTTCTGAAGAACTGAGCATATTTACCTCGGTGAGGAAAATACAAAATGCACATTTATTGTTGAAACCTATCAAATCACATGAACTGTACAAAACCTTAAAAAAAGTAGATCGAAGTTATACCGTAGAAATTAGTAAGGATCAGTCTGAAAAAGTTTCGCATTTAATTGCCCCGGAATTAGAAGTGCTTTTGGTTGATGATAATGTTGTGAATATGGTCCTGAATAATAGAATGGTGAAGGCTATTGCTCCCGGTATACAACTAACGGAAGCGGTCAATGGGCTGCAGGCTTTGGAGGAATGCAGGAAAAAGCAGTTTTCCATTATTTTGATGGATGTGCAGATGCCGATAATGAGCGGTATTGAGGCAACACAAAATATCAGAATGCTGCTGGGATATGAACATATACCTATCATCGGCGTTACAGCCGGAAATGTTCTCGGCGAAAAAGAAAAGTGCCTTGAAGCAGGAATGAATGATTTTCTTCCCAAACCTGTAAGAAAGGCAGACCTTATTGAAGTACTCAAAAAATATATTAGTGTCCAGAATTGATGAAAAAATAGTGCCCGATTTCTTTTGTTAATTAGATGACAATATATTTTGAATGTAGTCATGATATTATTTAATTAATAAAAAGCAGCTACCTAAGACTTTTATGATTCGCGTCATAAGAAGATTTTTATTATTTCACCATATTTGGAATAATAAAACTATCCATGAAATAAGGACAACATAAAAATTTGTGAAACTAAAAATTACCAAAGATTATGATAGACTTATTTTCACTAAAAGGCAAAAGGAAGGACATTGTCATAATGTACTTTAAGAAAAAGATGTATAGACTGATCGATAAAGGCAGATGGATTACAGTTATGATCTACAAATGGTATAAAACGATGACCATATCCTGTTTGGTTTCCAATGATCTGGTTTGTTTAATTATTGTCAGAACCAGGATTACGCCGTTTTACGAAAAGTATACAGTACTGTAGACTCTTATTGATTTACTGATTCTTACTTAGGATACCACTTGGATAACACAAAATTAGTGTTATCCCGGTGAACCGTATCCATGAACATCCACTGTTACAACACCAAAACACCAAAATCTTTTAATATGAAAACGCAAACAATTTCTTTTACAGGAAAACTTTTTATTGTGTTAATGGCTTTCCTTACTGTATTTTTAGTTAGAGGGCAGGTTGGGATCAATACAACAACTCCTCACCCTAGCTCTATTTTAGATCTTAATTCCACAACCCGCGGACTTCTGCCTCCCCGTCTGACAACATCTCAGAGGATTGCAATTGTTTCGCCTGCGGATGGATTAATCGTGTACGATACTACTCTCAAATTGCTTTATTATTATGCTGCTAATACTGCAGCGTGGTATCCTGTTGGAACTAATACCTCCGAAAGATTAAATTTTAAACTCATAAAGTCTACTGATGTTTTAGCTACGGTACTCGCAGCGGAGCTAAGTGCAGGAGGAGGGGCAAAGTACCTTTTGAATGCTGATACATTATATGAAATTAATGGACAGATAGTTTTTGACAAACCGATAGAGCTTAATAATGCTTATATACATGGGCTTGATACGAATAATGATATTATTGTCAGGACCACCGGAAATATTTTTGAAGGATCTACAGGTGGCAGTATTAAGAGCGTTACCCTTAGTGCAGCATCCGGAAATGTTTTTAATATATCAGGTACTGCTACCCAGAACCTTATCTTCAGAGATAGTGTAGTAGCAAACTCGAGCAGTGTGGGAATCATTTCCGGGCTTGGACTGGTGTTTCTTAGTATTATCCAGTTTGTTGGAAACAGCAATGGTATTACCTATAACAATATCGGGCAGCTTCTTCTCAGCAATATGGGATGGGCGGCTAATAATTCAGGGACCTATGAAAAGCTTACGGGAACTTTTACATCGGTTGAAAAACAGGGAGGATTCAGCCAGGTCAATGGCTCTGCCATCGGTTTTGATGTGTCAACAAGCGGACTTACCATTACAGGAGATGCGGTGATAGAATCCGTTGTATTTACAGGAACCAATACAGCAGGATATGTAAAGCCTTATACTATAGGAACGTATTCAGGATATAATTTTAATAATAGCTGGACGGTAAGAGCAGCAGGACTTCCTACTGAAGCGGATACTAATGCAGTCGGAGATTTTTCAGTAGATTATACGGTGGGGACGGGAATAGGTGTAAGCTTTAACAGTTCTAATCCCAGCAATATTGTAAAAATCGGTACTGCTTCATCTGTTTCTACTTCTTCAAATCTTTTCAGATTTACTACGGATGGGGTTCCTAACAGACTAAAGTACGTTGGGAAAAAGAAAAGGATTTTCCAGGTAACAGGTTCTGTGTCATTCCAGGTGCCTGCAGCCGGAACTTATATTATCTATATCGCAAAAAACGGAACTGCAATCAGCCAGTATAAAGTATATGGACGAGGAGCTGCTATAAATGATATTGTGGTAGTACCTATCAACGGTACAACCGAATTATCCACCAACGATTATATTGAAATATTTGCACAACGTTATACAGGGATAACAGGGGATATCGTAGTACCTAATATGACAATAACAATTAAATAATTGTATTATTTTCTGAACTTAATGATATACACCATTTAGAGGGTTAAAAAATATAACCGCACGGTTAAAAATGTAATTCTTTTTGAATGGTTCAGCATAACCGATATAAAAAACATTTTTTATATCGGTTATGCTATGTAAACGTAATTGTATTCCAATTCCTATTTGTTTACATTTCGGGATTTTCCGTGCAGGTTATGTGCACTGTCTGAAACTGCAGCATTGATATTGCCCGTACCATTACCCGTATTATTATTACTGGTTTTTCTTCCTCCGACGTGAGTCTTTGTATTAATACTGTCATTGCTTGTTGTAATGCTTTGAGTATCCCCGCCTGTTGAAACTGCAGTATCTGAGTGATTTTTCTGGGAGTAGGCGGAGTCGTTAACAGACACATTATTTGTTGTCTCTTTTTTTGTACAGGCCGAAATAATAAAACCTGCTGCTGTTATTGATAAAACTAATTTTTTCATAAAATATTGTATTGGTGAATGAGTCGAAAATCAAATTTCGAAATTTAACATTAGTAATGATATGAGCATGATCATAATAGTACAGATCTTGAAGATGGATTTGAACTGATAATAAAAAGACATTAATATATTTAGTAGAGAGTGTAAGCAGATGCCACAACTTAAAGGTACCACATGTACTGTGTAAAAGTTATACATGTTCCTGGAAAAATGGTTAAATGACCATGATGATTTTAAATAATAAACAGGCAGTCAGATTGTGACGGACAGCATTTGTGGCCCCGCCGGGAATCGAACCTGGATCTAAAGTTTAGGAAACTTCTATTCTATCCATTGAACTACGGGGTCTGGTTTGAATCATAAAATTACAAATTTTAAATGCAGCAAAAGTGTTGGATGTACGTATTATTGCACAGAGAATCAGAGGTACTTGAGACAATTTTTTTGAGGCGTTTGAATAAGTGTAATTTTCAGAAAGCTTTATTTAAAAGGGTATATGGATAAAAGAATCTGCCCTTTAGAGGCAGATCCAGTAGATAAATACATCTCATTTTTTTAATTAGACAACAATAAAAAGCACAGCCGACAATGCTGTGCTTAAATTTTTATTTCAAATTTAATTGCAATTTCAAGAGTAGTAAGAAAAGCAAATAAAGTTTCCACTTCGATGTTTATTACATAGTAAATGTAGTAATTATTTTAATACGAAATATGAATTAAATGTTAAAATTCACAAGTTATCCACAAAAAAATGTGAATAACTTGTGGAGCTTTCTGAAATTACTGTTCAGAAAGATATTTTAAGACAAAATCATTCAGCGTTCTTTCCTCTTCACATGTCACTTTTTTATTCATATTTCCATCAATAGTCATATAATATTTCTTCATGAAAAACTATTCCATCATACAGAATAAAAGAATGATCTCAGTTCATCTGCAAATAGATGAGGTAATTCCAATGCGGCAAAGTGTCCTCCTTCACTCATCTTTTTAAAGCTGGTGATATTCACAAAACGTTCTGCCCATTCTTTGGGAAACTGTGCCTCACGGGGAAATACAAGCACTCCTGCAGGAACATTGCTCTTCTGATGAACCTGCGTTCCGCTCCATAAAGCGGCTGCATCTTCCTTATACATCCTGGCAGAAGAGCCTATGGTTTGGGTCACCCAATAAATCATAATATTGGTGAGTAACTCATCTTTACCGCCAAATGCCGTTTCAATCATTTCAGGTGGTGCACCTGCATTGATAAAACTTATGATCCAGCCTGCCAATCCGACAGGAGAATCGTTGAGCCCATAAGCCAGCGATTGAGGTTTGGTAGACTGTACCATGGCGTAAGCTCCTTCACTGTACCACCAGCGCTGGACAAACTGAGCAAATGCCTGTTCATCTTCGCTCATTGTGGCAGGGTCTTCCTGACCGGTGGGGTAGCCAACATCTGTAAGGTGAACAGCTTCCAGGGCTTCAGGATATTTTGAAGTCAATGCCTTTACGACTCCCATTCCGATATCTCCTCCCGCAGCACAGAATTTTTCATAGCCAAGCACTTCAGTCATCAGTTTTTTCCATAGATCTGCCACCTTCTCACTGCTGACCGCTGTTTTATCAGAAAAACCAAACCCCGGAATGGAAGGAATAACAAGATCAAAGCTTTGTTCACCTTCTGTAAGCAGTGGAATAATTTTATGAAAGCGGTAATAGCTGTCTGGCCAGCCATGCGTAAGGATCAGCGGTTTAGGATTTGAGCCTTTTCCTCTGATGTATTGAAAATGAATTAAAATTCCGTCAATCCTGGTTATATACTGTGGATGCTGATTCAATTGCTGTTCGTGCATCTTCCAGTCGTAATCATTGATCCAGTATTGGACAAGTTTTTTCAGGTAGGCCTCGTTGGTTCCGTAGTTCCAGCCGGAGCCTTCAGGTTCTCCCGGCCAGCGGGTATTTTGCAGACGGTTTTTGAGATCAGTGATAACCGATTCAGGGATGTTTACTGTAAAGGGTTCCATATTATGATATTTTATTGGTGTAAAGCGGATCGGGTGGAATGTATTGATAATAAGTTAGTTATCAAAGTTATAAACTTTCTCTTTTAATATATGTTGTCAAAATCATAAATTTTTGATTTTTTAATGATGAAAAATAGGTAACTTTAATTCATTAAAATCTCGTAATACATATTACAATGAGTCAGGTATACTTTTAAACCTGAACATCTTAGGTTCAATTTTCTGAACCCAATATCTTTATTATATCATATCTAAAAGCAAAGACAATACGTCATTTGCAGTATCTACAGTCATCAGCGGTTGATCTGCTATTGATTATTGATAATTAATAATTAAAAAAATCATTATGAAAACCTATAAAATTGCTGTAATCGGCGGAACCGGAAAATCCGGACAATATCTGGTAAAAAACCTTCTTGAGAAAGGATATCATCTTAAACTTTTATTAAGACATCCCGAGAATTTTACCCTTCAAAATCCATTAATTGAAGTAGTAAAAGGAGATGTCAGGGATGAAGCAGCCATCCATACTTTGATTGAAGGAACTGATCTTGTAATGAGTACTTTAGGACAGCCAAAAGGTGAGAAGTCTATATTCAGCGATGCTGCAAAAAATATCATCAAAACAATGAATCATTATGGGATTAAGCGTTATATTGTAACCACTGGTCTAAGTGTAAATACACCGTTAGATCATAAAAATGAAAAGGTAAAGATGGCTACAGACTGGATGTACCAGAACTATCCTGAGACGACAACTGATAAACAAAAAGAATATGAACATCTTCAGGAAAGCAATCTTGACTGGACTTTGGTAAGATTACCACTCATTCATCTTACAGAGGACAATTTTCTAACGGAAACAAACCTCACAGACTGCAAAGGTGAAGGAATCAGTGCTGCTGATCTTGCGGAATTTTTGGCTTCTCAGGTTCAAGATTCTGAGTATATCAGGAAAAGTCCGTTTTTGTATAATGTGAAAGAGTCACTATTTTATTAATAAACAGAAACAGCTGTCACAATTTTGTCATTCTGAATGAAACGAAGTGTAATGAAGAATCTCATATCATTGGTTATTAATGAGATTCTTCCTTCGTCAGAATGACAATTGTGGCAGTTTTTTATTGGGTGTTAAGATTTTCTATTTCTTACGTCCATACATCAGAATACGCTTGAATGCATAGATAGCCGGATATTTCGTAAACCTTTTTGCGATACGCGATTTAAATTCGGAGATAAACTGTTCTTTCTGTTCTCCTTCCAGACGCTCTAAATAAGGCAATAATGCGGTTCCTGAAATAAACTCATATAAGGCTTCGTGATCATCTGCAATGATAGGATAAACCTTCTGAAATATTTCAATATCCTGAATTCCGTTATCAAATAATATCTGGGCATAATCGTCCATTGAAAGCACTGGTGAATCACGGTTAAAATGATTTAACTGTGACTTGTAAGGCTCCTCATCTGCCATTTCTGTTAAAATCTGATTGAGGATATTTTCTTTCTGGACGGGCATTTGTATGGCTAACTGTCCATTCCGTGAAAGTAATCCAATGATTTTAGGAAATAAAATTTCGTGATCATCAGCCCATTGTAATGCGGCATTACTAAAGACAAGATCCCATTTCTGATCAGACTGCGCTGTTTCTTCAATGCTCTGAAGCTTAAAGTGTAAATGATCGTTTTCATATTTCCTCGATTTTTCAAGCATTTCTGCTGATGAATCAATTCCTAAGAATGTAGAGCCTGTGAGTTTTTCCGTAAGAATAGAAGTCTGTTCTCCGGTTCCACAACCTAAGTCAATAGCTTTAATATTGTTTTCGGGCTTGATTAACGCTGCTAAATCATAAAAGGGTTTGTAACGTACATCTTTGTATTGATCATATAATTCGGGATTCCAGGGCATAAATAATAATTTTGTAATGGGTTGATAAGTTGAATAAAGATAAGTAATCTCAATAAAAAACCGACCGTTTTTAAAACAGCCGGTAGTATTTATTGTTCCAGTTTTTCTTTGATGTATTTTGCCGTATAAGACTTTTTATTTTTAGTCAGATCTTCGGGTGTCCCTGCAAATACAACCTCGCCGCCGTGTTTTCCGGCTTCCGGGCCGATATCGATAATATAATCGGCACATTTGATGATGTCAGGCTGATGCTCAATAACAATCACCGAATGTCCGAGATCAATCAACGCCTGTAATGACTTCAGTAATTTCTGAATATCGTGGAAGTGAAGCCCCGTGGAAGGTTCATCAAAAATGAATAAGGTTTTATCTGTTGTTACCCCTTTTACAAGGAATGAAGCCAGTTTCACACGCTGTGCCTCACCTCCGGAAAGGGTAGAAGAGCTTTGTCCCAGCTGTAAATAACCTAAACCTACTTCCTGCAAAGGTCTCAGTTTCGTTACGATCTTTTCTTCATTATTATCTTTAAAGAACTCCAATGCTTCATCTACTGTCATATGAAGAATGTCAGAGATGTTTTTCTCATCAAATCGTACTTCAAGGATTTCATTTTTGAATCGTGTTCCTTTACAAACTTCACATTCAAGCTCAATGTCTGCCATAAACTGCATGGAAACGTTAATCACCCCTTCTCCTTTACATTCATCACATCTACCGCCATCCACGTTGAAAGAGAAATGTTTAGGTTTATAACCCATCATTTTGGCTACTTTCTGTTTGGCAAAAAGATCACGGATATCGTCGTAAGCCTTTAGATAGGTGACAGGGTTTGAACGGGATGATTTTCCAATCGGATTCTGATCAATCAATTCAATATTTTTGATCAGTTTCTTAGGGAATTCTACAGAATCATAGTCACCTTTTTTACCTCCCATTCCAAGCTGGATCTGGATGTCATTGGTAAGGATCTCTTTCATCAAAGTAGACTTTCCACTTCCTGAAACTCCGGAAATGACTACGAGACTTTCCAAAGGAACGTCTACATCTATATTTTTAAGGTTATTCTGACGCGCACCTTTAATGTGAATCCATTCTTTTCCTTTTCTTCTTTTTTGCGGAACTTCAATTTCAAGCCTTCCAGTAAGATATTCTGAAGTAAGGGTGTTGGCTTTTTTCAAGTCTTTATAATCACCCGCAAATACCAGTTCACCTCCAAGATAACCTGCTTCCGGGCCAATATCAATAATATAGTCTGCCGCTCTCATCACATCCTCGTCATGTTCTACTACAATAACGGTATTTCCAAGATCACGAAGGTTTTTCAATACTTCGATCAGGTTTTCTGTATCTTTAGAATGAAGTCCGATAGAAGGTTCATCCAGAATATAAATAGAACCTACCAAAGAACTTCCCAAACTGGTTGCTAAGTTAATTCTCTGACTTTCTCCCCCTGAAAGGGTATTGGATGTTCTGTTTAAGGTTAAATACCCTAAACCAACTTTTAATAAAAATTCAAGGCGGGTGGTGATTTCGTAGATCAGTCTTTTGGCGACTTCTTTGTCGTGGTCTGAAAGTTTTAATCCATTGATCACCGGAGCAAGTTCATCCAAAGGAAGTTCAATCATCGACTGGATATTGTGTCCGTCTACTTTTACCCAGCTTGTTTCTTCACGCAGTCTCAATCCTTCACACGTAGGACAAAGGGTTTTTCCTCTGTAACGGGAAAGCATTACTCTGTACTGGATTTTGTATAGGTTTTCTTCAAGCATTTTGAAGAAATTATTGATGCAAGGGAAACTGTTCTTTCCATCACCTCTCCAAAGGAAGTTTTTCTGTTCTTTGGTTAGCTGATGGTAAGGTTTGTGAATCGGGAAGTCACCTGCTTTTTTGATGAAATCCTTTTTCCATTCGCTCATGGTTTCTCCTCTCCAGCAGACAACGGCATCTTCGTAAACAGACAACGTTTTATTAGGAACTACAAGATCTTCATCAATTCCGATTACTTTTCCATATCCTTCACATGCCGGACATGCTCCGTACGGGTTATTAAAGCTGAAAAAATGAACGTTGGGTTCAAGGAACTCCATGCCGTCCAGCTCAAATTTATTGGAGAATTCTTTTACTTTGTCAGTATCTGTATTCTTTAGTGAACAATAGCCGCGACCTTCATAGAATGCCATTTGAATAGAGTCCGCAAGTCTCTGTAAAAAACTTTCGTCTTCTTCGTAGGAAAAACGATCGATGACAAGATTGATGGTCATTCCCTTTTCAGGAGTGAAACCAAAGCTTTCCAGATCTTCAATTCCCGCAACGTTTCCATTAATTTCAAGCCTTGTGAAACCTGCCAGTTTTAAAACATTTAAGGTTTCTTTGAAATTGTCAACATCATATTCCAGTGGAGCGGTCAATAGAAAAGAAGTATCCTTTTTAGACGCTTTAATAAAGTCAATCACATCAGAAACGGAATCTTTTTTCACTTCTTCTCCGGAAACCGGTGAAAAAGTTTTACCAATCCTCGCAAATAAAAGCTTCATATAATCGTAGATCTCTGTAGAAGTTCCCACAGTAGAACGCGGATTGGAAGAAATGACTTTCTGCTGAATGGCAATAGAGGGGGCGAGTCCTTTGATATCATCTACTTTTGGTTTTTCTAATTTTCCCAAAAACTGACGGGCATAAGAACTTAAACTTTCAACATACCTTCTCTGTCCTTCTGCATAAATAGTATCAAAGGCCAAAGAAGATTTTCCACTTCCTGAAACCCCTGTAATAACAATCAGTTTGTTCTTCGGAATCAGGACATCTATATGTTTCAGATTGTTAAGATGTGCATTCTTAACGAAAATCTGTTTTTTTATATCTATTTCTGCTGTATTAGCCATATTTTGTTTATTCATAAAAGTAACTGTAAAGCATTAAAACTTTCAGTATAATGGTGTTTTGCCTAAGAATCTTTCCAGGCTGTCATCAATTGAACTTTTACATAAATTCTGAATTCATCTGATATTTTGTCATCACATTCCCAAAGAATGCCCACAAAATTACTGCTGAAAAAAGAATGTTTTCATCGTAAAATTAAGACCCACAAAATTACGAAATTTTAGCGAAAAATTTACGCTTATCTTATTGTTAAAAATTGTTATTATCAACAAGAAATCAGAAGACAAAAAGAGAAATAGGTCCGTTGATACATGATAAAAAAGAGTATTTTTTGTGGACTTAATGTTGTTTTACGGTTTATTTTACAGTGTTTTATATAATTTTTTAAAATATATTGTGTTTTTTTGTTTAACTATTGTTTTATGTTATAAAATTAGTTAAAATTGTACCCGTAAATATGTAATATAGAAATGAGAAAATTATTCAGAGATCTAGTTACACATTTAATGAGAAAAAGATAGAATTACTCCCTCACACAGATGCAGCATTACGTTGCATCTTTTTTTATGACAACTATCATTTGCCTGTCTTGGTGAACTCCCTTACTTTTGGACTCTGTTAAAAAAACTACGGAAACGATTATGATCAAAAAGATAGGAAGTGCTTTTTTTCTGGGATCTTTACTTTGGGTAAACGCACAGGAAAAGACAACAGATATTGAAAGCATCGAATTTCAGGGAAAATTTATCTCTACACCTTATAAAAGTGCCAATCAGAACATCAGTGTTATTACCAGAGAAGACATTGTAAATTCTCCGGCTAAAAGTATAGACGAAATCCTTCAGCAGGTACCGGGAATGGATATCAGAAGGAGAGGAGCTAATGGAGTGCAGAGTGATATCGGTTTCCGTGGAAGTTCTTTTGAGCAGGTTTTGCTGCTTCTGAACGGAATCAGGATGAATGATTCCCAGACCGGACATAATAATATGAATATTCCTGTAGATCTGGATGAAGTAGAAAAGATAGAAATTATAAAAGGCCCTGCAGCACGACGTTTCGGACAGAATGCTTATGCCGGTGTTATCAATATCGTTACCAAAACTACCCCAGGGAAGAAAGTGAAAATCAGTGCGGAAGGAGGTGATTATGGTTCTTATGGTCTTGGATTTAACGCTCAGATTGGAAATGAAAAGTTCACGAACTCCCTTCAGGCGAATTCTTTTTCTTCAGAAGGGTATATGTTCAATACGGATTATGAAATCAGAAATGTATTTTATCAGGGAAAGCTGAATATCAAAAACGGAGATGTAAGAGTACAGGCCGGGTTTTCGGAAAAGAAATTCGGTGCCAATGGTTTTTATGCTTCCAGTGCTGCTACAAAGCAGTATGAGGAAACACAGGCTTCTATTGTAAGTGTAGCTCATCAGCAGACTTTTGGAAAACTAAAGCTTAACTCTAATGTATACTGGAGAAGAGGACAGGATATGTACCTTTATGACCGATGGAATCCGGATTTTTACCGAAATATGCACATCGGAAATAATGTGGGTGGAGAAGTGAATTCCAGCTATCAGTGGGGATTGGGAACAACCGGAATTGGGGTTGAACTGAGAAAAGAATTTTTAGTAAGCAGTAATTTGGGTGACCGAAACCGTTTTGTATCTCAGGTTTTCTTTGAACATCATTTTTCATTACTGGATAAAAAACTGAACATCAGTCCGGGAATTTCATGGGCCAATTATTCTAAGGAAGGAAACTTCTTCTATCCGGGGCTTGATGTAGGCTATAACTTTAATACTAATTCTAAAATCTACGGAAACATCGCAAAAGTACACCGTGTGCCCACTTTTACCGAATTGTATTATGTAAGTAAAACAGAGCAGGGAAATCCGGATTTGCAGCCTGAAAATGCTTTGTCATCAGAAGTAGGATATCAATATCAAAATAACAGAATTTTGGCAAAAATCAGTGGGTTTTTAAGAAATTCCAGCAACTCTATTGACTGGGTGAAAAAAGACCTGAGTGATAAAGTATGGTATGCGCAAAATGTTGGAGATATCAAAACCAGAGGAATCGAAGCAGAGTGGAGCCACAGACCGACCGACTGGTTAAAATATACTGTTGGTTACACGTATATTGACAGCAAATATGAAGAAAAAGCTGGTGTGGTTTCAAGATATATTCTGGACAATCTGAAGCATCAGTTCGTGTCCAAATTAGAGGTGAAATTCCTGAAAAACTTTACCAATGAGCTTGTTTACCGCTACAATGAAAGGGTAAATCTGGGAACGTATAACCTTGTAGATGAGAAGCTGAGCTTTGCTAAAAAAGATTACTCAGTATATGTGTTGATTAACAATTTGACCAACACAACATACACCGAAGCATTTGGAGTGGGAATGCCGCAAAGGTGGTTCCATATTGGTTTTTCTTATACAATCAATATTAAGTAATTGTTAATTTGAACATGAATAAAAGTTAATATTAACAAATTGTTAAAAAATATACATTTGCAAAAATTTTTTATGAAACGTCTTATAGGTTTAGGATTATTACTTGGAATATCTTTTTTTAAAGCACAGGAACATATTTCCAGCTTCAATGCAGTGACTCTGACCTATAAGTTTCATCCGAAATTTTTCCTTTATGCTGAAGGGCAGATGCGTGGTAACGAAGATTATACCTACCCTGATTATTATGAGATAAAAGGGGGATTAGGGTATAATCTTACCAAAAACCACAAACCTTTTGTGGGGCTGGGGAGATATGTTAACTATAAAGAACACAGCCTGAGCAGAGAAGAGTTCAGGGTATGGCTTCAGGACGTTATTGATGTTAAAAAAGGCATCGTAAAGTTTGAAAACCGTTTTCGTGCTGAAAAGAGCTGGTTTTATGAGCCAAAAACAGATCAGACTTCCCAGAGAATGCGTTACCGATACCGTTTGAACGTAAGTGTTCCTTTGAACGCCAAAACGATCAAGAAAGGAACTGTTTTCGCTAATGCTTATGATGAGGTATTCTTTGTCTCTCCGATGAAGCCTACTTTCGCCAGAAACAGAGTCTATGGCGGTTTCGGCTATCAGATCGATGATTATTTTGGAATCGTGAGCGGATATCTGTGGCAGCGTGAATTTGAAGCAAAAGGAAACAAAAATTTACATTTCGTTTACCTTGCGTTAAACATCAATATCGACGGAACAGACCACCATACGAAAACTTATGATTTCCCGGGTGCGGATTAATATTTCTCTATCAGATAACGATAAGCTTTAAGATATTTGTTGAATCTTTTGATATCCTTAGGAGTAAGCTCTCTGTTTACTCTTCTGAGATCCATATTATCACGAAGGTCATTAAGCTTTACAGCAACAGATAGGAGAGATCTTTCTGTTCTTTTGATGAATTCATCATAATCTTCTTCCGGATCAAGCTTTGTAAGACAGCTGATGGCAAAAATAATATATTCAGGGAATCCTTCCGATCTTAAATAATCCAGGCTGAATTCCAGTGGGTGATCCTCCACAACATCGTGTAGAACCCCTACAATCTTTTCATCCAGTGTTTTACCATAATTCATTACACGCATTACATGGGCAATGTATGGGGCATGGTATTTATCGGTTTGTCCTTTATGTGCCTTGTCGGCGATTTTGATGGCTTTATTCAGTAATTCTTCTTTTGTCATTTCTAATGAAAAATAGAGTACAAAAATAAAAAAAGCCTTAAAAACTAAGGCTTTTTTATGAAGATTATTTCACATGATTTTATAAGTTGGTATTATCCTCTATATGAGCATGTGGAGCATTGTTTTTTACGGATTCTATTCCGTTTTCCATACCATTGTCAGATTCATACATCTGACTGGTTCCTATGATTTGTCCGTTTCCTGCCTTTAGATTAAAATAACATCTGCCGTCATTGGCTGTATTTCTTTCAAATTTTGAATCTTCCAGTGCATTGGTTTTTACGGATCCGATTCCACTTTCGCAGGATGGTTTGGTGCTGTATCCCTGGCTGGTTAAGATAACCTGTCCGTTTCCAGCTTTGAGGTTGAACTGAAAGTCTCCGTTTGTTCTTTTAGAGATAATAAATTTTCCCATGGTAATAGTTTTTAGTTTGTGTTATGTTATTTGGATGGTAGTATTTTTTTCCGGTTGACCTGAAGCTTATCAGAAGTAATTGTATTTAAAATTTTATATTGTGAATAATCCTTTGAAGATTCTCTTAAAGCCAGATAAAGAATGGTATCATTGGGCTTAACCGTTAATATTTTGTAAAGTTCTTTTTGAGGTTGATCGGGTTTCAGAGCAAAATATCCCGGGAATTTACCTTTAGCAATAATTTTTGTCGTATCCATCTTGGGAACAGGAAGTACATTGTCTTTTTTTTGTGCTGAAAAAGTAACGGAAATAAGGAGTATTGGAAATAATAAAATTTTCATGTGTTATGTATTTTAAAATAAAAATAATAATTTTTTTTGAATAATTCCGATAAACACAATGAATTTCAATGAAAGTCATAATTGATGTCAATAAAAAAGCGCCTCAAAAATTGAGACGCTGAATCAAATTTATGTTATTAAAGACTAATAAGCTCCTTTTTCGATATAGTGAGCGGCTACTTTTTCAGTAAGCGCTACTACATTCGGATGGTTGGTATATTTAGTGAATCTTCTTAATCCTGAAAGCATCATTCTCTGCTCATCTCCTTCAGCGAAAGAAACGATTCCTTCTTTAGCGGCAGTAATGATTTTCTCAATCGCTTTGTAAAGATTTAACTGAGCCATAGCTGCTTCTACAGATTCAGGAGAGAAGTGTTTTTCTGCTCTTAATACTGCAGATTCTGCCATGTAGATCTGGTTAAGGATTTCAGAAGCATTCAATAATAAATGCTGTTGTTTCTCAATATCCATCATGTATTTCTGAAGAGCTGCTCCGGAAACCATTAAGAATACTTTCTTAAGGTTTGCGATAATTGCTTTTTCTTCACTCATGAATTCTGAATAATCAGGAACTTCAAATGAAGGGATACCCATCAATTCTTTACTGATGGCCATAGCAGGAGATAAAAGGTCCAATTCGCCTTTCATTGCTCTCTTGATCAGCATTCCTACAGCTAATAATCTGTTGATTTCGTTGGTGCCTTCATAGATTCTTGAAATTCTTGAATCTCTCCATGCTGCTTCCATAGGAGTATCTTCAGAGAATCCCATCCCTCCGTATACCTGGATTCCTTCGTCTGCTGTGTGTTGAGCAAGGTCAGAAACAAATACTTTAAGGATTGAACATTCTACTGCGAATTCTTCTACACCTTTTAATTCTGCTTCCTGATGGCTTAATCCGCCTGCTACCAATTCGTCAATTTTATCCTGAACGTTTTTAGCCGCTCTGTAAGAACCTGCTTCACTTACGAAAACTCCGGTTGCCATTTCAGCAATTTTCTTTCTGATCGCTCCGAAAGTAGCAATAGAAACCCCAAATTGTTTTCTTTCGTTAGAGTACTGGATAGAGTGGTTTAAGATTCTTCTCTGGGCATCAAGACATGCTGCAGCCAATTTGATACGGCCTACGTTCAATGCATTTAAAGCGATCTTGAAACCATTGTTTCTTTCTCCTAAAAGATTTTCCACAGGAATTTTCATATCATTGAAGAAAACCTGACGGGTAGAAGAAGCACGGATACCTAATTTGTGCTCTTCCTCTCCGAAAGTTAAGCTTTCAGGATTTTCAAGTTCTGATCTGTTGATCACAAACCCTGTAATATTTTTATCATCATCAATTTTAGCGAATAATGTAAATGTATCTGCAAATCCTGCATTAGAGATCCACATTTTCTGGCCGTTGATGATATAATGTTTTCCGTCTTCGGAAAGTTTTGCTTTTGTTTTTCCTGAATTGGCATCAGAACCAGCATCAGGCTCTGTCAAACAGTAAGCTCCAAATTTTGTTCCTGCTGCTAAATCCGGAAGGTATTTTTTCTTTTGCTCCTCAGTTCCGTAAAGAACGATTGGCAATGTTCCAATTCCGGTGTGCGCTCCATAAGCTGTAGCCAGTGAACCTGTAGTTCCGGAAATATAATCACAAGCAAGCATTGTAGTCACAAAGCCCATCCCAAGACCTCCGTACTCTTCAGGAACAGCGATTCCCAACATTCCCATTTCGCCCAGTTTACGCATGGTCTCTTCAGTAAATGCATAATCTTTCTTCTCAAAACGTTCTCTTTGAGGAACAACTTCTCTGTCTATGAATTCTTTTGCAGAATCACGAAGCATCTTTTGTTCTTCATTCAGTTCTTCAATACTGAAAATTTCGTTTGCAGGAATCTGTTTGATTAGGAATTCCCCGCCTTTTAATGTAGCCATATATTATTTTGTTTTTAAAATTTTTTGAGACCTTCAGATAATAGACGGATAGATGATAGATTATTAGTGGCGTCTATTTTCTATCTGTCTATTCTCTCTTTGTCTTTTGTCTTATTAGTCTTTATTTAAAGTAGCTCAAAAATAGAAGCTGCACCTTGCCCTGTTCCTACACACATAGAAACCATTCCGTACTTGTTGCCTCTTCTTCTCATTTCGTCAAGAAGTTGTACTGTTAGTTTTGTTCCTGTACATCCAAGCGGGTGCCCAAGAGCAATAGCTCCTCCGTTTACGTTTAAGATGTCAGGATTTAAACCTAATTCTTTTTTGATAGCAACAGATTGCGAGGCGAAAGCTTCGTTAAGCTCGATCAAGTCGATATCTTTTAATTCTAAACCTGCCTGTTTCAATGCTTTTGGAATAGCATAGATAGGACCCATTCCCATGATTCTTGGTTCTAATCCGGCTGCAGCATAAGCCACTAATCTTGCTTCAGGCTCCAATCCTAATTCTTTTACCATTTCCTCACTCATTACCATTACGAAAGCCGCTCCGTCACTCATCTGAGAAGAGTTTCCGGCAGTTACGCTTCCTCCGTTGGCAAATACAGGTCTTAGTTTTGCTAAACCAGCTAAAGAAGTATCAGCTCTGGGCCCTTCATCTACTGAAAAATCAAACTTTTTAGTCTGCAGTTTCTGGTTTTCGTCCAGGAAATTATACTCTACAGGAATCGGAACAATCTGATTGGCAAATTTACCTTCCTGATTAGCTTTTAAAGCCTTCATATGAGATTCAAAAGCAAACTGATCCTGTTCTTCTCTCGTAATATTATATTGTTTTGCAACTTCTTCCGCAGTGTAACCCATTCCCCAGTAGTAATCAGGGTTTGTTTTTGCGATATCCGTTTCTGGAACCGGCTTATAACCTCCCATTGGAATATATGACATTGACTCTGTTCCACCTGCGATGATACAATCTGCCATACCAGCCTGGATTTTTGCAGAAGCAATAGCAATCGCTTCACTTCCTGATGCACAGTATCTGTTTACAGTTACTCCCGGAACTTTATCGGTATTTAACCCCATCAAAGAGATCAGACGCGCCACATTAAGCCCTTGTTCAGCTTCCGGCATTGCATTTCCTACGATAAGGTCATCAATTCTGTTTTTATCTAATTGGGGTAGCTCAGCCATTAATTTTTCAATAACGGTAGCCGCCATGACATCAGGTCTTGTAAATCTTAAACTTCCTTTTGGAGCTTTTCCAACGGCAGTTCTGAAACCTTTTACTATGTATGCTGTTTTCATTTTTTTTGTTTAATTAAATTGTTTTAAGAATTTTTTGCCTCGTAGAGGTAAACTGTTCATCGATTTTTGTTTTTGCTTTTTGAGGAGCTCCGTAGGAGCGACCTGTTAATCATTAATCCATTCAAATAAATATTTTGGATCATATTCTATCTCAAATTTTGACATAAAATCCAGATATTCTTCTCTAAAAGTTTTCTTTTTATGATGTTCTTCCTGATCTAAAATATATTTTACAACAGAATCGACACTGCTTTTAGAATAAGAAAAAGCTCCGTACCCTTCCTGCCAATTGAATTTTTCATTCATCCATCCTTTTTCATTAATGAATTTTGAAGAACCTGCTTTAATATCTCTTACTAAATCTGAAACCGCAAGTGTCGGATTCATACTTACAAGAATGTGCACATGGTCAGGCATTGCAAAAACTGCGAATAATTTTTGATTTCTATTGGAAACAATACCTGTAATAAACTGATGTAATTCTTCTCTGTTTTCTTTTGAAATCAGATTTTGTCTTCCTTTTACAGCGAAAACAATTTGAATATAAATCTGAGTGTAGGTGTTGGCCATACATTAACAGGTCGCCTCTACGAGGCTTTCCAATTTTAAATTATTCATGCTATTAACAGTTCGCTCCTACGGAGCTCTCTATTAGTTTCTCAAAGGTTTCCCATTTTGCAACATGTACTGAATTCTCTCTAAAGTTTTTCTTTCCCCACAAAGCTGAAGGAAAGTTTCTCTTTCAAGATTCAATAGATATTGTTCTGTTACTACTGTTGGTTCAGATAAATTTCCGCCTACCATTACGTTAGCCAGCTTATCAGCAATTTTTTTATCGTGTGCAGAGATGAAGTTTCCGGTTAGCATCTGGTCTGTTCCTACATAGAACATTCCTAATGCATCTTTACCCAAAACTTTTACTTTTTGCTCAATTGGCTGAGTATATCCTTGTTCTGCTAATAATTTTGCTACTTTTTTAGCTTCAGCAATCTGTCTGTTTTTGCTAACTGAAACAATGTCTTTCCCTTTTTCAAGGATTCCCATATCGTAAGCTTCATAAGCGGAAGTCGCTACTTTACCCATGGCGATGTTCATGAAAGCATCACGAAGTCTGTTATTTTTAACATCATCATTGTGGAATTCTCTGGAAGTTCTTAAAGTCAATTCTTTAGTACCACCACCACCAGGAATTACTCCAACTCCGGTTTCTACAAGTCCGATATACGTTTCTGCCGCTGCAACCACTCTGTCAGCATGCATGGTCATTTCGCATCCTCCACCTAAAGTCATTCCGTGAGGAGCAACTACTACAGGAATAGAAGAGTAGCGTACTCTCATCATTGATTTCTGGAAGTAAGCGATTGCCATATTCAAATCATCCCAATCCTGCTCAATAGCCATCATAAGGATCATAGCAAGATTAGCACCTACAGAGAAATTTGCTCCCTGGTTTCCAACTACTAATCCGTCATATTCTTTTTCAGCTAAGTCGATTGCTCTGTTTAATCCATCAAGAACTTCGCCTCCAAGAGAGTTCATTTTTGAGCGGATCTCGAAGTTGATGATACCATCTCCTAAATCTTCAATAGCAGCACCTGAATTGCTCCAAAGTGTTTTGTTTTTTCGGATATTATCTAAGATGATGAATGCATCCTGACCAGGAATTTTGTTGTATTCTCCTGAATTTTTATCAACATAAATGCTTTGTCCTTCGTCATTAACTTTATAGAACGTTTCTACATTTTTAACCCAGTCAGAAACCTCGTATCCTGCATCTTTTGCAAGTTCAATACCTTTCTGAACACCTACAGCATCCCAGATTTCAAATGGACCGTTTTCCCATCCGAAACCAGCTCTCATCGCGTCGTCAATTTTGTAAACTTCGTCAGAGATTTCAGGAACTTTGTGAGAAACATACGCGAATAATGCTCCTAAAGATTTTCTGTATAATTCGCCAGCTTTATCTTTACCACCAATTAATACTTTGAATCTGTCAATCGGTTTATCAATAGCTTTTGTTAATTCCAGAGTAGGGAAGGATGATTTTCCTTGAAGTTCATACTCTAAAGTATCAAGGTTTAATCCGTGAATTTCAGATTTTCCTTCTGCATTTTTCACTTTTTTATAGAAACCTTGTTCTGTTTTTGAACCTAACCATTTATTGTCCATCATTTTCTGGATATAAGGAGGAAGGGCAAATACATCATTGAAGTCGTTCGCTTCCGCACCGCTTTGACGAACTCCGTTGGCTACCATTACCAAAGTATCAAGACCTACTACGTCAGCTGTTCTGAATGTAGCTGATTTTGGACGTCCAATTACCGGACCTGTTAATTTATCAACATCAGAAACGGTAAGTCCCAATTTCTGTACATTGTGAAGAAGATCCATCATAGAGAATACCCCGATTCTGTTGGCGATGAAAGCTGGAGTATCTTTAGCTAAAACAGTCGTTTTACCCAAGAATTTTGCCCCATAATTCATATAGAAATCGATGATCTCAGGATCTGTATCATTAGTTGGGATAATCTCTAAAAGAGGAAGGTATCTTACAGGGTTGAAAAAGTGAGTTCCTGCGAAGTACTTTTTGAAGTCCTCGCTTCTTCCTTCTGTAAGGAAATGAATAGGAATACCGGAAGTATTAGAAGAAATTAGGGTACCCGGTTTTCTGAACTGTTCAATCTTTTCGTAAACAGACTTCTTGATGTCAAGCCTTTCTACTACTACTTCAATGATCCAGTCAGTGTTTTTTATTTTCGGCAAATCGTCATCGAAGTTTCCGATTTTGATTCTGTCTGCAAACTTTGGAGAGTAAAGAAGTGCAGGACTTGCTTTTTTAAGTTTTTCAAAGTTTTCGGAAGCAATTCTGTTTCTTACGACCTTGTCATCTTTGGTCAAACCTTTTTTTTGTTCAGCTTCAGTAAGTTCAAAAGGAACAATATCCAAAAGTGATACTTCAACGCCGATGTTGGCGAAGTGAGCAGCGATTCCGCTTCCCATAATTCCTGAACCAAGAACCGTTACATGTTTGATTCTTCTTTTCATATGTAAATTTTTATTTGTATAAGATGATATGAGCCCGAAGGTTACATCACAATTTATTTTCTGTTATTTAACAATTCGTTTGCTATTTTCATGATCTCGGTCATCACGTCTTTGAAAGCATCCAGCTTTTCCGGAGCTATTTTTTCCATGACTTTCTTGTTGAAATTCACAACGACTTCCTTAGACATATTTCTGGAATTTAATCCTTTGTCTGTAAGTTTAATAATCACCTCTCTTTTATCCGTGGTGGTCTTTTCCTTATAGATGTATCCGTTATCTTCAAGAAGTTTGATGATTCTTGTTAGTGAAGTGGGTTCAATAGCCATCTTCGGACCAAGATTGGTACTTCGGGTTCCTTCTTTGGGATCAATTTTAAGAAGTGTGAGTGCCTGCACCGCTGTGGAATCATGTTCCTGGGCTAATTCTGTGTACATTTTAGAAACAGCCAGCCAGGTCTGCTTTAAAATTAAATCTACGTTTTCTATTTTTTCTTTATTATTATCCATCATTTTTGCGCCAATGGTTTTACCCAAATTTAATAAATATTATGCATGCATAATATTTATTAACGTTAAATTTTGTTAATAGGCTGTAAATAAATGGATTAAATTGTATGATTAGCATAATACTATGCATGCATAGTATATGGATAAATCAAAGAAAATTCAGTATTAATGAATGTTTGAGACTAAATTGATGATTTCTTCAAAAGATTCACATTGATAAGTGGTGAAATCTCTAGTAATAACCCAAAAAGGGTTCTGAAACTCGAAATTAAGCTCAGACAGGTCTTTTTGGAAGTTTTTTTGAAGCAGAGAATACAGCATTTCCTTATGAAACTGGGGTGCAGAAATAAATGGCGGAATAAAAGTCTCATTAATTTGAAATAAAGAAGCATTGGTAAGTTCATCATGCTGAAGCAAAATGTCCTCCACAATCCCCGAATATAAGTGACTCTCCTTTACATACCATATTTTGTCTGCAAACTCTTTGGCCAGTCTCCAGTCGTGGGACGAAAACAGAATAAGTTTGTTCTGTTCCTTAGCCAGCTTTCTCAAGGTTTTTAGAACAATGATTTTATTTTTCTCATCCAGATGCGTAGTAGGTTCATCCAGAATAATGATAGGTGAATTTTGAGTAATAGCACGCCCGATAAATGCCTTCTGAAGATTTCCATCTGACAGATTTTTCAAAAGAGTATACCGGTACTGATTCAGATCCAGTTCTTCAATAATATGAGCAACTTCTTCGCGGTCTTCTTTTTTTAACTCAAAATAAAAAGGGTAGTAGATGTATTTTCCCAGAGAAATAAGATCTTCAACCGTATAATGCTGTGGAATAACCGATTTTGAAAAGACAATGGCAATGTTCTCCGCAATTTCTTTTACGGAAAGATTTTTCACATTTTTTCCATTAATAGTAATCTCTCCGTGCAGTAAAGGCATTTGATGCAGAATAGATTTGATCAATGTTGTTTTCCCTACACCGTTATTACCAATCAGCAGGCATACATCACCAAGCCTTAAATCTGCATGGGCATTGGAGATTAAAGTTTTAGTGTAGCCGATATCAGCCTGTTTGATTTGTAGGTGCATGTTTCTGTTGGTTATACGTGAAGACGCAAAATGTTTTACAAAAATAATGTTTTAAGGCGCAAGGAATTTGACTTTGTCAAATTTTTATCCAGTTTATTTTATAAGTTGTTCACAATTCTTGTTACTCCGTTTTTGAAGACATCAGATTGAAAGTTGAGCAGCATACCCAATTTGCAATTTGACATTTTTAAATAGGTGAGTAATTGAGCTTTATGAGTAGGACTTATGTAGTCAACTGCTTTTATTTCCAGAATCACTTTGTTTTCAATTATCATATCAAGCCTGAAAGCGTTTTCTATTCTCAAATTTTCATAAATAATTAGGAAGTAGTTTTTGTTTTTCTACAAAAAATCCTGACTTTGTTAATTCATAGAACATACATTCGTCATATACATGCTCAAAAAGTCCTGCTCCAAGCTTTTTATGAATCTTTAATCCTGTTTCAAAAACAATTTTTGAAATTTCATTTTCTGTCATTTGTGGTGTTTTGTTGGACTTAAATATATGAATTGTTAGGGAAAGGATATTATGTCTTAAAATTTTTTATTTAAGTGTATTGTTGGGTAAGCGCAAGGGCGCAAAGTTTTTTATACAATTTGTATATTGTAAGGCGCAAGAAAATCAAAGATTTTCAGCAAGAATGTAGTGATTTTCTTGTGAATTAAAATATGCATTGCTCAATTTTATCGGAGATAAAATTTTTGCGTCTTAAAAACAATGTCAAATTCATTTTTATTGCTCCTTTGCGTTTTCCTATTTAATTCAGAATTCTAAATCTGATTTAGATTCCTTCGGAATGACACATTACGAATATTTTCCCTTTTTTTATTTGATGAAGAAAGTTAAGAATTTATTCCCAAAATCTGCTTCATCTGTATAATCTGCGAGATTTTTAAATTAATGATTTATATTTTCATTGATGTTTTTACACTTTATTCTGCTTCAAAAGCATCATCAGAATCACAGGAATTCCAAATACAGAGCTTATCACATTCAATGGAATCTGTGTTTTTTCTGCAATAACAGAGAAAAAAAGCATAATCATCATTCCCAGAAACATATTAAGAATCCATTGCTGCCATAATTTCGAGGGATTATACACCAGTCTGCAGAAATGAGGAACAATGATTCCAATAAAAAGAATAGGTCCCAAAAATGCCGTAACAGAAGCGGATAGGAGAGAGGATGCTACGATGATTAAAAGTTTCAGCTGCTTCAGATTCACTCCTAAACTTTGTGCATAGGAATTGCCCAGTGAATTTCCAATGAGCGGTTTTATCGCTCTGAAACAGATAAACATTCCGATTAAAACTAAGATAAACAGTACATAAATTTGGTTTCTCGTTACCATATTATTTGCGCCGAAAGACCATAAAATATAGTTTTTCAGACTCTGGTTTTCCGCATAAAATTGCAACAGAGATACAATGGCACCGGCAAAAGCAGATACCAAAAAACCGAAAATAATAAGATAGGACTTGTCCTGAAATCTGTTAGACATCGACAGCAGGATCAGCATTAACAGTAAACTACCTCCAATAGCTGATAAACTGAGGAAGCTGTTCTGTAAAAACTCGGGCAGTAAGATATTATGGGAAAAGAAAATATAAAAGGCGACTGATAAACTGGCGACTGAAGTTATTCCCAATATATCAGGCCCAGCCAGCGGGTTTTGAAAATATTCCTGCATCAGAAAACCCGAGGTTGGAATGGAAATCCCAGCCAGCATCATTACAAGAACACGGTTGATACGGATTTCAGCAATCTGGCTATGCGCAGAGTCCTGAAAGAAATCCTGAAAGCTTAAATGTAAAAATCCTGTGTTCAGATTAATGACAGCGCTTATAAGAATGGCGATCACAAATAATAAACACAGGATTTTAAATCTTTTTGACATGATTCAGAAAGAGTTCAGTCTATTTTATTTTAAAAAAGAATCAATTTTTGAATTCAAAACATCTTCCGTCATCATTCCAAGATATTCATCGGTTTTATCACCTTTTCTCATGAAAGTAAAAGGAATAGAACCTCCGTCCCATTGTTTGAAGTTATTGTGAAAGAAGTTTTGATCTAATTTTTGCCCATCCAGTAAGATAATACTGCCTCCCAATTTATTCTCGGTAGCAAAATTCTTAACAGCACCAGACCAATCTGCTTTATCATCAAGGTTGACGAAAGTGAACTTTACAGGTTTACCTTTCAATTCCTCCATTTTACTTTTAAAACTCGGAATTTCTTTCATACATGGCCCGCACCAGGTTGCAAAAAAATTGGTTACGTATAAAGTATCATTGTTTTTTGCTAAATGCTGGCTTACACTTTCAGGAGAAAGTTCTTTGGGAATAGCTGTACTTCCTTCTGTTTCTGTAGTTTGAGATACAGAAAGAGAATCTGCAGCTGGCGTATTTTCAGTTTTCTGACCTTCTTTTTTACAGCTGTACAGTGCAGTAAGAAGTAACATGGAAAAAATTATCTTCTTCATAAATTATTTTTTATCTATTTTTGAATTGAAGTTATGGAACAACAAATCTATAAAGGGAAACTGATACAGTTTCATCCGTTAAAAATAGCGAAAAAGGAAGAGCTGACCAAAAATACTTTCTCTCTGGAGCTTGATATTCCTGAGAATGTAAAAGAAAATTTCAGGTTTGAGGCCGGGCAGTTTGTCAGTATTCGATTTCAATCACATGGGAAAGAGGTTATTAATGATTATTCAATGACTTCAGCTCCTTATGAAGGGAAAATATGTCTTGGGATAAAGGTCAACTCGCCTGAAGGAGCTACTTCGCAGTTATTTCAAAATTATAATGTTGGTGATGAACTTTGGGTAAGTGAACCTTCCGGGAGATTTACAATCGTATCCAAACCCAGCGAATTCAGGACTATTGTTGCTTTTGCAGCTGGTATTGGAATTACCCCTATTTTAAGTCATTTCAAAAATATTCTTCATAACGAACCGAGAACGCGGTTGTTTTTATTTTTTGGAAATAAAAGTTCAGAAGATTTAGTCTATCGCGAACAGCTGGATAACCTGGCCAGAACATGTGGGGACAGGCTTCAGATATTTTATTTCTTTTCTCAGGAAAAAACGGCAGATCAGTTTTTCTATGGCAGGCTGGATGAGAAGAAATTACATCTGATCATCAACCAGATCCTTCATTTGGATGATACAGATGAAGAATCTACCATTTGGGATGCGGTAGATGAAGTATTGATATGTGGAAAAGGTGAAATGATCAAGACATTGGCCAATGCATGTTATCACCACGGAATTCCGAAAAAGAACATTCATTTTGAACTTTTTGAAGAATTTAATGATGATATTTATCCTGTAGAAAAAGAATTTCCTCTGATTGAAAATATTGAGGTGGAATTTACCATGCTGGGAAAAAATTATACAACTCAGCTGGCTGATAATAAGGACAAAATCCTTCAGCAGCTTCTGATGCAAAAGTTCCCTGTACCTTATTCCTGTAAGTCGGGAATCTGTGGAAGCTGTGAATGTTCTTTGGAGGAAGGAGAAGTGGAATTGCTGGAGAATGAGTATCTTACCGAAAAAGAGGAAGAGCAGGGCCATATTTTAGCTTGTATGTCTATTGTGAAAAGTAAAAAAATAAAGCTTAACTTTGATCTTAGTTGAGAATTATTAGGAACATATTTAACCTTGGCTTTATATCACTGGAATTGGGAATTCTGATGATATGCTTCTGTAATGTGTGGGTTTTCGGACTTACCAACGGGAGAACCTATACGAAAATCTCAAAAATTCCGCCAAGGGAAATTGCCTTAGTTCTGGGAACCTCTCCAAAAATGAGATCCGGAAAATCCAATCCTTATTTTACGAAAAGAATGGATGCCACGGCACTTCTTTATCATCATGGGAAAATCAAGAAAATTATAGTAAGCGGGGAGAAAAGCAAAGGTTATAACGAGCCGGGAGCAATGAAAAACTATCTGATCAATCAGGAAGGAGTGCCTGAAGATATTATTGTGGAAGATCCGAAAGGCTTTAATACCTATAAAAGTATTCTCCGTTGCAAGGATGTTTATAAGAAGAAGAATGTCATTATTGTATCTCAGGGATATCACAACCTCAGAGCATTGTTTTTTGCAAGAAATAATGATATGAATGCCTTGGGCTTTGATGCGCAGGATGTCACAAAACCTGAAAGCTTCTACAGAAACCAGACGAGGGAAATCCTCGCCCGTGTGATTGCTGTAGTCTATTTTATTTTAGGCGTTTCTCCGGACTAGAATGGATATCCGAACGCGATATTAACTGTTGGTTTGAAAGGCTGGATGTTTTTGAATCTCCATCGGTCGCCTTCAGGTTTATTCGGATCATAGATCTTATACGCAAGGTCAATTCTTGCTGTAACGTAAGCAATATTCAATCTTAATCCGAATCCACTTCCGATACCCACTTGTTTCCAGAACTTACCGAATTTAAATTCATCCCCATAGCCGTCATTATAGTTACGAAGACTCCATGTATTCCCAATATCGGTAAATAACGCTCCTTCGTAAGTTTTATTGAAAGGAATTCTATATTCAATATTGGTGGTAAGCTTTAAGTTATCTGTCATATAAGTACGAACTCTTTCATCCACCTGAGAATCGGCAGGACCTAATCCTCCAAAAGCTACCCAGGCTCTGATATCATTGGAACCTCCATTGAAATAAGACTTGATGATAGGCATATCCTGAGAATTTCCATAAGGTATTCCTACTCCGATAAACTGACGTAATACCAATGTCTGGTTTCCGTTAAACTTGAAATATTTTCTCGTATCAATATCAAATTTTATAAACTGTGCATACGGCAGTCCGAAAATGGTTCTTTGCGGGCCAGTAACAATACCTCCGCCATTATCTTTTTTATTGAATAAACTCAAGATGTTACCTGCAAGCTCCACTTTTCCGTTAAAATAAAACGCGTTGGGATATTCTTTTTTTCCGATTTCACTGTATACAAAGTTATAAATCATGGAAGAAATAAGGACATCCTGGGTTTGTCTGTCTTTGTTGACCAATGTTCCGGTAAATGCCGTTAATAGATCTCTTCCCTGTTGATTAAGACTTCCACGGTAAGCATCATTCTCGATAATCTTTTTGGAAACCTCATCCACGCTAAGCTTTCCATCTCTATAATCTTGTCCGGTCTGCGCAGTTTCAGGGCTAAACATAAAATAATTTCCAAAAACTTCATCTTTTACCCTTCCGTCATTCACAAAGTAGTCATAGTAGGCATCTTTGTTTTTTGTCAGACTGACCTGAGTATTAAATAAAGTAAGCTTATGATATACCTGATCGTTAACACTTGCCTGGTAATTCAATCCCGTATTAAAAATTAACCTTCCCAAACCGATATTATTCTGTATTGATGCCCCAAGCAAAATAGATGATGTAGGCGTATAGCGTTTTGGAATGAATTTATAATAATTAAAAGGAAGCAGCAGCCGTGGAAAGTTCAGGGATGCCTGAGCTGAAATTTCGTATGCCGCAACTCTTTTACTGATATCTTTTGTACTTCTGATAGAACCAAATGTCCCTGAAAGGCTGGTAGAAAGGTTTTCTGCTCCTCTGAAAACATTTCGGGTAGTAAGGTCCACAGAAGGAGAGATCCCCAGATTTAAAACCTGAGAATAATTAATATCTGTTCCCACTTTTAGCTCATACTTTGGAAGTGGTTTCAATACATATAAAACATCAACAATGCTGTCGTTAGGAGATGTCATTCCGCCTTGTCTCAGGGAGTCTCTGGCTTTAACGATGCTGAAGTTATTCATCGATAAAAGATTTCTCTTGGTAACGTCCAGTTTTGTCTGGTCAAAGACCTTTTTACTGTCCGGAATAATAGCTCTCCATACCGATGAAAGTTTATACTTGTCATTCACCGTATGGAATCTTATTCTTCTTAAGCTGTCTTTTTTGGTGTTTTTAGGATAATCACCAGGTTCATCCACAATGGCCACATCGATATTTCCAAAGGTGGCTATTTTATAAGGAGTATCCAGTGAATCTTTATGGATTTCCAGTGTTAAAGGAACCTGCTTTCTGCTTTTAAGTGAATCTGCAACGAAATAAACTTCATCATTGGAAGCATTGAACCTGTAGAAACCAAACTCCCTCATCAGATCCGTAATCCTGGTAACTTCTCTTTCCAAAACGGTCTGGTCAAGAATCTGTCCTGATCGCACAAGGCTTCTGTTCAGATTATAGTTGTAATATCCTTTGATCCCCTGATCCGGAATATTATAGAAATAGTCCTTGATACGTGTAGGATCATTATGCTTGATCGAATAATTAACAGTAGCTTTTTTGGAAGCAGAATCCAGCGTGTGTTTAAAGTTGACATCTGCATCCCAATATCCTCTGTAGGTAAGTCTTTTCTTAATAGACTCAGCACTTTTTTCACTTCTTGTCTGATCAAGAATGACCGGCGGTGTTCCCCAATTGTGAAGTAAGCGGTCGAAAAGAAGACTTTTCCCGACACTGCTTTTCATATTATATTTAAGGAATAATGAATCTCTCAGCTTCTGATTTCTCATTTCACCGGGATAAGTCATATATTCGTTAAGGATGGTATCATATTTCGGATCTGCCATATTATAAAGGAGTAAACTCAATGGCATGAAAAGAAACTGCTTTTTGTTGGGTTTTTGCTGAATATAATCTTTGAGCTCCTCATCGAAAAATACCCTCTTATCTTCGAACTCTAAATTGTTCTTGGTAAGCAGGTATTCGCCCTCAGGAACTTTTTTTGTCGTACTACAAGCATAAAGGAGACCAACAAATGTTGCAAATGAGATAATTTTATAATATTTTTGAGGAGAATTCTTATAATGCTTACAGCTCATACAATAAAAGTTTTACAATCTTTAGATAAAAAGAAGTTCAGACAAAAATACAATTTGTTTTTGGTTGAAGGTAATAAAATCATTTGTGAACTTTTTAATTCTAACTTTAAAGTTAAAGAAATATTGTCAACCGATCCACAAAAATTGGACCGTACTGACATCCCTGTTACCCATATCTCTGAAAATGAATTAAAAAAAATCAGTTTTCTAAAAACACCAAAAGATTCCGTGGCGGTATGTTATCTTGCCGAGGAAGAAAAATGGGAAGATAAGAATATACAATTGGTTTTGGATGGACTCCAGGATCCTGGAAATCTTGGAACCATTATACGGTTGGCAGACTGGTTCGGGATTGAACAGATTATCTGCAGTGAAGATACTGTAGATGTATACAACCCGAAAGTGATTCAGGCAACCATGGGATCTTTTACCCGGGTAAATGTAGTATACACTGATCTTGTGGAATATCTTTCTAAGACAGAGAATGTAAATATCGGAACGGATATGGAAGGAGAGAACATCTATACTTTTGAAAAACCGGAAAAGATTAATCTCATTTTAGGAAACGAAGGAAACGGAATGAGACCGGAAACAGAAAAACTTTTACAAAAAAGTATCAGCATTCCGAGGTTTGGAAAATCCCAGTCTACAGAAAGCCTGAATGTATCAATGGCTGCAGGGATTATTTTAGGACAGCTATTTTCAAAATAGAAAATCAGAAACCAGAGGTTGGAAATTATTGTAAAATATTACTGAATAATATCTGGCACCTGGTTTCTGATATCTGATTTTTATATCAATTGTTCCATACTTGAAACACTTTTGTTTTTCTGATAAACCTCCATCTTTTTTCTGACATATTTCAGTGCAATAGGAGCAAGGTAGATCAATGCCGCACCAATCAGTTTTTTCTTCCAGTTGGAACTTTTCATATTCTTTTTGGCGTAGTTTCCTACGATAGCAGTAACTCCCAGCTTTACCAGACCGTCTGTAAGATTTCCTCCCTTGAAGGCAGAACTTGCAATTCCAACAGCTGTATTTTTGCTGATCAGCAGATCTTTCACCTCTGAAGTAAGCTGCTTGGCAATAACGTCCTTCCTTAGAACTACTTTTTCATCACCGTCTTCATCAACCTTTTCCTGAAGATATTGATCAGTTAAACCATTGGTAAACGCACTCAGGCTTTCTTTTGTATTTTTGAAGGTAAGAAGATTTTCCAGATCACTTATTTCATCCTTAAGCAGTTTTTTCTTTCTTCTTAATTCTTCTATGCTCTCGTATTTTCTACCCATAGTTTAATGATTTAAAAATTTAATAACCTGATCTGCAACAGTATTGACAATCTTTGTTTTGAAGGCAACCACAAACGCCATTACCAGCGCATAAAATGCTGCCACAATTAAGAATCCATAGGAATAATTATCCAGTGCTTTTCCAATAAGGAAAGCAATTCCAAAGTTGAAAAGGATAATAAAAAAAGCAAAAGCAACAAGCAGTACTACAAAGTAGGTAATGAGCCCGGCAGAAAGTGACGACTTTTCAGTCGCTTCAATTTTCAGAAGATCGATTCTCTTGGAGGCGTATTCTTTAATAGTTTCTATCATTGTTTTTTTTTAAAGTTACAAAAAAAGGAACTTTCGCACAAAAGTTCCTTTCTGTAATTTACTTAAAAAAGTTAAATTACTTATTTTTTCAGATCATTCAGTTCTGCTTCTACATCTTTTGCCAAATCTGCAGTTTTAGAAACAATCTGATCTTTGTATTTGTCATATCCGTCTTTCACAGTATGGGCTACGCTGTTAGCTGTTTCCTTGAAAGTAGAAGAAATATTGCTGTACTGGTCTTTCACTTTTTCAGAAACCTCTCCGTATTTATTTTTAGCCTGATCTTTAAGATCATTTGCTTTGGTTTTGATTTTTTTTCTGGTTTCTTTACCTTCTTCCGGTGCGTATAACATTCCTAAGATTACACCTGCCGCAGCACCTGCAAGAAGTCCTGCCAATATACCTGCTGTATTATTTCCTTTTCTAGACATTTTAAGTTTTTTAATAATTAATAATAGATTAGTTTTTACAGTAATAAAACTTGCAATTTGTATACCAAAGGAGGCGCAAAGCCTATTAAAAATTGTTAAATCTTTTCGATGTGAGATAAAATAAGCTCTATGGTTTCCTCTTTGGTGAGTGCGGAATTATCAATTACAGTAGCATCGTCAGCCTGTTTCAATGGGGCTATTTCACGCTCACTGTCGATCTTGTCACGTTCTATAAGGTTTTGTTTTACCTGTTCCTTATCTGCTTCAATTCCCAGACCTTTCAGTTCCAGAAACCTTCTGTTGGTTCTTTCATCAATACTGGCAGTAAGAAAGAATTTATAGTCTGCATTTGGCAGAACTACTGTCCCAATGTCACGTCCGTCCATAATAACACCGCCTTTTTCTGCCAAAGTGCGCTGTGACTGCAGTAAAAAGTCTCTTACTTCTTTCTGTTTGGCAACAAGGCTTACATTATCAGATACGATATTGGTACGGATTTCCTTGGAAATATCAGTGTCATTAAGGAAAAGAATAAGGGTGCCGTCGTTATTTTTAAATTCAAGTCTGATCTTATTAAAGGAGGAGAACAGTGTATTCAGATCAATTTCTCCGTTTTCATTCAGACAATGCTCCAAAGCATACCAGGTAACTCCTCTGTAAAGCGCTCCTGTATCCATATGAATAAGTCCCAGTTTATCCGCAATGATTTTAGAGATAGAACTTTTTCCGGTAGACGAGTACCCATCGATAGCAATTACAGGTTTTTTCATACTGCAAATTTCAAGATTTTTTTTAGAAAATCAAGAAGAAGTAAGAAAATTTCGGAATAATTAAGAAATTTCCGGTCAGGAAGATTATTCTCCTCTGTGGCTGGAAAGGTCCATGGAAATTCCTATCTGATTGACGTTCGAAGAGTTGTGATATCTTACGTGGGCATAATCAATACGGAATCTGGAAACTTTCACTCCAAATCCTGCAGAAAGTCCCGAGAAGTTTCTCTGATCGGCAACCGCCAGTTCATTTCCTCTTTTTACATTATATCCCAGTCTGATATTGAAATTCTTTTCCGGAAACAATTCTGCTCCCAAAGAAAAGTGGTCTGCGATCTTTCTGCCGGCACCTACTTTTTGCCCGTCCAGGTTTTCTTCTGAAGAAATATCAAATTTCTGAAGATCGTGTGCGGTAATGGTGATGGCAAGAGGGAAGTTCTTGATGATTTTGGTATATCCGAGATCGATTCTGAAAGGAAGATTTTCTCTTGTCCCATTAAAGGATTTCAGCTGAAAGCCGAAATTTCTCATTACAAGAGAAACTACTTCTTTATTCTTTTTATTATGATAGGTAATTCCCGCTGTTCCTGAGATCGCGGAAGAAGTATAGTTGTCAATTTTTGAGGTAATGAAATTAAGTCCTCCACCAATCGTCCAGTCTTCTTCAAACTGGTAGGCATAGCCTGCACCAATAGCAACATCTGAAGCTTTGAATTCTCCGTTTTCGAAACCGCTTTCATCCGTCCTCGGAATACTTCCATAGCTCATATACCTGGCATTGATGGTAGCCATATGGCCATTTTCAAAGTCTTTGGCATAAGCAATCGTTCCGTATTTCGAGTCGGCAAGGTAAGCCGTTGCGTTTACAGAAAGCTGTTTGTCAGAATCTTTATTTAACAGGGCAGGGTTTGCAATAGCAAAGGAAACATCATAATCTCTTACCGAAATTGCATCGCCGCCCAAAGCAGCCTGTCTTGCAGATACAGGTACATTTAAGAACGGATAAACGTTTGTTCCTGTTTGCGCATAAGAAACAATTCCTGATAGAAATAATGAAAAAATGATAATTTTCTTCAACTCAATTTATAATTAATGCAAAAATAATCCTTTTTCGTACTTTTCAAAATATTTCTGACATTATTTCTATTTAAATATTTTTCTTTTATCAATATCATTAATGATTATATTTGCAAAATCAAATTCCGGGGAAACCCGTACTAATAAAAAGTTACTTAAAAATAAAAGATGAAATATAAAAGAATCCTTCTGAAACTGAGCGGTGAGGCCTTAATGGGAAACAGACAATACGGTATTGATACTGAAAGACTGCAGGAATATGCATCTGAGATCAAAAAAGTAGTTGAAAAAGGCTGTGAAGTAGCGATCGTAATTGGAGGAGGAAATATCTTCCGTGGTGTAGCAGGAGCTGCAAAAGGTATGGACAGAGTGCAGGGAGATTATATGGGAATGCTGGCCACTGTAATCAACGGAATGGCTTTACAGGGAGCATTGGAAGATGCAGGAATCAAAACAAGACTTCAGTCTGCTATTGAAATGGATAAAGTAGCTGAACCTTTCATCAAAAGAAGAGCTGTAAGACACCTTGAAAAAGGAAGAGTAGTGATCTTTGGAGCAGGTACAGGAAACCCTTATTTTACCACGGATACAGCGGCTACATTAAGAGCCATCGAAATCGGAGCAGATGTAATCTTAAAAGGAACAAGAGTAGACGGAATCTACGACAGCGATCCTGAAAAGAATGCAGATGCTGTAAAATACAATTCATTATCTTTTGATGAAGTATTTGAGAAAAACCTTAAAGTAATGGATATGACCGCATTTACTTTAAGCCACGAAAATAAATTGCCAATCATTGTATTCGATATGAACAAAGATGGGAATTTAGAAAAAATCGTAGACGGAGAAAATGTAGGTACTTTGGTTAATTTATAATCAAGGTAAGCCCTAAAAATATAAAAACACCTGTTACAGTAATTGTGACAGGTGTTTTCATTTTAACACTAATCTTAATTATTTATCCGCACTGGCATTTTGTGTGATATTTTCCTTTTCAACCAAAACATAACGGGAAGAAATCCACCCAATGATCTGATCGATTATTTTCAGAATCATCTCCAATTCGGTGACAGCAGTTACGCCCGGTACCAGCTTCACATCTGGTTTTGGTAATGGCTGTTGTAAAATAAGACCATTCACTTGTGGATTAGATCCTTCCGCAGGAATACCATTATACATTCCCACATGCTGTACTGAGAGCTGAAGCATATAGTCCTGTAAATTCTCAGGGGGCGTTTTGATGCTAACCGAAGAAGCACTGGAGTGTTGGA
The DNA here is from genome assembly GCF_003347605.1 of Chryseobacterium sp. KLBC 52. Classification (GTDB taxonomy): domain Bacteria; phylum Bacteroidota; class Bacteroidia; order Flavobacteriales; family Weeksellaceae; genus Chryseobacterium. Next base: position 33,593 of record NZ_QDFZ01000020.1, on the reverse strand, counting down.
GCTGGCCCGGAAGCGATTGGTTTTGTATTCTTGTATAGCTGGCTCCTGAATTTGAGGAATCATCAATCGCCATCTTTTGTAAAGCGTTTAATAAGGAGGCCGTGAAAAATGTAGGAGCTTGCCCATAAATCGTTGCAATTTTCCCCAGTTCCGATACCGGCCATGCATGAGGAACAACGTCCAGATCGTTCCAGTGCATGGTATTCCAGCTTTGGTAAGTACCTGTTTGTTGCTGCCATCCTGGAGGTAATGGTGGGAATTTACTATTGAACAGATTGGCGAATGCTGCCTCACCTGGCGTTGGCCCGGCAGTAGGATATACAAGCGTTACCCCGAAAGCATCCAGATCTTTATTCTCTTTCAGATAAAGGGCAAGGGTAGGAGATAATGCTCCGGCAAGACTGTGTCCGCAAAAGATAATGGCGGTACCCGGATCCGGATTTAGACCTGCCAGAAACTGTTGCAGTGTGGTATTGGGTGAAGCTGCGGATGGAGGACTTTCAAGCCCGAGAAGGATGCTTATACCGGTAGCAGTTCCCTTTGAAATATAAGGATCGGTGCCATTATACGCTGATGGAGTGAAATTGGAAGGGTTATAAGTCGTCCAGTTGACCACTTCTGCAACTGAGAAATCTTCTGTTTCCCAATCGTAAAGTGACGAAGGATTAGTGGCAGCAATAGCCACAACGTAAGTCGGTAATGTAGGACCTCCCGGAAATGCGACAGCATTAGACTTTACAACATATAATGCATTGTCTGCAACACCCGTAGGAACCCCCTTTTCATTTTTTTCTTCGATCAGGGCAGGTCCCCAGACCAGATCCCAGTTTCCTAATTCCGATACGGCTGAAGGATTTGCTGTGGAAGGTGTTTTCTGATCCATTATTTTAACCGGAGGAACATTGTTAAAATAATAGGATAAATCATACTGAAGCTGTTGCTGCAGTTGGATACCAAAACCGTTGTAGTTTCCGGCACGGTTGGCAAGACCTGCCATACCGAAAACTTGTTGGTAGGCATCTAAAGATGGATTTGTCATGATGTGATTGGTTTAAAATAAGGTTAAAATTTTTAATTGAAAAGACTAATACATTCCGTTTTTTATGGCAAGCATTCCACTTAAAATACCTGCCAAATCTTTGTTTAAAAGAGCATAGTAAAGGACGTTATTAAAAATGATATCACACTAAGTAGAAATAACCAAAATATTCGGTAGGTATTTGTACCCGGAATATATTGCCCTTTAAGATCAATTTTTAGTAAAAGCAATGTTGCTTGTGTACAAGAAAGACAAGTTCACAAAATTTATTTGGAATGGAGAAAAAGCAAGTGCTGATCTGAAAAAATTAGCTTGGTTTCTTTGAGAATATATATATAAATCATGTGGTATTTGTAGATTCAATAATTTCTTTATCTTTGAGACTTAACTAAACTAATAACTATGAAAAAATTACTTCTGCTAGCCAGCAGTGTGTTGCTATTTTCTTGTTCAACAAATGAAGAAATAGGAAATCCGGAAAAATCTACACTTTCTGAAGAGAAAATTCAAGCTTTTAAAAAAGGTTCCGAGAAAGGCTCATCTGGTGATCCTGCTACTTTTAAGTGTGGTTCAACAAGCTTCATTAATCCTATTAATGTAAATCCAAACTATCCGTACATCAGTAATTACGAGGTACTGTACAAGGAAGGAACTCCAATGTGGGGAAGAAACCAGATATACCTTGATAAATTTGTTGCACAGGCTTTATTTCCTTCTATAAATGGTCCCTTTCCCTCTCTGGGTGCTCCTACAATCTACTATGGATATAATGCATACGGTGATTTCCTGAGTGATCCTACCCCTTATGATAATAGTGCCGAGTATGGATATGGGCAAGACGCTGATAATGCGTCATTCTACGGAGATATTTTTCCTTACAATCAAAGTATGACAAATGATGCAGCCAATACAGTGTACCATCATTTTAAAACTTATATTGACCAATGGACTTCTCAAGGTAAGCATGTAGTAGCAGTACACATTTTTACTGAAAGCTATCTTTGTATACCTGCCGCAAAAGGCATAAGAATAAGATTGAAATTTAGTAATTAAATATCTTCTTACTTTTAGTAATAATAGCCTTCTCTTTGAGAGGGCTTTTTTATATTTCCTCAAAACGAAAACTATGATATTATTGACTTTGACAACCGAGAAAATGTTTTTTTTAACAGATGTTAGCAAAACAGTAATACCTTTGTTTGCAGCAATAGGAGCGCAATGACACGATCTTACATTAGCTATCGGGGACGATTTTAAAAAGTTTGTGACGAGCAAACGTTATTTTTAAGCGATCTAACGAAGGAAGATTTATTCATTTTGCCTAAAGATTCCAGATGACTTTCAATTTTGTTTGCCTGTCCTATTCAAAAATATCAACGTTTTCACAAAATACAGAATGCAGTCTTACCAGAATATGGAAATAATCATTATTTTTGCAGCACTGAATAGTAAAAAATAATTTAAGATAGTAAGGAAACCCTGATGTTTGCGGTGTTTTTGGATTTAATTAATTGATATTCAGTTGAATTAATAGATGTGTAATTTATCAAACTTTAATATAATAATGGAAGAATTAGATCTTATATTAGAATCTGTAAAACAAGACATGGATGCAGCGGTAAAGCACCTGGATCACGCATTTCAAAGAATTAGAGCAGGACGTGCTTCTACGGCAATGGTTCAGGATGTAATGGTAGAATATTATGGAGCAATGACTCCTATCAACCAGGTTGCGAATGTTTCTGTTCCGGATGCAATGACAATCTCTATTCAACCTTGGGACAGAACGGCAATCAATGCGATTGAAAAAGCGATCATCAATTCCAACTTAGGTTTTGCACCTTCTAACAACGGGGAAAACATTATCCTTAATGTTCCGCCTTTAACAGAGGAAAGAAGAAAGGAACTTGCAAAGCAGGCTAAAGTAGAATCTGAGAACACTAAAGTAACGGTAAGAAACGCAAGACAGGATGGTTTAAAAGAACTTAAAAAACTGGAAGGAGTTTCTGAAGATGTTGTAAAAGGTGTGGAAGAGGAAATCCAGACGTATACAGATAAATATGTAAAACTTTGCGACGAGCATCTTAAAACAAAAGAAGCTGAAATTATGAAAGTATAATTTTCAGTTTTTGAAAATATTATGAGAGAGGTTTCTTTTGAGAGACCTCTTTTTTGTGATTTTTACCGTTACATTTCACTTTTTACAATGCAATACATTCTTATTCCATACGATATTGTGAAGTATTTACGTTCATTCATTATATTTAATGAATTATTCCTGACGTTTAATTAAAAAACAGGAAACAGATACTAAAAATGATGACAAAAATAATCGGGGTAGGAAATTATATCCCATCGGAAACAATAACCAATTTATTTTTTGATAAACATGTTTTTCTTAATGAAGAAGGGATATTATTGAAAGAGAATAATGCCTCCATTACGGATAAGTTAAAAAAAATTACAGGTATTGAAGAAAGAAGATATGCCCATAGCACGCAGGTTACTTCTGATCTTGGAGTTATTGCGGCGCTTGAAGCCATAGAAAATGCAGGTGTTGATCCTGAAACATTGGACTATATTATATTTGCGCATAACTTCGGGGATGTTCGTTTTGGAACCGTTCAGTCTGATACGGTGCCCAGCCTCGCTGCAAGGGTGAAACACTTATTGGGGATCAGAAATAATTTCTGCGTAGCCTATGATGTTCTTTTTGGATGTCCGGGATGGATTGAAGGCGTCATACAGGCTCATGCGTTTATCAAATCCGGTTTGGCAAAACGATGTTTGGTGATTGGGGCAGAAACACTATCCCGTGTGGTAGATATTCACGACAGAGACAGTATGATTTATGCGGATGGAGCAGGAGCGGCAGTTCTGGAAGTAAATCAGGATGATGATGCCGGGATCAGGTCTCATTTATCAGCTTCTTATACCCTTGAAGAGAAAGACTATCTGTATTTTGGAAAATCTTACAACAACGAAAGATGCCCGGATACCCGATACATCAAGATGGATGGCAGGAAAATTTATGAATTTGCTCTGGTCAATGTTCCGGATGCGATGAAAAGATGTCTTGACAACAGTGGATACTCCATTGATCAGTTGAATAAGATTATCATTCATCAGGCGAACGAAAAAATGGATGAAGCTATTGTGAACAGGTTTTATCAATTATATGGAAAACCGGTTCCGGAAAACATTATGCCTATGGTTATTCACAAATTGGGAAACAGCAGTGTGGCGACAATTCCTTCTTTGCTGACGATGATTTTAAAGGATGAACTGGAACATCATAAAATCAAAAAAAATGATATCGTATTATTTGCTTCAGTAGGGGCAGGGATGAATATCAATGCTTTCGTGTATCAGTTTTAAAATATAAAAAAGAGATTGGCTCAAAGGTCAATCTCTTTTGTTTTTATAAACATTCTATTGAGCCTTTCTGGTCTTTATGTTTTAATAGAGATTGGTAGCTTTTAAGGATTTCATCCACATTACACCTGATTTCTTTTCCCGGAATCGTATCCGGAGCTGTTTTTTCTTTCTGGTCAGATTTTATGCTGTATTTCTTTTCAAGACATTTCAGCGGCTGATTATTCTGAAGGTAGATACGGGTTTCTGTAATATCATCTTTTGTCACTGGTTTTTCGGGTGTGCCGCCATCAAAATTCCATACCGTCTCCTGTCTGAAAATAAAAAATGGTTTTCCGTCTTTTATAAAATATTTTTCAGATGCCGAAAAATGACTGTGTTCTGCATAAAAATGCTCTATAACTTTAATTTCATCCTTGTCAGAATAAAAAATTACTTCTCCGGACGGTTCATCATTACAATCGTAATTGAATTTTGAAGAACCCAGCTTTTTAGTTTCCAACTGAGTCTGAAGGACAGCATATTGTTTTTTGATCTGATCAATAGGATCCTGTGCAAGGTTGGTGTGTACAGAATCCTTTTGCATTACAAAGGTATCCCTGGAAACAGATTCTTTATAGGACGTTTTCTCTTTTTCATTTTTACAGGAAGCCATAAGAATCACGCCTGCTGTCAGAAATAGGATTTTCATATGATAATTTGTTTGGTGGCTGATAAAAGTACAAAAAAATTAACAGCATGAATTATTGATATAGAATCGTATAAAAAAAGCTCCGGAATTTCTCCGAAGCTTTTAATCTTATTTTTACAATCAGAATTATTGATATCTCTGATGTTCTTTACTTTTTGTAAATCTTTTGGTGATGGGTTTGAACAATGCTTTGTATTTTTCTGCATCAAACAGTTGTGAATCTGTAAGGGCCTTATAAGTCATCCAGACTCCAAAAGGAAGAAGGATCAGGTTAGGAAGCCAAGCTGCCAGATAAGGATTCATTTTTCCGCTCCAAGACATGTTTTCTACCCCAACATTCATTACATAAAAGATGATGAAAATAACGATAGCGATGATTACCGGAAGTCCCATTCCTCCTTTTCTGATGATAGACCCTAAACTCGCTCCGATCAGGAAGAAGATGATACATGTTACAGAATACGCAACAATTCTCTGCTGGTAAATAACGACTTTACTGAAGTATTTTACGTTAGAACTGTATTCATTCTTTTTAGATTCCAAAGTAGATTTCAGGTTGTCAAGCCTGTTATAGGAATTATAAATGATTTCCAGTTTTTTATCCCCTTTTACGGTGTCCAGTTTGATCTGGGTTTTCGGCGCTACTTTATGTTTATTCCCTTTATCCATATAGGTAATCACAGAATTGGTCTGGTTAAGAACCTCGGATCCTATATTATCAAAGAACTGCTTATTGTCTTTTTTGGTTTTTGTAATCGTTCCGTCAAGCTGATTGTAGGTCTGGAAACGGTAGTCATCGGTAATCTGTTCTTTTTCGATGGCTTTATTAATGATTTCACTGATGTCAAAGTGAGATACCAATGTATCAAACTTAATCGCCTGGTCAGGTTGTTTTAACCTTACATTATCGCCTTTTCCGGCAAAAGCATCTTCAAATACATATCCGTTATACAGAACAAGCTTTAGAAAGTTTTTATTGGCTGCAGGAACAAATTTCCCTTTTTCAGCCACTACAGATTGCTGGTTTTCGTAAGCATTGGCTTTTTTATGAACAAAAACACCTTCAATATTTTCTCCGTTTTCCCCATAAATTTTATCAAATTTTACCATATAACCTGGAATCTGATCAATAAACTGTCCCGGAGTAAAGTTGATGGCCGGTTTCGTTTGGGCAATATTGAAAAGCATGTTCTTGGCTTTCTTCTGAAAATCCGGAATAATATTGTTGGAAAAGAAAAACAACATGATAGCAAGTGCCGTGGAAATTCCAAGCAATGGAGTCATTACTCGCGTTAAAGGAATCCCTGCGGCTTTCATCGCTGCAAGTTCGTAACGTTCTCCAAATTCACCAAACGACATAATACTTGCCAGAAGGATCGTAAGGGGGAGCACCATACTGATGACGTTCACCCCAAGATAAAAAAGAAGTTTAAGGATTTGCCAGTAGCTTAATCCTTTTCCCATAAACTGTCCCAACTGTACCCAGATAATGTTTACAATAAAAATGAAAAACAATACGCTGAATATAAAGAAAAACGGTCCAAAGAAGGTTTTTATGATATATCGGTCTAGTATTTTTAACATGCGCCAAAATTAATCAAAAAGCCACAAAGTTTACTTGTGGCTTTTTATATTTTGTTATTTTTTTAGCTTTAAAAGTAAATTTACTTAGTTGTGAATTCACTTTCAGCTTTTTAAAGTTCTGTAACGATGTAGTTTTTAAACTTATTTTTGTCAAAAACAAACATATTGGGATCCAGCTCCTGGTTTTCTTTATACTCTTTAATAGCAATTACAGCAACATCTTTGTTGTTTCCATGCTGTTCCAGTTTTACCATTTGTTTTTTCGCTGAATCTACAAAAAGGTACACATATTTTATTCCGTTCGCTTTTACCGGAGTCAGTTTAATAAAGTCTGCATTCACGCCGTTTACCACTTTCTTACCATTGTAAGTTACATTATAATCATTTCTATAGTTTGTAAGATAGTTGATAGGGGAGAACATGGTACTGCTTCCGTTCGGTTTAGCAATGGTTACTTCCATATCATCCGCGTTGATGTTGTAAATTTTATTACCATCGAAGATCTGCTCTGTATCCATGATCTTCAACTTGTATTTCTCTCCTGCTACATAATAAATACCAGGTTCTGTTTTTGTCACCTGCCCGTTAAGACCGCTTCCAAAAGAAAATTTGAAGTAAGAATTCTTTTTAGAATTGTAGTTGGCTGTAATATCATCTAATATCTTTTTAGCTTTAGCATCAATCTTTTGAGCGTTGGCCATACCTACTGCACCTACAACAAAACTTCCTAATATAACTTTTGAAATAATATTCTTCATTTTCTTAATTTAATAATCGTTAGATTTTCTTTAACTCTTAAGGTTAAAACTATTCATTTTTCCTTTAACTACGCAGATCTTCCAAAAACTGTTCCAAAGAATGAAGGTCACTGATCAGAACTTCTCTTGCTTTTGCTCCGTTAAAGCCTCCCACAATACCACTTGCTTCAAGCTGATCCATGATTCTGCCGGCTCTGTTATAACCCAGCTTCAATTGTCTCTGAAGCATTGAGGTAGATCCCTGTTGCGTAGAAACAATAATTCTTGCTGCTTCTTCAAATAAAGCATCTTTTTCGTTCGGGTCAAAAGCACCTACAGTACTTGTTGAGTCTTCCGAAACATATTCAGGAAGCAACAATGCTGAAGCATATCCTTTTTGTTCCCCGATAAACTCTGCCAGTCTTTCCACTTCCGGAGTATCTACGAAAGCACACTGAAGTCTTAAAATCTCGTTTCCATTGAAATAAAGCATATCTCCTTTACCGATCAGCTGATCCGCTCCCGGAGAGTCCAGAATCGTTCTGGAATCTACACTGGAAATTACTCTGAAGGCAGCTCTTGCAGGGAAGTTGGCTTTAATCATACCCGTAATTACGTTTACAGATGGTCTCTGTGTAGCCACAATAAGGTGGATTCCTACGGCTCTGGCAAGTTGTGCAAGTCTCGCAATAGGTAATTCAACCTCTTTTCCTGCCGTCATAATCAAATCGGCGAACTCATCTACTACCAATACGATATAAGGTAAATAACGGTGTCCGTTTTCAGGATTTAATTTTCTTTCCGTAAACTTCTTGTTGTATTCTTTTAAGTTTTTACAGAAAGCATTTTTAAGAAGATCATATCGGGTATCCATTTCAATACAAAGAGAGTTCAGCGTATTGATTACTTTATTGGTATCCGTAATAATAGCTTCTTCTGCATCCGGTAATTTTGCCAGATAATGTCTTTCAATTTTTGAATATAAAGAAAGTTCTACTTTTTTAGGATCTACCATCACGAACTTCAGTTCGCTTGGGTGTTTTTTGTAAAGAAGGGAAGTAAGGATAGCGTTAATACCAACAGACTTACCCTGACCTGTTGCTCCTGCCATCAGTAAGTGAGGCATTTTCGAAAGGTCAGCCATGAAGATTTCATTGGAAATAGTCTTTCCGAAAACTACCGGAAGATCCATATCCGTATTCTGGAATTTCTGAGAAGCAATGACAGAACGCATAGAAACCATCGTAGGATTTTTTCTTGGTACTTCAATACCAATGGTTCCTTTTCCTGGCATTGGCGCAATAATTCTGATTCCTAGCGCGGAAAGGTTCAGCGCAATATCATCCTGCAGTTTTTTAATCGCTGCAACACGGATTCCTGCTTCAGGAACAATTTCATACAAAGTAACTGTAGGCCCGATTGTAGCTTTAATTTCTGCGATTCCAACGTTGAAATTCTTAAGGAGTCCGACAATCTTATTTTTATTTTCCTCTAATTCTTCTTTATTGATAGAAATTTCTTCATTTCCATAATCTTTCAGCAGGTCAACAGGCGGCATCTGGAAGTTGGCAAGATCAAGCTTGTGATCATACAATCCATGTTTTTCTACCAGTTCCTGAGACTTTTTATCAGAATCATCCAAAACATCAACGACCTGAGCAACCTCTACATTGAATTTAATATTTTCCTGTGCCGGAGCAGTGGTTATTGCCGGAGATGGAGTAGAAGGTCTGATGTCAAATGCTTCCTCCGGGCTTGAAACCGGAACAATTGGTTTCGTAGAAAGATTTAAACTTACGGGTTGAGAAACCTCCTTAGGTTCTGCATCAAAAGAAGTGTGGTTGGGTGTAGTAATAGTTTCTATCTCGTTTGAAACCGGAACTTCAGGGAATCCTTTCGGAGCACTTACCGGTTCTGGTTCTTTCATGGTATTAATCGGAGTATTGACAACCTGGTTCGTAACATCACTTACGGTAACTCTGGAGGCGGTTTCTTCTTCCGCTTCCTCTGCTTCTTCTCTCAATTCCTCATCCGCTTCGAAATCATCGTTAGAGTCCGGCATCATAGATTTTACTTTTCCAATCGTATTTTCATTGATTTTATCCAGTTTCGCCTTGATAGAACTTGGACGGAGATTGAATTCAAGAATAAAATAGAGCAGAATACTCGCAGCTAATACAGTCCACAGACCTACTGCTCCGATAATGGAATTAAGGTAATCCATAATCTGATATCCATAGACACCTCCTAAAACACCTTGCCCTTTAGTAAGTGCTCCCATAAAAATAGGAAGCCAGCAGATAAAAAATAAAGAGTGGCCAATCGTTTTCCACGGTTTGAATATTTTTTTCTTAAGAATCAGTGTCCCTACCACAAGCAGTAAAAATGCGATGATGAATGAGGCAATACCAATACTTTCAAAAATGAAAATATTCCCAAGCCAGTCACCTACCTTACCAAAGATATTGGAAGATTTTATGCTTTTGTCCAGCATGGTTCCTGCCTGGCTTTGATCTGCTTTCCAGTTCATCAGATAAGAGACGAATGAGAATGCAAGAACAGCCGATAAAAGTATAAAAGTAAGCCCGAAAAAAATACGTGGCTTAGATAAAATTCTGCCTTTCTCAGGCGATTCAGTCGGTTTTTTTTGTGTCTTTTTATCCATAATATCAATGTCGCAAATTTAATGTTTTATTCAACACTAAATGAATCTTTTTTACCCAAAAAATATTTGGGTAATCCCGCTTTTATAAAGGTTATTTAAAATTTTTACTTTAAAAATATTTTCCTGTATGACAGAATAAAATAAGGGTATTTTTTTTGTTTATCCAAATCTGATACCGTTAAATTATATTAACTGTTTATCAATAGTTTTTCTTTAAAAAGATAATAAAATTTTCGATTTAAATAGATGAAGATTGAAAAAATTAACAATATTAGAAAGTATTGGATCTCAATACTGTTTTTTGAACTAGTTCAAAGGCCAGGACCTGAAGCCTCTGTAATTTTGGCCTATAAAATTTAAACATGAACAATACATTCACAACCTTTCTGACCTTAGGTCTGATCGTAATTTCAATGCTTACAATGAACGCACAAAAACAAAAAATGGAACACACAGCATTAATCATTATTGATGTACAAAATGATTATTTCCCGGGAGGAAAAATGACCCTTGAAAAAGCTGAACAAGCTGCCGAAAACGCAAGGAATATTTTGGAATATTTCAGGAAAAATAATCTTCCTGTCATTCATATCCAGCATATTTCTACCAACGAAGGCGCAACGTTTTTCCTTCCGGATACAGAGGGAGCTAAAATCAATTATATGATTTTACCGAGGGAAGATGAAAAAGTTATCATTAAGCATTTTCCCAACAGCTTCAGAGAGACGGATCTTCTAGGTTATCTTCAGTCAAAGAACATTAAAAATCTGGTGATTACTGGAATGATGACGGATGTTTGTGTAGATGCTACCACCAGAGCTGCTTTTGATTTCGGGTTTACCAATACCATTATCGGAGATGCTACGGCGACCAGAAATCGTGAACTGAATGGGGAAGTGGTAAAAGCAGCAGATGTACAAAAGTCTTTTCTGGCGGGGATATCTGCTCTTGGAAATCTCTATGCCCGTGTGATAAGTACCAATGAATTTTTAAAATAATGTTATTCTGGACATGCAGACACAAAGATTTTTAAGATATGCTTCTATGCAATCATCTGCAGAATCAGCTCAATGTGCGAGAGAATAAAAATAGTAAAAACGCAAAGACGCAAAAGGCTTAGGCTATATTATGTTTATTTTAAGGTCACAAAGATTATCTCCGATAACATTTAAAACACATCTTGCTGAAAATCTTCGATTTTCTTGCGTCTTAAAATAAACAATATGTATGATAAATCTTTGCGTCTTAGTGTTTACCCAACAAAAACTGAAGTTCTATTGCTTAGGAACAACAATAACTTAACATAACTTAATTCAATAAAGGTGTCAATAATTTTGATACCTTTATTTTGCTTAAATAATCCTATGTCCGATTTACTTTTTAGAAATATCAGTCAATACGTCAACCTTTCAGAAGAGGATTTTCAACAGTTTATAAAACCTTTTGAACTCAAAGCGGTTAAAAAGAAAGAGGTTGTGCTTAAAGAAGGAGAGTATTGTCTCTTCGAAGGGTTTGTTCTGAGTGGTTGTTTTAAAGTCTACTATCTCAATGAAAACGGATTTGAGCAAACCTTATATTTTGCTGTTGAAGGCTGGTGGATTACGGATATTGACAGCCTTATCAATACCGTTCCCAGTATTCTGAATATTGAAGCCCTGGAAGACAGTGAAGTATTGATGATTTCTAAAAAAGATAAGGAAGATCTGTATGAAACAATGCCACAGATAGAAAAGCTTTTCAGAATCATGAACCAGAAATCTTCGGTGGCACTGCAGAGAAGAATTCTTTCCTTAACGGGTAAAACAGCAGACAAACGCTATCGTGAATTCCTGGAAAAGTATCCTGGATTGGAACAGAGGATTACCCAACAGCAGGCTGCTTCTTATCTGGGAATTACCCATGAGTTTTTAAGTAAGATCAGGAAGAAAATATCATTGGAAAAATAGGTATATTGCCACAGGGTTTTTTGTCATTTCAGAAATTGTATTCGATATGACAAAGAATGATAATTAATAACTGATTGAAGACTTTTTTTAATGGAATTATTTGGTGTCCCAGGAATTTTTATTTTCGTCTTTTTAGCATTGATCAGGCCTTTAACGGTTTTTTTTCATGAAATGGGACATGCTGTTACCGTATGGCTTATAACAAGAAAAAAAGTACATGTCTTTATTGGTTCTTATGGAGATAAGGATAACAGTTTTCCTGTCAATTTCAAAGATTTTTCTTTTTATATATTTAAAAATCCTCTTAAATGGGGAAGAGGGCTGTGTGAATCTGAAGAAAAAAGATTTTCGGTCAATAAGCATATTTTATATGTGTTTGGAGGGCCGGCTGCCTCTTTATTATTAGCGTTACTCTCTTATTTTATCATTGCAAATACTCTGTTTCTTACATTGTTTTTCATCGTATTAATGGTTTCGTCAGCAATTGATTTTTTGATCAATATTTTTCCGAGCCAGAAAACTATTCGCATGAGTGATGGAAGATCGATATTTAATGATGGAAGAGCTATCATTAATCTTATCCGGCAGAGAAAACTCCCTGAAGAATATACAGAAGGAGTATATAAATTTCATGAGAAGAAATATCCTGAAGCTGCATCCATTTTTGATAGTTTATTACAGGAATCAAAAGATCTCAATATCTATCGGATGGCAATAGTATCCCATATTAACAGTAAGAATTATGAAAAAGCAAAAGAAATCGCTGTTCAATTCAAAGAAAATAATCCTTCTATGACTACAGATGACTGGACGAATTTTGCATTAACATTTACTGAAACAGGAACATTGGAAGAATCTCTTGAATATTATGATAAAGCTTTGAAAATGAATCCTAACAATAAATTTGCTTTAAATAATAAAGGCTATACATTAATTCTTCTTGAAAAATATGAAGACTCTATCCCTTTATTAACCAAAGCCATTTCAGTGGATAAAAAATTTTCATATGCTTATAATAACCGCGGACTCGCAAAGATTAATGTAGACCTCTATGAAGAAGGACTCAGGGATATTGAAGATTCATTAAAGCTTGATGCTCAAAATGCCGATGCATATAAAAATTGGGGAATTTATCATATGAGAAAAATGGAGTACCAGGATGCACTGAATATGTTTTTAAAAGCGAAAGAAATGGATGAATCATTCTGTGGGATTGATGAATTAATAGCCGAAATAAAATTAAAAATGAAGCCAGGTTACAGGTTGGAATTATAATGAGTTTTATATCAATTAATTGTGGTAAAAATAGCAGGAGGAAAATAGAGTGCCTCGATCATCCGGATAGGTAATATAAATGCGAATTTTTACATTTTTAAAAATTGAATTTTTCCTAATGTTTTCGGGCTTATTAAGAATGTTTCAAAATAAGCAAAACCGAGGCCAAAGTGATAAAAAACAGCTTTTTTTAAGCTCTTTGTGGTTTATCATGCTTATTTTTGCATGTCAAGTACAATAAATCATGAAGAAGCTCCAAGATATTCTTATCTCAACCAGGACAATGGCTGTATTGTTGCTGGTGTACGCATTCGCGATGGCTTATGCAACGTTCTTAGAAAACGACTACGGAACTCCTACAGCAAAAGCATTAATTTATGAGGCTAAATGGTTCGAACTGATCATGGTCTTACTGATTCTCAATTTCATAGGAAATATCGGAAGATACAGACTGTGGAAAAAAGATAAGTGGCCGGTTCTTGTTTTCCACCTTGCCTTTGTTTTTATCTTTATCGGTGGTGCTATCACCAGATACATCAGTTTCGAAGGACAAATGCACATCAGAGAAGGTGAAACATCCAACGAAATTGTAACCGATAAAAATTTCTTTAAAATTCAGATCGAAGAAAAGGGTGATGTGCTGAATTATCAGGATGTTCCTTATCTGATGTCTCCGTTACACAAAGATTTGAAAGCAACTTATGACTTCCACGGAAAAGAAGTGAAAGTGTTTGCCAAGGAATACATCCAAAGGAAAAAAGACAGCCTTATCGCTGAGCCAAACGGGGCAGAGTATCTTCATTTGGTTTCAACCGGAAACACCGGAAGACAAAATATTTACATCAAACCGGGAGAAACAAAATCCATCAACGGTACTTTGGTGACATTCAACAGAGCGATTGAAGGAGCTGTTGAATTTAAAAATGAAGGCGGAAAATTATTCATCAAAACTCCTGTAGATGCAAGCTATATGACCATGGCTACACAGGCAACAGGAAGTACAGTGAAAGATGAATTCCAACCTTTGGCATTGAGAAGTTTATATACCATTAACGAACTGAAGCTGGTAGTACCTGAAGGTCTTAAAAAAGGAAGACTGATGGCTATTGAAGGGGACAGAAAGAAAGATGCCAATGTTCCTGATATGCTTCAGATTGAGCTTCAGGGACCAAAAACAAAACAAATTGTAGACCTTTCGGTTGAAAAAGGAAACCCGAATGCTTACAAGCAGGTGACGATGGATGGTTTAAATATCATGGTAGGTTTCGGACCTAAAGTATACAACACTCCTTTCGCATTGAAACTGGATGATTTCGTGATGGAAACGTATCCTGGAAGTTCATCTCCAAGTGCTTACGAAAGCCATGTGAAAATCATTGATGAAGGTAAAGAAACTCCCTATAAAATCTATATGAACCACGTTCTTAACCATAAAGGATATCGTTTCTTCCAGTCGAGTTTTGATCCGGACAGAATGGGAACCGTTCTTTCTGTAAACCACGATTACTGGGGAACATTGATTTCTTATATCGGATACGGACTTTTATTCCTTGGAATGTTTGTCATTTTCTTCTGGAAAGGAACTCATTTCTGGAAATTAAATAAAATGCTGGCTGACGTGAATAAAAAGAAAGCAGCAGGTATACTTTTATTGTTCTTAAGTTTAGGTTTAAATGCACAAAAAATCGAAACTCACGGAACAACTGACGGAAGCAGAGAACATATTCATGTGGAAGGAGATAACCATTCTCATGCTCCGGCTCCGTCTGCCCAGCCGCTTGACGGTGCTGCTCCAAAGCAGAATTCTCTGGCAACACCAATGGGGAAAATGAGATCTATTTCTCCCGACGAAATCATTGCAAGAAACAAAATCAGCAAAGAACATGCTGATAAATTCGGATATCTTTTGGTTCAGAACTTTGAAGGAAGAATTGTTCCTATCAATACAGAGGCAATCGATATTTTAAGAAAATTATACAAGAAAGACGAATTTAAAGGAACAGACGGAAAATCTCTTACAGCCAACCAATGGTTCCTTTCTATCAATACAGATACTCCGAGCTGGACAATGGTTCCGATTATTAAAGTAGGAACTAAAGGAGGTGATGAGCTGAAGAATAAAACAAAAGCAGATGAAGATGGTTATACTTCTCTGATGAACCTTTTCCCTGCAGATGCAAACGGTAACCTTACTTATATTCTTGAGCATGATTACAACACCGCATTCCGTAAGAAACCGGCTGAACAAACGAACTACGATAAAGAAGTAATTGCTGTAAACGAAAGAGTACAGATCTTCAATGAGTTCTTCAGCGGTCAGTTTATGAGAATTGTTCCTGTGAAAAATGATGCCAACCATACATGGCATTCATGGTTAGACCAGAAATTCGAACCGGATATGGAATCTCAGCAGGTAATGGGACCTTACTTTGCAGAAGCGCTTACCGCACAAAAAACCGGTGACTGGAGCAAAGCAGATGCAGAATTGAAAAAGCTTTCAGACTATCAGCAGAAATGGGGTAAAGCAGTTGTTCCTGCTAAATCCAAAGTAGATCTTGAAGTATTCATGAATAAAGTAGATATTAACTTCAAATTGTTAATCTTCTATACGCTTATCGGTGGTCTTCTTCTGATATTAGGTTTTGTTGAATTATTCAAATCAAATCAAAAATTAAACAAAATAATTAAAGTAATCATTGCGATTGGTTTAATTGGATATCTGTGTCATTTCTTAGGACTTGTGGCAAGATGGTATATCTCAGGACACGCACCTTGGAGTAACGGATATGAAGCGATTATCTTTATCTCCTGGGTTGGTATTACAGCAGGTTTGATCCTGTACAGAAATGCCAATGCATTGATTCCTGCAGCCGGATTTATGGTAGCTGTTATCATGATGGGATTCGCGCATGGTGGTTCTGCTCTTGATCCGCAGATTACACCGCTTGTGCCGGTATTGAAGTCTTACTGGCTGATTGTTCACGTAGCCATTATTACCTCAAGTTACGGATTCTTCGCGCTCTCGATGATTATTGCGGTGATCTCATTGGTATTCTATATTATCTCCAATAAAGAAACATATAAAATTCACCACGATACGACATTGAAAGAATTGGTAATTGTTTCTGAAATGTCATTAACGATAGGATTGTTTGCTTTAACAGTAGGAAACTTCTTAGGAGGAATCTGGGCCAACGAATCGTGGGGAAGATACTGGAGCTGGGACCCGAAAGAAACATGGGCATTCATCTCTATCATGGTATATGCATTTGTACTGCACATGAGATTAGTACCTGGATTGAGAAGCAGATGGGCATTCCACGTAGCAACCATGTTTGCATTCTGCTCAATGGTAATGACTTATTTCGGAGTAAACTATTACCTGAGCGGACTTCACTCGTACGCAGCAGGTGATCCTGTACCAGTACCAGCTTGGGTATACATCGGAATAGGAACAATGATTCTTTTATCTGTTGTTTCTTACATAAAGTTTAAAGCTTTAACGAAGAAATAAAATACTGAAACTATAAATTAAATCCCGGAATTCACTTTCTGGGATTTTTTTATTCCTATTGTTGCTGGATTTGGGACGAGTTATTTTAACGCTACGTTCGCAATGATGTCTATTATGATGAGTCATCGTTCGCAAGGGCGTTTCACTCAGCAAAGAAAATAGTGGTCTTAGCTAAACGAAGTGGCTTTGCGAACAAAAATATAATGCATCCTAATAAATTAACCTTGCGAACTCTGCGTTAGCTAAAATACCCGAATCCTATATCCCGCACCTCGCAACCCCAAACACCGCACCCCGCCCCTCAAAAAAATCAAAATTTATCATTCATAATTCAAAATTTATTACCATCTTTATGATATCATAATAATATCAAATTAAAATTCAATCATGGAAAAAACATTAAAACCCATGTCGGGTTATCTTACATTGGTCATTTGCCTGGCCTTGTTTGTTGCAGCAGTATACTTCTTTGTAAGTGGAGTAGATCAGAGTATAGCCTATGTGGTTATCTCTATGCTTTGCTTTCTTCTTTCGTGCTTTTTCTTAAAAGGGTTAATGATTATTCAGCCTAACCATTCGAGAGTATTAAACTTCTTTGGAAAATATGTGGGAAGTGTAAAAGAGAACGGATTATTCTTTATCAATCCTTTATATTCATCACAAAAAATTTCTTTACGTTCCGAAAACCTGCAAGGTCAGACTTTGAAGGTAAATGATAAAATGGGTAACCCTATTGAAATTGCAGTTGTAATTGTATGGAAAGTAGGAGATACTTATAAAGCAGCCTTTGATGTGGAGCGTTATTCAGACTTTGTAAAAATGCAGAGTGAAGCGGCCGTAAGACATTTGGCGATGAGCTTTCCTTATGATAATTTAGAAGATGACCATGCTCCGATTACATTGAGAGAAGGAGGAGATAAAATCAATTCTATCTTGGAACAGGAACTTACAGATCGTCTTTCAAAGGCTGGAATCGTGATTCAGGAGGCAAGGATTTCGCACCTGGCTTATGCTTCAGAAATTGCGGGAGCAATGCTTCAGAGACAGCAGGCAACAGCTATTGTTGCTGCAAGAACCAAGATTGTGGAAGGAGCTGTAGGAATGGTAGACCTTGCTTTGAAAAAGCTTTCTGAAGAAAATATCGTAGATCTTGATGATGAAAGAAAAGCGGCAATGGTAAGCAATTTAATGGTGGTTCTTTGCGGTGAAAAAGCAGCAACACCTATATTAAATGCGGGAACACTTTATAATTAAGAAGTGAACAATTAATAAATAGATTTTAGTGCAGATAGCTTTTACACTAAAACAGTCAGAAACAATGTTAGAGAATTTAGAAAATGAAATCAGAAAAAGCTCAGAACTCTTCGGAAAGCAAAGGCAAAAAATCCTTTGTGATAAGGATAGATGAGTCTACTTATAAACTTCTTGAAAAGTGGGCCAATGATGAATTCAGAAGTGTGAACGGACAGATAGAATACCTGCTGCATCAGAGCCTGGTGAATGCGGGGAGAAAGAAGACAGAGTAGGTTAAAAGGATCAATTGAAGAAGGAAAATCATATTTTTCGGGAGTAGAATTAGAAGAATCAGTTATTTTTTTTTCTTTTTTACATTACGGAAAATATAAAAAAAGCCTTCTTTTTTAGCCTTTCAATAAAGAAATAACAATTTGGTTAACCTTCTACCAAAAAGAAAGCAGAGAAATTTTCTCTGCTTTTTTATTGTATACAACTCTGGAGACTATCTGCTCCAACGTAAAATATAACGAGCCAAATCAAGCCTTTTATGGTAAAGAAAGCTAATCCTGCCCATCCCACACGCTTGAACCACTTTTTAAGCTTTGAGTTGTTTTCTTGTGAATTTTCCATTGGTGATTATCAAAAAGATTACCCTGCAAAGATAAGCATGTTTATAATTAGTCCAAATAAAAAGCCTGTTAAAAATTAAAGTTTTGAGGTTCATATAATATTTTTATCTTTAGAGAGAACGAAAAGTAAGATTTTATGTCAAAAAAAGTAAAGGATTTCGGAATTGAAAAAACACTTAGAAACCTTGGTCTCAAAGAAGAGAACAAGGGGACTTCAGTGGGCGGAAAATATTTCGCGTCAGGAAAGGTGATAGAAAGCATTTCTCCTGTAGACGGAAAGTTGATCGCTAAAGTAAAAACTTCCGGAGAAAGTGATTATGACAAAGTAATTGAAACTGCTCAAAAGGCATTTCAGGAATTCAGGCTGATTCCAGCTCCAAAAAGAGGAGAGATGGTAAGACAGCTGGGCTTAAAATTAAGAGAATATAAAGACGATCTTGGTAAACTTGTTTCTTATGAAATGGGTAAATCATTACAGGAAGGTCTTGGTGAAGTTCAGGAGATGATTGATATCTGTGACTTTGCAGTTGGACTTTCAAGACAGCTTCAGGGGTACACAATGCACTCTGAAAGACCTGGACACAGAATGTATGAGCAATACCATCCGCTAGGAGTGGTGGGAATTATCACGGCATTTAACTTCCCGGTAGCCGTATGGTCATGGAACACGGCACTGGCTTGGATCTGCGGTAACGTTACCATCTGGAAGCCATCTGAAAAAACACCGCTTTGTGCTATTGCATGCCAGAATATCATGATGGAAGTTCTTAAGGAAAATAATCTTCCTGAAGGAATTTCAAGTGTATTAGTATCAGATCACGAAATCGGGCAGAAACTGGTAGATGATAAAAGAGTAGCCCTTGTATCTTTCACCGGATCTACAAGAGTAGGAAGAATGGTTTCTTCTAAAGTAGCAGAAAGATTCGGGAAATCTATCCTTGAATTGGGTGGAAACAATGCCATTATCATTACTAAAGAAGCTGATATCGACATGTCGATCATCGGAGCTGTTTTCGGAGCGGTGGGAACTGCTGGTCAGAGATGTACGTCAACAAGAAGACTGATCATCCATGAAAGTGTATATGATGAAGTGAAAACAAGATTGGCAAAAGCTTATGGTCAGTTGAAAATCGGAAATCCATTGGATGAGAAAAACCATGTAGGACCACTTATTGATACGGATGCTGTAAACCAATACGAAGAAGCCATCAAAAAATGTAAAAAAGAAGGTGGGAAATTCGTTGTTGAAGGCGGAGTTTTATCTGGTAAAGATTACGAATCCGGATGTTATGTGAAACCTTGCGTAGCAGAAGTGAAAAATTCTTATGAGATTGTTCAGCACGAAACTTTTGCACCGATCCTATATTTGATCAAATACAAAACATTAGAAGAAGCGATCGCTATTCAGAATGATGTTCCTCAGGGATTATCTTCTGCCATCATGACCCAGAATTTAAGAGAGGCAGAATTATTCCTTTCCCATGCTGGTTCAGACTGTGGGATTGCCAACGTCAATATCGGAACTTCCGGTGCAGAAATTGGTGGAGCTTTCGGTGGTGAAAAAGAAACCGGAGGAGGAAGAGAGTCAGGATCTGATGCCTGGAAATACTATATGAGAAGACAAACCAATACTATAAATTACACCACACAACTTCCTTTAGCACAAGGAATTAAATTTGATTTATAAAAGCTTTACTTAAAGCACTCAAAAAAACAATAAAAATTAATAACCTGAATGGTTAAACGCTGTATTATTAGGGCTATTTATTCATTCATTTATTAAATCACACTACAAATTTATTATGGAACACACATTAGATATAAAAGCAAATAAAGTAAAAGAAACAGTAGGAAAACATGTGTTGGCGGACGGTTTCGATTTTGTGATGGATATTGAAAAATCACACGGATCTTGGCTTTATGATAAACTGACAGACAGAGAATACCTGGATATGTTCTCCATGTTTGCATCAGCATCCATCGGATACAATCACCCTTATCTTGTTGAAAGATCAGAATGGTTAGGAAGAATGGCTGTTAACAAACCTACTTTGGCTGACGTTTACTCAGAAGAATACGCTCATTTCCTTGAAGTATTTGAAAGAGTAGTTATCCCTGAAGAATTACAATACGCTTTCTTTATCGAAGGCGGAACGATGGGAGTTGAAAATGCTATGAAGGCATGCTTCGATTGGAAAACCCGTAAAAACTTTGAAAAAGGATTAGACACTGAAGCTGGAATCTGTATCCACTTCAAACAGGCTTTCCATGGAAGAAGTGGTTATACGTTGAGCTTAACCAATACTTCTGATCCAAGAAAGTATCAATATTTCCCAATGTTTAACTGGCCGAGAATTTTAAATCCAAAATTAAAGTTCCCGATTACTGAAGAAAATCTTGAAGAAACCATCAAAAACGAAAATCTTGCTTTACTTCAGATCGAAGAGGCCATTTTGATGCACCCTGATAAAGTGGCTTGTATCATCATTGAACCTATTCAGGCTGAAGGAGGTGATAATCATTTCAGAGACGAATTCTTATTAGGATTAAGAAGAATCTGTGATGATAATGAAATCTTACTTATTTTTGATGAAGTTCAGACAGGGATTGCTATTACAGGAAAAATGTGGGCATTCCAGCATTTCACAGCAAAACCGGATATTATTTCTTTCGGGAAAAAGGCTCAGGTTTGCGGAGTTTTAGCCAATAAAGAAAAGTTTGATCAGGTTCCGAATAACGTTTTCAGAGAAAGTTCAAGAATCAACTCTACATTCGGAGGAAACTTTATCGATATGCTTCGTTTCCAGCTGGTAATGGAAGTAATCGAAAAAGAAGATCTTGTTGAGAACGCAAGAGTAGTTGGGGATTTCTTACTGGAAAGCTTAAAAGCCCTTGCTGAAAAATATCCTGAAAAAATATCCAATGCAAGAGGAAGAGGTTTAATGTGTGCTATTGACCTTCCTACTGCAGAGCAGAGAAACCACATGATGAATGAGCTTTTCAATGACGGATTAATCATTCTTCCTTGTGGAGATCAATCTCTTCGTTTCAGGCCTCATTTGAATGTTACTAAAGAAGAAATCCAACTTGCTTTAGATAAAATTGAAAACAATATTAATAAAATTTAAAACCCGGGATTTGTAATTTTGAAAAAAACATTGTATATTTAGATACTCAAACAATTAGAATATGGAAAGAAGTACGAGAGTATCAGTTTATGTAAGTGATAACCCTTCAGAAATTCAGTTGGTTAAGTCTAAATTGGATGACGCGCAGATTGCAAATACCGTTGAAAATAACTATCTTACGTTTACTACTACGCCAACAGCCACTTCGCTGAAAGTAATGGTAGATCTGGAAGAAGAAAAAAGAGCATTTGAAATTATTGATGCTTACCTTCAACAAAGTGAAAATCAATAAACAATTTCATAATTTTAAATTTTACTACTTCGAACCGAAAATTAATTTTAATTAATTTTCGGTTTTTTAATTCATTGCAAACCATTAAAAAGAATATTTCAAAGATTGAATGAACAGCGGTTTTTATGATTTTTGAACTCTTAAATCATTCAATCTTTTAATCAAATTTTACAATATGAATCCAGAGATTACATTAAGACAAGCGGAAATTGAAGACAGAAACATTATTTGGGAAATCATTCAGCAATCCATCGAAAGAAGAAGACAGGATGGAAGCACCCAATGGCAGAACGGATATCCTAATCTCGGGACAGTAGAAAGTGACATTGCGAAAGGATTTGGCCACGTTATGACAGTGGATGGAGAGGTTGCTGTCTATGCAGCACTTATTCTTAATGATGAACCTGCCTACAGTACAATTGAAGGCGCCTGGTTAAGTGACGGTGAATTTGTGGTGGTTCACAGAGTGGCCGTAGATGAAAAATTTGCAGGACAGGGTATGGTAAAAAAACTTTTTGATCAGATTGAAGAATTTACCAAATCTCATGGAATTCAGAGTATTAAAGTAGATACCAACCATGACAATATTGCCATGCTGAAAATCCTTGAAGGCAGAGGTTATTCTTATTGTGGAGAGGTTCTTTTGAAAGACGGAATGAGAAAAGCTTTTGAGAAGATTATAATTTAACCAAAAAGTTAAATCCACTTTCATTGAATTTTTAAAACGCCCTGTATTTATAAACTCTATCAGGTTTGTTCGTTTGGTTCTGAACTAATTTCTACTTTTGTTCAAATTTTTATATTATGCACCAAAGTATAGAAATTGATGAAAAAATTTTTCAGGATGCCGTAAAATTCTATGGCACCGTGTTTAGCTTACCCCCTTTAGCATCAAAAATCTATTCCTACCTTCTTTTCGACTATGAGAAAGTAGGAATTACTTTTGACGAATTTGTTGAAGTGCTCTCTGCGAGCAAAAGCTCTGTTTCTACCAGTATTTCATTACTGCTCAATGCCCAGCTTATCGTAGACCATAACAAAATGGATGAGCGGAAACGGTATTTTTTCATCAATGATGAATACAAGAAAATACGATTCGAGAAAATTGTCCAGAAAATGCAGGACGAATTAAGACTATTAGATGATTTAAACAATTTTAAAAAAAGTAAAGACGATGGATACAACGAAAGAATAGAAGTTTACAAAGCACTCTTAAATAAAAACATAGAAAATATTCAGGAATCTCTTAATAAACTATAAAATGAATAATAAGCTAGTTATACTTTCCATTGCAGCGTTTTCACTGACAGCCTGCAAAAAAGAAGCTCCGAAACAGGATGGTGCCAAGCCGTATCCGGTTGTTTCCGTGGAGTCAAAAAATATAGTGGGTTATCAGACGTTTCCGGCTACCATTCAGGGTAGGGTAAACAATGATGTACGTGCAAAAATACAGGGTTATATTACCCAGGTATTGGTAGATGAAGGACAATATGTTACCAAAGGACAGCCTTTGTTCCGTCTGGAAACCAATATCCTGAACGAAAATGCAGCGGCTTCCAAAGCAGGAATAGGTGCAGCAGCATCCAGTGTTGCGGCGGCTCAGGCTTCTGTAAATGCAGCTCAGGTTGAAGTAAACAAACTAAAACCTCTGGTTCAGAAGAATATCATCAGCAACGTACAGCTACAGACTGCCCAGGCTCAGTTAGCTCAGGCTCAGGCTCAGCTTCAGCAGGCCAATGCCGCCAAAAGACAGGCTGAAGCGAACTACAAAGGAGTAGAAGCCAATATTGAATATTCTATCATTCGTGCCCCTATTTCCGGGGTGATAGGAAGATTGCCGTTAAAAGTAGGAAGCTTGGTTGGACCTTCTGATCAGACTCCTCTGACTACGATTTCTGATACCTCTGAGATCTATGCTTACTTTGCAATGAATGAAAAAGAATATTTTGATTTCCTTGAAAAATCTCCGGGAGCTTCTATGCCTGAGAAAATCAAAAACTTACCCATGGTTGAGCTTCAACTGGCCAATGGAAGTCTTTATCCTGAAAAAGGGAGAATTGAAGCCATTACCGGTCAGATTGATCCTACAACAGGGACAATTCAGTTCAGAGTTGCTTTCTCTAATGCTCAGAAATTATTAAGTAACGGGAACAGCGGAACTATCAGATTCCCTCAGCATTACGATAATGTTCTTGTAGTACCTGAAAGTGCAACTTATGAGCAGCAGGGTATCGTTTACGTATACAAAGTAGAAAAGGGAGATACTGCCAGAAACGTTGTTGTGAATGTGATCGACAGAATAGACAATATGGCTCTTATCAAATCAGGAGTTAATAAAGGGGAAACCGTTATTGCAGCTGGTATCGGAGGTCTGAAACCGGGAACAGCAGTAAAGCCGAAGCCAATTAAAATGGATAGTCTTGTTCAATCTATAAAACCGAAATTCTAATGATAAAAAACTTTATTAACAGACCGGTTTTATCTACCGTAATCTCAATCTTGATTGTGATTCTCGGGGTGCTAGGGCTGATCTCGTTACCGGTTACCCAGTATCCGGATATTGCGCCGCCTACGGTAAGTGTTTCCGCAAACTATACGGGAGCCAATGCTGAGACGGTAATGAAAAGTGTGGTAGTCCCTTTGGAAGAACAGATCAACGGGGTGGAAGGTATGGATTATATCACTTCCAGTGCCGGGAATGACGGTTCTGCTCAGATCCAGGTTTTCTTCAAGCAAGGAATAGACCCGGATATTGCAGCGGTAAACGTACAGAACCGTGTAGCCAGAGCAACACCTCTTTTGCCATCTGAAGTAACACGTTCAGGGGTGGTAACCCAGAAACAGCAAACCAGTGCCCTGATGTATATGTCTTTCTATTCTGAAAATAAGGATCTGGATGACGTATACCTTCAGAACTTTTTGAATATCAACATTATTCCGAACCTGAAAAGGGTAAATGGTGTAGGGGATGCCAATGTATTCGGTGGTAAAAACTACTCGATGAGAATCTGGCTGGATCCTGCAAAAATGGCTGCCTACAGTGTAACTCCTACGGATGTTACCAATGCCATCAACGAGCAGAGTAGAGAAGCTGCTGCAGGTTCTATCGGACAAAACAGCGGAAGTTCTTTTGAATATATCATCAAATATGTAGGTAAATTCAACGATAAAGAGCAGTACGATAATATTATCATCAAATCTCTTGCAAACGGACAAAACCTGATGCTGAAAGACGTTGCCAAAGTAGAACTGGCAGGGCAGTCTTATACGGGAATCGGGGAGAACGGAAACAGTCCTTCCATCAGTATGGGGATCTTCCAGACTCCGGGATCCAACGCACAGGAGATTATTAAAAATATCAAAGCCTATCTGAAATCAGCTGAGGGAACTTTTCCACAGGGAATCAAATATACTTTTAACTTTGATACCAACGAATTCCTGGAAGCTTCTATTGAAAAGGTCGTTCATACCCTGATCGAAGCCTTCATTCTGGTATTTATTGTAGTATATATTTTCCTTCAGGACTTCAGGTCTACGCTGATCCCGGCCATTGCAGTTCCGGTATCTATTGTAGGAGCCTTCTTCTTCCTGAATTTATTCGGATATTCATTGAACCTCTTGACCTTATTTGCATTAGTACTGGCCATTGGTATTGTAGTGGATGATGCCATCGTCGTCGTCGAGGCTGTTCATGCCAAGATGGAACATGGTATTTCTGATGCTAAAAAAGCCACAGTAGAAGCAATGGATGAGATTACAGGAGCTATTATTTCGATTACTTTGGTAATGGCTGCAGTATTTATTCCGGTGACGTTCATTACAGGGCCTACAGGGGTATTCTACCAGCAGTTCGGGATTACGCTGATCATTGCCATCATCATTTCTGCTATTAACGCATTAACGCTGAGCCCGGTTTTATGTTCATTATTCCTGAAACCTCACGCAGAGCATCATAAAGAGTATCAAAACCTGAATTTGCTGCAGAAGTTTTTCTATAAGTTTAATATAGCTTTTAAAACAACTACTGAGCGTTACGGAAGGGGATTTGTATTCTTGTTAAGACATAAATGGGTTACCTTAATTATTTTTGCTGTTACCGGAGGGATTTTATTCTGGGCAAGCAGCAGTATGAAGAAAGGTTTTGTACCTACAGAAGACAGAGGGATTATCTTTACCGATGTTCAGCTTCCTCCGGGAGCTTCTATGGAAAGAACATATAATGCTCTGAAAACACTTCAGGCAAAAGCACTGAAAGTTCCGGGAGTACAGAATGTGACCATTTCCACAGGTAGAGGATTCTTATCCGGAAACGGAAGTAACAATGGTCTTGCCTTTGTGAAACTGAAACCATTCGATGAAAGAAAAAAAGACGGACAGACTTCTGAAGATATCACCAAAAAATTATTTGGAATTGTAGGATCTGTTCCTGATGCTAAAGTAGTATTCTTCCAACCGCCAAGTGTACCTGGATTTGGTAACAGTGCAGGTTTTGAAATGGTATTGCTGGACAAGTCAGGAGGTGAATATGCTGATCTGGATGCTAAAACCAATGAATTCATCGGTAAACTGATGCAGAGACCGGAAATTCAGTTTGCACAGACTTCGTTCAATACTAAATATCCTCAGTATCAGATGGAAATTAATGTTCCTCTGAGCAAACAGCTTGGAGTTTCTGTAAACGACATTCTGGCTACCATGCAGGGGTATATCGGGGGTATTTATACGGCCGACTTTACCAAGTATGGAAAGCAATTCAGGGTGATGGTTCAGGCTCTTCCGGAGAACAGACAGAATATTGACAATCTGAATCAGCTTTATGTCAGAACAGGATCAGGGATCATGACTCCGATCTCACAGTTTGTAACATTAACAAAAGCCTATGGACCACAATCTGTAAGCCGTTACAACCTGTTTACTTCCGTGAAGGTGACAGGAGCAAACTCTGACGGATACAGTTCCGGGGATGCCATTGCAGCAGTACAGCAGGTGGCAGATGAAACCCTGAATCAAAACTATGCTGTAGAATTTACCGGGTTAACGAGAGAAGAATTAAATTCAGGATCTCAGACACTTCTGATTTTCGGGTTAAGTTTGATCTTTGTTTACTTTATCCTTTCTGCCCAGTATGAAAGTTATATTCTTCCGCTGATCGTAATTATTTCCCTTCCTCTTGGGGTAATGGGAGCTTACTTCGGCCAGAAGATTATGGGACTGGAAAATAACATTTACTTCCAGATTGCCCTGATCATGCTCGTGGGACTACTGGCGAAAAATGCAATTCTTATTGTTGAATTTGCTGTTCAGAGAAGACATCATGGGGAAACCATTGTAATGTCAGCTATCAATGCAGCGAAAGCCAGGGTGAGACCTATTCTAATGACATCATTCGCCTTTATTTTCGGTTTATTGCCGCTGGTTCTGGCAAGTGGAATTGGAGCAGTAGGTAACAGATCTATCGCTACGGGTGCGGCAATCGGACTATTGATAGGAACTGTTTTGGGATTATTTGTAATTCCGGTTCTGTATGTGATTTTTGAAACACTGCAGGAAAAAATCAAACCTATCAAAAAAGAAGATATCAATTTAGCAGAATAAAATTAAGATTTAAGAAATTAGAAGTTAGAAATTAGAGATAAGTCTAAAAACTAACTTCTAACTTCTAAACTCTAACTTCTAATTAAAAATAATGAAGAGTTTATTAAACATCATAAAAGGAATCACTTTTTCAGTTTTCATACTCGGAGCCATCTCATCCTGTATGGCAAGAAAAGAATATGAAAGACCGAAAAATGTTGTAGACGAAAAGCTTTTCCGTACAGACATGCTTCCTTCGGACAGTACCAATATTGCAGATATTTCATGGAAAGAAATATTCACTGATCCGATATTGCAGGGGCATATTTCTAAGGCACTGGAGAACAATCTTGACATCAGAATTGCATTAGAAAGTATTAATTCTGCAGAAGCGTATCTTAAACAAAGTAAAGCAGCCTATCAGCCGACCCTTTCTATAGGACCCAACTATACATTTCAGACTCAGTCTATCAATACTCAGTTTGGACAGATCATCGGATCAAGACGTTATGTGAACCAGTTTGACATTACGGCAAGTATCGGATGGGAAGCTGACATCTGGGGCAAATTAAAGGCACAGGAGAAAGCACAGCTGGCTGCTTATTTAGGAACTGTTGCAGCCCATAAAGCGGTTAAAAGCAGTTTGGTGTCTTCCATTGCTTCTGCATATTATCAATTGTTAACATTTGATGCCCAGAAGAAAATCATTACAGAAACCATTGCGGTAAGAGAGAAAAACCTTGAAGCTACCAAGGCTTTGAAAACTTCCGGAACAGTTACTGAAGTGGCGGTACAGCAAAGTGAGGCGCTTGTTTTCAATGCCAAATCATTACTGATTGATATTGATACACAGATCCAGCTGCTTGAAAATACCATGAGTCTTTTGATGGGAGAGCCTTCTCATGCTATCGAAAGATCTACATTGGAAGGGCAAAAACTTCCAATTGATTTGAAATTAGGTTATCCTACTCAACTTCTGGCTAACCGTCCGGATGTTATGAGAGCAGAATACAATTTAATGAATGCTTTTGAGCTGACCAATGCTGCCAAAGCTCAGTTTTATCCAACTTTAAAACTGACAGGAAGCGGAGGAGTGCAGTCGGTAGATATTGACCATTTATTCAGTGTAAATTCATTGTTTGCCAATGTAGTTGCCGGACTGGCTCAGCCTATTTTAAATAAGAGACAGATTCAGACCAACTATGACGTAAGTCTGGCCAATAAAGAAACTGCCTATTTAAACTTCAGAAAAACAGTTTTAACTGCCGGAAAAGAAGTTTCGGATGCCATCAGAGTTTTCTCTGTTCAGGATTCATTCATCGAATTGAAGCAAAAAGAACTGGATGCCTACAAAAAATCGGTTGATTATTCCCAGGAATTAGTGAACTATGGGATGGCTAACTATCTTGAGGTATTGAATGCAAGTGTGAATTCATTGAATGCAGAGCTTAACATTTCCAATGCAAGATACAGTAAAATGAAAGCAGCCGTAGAGCTTTATCAGGCTTTAGGCGGAGGCTGGAAATAACCGTATTCTGCAATGTAATATCATAAAAACGTATGTCAGCAATGGCGTACGTTTTTTATTATAAGCTTATAAAAGATCTATAAAGTTGTCAATATTTCCATAGTTCTTTTTTCTTTTCCAGATATCTCTTTTAATATATCCGAAGCCTGATGAATATATTGAATTTCTTTTGTCTGACTCACTTTTTCAAACAGCTGAGATACATTTGTCCAGAGTTCGGCAATTTCTGTGAAGGCTTCATAGCCTGATTTTAAAGGATCAAGCTGAAGGAGTTCATAGCTTTCTTTCAAAAAATCACGGTATAAATTTCTGAACAGAGCACCACCGGTTCCTGCTTTTTCCATGAGTAAAGCCGCTTGTTTAAATTCTCCTTCAATATCTTTACTAGTATTGAACCATTTGACAATTTCAGTACTTGTTTTTAAAATCCCTTTATAAGAAATATTGGTAATGGGTGGATTCAGATATTCAGCTGCATTATTCTTAATCGCAGTGATGATGACTTTTTCCAGATCGAATTTTCTATCTGTTTTCCTGATGGTATAATACAGATTTCTGGAAGCCATAGGACCTTTTTCAGAACGGGCCATAGCCAGACTTTTTAAAGATGTTTGTACTTTTCCACCTTGTTGTCTGGTATCAATCAGGAAAGCCTCTTCATCATCATAGCCATAAACAGCAGCATAATGTCCGGCAAAGTGGAAAGGACTTGAGAAATATTCAAGATGATAGCAATCCATTTTCAATCCTACTGCCTGCCCACTATTGAGAAGCTCTTTTACTTGTTCCCAGGCTTTTTGCTGTGAAGAAGTTTCCTTTACGGTTAATTCAAGATTCAGATTTCTGGCTAAATTTTGAGTAAGCAGATCAGGTTTTATCCGTCCTCCAATGAAAGGGAAGTCCATTGTTTTCATGTTCCAATAAATAAAGCCGAGACCTTCACCCAACCCGAAAAGCATAGGTTCGGAAAGTTCAATTCCGATGTGTTGTAATAATGTTCCTGTGGCAGTAGTTTCACAGTGCTGTCCGTCAAAAGGTTTCAGGTTTTCTATTTTCATTTTGGAGTTGGTTATTAATTTTTGAGCAAAGAAAATTACATAAATATCATCATATAGAAATTCCGTTTTTTGAAAATTCAGTGTTAAAATTTTTTAAAAAGTAGAATTGATTTGCGAATATGTATTCAACTACGTAGTTTTGTACTTTAAAATACAAACACTATGAAATTAGAGATACAATCCATAGGGAATTCCTACTCAGAACAGGCCATTGATCTGATTTTGACGATCCAGCAGAAAGAGTTTAATATTCCGATTACCATAGAAGATCAGCCTGATCTTTTGAAAATTGAAAGTTTTTACACAGACGCAGGTGGTAATTTTTGGGGAGCTTTTGCAGATGGTGAGCTTGTGGGTTCTATAGCATTGGTAAAATTTGACGACAGGGCAGGAGCCATCAGAAAAATGTTTGTGAAAAAGGAATTCAGAGGAAAAGAACTGAATATTGCACAGGAATTACTGGACGTTTTAATTTCTTTCTGTCGCGAAAACAGAATTGATGATCTATATTTGGGTACCATAACGATACTGAAAGCAGCCCAGCGTTTCTATGAAAGGAATCAGTTTGTAAAGATTGAAAAAAACGATCTTCCTGTGAAATTTCCTTTAATGAGTGCCGATGATGTTTTTTACCACTTAAATCTTGACTGAATATGAATGTAATCAACGAAGCAGGAATTCTTGCCATATCCACCAGACTGCACCGCCTCAGTGAACAATTGAGGAAAGACGGAGCTCTTATCTATAAAGCATTCGGAATTGATTTTGAGCTGAAATGGTTTCCGGTTATTTTTACCATTTATAAAAAAGAAATAGCAAGTGTTGTTGAAATTGCCAATGAAATAGGGTATACTCATCCATCTACGATAACTCTGCTCAAAGAACTTGAAAAACTGGAGTTGATCCAATGGGAAAAAGATAAGCAGGATGAACGTAAAAGGCTCTTTAAACTGACTTCAAAAGGGAATGAACTCATTGAAAAAATGAAACCCGTTTGGGAACTGATGGCTCAGATTTTAGGAGATATTGCAGATAATAAAAACAATCTGCTGACTGCGATTGATGAAGCAGAAGAGAAAATTGCCAATCAGTCTTTTTATCAGAGAGCGTTGCAGGTGAAGAACTCGAAGTAAATTTAGTTGTCGTTTCAGATCTGGCTGTTCGGATGTTATTATGACATTAAAATTTTACTACTGACAAACTATTGTCACTAAAGTATGTTAATTTTACATTATCAATAAAAGAAAAAGCTATGGGGAAAATTGCAGAGAAACAAACTTTCTATGTCAATGCAAAGGAAGAATGGCGGCAATGGCTGGAAGAGAATCATCATAGAGAGCAATCTGTATGGCTGATTTGTAATACCAGAAAATCAAATTTACCTATGGTGTATTGGACAGATCTGGTAGATGAAGCTCTTTGTTTTGGCTGGATTGACAGTACAAGGAAGACGATTGATGAAGGTTCGTTTATGCAGTTATTCAGCAGACGGAAACCGAAAAGTACCTGGTCAAAAATTAATAAGGATAAAGTTCAGAAGCTGATAGAAAATAATCTGATGATGGAAGCCGGATTTGAAACCATCAGAATTGCCAAAGAGAATGGCTCGTGGAATATTTTGGATTCCGTAGAAGATCTTATCATTCCTGAAGATCTGAACGAAGCATTTAAGCTGCATGAAGGTTCCGAAACCTATTTTCTAAGTTTAAGCAAATCCATGAAAAAAATGCTGCTGCAATGGATTGTGTTGGCCAAAAGACCGGAAACCAGAAAAAATCGTACTGACGAAATTGCCAGACAGGCCGCTCAGCATAAGAAACCTAAAAATTTTTAAGCTGTAAAAGATATGATATCATATTATTTTTGTTGATACTTATGTTTAAAAATAAGAAAAGGCTGTCCCAAAATGAGATAGCCTTTTCCATTGATTCATTGTCTCGTCCTGAAATAGCGATACACAAAAAAGAATCGTTATGGAAGAAACATTAAGATCCACGTACATTAAACGCACACAGAAGGATTACAGTTTAAGTTTAAAACTTCAAATCGTGAAAGAAGTTGAATGTGGAGCATCCACTATTACTAGTTGTCGTAAGAAATATGGTATTCAATCTCATGGTACTATTTTAAATTGGCTGAGAAAATATGGTAACTTTGATTGGGAAAACCAAAGACCTTATGCCATGGAAAAAACACCTGAACAACGTATTATGGAATTAGAAGCCCAGGTAAGGCTTCTTGAAAAGCAAAAGGCTTTTTTAGAAAAGCAGGCTTATATTGCAGATAAGAAGTCCATATTTTTTGATATGATGATTGATCTGGCTGAGAAAGAATATCACATTGATATTCGAAAAAACTCACCACCCGAACAATCGATTACTTCCGCAGTAAAGAAAAAGAAACTTTGATTTTTACTTGTGGATTGTTAGGGTTAAATAGACAAATCTATTATAGAAGTATCAAGCGTACGAAAGTTTGTAAAGATAAAGCTTCAGAGGTAGTAAAGCTGGTAGAGAATCTTCGTGTTAAGATGCCCCGGTTAGGAGGCAGGAAATTATATTTTATTTTACAGAGATCCTTAAGCTCCATTAAGGTAGGGAGAGATAAATTCTTTGCCATCTTAAAAGCTAATCATTTATTGATTGAACCTCGCAAAAGCTATCACATTACAACCAACTCTCATCATCGTTTTAGAAAGCATAAGAACCTGCTCCTTGACTATCAGATAACAAAGCCCAACCAGGTATGGGTTGCAGATATTACTTATATAGGGAACCGAAAAAATCCAAGCTATTTAAGTTTAATAACTGATGCGTATTCTAAGAAAATAATGGGACACTTTGTTGCAGACAATTTAAATACACAGAGTAGTATTATAGCTTTAAAAAGAGCTCTAAAGAAGTATAAAGGTATGAGAGAATCTTTAATCCATCATTCCGATCGTGGTTTACAATACTGCTCGAATGAGTATCAAAGACTTTTACAGAAACATCAATTAAAATGTAGTATGACACAAAACTCTGATCCTTATCAAAATGCAGTAGCAGAGAGAATAAATGGTATTTTAAAGCATGAGTTTGATATTGATAAACATGATATAAACAACAATTTAAGGAAAAAGATAGTAAATGAATCTATCGAAATCTACAATAATTTACGCCCACATTTTTCAAATCATTATCTAACTCCAAA
The DNA here is from genome assembly GCF_003347605.1 of Chryseobacterium sp. KLBC 52. Classification (GTDB taxonomy): domain Bacteria; phylum Bacteroidota; class Bacteroidia; order Flavobacteriales; family Weeksellaceae; genus Chryseobacterium. Next base: position 130 of record NZ_QDFZ01000020.1, on the reverse strand, counting down.
CCAAATGCATAAACAGTCACAAATTAAAATGAAAACCTATAAAAACAAAAACCAAAGCAATAGTAAAATTACTCTGGTTTAATTATTTATTTTTGTACTATAATCTGTATCAGATTTTCAGGACTAGTCA
>NZ_QDFZ01000002.1 GCF_003347605.1 Chryseobacterium sp. KLBC 52 | reverse complement strand
GCTAATCCTAAGGCGATAATAATCCAGATCGCAATGAAAAGTTCTCTTTTTAAGAAGAATGTTTTGGATACAAGATCTGCTTTAGACAAGAATTTCAATGCTAATGCCAGTTCTACGAATCCTAAAACAACTTTTACCGTATTCATCCATCCTCCGGATTTCGGAAGACTTTGTAATGCCTGCGGGAATAATGCCAGCAATCCAAAAATAATTGCCCATGCCAGCCCGAATCCTGCCAACGCAAAAGTCAACAGCATCGGAACGTTGGATGAACCTGTTACTGCGCTTCCCAGTAAACTTCCTAAAATAGGTCCTGTACATGAGAAAGAAACAATTACCAGGGTCAATGCCATAAAGAAAATACCGATAATTCCTCCTGCCTCTTCTGCTTTGGAAGATTTGTTGGCAATAGAACTTGGTAAAGTAATATCATAATACCCGAAGAAACTTCCGGCAAAGAAGATGAATATGATAAAGAACGCAATATTCAGCCATACACTGGTCGAAATCTCGTTGAAGATATTTCCGGCGATTCCATCAATAATATGGAAAGGAATACTTAGTAAAACGAAGATAAGAAGAATGAAAAACCCATAAATAAGAGCATCCCTTTTCCCTTTTGCTTTGTCCTTACTTCCTTTTGTAAAGAATGAAACGGTAAGTGGAATCATCGGGAAAACGCATGGCGTAAGCAAAGCAATTAATCCTCCGATAAATCCTAAGAATAGATACGTCCAGTAATTTTCATCCACCTTGGTAGAGGCGGTACCACAATCCGTCAATGGTTTTTTGAAATTAATACTTTCAATTTTCAGCTGCTTGGGATCCAGTTTTGAAGTTTCTGTGATCGTAGCTTCTGTTTTTGCAGGATTTTCAGTTACCGTCTCCGTTATTTTTACAGAGTCTTTTGCAGGACCTGCAGTTTCCTCGGTCGTAGCCTCTTCCGTTACTCCTTTTGGCGTAACTTTTTGATTGAATTCTAAAGTATTGGGAGCGAGACAAACTCTGTCGTCACAGGTCTGATACGTAATCTCAGAAGTGACATCTGCGGGTTTTGTCGGATCTTTTAATTTAAATTTCTGCTTAAATCCTGCAGAATTGGAGTAGAAAACAATTGTTCCTCCAAACGCTTCAGAAAATTCTTCATGCTTTTTACCTACTTCGGTAAATTTTCCGATCAACTCGATATTCTTTCCTGTTACTTTATACTCGGTCGGAATTCCGGTATCTTCCGGTAGATCTTTAGAGTAAATGTGCCATCCGCTTTCCATAGTAGCATTCAATACCGCTTCGTATTGATTATTCCCCAGGTCGTTGATGGTGAATTTAAACTTTACAGGATTTTTTATCTGCGCATTAATTCCCGTTGCTAAAAATAGTAGAATTAATAAAAACCAATTTCTAAATTTCATTGTTCATTTCGTTAAAATTTTGAGACTCCGTTTTCGTTTTCTCATTCTTTGCAAATCTTCTGTTTTACCTGAAAGGAAGACTGTCAGATACATTATTATTCTTAATGAGTCTGTGTCCAGATTTTTTGCCTTGCTAAAATAGATAATTTTTCGTCCCTAAAAAATTTAGAAACTTTCTTTTTTTAAGCCTGATCCCTAAAATATTTTGTCTTATGCCCTAATCGCAATAGAAGTGTTACTCAATTTATCATTTAATATGATTATAGATTTTTTCAATTTTGCCAACTTGGTAGTATGATAAGGATCTTTTCCAGGGCAAAAAACTCTGAGCAAATCAATTCAGATTTTTTAAAATATCTTCTACGGATGCTCTGTTTTTATAGTCCGGATCAAAATGTCTCCATGTAATTTCTTTTCCTTGATTAAGGATGAAGGTTGCCGATACAGGAAGCCTTCCGGAATGATCTGATCTGCTGTTGGCAAAATCCTCTTTTAATTTTGAGTTATAGAAATTAAGCGTTTCATTATCAGGAGTATAAAGGACATTAAATGCTTCTGCAATTTTATATCCTTCGTCATATAAAACCGTATAGTCTGTCTTTGTTTTGCTGATCGTCTTTTCTATAAATTCCGGTTTTTCGGGAGAAATAATAACAAGTCTCGCGTTTTTCGATTTCAGCTCCGGAGCCAGATTTTGTAATGTTTCAATGTATTTGTTACAATACGGACACCATTGTCCTCGGATAAAAACAATTACAAGTTTTTTGTTTTCCTTTAATGAAGAAAATGTATTACCCAAATGATCTTTAGCAGTGAAATTATCAATTTTATCACCGATCATTTTTCCTTTTACCTGATCTAACGTTTTGCCGGATGGAGACATCTTTTTTTTCAGGACTGATGCTCCGACCTCCAAAAACTGTTCAGGATTATAGTATCCGAAATCATATTGAACCAGTTTCCCTTTTGAATCAAGGAATAAAAAGGAAGGATAGTTAACCACTTTAAATTCTTTGGCCAGGCTTATCCCTTCTTTTTCTGCATCTATAGCAAGGTTTACAAAATTTTTATTGAACATCTCTCCGATTCGGGGATCAGTAAAGGTGTTTTTTGCCATAAGCTTACAAGGTCCGCACCAGGTGGTGAACAGATCAATGAAGATTAGTTTGTTTTCTTTTGCTGCGATTTTTTTCGCGGCTTCCAAATCAATTTTTTGAAAATTGATGCCTGCGCTTTGTGCGTTAAATGAAATTCCTACTAGTATAAGAAGGCTCAATACGATTTTTTTGAACATATATTTCTTTTCTTATTATGTTCCCTGATTCATGAAAAAATCACCCGTAAATAAAAATATTTTATATAACGATTTGATTTTCAGTTGTAAAAATATTTTTATTTTTAATTTTTTTGATCTGTTCTACACATTTGTATTTTTGATTCTGAGCATTATGTTTGCTGGAATACTGGTATTTATCCTGAATTTCTTCAATACTTTTGTTTTCAATAAAAATGTCATGGATGAGATTCTGACAATGGGAAGAGATCGATTTGATATAACCAACCAGTTTTTCCCAGTAATACCTTTCATTTTCAATGGCAGTACTTATTTCCTCCTGATGTTCCATGAAATAGTTTTCAGGAGACTCTACATAAAAGTTTCTGTTTTTGAGTTTTTTAAACCACAGATTTTTTACAATTCCGATAATATAATTCCCCAGACAGGTTTGGACTTTGAAGTCATCAGCATTGAGTTTTTCATAAAGAATGAGTAATGCATCCTGGAAAATATCTTCAGCATCTTCCAGATTACCTTTATTGTTCAGAATGAATTTCTGAGTATAACCAAAATACTGTTGGTATAAAATTCCAAAAGCTATATTGCTGTCTTTCTTAAAATCATCAACAGCTAACGAATTAGTTGTTTTTCTGTCCACGTTACAGTTATCTTTTTTTGAGTAGTTCTGTCTGCCTGATACCTGCGATCCTGTCTGAGAGGGATGACACCTAAAATATGGTTTGCGGAGTCACACAATAACCAGATCTTTTCCTTGATCAAAGCAGATAATTTTTCGTCCCTAAAAAACTTAGAAACCTTCTTTTTCCCTGAAAACCCTGTTGGATAAAATTCATCTCCATCCTGTTGTTTTCTTAATAAGATTGGAAACTGAAGCTTTTCAGCATCGAAATCCCATTCAAATTCTTTGTGGATTTCTTCATTGTTTTCAATATCACCTACGAGATTGATGCTGATCCGGTTTTCGGAAAAATCAAACTTTTTGATCAGTACTATTTCTTCCGGAGTTTCCTTTTCTTTGCTTTTATCAATAAAAATAAGTTCATCACGGTTGACCATCAACTGATATTCTTTTGAAAAGAAAGAACTGTTGTTTTCTGCTTTAAAAATTTTCGGGATTTCTTCCTCCTGATTGAATCCGTATTTTTTTAAGATTTCAAATTTCACGAAATCACTTTCCTGATCAAGCTTTTCCTTTGATAAGATTTTATAGTTTTGGTTAAATATGGTAAGATTATTTTCTATCTCCTGAATCTGTTTCTGGACAAAATCTTTTGTTTGATTCAGATATAAAGAACTTTTTCTGAAGTTTTCCAGAAAATGATCGTTGGTATCCATCAGCAGCGGAACAATCCCATTCCTGATCTTATTCCTCAGATAATCACTTTTTTTATTAGAAAGATCTTCCCGGAATTCGATGGTATTCTGCTCAGCAAACTGATAAATTTCTTTTTTGGGAAAATCTAAGAGGGGACGGAGGATTTTATTATCATTTGATGGAATTCCACTCAATCCATTAATGCCTGCAGCTTTGGAAAGATTAATGATGAAAGTTTCCAGCTGATCATTGAGATGATGGGCGGTAACGAGAAATTCCAGCTTTTCTTTTTCCTGAATTTCTTTAAAAAAAGCATATCGAAGCTCTCTTGCCCATAGCTGAATAGAGTTTTCGGGTTTCTGATCTTTTTCCGAAACTTCGTACAAATGAAATTTTATATGATTTTTCTCACAAAAATCCTGCACTGTTTTCTGATCCAGATCCGAATGATTACCACGAAGTTTATAATTGATATGAGCTACCTGAAACCGGAACCTGGAATCCTGAATTTTTTGCCCTAAATCCCTGAATAAAGAGGCGAGAACCATAGAGTCTGCTCCTCCGCTTACCGCCAGAAGATAGGTGTGGTTTTCCGGTTCGTGAACAAGATTTTTTAATCGATTGGTGAAGGCTGATTGATCCAACATAGATGTTGAGAATTTCTTTTATGCAAAGATAACCGATATAATTCAATTGAATTTTCCTAACTTTGAGTAGTCTAAAAATGATTATTTATGAAGATTTTAAAAATTTTAGCAGTTTCTGCAATGGCGCTGGGGATGACATCTTGTGTCAGCAAAAAGCAGTATGATGCTTTGAGCACAAACTATAAGCAGTGTATTGAAAATATTGGAGAAAGACAGAGAGAAATTCAGGATTTGAAATCTCAGAACTCTGCATTGGCGGGTGAAAACAACTTGTTGAAAAGCCAGCACGATGCTTTAAAATCATCACTTGATGCATGTCTGTCCAATACAGGAAAAAGCTCTGCTAACATTGATAAACTGGTAGGCGAAATTAATGCTTCCAATTCTTATATCAAGCAATTGATCTCCAGTAATGCTAAAAATGATAGCTTAAACCTGGCATTGTCTAATAAACTGAAGAGATCTTTGGATAATGTATCTGATGAAGATGTACAGGTAAAAGTATTGAAAGGAGTGGTAATGATCTCTCTTTCTGATAAAATGTTATACAAAACAGGAGATTACAACATCTTGCCTGCAGCTCAGGAAGTGTTAGGTAAAGTAGCGAAAGTGATCAACGATTACGATAAATACTCAGTATTAATTGAAGGTAACACGGATAACGCTCCGTTGAACTCTCCGAATCTTCCAAGAGACAACTGGGATCTTTCTGCATTAAGAGGTACTTCAGTTGCTAAAGTTCTTCAAACTCAGTTTGGAGTTGATCCTGCAAGAATCACTGCTGGTGGACGTTCTGAATACAACCCGAAAGCGACTAATATGAGCGTTTCAGGAAGATCAGAAAACAGAAGAACGGAAATCATCATTATGCCTAAACTCGATGAGTTTATGAAACTGATGGATATCGCTCCTAAGAAATAATGACTAAACCCTATATCATCATAAATCCCGAAGCAATTCGGGATTTGTTTTTTTATGAACCAATCTGTTTTGGAATATACTCTGCTGATATTTTTTTCTTTGAAGATGATACCGTTTTTTTAACGGTTTGTTCAAAATAAAAGTTGGTGATATTCCATACGATCATAATTGCTGAGAAATAGTATAAATTGAGCACCAGCGCAATTCCTATGTGCATGGAGATGGTGAGGAAAAGCCATGTTTTCTGTGTGGGTTTGTACCAGATAAAGAAAGGATAACACATCTCAATAATAATGGTAGTCCATCCAATCAAGCTTAGAATATAAGAATGTTCTATCAGCCAGCTGAAATCAATAGTCAGATCTCTGTTGGAGTAGGGCAGATGAATGGCTTTCCAGATAGATTCGCCGTTCCACCAGTTGAATCCTAAAGCTTTGTCAAGCCCGGAAAAAAAGTAAGCAATTGAGACATGAATCTGAAATAATCTTTTCACCGGAGTAATATTCATAGGTCCGGGGTTTCTGCTGAAAATAAAATTTCGCAGCGAAAAATGCTGATCAGCAGGAAAAAGGATCAGATAAAATAAAGACATGCTTGTGAAAAAATCTGCACCATAGGCAAAAAAAGAACTTCCCTTGAGCAAGGCTATCTGCAATATAAGTAACAAAAGTGCAGAAATTCTTGAATAAAATCCGGTGATGATAAATACACACAAAGTAATAAACGAAACCTTTGTTATTGCTATTGTTGCACTTTCTTCAATCCCGAGAGTTTGTAAAAAGCTTACTATTTTTTGGAAGGTAATCAGCCAGTCTGGTGTAAAAACACTCATAATATCCTGAGGAATAATACTGTTGCTTGAAAATAATTTTTCAAAATCCGGCAGCACCGCAGTAAATTGTAAAAGGATCACAATTCCTATGGCAATCCGAAAGAAGCTTAAGAATTCCGTTTGATTATCTTGTCTGAAAAAGAAATTTTCAATTTTGGTATAGAATGCATTCAGATTTTTCATCACTTTAGTATTTGAATTCATCAATAAGAATAAGATTTTCATTCGTTTTTCCTTTTTTGAAATCTGCAATAGCAGGGTAATTGTACAGATAAAGTTTTGTCGTTACGCTGGAAGCCAGCGGATTTTCTTTCATCACGTGAGCTGCGATCTGTCTGATAATGATATCCAGATACTGATAATACTTTTTGTCGTATTTATTTTTATCTGATATTTTATCAAGAAACATGTTAAAAATAGTGGTGTATCTTACTCTGCTCTCTTTGTTCTTAAAATAAGGCAGATTTTTTTGTTCAAGGATATTGCCATTTTTATCTTTTAATTCAAAACTCATGACAAAGTCGCTGGCAACATTGGGTGCATAGAAACCATATCCTGTATCAAAACCAGTGTAAGAAGTAAATATATTGACGGGTTTTAGCTGGGCAATGTCTTCAGAAATAGTATATGCCAGCGGTTTTTTATACTCTTTATTTTCATAATAAAAACCATAATATCCATCAAATGTTCCTTTCAGACCAATGGTGAAAACCACCAGCAGGATTATAAAAATTCCGGATAACTGAAGCTTTCTTTTCATGACAAAAGATTTAAAAAAAAGACTGTCTTCAGATTAAAAACAGCCTTTTTAGGTTATTTGTAATTCATCAATACACTGTTCAGCTTTACATTGATTCTTGGATCAATGGCTGTATTAACTTTGTAAGATTTGATAATCACATTGGTAAGATTTCTTCTACCCATCGTTGGTGGACAGATTGTGTATTCTTCTGCTCCTTTAACGGTTAATCTGTTTAAAGACGCGATGTCTTTCTGGGTTAGTAAAGCTGCGTTGGTCGCAACCTGATTGTTTTGAATAGCATAATAATCTGTTCCCAATTCTTTAGCTCCATATTTTTTCAGGATACCTTCCACTTTTTCTCTTAGATCTCCATACTTTTTCCAGTCGATATTAGCTTTCATTAAGCATCCGCGGATCACATACTGTCTGTTGATTTTATAGATAATGAAATTGGCACCCAAACTGTTCTGATGAAGTTTCTGAAGACTTAATAAACTTTTCATGTCTTCTTCAGAAATTTTTTTCACATCTTTCAGGATGTAATTATGGTCTACAATGTAATTGCCTTTTTCTTTATAAAAAGACATTTCCTGAGGTTTTAGCTGGGAGAATATCATTACAAGTCCCACTATCGCTCCGATTAATAATAAAGTCTTTGTTTTCATGTGGTTGTTTTTAAAATATCCCTACTCTTTTTTAGGATTTTCGGATGCCTCCTTTATTTGAATGTTTCATGGCTGGAAAACGTATATCAAAGGTAGGAGCATATGAGCGGTCATATACAGGTGTTTTTCCTGTTTTTTATGAGGATTTTGACTTGTGAAGTGAGATATGAATCAGTATTTTGAAGAGTAATAGCCGTTCATGGATATTTCAGGTTGATGTATTGTAGCTTAAAATATGGATTCTGAGAATGAATTGTAAAATGAACTCAGTGAAGTCCTGTAGAATGATGTTGAGAAAAATATTGATGAAGGAATGCGATGAGGTTTTAATCTGAAATAATCTGAGAGAGAATATCTGAGTATAAAACAAAAATAAATCCCGAAGGTGGCCGGGATTTATTTTTTAATCAAATTAATTCTTCCTTTTTCAGGAGCGAAATAATTCGTTGCAAAAATGAAGTGGATATTTCTGTCTTACTTTTTGCTGCAGAAGCATCAGTTCTACTTTTCAGTACAACTTTTTTGTGATTCTCATGGTTAGTTTGTGTCTCTCCTGCAATCATCTTGTTTTCTCTTAGTGTTTTTACCCCTTATTCTTATTGCAAACTTATAACTAATACCACAAAAATAACATCCGTGTTTTCACGGTATTTTATATGGGGTTTTCACTGAAGTTTGTGTTTTTATTTATTAAATATGTAGTTTTTGTGTATATAATTAGTTGATTAATAAAAGAATATGTATATTTAAATCTCCGTTAAAGGAAATATTAAAGAGGTATCCGAAAATCTAAAGAGTAGGAAGTTAATACTAAACTAAAATCATTATGAAAAATTTAAAAAAACTTTCAAGAGGAGAAATGAAAACTGTGCAAGGTGCTATTAACGCGTGTAATCCACAGATATTTTGTTCGAGTCCACAAACAAAGTGTTGCCCAGGATGGGTTTGTGCCGGGATAAGACAATATTGTATAGCCATATAATATTTTTTTACATCGAATTTAGATGGCTAAGAAAAAGAGAGGAATTAGTTTCTCTCTTTTTTGTATTTTATATTGAACAAAAAGAAGGTTTGGGAAAGTTTTAAAATCATTAAATTTGTTTAAATTAAAATGGTATGAGTTTTTTTGAAGAAAAGAATCCTGAAATGGACAGATATTTGGAGGCACACGCTTCTTCGGAATCCGAAATTCTGAAAAAGCTGAGAAGAGAGACATATCAGAAAACAACACAGCCTCATATGATTTCCGGATATCAGCAGGGAAGATTGCTGACAATTATTTCCCAGATGCTGCAGCCGAAAAATATTCTTGAAATAGGAACATTCACCGGCTATGCTACTTTATGTCTTGCATCAGGGTTATCAAAAGACGGAAAAATTACAACATTGGATGTGAATGAAGATCTTGCCTATCTTCCCAAAAAATATTTTGAATCCAGCGAATATGCAAGCCAGATTGATTTTAAACTCCAGGATGCCAAGGAATATTTAAAAGAAACAGATGAATTTTTTGATCTGATTTTTGTAGATGCCGATAAAGAAAACTATGCTGAATATTTCAGACTGATTAAACCGCATACAAAATCCGGAACGGTGATCCTTTTTGATAATGTTTTATGGTATGGAAAAGTGTTGGAAGAAAATCCGAAGCTGAAATCTACCCAGTCTATCCAGGAATTAAATGATTTGGCAGCAAAAGACGAAGATTTTGAAAATCTTATTTTACCTTTGCGAGATGGAGTCAACTTTCTTCGCAGAAAGTAACTGAAATATTCAAGGATTAAACATTTAAAGAGATACCTATCGTATTTTTAATCTTTAAATTATTCAATCTTTAAATTGAAAATTAATGAATAAGGGAGTTTGTATTGTTACAGTAGCGCCGGTTCGTGCAGAAAATTCTGACAGAGCTGAAATTGTTACGGAAATATTGTTTGGAGAAAGTGCAGATATTTTGGAAGTGGATAAAAACTGGACCAAAATAAAAATGCATTATGATGGCTATGAAGGATGGATGGATACCAAACAGCTGAAACCAATAACGGACGAAGAACTCGCCAAAAGAAAAGTGACTGTCGTTACCGAAGACTTTTCTTCTGTACTCATGAACGATGGTAAAACTTTACTTTCTATGGGGTCTGAAGTGGAATTTCCGGTGGTGGCTTCAAGAAGAAGTCATGATGTGCGTGAAAGTATCGCTCTGACAGCAAAAGAGTTCCTGAATGTACCTTATCTGTGGGGAGGAAAAAGCTTTTTTGCCGTGGACTGCTCCGGATTTACCCAATTGGTTTACAAAATTCACAATATAAAAATACCCAGAGATGCATCACAGCAGGCTGAGGTAGGTGAAGCACTTACTTTTATAGAAGAAACACAGCCTGGAGATCTTGCATTCTTTGAAAATGCAGAAGGGAAAATTATTCATGTTGGAATTATGCTGGAAAATCAAAAAATCATCCATGCTTCCGGAAAAGTAAGAATAGACACACTGGATTCCACAGGGATTTTCAATAAAGAAATGAATAAGCATACTCATAAACTGAGAGTGCTGAAGAGCGTCATCTAATCCTGATTCAATCTCGTCTGAAATGGAAAATATTCTTTTTACAACTTTTGATATTTTTAATTTTGGACTGGTAGTTTTTCTATGGTGGTTTACCCTGAAAAACTATAATACATTGCCAGAGAGAATTCCTGTACATTTTGACATGGAAGGGAAAGCAGATGGATTTGGTGGGAAAATGTATGCCTTTCTGATGCCTGTATTGGCTCTGGGATTATATGCTCTGTTCATGTATGGTATGAGGCATCCTGAAGACACTCATTTCCCGGTAGAAATTACAGCGCAGAATATGAATGCTCAGTTTTTAATTATGAAGATTGGATTGAGGATTCTCTTCTTAATACTGGCTATTATTTTTATGAATATTCAGGACTATATGTTCAGATATGCCGTAGATGATCAGGCCAAACCGAGAATTACATTTGCTGCAATCTTTTTATTTGTTGTGTTTTTTACTCCCGCATTACTTTTTATAGCCTATCTGTTTAAATGATACATTCTAAAGATAATTCAGAACATTATATCTGGGGAAACCAATGTGACAGCTGGATTCTTAAAAATACCCAAAGTTTATCCGTAAAGCAGGAGAAAATGCTTGCAGGAACTTCAGAGAAACTACACTTTCATAAAGTGACAGAACAGTTTTTTTATATTCTGAAAGGAGAAGCTGTATTCTATATCAATGAAAAAAAATTCCTGGTTGGGCAGGGTGAATCTATATCCATTGAGCCGGGAGCAAAGCATTTTATCTCCAATGAATCAGATGAAGAAATTGAGTTTTTAGTCATATCAAATCCTCCAACGGATCATGACAGAATTGAAATTAAAGAATAAGTAAAATGGCTTTTTTATACAATATATTTATCAGTCTTCTTGCCTTCGGTATGAAGGTTTTTGCCATGATTAATGATAAAACTAAAAAAGGCGTTAAAGGAAGGCGTCAGTCTTTAGATAAAGTTAAAGCTGCATTTTCAAAAACAGATCAGGTAATCTGGATGCATGCCGCAAGTCTTGGTGAATATGAGCAGGGACTACCTGTTCTGGAGAAATTGAAAGAGAATTTTCCTCAGCACAAAATCCTGGTGACTTTCTTTTCCCCATCAGGATATGAAAATGTGGTTAAGAAGAAACATATTGCAGACGTTATTTGTTATCTGCCTTTCGATAAAAAAAGTGCTGTAAAAGAATTTACAGACCAATTTAATACTGAACTATTTTTTACGGTTAAATACGATTATTGGTACAATCTCCTTGCCGAATTGAAAAACAAAGGGACAAAGATTTATGTCATTTCTGCCCTGTTCTATGAAAGACAGTCTTTCTTTACTTCCTATGGAAAATGGTTTGTGAAGCAGCTTCAGAAAAATGTAGATTGGTTTTTCCACCAGACTCAGTTTTCCTTAGCCTTGGCGAAAAGCGTTGGATTAATGAAGTCTTCCGTAACCGGAGACACAAGATTTGACAGAGTGAAACAGCTGCGAGAAAGAAATAATCATGTCGATTTTATTAAAGACTTCATTGGAAATAATAAAGCGGTAGTTTTCGGAAGTTCATGGCAGGCAGAAGAGAAAATAGCAGAAGTAGTTTCACGCAAAAATAATACAGTAAAACTCATTATAGCACCTCACGATCTGAAAAGAGTAGAACATTTGAAAAATATATTCCCGGATGCTTTACTGTACAGCGAAATACAAAACACTCAACCTTCAACTTTCAATACTCCAATTCTGATCATAGACAGCATTGGTTTATTATCAAAATTATATTCTTATGCAGATGTAGCTGTTGTAGGAGGAGGATTTCATGATGCCGGACTTCACAATATTCTGGAAGCAGCCACTTTTGGTGTTCCTGTGATCTTTGGAAATCATTACAAAAAGAATCCGGAAGCTGATGACCTGATCTCTGCCAATGGCGGAAAGTCTTTCCCTGACGAATATACAGCCTCAGAATTCGTTTTATTTCTTACGAATGAGGATAACAGAGAAGAGCTTGAAGAGATGTCTAAAAACGCCGGAAAATTCGTGGATGAAAAACCTGATTCTACCAGAATGATTCTTCAGAAAATTTTATCTTAAGAATCCCTGGCTTTTAATGTCTTTCATAATCTGATCGATGTTATCTGGAATTCTGTCACATTCCAGCCAATTGAAGTCAAGACCATTGTTAATACAAAGTTTCTGAAGATAGTGATTTTCTAAAAGTTTATTCTGAGTATCACGAAGGTATTCATCAATTTCCATCCAGTAATCTTCATCCAGTTTTTTTATAAGAATCAATGACTTGAAAACTTTGTTGATGATATAAATATAAAGCTTGTAAACATTGTCAAACCTTTGTCTGCTGAGATCACCATTATTTTCCAATACCTTATTCACGAGAAGAAGATTCAGGGAAACCTCTCCGAATTTATCAGTCGTGATTTTTACATGCTCGGTAATTTCAGCACTTATTTTTCGCACAGTAGACAGAAAATATTTGGCATTTCCCACATATTTTGAAGCCAGAAGAAGCTGTTCCTCCACATGCTCTTCCATGGCATTTCTTTTATCATCTGTGGTTTCCGGATCAATCAGTTCAAAGTAAAGCTTTTTAGACAATAATTTATCCTTTCTCAGGAGTCTGAAAATAAGTTTGTCCTTCTCCGTTCCGGAAAAAGCACTCAAAGCGGCTTTGAACTCTTTTGAATATTCCATTAATTGAAAATTTTTGAATATTTCAGGAATCCGTTTAATGCCCAGTTAGCCGTATAATACAACGATTTTACTGTGGAGAATCCCATGAAATCTTTATACACAAGATATTGATCTTTGATGATGTTTTTCTTATTCCTTGAAACGCTGTTTTCACGCATTCTGTATTTTGCCAGGGTCTTTTGTACAGGAATCCCTTCCGGAATTACTTTTAAAAGATTCAGCCACATCACATGATCTTCACGTTTACTTTTTACCGGAAAGAAAAATTTCCCGGCTCTTTTGGTGTCATAAATAGTGGAAACCGGCGCCAGCCTGCAGGTTTTAAGTAAATTAGAGAAAGTAACAATTGTGTCAGCTTCAAAATCTTTTAAAATAGGTTCCATGGTATATTCATCACACCTTGAATAATTACAATAGGCCAGTTCCGCATTGTTTTCCTCAAGAAAAGTAATCATGGTTTCCAGATATTCAGGATACCACAAGTCATCAGAATCCAGAAAAGCAATATATCTTCCTTGTGCCCTTTCAAGACTTTTATTTCTGGCATTTCCTGCGCCGCCGTTTTGCTCCAGAACCTGTAATTTTATTCTGGGATCATTATATTTTCGGATGATTTCAACCGTATGGTCTTTGGAAAGGTCATCTGTAATCAGCCACTCCCAGTTTTCGTAGGTTTGGTTTAGGACAGACTGTATGGTTTCCTCGATAAATTCTGCAGAATTATAACAGGGAGTAATGATGGAGACAAGATCTTTCATTTGTGTTTTTTAAACTGCTAAATTATAAAAATCTTTTTTCATAAAGATGCCAGGAGCTTATACCTACCGCAATTACCACCAACATACATACCAAAGCCATTACAAATGGATTGTAATCTTCAAACAGTCCTAAAGTCTGGAAAGTTCTGATAATAGGGAAGTGGAAAATGTAAATTCCATAGGTGAAATCTCCATACTTTCCGAAATTATTTAAGAATTTGAATGAATAGGCAATATACATTACAATGACCCCGATCATCATTGGGGAAAAAAGCTGAACTTTTAAAAATAAGTCAATCCACACCGTAACGAAGGCAATGATGAAAATGAGATTTTTATGTTGAATGAATTTATCAAAATTAAAGTAAATCAACATTCCAGGGATAAAATAGGATAATGTTCCTGGAAGCTGTTTGGCAAGTGAAATTTTATTTAAAGATTCAAAATAATTGAGATAAATAAGTGATAAGAAATATAAAATAATCAAACTTGTATTTCTGTATTTATTATTTTTTCCAAAAAGTAAGAACAACAAAGGAACTGCAAAATAGTAACACATTTCTATTTTTAATGTCCATAAGGCACCATTCACTGCTTGATTCCCAAAAACTCCGGGAAGCCAGGGTGCTTTAAAATTTAAAAATAATGAATTCCAAAATAGGTACTTGTAAACTTGTGTATTGCTGAAATATTCGGTGAAAGAGTAGGTGCTTACCAGGCTCAATAAAATTGCGCATAAAAAAATAACCAACAAGTAGGCGGGAACAATTCTTTTGATTCTCTTTTTTAAATAGCTTTTCAGGCTTGAAGACCTCTCATAGCTCCTTGCAATAAGAAATCCGCTTACTGCGAAAAAACCAAAAACAGCAATTTCTATAGGGCTGTGCTCAAAAATCTTGAGATCAGGAGAAGCGCTGAGTGTGCCAAGATGTCCCAGAAAGACAATAAAGGCAAGGAGAACACGTATAAAATCAAAATTGTTTCTCGTAATATCCTGCATTTGTATTTTGTTTCCTGCAAAAATAACTTTTTTAATAGAATGAACGATGCTCATGGATTCATTATTTGTTAAATAAAGGGAAAATGAGGTGTCCCTATTTTTAAATATATATAAATAATCGTCGATGAAATAATTTTTCATAAAAAATAGTAATATAAATCAAAAAAATTATAATTTTAGCGCTTGAAAAAATTGATCTATGAAGAAATTAGCATTACTATTTGCAGGTTTATCTTTGTTTGCTGCAGCTACAGGCTGTAGTAGCGACAATGATACTGTTCTGGAAGCTCCTCTTGTTGGGACATGGCAACCGTTAAAAGAAGTAGTTACCACGGTAGAAGTTGGTGAAGACCCGGTTTCTAACACGATTACTTATACAGATTGTCAGAAACAGACAAGATGGTGGTTCAGCGTTGATTCCAAAGGAGGGAAAACGAACTGGGGAGATACTGCTACACCTGGTCAGTGTGCTATTCTTTCAGATATAAAATTCAATTATACTTATAATAAGGAAGGGAAAGACGTTCAGATGAAAATCCAGGGAATCGTAGAGCCGCAAAATGCAAAGGTTATTACTTTGGATGCTACAACGCTCAATCTTGCGGTAAGAGAGGAGACTCAGGATCCTACTATATTCCAGACAAGAACATATACCTTCAAAAGAGTTACTCAATAATAGTATATACTTCAGGATATAAAACAGATCTCATCTCCGGATGGGATTTTTTTGTTGAGGGTAGAATTGCAATTCATCATAAATTCAATTTCTATTTACTTTAAAATCATTAATTTTGTGAATCTTGACAAAAGATAAATAATTCAGTCTAACATATAACATACATACAAAGTGTTTTACGATCATCAGCAGATAGAAAAAAAGTGGCAGAAATACTGGGAGGAAAATCAAACCTATAAAACCTCTAATAACACAGACAAACCTAAGTTTTATGTACTCGATATGTTCCCATATCCATCAGGAGCAGGACTTCACGTAGGTCACCCGCTGGGATATATTGCATCGGATATCTATGCGAGATACAAAAGACACCAGGGGTTTAATGTACTCCACCCGGTAGGATATGACAGCTTCGGACTTCCTGCTGAACAGTATGCGATCCAGACAGGACAGCATCCGGCTGTTACTACAGAACAGAATATCAACAGATACGAAGAGCAGCTTAAAAAAATCGGATTTTCGTTCGACTGGAGCAGAGAACTAAGAACTTCAGACGCTTCCTATTATAAATGGACACAATGGATTTTTATCCAATTGTATCACTCGTGGTATAACAAAAATACGGATAAGGCAGAATCGATTGAGTCTTTGATTCAACATTTTGAAGAAAAAGGAACAGAAGGATTAAATGCTAATCAGAACGACGAATTAAATTTCACTGCGGAAGAATGGAAGAATGCTTCTGAAATTGATAAAGAAGATATCCTTTTAAACTATCGTCTTGCTTACAGAGCAGAAACGACAGTAAACTGGTGTCCTGCATTAGGAACCGTACTGGCGAATGATGAGGTGAAGGATGGAAAATCCGAAAGAGGAGGATTTCCGGTATTCCAGAAGAAAATGATGCAGTGGAGCATGAGAATTTCTGCGTACTCTGAAAGATTATTACAGGGATTAAATACATTAGACTGGCCGCAACCGTTGAAAGATTCTCAGGAATACTGGATCGGAAAATCTCAGGGAGCTCAGGTGCAATTCAATGTAGAAGGTCATGATGAAACCGTTGAGGTATTTACCACAAGACCTGACACCATCTTTGGAGCTACCTTTATGGTATTGGCTCCGGAAAATCCTTTAGTGGAAACGATTACTACAGATGCTCAAAAAGTAGAAGTAGATACTTATATTGAAGAAACTTCCAAAAAAACGGAGAGAGACAGAATGTCTGACGTGAAAAACGTGAGCGGAGCTTTCACAGGAAGTTATGCAATCAATCCTTTCAGCAATGAAAAAATGCCGATCTATATTTCAGATTATGTGTTGATGGGATATGGAACAGGAGCTGTGATGGCAGTTCCGGCACATGATGAGCGTGACCACAGATTTGCGAAGAAATTTAATCTTGAAATCAAGAAAGTGGTAGAAACGGAAGAAGACGTTCAGGAAAAATCTTTTGATTCCAAAGATTCTGTTTGTGTAAACTCTGATTTCTTAAACGGATTACATTATAATGAAGCGAAAGCAAAAATGATTTCCGAGATCGAAACGAAAGGAATCGGTCATGGAACTACAAACTACAGACAGCGTGATGCTATTTTCTCAAGACAGCGTTATTGGGGAGAACCAGTTCCTATATATTATAAGGATGGAATGCCTTACACGTTGCCAACTTCTGCTTTACCTTTGGAACTTCCTGAAGTTGAAAAATACTTACCTACAGAAGATGGAGATCCGCCATTAGGAAATGCAAAAGAATTTGCATGGGATGAAGCTAACCAGAAGGTAGTGGCTACAGATCTTATTGATGACAAAACTATTTTCCCGTTAGAATTATCTACAATGCCAGGTTGGGCAGGAAGCTCATGGTACTTCCTTAGATATATGGATCCTAACGATGAAGAAACTTTTGTTAAAAAAGAATTAGCAGATTACTGGGGGCAGGTAGACCTATATATAGGAGGAAGCGAGCATGCAACCGGTCACTTATTGTATTCCCGTTTCTGGAACATGTTCTTAAAAGACAGAGGCTATATCAGCCATGATGAGCCATTCCAGAAATTGATCAACCAAGGGATGATCTTAGGGATGAGTGCATTTGTGTACAGAATTGACGGTACGAATCAATATGTATCTAAAAATTTAGCTAAAGATTATCAGACTCAGCAGATTCACGTAGACGTATCCTTATTAAAAGGAACCTCTGACGAATTGGATACAGAAGCCTTCAAAGCATGGAGACCGGATTATGCTGAGGCAGAATTTATTCTGGAAGACGGAAAATACATCACAGACCGTGAAGTAGAAAAAATGTCCAAGTCAAAATATAACGTAGTCAATCCTGATGACATCTGTGAAGAGTATGGAGCAGACGGATTAAGATTATATGAAATGTTCTTAGGACCGTTGGAACAATCCAAGCCTTGGAATACTCAAGGGTTGAGCGGAGTGTATGGTTTCCTTAAAAAATTCTGGAACCTGTATTTCAACGGAGATGTATTTGAAGTTTCAGACGAAAAACCTACAAAAGCGGAATACAAAGTTTTACATACCTTAATAAAGAAGGTGGTATACGATATTGAAAACTTCTCTTTCAATACTTCAGTATCATCCTTTATGATTGCTGTAAACGAGCTTCAGAAAATAAAATGCAACAAGCGCAATATTTTAGAACCGCTTGCCGTTATCATTTCTCCATATGCTCCTCACATCTGTGAAGAATTGTGGAGTTTATTAGGACACGGTACATCGATAGAATTTGAACAATTCCCGGCATTGAATGAAGATTATCTGGTTGAAGACGAAATTGAGTATCCGGTAAGTGTAAATGGTAAAATGAAGTTCAAAATTTCACTTTCAGCGCAATTATCTGCCAAGGAAGTAGAAGATTTGGTGATTTCGAACGAGAAAATGCAACAGATTTTGGAGGGTAAAACCCCTAAAAAAATCATTGTAGTCCCTCACCGTATTGTGAATATCGTAATTTAAAAAAAAATTAACATTGGGAAATTAAAAAAAATGGGTGTCTTATTTTTATGATTTTTTAATTCAAATGTTAAATTTGGATAAAATAAATAAAATAATTTAAAATAATTATTATTTCGAAATCGTATTAAAATTTCTTTATCAAAAAAAAGCAAAATGTTTAATTAAGACTCTTGCATTTTAATTAATTTTGCCTTTAATTTACACCCTGTAAAATTTTAAAACAATATAATTTAGTTAAATATGGAAATGAATGTTTCAAAAAATGATGAGCAAGTAGTTGCTAGAAAGGCAGGAGGTTTAAATCCAGCTGTTATTATTCCTATTCTATTTGCTATAGGAGTATGTATTTATTTATTCGTTCTTGGTAGCCCAGGAAACTTTAAAGATGCAGATAAACTAGGAAGTGGTTCTGTAGCTTTTTCAAGTGTTGAAGGAAAAGACATTCACCCAGAATCGTTTTTAGGTATTATCTACAAAGGAGGGGTTATCGTACCAATCTTGATTACTTTCATGATTACTGTAATCGTTTTCTCTTTTGAAAGATATTTCGTTCTTGGTAAAGCAGCTGGAAAAGGAAACTTAGACAACTTCGTTGTTCAGGTAAGAAGCTTACTAAACCAAAACAAAATCGACGAAGCTATCGAAGAGTGCGACAGACAACAAGGTTCTGTTGGTAACGTAGTAAAAGAAGGTCTTACTACTTACAAAGCACTTTCTCACGATACTACATTAAATAAAGAGCAGAAAATGGTAGCTCTTAACAAAGCTATCGAAGAAGCTACTACTCTTGAGATGCCAATGCTTGAGAAAAACATGATGATCCTTTCTACTCTAGGTACAGTTGCAACCCTAATCGCACTACTTGGAACAGTAATCGGGATGATCAAGGCGTTCTTTGCATTAGGTTCAGGAGGTGGTACTCCGGATGCTGCTGCTCTATCTACAGGTATCTCTGAAGCCTTGATCAACACGGCATTAGGTATTGGTACTTCAGCAATCGCTATTATCCTTTATAACTTCTTTACATCTAAAATTGATGGATTAACTTACAAGATCGACGAGATCTCTATGAGTATCCAACAATCTTTCGCTGAATTCAACTAAGAATTAGCAAGATATTTGCATTGGCAATTAAAAGAAGTTTAATTAAAAATATTTTATAATAATGGCGAGAGTCAAACCTAAAAGACATGGAGTCGTAACGGACATGACCGCAATGTGTGACGTTGCGTTCCTACTTCTTACGTTCTTTATCTTGACCACTCAGTTTAAAAAACCTGACGTGGAGCAGATCAAACCGCCATCTTCAATTTCGGAAAAATTGCTTCCTGATGCTAGTTTAATGACTATCAACGCTACTCCGGACGGAAAATTCTATTTCCAGCCGGTAGAAAATGCATCAGAAAGAATTGCTCTTTTGGATAAAATGGGACAAAAGTATGGAATTACTTTTGACAACAACCAAAAAGCTGCTTTCCAGAAAGTTCAGGCAATCGGAGTTCCAATGAACCAGCTTAAAGGTTACTTGGATATGCCTGCAGATGAGCAGAAAAATTATAGAAGTCCGTCAGGAATTCCTATGGACAGTACAAATAAGCAATTAATTGATTGGGTAAAAGAAAGTTTGAGCGTTAACCCTGACTACAAGTTAGCGATTAAAGGTGACGTTACAACTGAATATCCTAAAGTGAAAAGCCTATTTGAAGGTTTAAGAGATATTGATTTTCTTAAATTTTGGTTGATTACATCACAAGAAGGTAAACCTAACGAATAATATCGATAGAAATGGCAGAAGTACAAGTACAAGAGAAAGGCGGCAAGGGCGGCAAGGTCCGTTCCAAGAAGCAAAACACCAGAGTCGATATGACTCCGATGGTGGACTTGGGTTTTCTATTGATTACCTTCTTTATGTTCACAACTACGTTCAGTAAACCGAACGTTATGGATTTGGGTCTTCCGGCTAAACCGAAAGATGAAAAACAAAAACCACCTCCAACAGAAATTAAACTTTCTAACTCAATTTCTATCTTATTAGGAAAAAATAACAGAGTTTTCTGGCACCAGCAAGATGCTACATCTTTGAATGACCAAACTCTTATGGAAACTAGTCTTGACAGAGAAGGAATTAGAAAAGTAATTCAGCAGGCAAAATCTAGAGCTGCAGATCAAACGAAATTTACCGTGATCATTAAGCCAACTGACGATGCTGTATATAAGAACTTTGTTGATATTCTTGATGAAATGGCAATTACCAAAAGTGAGCAGTACGGGGTTACTGACATCAAACCTTGGGAAAAGGCTATTTATGAGAAAAAAGTAGGAGGTGCTGCTGCACCGGCTGCTGCTACAAAGTAATTTAACCATAAAATTGTTATATCTAATCTATGGCAGATGAAAATGTATACGGTCAGAATCTTACTTTAGACGAGATCGTATTTGAAAATAGAAACAAGGAATATGGTGCCTATGATCTTAGACATCAGTATCCGAGACTTTTAACAAAGTCTTTTATTATCGGAACAGCATTATTCCTTTTGGCAGCTTTGTCTCCGTTCATCTATCTTACGATTAAGAATCTTACCGCTCCGCCTAAGCAAGAAGTGAAGGCAGATCTGGTAGATATTATCGAAGAAGATCCGATTATCGAGCAGCCTAAAGAAGAAGAACCACCTCCACCACCTCCACCTCCAAAAGAAGAGGAGAAAATTGAGGTAATTCAGAACGTGGTTCCTGAGCCTGTAAAAGCTCCGAAAATTGAAACTCCACCACCACCGATTTCTAAGCAGTTGGAAACTACAACTGGTTTACAAAATCAGGAGGGGGTAAAAGCTCCGGCTTATACACCACCGCCGCCACCACCATCTACAGGTACTAAAGCCAGTACAGTAGAAGTAAAAGCGAACAACCCTAACGAGATCTATAAAGATGTTGACCAGTCTGCAGAATATCCTGGAGGTATGGGTGCATTAAGAAAGTTCTTGGGAGATAACTTCGATACTTCTTTGATGGAAGGAGGTGAAGGAACACTTAAAGCGAAGCTTAAGTTCGTTGTAGAAAAAGACGGAACTGTTTCGAATGTTACTATTGAAGAGAAATCTCCAAATGGCGACTTCAACAGTGAAGCAATGCGTGTAGTTAAGAAACTTAAAAAATGGACTCCTGCGAAGAGAAACGGGGAGAGCGTTAGATCTTACTATAGCGTACCATTTACGATGAACTTTGAATAAGACTTATTTATTCAAAATATAAATAAAAAGAGAGGCTTATGCTTCTCTTTTTATTTTTTTTGGTATTTTTGTTACATGATGTTCAATTGGTTATCCCTGGTTACGGGATTGTTTTATATCGTTTTAGGAATTGTAGTGATTGTCTACAAATTCTTCTTTACTATTTTAGAACCTGCTGTTGCTTATGCATTAGGAGTGGTGCTCATTATTTATGGTATTTTTAGAATTTACAGAGCGATCTCAAGAATTAAAAAATCGAGAAATGAAGAATAGTTTAAAGCTTGCAGTAATTTTTGTCTTGAGTATGATGCTTGCAAGCTGCAAAAAGGAGAAAAATGCTCCCTCCTATCACAAAGGTGATCTTACCATTTTTACCGACGAATCTTTTCAAAGCGTTACAGAAGCATTAGCAGAAGGCTATATGATCAACTATCCTGAAACACACATCAAAGTAGAAACCAAGAAGGAAGATTTAGGACTTTTGGATCTTTTGAAAGGAAGTGCTAAAGCGGTAGTAATGTCCAGAAATCTTACCCCTGAAGAAATAAAAACATATGAGGAAAGAACAGATCTAAAGTTTCTTCCTTCCAGATTTGCTGCGGATGCAGTGGTTTTTGTCGTTCCTAAAGACTCTCCAAAAGAAAGTATTTCAATGGAAGAAATCAACAACGGTCTGATGTCTGATAAAAAAGAATTTATTTTTGACGGAACCAACTCCAGTAACCTGAATTTTGTTGCTGAGAAATTCAAAAAACAACCGAAAGACCTGAAATTTTCAATTATTCCGGGAAATCAGAAGATTATAGAGGAATTGGGGAAATATCCTGATAAAATAGGCGTTATTGGATTGAATACTTTCAGCCGTCCTTATGATAAAACTTCAGAAAAATTAAGAGAGATGGTGAAGGTTCTTCCTGTAGTAGAGAAAGGTAAATCATATAATGCAGATTTTGATGGACTCCGTACAATGGAATATCCGTTTACAAGAGTGCTTTATTTCCTGATTAACGAAGGTAATTTCAATATTGCCAACGGATTTATAAGATTTTCATGTACCCATTTAGGACAGAAGATTGTACAGAAAGAAGGCTTGCAGCCGTATAATATTTATAAGAGAGAAGTTCAGATGCGTTAAAAAATATTAAATTCACAATTTAACCATATTAAACTTTTTGATTTGGTCTAAAAATTGTGTATAATAAAACTCAATTATTAGAAAATATAAAATGAAAGATATAATGAATATGAATGTAAAGAAGATTGCTTTAGGAGCAGCCGTGGTATTTTTTGCCGGTTTTGCCTCTGCACAGACATTGCAGGATGGTATCAACAGTATAGACAGTGATAAATTTGCGCAGGCAAAAACAAATTTCACTGAAATGATTGCTAAAGAGCCCACAGCTGAAAACTACTTCTATTTAGGAAATACTTTCTTAAGACAAGGAGAGCCGGACTACGCTAAGGCAACTGAAAATTTCAATAAAGGCTTAGCTGCTGACGGTAAAAGCTATCTGAACAAAATCGGTTTAGCTGCCGTTAAATTAGGTAAAGGTGATAAAAGTGCCGTTGCTGAAATTCAGAAAGTAGTAACTGATTCAAGAGAAAAAGATGCTGAAGTTCTTTTCAGAGCTGCTGAAGCATTAACTCTATTCGAGAAAAACAGTTCACCTGATCTTGCCATTCAGTTTTTGACTAAAGCTATTGAAAAAGCTGAGAAAAAAGGTGTTCCTGCACACTATTATTATACATTAGGAGATGCTTACAGATTAAAGAGAATGCCGGGAGAGGCTATGTCTGCTTATGATAAAGCATTACCTACTGCTAAAAATAAAGCTTCCGTTTATACAAGAATGGCAACTTTATGGATGGCTGCACAACAATGGCAGCAAGCTAAGCAAAACATTGATAAAGCTGTTGGTGTAGATGCTACTTACGCGCCTGCATATAAGGCGTTGGCTGGTTATAATATCAGATATCAGCAGAATGCGAAAGCTACACAAGACCTTATCAACTATACAAAGTATGCTGATGAAGATCCATATACTCAGTTAGAAATTGCAAAACTATACTTCACAAACGAAGATTATGCAAATTCTAAAATGGTATTAGACAAAATTTTTGATAAAATTGATGATCCGATTAAGTTCAAATTAAGAGCGTATAATGCCTATGCAGATAGAAATTATGCAGATGCTAAGCAAAATATGGATACTTTCGTTTCTCAGGCTGAGAAAACAAGAATATTGCCTGCAGACCAAGGTTTACAGGGGCTTATTGCTGCTGGTTTAGCGAAAGATGAAAAAGATGCTGCTAAGAAATCTGCTTTAATGGCTGAAGCTCAGCAAAAAGTAGGTATTGCAAAAGCTGCTAAGGATGAAACAATGAAGTGGGATCTTGAATTGGCAAACATCGCAGGCGGTGGAGGAGCTTCTCAGGCAGAAGCTGACAAAGGACCTACCAATCCTGAAATTGAAGCATTGAAACAGAAAGTTGCTGCCAACAGTCAGGATTCTGATTCATTATTTAAGTTAGCAACAGCGTACCAGGATGTTAAAAACTGGAACGGAGCTATCCTTACATGGCAAAAAATGTCTGCCCTTCTTCCGGATTGGGCACCTGCATATTACAGCCAGGGATATTCTTACCAACAAGCTGGAAATAATGACGCTGCAAAATTGGCTTATGAGAAATTCATCAGTACAGTAAAACCAGCTGATCAGGAAGCTAACAAACAGACTCTTGCTTACGCTTACTTTGCGGTAGCATACATGAGCAAAGATTCTGATGCTACAAAAGCAAAAGATTATGTAGCGAAGTCTTTACAGTTAGATCCTACTTATCAGGATGCTGTAAAATTAAATGCAGAAATCAATAAGTAATTTAAAATTTAAATTATAGATATTAAAACTTCCCATACGTAATGTTTGGGAAGTTTTTATTTTAAACCCTATCTTTGAGTTTATGAAAACTGATATACTTGCTTTTGGTGCCCATCCTGATGATGTAGAACTGGGATGTGGCGGAACTATTGCCAAAATGGTTTCTGAAGGAAAAAAATGTGTTGTTGTAGATCTTACAAGAGGTGAGCTCGGGACAAGAGGTACAGATGAAACCAGAAAAGCTGAGGCCGCAGATGCAGCCAAAATCCTAGGACTTTCTGCAAGAGAAAATCTTGGAATGAAAGATGGCTTTTTGGTAAATTCTGAAGAATACCAAATGAGAATCGTAAAAATGATCCGCAAATACAGGCCAGAAATCGTCTTGGCTAATGCAATTGATGATAGACATCCGGATCATGCAAAAGGAGCGAAATTAGTGTCGGATGCGTGCTTTTTGTCCGGACTGCGGAAGATTGAAACCGTATTGGAGGGAGAATCTCAGGAAGTATGGAGGCCGAAGCATGTTTTTCATTATATTCAGTGGAAAGATATCAAACCGGAATTTGTTATTGATATTTCGGAGCATCTTAATACAAAGTTGGAAGCTTGTATGGCATACAAAACTCAGTTTTATGACCCAACGTCTAAAGAACCTGAGACTCCCATTACCACAAAAGACTTTTATGAAAGCTTAACTTACCGTGCTCAGGATTTAGGACGGTTATCGGGAGTTGCTTATGCTGAGGGCTTTACGTCTGAAAGATTAATTTCTTTGAAAAATTTTGATGGAATTGTTTGGTAGTTGAGGAAATTGTCCTATATTTGCACTCAGAAAACGGTGATTGTAGCTCAGTTGGTTAGAGCGTCGGATTGTGGTTCCGAAGGTCGTGGGTTCGAGACCCATCATTCACCCTAAATTAGCACATTTTCGAAAGATAATGTGCTATTTTATTTTATCTCTGAATAGTCAGTTTATATTAATACGCCACTTTTTGGTGTGTTAATTTTCTTTTTAATGACTTTTAAAAGTATATTTGCACGGTAATTATCAACATAATCGGGGATGAAAAATATATACTTTTTACTTTTTTTATTGAATTCTATACTAATTTCTTCAACGGTAAGGTATGTGAATGCTAATTCCAATGCTGGAATTGCACCTTACACTTCTTGGGCTACAGCAAGTAATGATTTACAGACAGTCATCAATGCGAGCCAGATTGGGGATGAAATCTGGGTATCCAGCGGAACTTATATTCCAGCACGAGATCCCTTTGGAAACAGCTCTCCTTCGGATAGTCGGGATAAAACGTTTTATTTAAAAGACGGTATTTCTGTGTATGGTGGATTTAATGGAACTGAGATATCTTTAACAGAGCGAAATATCAACAATAATATAACAATTCTGAGCGGTGATATAGGTACCTTAGGAACTAAAACTGACAACTGTTACCATGTTGTATTGTTTTCTGGTCATAGTACCAATGCAATTGGTGTGAGATTAGATGGATTTTCTATTACTAATGGCTTTGCGAATGGTACTGTTAATAATAATCTAAACGGAAATGTTGCTTCGAGATTAGCAGGTCCTGCCATCTATTTTATTAACGGAAATAATACAATTTCCAATAACAGGATTTATTTGAACTCCGGCTATTCAGGTGGAGGAATTTATACTTCAAATGGTAATAATATCATTTCAAACAATGAGATTTATAATAATAAAGCTTTTTATGACGGCGCAGGTGTGATTGTATTTCAAGGAACCAATACCATTACCAACAACTATATTCACGATAATACTGCCACGGGCGATGGTGGAGGGATCTATGCGGTTTTGGGTGTAAATAATGTAATCAGTAAAAATGTAATTGCTAAAAATAAAGCTGGGATCAGCCAGATTGATACCTATTATTATGGCGGTGGTGGTATTTATACTGAAAAGGGTTCAAATCTCATTGTAAATAATCTGCTTTACGAAAATACTTCAAACTATATGGGAGGTGGAATTTTTCTTTATTACGGAAGCAATAAAGTCATCAACAATACCATTTATAAAAATACAGGAACAAGAGGAGGCGGATTTTTTACCTATTTGGGAAATAATTATGTAAAAAATAATATATTCTGGGGTAATATCAATGGTACGGATAGTCAGCCCGGAGCAGATTATAAAAATCATAATGACTGGCCCGCTGAAAATTACTTCTACAATAATCTTTTTCAGCTGCCGCAGGGATTTTATACTTTGGCAAACCAAAATTCTTTATATGGTTATCCCAATAATATATTCCAGACTAATCCCGGCTTTACAGATGAAACCAATATTGTTGGAGCTGATGGAATTTTAAGAACTTCAGATGATGGATTATCCTTGTTACCCGGTAGTGTTGCTGTTAATTACGGAGTATTAACGGATGCTCCTGCAGATGATATAAGAGGAGTAGCCCGTATGGGTAACCCGGATGCCGGAGCTTATGAATTGATGGGAAGTCTTGGTGTTGCAGAAGTATCCATTAATGATTTTAAAATTTATCCAAATCCTGCTAAAGATGTTTTAAATATAAAAACTGGTCATAAAATTTTAAAGGTGGAGATCTTTAATCTCACAGGGCAGCTCATAAAAACTACAAAAGAATCAAAAATAAATATTTCAGAACTTCCGACTGGAAACTATATCCTAAATGTCGTTACAGAAAATAAGATCATTACAGAACAATTTATTAAGGAATAAATTATCTTTAATTCTTACCCTATTTTAGCCTTTCAAAATCTGAAAGGCTTTATTTTTTTCAAGTCTGTGTAATAACTTTTCGCTTGATTTACTGTAGCCTAAAGGGCTGCAAAATAAATTCTATGATCAGTGACTAAAACACTTATATTTGTTTAAGGAGAATCGTGAGAAAAATCTCACTCAACTCACTTTAATCAAAGCTATTAACATGAAAAAACTTTTTACAATTCTTATTGCTTTTTTTGCAATAAAATCCTATTCCCAATCGGGTTCCCAATCTTATTTTAAACGACTTTTTGATACCAGAGGACTCGACCAGTGGGATGGTAATTCTACCAGTCAGGATCAGCTTGAGTTTGCCTGGGGCGTGCCTTCCCACATGGAAGCACTGGTTTTGATGTATGAAAAAACACACGAGAAAAAATATGCTGAAACTTTAATCAAGTGTATCGGAAATACAATAGACAGGAGAGATGATTTGAGAAATCCTACATTGGGATACCCGATAATTTATGATTATCGCCATGTTTCCGGTGCTGCCTGGTCTACTAACCATTATAATGCCGTATCAGATACAACAGGATTACCTTATTCTCATTTGGTACATAGTGCCAATATTACATATCCTATGGCTAAGTTTGCAGCAATCGTTAGAAAAGATAGTACTATTCAAAACTTAACATATAATTCAACAGGACGTTATGCAGGCCAAAACTATATTACAATTGCTGATGACCTTATCCAAAAAATAAAAGAAACACTTGCTTACCACGCAGCCCAGTGGTTTATAGAACCTGGTTCTAACAACACGATAGGGTATTACAAGGAACGCAGCGATAATAATCCGCCAATAGGTTTTCCGGGCGAAATTTTACCTTTTAATATGCAAAGCTCCGTAGGAAGAGTGCTGGTGCAGATGTATAGGGCAACGGATGAAAACAATTATCTTGTCCAGCTCAATCAAATTGCCAATTTTATAAAAGCAAATACACAGCTTAATGCCAGCTTAGGATCTAATGTTTGGACCTATTGGAAGCACGATACTTTGCGCGAAGATATTTCTCATGCTGATTTAACGGCAGCTTTTCCTTATGAATGTAACAGGTATGGTATTTCAATCAATGGAAATCTTATTTATACTACTGCAGATATCAATGCTTATACTAAAACGTTGACAAAAGATATTTATATTTCCCCTCTGCATATAAAAAATGGGGTTAATTATAATGATGAGAATTGGAATATTAAATATAATATTAATACCTCTGACCCTACTGTGACTCCTAGATATGGCACTTACACCGCTTATTTATGGTTGTATTTATCTCAATATGATGATAAAACGCTGTATCAGATAGTTTCAGATTTACAGGCTGCTAAAAATTACTATAGTAATATAACGGTATTTGATTCTTCGATCACATGGGCTCTTTTATCAAATTTTGAAAACTTAATTGTGCCCGTCAATACGGATCATGAGTATGGAGAAGACTCTGATTGGAGAGGTGTTGCCAGCGGTAATTTTGACGGAGATAACGATGATGAATTTGTTGTTATCAGAAATTTTGACGGCTTAATGCAGACCTTAGAACCCTATGACAGAGCCTTTCGTCAGGTTAACACCAGTAAAGTATATGGTGGTTCCAATAACTGGAAAGGACTGGCTGCAGGTGATTTCTTTGGAGATAATAAAAGTGAGATCATTGCTTTAAACGATCATGCAGATGCCAACGAAAATGGTATTTATGTCTTGAAAATTGAAAACGGCAGTATTGTGGAACATACAAGATATACCGGATGGGGAGCTCAGTCAGAGTGGGTAGGTGTAGTTGCTGGAAACTTTATCAGTGGTGGAAAAGATGATGTTATCACAGTAAGAAATTTTAATAAAGAAGCCAGAGTGAGCAAATTTGTTGGGACAGACATGCAATCAGTATATTTAAATACACTTAATCTGCCTGCAAGTTCTAAAATCAAAGCAGTAGCATCAGGTGATCTTGATAAAGATGGTAAAGATGAATTAGTACTGCTTGTGGATGCTGATGATAATAACGCTATTTATAATGGTATCCATGTTTATCGGGTAAGTGATAGTGGCGTTCTTACAAAAATTACTGAATTTACAAACTGGGGTTCAGCTTCAGACTGGAAGGGGCTGGCTGTGGGAGATATTGATGCCGATGGTGCTGCTGAAATTATTGCTCACAGGAATTTCGACGGGGATTATAAATTATTTAAAATGAATGGAAATGTCTTATCCGGCATTACTGCTGAAAAATTTCCGATTCCACAAACCCGAAATAATATAATGTGTTTCGGAAATTTTGATCCAAGTACTAAGAATGAAGAGTTGGCTACCCTTAGAAAAGACGGAGGTATTGTCATGTTTTCTGCTGCAAATGTTACGAATAGCGTAAACAGCATGAATAACAGAAATCAGGAAGATCCTTGTAAAAATGAGCTGCCAGACGTGTTATACAGTTTCCTGAAATCAGCACCTTTTAACAAAGAAGAATCAAAAGAAATTGTTTCAGTTGAATAAAAGATGGGAATAATAGTAGATTCATATTCAATAGAACGGGCTGTAGCCCGTTTTTTTTATGTGTAGTTGGTTTTACCGCATAAAAAAAGCATCTTTTTCAGATGCTTGTGTTTTTAGATATTCTTTTTTTAAACCTCGTCGTCAGAATCAATTGTATATGATCTGCTTTTGAAGTCTTTGTCATGTTTTTCTGAAATTACATCCTCACCCTTTTCATTAATGATGAAATCTGTGGACTCATTAAACATCTCCTGGAAACTCTTAAAATCTTCCTTGTAAAGGTAAATTTTATGCTTCTCGAATGTAGCTTCCCCATTCTCTCCGAAATTCTTCTTACTCTCAGTGATTGTAAGATAATAATCTCCTGCTTTCGTCTCGCGCACATCAAAGAAATAAGTTCTTCTCCCTGCTTTTAACACCTTCGTGAAAATCTCATTTTCATGGCGTTCCTTGTATTCACTCATTGTTAGATATTTTTTAATCTTGTTAAGAACAAATATAAAAGAATTCTTTTAATCACAAAATTTTTTTTATGATTTATTTAACAATTGAGAACGAAATGGCTATGCAGTTACAGAATTGGCAATTTCGGTCAGGTTGATAATCTGATGGGCTTTTTGGGCGCTAGACTCTCTGTGTGTGATGATTATGGAAGTAGCGTTACTGATTTTTTTGTCAATATTTTCCAGAATATTCTGCTCCGTTTCAGTGTCCAGGGCAGACAAAGAATCGTCAAAAATAATGATATTGGGGTCCTTAATTAAGGCTCTTGCGATACAAATTCTTTGCTTCTGTCCCCCCGAAAGCATCACTCCGCGTTCACCAACAAGTGTTTTATATTGGTCTTTAAACTCTACAATATTTTTATGAACATCTGCAATATTAGCGTACTCTACTACCTTCTCATGAGAAGGATGATTAATGGCAAAACCAATATTATTTTCAATAGAATCAGAGAATAAATAGCTCTCCTGAGGAATATATCCGATAAAATTTCTGTAGTTTTCAAGATTATGTTCTTTCAGGTTTTTACCATCAATTAAAATTTCCCCTTCCGTAGGATCTATTAACCTGCATAATAATAAGGCAATCGTTGATTTTCCACTACCGGTTTTACCCATAATAGCCAACGATTCTCCGGCGTTTACTTTAAAACTTAGATTGTCCAGTGCTTTGATTCCCGTATTAGGATATACGTAGGATACATTTCTGAATTCTATATTTCCTTTGATCGGATAGTTTTCAAAATTAGTATTAATGATCTCTGATTTTTTATCCATGAATTCATTGATCCTCTGCATAGAGGCCTCAGCTCTCTGGTTGACAGAAGTTACCCATCCTACCATAGAGAAAGGGAAAATCAGCGTGTTGATATACATAAAGAAATCGGCAATCTTACCAATGCTTAATTCTCCTGCAATGTATTTTGTACCACCAATCCAGATAATGGCAACATTTAATAATCCGATCACAAAAAGAATAATGGTGAAGAAATAGGCTTCTGTTTTGGCAAGATCCAAAGCTTTATTCTGATAATCGGTAACTTTGATGCCGTAGTTTTTTTCAATGTATTTTTCTCTTGCGAAAAATTTTACCACACGGATTCCTGAAAAGCTGTCCTGTACAAAAGTAGAAATTGCAGACTGGCTTTTCTGCATGATCTTCGACTTTTTGTTGATAATAGAACTTACCTTATAAATAGCAAAAGATAAAACAGGAAGCGGAAGTAAAGTCCACATCGTCATGGAAGCATCCGTCTTTACCATGTAAATAGCTGTAATCAGCACCAGTACAATCAAATTCGCTACATACATTACCCCGGGACCAAGATACATTCGCACTGCAACAACATCTTCGCTCAATCTGTTCATTAAGTCTCCGATGGTGGTTTGTTTATAATCCGTTAAAGATAAATCCTGATAATGTCTGTAGATTTTATTTTTAAGTTCGTATTCTATTCTTCTGGAGGCAACAATGATGGTCTGTCGCATCATAAAAGTGAAGAATCCTGTTAGAAGAGAACATCCTACAATAATTCCAACATAAATTAAAACCTGCTGGTTGAAACCAAGGTTCCCACTTTTTGTAAGTTCATCCACAGATTTTCCTACAAACTGAACCTTATATATATTAAAGAAATTACTGGCGATGATAAAGAGTACCCCCCAAAACAATAGTATTTTGTGTTTCCAAAAATAAGGGTTTAAGGTTTTTAGCGCTTTCATATAGTTTGACAAAATTACAAAAATGTCATCACACTACGAATTTCATCAATTTTAAATTTTGTATCTTTGCACCCATAAAAAAGCTCTTTGAATGTTAGGAAGACGACAAATCCGTGAAAAAGTAGTACAGACCGTGTATTCTTACTACCAAAATCCTGTAAAATTTGATGTTTTAGAGAAAAACATGTTTGCCGGGATAGAGAAAATCTATTATCTATACATCTATCAGCTCAACTTTTTGGTGGGTTTGAAAGATTTGGCAGAAAATCAGATCGAAATTGGTAAGAATAAATTTCTTAAAACTGATGCTGATATTAATCCTAACCAAAAATTCATTAACAACCAGGTATTGCGTAAGCTGGAAGAAAACCCTGAAAGATTATTTTTTACAGGCCAGCACAAGCAGTTGAAATGGGATATGCATGATGATTTATTGGTAAAAACTTTCCAGAGAATTACTGCTGGGAAACGGTATCAGGATTTCATGAAAGAAGAAGGATACTCCTTCGAAGAAGATCAGAAATTTATAGGTAAATTATTTCTGAGGTATATTGCTGAAAATGAAGATTTTCATGATTATCTGGGAGATAAGGAGCTTTCATGGTACGATGATATCCATATTGCCAATTCCATGGTACAAAAAACAATCGGTTTCCTGAGAGAAGATGAAGAAAGCAGAACTTTGATCAAAATGATTAAAGATGAAGAAGATAAAACATTCGCTGCAAAGTTGTTGAAAGATACCTTGAACAACTGGGAAAACAATGAAAAGAAACTGGAAGAAAGACTGGAAAACTGGGATCTGGAAAGAGTTTCTCTAATGGATAAAGTAATTTTGTCTACAGCCATTGCAGAGCTTGATAACTTTGCTTTCACCCCTTCAAGAGTGATCATTAATGAATATATTGAAATTGCAAAAGTATTTGCTACAGACCGTTCCAATATCTTCATCAATGGTATTTTAGATAAATATTGTAAAGATCAAAATAGAATATAAAATGAAAAAGACGTTATCAATTATCGCCTTGTCTATTATAGGATTTGGGTTAGTTTCATGTAAAAAAGAAAACAAAGAAACTCAAAGTGCTGAAGCTGCAGCTACTGATTCTGCATCTGTTGTAGCTCCCCTAACTACTGATTCTGTAGCAGCACCTGTAAATAGTGAAGCAGCTGCTCCGGTTTCTAACGAGCCATCTACTTCTGTAGCTTTATCTGAAAACAGCTTTGATTTTGGAAAAATCAAAAAGGGAGATAAAGTAGAACACGTATACGAAATTACCAACACAGGTAAAAACCCATTGATTATTTCTGAAGTGAAGCCTGGATGCGGATGTACAGCTCCTGATTTTACAAAAGAGCCAATCATGCCTGGTAAAAAAGGAAAAGTTACATTACACTTTGATTCTTCAAGCTTCGACGGAAACGTGCAGAAGTATGCAGACGTTTTTGCTAATGTAGAAAAAGCTCCAATCAGATTAACGTTCACTGCGAACATTCAACCCTAATATTTAAAATATGCTGACACTATTTTTACAGGCACAAGGTGGATCTTCACCTATGATGCTGATCATGATGGGAGTGATGTTTGTAGGATTTTATTTCCTGATGATCAGACCTCAGATGAAAAAGCAAAAGCAGGAGAAAAACTTTCAGGAAAACCTTAAAGTGGGAACAAGAGTAGTTCTTACGTCAGGTCTTCACGGAAGAATTGCTCAGGTTCAGGATGATGGTTTTGTTATCGAAACATTATCTGGAAAACTGAAATTCGAAAAAGCTGCAGTTTCAAGAGAAATGACTGAGGCTCGTTTTGGAGATAAAGCAAAAACTGCTGAGAAGGCAGATGACAAAAAAGAAACAGCAACTGAAGAAAAAAAATAATTCAGTCTGAAAATATGTAGCTGCGGCGGGTGAACAAAGTTCACCCGCCGCAATTTTTTTCTACACTAGTTTGAAAATTATGTCCATTTGTGAAAAACAATTAATGAAATTAGTGTTTAATAAAACAATTATCTTTGCTTCATGAATCAAAACACAAACAAAACCGTTCTTATTCTGGGGGCTAATTCAGATGTAGCGAAACAATGTGTAATACAATATGTTGAAAAAGGATTTACAGTTATTGCTGCTTCCCGAAATACAACCGCTTTGAATAATTTCATTGATTCAAAAAATCTGGACCGCTCAAAAGTCTCTGTTTTGTATTTTGATGCTGCAGATTTTGATTCTCATCGTCAGTTTTATGCCAGTCTTTCTGTACAACCTCATATTGTAGTTTATGCCGCAGGTTTTTTAGTAGACAATCAAAAAGCACTGACCGATTTCAAAGGAGCGAAACAAATGATGGAAGTCAATTATATGGGTGGAGTTTCTATCCTGAGTATTATTGCAATGGATAAAAGCAATACCAACCTGGAAAGAATAATCGGACTCTCTTCCTTGTCCGGAGTAAGAGGAAGAAAAAGCAATTTTGTCTATGGCAGTACCAAAGCTGCATTTACACAGTTTCTGGCCGGATTGAGACAGGAATTAGCTTCCCGGAAAATTATTGTAAATGCCCTGGTTATTGGTTATATCAGAACAAAAATCAACGAAGGATTAGAACTTAATGAATCTCTGATCATGGAGCCGGAGTATGTGGCGAAATTTATTGTCAATGCTGGAAATTCCTTTACCATTGTTCCCAATTTTAAATGGAAAATTATCTACCATATTCTTAGGCTTTTACCTGAAAGTCTTGCCGCAAAATTACCTTAAGGAATGTTTCTTGATATTTTTTTTCTTTGAATACTGCCCACTTCGGTATCGTTTTTGTAACTCTATGACCGAAAAATTATTTCTTCCTGCAAGATTCAATTTCTGAATGATTATTGAGTAAAGCAGAAATATTCCGTTCTGCTGTCAATCTATTTTAGAGGATAAAATATAGTTTACTTTCACTGATAACAGTGCAGGGTGAATTCTTTTTTTTCCAAATCCTGCAGAAGATGTCAATACTTTTATTGATATAAATAGTAAAACACATAGTATACAATGGACGATTTAGAATTGAACAAGATTCAACAACACTGGGATACCTTAATTTCTTCAGCAATTTCATGGGCACCGAGAATTTTTACTGCAGTCATTTCCGCATTATTGATTTATCTTATCGGATCATGGATGATCAGAATGATAAAGAAACTGGTTGAAAAAGGTTTCAAAAAAAGAAGTATGGAAGCTTCGCTGCAGCATTTTCTTTTAAATATTATCAACTGGGGACTTAATATTCTGCTATTTATTGTTGTTGTAACGCAACTTGGAGTACAGACTTCTGCATTTGTCGCAATGATTGGTGCCGCAGGTTTGGCAGTAGGTCTAGCTTTACAGGGATCTTTAACAAATTTTGCAGGTGGAATCTTAATTCTACTATTAAAACCATTTAAGATTGGTGATTTTATTTCTACCAATTCAGGGGTTTCGGGGACTGTAGATGCCATAGATATCTTTCATACAAAACTGATCACCCCGCAAAACCAATTGATCGTTATTCCTAATGGAGTCGTTTCCAATAACAGTATTACCAATTTTACCCAATTGGGAACAAGGAGAACATCACTGGATATCGGAATTGCTTATGATGCGGATCTTAGGCAGACCAAGGATATTTTAATGAACGTCATTAAGAATAATCAATATGCTCTTGCAACACCTGCCCCACAGGTGGTGGTGACTGAATTGGGAGACAGTGCTGTCAATGTATCCGTAAGAGTAAGTACTTCCACTGAAAATTTCTGGACGATGAACGAAGAACTAATCATCGGTTGTAAAGAAGCTCTCGATAAAGCTGGAATCGGAATTCCTTTTCCACAGAGAGATATTCATGTTTATAATCAATAATTATATTTAATTTTTTTAAGAAGCTCCTGCATTAGTATAATGTGGGAGTTTTTACTTCTCTTTTTTAGAATAATGCTGAAGAGAATCTAATAAAATTTTATATTCATTCTCCTTAAACTCAGATTCTGTAAAAATGAAATTGTTATTAACCATATTTAAAATAAGGTATTGGTCAACCATTTTATACTGAGTTTTATTCCAGACGCAGTTGATGGTATTGAATGGATTTTTAACGGTAATACTATCCTGATGAAGTGTTATAAAGCTTATTTCATCATGTTTTCTTCTGAGGTCATCAATTTGTTCTTCGATTAATTTAAAGGTTTTATTT
This sequence comes from Chryseobacterium sp. KLBC 52, assembly GCF_003347605.1. Classification (GTDB taxonomy): domain Bacteria; phylum Bacteroidota; class Bacteroidia; order Flavobacteriales; family Weeksellaceae; genus Chryseobacterium. The sequence continues at coordinate 325,369 of NZ_QDFZ01000002.1, read as the reverse complement.
TTAGTATTGAAATACTGATATAACAGAAGGAAAATATATCCTACAAATAAGAAACCTCCATATTTAAAAATAATGGCAACAGGACCAAGATTCAAAGATTTTATAGGAAGAAATCCTAATGCGAGGAATACAACAGCATATGTGATTGCTTTTTTTAGTTCAGTAAAGTGCTTTTTCCATGTATACTGAAAGAAAAATTTCTGATTTTCTCTTTCTATGTTTTCATTGAAATATAACTGCAATTTGATAGGCTCCTCCATGATTAAAAGTTTTGCGGGCAAAAATAGAGAAATTAATCAATATTCTGCAGCAGTTCCAATGCCTTCATCATATCAATTCCTTTACCCAGAACAGCTTTGAACAAGTCTCCTTTTTCTTTAATTCTGTCAAGAGCATTGTTGATAGTAAAATCGGTCGGTTTCAGTCCGGGTTTCAATTCATCCCATTCCAAAGGCATAGAAACGGAGGCACCTTGTTTAGGTCTCAGGCTGTAAGCGCTGGCAAGAGTCTGGCCTGTTCTGTTCTGCAAATAATCCAGATAAATTTTTTTGTTATCCCTTTTTTGAAGGCTTCTTTCCAAAGTGGTAATCTTCGGCAGTTTTTCATTCACCTGTTTCATAAGGATATGAGCAAAATCTTTTACCTGATCGAAATCGTAATGAGCACCCATAGGAATATAGATATGAATTCCTGTGCTTCCGGAAGTTTTACAATAACCTTTTATTTTAATAGTTGTTAAAACCTCATTCACCTGAAGCGCTGTTTCAATTACCTCATCAAATGTATTTTTTGAAGAAGGGTCAAGATCCAAAACCAGATAATCCGGATGCTCAAGGTCCGGTAAAGAACTGTTCCATGGGTTGAGATCAATACATCCCAAATTATTCAGATAAGCCAAAGTCGCTTTATCGTTGCAGTACATATAATCAATGTATTTGTCATTCGATTCAGAATATACCTGGGTGGTTTTTATCCAGTCCGGAATATGATCTCCGGCATCTTTCTGATAAAAACTCTGCTTGTCAATTCCATTGGGAAACCGGTTGAGAGAAAGCGGACGATTTTTTAAGTAAGGTAAAATATATCGGGCTACGGATTGATAATATTCAATGACATCTCCTTTTGTAATACCATCTTTAGGAAAGTAAACTTTATCCTGATTGGTCAGTTTTACAAGATGTTTATCCAAAGTGATCTCTTTTTCTTTCTCATTAATCTCTGCTTTTTTTAATGTGGCTTTTGATTTCATTTCTTTAGGTTTTTCGGTGAAGGATGGATCTTTAAGATCATCCGGGTTTTTGTCCTCTCTGATTGTGATAAAAACAGGATGCCTGAATATTCCGTCCCTGGTAATCTCAGAATATTTGATTTCGCATACCAGTTCAGGTTTTACCCATGTTACCGGCATATTGGTTTTGGGAACCTGTTCGAACGGAGATGACTTTACAATTATTTTTTGCAGTTTCTCATATACTTCTTTTAAAGAAACCGTATTGAAACCTGTGCCTGTATGGCCACAGTAAGTAAGCTCACCATCAATAAATTTTCCTAAAATCAGGGCTCCGAAACTTTCCCGTGAACCTCTGGGTTCTGTAAAACCACAAATAATCACTTCTTCTGTATTGGAAAATTTGATTTTAAGCCAATCAGTAGTTCTGCTGTTTTCAATATATAAACTCTCTGCCCGCTTTGCAATCATACCTTCCAGTTTCATTTTTTTCATCTGTGCAAAAAATTCAATACCCTTTTCGGGAATATGATCGCAGTATTTGATCTGCTGGGTTTCTGTTAAAGCTTCCTTTAAAAGTTCTTTTCTCTGGATCAGAGGAATTTCTTCGGTAGAATGACCATTCAGCCATAGAAGGTCAAAAACCTGATAAACAAGAGCTGAATTGGGATTATCTCCGATTTGTTGCAAAAGCTGAAAATTAGGCTTCCCTTGTTCGTCGTAGGCCACAACTTCGCCGTCCAGGATCATATGATGTTTCTGTTTGTCGAAATCCTGGGCAATTTTGTCAAATTTTGATAAAAAAGAAATTCCGTTCCGGGAATAGAAGAGCGGAGCATCATGGCTGAGGTCAGCAACAGCTCGGTAGCCGTCCCATTTTATCTCAAAGATCCAGTCTTTATCATTGAAGGCTTTCTCTGAAAGTTTGGCCAGCATAGGTTTGATAAAAGACTTTAATTTTTTTTCGTTTGTTAAAGAATTAAAATTTCTGAATGGTTTTTCAGAAGTTATGACTTCTTTTTTTCTTTTATTTTTAGGCTTTTTTTTTCCTCTAAAAACTGAGTGACCAGAGACTTTGGTGAAGTGTTTTCTTCAGCATTGTAAGGACTTTCTGCAAATTCATCTTTGTGTTTGATGAGCAGCCATGAGTTATCATCCGTATTTTTCATTTTAACCAGAGCAAATTCACCTTTCAGCTTTTTGCCATGTAAAATAAATTTTAAAGAACCTGCATGCAACTCCTTCAGCAGTTCTTTTTCGTCAGAAAATTTAGAATTTTCTTCCAGAGGTTCATAAGTTCCGCTGTCCCATACTTCCACTTGTCCGGCACCATAATTCCCTTCCGGGATATTCCCTTCAAAATCTTTATAATCGTAGGGGTGATCTTCCACCATCATCGCAAGACGTTTGTCTTTCGGGTCTAATGACGGGCCTTTCGGAACCGCCCAGCTTTTCAGTACGCCTTCCATTTCAAGCCGGAAGTCATAATGAAGCCGGCTTGCGGCATGCCTCTGAATCACAAAAATCAGTTTGTCTTTGCTTTTTTTTGCTTTTCCTTTTGGTTCGCTGGTCTCATCGAACTTTCTTTTGTTATGATAATCTTTTAAAGCCATTATGATGCGGATTTGGATTTGGAACTGCTTAGACTTGCTTTTAACTGTGCCATCAGATCAATCACTTTACCTTCTTTTGCAGGCTGAACTTTTTTGGCTTTAATATTTTTACCTTTTGCTTTCTGTTTAATGATCTTCATGAGCTCATCAGAATAGGTATCTTTATACATGGCAGGATCAAATTCCTGAGAAAGCTGTTCTATAAGATTAACAGCCATTTTAAGTTCTGCAGGTTTCGGAGCCTTTTGAGCAGGGATTTTTAAGTCTGTATAATTTCTTATTTCCTGGTTGAATCTCAACCGGTTCAAAACCAGGATCTCTTCATTGTAAGGCCGTATCAATCCGATGGCTTCAGTCTCACGGAGTACAAATGTTCCGATTCCTACCATGGATGTTTTTTCAAGCGCTTTCAATAAAAGCCTGTAGGCACTTTCTCCATTTTTCTGGGGTTCCAGATAATAAGGGGTTTCAAAATACACACTGTCTACTTCCTCTTCTTTGACGAACTGATCAATAGAAAGGATTTTTGTCTTTTCAGGGCTTGCGGCTTCGTAATCTTCTTCATCAAGAACGATATATTTTTCGTCCATGAGATAACCTTTAACGATATTTTCCCACTTAACTTCTTTTCCTGTGTTTTCATTCACCCTTTTAAACCGGATATTGGAAAAATCAGACTTGTCAAGCATATCGAGATCTAATTTTGTGGTTTCTGTTGCTGAGTAAATTTTAACAGGAATGTTTACTAAACCGAAGCCAATAGCGCCGTTCCAAATTGCTTTCATTGTCTTACATTTTTAAAAATCAAGCAATTAACATGCCGTTGGAAGCCTGTGTGGTACCTTTTGCAGGGTTTGTTGCCAAATGACAATTGTTTTTAGCAATGACTTTTATATCTTTATATTTCCGCAATCCGTGGGTAAAACAGAAATATGGAAGAGCTTTTTACTTATATCAAAAAATTTGGAACACTGAATCCTCAGGATGAACTTTTACTTGCTGAAGGCATTCAGGAAATCACTGTGAAGAAGGGAGAACCTTTTGTAGAAGCAGGAAAGGTGAGCCAAAGAATTGCTTTTGTGAAAGAAGGGGTTTTCCGGTCTTTGTATTATAATAAACAGGGTGATGATTTTACCAGATATTTCATCTATGAAGGCAGATTTATAGGAGATTTTCAAGGATTTACAGATCAGCTGCCTGCTCATGAAGATATCGAAGCGATTACGGATGCTGTACTGCTGGTGATTGATCTTAAGCATTTTAAACTCCTGGAAGAGAAAATTGCGGTATGGCCGGTTTTGTTTGCAAGAATCCATGCATTTGTTGTTGAGAATAAACTGAAAGTTGCCAGTATCATGCTCAATCAGGATGCGAAATCACGGTACATTCATTTTTTAAATCATTATCCGGGGCTTGCCAACAGAGTTCCACAGTCTATGCTTGCTTCCTATCTCGGAGTTACTCCTTCTTCTCTAAGTAGAATCAGAAGAAATATAGTCTAGAATTATTAATGATAATTGATAGATGATATTATTTTGAGTCGGAAAGTAATAGGGTTGGTGAGTTGTTACTAAGTTCTAACATCTAGCTTCTGATTTCTCAAGAAATCTCTTTTTGTCAAATGACAATGGTCTTTCTTCTTGACTGTCATAGCTTTGTCCCATAAAATTTAAAGTACGAATATGGATATTGTATTAGGATTACAATGGGGTGATGAAGGGAAAGGAAAGTTTATTGACCTGATCAGTGAAAATTATGACATTACAGCACGTTTTAATGGCGGATCCAATGCTGGGCACAGCATAGAGAGAAACGGCCGAAGAATTACGCTTAAAATGATTCCTTCGGGGATCTTTATGAAAGGAGTGCAGAATGTTATTGGTACAGGAACTGTACTGGATCCTGTAAGTTTTAAAAAAGAAATTGCAAATCTTCAGTTATTTGATGAAACGGTTCAGCCGGAAAACAATGTGATTATTTCATTGAAAGCTCACTTTGTACTGCCTACTCATAAACTTCTGGATGTTTTTATGGAGGAAAGTTCTGATTATACAACCATCGGAACCACCAAAAACGGGATTGCACAGGCTTATTCAAATAAAATCTTAAGACAGAATGTAAGAGTTGGAGATATGTTTACTCCTGACTTTAGAAGCAGAGTACAGCATATTTTAGAAAGAGATTATAAGATGCTGACTGCTGGAGGTATGACACTGCCTTCTCTGGAGGAAATAAGTAATGAATTTTTTGAAGCGGTAGATTTTCTGAAAAAATTCCAATGCACAGAAACTGAGATATATTTAAATAATGCTCTGGCAGAAGGTAAAACAATTTTAGCAGAAGGATCTCAGGCTGCTATGCTGGATATTGACCACGGAACATATCCGTATGTTACTTCTTCTTCCACCACGGCTTCAGGTGCGAGCAGCGGTTTAGGTGTTTCACCGAAAAAGATCGGTGAGATATTTGGAATTGCAAAAGCTTACTGTACAAGAGTAGGGAACGGAGTTTTTCCAACTGAATTATTTGATGAACTAGGTGAAGAAATCAGAACAAAAGGGAATGAGTTTGGTTCCAATACCGGACGTCCGAGAAGAACAGGATGGTTGGATCTTCCTGCTTTAAAGTATGCCGTAATGATCAATGGAGTGACTCAGCTGGTTCTGACAAAGGCTGATGTTTTAAGTGGATTGAAATCCGTAGCAGTTTGTACCCATTATGAACTGGAAAACGGAGAGATTGTAACTGCTTCAGGTTTACTTCCTGAAAACGGAAAACCTATATTAAAATGGATGAATGGCTGGGAAGCGGATTTTTCTGCGATGAAAAGTCCTTCAGAATTACCCGAAGAAGTCAACGAGTTTCTTTCGTTCTTGGAAGAAGAATTAGGAATTCCTGTGGCTTATCTTTCAACCGGGCCGGGAAGAAATGAAATGTTGAAATTAATCTAATAGATAGTTTTAAATATAGAAAGAGGTTAGGAAATTTATTTCCTAACCTCTTTTCTTGTATGAAGAAATTTAGTTAACTTTTGTAAGGATGAAGCGTTGTTTTGTTGAAGGCTGAACCGTTTGATCAGTTGTGCCAATTACAATAGGGGTAAGATTGGTTGTTGTGCCGTTTTTTACCTCTAATCTCAATGCTGGTGCGTTCTTAGGAGCAAATCCAAATCCATTATTTCCTAAATTGAATAATAACCATTTTTGAGAATCTGTATTAGCATTGGTTCTTAATTCAACAGCGGTTCCATTCGTTGTCCCGTTACTTTTCACGGTTAATACCTTTGTAGGGTCCAATATAGATTTGATGGTATAGTAACCATGATCTGATTTGGTGAAAGTAAATCTCTGGTTATTTCCTGTAGAAGCTGAATACAGTATGATGCTGGTGCCGTCTGCAGTTGAACTTCCTGAAACATCTACATTTTTATCACTTGCTAAAGCTGTTGTCATAGTATACGTTCCGTTTACTGTAGAAGTAGCATTAACAGGTCCATACAAATGATTGATACCAGCATAATCACCTGCAGACAATCCCGTCCTTTGCTTGGTGAATGTAGATCCATCCAGCTTAGTCATTACAGGCTGACTTGAGTCTATTGCAAAGTCTGTAGACTGATACATCATCACAGAACCGAAATCAAAAGCACCATGTCCTGCATAATCATTGTAAAGATTGAAGTTATGACGGCTTCCTTCTACAGCCTTGTTAACATCTACAATGATGTACTGATCTCTATCCGGGCGGCACTGCTCATGCATGATTCCCATAGAATGCATGATTTCGTGTGCAATAATAGCGGGATAAGTAATATTATAGATTTTTATACCGTTAACTCTGTTTTTTTGCCATCCAAGCGGAGAACTGTTGGACGTTGTATACGTAAAGGTGATATATTCTGTTTGATTGGTTCGTTCAACAAACTGCATGCTGGTCTGTGAAGAAATCATATCAAATGCTTTGTTGATATTGGTCAGGAAAGTATTGTAATTCTGAGTACTCATACTTCCCTGGCTGGGTAATGTATAGTAGACGGTTGCATCCGGCCATGTCTTGATAAAGGAGCTTACAATGGTACTTTTCTCTGCTGTTGATGTTCCTGGGTTGGCCTGCTTTTGTAATACATTAAACTGTTCGGGGCTAATGGTAATATCTTCTGCATAAAAATATTCACCATTTACTTCGTTAACATAAGTATATTTCCGTCAATTAGTAATTTGTGAACCTTTGCATTGTCCAGCTTAGTCGTTGTAAGGTCGATAGATTCTGTTTGTGGATTTTCAATATCCGATCTGCATGAATTCAGTGCCAGAACAAGGCATCCTGATAATAGTAATAGTTTGCTTTTCATATTATTTAATATTGGTTGGTGATCAAGGTTTAAAATATGAACAGCTATATTATTATCATACGCATGAGATTATAAAAATACATCAATTCCTAAGTTTTGATGAAGTCTTCATTATAATTCAGCTGTGTAACGTAAATATATTAATAAAAATCATATTTACATATAACATAATATAATGATTGTTTTGTTGGGTTTTTATTTGGAAAATGTATTTATTTCGTTGATTTAATTGTTTTAATTTAATTTTTACTATTAAATTTTAAATTTGATTATTTCACGAATATTTGACATAGTGTGTAAAAATGTATATTTTACTAGTGTATAGTTTGTTTTGTTAGAAAATTGATAAATAATGTTAGGATTTGTAATGTTTTTTGATTCTAAATAATGCTGCTTTATTAAAATTTATTTTTCAGAAATAGTATCGTCAGTATAAAACATTAGGAAGTTTAGAGTGAACTTAAGTCCTGTAATAAGAATATAAAAAAAGCGGGGCAAATACCCCGCTTTACATTTATGCTTTTAAATTCAATTGTAATTCTAATTCGTCGAGCTGTGCATCAGCAATCGAAGCAGGCGCATCGATCATTACATCTCGTCCTGAATTGTTCTTAGGGAAAGCGATATAATCTCTGATCACTTCGTTCCCGTCAAGAATCGCTACCAGACGGTCAAATCCGAATGCTAAACCTCCGTGTGGCGGAGCTCCGTATTTAAATGCATTCATCAGGAATCCAAACTGAGCTTCTGCTTCTTCTCTGGTAAATCCTAATAAGTCAAACATTTTAGACTGAAGATCTCTGTCAAAAATTCTGATAGATCCTCCTCCGATTTCGTTTCCGTTCAGAACCATATCATAAGCGTTAGCTCTTGCTTTTCCGGGATCAGTTTCCAATAAGTGGATATCTTCCGGTTTTGGAGACGTGAACGGGTGGTGCATTGCATGGTATCTTTCAGTGTCTTCATCCCATTCCAATAGAGGGAAGTCAACAACCCAAAGTGGTGCAAATACATTTCCTTTTCTTAGTCCCAAACGGTTACCAAGTTCCATTCTCAATGCAGAAAGTTGAGCTCTTACTTTATTTTCGTTTCCGGAAAGAATCAACATTAAGTCACCTTCTTTTGCTCCGAATTTTTCGATGATTTTTCCTAAATCTTCCTCGTTGTAGAATTTGTTTACCGATGAGGTTTTCACTCCGTCATTCTGGAATTTTGCCCAAACCATTCCTGAAGCACCAATCTGAGGACGTTTTACCCAATCCACAAGTTCATCGATCTGCTTTCTTGTATAGTCTGCACATCCTTCTACATTAATTCCGACTACTAATTCAGCATCATCAAATATTTTAAAGTCTTTTCCTTTTACCAGTTCATTCAGTTCTACGAACTCCATTCCGAAACGGATATCCGGTTTGTCATTTCCGTATTTTCTCATCGCATCTGCGAAAGTCATTCTTGGGAAAGCTCCGAATTCCTGACCAGTAATATCTTTTATAAGCGTTTTGGTCATTCCTTCGAATACGTTCATCACGTCTTCCTGCTCTACAAAAGCCATTTCACAGTCGATTTGTGTAAATTCCGGCTGTCTGTCTGCTCTTAAATCCTCATCACGGAAACATTTTACAATCTGGAAATATTTATCCATTCCACCTACCATCAAAAGCTGTTTGAAAGTCTGTGGAGACTGTGGCAATGCATAAAACTGTCCAGGATTCATTCTGCTTGGTACAACAAAGTCTCTTGCTCCTTCCGGAGTAGACTTGATCAATACAGGAGTTTCCACTTCAATGAAACCTTCGTCAGATAAATAATTTCTTACTTTCTGTGCCATCTTGTGACGGAAGATCAGTTTATCTTTTACCGGATTTCTTCTGATATCCAGGTAACGGTATTTCATTCTTAATTCTTCACCTCCGTCTGTTTCATCTTCAATAGTGAAAGGTGGAAGCTGAGAATCATTCAGAATTGTCAGTTTTTCTACCAGAATTTCAATTTCCCCGGTTGGAATATTAGGGTTTTTGCTTACTCTTTCAATAACTCTTCCGGTAGCCTGAATCACAAATTCACGGCCCAGTTTCTTAGCTTCTTCCATCAATTGAGCAGAAGAGCGCTCCTGGTCAAAAACCAGCTGGGTAATTCCGTAACGATCTCGAAGATCTACCCAAATCATAAATCCTTTATCACGGATAGTCTGTACCCATCCTGATAGTGTAACTTCTTCATTCAGATTTTTCAGAGATAGCTCTCCGTTGGTGTGTGATCGAAACATAATTATTTGTTTAAAGTTCAATGTTTAAGGTTCAATTCCGAACCTTGAATTTTTCGTTGGCAAAGATAAGATTTTTGCAGGTTTTATAAATAAAAAAAACTCCCTTTCGGAAGTTTCATATATTGTTTTTAGATTTTTTTAGATTCTATTACCACCTTTTGCAATCAGAATTCTCTTTACTTCTTCACTGCCTTTTGTTTCATCAGCTACTTCAAGAGGAGTTTTATTCTGACATTTTTTATTCACATTCGCTTTGTTATCCAAAAGGAAGTTGATAATATTCTTTCTGTCAGACATTACACTGAAGCCAAGGGGGGAATAAAGTAGATCTCCCACAAGGAAACATTTGTTGTAATCTCCCGGAGCAAACTGTTTTTTAAATGTTACTATATCATCAGAATAAATGGCTTTCATCTTTTCCTGACTCATCTTCTGGGCAGAGAACATGCTGCCGGACAGTAACATTCCAAATAGAAAAGTAGTAGAGATTATTTTTTTCATAAGGATAATTTTTAAGAATATACAAATCTAAATTAAATTTTATTACCAATTGCTAAGTTTTTCTAATAATTGGATTTGTATTTTTGGGATTACATAAAATATTAATTGAGAAATGACAAAATATATTGAATTTTTGAAAAAAGCATTCAGCGGTGAAGAGACTGATTTTACAAAAGTGAACATCAGAAGTGCTGTATTGCTTTTAGCGATTCCCATGATGCTGGAAATGGCTATGGAATCCGTATTTGCACTTGTTGATCTCTATTTTGTCGGCCATCTGAAAGAAAGTGGTTTTGCTATCCAGACCGTAGGACTTACCGAATCTGTACTTTCGATAATGTATTCTATTGCCATTGGGATGAGTATGGCGGCCACAGCTTTGGTAGCAAGAAGAATTGGTGAGAAAAATCCAGAACAGGCTTCCAGAAGCGCAGCGCAAGTATTACTCGTTTCCTTTGGGATTACTTTCGTTTTAAGCTTACTTGGAGTAATTTATGCTGAGGAAATTCTGATTCTGATGGGTTCAAAACCAGAGGCAGCAGCTTATGGGAAGGATTTTACCCGAATTATGATGGGAAGCAGCACCATTATTATGCTTTTGTTTTTAATTAATGGGATTTTCAGAGGAGCGGGAAATGCAATGATTGCTATGAAAAGTTTATGGATCGCAAATATTGCTAACATCATTCTCTGTCCGATTCTGATAAAAGGCTTAGGTCCTGTTCCTGCTTTGGGACTTACAGGAGCTGCTTTGGCAACAACAATAGGACGTAGTATTGGGGTTATTTATCAGCTCTATCATCTTTTGGTAGCCGATACTCAGATAAGAATTAAACTACCTTATTTTAAACCGGATTATGTATTAATTAAATCTATCATAAAAATTGCAACTCCCGGAATTTTTCAGTTTGTCATCGCCTCATGCAGCTGGATTTTCCTTGCAGAGCTTGTTGCAACTACCGGAGGAGAGAATGCATCGGCAGGTTATCAGACCGCTTTAAGATTGATGATGTTTTTTATGCTTCCAGCCTGGGGATTGAGTAATGCTGCCTCTACATTGGTAGGCCAGAATATGGGAGCGAATGAAATGCTGAGAGCAGAACAGTCGGTGATGAAAACCGTGAAATATAATGTCATTTTTATGCTGATAGTTAGTCTGATCTTTCTTTTTATGGGAAATTTTTTAGTAAGCTTTTTTACTCAGGAAATGGCGATTAAAGATTTTGCTAAAAATGCGCTTCAGATTATGAGTATAGGATTTATTTTCTATGGAATCGGGATGGTGATGATCAATGCCTTCAATGGAGCTGGTGATACATGGACTCCTACCTGGGTTAATCTTTTTGGATTCTGGCTGTTTCAGATTCCGCTGGCCTATTTTTTATCAAAATATCTTGATATGGGACCCAAAGGAGTTTTTATATCAATTCCAGCTGCAGAAACATTGATTACTATTGTTGCTTTTATCTTATTTAAAAAAGGAAAATGGAAGACAATAAAAGTGTAGAAAGCGTAGGTAATGGAATTCTCCAGCTTCCCTTCCTAATTTATAAAACTTTAACAGCTTCATTAATTGGATTTTAGTATTGTATTTTCTAAATTCGTAGGACAACAAATACATAATACTATGGGAAAAGGAGACAAAAAATCAAGAAGAGGGAAAATTAATTCCGGAAGTTATGGTAAAAGAAGACCTAAAAAAGCTTCAAAATCATTTCCTGCTTCTGCAGAAAAATCTAAAAAGTAATTAAAAATAAAAAAGACCGAAGATCATATCTCCGGTCTTTTTTTATGAAAATTAAATTAATTATTTACCTCCCAGAATATTACCAAGGATGCTGCCTAAACCGCCGCCGCCTTGTTGTTGGTTTCCACCGCCCAATACACTTCCCAGGATATCATTCAAAGGATTTCCTGAAGATTGAGATTGTCCGCCACCTCCTAAAACACTTCCAAGAATGTCATTCAAAGGATTAGACTGCTGAGCTTGTGCCTGATTGGAAGCATTACCAAGGATTCCTCCTAAAAGATCACCTAAACCTCCTGCTCCTACATTGCTCTGTTGTTTCTGCTGTCCGATATAACCCATTACTACAGGTGCAAGCATCGCAAGGATAGGACCTATTTTGTCTATTGAAATTCCTGTGTTTTGTGACAGTTGGTTTTCAACAGTACTTTTTTGCCCACCGAAGATATGATCAAGAATAGATCCTCCTTCAGCCTGTCTTGCTTCAATTTGTGAAGCATCATTTAAAATACTTCCGTTATGGTCTTTATCTAAAGCATTATTTAAAGCTTCTGCTTCTTTAGCATCCTGAGATTTATTTCTAAGATAAGAAATGATAAGAGGAGTAGCAACAGCTAACAGCGCGATTACCTGGTTCTTACTGATTCCGAATTTATTTTCAGCCTGTTCAGCAACCTGGTTGCCTGTGTTCCCTGTAAGTAGGTCAATTAAACTCATTTTTTGTGTTTATTTAGTATTAAGTACACCAAAGTTATCAAAAAATATGCCTCACAAAATCACCCCCTTTCATAATTATTGTTAAAGTTTCTGAGAGCGTTTCAGAAGCTTTAGTTTTTAATGATAGGAACGTTTGAACACGCTTCTCCGAACATCAGGGATTTTACAATAGGTTTCAGTTGTTCTACCAATTCAATATAAGCATTTTCAGGAATTTCTTTATCTGAGCATCCTTTTACAAGCACTCTTTTTCCTCTCATTTCCTCAAAATCATGAGTCTGGATGGCATTATGCATTAAAATAACTTCCAGATCCTCGCGGTTTCCAAAAACTACTTTCTTTGCTGCATCGGTAATTTTTGCTGTTAAAACAAAATAAGCCCAAAGAGGAATAATAGTGTCAACAGAATTGTAAATGTATACATAAGTGTCTTTATATTGTTCCGTATCGATAGCATCTACCTTTTCGCGGAAATCTTTTTCTTTCAGGATCATTTCCTGCCAAAGGAAATCTTTAAGGTCAATACCCTTTCTTTCCCCTTTTGGCAGTAAAGTGGTAAGGTCAAAATTGATAAGGCCGCTTTCTGCAACTTTATTCCGGATTTCAAATTCTTCTGACATTTTTTATCATTATCTTTGAACAAATTTACGAATTAAGATCATATCTATCTTAATTTGTTCTCTATCCTTACTATAGAAATGAAGTATTATATTATTGCAGGAGAAGCTTCCGGTGACTTGCATGGAAGCAATCTGATGAAAGCCTTACAACAAAAGGATCCCCAAGCGGAATTCAGATTTTGGGGTGGCGACCTGATGAAAGCTCAGGGCGGAACGTTGGTGAAACATTACCGTGATCTTGCTTTTATGGGATTCCTGGAAGTGGTGATGAACCTCCGTACCATTCTGAATAATATCAAATTCTGTAAAGAGGATATTCAGAAGAACAGGCCTGATGTTTTGATCCTGGTGGATTATCCGGGATTTAATCTGAGAATTGCAAGATTTGCCAAAGAATTGGGAATCAAAGTTGTTTATTATATATCTCCACAGCTTTGGGCATGGAAAGAAGGTCGTGTGGAGATTATCAAAAAATATGTGGATGAGATGATGGTCATCCTTCCATTTGAAGAAGACTTTTACAGAAAACATGGAGTACATTCTCATTTTGTAGGTCATCCGTTGCTGGATGCTATTTCGGATCTTCAGGAAATAAGCGTTGAAAATTTCAAATCGGAACATGGCTTAAATGAAAAAGAAATCATTGCATTGCTTCCGGGTTCCAGAGAACAGGAAGTGGAAAAAATGCTTGAAATAATGCTTTCCGTAAGACCGCAGTTTCAAAACTATCAGTTTGTGATTGCCGGAGCACCAAGTCTTCCAAAAGAATTTTATCAGAAATATGTAGATGATAATGTTCATTTTGTTTCTAATAAAACCTATGATCTGCTGAGATGTTCAAAAGCTGCTTTGGTGACTTCCGGAACAGCTACGTTGGAAACCGCTTTGTTGAATATCCCTGAAGTGGTTTGCTATCGTGGAAGTAAAATTTCCTATGCTATTGCTAAAAGATTGGTTAAAAATATCAATTATATTTCTCTGGTTAATCTGATTATGGACAGGGAAGTGGTGAAAGAATTGATTCAAAATGATCTGAATACTAAAAACCTGGTTGAAGAGCTCAATAAAATTTTGTCAGGAGAAAAAAGGGAGCAGGTGCTGAATGACTATAATCTTCTTAGAGAAAAGCTTGGCGGGAAAGGAGCCAGTGAGCATGCTGCTGACGTGATTTTGAAAGTATAGTTTGTACTGAGTTTCTGATTATTTAATTTTTAACTATGAATTATTGTAACCGCTTTCTGTTATTCCTGACTTTTACATTATTTTTCTCAAACAGTTTTGCCCAGCAGAGCAACTCAAGAGATAAAGTTCAGATATTTTATTACGGCTGGTACGCCAATCCGGCAACAGACGGAGAGTATCAGCATTGGAATCATGAGATCCTTCCTCACTGGAGCAATCCGAAGTGGAATAATCTGGGCCATCATAAAGGAGGAGATGATATCGGAGCAAATTTTTATCCGGCTCTAGGCAATTACAGTTCCAATGATCCGAAAACCATCGAGCAGCATATGAAAATGATCAAAGACTCCGGAGTAGGAGTGGTTGTTGTAAGCTGGCTGGGAAAAGATTCGTTTACGGATAAAAGTCTTATCAAATATTTAGATATTGCGGATCGGTTTGATTTAAAAATAGCATTTCACATTGAGCCCTTTTATAAAAATACTTCAGAATTAAAAGAGCAGCTTTCTTATCTGGTAAAAACGTATTCCAATCATCATGCATTCTATAAAAAAGAAGGGAAACCTCTGTTTTATGTGTATGACAGCTATAAAATTCCTAAAGAAGAATGGATGAAAATATTATCCAAAGATGGAGAGGGAACAGTCAGAAACACGGATTTAGATGCTCTTTATATCGGACTTTGGGTTGAGAAAGATGATGCTGAATTTTTTGATTCGGCAGGCTTTGATGGTTTCTATACCTATTTTGCCAGCGAAGGATTTGTATATGGAAGTACAACGGCTAATTGGGATTTTATGGCCAAATTTGCTAAAGATCATCATCTGATTTTTATTCCGTGTGTAGGTCCTGGTTATTCTGATACAAGAATCCGTCCGTGGAATGAAGCAAATTTCAAAAGCAGAGACAATGGAAAATATTATGAGAAAATGTTTGATGCCGCTATCAAAGTAAATCCGGAATTCATTGGCATTACCTCATTCAATGAATGGCATGAAGGAACACAAATAGAGCCTGCTGTTCCTAAAAAAGCAGGTGATTTCCAATATGAAGATTACGGGAGAGATCCTTTATTTTATATTAAAGAAACGAAGCGTTTAACGGATAAATTTTTGAAAAAGAAATAATATACTTTCAAACATAATTTTCAAAACAAAAAATAAAGCGTTCTGTTGACATTTTTAATGAATACAGAGCGCTTATTTAGTTCTTTAGGAGTTGATAAATTCTCGGTTAATTATCTATTTTAAAAGGATAATTAATGGAAATTGCACAAGCAGCCCTTACTTATTCTGGCAGTATGTTTTATTCTTGGAATTCTTTTTCAGGATAAAATACCATTGGGAGAATCTTTGATTGATGGGGTTGCTGTAACTTGTTTAATTCTGCTTGTTTTAATCTGCTTTCATTCTTATCTTCTGCATAAAATCAAAACAGTTTTCCTGATGTTTCTGTTGTTTGGAGGGGGAATTGTTCTTCATTTCTATAACACTTCTTCACCAGTTGGTAAGCTTCTGATGAAGAAGCATGAAACGGTTTCATTTAAGATCTCTCAGAAATTAAATTCCTCTGAAAAATATAGAAAATATGAAGGAATAGCCCGGAAAGACAGTACAACTTTCAATGCAATTTTTTATGTTCCAAAAAATGAGGAGGCGCTGGATTTTATTCACTACTACAAAGCTGATGCTTATATTACGCAACCTAAGGCACCACCATATGATTTTCAGTTTAATTATGCACAATATCTAAACAGGAAGCATATCCGTTACCAGATCTATATTTCAGAAGGAATGGTATCTGCGCAAAGGAACGACTTAACATGGGCAGATTGGCTTAAACAATACAGGCTCGATGTTCTTAACAGAATTGATGAAACAGGAATTTCAGGAAAAACTAAAGAATTTTTAAAAGGTATTATTCTGGCGGACAGGACAGAGATTGATGCAGGTACTGTCAGAGATTTCAATAGATCAGGGCTGGTTCATTTCCTGGCTATTTCCGGAACTCATATTGTGGTTATTTTTGGAATGTTCTACTTTTTTCTCATCCGGTTTGCTCCTTTACAATTCAGAAAATATGCGGTTATTTTCAGTTTGGTTTTTATCTGGTTGTTCGCTGCTTTCATTGGATTTGGTAATTCAGTCTTGCGGTCCTGCATCATGTTGAGTGTTTATTTCATCTTTGTTTTGCTTCAGCGAAAGCCGGATCTGCTTCACTCACTGGCCTTATCTGCTTTTTTTATTTTATTAGGAGATACCCAGCAGCTTTTTGATGTAGGTTTTCAGCTTAGCTTTTTGGCTGTTTTGGGGATTTACTGGCTGAATCAGCCTCTGTTGAAATACTTCCCAAAACAGGATAATTATATTAAAAAACTTCTGTTTAATACGATTACAATATCTTTGTCTGCACAGCTGGCAACGCTACCTCTGGTGTTGTACTATTTTCATCAGTTTTCATTGATATCAATCATTGCCAATTTTGTGATCGTGCCTTTTTCTGAGATCATTATTATTTTCTCCTTTCTAATAACGGTTCTTATTTCTTTTGGGATTGATTTTGAACTTATAAATGGTATGTATGACGGGATTATTGAGTTTTTACTGAAGGTAATTCATTGGTTTGCTGAGGTGGATGTGCTGTTCTTTGAAAATATCCCAATGAATGAGATAGAAGTGATGTCAGTATCCCTGTTTGTCTATTTACTGAGAGCAGCCATACTGAAATTTAATGTGAAAAATGCGATGAGATTAATAATGACAGCCTTACTATTTCTCATGATAAGAAGCGGAATTACGGCTTTTGAAAATCGGAAGGAAGAGATATTGGTTCATCAATTCAACAGAAACAAAATTTTTTCAGTGAAAAATGGGGCCAGAGTCTGTTTCTGGATTTCGGATATGAAAAATAAGACGAAGATTTTACAGTATTTAGTCAACCCTTATTGTGCCTCCAGACGGGTAGATCATTTTGAGATAAAAACCTTGTCACCTACCATTCAAAAAGTAGTTTTCAGGAATAAGATTTATGATCTCAAATGATGGTTCTGAATTTAGCCATTTTCCTGTATTTATAATGGGTGAAAATCTTATTTAGAAAGATTACAAACTGTCTATTTGTGAGATTTCTCACTTTTCGATATTGTTAAACTTTCTTAATTTTGTGGAAATTCAAATTTAAACTTATATGGCAGGTTTAACGAGTTCTACGATAGGTAGAAAATACGCTATGGCATTATCAGCTATGTTTTTGCTGATTTTTCTTATACTGCATTTGACAACCAATTTGTTATCAGTTCTAAATAAAGATGCATTCAATACAGCATCTGACTTTATGGGCTATAATCCTTTTGTGCAGTTCTTAATGCAGCCTATTCTTGGTTTTGCAGTAATTTTCCATTTTGTAATGGGATTTGTGCTTGAGATCAAGAATAATAAAGCGCGTCCGGTAAAGTATGCAGCTAACAACGCATCAGTGAATTCTTCATGGATGTCCAGAAATATGATTATTTCAGGAGCTGTTATTTTAGCTTTCTTGGCGCTTCACTTATATGATTTCTGGCTACACGAAATTAATTACAAGTATGTAGAAGGATTAACTCCTGATGCAGAACGTTTCTGGCCGGAACTTCATGAAAAGTTTGCTGACCTTTGGAGAGTAGCTTTGTATGTAATCTCTTTTGTTCTACTGGGATTACACCTAGCGCACGGATTCCAGTCTTCATTCCAGTCTATCGGTGCAAGACATCCAAAATATACGCCGGTGATCAAAGCTTTCGGGACATGGTATTCAATCCTTATCCCTGCAGGATTTATCATCGTTGCAGTTTTCCATTTTATAACTCAATAATATCAATATACTAGTATGAGTAAATTAGATTCAAGAATTCCAGCGGGTCCTCTTAAAGACAAGTGGAAAAATCATAAAGACCATATGAACCTTGTTGCACCAAACAACAGAGATAAGATTGATATTATTGTTGTAGGTACAGGTTTGGCAGGAGGTTCTGCTGCAGCTACATTGGCTGAGCAAGGATATAACGTAAAAGCGTTCTGCTACCAGGATTCTCCAAGAAGAGCACACTCTATTGCAGCTCAGGGAGGGATCAACGCAGCTAAAAATTACCAGGGAGACGGTGACTCTACTTACAGATTATTCTATGATACCATCAAAGGTGGTGACTATAGAGCAAGAGAGGCCAACGTTTACAGATTAGCTGAAGTTTCTGCAAACATTATTGACCAGTGTGTTTCCCAGGGGGTACCTTTCGGGAGAGATTACGGCGGTCAGCTGGATAACCGTTCATTTGGTGGGGTTCAGGTAAAAAGAACTTTCTACGCAAAAGGACAAACAGGACAGCAGCTATTATTAGGTGCTTATTCTTCAATGAGCCGTCAGATCGGTAAAGGAAGAATCAAAATGTACAACCGTCATGAGATGTTAGATCTTGTTATTGTTGATGGAAAAGCAAGAGGGATTATCGCAAGAAACCTTGTAACAGGTGAAATTGAAAGACATTCTGCTCACGCTGTAGTAATTGCTTCAGGAGGATACGGAAACGTATATTTCCTTTCTACCAATGCCATGGGATCCAACGTTTCTGCTGCATGGAAAATTCACAAAAAAGGAGCTTACTTCGCAAACCCTTGCTACGTACAGATTCACCCGACTTGTATTCCTGTTCACGGAACACAGCAGTCTAAACTGACTTTGATGTCTGAATCATTAAGAAACTCAGGAAGAATCTGGGTTCCTAAGAAAATTGAAGATTCAGTAGCCATCAGAGAAGGTAAATTAAGACCTGAAAATATTAAAGAAGAAGATAGAGATTATTATTTGGAAAGAAGATACCCTGCATTCGGTAACCTTGTACCTAGAGACGTTGCTTCCAGAGCTGCTAAGGAAAGATGTGATGCTGGATTCGGAATTGAAAATAATGATACTCAGGAAGGTGTTTACCTTGATTTCTCTACAGAGATCATGAAAAAAGGTAAAGAAGCCGCTATCGAAAAACATATTCATAATCCTACAGATCAGCAGATCTACGATTTAGGTAAGAGCTGGGTAGAGGAGAAATACGGTAACTTATTCGTAATGTACGAAAAAATTACTGCTGATGATCCTTACAAAACTCCAATGAAAATCTATCCTGCAGTTCACTATACAATGGGTGGTGTATGGGTTGATTATAACCTTCAGTCTACAATCCCGGGTTGTTTCGTAATCGGTGAAGCTAACTTCTCTGATCACGGTGCAAACAGATTGGGTGCTTCTGCATTGATGCAGGGTCTTGCTGACGGATATTTCGTACTTCCTTACACGATTGCAGATTACCTTTCTGCAGATATCAGAACAGGAGCTATTCCTACAAACTCAGGAGCGTTTGACGAAGCTGAAAAAGGAATTAAAGATAAAATTGATTTCTTCTTAAACAATAAAGGAACTCACTCTGTAGATTATTTCCACAAACAGTTAGGAAACATTATGTGGAATAAAGTTGGAATGGGAAGAACTCCTGAAGGATTAAGAGAAGCAATCAAAGAAATTGAAGAAGTAAGAAACGATTTCTGGAAAAACGTAAAAGTACCAGGAGAAGGAGAAGGGATGAACACTGAGCTTGAAAAAGCATTCAGAGTAGCAGACTTCCTTGAACTTGGACAATTAATGGCTATCGATGCACTACACAGAAATGAATCTTGTGGTGGACATTTCCGTGAAGACCATTCAACTCCGGATGGAGAAGCGGAAAGAGATGACGTAAACTACAAATACGTCGGAGCTTGGGAATATCAAGGAAACGATATCAATGCAGAAGTGTTGCATAAAGAAGAATTGATATACGACAACATCGAGGTTAAAACTAGAAGTTATAAATAATCTCCAACCTATAAATATAACATTATGAGTGCAAAAAAAGGCTTACATCTTACGCTGAAAATTTGGAGACAAAAAAATAGTAAAACTAAAGGTCAGTTTGAGACCTATAAAATATCAGATGTATCTACAGATTCTTCATTTTTGGAGATGTTGGATATTCTGAACGAAAACTTAATTAACGAAGGAAAAGAACCTATCGCTTTCGACCACGACTGTCGTGAAGGAATCTGTGGTATGTGTTCTCTTTACATCAATGGTAGAGCTCACGGACCTGATACTGGTATTACAACTTGTCAGCTTCACATGAGAATGTTCAAAGATGGTGAGACGATCGTTATTGAACCTTGGAGAAGTGCTGCTTTCCCTGTAATCAAAGATTTGATGGTGGACAGAAGCGCATTCGACAGAGTAATGGCAGCAGGAGGATTCATTTCTGTGAACACTTCTGGTAATACGTTGGATGCTAACGCTATTCCTGTGCCGAAAGAAGATGCAGATAAAGCAATGGATGCTGCAGCTTGTATCGGATGTGGAGCGTGTGTAGCTACATGTAAAAACGGATCTGCAATGTTATTCGTTGGAGCAAAAGTTTCTCAGTATGCATTACTTCCACAAGGTAGAGTAGAAGCTAAGAGAAGAGTTCTGAACATGGTGAAGGCTATGGACGAAGAAGGATTCGGAAACTGTTCAAATACCGGAGCATGTGAGGTAGAATGCCCTAAAGGTATTTCTCTTGAAAACATCGCAAGAATGAACAGAGAGTACATGGCTGCTCTTGCAGATCAAGGATAGAATTGATTCAAATACATAAAAAATCGCCTTCATTTTTGGAGGCGATTTTTTTATGAAAAAGATGATCCTGTTAAAGTTTGTTAACTTATTGATTGATCTTCGTTATTCTTTATTTATTAAGTATATATTTGGGAGGTAATTGAATCGTTTTCTGAAAAAACTTTCAAATACTTTTTACCTTCAAAAAGATAGCCCTCAATAATTGGAATATCCCTTTTGAATGGTAATAATAAAATTTTTAAAAAAAATTATCAGAGTGAATTAACAAGCCCTAAAAAGCGTATTTTTGTGTAATATTAAAAATTGAAATGAAAAAATATCTTTTATTGTTTATCATCACATTCTTTGTGATGTCTTGTTCAAAAAAAGTAGAAGTAAAAGGAAAAATTACCGGAAGCTCACCATTAGAAAGAATTGAATTTGTAGAAGCTTCAGGAGTAGGAACCCTGCCTTTAATTAATATAGGTCTGGATAAAGACGGAAACTTTTCAGGAAATTTTGACGCTCCTAAAGATGGAATGTACGTAATCAATTACGCTGGCAGACAAAGCCTGATCTATCTTGAAGGTGGACAAAAAGTAAATATCTCAGGAAACGGAGCTACTTTCCCAAATGAATATGTGATTACCGGAGATGCTAAAAAAAATAATGACTTCCTTACAGCAAGTATGAAATTCTTGGCAGACTATGGTAGCAAAGTAAATTTACCGGTATTAATGGGTGGAGACGAAGCTGCATTTTTGAAAGGAATGCATAAAATTGAAGCAGATATTAATAAGAATGTGGATGATCTTGCCAAGAAAAATAATCCAAGCAAAGGACTTTTAGAGTGGAAGAAAAACGATGTGAAAGTAACCATTCTTAACTTGCTTGCCAACTATGAAATGTCTCATGGCCAGATGTCCGGAAACCCTTCTTACAAATCTTCTAAGGCTTTCAAAGATTACGAAACTCAGTTAGAAACAGACAAAGATGGAATGGTAAAAACAATTCCTCTTTACAGACAATATCTTCTTGTAAAAATGACTCCGGATTTCCAGAAGTATGCGGAAGCAAACAGCAAAGGAAAAACTGGGATTACAACTTCTGAGATGTTCGCTCAGTATTTAAAAACAAAAAAAGATTTATCTCAAACTGCAAAAGATTATCTACTTGCATTTGTAATGGCTCAGGCGGATATTCATCCAACAACTCCTGCAGCCAATATTGACAAGATTAAAAAGATCATCGATACAGATATTAAAGATGCTACGATTAAAAGTGACCTTTTAAAAATGCAGGTTGCTATTACAGGACTTAAAATCGGAGAAGCAGCTCCAGAAGCAGCGTTAGCAAAACAAGACGGAAAAGCATATCAACTTTCTGAAAACAAAGGAAAACCTTATATGTTATTCTTTTATGCTTCATGGAATCCTTACATTAGCGAAGCTACTGTACCTGTATTAAAAGAAGTGGTAAACTTTTATAAGTCGAAAATGAATTTTGTTTTTGTAAACGTAGACGATACAAAAGATCAATTCATTAAAACAAGCAATTCTTTATTAAAAGGAATTCAGGGAGTAAATGTTTATGGAGAAGGAGGACTGAACTCTGATATTGCTAAGAAATACGGAGTATATGGTTTCAAATTACCTTGCTTTGTCATTATTGATAAAGATGGTAAAATTGCCAGCAGATCTTTCGTAAACCTTGGTGAGCAGGAATTGGTGACTATTTTGGATAAACAAACAGGTCTTTCAGCACCGAAGGTAGATCCAAATGCACAAATGCAGCCACAATTACAGCTTGATCCATCTGCAATGCAGCAAGCTCCACAGCCAGCAAATCCACAGCCGGCTCCAACAAAATAATAAACTTTAACACAGTATAGAAACCTTATCTTCGGATAAGGTTTTTTTTATTGTATTTTTGCAAACTGGAATGTAAAAGTTCCCATTAGGAAAATAGAAAATTTTAGAATGAGTAGGAAGAAAAAAAGAGATCTGACTCTTGAAAATATAAAATTGTTGACTGCCGGAGCAAAAGGCGTGGCAATAGGAAAAACAGAAGAAGGTAAAACGGTAATGGTAACAGGCGCAATTCCTGGTGATATTGTGAATGTGAGAGTGAAAAAAGCAAAGTCGAAATATTATGAAGGCGAAGCAATTGAAGTACTTGAAAAATCACCGTACAGAGTTGAGCCTAAATGTATTCATTTCGGTACTTGCGGAGGATGCAAGTGGCAGAACATGAGCTATGAAAAACAGCTTGATTTTAAACAGGAAGAAGTCTATAACAATATCAAAAGAATCGGAGGAATTGATGAGTTTGAAACCGTGCCAATTCTAGGATCTGAAGAACAATATTTTTATAGAAATAAAATGGAGTTTTCATTCTCCAATGCAAGATGGCTTACTCAGTACGAAATCAGTTCTGAAGAAAATTTCGGGAGCAAAGATGCTTTAGGTTTTCATATTCCCGGCATGTGGAGCAAAATTCTTGACTTGAAAGAATGTTTCCTTCAGGAAGACCCTTCCAATGCTATTAGACTGGCTGTAAAAGAATATGGAGTTAATAATGGTTTGGATTTCTTTGACGTAAGAAATCAGGAAGGTTTCTTAAGAACCTTAATGATGAGACAGAACTCTCATGGAGAATGGATGGTTCTTTTCCAGCTTTACAGAGAAGAAAAAGAAAACAGAGAGAAGCTTTTTGAATTCTTATTAGAAAAGTTCCCGCAGATTAAAACATTGGTATATGCCATCAATCCTAAGCAGAATGACTCTATCTATGATTTAAACATCAATGTATACTTCGGAGAAGGGTACCTTATGGAAGAAATGGATGGGCTGAAGTTTAAGATCGGACCGAAATCATTCTTCCAGACCAATTATAAACAAGCGTTGGAACTATACAGAAAAACACTGGAGTTTGCAGATCTGAAAGGTGATGAAGTAGTATATGACCTTTATACAGGAACAGGAACAATTGCTCAGTATGTTGCAAGAAATGCAAAGCAGGTAATCGGAATAGAATCTGTACAGGAAGCCATAGATGCGGCAATAGAACATGCTGCATTGAACGGCTTAACAAATACAACATTCTATTGTGGAGATATGAAAGATATCTTTAATGATGAATTCATGGCCAATCATCCTAAAGCAGATGTATTGATCACAGATCCACCAAGAGACGGAATGCATCAGAAGGTTGTAGAACAGATTCTTAAGCTTTCACCGGAAAAAGTAGTTTATGTAAGCTGTAACTCTGCTACACAGGCAAGAGATCTTGCTTTAATGAAAGAACATTACACTTTGGTGAAGATCTTACCGGTAGATATGTTCCCGCAGACACACCATGTAGAAAACATTGCATTACTGATTAAAAAATAAATTTATTTAAATTTGAATTTCAAATCTTAATATGAAGTACTTTAAATTTCTTATAGCGATCTGCTTTTTAGGAATGCTTGTTTCCTGTGGGGGTGACGATGATATTTGTGAAAGCGGAGAAGGAACTCCCAGAATGAAGGTGGCCTACAGAGATATGGACAGTGGAAAAGAGACTACTCTGGACTCTCTCTATGTTGCAGTAGATTATGGTGCAGGAAAGGTAGATTTGGGAGTAGCTGTAAAGACTGATTCCAGGTTAATTCCTCTACGGGTAGATAACTCTCCTTATACAGACGTTTATTTTAAACTTACCAAAAAGGGGACGGAATCTAAAGTAAGAATTAATTATACTACAAAATCGACCTATGTATCTCCGGGATGCGGAATCAAAAAGTATTACGAGAATTTAACTTCAGAATTAGTAACTCCTAACCCGGTGCTGAAAGTGGAGGCCGGACAAAATCAAATAGAGAATGAAGACAAGACTAATCTTTACCTTTCTTTTTAGTTTATTTGGAATAATAAGCTGGGCACAAGACAAAAAAAAGGAAGCAGAAAAGAAGGTTCACGAAAAATATGAACCTAATTTTATGGTTGGCCTTGATGTATTGAATACAGGAGCCGGATTTTTTTCGGATAGAAAGCTGTATCAGGGATTTATTTCCTCAAAGATCAAAGGAAGTATTCATGCTATTGCGGAAGCCGGTTTTGAGAAAAACGTATATCAGAAGAATGGCTACGATGCTAAGGCAAGCGGTCCTTTCGTTAAGTTGGGAGCATTCTATATGCTTGCAAAAGATGCGGAAAATGAATTCAACGGATTTTATGCCGGAGGAAAAGTGGCTGGATCATTTTATAATCAGGAGTATATGGCTGTTCCCGTTCGTGGATTTGGGGGAAGTAACTCCTCTGAAGCATTTCCTTCATCCTCACAGTCTTCTTTTTGGCTGGAAGGAACTATAGGAGGAAGAGTGCAGCTATTCAGCTCTAATTTTTATATTGATGTGAATCTTCAGCCAAGATATATGGTATACACTTCCAAGCAGGATGACATCTCTCCGATGATAGTTCCCGGGTTTGGAAAAAGTTCCTCAAAGTTTAATATGGGATTTGCATGGAATATAGCTTATAAGTTTTAGAAATAACAGCTCTTACCGTTTAAAATATAAAAACCACAAACTTTAATTATTCTAAAGTTTGTGGTTTTTTTAATGAATGCTACTTATAATTTTTAGAAATGATAATCATTAACTTTTACAATATATAAAATACAAACTTAATCTTGTTGTTCGCTTTGAATTTTTTTTAATGATTGTGCTAGTTGTATGTATAATATTAAAAAATATTAAGTTATTTTATTTGTTTGAGTCGTAAAATGGTTATATTTGGCGGAAATTATAATTGTGTTTTAATTTATGAAAAGAGTATTTACTGCTTTAATGTTAACTTGTATAGGAGGGGCAGTGTTCGGCCAATGGAC
The DNA here is from genome assembly GCF_003347605.1 of Chryseobacterium sp. KLBC 52. GTDB lineage: Bacteria > Bacteroidota > Bacteroidia > Flavobacteriales > Weeksellaceae > Chryseobacterium. The sequence goes on along the minus strand of NZ_QDFZ01000002.1, from coordinate 299,621 downwards.
ACCCACTTCTCTTAAAAAAGGAGACGATAACAAAAGAAGTACAGGATTTAGAGTAGATCAATCTAATGTAAGAAGTAACGGGTACTATAAACTGGACCTGAACTTACTGAGATCTCAGCTGAAGAATGCACAGGAAATGGGAACAAATTCCACTCCTGTAGTAATTTCTCTTCCTACAATGAGTGGGAAGATTGAAAGGTTTAATGTATACAGTTTTCCAGTAGTTGTAAAAGAACTGGCAGACAAGTATGAATTAGGATCTTATGTTGGAACAAGTGTAGATGACCCTACCAAATACTTAAGATTCAGTATCGCTCCTAATGATTTTCAGTCAATGATTATCCATGGAGATAAATATGAATTTATTGATCCTGCTTCAGCAGACAAAACAGTGTATGCTGTTCATCCTAAAACAAAAAAGGATAAAAACGGTTTCTTGTGTTCTACAGAAGAATCTCCTGCTGCTAAGAAGGAAATAGATGCTCTATTAAAAAACGGACAGTCGTTCACTAATCAGCCAACAACTTTTAACAAAAGTTCTGATAAAAAATACAGAACAATGAGACTGGCAATGTCTGTTACGGGTGAGTACACGCAATACTTTATGGGACTTGCTGGTGTACCTGCTACTGCCACGGATGATCAGAAAAGAGCTCCTGCAATTGTTGCTATCAATAATACTCTAACCAGAGTAAATGGGGTTTTTGAAAAAGACTTTGCATTGCATTTGAATTTACAGAACTTTCCTAATGTAATTTATATTGATCCTGCTACTGATCCATATTCTGCTGCTGCAACCGGAGCGGGTGGAGCTTGGAATACACAACTGCAAACGGCTTTGACAAATAATGTAGGAAATACCAACTATGATATCGGACACTTATTCGGTAAATCAGGAGGTGGAGGAAACGCCGGATGTATCGGATGTGTATGTATTAATCCTACAACTTCAGTTCCTAAAGGAAAAGGTTCAGGGTTTACTTCTCCTGCAAATGGAATTCCATCAGGGGATAGCTTCGATATCGACTATGTAGCTCATGAGATGGGACACCAGTTAGGAGCTAACCATACTTTCTCTCATAATCTTGAAGGAAGTGGAGTAAATATGGAACCTGGTTCAGGAACTACTATTATGGGATATGCTGGTATTACCGGTCCTGATACAGATGTTCAGCAAAACTCTGATCCTTATTTCCATAAAGCAAGTATCGGTCAGGTACAGGCGAACTTAATTGCAAAAACTTGTGACGTAGAAACTACCATTACCAATAACCCACCGGTAATTGCTGATCTGCCAACATATACTATACCAAAAGGTACTGCTTTTGCCTTGACAGGTAGTGCTACAGATCCTGAAAATGACCCAATGACTTATTCTTGGGAAGAGGTAGATGATGCTTTAGTTTCTATTGATAAATATAACTTAGGAAATACAACATCAGGAGCTTCATTCAGATCTGCTGCTCCAAACGCAAGCCCAACAAGATATTTCCCGAAATTTACGTCTGTAATGAACGGAGTATTAAATAATGCAAACAATACCTGGGAAGCAGTATCTACTACGGCAAGAACTACAAATTTTGCATTAACGGTAAGAGATAATAATTCCAATGTAGCTGAACAGCAATCTGCTTTTAAAGTTCAGACTATTGTTGTAGGAGATAATGGCCCATTCAGATTAGCGAACCAATATGCTGATGTAAATACGCCAACTCCGGTTCAATGGATTGTTGCCAATACCAATGCAGCTCCTTATAATGTTGCTAATGTAAAAATTGATTATACTACAGATAACGGAACAACCTGGACGGTACTATCTGCGTCAACACCTAACGACGGATCTGAAAACTTTACTTTCCCTTCTTCATTGAACGGTCAGACAATTAAAGTAAGAGTTTCTTCAATAGGAAATGTTTTCTATGCAGTAGGACCTGTAAGTATTGCACCTCTATCTGCTTGTAGCAGTGCTGCACCAACTAACGTTGTTGTAAGTAACATTACGGTGTCTTCAGGAAGTGTATCTTGGATGTCTTATACAGGCGCAACATATAAAGTACGTTACAGAAAAGTAGGTACAACTGTATGGACTGAAGCTGATACAGCAGTTCCTTCAATCAACTTAAGTAATTTAATTGATGGTACTACTTATGAAGTTCAGGTAGCTTTAGTTTGTGGTACTACAGTAGGAACATATTCTGCATCTGTAAACTTCAGTACACCTGCACTTTCTTACTGTGCCGCTGCTTCAACGAGTGCAGACTATGAGTATATTGCCAATGTAACACTTGCGAATGTAAATAACACTTCTGCAAATAGTACATATACAAACTATGCAACAAATACAGCACTTCAGATTAACTTAACAAAAGGGAATGTTTACCCTATGTCTGTTACTGTAGGGAACTCCGGTGGTGCTGATTATGATACTGTAGCTGCATTTATAGACTTTAATAAGGATGGTGTTTTCAGTGATTCAGAAAGAGTATTGAATTATCCTGTAACATTAACGCAGCCATCAACTGTAGTAAGTGGGAACGTTACAATTCCTGCGAATGCAGTAGAAGGACAGCCGTTAAGAATGAGAGTTGTAGCATTCTATGTAGGTGCTGGAACTGGAGGTGGTAACGTTGGTTTATCATTACCTTCAGATTATGTTTGTGATGAACTTTTCGATGGTGAGGTTGAGGATTATAACGTAGTGATTACAGGTAACCTTGCTACTTCTGAAAGTACTGTTAAAAATAATGGTATTCAGATTTATCCAAACCCTGCAACTGATGTTCTGAATATTACTAAAGTTTCAGATAAAGCAACTTATAAGATTTATAGTGCAGCTGGACAATTAGTAGACAGAGGAAATATCAATAATGGAAAGGTTAATGTTTCAGCTTTAGTTAAAGGTGGTTATATTATTACAATAGATGATAAAGGAATTGAACAATTCAAATCTAAATTTATCAAGAAATAAAGATAACCTTTAAATATTAGTAAATCCCCGGGAAGTCCCGGGGATTTCTTTATTTAGAGCATAAGTAATAAATTTGTTATTTTTTTATAAAAAAAACATAAATGTACTTATAAATTAATAATAAAAAATGATTAGATTTGTGTGATTAATATTATAATGAAAACATTATGAAGAAATTCTTTACCTCTTTAATTCTGTTTCTCTGTTTGATTTGCACAGGCTTTGTATCCAAAGTCTCGGCTCAGGCAGGACAGATCGGGACAGGAACGGGTACCTCTGTGTATCTCCCCATACGTTCCTATTATGGGTATAGTTATTCCCAGCAGATCTATACGGCTGCGGAACTTACGACTGCCATTGGTACGTCGAACTATATCACGGCTATAAAGTTTTATTCCACCACCGTTGCAGCCTCTCAGGCTGTATATAAGGATTGGGTGGTATATATGGGAAACACAACCCAGACTAGCTTTACATCCAATACAAACTGGGTTCCGGTAAGTTCTATGACTCAGGTGTTTGACGGAGTTTTACCTAACTTAACGAACGGAAGCTGGGTAACTCTTCAATTGTCTACACCATTTTTATGGAATGGAACAGACAATCTTGTGGTTGCCGTAAATGAAAAAACTCCCGATTATGCATCTTCTCCGGGTACGGCCTGGGGATCATATAATGCAGGAGCAAATAGAGGGATAATCTATTATGAAGATAGTGCAAACCCGGACCCTGCAGCACCGCCTTCTGCAAAAGACAGACTTGCAGATATTCCAAGAATACAGTTGGAAAGCCACCCGCTTGCAGCTTGTTCAACAGCGCCACCTACCAATATTACAGTTTCAAACCTGACAACAACTTCTGCTAATGTAGGATGGTATCTTGCCTCAGGTGCCACTTATGTTGTAAGATACAGACCTGTTTCAGGGGGAGCTTGGACAACAATCAATGTTACGACTCCTATGGTCGCAAACCAGATTATTACCGGATTGACTGAGCAGACTCAATATGAAGTTCAGGTAGCGACTATCTGTGGAGGTACACAGGGAGCATTCTCTTCCAGTGTCAACTTTACAACCCCTGCACTTACTTATTGTACTTCCGGTGCTACAAGTACCTATATTGACGGATATATCAATCAGGTTTCTGTGAATGCACAGGGAGCTCCGTCTATGTACAGCAACTCTGGCCAGAGCGGCTATACAGATTACAGTACAGATCCTGCTAGAGTAGTTACTTTGGTAAGAGGAGGTACAGGTACCGTTTCAGTTTCAAAAGCTTGGCCAGGAACTCAATATAGCTTCTTAACAGGAGTTTGGATTGACTTTAACCGTAATGGTGTTTTTGAAGCAACTGAAAGAGTACTTACTTCACCAAGTAATACAACAACTCCGGTTACCGCTACATTTACAGTACCAACTGCTGCCGGTGGTGCCTACACAGGAAACCTGACGACAAAAATGCGTGTTGTATTAAATGAATACAGCCCTATTAACGCTTGTGGAACTTATTATTATGGTGAAACTGAAGACTATGCAGTAAAACTGATCGATTTGGCAGGATGTTCTACAGCACCGCCATCCAATATCATGGTTAACAACGTAACTCCTTCTTCGGCAAATGTTACTTGGACATCAACTACAGGAGCTACTTATATAGTAAGATACAGGGTTTCTCCTTCCGGAGCATGGCAGCAAATTGCAGTAAATACCCCATTAATCAGTAACCAAATTCTTACCGGATTATTGGAGCAGACTGCTTATGATGTACAGGTAGCTACGGTATGTGGAGGAACAACAGGTGCATTCTCACCAACTATTACCTTTACAACACCTGCTCTTACTTATTGTACTGCAGGCCCTACAAGTAATACTGCAACAAGCGGATATATTAATAATGTAACTGTTACTCCTACGAATACTCCTATTATGATGAGTAATTCCGGATCTGACAATTATAAAGATTATACGGCAGATGCTACAAGAGTAGTAATCTTTGAAAGAGGTTCTGGAAATAATAAAATCTCTGTAAATAAATACTGGCCAGGTTCTTCTTCTTCATATGCAGTTTCAGCCTGGGTAGATTTTAACAGAAACGGAACATTTGAAACCAGTGAAAGAATTCTTAATACTACATACAATACAACTACTCCGGTAACAGCTACTTTCGCAGTACCTACCGTTGCAAGTGGTAATGTTTATACGGGAACCCTTCCTACCCGTATGCGTGTAGTAATGAGATATTTTGATAACGCCAATCCTTGTGGAACATTCACTCAGGGAGAAGTAGAAGATTATGCAGTAAAATTTGTAGATGCTCAGCCTTGTTCAACAGCTGCTCCAACAAATATTACAGTGAATAATATTGGTGCTACTACAGCAACCGTATCGTGGGTTGCAACAACAGGAGCTACTTATAATATCAGATGGAGAGTTTCTCCAAGTGGAGCTTGGCAAACAGCTACAGTTCCTGCTGGTCAGAACTTCTATGGAATAACTGGTCTTACAGAACAGACTAATTATGATGTTCAGGTTTCTACAACTTGTAACGGTTCTACTGGATCTTACTCGTCAACAGTAACATTCACAACACCTCCGTTAACTTACTGTCCAATGACAGGTACCGGTACGAATGACCATATTTCGAATGTAACCATTACCTCTTCGAATCTTGGAGTTCCACCAATGAATAATACTTCAGTACAAACCAACTATATCAGCTATACTACAGCCGAGACTCTTGTTACTTTAGATGTAAATTCTCAGAATAACAAAATCTCTGTTGCAAAAGGATGGACTGGTGCAACGGGTAACGACGCTGTAACAGCGTGGATAGACTTTGACAGAAACGGACAGTTTACAGATGCTGAGAGAATTTTAATATCTCCAGCTAACACAACTACTCCGGTAACAGCTACTTTTGCTGTTCCTTCAAATGCTTACACAGGACCATTGACAACTACAATGAGAGTGGTACTGAAACGTACAAGTGCTCCTACAATGTGTCAGAATGCAGTAGATGGAGAAGTGGAAGACTACAGAGTAAGAATAAGACCTTGTAGCAATGCAACTCCTAACGCTCCAACATTTACTACAACGCATACAACAGCTACAGTAACCATCACAGGAGCAGGAGTGAGCTATGTGGTAAGATACAGAGTTCAGGGAACAACAGCTTGGACGCAAGTATATGCTTCAGCACAATTGGGTAACCTTCCGCTGGTAATCAGTGGATTGACACCAGCTACTACTTATGAAGTAGAGGTAGCAGCAATTTGTGGAGATATCGTTGGAACCGCAACTCCAATCAAGACCTTCACTACCAGATGTGATCCTACACCTCCAAATGTAACTGTAACAAATATTACTCCAACAACGGCATTGATTACGTGGTCTCCGCTTGCGGCAAGTTCTACGTATACAATGAGATGGAGAAAAGTAGGTACTACTACATGGGCTACTATAAGTTTACCGGCAGCTCCTGCAAATACTTATGTATTAGGAAGTGTAACTCCTTTAGAGCCATATACAACTTATGAAGTGCAGATTGCTAACCAGTGTAACGGTGAAACTACATTAAATCCATATTCTAACCCTAAAGTATTTACGACAGAAAGAATATGTCAGATTCCGCCTCCGGGATTAACAATTACTCAATTGCTTCCTACATCAGCGGCTATCCAGTGGGATCCGTTCCCGGGAGCAACGTATGTTCTTAGATATAGAAAAGTGGGTATTCCAAGTTGGACAGAAGTACCATCATTAGTTAATAACCTTGTATTGACTGGTCTTACAGAATTAACAAAATATGAAATGCAGGTAGTAAATATCTGTAATGGTACGCCAGGAAACTATACTCCTCCTTACTACTTTACAACGCCTACAGTAATCTACTGTAAGATGAAGGCTGAAAACTCTACAGGAGAGCATATCTCTAAAGTGACAGTGAAGCCTACAGGTAAGAAAACAATGGAGAACGAATCCGGAGCATCTACTTATACAGATTATACCGGAGTTCCTAAAACATTCATCGAAATGATCCAGGGATCAACCGACAATGAGATCATCATCGAGAAAAAATGGACAGGAACTACTTACAACGAAGGAATTGCAGTTTGGATTGACTTCAACAGAAACGGAGAGTTTGACATCAACGAAAGAGTATTCACTTCTTCACCCAATTCAAACAGCCCTGTTTCAGGTAAATTCAATGTACCTGCAGATGCATTTGTAAGCATGACAGATTACAAGTATGTAGTGATGAGAGTAGCCATGTCTAGAGACGGCATCCCAGTAAACTGTACAGACTTCAAAAACGGAGAAGTAGAGGATTACACGGTAAGAATCTCTAAACCGGTAGTTGCTAATCCAATTGATCAGACAAGTGTGATGATTTATCCTAACCCGGTAAGCTCAGTATTGTTTGTGAAAAATGTTAGCAAAAGAGCTAAATACAAGATCTACAATGCTGCCGGGCAGGTTATTGCTGACGGTATCTTACTAAACAACCAGATCAATGTAAGCAGATTGATTAACGGTGTTTATGTTATTGATATCGATGATAACGGTAATACTACCCAAAAGAAATTTATCAAAGAATAAGTCATTTAAATTTCAAATAGAATAAGCCTCCAGAAATGGAGGCTTATTTTTTATTAAAATATCTCATTGGAATAATCCCTCAGAAATTATTTTTTTGCATAAAAAAACTCGTTAGAAAAGCTTCTAACGAGTTCTTTTTTATTCAATACTGAAAACTATTTTTTCAGTCTGTTCTTTTAGTTCTTCCAGATTGGTATTATTGTAAATGATACAATCTGCTATTTTAATTTTATCCCTTTCAGGCATCTGTTTTTCCATGACAGCTTCTACCTCGCGATAGGTTTTGTTATCCCTGTCCATTACTCTTTTAATTCTGATATTATCCTCAGCAGTTACTAAAAGAGATTTATAACATTGTCTGTTAAGTTTCAATTCAAACAATAAAGCTGTTTCTTTAAAAACTAAATATTTGCTTTGTTTCTTTACCCAGTTTTCAAAATCAATTCTTACAGCGGGGTGGATGATCTCATTCAATTGCTGAAGCAGATCTCTGTTATTAAAAACCTGATCAGCCACAAATTTTCTGTCATACAACCCGTTTTCATCATAAGATTCTTCACCAAGAAGTTCCTTGATTTTTATTTTCAGGTCTTCACTCTCATTGACAATGGCTTTGGCTCTGTCATCGGAATAATAAACCGGAAAACCGAATTCCTCTATAAAGCGTGCTACTGTAGTTTTTCCTGAACCTATTCCTCCTGTTAAACCAATGATCTTGGGTGCTGGTTCCGGCTCTGTCTGTTGTGTTTCTGAATGTAATTCTTCCATGATTAAAAATTAATATCCAAAAACATCATTAAAGCTAAACGTCTCATCAAGTCTCACTCCTTTTTCGGTCATTTTAAGACTTGCCAGCTCGTTGTGGGCATCATGTTCAAAGAATAATAAATATTCGTTGTCTACACACTGCTTCAGGAACTTTGCTTTCTCTTCCATTGTGAGAAGAGGCCTGGTATCATATCCCATCACATACACCGGGTTGATATGTCCTGCTGTAGGAATAAGGTCCGCCGCAAAAACAACAGTTTTTTCCTGATACTGGATAACCGGAAGCATTTGTTTTTCCGTGTGTCCGTCTACGAAGATAACGTCCATTTTAAGATCAGGTGCGAAACCGTAGTTTCCGGTAGTAGGAAGTGGCAAAAAGTTAAGTTGCCCGCTTTCCTGCATTGGCATAATGTTTTCCTTCAGGAAACTTGCTTTCTCTCGTGCATTAGGCTCTGTTGCCCATTGCCAGTGATTTTCATTCGTCCAGAAATTGGCATTTTTAAAGGCAGGCCTGTACCCGGTTTTATCATCATTCCATTCTATCGCTCCACCACAGTGATCGAAGTGAAGGTGAGTAAGGAATACATCCGTAATATCCTCCTTTATAAAGCCGTATTTTTTAAGATTTTTATCAAGAGTATCATCTCCCCAAAGAGAGTAGTGACCGAAGAATTTATCATCCTGTTTGTTACCAAGACCGCAGTCTACCAGGATCAGTTTTTTTCCATCTTCAATAAGCAGAGAACGTGTCCCCAGCTCGATCAGGTTTCTTTCGTCTGCTGGGTTTGTTTTTTCCCACAGACTCTTCGGGACGACTCCGAACATAGCACCGCCGTCCAGTTTAAATTTTCCACATTGTATTGGATATAACTTCATATGTATATTTTGATTATTTCTTTATTAATTTCATTTTCTCAGCAATCTTTCTCGCATTATCATCAGATTGTTCAAGTTGAGTAATGATGTTGTTAAAATCATTCTCTTTTCTGTTCTGAGAAAGTTTTTGTTTGATAAATATTTCGGTTGGAATAACTTTAATCCCAAAAGCACCTTTCATTTCCTTTTCTACAAATTCTTTTCCCATGTCTTTCACCATCATTGGACATTGCTGAAAACTTTCATATTTGGACGTTAATTTATCCAAATGCGCATACAGTTCATCATGATTCATTATTTCAACTTTTCCATAAATCTGTACGGCCTCATAATTCCAGGTGGAAACATTGATATGATCATACCAGCTGCTGGATATATAAGTATGGGACCCTAAGAAGTCACAAAGAACTTCATCACCATTTTTTAAGGCTTTGGCCTGAGGATTTGCTCTTGAAATATGAGTTTCAATATAGGCATTTTGAGGATCATCTTCATTAAGCATCATCATAGAATGGGTTGCCCGTATCTTATCAACAGAAGAAATCAGTAAAGCAAAAGAATTTTCTTTGATGATCTTTCGCATCACATCAAAATCTTCACTTCTATATAATTTGGGTATAAACATAAACTAATCAATTCTCATTAACCTTAACCTTAACCTTAAACTTTGAACTCAAAACTTTGAATTAAAATAGCTCTCCCGGATTTTTAGGTCTTGTAATATTCAAATGTTTGTAAGCTTTGTCAGTAACTTCTCGTCCTCTCGGAGTACGGATAATAAACCCTTCCTGAATCAGAAACGGTTCATACACTTCTTCCAGTGTTTCCGGATTTTCAGCAATAGATGTTGCCAGGGCAGAAATACCAACCGGTTTTCCTTTAAAGTTTTCAATCATGACACGCATGATCTTATTATCCATTTCATCCAGACCAAATTCATCCACATTTAAAGAGTCTAAAGCATATTTTGTAATCTTGATTTCAATTTCACCATTCCCTTTGATCTCAGCAAAATCCCGTACTCTTCTCAGTAATGCATTCGCAATCCTTGGTGTTCCACGGCTTCTTCTCGCAATTTCGATCGCTGCATCTTCATAAATAACTACGCCTAAAACCCTTGCACTTCTTTGAATAATCATAGACAAAAGCTCAATAGAGTAGTATTCCAGTCTGCTTTGAATTCCGAATCGGGCAAGCATTGGCTTTGTAAGCATACCACTTCTTGTTGTAGCACCTACGAGAGTAAAAGGATTCAGTCCTATCTGTACACTTCTGGCATTAGGACCTGTTTCCAGCATGATATCAATCTTGTAATCCTCCATTGCAGAATACAGGTATTCTTCTACTACAGGAGAAAGACGGTGAATCTCATCAATGAAAAGAACATCATTTTCTTCCAGATTAGTCAGTAAACCAGCTAAACTTCCAGGTTTATCCAATACAGGACCTGAAGTAACCTTACAGCTTACCCCAAGTTCATTAGCGATAATATTGGCTAAAGTGGTTTTACCAAGCCCTGGCGGACCATGTAATAAAACATGATCTAATGCTCCGCCACGTCTTTTTGCAGCGGTAACAAACACCTCAAGGTTCTCCAGCGTTTTTCTCTGTCCCGCAAAATCCTTAAAGCTCTGGGGACGGATCTGTTCTTCCTGCATCAGCTCCTCTCGTGAGTAGTTTTCCTTATCTGGATGTAAAAAATCTGGCATTAATTCATTTCATTTACTTCAAAGATAGCAAATTTAGACAAAGGTTGAAGGGCAGATTGAGAAAACGTTGAGATTGACAGAGAGGTTTAAGCCCCGGCTGAAAATGAGAACAGCTAAGATTTAAATAATTGGGATATTTTAAGTATTTTTGAGAGAAGAAATTATTAATAAAAATTAATAAAATTTTCAATGTTTAGAAAAAGAGTACTGATATAAAATTGAGTCGGCTTGAATCTAAACAACGCATTAACTTTAAACTAATGAAATTAATAGGACCATTTAAGCAGGTGGTAACGCTTGCTAACTTACCATTAAGAGGAAAACTTTCCGATGAACAGCTGGAAATTATTGTAGACGGAGGAATTGTAGTAGATCAGAATACCATCCGGAAAGTCGGAAATTTTGAAACATTAAAAACAGAAAATCCTACCATAGAAATCGAACAGATTGAAGGAGAACAGATTGTTCTTCCTGCTTTTGTAGATTCACATACCCACATTTGTTTCGGAGGAAACCGTGCGAATGACTTTGCCATGCGTAATGCAGGAAAAACCTATCTGGAGATTGCAGAAAGCGGTGGTGGAATCTGGAGTTCCGTGCAGCATACAAGAAATGCTTCAGAAGAAGAACTATTAAAAACTTTAGGAGAAAGAATCAATTTTTTGCTTGATCTCGGAATTACCACCATTGAAGTGAAGAGTGGTTACGGTCTGGATGTGGAAAACGAGCTGAAGATGCTTAGAATTATTAAAAAAGCACAGAATGTAACCAAAGCCACTTTAGTTCCAACCTGTCTTTCAGCCCACTTAAAACCAAGAGATTTTGAAGGAAGCAATCCCGAATATCTGGAATATATCATCACCGAAGTTTTACCAAAAGTAAAAGAAGAAAGCTTAGCGAATAGAGTAGATATCTTTATTGAAAAGTCTGCTTTTCAGCCGGAAGAAAGTAAAGAATTCTTGCTTAAAGCAAAAGAATTAGGCTTTGAAATTACGGTTCACGCAGATCAGTTTACCCCTGGAAGTTCAAGAATTGCTGTGGAAGTAGGAGCGAAGTCTGCAGATCATTTGGAAGCAACAATAGATGAAGATATTCAGTTTCTGGCAGAGTCTGATACGGTGGCAACAGCCCTTCCGGGAGCAAGTTTAGGATTGGGCGAGAAATTTACTCCCGCAAGAAAATTATTGGATGCAGGAGCTATTGTAGCCATTGCTAGTGACTGGAATCCGGGATCTGCCCCAATGGGAAATCTCATTACCCAGGCTTCTATTTTAGCTACTTTCCAGAAACTAACTACAGCTGAAGTTTTGGCAGGGATGACTTTCCGTGCTGCTTATGCCCTTAATCTTGAAGACAGAGGACAATTGGAAGCAGGAAAAAAGGCAGATTTTGTCACTTTCAAAACCAACAATTTCCAGAATGTACTTTACAATCAGGGAAGCTTGAACGCAGAACATGTGTACATTGATGGTAGTCAGATTTAAAATTATAAATTAACCATACTTTGTTATTGAATGAGAAGATCATAACTATTTCATTCAATGACATACAATAGGCAAATGACTGAATAATGAGTAATATTTGGCAAGGCAGATTGGACGGAGAAGAACTTCTCTATCACAGATTATTTCAAAGAGTAAAAGAAGAACGTAATTACGACAATATTTCTACAGGAGATTTTGCATTGCATGGTTTTGCTGTAGATGAAGGAGTAAGGAGAAATAAAGGCCGTCAGGGAGCGAAAGATGCTCCGGATGTGATCAGGAAAAATATGTCTAATTTTCCGGTAATTCTTCCTGACTTTTCAATGCTTGACTTTGGGAATCTTACCTGTGAGGATGGTAATCTTGAAAATACCCAGAATAATCTTGCCAAAAATGTCTCAAAAGTACTTTTGAAAGGAGGAAAATCTCTTGTTTTGGGTGGAGGTCATGAGGTAACTTACGCTCATTATCTAGGTGTTAAAACAGCCTTTCCGGAACAAAAAATTGGCATTATTAATATCGATGCTCATTTTGATAACAGACAGCCGGAAAATGGAGTAGGACCAAGCTCAGGAACCGGATTCTGGCAGATTGCTCAGGAAGGTCCTATCAATTCTTTACATATTGGAATTCAGAGAAACTCCAATACTTTGAAACTTTTTGATACGGCTCATCAGTATGGGATGAAATATATCCTGGCAGACGAATTATTTTTTGAAAATCTTACATCTATCTATCAACGTATTGATGAGTTGCTGGAGAGCGTAGATTATGCCTATCTTACCATTTGTATGGACGTCTTTAATGCTTCCGTGGCTCCCGGAGTCTCAGCTGCAGCATATAATGGTATCTTTGCAGATGCAGCCTTTATGCATTTTTACAAACATATCTTAAAAAATAAAAAATTGGTGGCACTGGATGTGGCAGAAGTTAACCCTTCTTTTGATATCCAGGACAGAACAGCAAGACTGGCAGCATGTCTTGTGAATGAATGGCTAATGATGTAAGATAAAGTTATATTCTTCCGATAGAGAAAATCATTATTTTATTGACCCTTAAGGAATGGAATTTGCTCATTTCACCGTGCTTTTAAAATAAAAGCGCTCATAAATTCATTAGCTGAATTTAAAACAGAAATTTATATTATGGAACAATTAATTGAAAGCAAGCTTATTAAAGCAGATAAAGCGTTTTCAGTGTGGAGAAAAGTGCCGTTTGAGGAAAGGCAGAAGTTAATTGCAAAAGCAGCGGAAATTTTAAAGAATAATTCGGAGAAATTTGGGAAAATAATTACTACAGAAATGAATAAACCCATTTCAGAATCTATTGCTGAAGTGGAAAAGTGTGCTTTAATGATGAATTATTATGCTACTGCTGAAAATATATTAAAACCAGAAAAAGTTGATTCAGAATTTGCTTATTCTGAAGTTCATTATGCTCCGAAAGGGGTAATCTTAGGTGTAATGCCGTGGAACTTTCCTTTTTGGCAGGTGCTGAGATTTGCTACTCCTGCAATTTTAGCTGGAAATACAATCGTTTTGAAACATGCTTCAATTTGTTTCGGAAGTGGAAATGCCATTGAAGAAGTTCTTCTGGAAGCTGGTTTTCCTGAAGGTATTTTTCAAAATCTTGAAGTAGGACATAAAGCGGTAAAAGAAATCCTTGAACATGATGCTGTAAAAGGAGTAAGCCTTACAGGAAGTGGAAAGGCAGGAGGTGAAGTGGCTTCAATTGCTGGTTTAAATATTAAAAAATCTTTACTTGAATTAGGAGGAAGTGATGCTTTCATCATTTTTGATGATGCAGATCTTGAAGCTGCAGCAAAAGCAGGAGCAAAGTCCAGACTTCAAAACTGTGGACAAACCTGTACTGCAGCAAAAAGATTTATCATTGATGAAAAGATTGAAGATGCATTTTTACCTATATTCATTGAAGAATATAAGAAATATGAGATCGGAGATCCTTTGGATAAAGAAACCAAACTGGCAGGGATGGCAAGACCGGATCTTGCTGATGAATTGGAAGCTCAGTTCAACAGAGCATTGGAAAACGGTGCTGAAATCATTATTCCTTTAGAAAGAGTTTCTGAAAATGAATTTAAACCAGGTTTAATCAGAGTTCAGGAAGGAAATCCAATTTTAAAAGAAGAACTTTTCGGACCTCTTGGAATGGTTATGACTGCAAAAACTAATGACGAGGCTTTACAGATGGCCAATGATATTCCTTTTGGACTTTCCAATTCTGTATGGACTAAAGATAGAGACCGTCAGTTATTCTTCATTGAAAATCTTGAATCTGGAACAGTCAATATCAACCGTATGACAAGTTCTGATCCACGTTTTCCATTTGGAGGATCAAAAGCTTCAGGATATGGAACAGAACTATCCTTATTAGCTTTAAAAGAATTTGTTACAGCTAAGACTATTGTTGGTAACTAAATTAGGTATCATGTCATTCCGGGGAAACGAGGAATATCTGAGATTCTTCACTTCACTCCGTTTCGTTCAGAATGACAAACTACCGTTTAAAAGTTAACAGTGTACTTTTACATAATAAATAAAAACTCCCGAAAATCAATTTTCGGGAGTTTTTTTATGCTTTGACAAAAAGTAATTTTGCTTATTGCTTATTGCTTATACCGTAGTCAATCTCAATGTATTCGTTTTTCCACCTTCATAGGATGGAGTAGCATTGATGTTGATTACGAAGTCTCCGGTTTCAATATAACCATAGTTGTGCGTCAGCATATTGACCTGAATGATCGTTTCGTCAGTAGATTTTTTCATATCATAGTAATAGGCATGTACACCCCAAAGAAGGTTCAGCATGGTAATTACTCTTCTGTTACCACTATATACAATGATGTGAGAGTTTGGTCTGTGTGCTGCAAGCTGGAAGGCTGTATATCCTGAATGAGTAAGGGTTACAATAGCAGAAACGTTGGTTGTTTTAGCAATTCTTACTGCTGCAAGACAAACCCTGTTGGTAATGAATCTTTCATCAATACAGTTATAATCTTTCTCGATAGGCTCATTTTTGTGTTGGTAGAAATGAGTAGTTTCGATATTCTTTACAATTTTAGCCATGTTTTCCACAACCTGTACCGGATATCTCCCTACAGAAGTTTCTCCGGAAAGCATTACGGCATCAGCTCCATCCAATACAGAGTTCGCAACGTCATTTACTTCCGCTCTTGTTGGCGTTAAGCTGTTGATCATGGTTTCCATCATCTGGGTAGCAATAATTACCGGCTTGGAATAGAATCTTGCTTTTTCTACCAGGTTTTTCTGGATCGCAGGAACTTCTTCCATTGGAACTTCTACTCCAAGATCTCCACGTGCAACCATTAATCCGTCGCATTCAAGAAGGATTTCATCAATATTTTTAACACCTTCAGGTTTTTCAATCTTCGCAATAATAGGAGTCTTGAATTTACCGTTCGGATGGTTGGCAATTAATTCTTTCAGGTCAATAATGTCCTGTGCGTGACGTACAAAAGAAAGAGCAATCCAGTCTACCTCCATGTCAAGCATGAAATTAGCATCCTGAACATCTTTTTCTGTCAATGCAGGAAGAGAAACATTTGTATTAGGAAGATTAACTCCTTTTTTAGAACTCAACGGACCTCCCTGAATAGTTTTTGCTTTTACAGTATCTTTTTCATTGGTTTCGATAACCTCCAGCATGAGTTTCCCATCATCAATAAGGATTCTTTCCCCTACTTTTACATCCTGCGGAAACTGTTGGTACGTCATATACACCTTGGTGGAATCTCCCTCCATCTTTTCATTGGTGAAAGTAAGAATATCACCCGGATTCAGGTAAGACCCTTCTTTTACAACTCCCACTCTCAGCTTAGGTCCCTGAAGGTCTCCAAGAATTCCTACAGAATAACCATACTCATTGTTTAGCTCTCTAATTATTTCAATATTTTTTCGAACTAAGTCGTAATCTGCATGTGAAAAATTTATTCTGAAAATATCAACACCCGCTTTCATTAAATCTAACATTACCTCCTTCGACGATGAAGCAGGCCCTAGTGTTGCGATAATTTTTGTCTTCTTTAAATACTTATTCATAATACTGGATAATTTGATAAAGTTCCTCATCAGAACTCAGTGTATAATCTTGAATTGGAAACACAAGATTTTCAGGGAGCAAAATTACGGAAAAATCAGGAAACTGTTCCGAACTATGCAGAATATATTCCACATCTACCTGATTATTTAATAAAAATTTAATGTTTTCTTCTTCTGTAAAGAGTTCTGTCTGAATTTTTTTTTGCTTACTTTCAGAAGATTTATTGGAAATGAAGGTAAAACAGGTCTTCGTATACTTGTGGTACGCTTCAAATCTTGGAAAAAAATAATCATAATAACCTCCATGAAAGACAAGATCTTTCTTCCTTGAAAAATTGAGGTTGTTGATTTGATTTATTTTGTAGAAAAACTCGTGAGCAGGTACATCTTTGGCTAATCTTACCAATCCTATGGCAATATCTTCAAATTCTATATCATCAAGATCATAAAGTTTTTGAATTTCCAAGTATATTTTCTTTTTTGTTTAAAATATAAAATGCCCTCTGTGCTGCTTTTTCCTCTGCTTTCTTCTTGGAAGTCTCTGTTGCATTAGCAATTTTCTCGTCTCCCAGCCATACATGGCACCTGAATACGACAGATTTATTAGCCTGTATTTCCTCGCAGGTTTCGTATTTTATATTGACCTTCTTCTTTTGGCTCCATTCGAGCAGGAGACCTTTATAACTTACAATTTTGTTTTCAAGCTTATTGATCTCGGAAGGGGTCAGCAATTTTTCCAAAATAATCCTTTTGCAGGCATCATAATGGAAGTCTAAATAAACGGCACCGATTAAGGCTTCAAACAAATTTCCAGAGATATTTTCTCCCAAAGCTGATGAGCTGTTTTGCTTTTGCAAAAGGCTGGTAAGCTTGAGATCTTCTCCTAATTTATTGAGGTTTTTCCTATTAACAATCTTAGATTTCATTTGTGTCAGATATCCCTCATTGGCTTGAGGATAAGTCTGGAACAAATGACAAGAAATAATTGTACCCAAAACAGAATCTCCCAAAAATTCAAGTCTTTCGTAATTGCTGTCTTGATTTTTAGAAGAATTTTTCAAAGAAAAAGCTTCGCGGTAAAGAGCGATATTCTGTACCTCTGTACCCAAAACTTTTCTAAGCTCGGTACTGAGAAAATATTCTCTCTCCGTTAATTGTCTTTTTCTTTTTTTGAGAAGGAATTTAGAAAAGTATTTCTGTAACTCCATTCATTGAATTTAGATTTTCTTAAATAGAACGCAAGCGTTGTGCCCGCCAAATCCAAAAGTATTGCTCATGGCTACTTTTACATCTTTCTTAACAGCTGTATTGAACGTAAAGTTCAGTCGGCTGTCAATATTTTCATCATCAGTAAAATGGTTGATGGTTGGAGGAACAGTACCATGAATAATAGTTCCCAATGCAGCGATAGCTTCAATAACACCTGCAGCACCTAAAAGGTGGCCTGTCATTGATTTTGTAGAATTAATCTGAATGTCATAAGCATGCTCGCCTAATAATTTTGAAATTGCATTGGATTCTGCGATGTCTCCTAATGGAGTAGATGTACCATGCATGTTGATATGATCTACTTCATCAGCAGTTAAGCCTGCATCTTCCAAACAGTTTTTCATTACCAGATAAGCACCAAGACCTTCAGGATGTGGAGCTGTCATGTGATGTGCATCAGCACTCAGACCTCCTCCCAGTAATTCTGCATAAATTGTAGCACCACGTTTTACAGCGTGCTCGTATTCTTCAAGAACGATACATCCTGCTCCTTCTCCTAATACAAATCCATCTCTGTCTTTGTCAAAAGGTCTTGAAGCTGTTTTAGGATCATCATTTCTTGTAGAAAGTGCCATCATTGCGTTGAATCCACCGACACCACTTGCTGTAACGGCTGCTTCAGAGCCTCCGCATACAATCACGTCTGCTTTTCCTAACTGGATCAGCATTTTGGAATCAATTATAGCATTTGCTGAAGATGCACACGCAGATACAGTCGTATAGTTTGGCCCGTGGAATCCATATTCGATTGAGATATGTCCGGGAGTGATATCTGCAATCATTTTTGGGATAAAGAAAGGATTGAACCTCGGAATTTCCGTATTGGCCCATCCTAAAACTTCCGTTTCAAAAGTCTCTAATCCTCCGATTCCGGAACCCCAGATTACACCAACTCTGTTTTTATCTACATTGTCTTCAATAATGCCGGAATGCGTTACAGCTTCTCTTGCTGCAACAAGTCCCAATTGAGTATTTCTATCCATTTTTTTAGCCTCTTTCTTATCGAAATGCTGTAACGGATCGAAATTTTTTACCTCGCAAGCGAACTTTGTTTTAAAGTTTGTGGCATCAAAAAGAGTAATCGGAGCGGCACCGCTCTCACCTTTCACAAGATTTTCCCAGTATTCTTTTGCATTATTTCCTATTGGTGTTATTGCTCCAAATCCGGTTACAACTACTCTTTTTAATTCCATAAACTTTGTTTAATTTCTTTTGTTGAAGAATATTATTTATTTACTACTTCTTCGATGTAAGCGATAGCGTGTCCTACAGTAGTAATTTTTTCAGCTTGATCATCAGGGATCTGAATGTTAAATTCTTTTTCAAATTCCATGATTAACTCAACTGTATCTAGTGAATCAGCTCCTAAATCGTTAGTGAAGCTAGCTTCAGGAGTTACTTCTGTTTCTTCAACGTCAAGCTTATCAGCGATGATAGCTTTTACTCTTGATGCAATGTCTGACATAGTAAATTATTTTTTTAATTGTTAGATGGTGCAAATATATAAAATTCTTTACGATAAAACATTTTTTTAGTCTTTTTTGTGGACCAGAAGCTTTTATTTTAGATTGTTTTGCTTTAGTCTTTTCGTTTTCAGGTGGTTATATTGCTGTTGCTGCAAAGGTGTAAATTGTCATGGTGAACTAAGAGATATATCACACAAATTTCATTATTAATAGCTTTGTATTCTATGGAGGGTAGTGTATTTATGTATAGTTATCACCGAAAAGGTCTTAAATCTGTGGCTTATGGTCAATTTTTGTAATTTTTTTTAACCATAATATAATATTAGGCACATTGTTGTATAATGTTGATTTTAGTGTTTCCTTTATTATATAAGCTCTAACAGTACTTGTCGTTGCAGGACTACTCCCATTAAAGGTCTTCTTCTAAATGTATTTGAATATATCCTCCTTACTGTAGACAATACACAGATTCAAAATAAAATTTAATGATTATAGAGTTTTTGATAAGAGTTGAATTCCCAAATACAAGTGTGTTTATTTTCTTTCTGTTGCATTCTATTCAGATATATATCTGCTATTATTTGTACCTCGATTTATCTGCTTTTTTTGACACATTTTACATTGAAATTTTAAATTATTTCTATAGACGTAGATATAATTAATTTTTAATTCTGTAATTTTTTTTCTGAGAGATAATTTCAGAATTTGTCTAATATTCCCAAAGCCTTTGCAGATACTTGACGGTTTAAAATTTTAATTCACATAAATGAGAGTACGTTTGTAACAAATGTATTTAATTGTTATTTTTATTAAAAAAAAACTCACAATCAGTGGAATACTTTAATTTTTTTTTAATACTTTTAGAAAAGTTTTGATTTAAGTTAAATTTTTAATTGTGATTGAGTGCACGCAGTTTAAATTAAGAATGATCTTTAAAGAAAACTAAAAAACATTACAAAATATTAAATTTTTACACTATGAAATTAGAAAGTTTAAACAGCGAGAAATTTGGTAAGTATTCAAAAAACACTTTGGAAATCACTGAATTAATTAAAGGAGGTTTAGCAGGCAACACGAGCACATCAAGTTCTGTAACCAATGAGAGTACTTTTGATACTGATAGCGCATGCCCAGATTGTGAAAAGGATCCAAATGGAGGAACAAATGTTGGCTTAGAACCTGGCTTCGGTCTTGGTAGGTCAGCTAAATAATTTTTAAATTATCCAGCCTTAAATATCTAGCTTATTTAATATAGTTAGTATTTAAGGCTTTTTATTTTTAATAGTAAAAATAATTTTAAGTTGAAAAAAACTATTTTAATATTAAGTCAAAAATCTGATATCTCTACTAATAGAGTAATTGATTATCTGATAGCTTCTCAAAAAGACTTTTACAGGGTAAATGTAGATTCCGACAGGCTGATTGATGTACGATTGGATTTCGAAAACGGAGAAGTGACAAAATTTATACTTTATTTTGAAAACAAAGAACCTCTGGATTTAAATGATGTCTATTCATGTTGGTACAGGAGAGGCGGTATTCCCATGTTTCCTTTACCGGAAATGAAAGATATATATGAGTTATTTAAAAGTGAAAAAGTATCACTTAAATCAAGAGAACATCTGTATGCAGAGTCCCGTGAATTGCATGAATATATACATTGGTATATAGAGAACAATACAGAGAAGATTATTGGAAGTCAGTCAACCGCTCATATTAATAAATTAAAGCAGCTTAGCCTGGCGAGCAGCTGTGGCTTGCCAATTCCTGAAACTAAGATTTTAACCAATTTTAAAAATACAGCGAGAGCTAAACTTATAACTAAAAGTATCCAAGACATTCTTCATGCCCAGGATGAAGTCAATAGATATATGTATTTTACTGAAGATGTTCCGGCAGATGATATGAATGATTCTATCCAATTTTATCCTAGCTTATTTCAACACAAGATTGAAAAGGAATATGAAATCAGGATTTTTTATCTTCATGGAACTTGTTATAGTATGGCTATTTTTAGCCAGTCTGACGCTAAGACCCAAACTGATTTCAGAAAATACAACTTCGAAAAACCCAATCGGAATGTTCGCTATAAATTACCTGTTGATGTGGAAGAAAAAATAATTTCATTCATGCATAAGATAAATTTAAATTGTGGTTCACTCGATTTAATATATACAAAAGGACAATATTATTTTTTAGAGGTAAATCCAGTAGGGCAGTTTGGAGCAGTGTCTCAATCATGTTCTTATAATCTGGAATCAAAAATAGCAGAGTATCTATCTAATTAATTTTCAAGATGACAAAACTACCATACGTATATAAATATTTAACCAAAATAAAATTAAATATTGATAAGAAAAAACAAGAAGCATTTCCAATAAATGATTATGATAGCACCTATTGTGTGCCCGAAGGAGGGGCAAACAAACCTATCAGTAAAATTATTGATTTAAAAAAACTAAATGAAGACATCAACCTGAAAACTAAATAATGGATTATACAATTTTAAAGGATAAATTTTTACAATTATACTCAGTATGTCTTATGACAAAAGGTGTGAAAAGATCTGTGATCGTAGATACCCAAAGAGAAGAATGGTATCATATCCCAAATTCTTTACATACTATTCTTTTAACCTATAATAACCAAAAACTAGAAAAGCTATTCGATGATTTCAAAGGGGAAGAAGAGGTTTTAGTGGAGTACTTGGATTTTTTATATGAAAATGATTTGATATTTTATTCTGATTTCGCAGATAACTTCCCATTGCTGGATAATTATATTGAAAGTCCTTCAATCATAGAAAGTGCTATTATTGATTTTGACAGCAGTTCGCAAAATTTACAGCATCTTGAGGAAATATTTTCTGATCTGGAATTGCTTGGGTGTAAAAACTGTCAGTTCAGATTTTTTCATTCCCCATCAAAAGCAGAAATAATTAAAATTGTGACACTTCTTAGCCACTCAAGAATTACTTCTCTGGATTTTATTATCAAATATGATGAATCCTATAATGTTGACTTTTTAATAGATTTAACTAAACAGCACTTAAGAATTAAAAGTGTTTTTATTCATTCAACTCCTTTTAATAAAATAGAAGTCATTAATTCTGAATATTTCTCATACATGGGAAATGTGGTTTTTATTATGCAGGAAATTAAAGATGAGACGCACTGTGGTAAAATCTCTACTGAATATTTTACGACAAACTTTAGGATGTTTAATGAATCCATAAAATACAATTCATGTCTGTACAAGAAAATTGGTGTAGATACCAAAGGTAATATTAAGAATTGTCCAACATTGGCATCGTCTTATGGTAATATAAAACAAGAGAGATTAACTGAAATTGTAATTAAAGAATCATTTTCTGATATCTGGAATATTAATAAAAACCAATTGAATACTTGTAAAGATTGTGAATACAGAAATATATGCAGTGACTGTAGAGGGTTTTTAGATGAAAGCCAAATTCACAGCGCAAAACCTGCTTTATGTAATTATGATCCTTACCATAATGTCTGGCACGAATAATGAAAAAAATAGCACTTAATTTTATTTTTAAAAATGAGGAGCATGTTATCGAACGAATGTTAAACAGTAATTTATATTTAGCAGATTTGGTAGTGTGTGTAGATACGGGATCAACAGATAATACGGTAGAGGTGATTCAGCGGTGGGCGGAAGCAAATAAAAAACAATTGTTTATATTTTATAAAGCTTTTGATTACTTTGACAGTTGCCGCAATTTCGCTTTACATAAATTAAAAGAAGTTATTAATACACTGGGATGGGACGAAAAGAAAACTTATGGATATTGGCTGGATTGTGATGAAGTTGTGGTACATAAAGATTTTAATAAAAATGAGCTGACGGAAGACTCATACCTGAGCAAAGCGCATTTAAATGGTGACGTCTTTTCAAGATTAACATTTTTCAGAACAGATATTCCTTTCTTTTGGGATGGCCCTGTTCATGAATATTTAAAGTGTGATTCAGCATTTACGTGTGCCGTAATTGAAAACTTTGAAATCAACGTTTATAACGATGGTAACTCATGGCAAAGCAATTTGACAGGAAAATATTTAAATCACGCAAATATATTAGAAAGACATCTGGAGAAAAGTGATATAAGCGATAGTGCGCGATGGCTTTTTTATTTGGCTCAAAGCTACTATTTTTCAGCATTGTTTACATTTAATAATGATGACCGTATCGATAAATTAAATAAGGCATTAAAAGCATATCAAGAGAGAATTGCTATTGCAGATAGCGGGTACAGTGAAGAAATATTTTATTCACATTATACGATAGGGCGTATCTTGAGCTTATTAGAAAAAGATTGGGATATTGTCTTACAGGAATATACAAAAGCTTATGATATTGATCCTGTAAGAGCTGAGCCTGCATACAAAATCATTTGTCATTATTATGACAATGAGGACTATGCGTTAGCTTACAAGTATTCGAAAAAGTTTCTAAACTTATATCATGGTAAAAGTCCATTTCCTCAAAGATTATTATTTGTTGAATTAGAATTGTATAACTGGAAATTACTATATAAACATTTGAGAATTTGCATAAAAATAAGCCATATGGATGAAGCAAAAATTGTTGCTGAAAAGCTGAATGTGCTAATTGATGATAATCCGGAATGGTTTGATTCAGAATCTCTTAATGATATCAATGAAGTGAATCACTTTCTAATGTATTTTTAGCACGGGTTTTCTGCGAAAGTCTGTAAAAAAAAGTTCAATAATTAAAACATTTTTTAACTTTTTTATATTAAATATTTTAGGTAAAATACTAAAAATTAAAACTGTATTTTTTTTCGAATTCTATTAGCATCGAAAAATTCTATAGATTTATCATATAGTAGTAAATATGCGAAGCTATTTTTCCTATTAAAAAAACTACCAATCACTATGTTAAACCGAATATTTCTTCTTCTATTGATGAGCTGTGTTTTTACTTCCGCACAAACTCATCGTTTTATTTACGAATTACAATTCAAAATAGATTCAAGCTCTACAGATTACATTAAAACCAATATGGTTTTGGATATTAATCCCAAGGATGTCAAATTTTATGAATATAAATTCCTTAGGATGGATTCAATCAATAAAGCTAATCAGAATTACCGCTTTCGAACATGGGGTTTTCAAAATATTATTACACGGGAGCGTAATTCCTTCAAAAATAAAAACTTTGAAAATTTGGATGATTTGTTTGTTTATCAAACAGATGATTCAATGAAATGGAATTTAAGCAATGAAACAAAAATGGCAGATCAATATCTTCTGCAGAAAGCTACTACATTTTTTGGAGGAAGACTTTGGACGGCTTGGTTTTGCAAAGAAGTTCCTTATAATGAAGGGCCTTATAAGTTTAGAGGATTGCCTGGGTTAATATTTCAAATTTATGATTCAAAAAGTCAGTTTAAATATAACATGTTGCAGTCAAAGTCATTGGATGCTACCTATGATACGAGCGGTTTTATAGAAAACTATGCAGGAACCAAACCTTTAGAGGTTAGTGAGGAAATGTTTCGGAAAAAGAAATTAGAAAAATTCAATGAGCCATTTAAAGATTTTATGGTACAGTTTGATAAGCAGCCGGATGCACAATATTTTTACAGAGGTACTCAAATTACAAGTAAAGATCAACTGAAAACCTTTGAAAGACAAGCACAGGATGAAATGATGAAAGAAAACAATCCGATTGAAATTAGCAAGGTAATCCGTTATCAAAAAAAATAATTACATAACTATTTGTTAATTAAATGAATGAGGTTTTGTTGCGGACTATGTAATGCATACTCCGAATAATAAGCTAAGAATGTATTGGATTAACAGAGTTATTCCTAGTTTTGATACCATGTGAAATTAAATCTTCAAAATGCTATTTAATTTCACATGATTTATTGTTTTAGTTATGGAAATTGCCTGGAGCGTTTTAAACTGAATTCTAACCTTGCTGTAGTAGCAATGCATTCTATATTTAACTTAATCTCTGGTAAGACATATTGATTACTTTTTCACTGATTAATCTTGTTTAAAAAGTACAAAGGCCTTATTATCAAATGTGTTTATAATAGGGTTTAATCTTTAAGTGTTTGCCTGCAGGTAATCAAATTATTAATATTAATTTGTAATAAAGACTAAATGAAATTTTTTTTTAAATGCTTTTTAATTATTACGGCTATGATATCTAACCTTTTGTCTTCACAAAATAAGTCTGTGATAAGTGATACTGTAGTAAATACTAAGAACGCTAAAATAATTGTTGATCTGCCCGCAGCTAAAAATTCTTCAGAGAAAAATAAAAAGTATCCTGTGTTTTTTATATTAGATTCTCAGGAAAAAAATATTGTTGATATAGTTAAATCAAACATATATTATTTACAAAATTTTGGTAAAGAGATTCCTGAGGTAATATTCGTAAGAGTGGAGATATATGACCGCTCTAAGTTATATTTTGGTGAAGGGGTAAATGAGTTAGCAGAGATGTTGAGAAAAACAATTGTTCACCTTAATCAATATAATGCATTGAATTATAATATTATTTTAGGTCATTCTAATTCTGCATCCTTTGTTTTAGACATTGCAAACAATTTAAACTTCAGTAAGCTGTTCCATGCGTATATTGCGTACTCTCCATCCAAGACCGTCGATAAATTAAATGTTCCGGCACAGGATATAAATTTATACTTATCCCATGGAGGTATGGGACAATATGAAAACTCGTTTAAAAAAGAAACGGAAGCGTATAAAGAAAAAGTTGATAGTATAAATAGTCCCAGTTTTAAGGTGAAATATGATTATTTCCCCAATGCAAATCACAATACCATAATTCCTATGTCTATTTACAACTCCATAAACTATGTTTTTGATCCTTGGATTATAAGCAGTTTAGAGACTGATTTTATTTTAAACAATAAATATGATATTTTAGGAAATTTAAAAAGGAAATATCATTTGCTTGAACGTATTACGAATTCAAAGTACAAGATATCTCCTAACGAGTACGTGTATATAGCTAATCTGTATTACGATATCAAAGACTATAGCAGAGCTATATCTATTACTGATGAAGCTTTAACCAATTCCTCACGACAAGATCCTGATTATTATAAAATTTATTTTAATAGGGCATTGTATTATTTTAAAATTGAAAACCTCTCAAAAGCCAAAGAAAATATAGTTCTGGCCCAGAAATACATAACTAAAGAAACGGATGAATATAATTATGCATATCCAATGATATTGTATTATGATAAATTTCTAGACATTTATAGCACTACTGCTGGTAGTACTGATAAAGAAAAGAAGATCACTCAACTTCTTCAGTTAATTAATGATGAAAAGAAAATTAGTAATAACAATCTTCTGGTGAATTTTATAAAGGAAAATTTGCTGGAAATGAAAAAGTAGATTAGAAAAATGTTTCACACTACCTTTCCCTTCTACAGACAGCCTGATGCAAAAGACTGTGGTCCGACTTGTTTGCGAATAATAGCTAAATACTTCGGTAAAACACTTTCTATAGAACAAATACGTCTTCTTTCAGAGACAACCCGGGAAGGAAGTAGCCTTAAAGGGATAAGTACAGCGGCGGAACAGGTAGGTTTTAAAACTATGGCAGTCAAAATTAACTGTAATATGCTGGTTGATGATCCTCCACTGCCATGCATTCTCCACTGGGATAAAAATCACTTTGTTGTTTTATACAAAATAGAAATAAAAAATAATAAATATTACTTTCATATTTCTGATCCGGGATTTGGTATTCTTAAATATGAGCAGGAAGAATTTCTTAAACGTTGGATTGATGAAGATGCTACCGAAGAAACAGAAGAAGGAGTTGTCTTATTTTTAGAACCTACATCTGATTTCTCAAAAAGAAGCCTCGATAAAAAAGACCATAAACCCAGCCTTAAGTTTCTATCTAAATACCTGTTTGAATACAAATTGCTGGTTGCGCAATTAGTGATAGGACTTTTAGCAGGAAGTTTGCTGTCACTTATTTTCCCATTTCTTACCCAAAGTATTGTGGATGTTGGGATACAGAATCGGGACTTAAACTTTATTTATATAGTTCTCCTTGCTCAGGTTATGCTTTTTTTAGGAAAAACGGGAATTGAAATTACTCGCAGCTGGATTCTCCTTCATCTTTCTACACGCATCAATATTTCTATCATTTCTGAATTCTTCATTAAACTGATGAAACTGCCCATTAGTTTCTTTGATACAAGAATGACAGGTGATATTATGCAGAGGATTAATGATCATCACAGAATAGAACAGCTGCTCACCACTTCTTCACTCAATACTTTGTTCTCATTAGTCAATCTAATCATTTTCAGTATTGTTTTGCTGTACTATGATTACAGGCTTTTTATAGTATATCTGATAGGGGCAGGTTTATATGTCGGTTGGATCACTTTTTTCCTTAAAAAAAGAGAAAAACTGGATTATAAAAGATTTTCACAGATTTCACAGGAACAAAGTACAGTGATTGAACTTATCAATGGTATGCAGGAAATAAAAATGCATAACGCTGAAAAGAAAAAGCGTTGGGATTGGGAAGATGTACAGGCCAAATTATTTGACATAAGGATTGAGTCTCTTTCATTAGAACAATGGCAGTCTGTTGGCGGAAATTTCATTAATCAGATGAAAGATATTTTCGTGAGTTTTTTATCTGCAAAATTAGTGTTGGATGGGAATCTCACGTTAGGAATGATGCTTTCCGTACAATATATTGTTGGTCAGCTTAATAGCCCGTTATTACAACTCATCGATTTTATTAAGCAAACTCAAGATGCTAAGATTTCTTTAGAAAGGCTGGGGGAAATACATGAAAAAGAAGATGAGGAGCTCACCACCGAGAAATATGCAGAAAAGATTCCTCCAAAGGACATTGAAATTAAAGATATATCATTCAGATATGTAGGTTCAAAGCAATATGTTTTCGAAAACTTAAACCTGATTATTCCTTATCAAAAAACAACAGCAATTGTTGGATCTAGTGGAAGCGGGAAAACTACCCTTTTGAAACTGATTATGAAATTCTATGAACCTGAAACAGGAGAAATAAAAATTGGTAATACTGATTTGAAAAACATTTCACCAAGATTTTGGCGGGAGCATTGTGGAGTGGTAATGCAAGATGGATATGTTTTTAATGATTCAATTGAAGAAAATATTGCTGTAGGAGAAGAAGAAATAGATCAGGAAAAATTGCTGAAAGCGGTAGAAATTGCTAATATCAAAGACTTTATTGAAGAATTGCCTCTCGGTTACAATACCCGGATAGGTAACGAAGGTATAGGGATCAGTGGGGGACAGAAGCAAAGACTTTTTATTGCAAGAGCTGTTTATAAATCTCCTGAATATATTTTCTTTGATGAGGCTACTTCATCTTTGGATGCTAATAACGAGAGGATAATCATGAAGAATCTGGAGCAGTTTTTCAAAGGTAAGACGGCAATAGTCATTGCGCATCGACTTTCTACGGTAAAAAATGCAGATAAAATTATTGTTTTGGATAAAGGATGTGTGGTAGAAGAAGGCAATCATGCTGAATTAGTTGCAAAGAAAGGAGAATATTATAGACTTGTAAAAAATCAATTAGAACTTGGAAGCTAAAAAAAAGATATCAGATAAACTAAAACTTCATTCAGACAGTGTTCAAAAGATACTTTCTACCTCACCTCATTGGATGATTCGATGGGGAAACACTATGGTATTTATTGTTTTACTGCTCCTTATTTTGATAGGTTATCTCATTAAATATCCAGAGTATATCCGTGAATCCATTGTTCTTACGTGTCAAAATTGTCCTGAAAAAATACAAGCGAAAACCACTTCCAAAATTGAAAAAATTTTCATTAAAAATGACCAATATGTAGATAAAGGAAAAGTTTTAGTGGTGCTGCAGTCTTCAGCAAGGTATCAAGATGTTTTTAAACTAAAAAATAGTATGGATTCTTTATCTTCTGACCAGATCCATTCTTTTCCTATCCAGGAAGTTTCTCATTACAAATTGGGGGAATTACAAGACGATTTTAATGCTTTTTCAAAAGTTTTCATTAATGAAGGGCAATCTGTCAATCTAAAATCCAATAGACGATTTAATATGGAGGGACAGGGAATCCAACATACTCAATCATCACAATGTGTAAAGTTATTGGAAAAATTAAAAAAATCTCTGAAGCAATGGGAGTCTAAGCATTTGGTAATTGCATCTAAGGCTGGAATAGCAAGCTTCTCTCAAGTGTGGAAAGAAAATCAGTTGATTAGAACGGGAGATACTCTATTGTCCATTTTGCCCCAAGAAAAAGAAGAATATGTAGCGACTGTACCCATTTCATTAACTGATGCTCGTAAAATTGCAGCAGGTCAAAAAGTTTTAATAAAATTAGACAATTACCCTTATCAAGAATATGGGGTTGTAGAGGGAAGGGTGCAAAGCATAACTACGGTTCCTGATAAAACAGGTGAGTATGGGGTGAGAGTTAATCTTCCTGACGGCTTAAAAACCTCTTATCACAAAAAGCTTCATTTTGATCGGGAGCTTAAAGGGGAAGCTGAAATTATAGTAAAAGATGTAAGATTAATTGAACGATTCTTTCATGAAATTAAATGAATGAATCAATAGCTTATTTATGGTCTCTCTGATTAAATAATATCCCAAAATTAAAAAACCTTAAATTATTGATTTAAATAATTTAAGGTTTTGTTTTGTGGAGTTGGAGGGATTCGAACCCTCGTCCAAACAAGCAATACATAAGCTTTCTACATGCTTATTCTACCATTGTTTTTCGACTGGAAGCAGAGGATAGACACCCAACTACCAGCTTATCTTCTGAGGTTTTCGAGCTTTAGCCAAAGCTTCTAAAGCCTTATTTCTGCATTCCTATATCCCAGGATCAAACGCCGCAGAACAGAGCATTTGTGGAATATCTTGCTTCCCTACTGAAATCTTCAGGAAAACGCTTGATCTACTATACTTCGATATTAAGCTGCAAGAGCGAACTCTTCGTTGCCAGTTAAAATTTTGTAGCAAGGGATTATAGAGATCGCGCTACGGTTCTCTGCATGCTTACTTACCCATTGGTCTTGCTGTCGAAACCAGTCAACCCCATGAATAAAGTGAATGCAAAGATAATGCTTTTTGTTTACATTTCATTAATGTTGGTGGTTTTAATAGAAATTAGGAAACAAAATGAGTAACCTGAAGTTTTAAGAATTGAATATCCGGTCATTGTGGATAAAAATATTATTGTTTGTTAACAGGCTTTAATACGGGGTTTTTTAAGGGACTTAAGGTGGAGCAGCGATTGTTTGTTGCAATATATTTTGTGTTCTCATAAAAATTGTCTAGTTTTGCAATCCAAAATGAGATGTAAAATATGTTAATAATTCCAGTAAAAGATGGTGAATCCATCGACAGAGCTTTAAAAAAATACAAGAGAAAATTTGATAAAACAGGAACTGTTCGTCAATTAAGATCTAGACAACAGTTTATTAAGCCTTCTGTAACTTTGAGACAAGCTAGACTAAAAGCGGCTTACAAACAAAGAGCGCTTAGCAAAGAAGAGCAGGCTTAAGATTTTTTCTTAACCATATATTAATTCACTTCTTAAATTCTTATATTTGAGGAGTGAATTTTTATTTTTATACCTATGATGCTGGAAAAGTTTTTAGAATACTTACAATTCGAAAAAAGATATTCTCCTCATACCATCACAAGCTACAAAAAAGACCTTGAAGACTTTTCCCATTTCTTTCTCCGAACAGAATCTTCCGACAATTTAGCCAAGGCAGACAAAAAGATTATCCGGAATTTTATTGTTGAACTCAGTGAAAATGACATTTCCAAAAGAAGTATCAACAGAAAATTATCCTCGCTCCGTAGCTTCTATCTTTTTCTTTTAAAAATAGGGGAGATTAAAGTTTCTCCTACCGAAGGTATTTCTTCTCTGAAGTTTTACGCTGAAAAACAGATTCCTATATCTAAAGAGGAAATGATAGATCTCAATCAAAGAATTTTCGAACAGGTACATGATGTACTTGAAGAATGTATTATGGAGGTTCTTTATCAGACCGGAATGCGAAAAGCGGAACTTTGTGGCCTGATATTTGAAAATGTTGACTTATATGAAAATGAATTAAAAGTAATAGGAAAAGGGAATAAAGAAAGGGTAATTCCTATTTCCTGTGAACTGTCTGAACTCCTTAAAAGTTATCTGGAAATAAGAAATCCACAGACAGAATTTAAATCATATTTTTTCGTAAATAAGAAAGGGAAAAAACTCAATGAAAAATTTGTTTATGTGGTAGTTAATAAGTACCTTAGTCTTATAACAACGAAAGAAAAAAAAAGTCCTCACATCCTTCGGCATAGCTTTGCTACTCACGTTTTGGATAATGGGGCGGAGATCTCCAAAGTGAAAAAAATATTAGGGCATTCCAGCCTTGCCAGTACTCAAGTCTATACGAATGCTAATATTGAACAATTGAAAAAAGTGTTTAATCAGGCTCACCCTCGAGCATCAAAAAAAGAAGAATTATGAAGATTTCAGTTCAATCAATCGGTTTAACACCACACGAACCACTAGAGTCACACATCGACAAAAAAGTTAGCAAATTGGATACCTTCTATGACAAGATTCAGGAATGTAAGGTATTTTTGAAAGTAGAAAATAATGCTGATAAAGCAAATAAAACAGCCGAGATTATTTTGGCGGTTCCGGGAGACGATATCGTAGTAAAGAAGACTTCCACCAGTTTTGAGGAAAGTTTGGACCTTTGTGTTGATACTGCTAAAAAGCTACTAATCAAGAAAAAAGAAATGGCATAGAAAAAAAAGTTAAAAAAAGTTTATAAAATATTTGAGAATTCAAAAAATCCGTTCTATATTTGCACTCGCAAAAAAGGAACAGCGATCTTTTGAATTCTTTTTTATATTTGCCTCCATAGCTCAGTTGGCCAGAGCACGTGATTTGTAATCTCGGGGTCGTGGGTTCGAATCCCTCTGGAGGCTCATAAAATATAAACTTTTGGGGAGATTCCAGAGTGGCTAAATGGGACTGACTGTAACTCAGTTGCTTCGGCTTCGTAGGTTCGAATCCTGCTCTCCCCACTTTATATTTTTATAAAAAAAACTTGCAAGATTAAATAAGTTTTCTTAGTTTTGCACAGCGTTTACCAATAGTTTTGGAAACAAAATTGCGGAAGTAGCTCAGTTGGTAGAGCGTCAGCCTTCCAAGCTGAATGTCGCGGGTTCGACCCCCGTCTTCCGCTCAAAGAAATCACACCATAAAGGTGATTTTTTTTAACACTGAAATGTGTAGAGTAGAGTTTCTCGATCAGTTTCAGTCCTTTATTAAAATGCCTCCATAGCTCAGTTGGCCAGAGCACGTGATTTGTAATCTCGGGGTCGTGGGTTCGAATCCCTCTGGAGGCTCATAAAATATAAACTTTTGGGGAGATTCCAGAGTGGCTAAATGGGACTGACTGTAACTCAGTTGCTTCGGCTTCGTAGGTTCGAATCCTGCTCTCCCCACTTTATATTTTTATAAAAAAAACTTGCAAGATTAAATAAGTTTTCTTAGTTTTGCACAGCGTTTACCAATAGTTTTGGAAACAAAATTGCGGAAGTAGCTCAGTTGGTAGAGCGTCAGCCTTCCAAGCTGAATGTCGCGGGTTCGACCCCCGTCTTCCGCTCAACAAAAAATCATGCTGCTTAGTATGATTTTTTTAGTTGATGCCGACTTAGCTCAGCGGTAGAGTGCTTCCTTGGTAAGGAAGAGGTCACGGGTTCAAGTCCCGTAGTTGGCTCTCGATTTTCCCGAATTTTCTTCGGGATTTTTTTATACCCAAATTTGGTGTTAGAAAATTAGAGGGAAACAATTCTGCACTTCAAGAGATCTTATCGTTAAACATCTGCTTAGATAAAATGCTCAATTGATCTATCCAAACATTTTCGCCTGAAATTTTTAAAGATCAAATGGAGATGGGCTATGAATTTTACTTCCGCTTTACAATCACAATCATAAAATTTTCGTTAAATTCGTGTAAAATAAATTTTTGATGAATATTCTTTTACTGGAAGATGATCTCATTCTGTCTGCAGAATTGTGCAGATTTTTAGAATCAAATAATTTTAACTGTGATAAGATCTATGACGGAGAAACTTTTCTCCGCCAGATAAAAAACAGTAGTTATGATCTGTATTTACTCGATATTAATGTTCCTAAAATAAATGGGCTTGATGTCTGTCAGACGATCCGTTCTTTTGACAAAAATACTCCCATCATTATCATTTCTGCCTATGGAGATATTTCTGATAAAAAAGATGCCTTCACAAGGCTGGCCGATGATTATCTGGTAAAACCTTTTCAGTTTGAAGAACTTCTGTTAAGAATCAATTCACTGCTAAGGAGAAAAGCGCCTTCTGATAATTCCGATCAGGATATTCTAAGAATTGATGACCTTATTATCAACAAAACAGAGCAGAAGGTGTATCGCGGAGGAAATGAAATAACGCTTACCCTTAAAGAATTCCAGCTGTTGGTTTATCTTGCGGAAGCGCAGGGAAGAACGGTTTCCAAGCAACAGATCACCGAACATGTATGGGAACACAATTTCAATACAAATACCAATACGGTGGAAGTTTATATCAATTTCCTGAGGAAGAAGATCGACAAAGATTTTAAAATAAAACTTATCCACACCCGTTCAGGTTTCGGATACTATCTAAGCCCACTATAAATGTCTTTAAAAAGAAAGATCGCTTTAACGATAAGTATTGCCTTTTCATTATTATTTGGAATGGTGATGGCGGTCATTTATTTATCTTTTAATGACTTCAGAAGAGATGAGTTTAAAGAAAGATTCAGGCAGAGGCTTGAGTTTACTTCTCATTTCATCTCAAAATCTAAAGACTTTGAAGAAGAAGCTCCCGTTTTTTTCAATGAAAATTCAGATAATATTCTTTTGAATGAAAAGATTTTAATTTTCAATGAGAAAAAAGAACTGATCTACAGTACAATAAAAGACCGAAATGTCATCTGGGATAGTGCCATGCTTAAAGAGCTGGATAAAAAGAAGATTATCTATACAGAAAAAACTGTCCCCGAAATCTATGCAGCACTCAGGAATATTAACGGTGAAAATTATTATATCCTTACCAGTGCTTTTGATACCAATGGGAAATCGAAGTTAGGATATCTTAAATATCTTTTGATTACAGCGTATGTGATGAGTACCATGCTTATTGGTTTCTTCAGTTATTATTTTGTGGAAAAGTTCCTCCGTCCTCTGGAAGATCTGAACAAAGAAATTTCTGAAGTTACAGCTCATAAACTCACCACGCAGATTCCGGTAGAGCAGTCCAATGATGAAGTAAGTGTTCTTGCCAAATCCTTTAATACAATGATTGGAAGGCTGGATGATGTATTTCAGTCACAGAAAGATTTTACGGCCAGTGCTTCGCATGAGATCAGAACTCCTATTACAAGAATGGCATTTCAGTTGGAAAACCTTATTAAGTTTGAAGAACATTCTCCGGAAACCCTGTCTTCCTTAAAACAAATTCAGAGGGATGTATATCAGCTGTCAGATCTGACCAACTCACTTTTACTGCTGACCAAATTTGATAAAGAAAATATTCAGAGTATTTATGAGGAAGTGAGAATCGATGAAGTTATTTTTGAAGCTTTTGAAGCGGTGGAGAAAAGTTATCCACAACTTAAGCTGGATTTTCTGATCAATGAAGAAAGTTCTGAAAATGCTTTTCTGACTATAAAAGGAATTCAGTCGCTAATGGTAATTGTATTTATCAACTTGTTTAAAAATGCAGCAGTGTATTCAGATAATACCGAAGTGAATGTTCTGATCACTGAAACCAATGATAATCTTTCCATCGAAGTTATTTCCCATGGTAATACTATTTCTGAAGATGAGCAGGCTAAACTGTTTGAAGCTTTCACGA
This sequence comes from Chryseobacterium sp. KLBC 52, assembly GCF_003347605.1. Taxonomy (GTDB): domain Bacteria; phylum Bacteroidota; class Bacteroidia; order Flavobacteriales; family Weeksellaceae; genus Chryseobacterium. Next base: position 264,402 of record NZ_QDFZ01000002.1, on the reverse strand, counting down.
GAGGAAATAATGCACAGAATATAGCGGGGTCAGGATTAGGTCTTAGAATTGTCAAAAGGATTCTGGAATATCATGATGCAGATATTATATACTCTTCACCTGAAGATAATATGAATAAGTTTACCCTATTTTTTAAAAAATAAATGAAAAGCAACTGATAGGAAAACAGTTGCTTTTTTGTTAAACTCTTGATTAATTTTTTTAATAAAAATTCAATAGTTGGAGAAAAATTAACTGATTTTATCTGGTGATTCATTGTATAAATGGCCTGTTCAAGCCTATTTTAATATTTTTTTAAGCGTCATTTAAGTTTCTTTTAATCGCATCAAAGCAATTTTGTAATTTAAAAAGAAAAATAATGAACAGAATTGCAGTGCTGTGCCTCGCCGTTTCCTCATTCATGGCGGCACAACAGCAAATGTCTCTTTTGGAATGCGAAGAAGCTTTTCAGAAGAACAACCTCCAGCTGCTCGCCGAACAATACAACATCAATATGGCTGATGCAGATATTCTGCAGGCTAAAATCTGGGAGTTGCCTCAATTGAGCGGGCAATTCAACGCTTACAATCCTCAGGACAAAAAATTTTTTGATGTAGGACATTCTAAAGGAGCAGGTATTACTCAATTGATTTACATGGGTGGCAAAAAGAAAAACGAAATCGCTTTTGCCAGATCCAATAAAGAACTTGCTCAACTTCAGTTTTCACAATTGCTGGTAGATTTAAGATCCCAGCTCCGTTCTGCCTATTTTAATCTTTACTACGAAAAATTAAAGCTGGAGAATACCAACAGGCAGCTAGGGTATATGAATGATCTTTTAAATGCCTATCGTGTACAGTCAGCAAAAGGAAATGTTTCCCTTAAAGACGCCGTAAGGCTGCAGAGTATTGTAATTCAGCTTAATCATGATAAACTGGAGATCAATAAAAATATTCTTGATTTTGAACAGAATCTGAAAGTTCTGACAGGTGTTTCTGAAGAAATAGAGCCTACGATGTCCGAAACCGAAGCTAAAGAAGCGCTTGCTGCGCAGCCTTTTGGAGATGAAGAAGAACTGAAAAGCAAAGCCCTGGAAAATAATGCAGATTATCGGTATAATTTGAAGCTTATTGATAACAGTAAGCTGTATGCACAGTGGCAGAAATCATTGAATGTACCGGATGTTACCGTAGGTGCTGCATGGGACCAGGCAGGAGGAACCTTCAATAACGAAGCCAATCTTACGTTGGGAATTCCTTTACCGCTATGGAAAGCCAATCAGGGGAATGTAGTAAAAGCAAACTATGCTATCCAACAGAATCAAAAAAATGCAGACTTTCAAAAACTGACTCTCGAAACTAAAGTTCAATCTGCCTATAAAACCTGGAAAGCACAATATGACCAGCTTCTTGATGTGAAAACGACAGACCTTCAGAATATGGAGCTTGTTTACAACGGAATGCTGAACAATTTCAGAAAAGGAAATGTCAACCTGATCGAGTTCACAGACTTTATGGACAGCTACAGGGAGACCGCTCTTCAGATCTATGATATGAAAAATGAGATCATGCAATCTGCAGAACAGCTTAATCAACTAGTACAAACGAAAATCTTCTATTAAAATGATGAAAACATATATTATCCCCGCATTAATGATTCTTTCATTAATGGCCTGTTCCAAAAAAGAGGAAGACAAAAATATTCACACAAAAAAAGGATTTGAGCTCAGTAACACCATGCTGAATTCTATTTCCCTGGCAAAAGTTGAAAAAAAGAATATAGAAGATGAATACAGCTTTTACGGAAAAATTTCAGCAGACAAAAACAGCTATATAGACGTATACCCTTTGGTAGGAGGAAATGTGATGAGTGTCAATGTAGAATTGGGGGACTATGTGAAAAAAGGGCAGGTATTGGCAACCATCAGGAGTACAGAGCTGGCAGAAATTCAAAAGGATGTAAGTGATGCAAAAACAGATCTTGTAGTGGCCAAAAATAATCTCCGTGTAGCAAAAGAGCTCTACGAAGGAAAGCTTAATACAGAAAGAGATGTTCTGGAAGCTAAAAGTCAGTTACAAAAAGCAGAAGACCAGTTGCAGAGAGCCGCAGCTGTAAGTACGGTTTATAATGTGAAGACCGGAAATATATACAGTGTGGTAGCACCTATCAGCGGTTATATTGTTCAGAAAAGTATCAATAAAGACATGCAGCTGAGAAGTGACAGAAGTGATAATATATTTGATGTGGCCAATACTACCAATGTGTGGGCCATTATGAATGTTAATGAATCTGATATCGATAAGATTAGTCTTGGAATGAAAGCTCAGGTATCCACACTTTCTTATCCGGACAAAGTTTTTGATGGAAAAATTGATAAAATATTCAAAATTATTGATCCGCAGACCAATGCCATGCAGGCAAGAGTTGTATTGGATAATGCCAATGGACTTTTGATCCCAGAAAGTAAAGCCACAATAAAAGTTTCCAGTCTGGAAAGCAACTCTACACTTACCGTTCCATCCAAAGCAGTGATTTTTGATGATAATAAAAGCTTTGTGGTGATTTTCAAATCCAGAACAGATGTAAAGATCAGAGAAATCAAAGTTTTAAAGCAGGTGGGTGATGTCACCTATATTGCAGACGGTCTGAAAGAAGGAGAAGAAGTGATTACCAACAACCAGCTGCTGATCTACCGTTCGCTGAACAGCTAGTCTTATTAAACCATTAAGAATATTCACTTTTTTCTTTAACGGCTTTTTTAGGTCAACAATGTATCTATCATGAATAAATTCATAAAAAATATAATCGCTTTTTCATTAAAAAATAAAGCATTTACCTTTATCTGGGTAGCGATTTTAGCCATCTCCGGTTTTATAAGTTTCAAAAATATGCCTATTGAAGCTTTTCCGGATGTAACCAACACCCAGATTGTAATCATCACCCAATGGAATGGACGTAGCGCAGAAGAAGTAGAACGTTTTGTCACGACACCCATCGAATTGGCGATGAGCCCGGTTCAGAAAAAGACAAGTGTAAGAAGTACCACCATGTTTGGGCTTTCTATTGTTAAAATTCTGTTTGACGACGGGGTGGATGATACTTTTGCCAGAAATCAGGTTAATAACCAGTTAAGAACCATTAGCCTTCCTGATGAGGTAGACCCTGAAGTACAGCCACCCTACGGGCCAACCGGTGAGATTTTCAGATATACGCTGGAAAGTAAAACCAAAGATTCACGTGCATTGCTTACCCTGCAAAACTGGGTAATAGACCGTGCTCTGAGAGGTGTTCCCGGAGTAGCGGATATCAACGTTTTCGGAGGACAGGATAAAGTTTTTGAACTCAGTATTGATCCGAGAGCATTGGATAAATACAATCTGACACCCCTTCAGGTTTATGATGCGGTAACAAAGAGTAACCTGAATGTAGGAGGTGATGTTATTGAAAAAAATGGCCAGGCTTATGTCGTAAGAGGGATTGGTCTGGTAAAATCTGTAGCCGATATTGGAAATATTACCATTCAGAATGACAGTGGAAATCCTGTTTTGGTAAAAAATGTAGCAGAAGTTCATGAAAGCTCTATGCCTAGAGTAGGACAGGCTGCACTGAATCATCATGACGATACAGTAGAAGGAATCGTTGTGATGAGAAAAGGAGAGAATCCAAGAGAAGTACTGGTAGGAGTGAAGGCTAAAATTAAAGAACTTAACGAAAAAGTACTTCCCAAAGATGTTAAAATGGTCACTTTCTACGACCGCGACAATCTGATGGATTTCACTACGCATACTGTAATGCATAACCTTATTGAAGGAATTGTACTGGTAACGGTAATCGTTTTAATCTTTATGGCCGACTGGAGAACTACGCTGATTGTTTCCATCATCATTCCTCTATCCTTGCTGTTTGCATTTTTATGTTTAAAACTTGCCGGGATGAGTGCCAACCTGCTTTCGTTAGGTGCCGTAGACTTCGGGATTATCATAGACGGAGCCGTCGTCATGGTGGAAGGCCTCTTCGTAATGCTGGATCATAAAGCGAAGCGGTACGGAACGGAGAAGTTTAATAAACTGGCAAAAGGAGGCTGGATCAAGCAGACCGGAACCGGACTGGGAAAAGCAATCTTCTTTTCGAAATTAATTATCATCACTTCCCTGATTCCTATTTTCTCATTTCAGAAAGTAGAAGGGAAAATGTTCTCTCCTCTGGCATTTACCTTAGGATTTGCATTAATGGGAGCGTTGATATTTACCTTAACATTAGTACCTGTTCTTTCCCATATCCTTTTAAATAAGAATGTAAGAGAAAAAAATAACCCGTTTGTTAATTTCTGGGACAGAATCGTTTTGAAAGGCTTTAATCTAACTTTTAAGCACAAAAAAATGAGTATGATCGTGGCGATCTCTTTCCTGGCAGTTACATTGTTTTCCGGTAAATTTTTAGGAACGGAATTCCTGCCTCAGTTAAATGAAGGTTCATTGTGGATCACTGCCGAAATGCCAATGAGCTCCTCATTAAAAGAATCTCTGAAAACAGCAGATCTTTTAAAGAAAGACATCATGAGCTTCTCCGAAGTAACAGATGTTCTTGCACAGACGGGAAGGAGTAATGACGGAACTGACCCCAACGGATTTGGATTTGTACAGTTTGCGGTGAACCTTAAGCCAAGAGAAGAATGGAAGCGTAAGATTACTTATGATGAACTGATCAATGAAATAGACAAAAAGCTCAGAAGTTATCAGGGAATTACCTTCAACTATTCTCAACCGATTTCCGATAACGTAGCAGAAGCCGTGGCTGGTTTTAAAGCTGAAAACGGAATTAAAATCTACGGTGATAACCTGGAAACCCTAGACAAATTAGCTCATGAAGTTTTATTAAAAATTAAAGATGTGAAAGGGGTAAAAGATCCGGGAATTATTAAAAATATTGGGCAACCGGAAGTGAGCGTAGTTTTGGATAGAGATAAGATGGCTGCTTACGGAGTAATGCCTGCGGATGCACAAGCTGTGCTGGAAATGGCATTTGGAGGGAAAACAGCCTCTGAAATGTTCGATGGGGAAAGAAAATTCCCGATTCGTCTTCGTTATTCTCAGGAATACAGAACCAATGAAAACGATATCGCTGCTTTAATGGTGCCTACACAAGATGGAGCAAAAATTCCGTTAAAAGAAATAAGTACCATTGTTAAGGATAACGGAGCTGCATTTATCTACAGAGACAATATCAAACGATATATAGGGGTTAAATTCTCCATTCGTGACAGAGATTTGGGAAGTACGATTGCCGATGCCCAGAAAAAAGTAGAAACTATTGAGCTTCCTGACGGCTATTCTGTAGGATGGACAGGTCAGTTTGAAAACCAGCAGCGTGCCTCGCACAGGTTAGCACAGGTTGTACCCGTGAGTATTCTGATGATTTTCTTCCTGTTGTTTATTCTGTTCGGGAATATGAAAGATTCTCTTTTGGTATTAGCAAATGTACCCTTTGCTTTGATTGGAGGAATTATTGCCTTACATGTTACCGGAATCAATTTTGGAATTTCCGCCGGAGTAGGGATGATTGCTCTTCTGGGCATTTGTATTCAGAACGGTGTTATTCTCATCACAGAGTTTCATCAGAATGTTAAAGACGGAATGGATATAGATACGGCCATCTTAAATGGAGTGAAATCCAGAACCCGGCCTGTCATTATGACAGCGCTTATGGCTTCCATCGGATTGATGCCGGCAGCCTTGTCTACAGGAATCGGATCGGAGTCTCAGAAACCTCTGGCCATTGTCATTATCGGAGGGCTGATTACCGCAACTGTGCTTACCCTGCTTATTTTCCCGATTATCTTCTGGATCTTCAACAGAACAAAAAGCTCAGTCAGATTTAATTAATCTTTCATTTATATATTAGTTAGAAGCGCGGAAAACAAAGTTTTCCGCGCTTCTCCATTATTGAAATAAAAAAAGGATGAGTTTAAAATCCTAATCCCACTGCAAAAGCTTTTACAGGATTTGGATAGTCAGAAACGGAAGTGGCAGCGCCTGTCATTGTATTAACAGTATAAATTTTTGTAGATGAACCTACCGATGCCATTAAGTAGGCTTTCTGGCTCATACTTCCGATGTCAAAACCATTAGTACTGGTAATATTGATTCCTAAAGAACCTGTCTCAACTAAAGTCCCGTTATTGGGTGGGTTTTGCTGATATAATTTATCTGTGTTATGATCAATGACGAACAGGGTTGTAGCAGTAGCTCCTGCAAAGTTATTGGTGTAGGCTGCGGCACTTATCATTGGGCTTCCCGGATTCAATACTAAATCTGTAGCGGCAATAGTTCCGTCATTAGGATTAATCCGAAGATTCTGGCCCGTATTGCTTACCACTCTTATTCTGTCCACCGTGGGATTAAAATCAAAGCCGAAATCTGTTCCGGAAAGTAAGGTTACAAAAGGAGAACTGCCGACAGCGGTAGCAGCACCTGTACCTAAATTAATAGTATAAATCCTGCTTGAACTTCCCAAAGCATACAACTGTCCGTTGGCAGGACGGAAATCTATTCCTAAAATATTCTCACCACTTTGTAGTCCTGCCATAGTCTTGGAAACAGGCATTGGACTATTCGGATTGAAAATCTGAAGATTATTCGAATTGTCAATGGCATAAGCTACTGGTTCTGTAGGAATGGCAATATCGATTATTCCCTGCTGGAGTGATCCTATGGAAGTTGCTTTTCCATTATTCAGATCAAGAATATGCAGTTTGTCATTGAAAGCTAAGAGAGCAGTACTGTTATCATATTTGATATCAAAAGCTGCCTGTCCTGTAAAAGTGGTTCCAAGACTTCCAACCTCTACCAAAGTTCCATTGTTGGGAGGATCCTGTTTGTATAATTTCCCCAACATCGGATCAATATCATATAAAATAGTTGTAGCAGCTCCTGCTTTACTGTTGGTATAGGCTACTCCTGTTATGGAAGGACTTCCTGTTCCATTAATAGTAATATCAGTAGCAGCAACAGCTGCGGTTTCCGGATGTAAACGCAGATTTTGTCCCGAATTACTCACCAGACGAATTCTGTCAACGGTAGGATTGAAATCAATAGAAGCTATTGTTCCGGAGATCATAGGCGTAAATGCTGTTGAGCTTACTGTTCTTGCTGAAGCATTGGAGGTATTGATGATATATAATTTGCTGGCATTGGATAATGCATACAATTCCCCTGTGGCAGGTCTGAAGTCTATACTTAATAGTTTTTCTCCTGAGGCAATACCGGTTACAGCTGTTTTTGAAGTAAACATTTTGGGGTTGTTGGTATTAAAATAAACAAGTTCGTTCATTGCTGTAATTCCATATACCATAAGATCCGGTCCTTGAGGTATATTTTCTGACATACTGTTTTCATCGGAATGATCACATGAAAATAATGTTGTAATAGCAAAGAAGGCTAAATACATGTGTAATAGTTTTCTCATAATATTAATTTTAGTTGTTATCTTTATATGTACGAGAAAAAACTTCATTGGGATTTATGGATATAGGTAATGATCAATATTTTTTTTGTCTGTATATCCTGTTCATAATTAATGAGATAGTTTATATTTTTAATAAAACGTTTCTAAGGATTTTTTCTATTCGGAAAAATGTGTAAATTTGCAGTCTCAATACGTTAAATATAAGGTTTGTCCTTCACTGGATGAGAATATTGAAAGTTTTTTTAATAAAAAGTTTTTGGTATTTAAAAATTCATTATATTTGCACACCGAAAATTTGAAAAACAATAAATAAATAATTTTAAATCATGGCAAAGGAAACGTTTAATCGTAACAAACCACACTTGAACATTGGTACTATTGGTCACGTTGACCATGGTAAAACTACACTTACTGCAGCTATCAGTAGTGTATTAGCTAACAAGGGTCTTGCTGAGAAGAAAGATTTCTCTTCTATTGACTCTGCTCCAGAAGAAAAAGAAAGAGGTATCACTATTAATACAGCTCACATCGAGTACGAAACTGAAAACAGACACTATGCACACGTTGACTGTCCAGGTCACGCCGACTATGTTAAGAACATGGTAACTGGTGCTGCTCAGATGGATGGAGCGATCTTAGTATGTGCTGCAACTGATGGACCAATGCCTCAAACTAGAGAGCACATCCTACTTTGCCGTCAGGTAAACGTACCAAGAATCGTTGTTTTCATGAACAAAGTTGATATGGTGGATGATGCTGAGCTTTTAGAGCTTGTTGAACTTGAACTTAGAGATTTATTATCTACTTACGAATATGACGGAGATAACTCTCCAGTAATCCAAGGATCTGCTCTTGGTGCTCTTAACGGAGACGAGAAGTGGGTTAAGACTGTTGAAGAATTAATGGATGCAGTTGATACATGGATTGAGCAGCCTGTTAGAGATCAGGATAAGCCATTCTTGATGCCAATCGAAGACGTATTCTCTATTACAGGTAGAGGTACTGTAGCAACTGGTAGAATCGAGGCTGGTGTTATCAACACTGGTGATCCAGTTGATATCGTAGGTATGGGTGATGAGAAATTAACTTCTACTATTACAGGGGTTGAGATGTTCAGAAAAATCCTAGACAGAGGTGAAGCTGGTGATAACGTAGGTCTATTGTTGAGAGGTATTGAAAAAACTGACATCAAGAGAGGTATGGTTATCGCTAAGAAAGATTCAGTTAAGCCGCACAAAAAATTCAAAGCTGAGGTTTATATCCTTTCTAAAGAGGAAGGCGGACGTCACACTCCATTCCACAACAAGTACCGTCCTCAGTTCTACGTAAGAACTACTGACGTTACAGGTGAGATCTTCTTACCAGAAGGTGTAGAAATGGTAATGCCTGGTGATAACTTAACAATCACTGTTGAATTACTTCAGCCAATCGCTCTTAACGAGGGTCTTAGATTCGCGATCAGAGAAGGTGGTAGAACAGTAGGTGCAGGTCAGGTAACTGAAATCATCGACTAATCAACATCTAAAACAATATAAAAAGCTTCCGTAAGGAACACTCTTTACGGAGCTTTTTTTAACTACGGGCATCGTCCAATGGTAGGATACCGGTCTCCAAAACCGTTGATCAGGGTTCGAATCCTTGTGCCCGTGCAAATATAAATTATGAGTTCATTTGTCGATTTTTTAAAAGGTTCTTATAACGAATTCAGACATAAAGTTGAATGGCCAAAATGGGCTGACCTTCAGTCTTCTACAATTGTAGTGACTATTGCGACAGTTATTCTGGCTTTATTTACCTTTGGAGTTGATGAATTGTTTTCAAAAGCAATCAGCAACATCATAGGAATGCTAATCAACTTGTTCAATTAATAATTAAGTATTTTCCATAATGAGCGAATTGAAATGGTATGTGCTGAAAGCAATCAGCGGACAGGAAAATAAAGTGAAAAACTATATTGAGACAGAAATCAAACGCCTAGGGTTTGAGCAGTACGTTACTCAAGTGGTTATTCCTATGGAAAAGGTGATCCAGATTAGAAACGGTAAAAAAGTTCCTAAAGAGAGACCTTACTATCCTGGCTACCTGATGATTGAAGCTGACCTGATGGGAGAGATTCCTCACGTTATTAAAAATATCCCGGGAGTTATTTCTTTCTTGAGTTTAACAAAAGGAGGTGACCCTGTTCCAATGAGAAAATCAGAGGTTAACAGAATGCTTGGAAGAATGGATGAACTTTCAGAATTTGCAAGCGATGTTGAAATTCCTTATGTAGTAGGTGAAAACGTTAAAGTAATCGATGGACCTTTCAACGGATTCAATGGTACAGTTGAGAAAATTCTTGAAGACAAAAAGAAAATTGAAGTTTCTGTATTGATCTTCGGTAGAAAAACTCCAATGGAATTAAGCTATATGCAAGTAGAAAAAGTATAATACATTACTTAGAAAATATAAAAGACTGCTTTTAAAGCGGTCTTTTTTCATATATATACTTTTCAAATATAATTTCTGGTGATGAATTTTCTATTCATTTTTTTTCATAGCCCTATTTATTCATAATGAAATATAGGCATGTAGTTTTTATATTTTTTCCCTGTTGTTAGAGTTTTTTTAAGTTTATTAATATTATTTTGTCGATTTTCAAATTTCACAACTCTGTTGGTTACTTCTATAGTGTACTTTGCTTTAATTTAATTATCACCATTCAGTGATCATATTTTCTTTTCAAGCATTGAGTTTTTTTTAATTGGTTAATTCACCTTCAGATGGCATACTTCTTGCAACCAAGCTGTTAACTAATCCACAAAATTTTATATTTTTTTATTTCATACCCTGGTTACAGAGGTATAAGCAATGTATATTGTTTAAATAAATATAAAATCCGGATTAGCTAAACAAAACACAAGTCTTATATAAACACATAACCCAATGACAAAAATTATTTCGATGATCACTCTGGTGGGTACATCTGTACTCATGAGTGCGCAGGTTGGTATCAATACTGCGACACCGGAAAAGGAGCTTACCGTGAATGGTACAATGAAGACATCAGGAATTGTTTTCAAGCAACCTCTGGAAAAACTGAAAGCGGACGAGAATTACACTTTCATTATTAAGTCTCCGGCTCCGGAAAACAAAATTACAGCGTACAATGATTCTTTTGTACCTAATTCACCGGCACCTATTAATCTTATTCAGTTCAAAATTACCTGTGATCCTACAGACAAGGATTGGGTAAATCAATTTGACACAAAGATCAATTCCAGCAAGTTTTTGGTGGTAATTTCTTCTTTTGGATTTACACAGCCTACGAGAACGTATTCTGCAGACTGGCTTACTCCAATGCCTCAGATCTTTGCCTACTCTTCAGGAGGGACATGGAAGCTTAAGGCAGATTACCAGGGATTTGCTCCTGATAATTCTTTCCCTACAGGTGTCTGGACACTGAACTTATTGGTGTTTGACAGATCGTATGCCAAAGATTTTAATTCAACACAAAGCCTTAGTGGGGCATCTACTGGTGCTGCAACAGCTCCATTAATTCAATAAAAACATAAACTCTATGAAAAAAATTATTGCGATACTCTTTACGGGTTTTGCTGCTTTAAGCATAAATGCACAAGTAGGAATCAATACTACAACACCTAAAGGAACGTTGGACGTTGAAGGGGAAACATTAGTAGAATCCTATTTAATAGATACTGAAAATACAAAGGCAGGCGGAAATTATCTTCTTCTTACCCGATCAAAAGATTCTTCGCCGGTAGGTAAGGTAAAGCTGCTGGATATATCGCTCCGTAATGTAGCACCTGTAAATATGTATAATGTTGTATTGAAAAATGTGAGACAGGATGAAGTGGTAAATCTCAATACAGGATTAGATGCGGGTAAATATGTGGTGGCTATTACAGGTGCTGTTTTTACAGGAGCGGTTTCGGCAGCGAATACCACCACCAGCCCAAAATCGTATGGTTCCTACGCCACTGAAATTACCCAGGTAACCAGTGGAGGTAAAAAATACCATGCTATTAATTTGGCTTTTAAAGGAGCGGGAACTGTTTCTTCCATCAATGGAACCTGGACACTTACTCTAAATGTATTTGAAAAATCATTAGTGAAAGACTGGGGAACTTTTAACGGTTCTGTTTCAGCATCTGCTTCACCGGGATATTCGGGAGTATCAACCAATACGCCTTTAGGGCTTCAATAAAAAACTATGAAAAGAAAAATTTATATCACAATAATCATGTGCCTTGGGATATTTTTGAATGCCCAGAAAGGAAAAGTAGGGGTGAATACAGCCAATCCTACAGAAACCCTTGATGTTAATGGAAAAACCTATACGAATTCTCTGTACTTAAGAAATCCAGGAGAACCTACCATGACAGGAGGTAGCTTTTTAGCAACTTCACAGAATGCTTTACAGTTGTATGATCCGGCTCTGGAAAGCAGCGGATTGTTCAATTATCTTAAACTTACCCTTACCGGCGTACCTGGGACGGGAATTACAGATTATGACACGAAAATTGATGCCACCAACTTTTTGGTTATACTTCACAACTACTCATTTAAGCTGAATGATGGAAATACCAGCGTCATGCTTGATTACGGAGACAATGGTGTGAATGACAATAAACAGGGATCACCGGATGTTGTGGCTTTCAAAAGTAACGGAACATGGCACGTAAGAGCAAGATTTACGGATAGCAGAATGATTGCTACCAACACCTCTACACCATCAAGAACTTATAACAACTTCACGGTTGACCTTTACCTGATGGCCTACAGAAGATTGATTGAAAAACAAAATATCAACGACATCAATGATGATCTTGGAGGAAATGACGGTTCTACAAAAACAATTAATAAACCTTCCGGTTTTTAATCAGTCTTTCCTTTTAAAAAAATTGTAAAACGGTTATTGAATGCAAATAACCGTTTTTTATTTTTTGGCTGTATTTTAAATTGTAGAATAATAAGCAAAGATTTATTTTTCTAAAACTTTTTAAAAATCAGCAATTTCCGTTTGCTATTTCAAAAATATTTTATACTTTTGCAGTCCAAAAAGTAGGTTTATTGTTATGTGAGTGCATAACCTACTGAATAATAAATGCTTCCAAACTCATTAATTATTCAAATTTAAAAAACAAACAATGGCTAAGAAAGTCTTTAAAATGGTAAAGCTTCAGGTGAAAGGTGGCGCAGCTAACCCTTCTCCACCAGTAGGTCCAGCATTGGGTTCTGCAGGTGTGAACATCATGGAGTTTTGTAAGCAATTTAACGGAAGAACCCAAGATAAGCCAGGGCAAGTTTTACCTGTAGTAATTACAGTATACGAAGACAAATCTTTTGAATTCGTTATTAAAACTCCACCTGCAGCAATCCAGTTAATGGATGCAGCTAAGATCAAGGGAGGTTCTGGTGAACCAAACAGAAACAAAGTAGGTTCTGTAACTTGGGAACAAGTAAAGAAAATCGCTGAAGATAAAATGGCGGATCTTAACTGTTTTACAATGGACTCTGCTCTTTCTATGGTTGCAGGTACTGCTAGATCTATGGGATTAAGAGTAACAGGAACTAAACCCACTAACGCTTAAAACTTAAAGAAATGGCAAAATTAACTAAAAAGCAAAAGGAAGCTTTAAGCAAAGTAGAAAAAGGAAGAATCTATAACCTTGAAGAAGGTTCAGCTCTTGTAAAAGAAGTGAACACTACAAAGTTTGATGCTTCAGTAGATATCGCTGTAAGATTAGGTGTAGACCCAAGAAAAGCAAACCAAATGGTAAGAGGTGTAGTATCTCTTCCTCACGGTACTGGTAAAGATGTTAAAGTATTAGCTCTTGTAACTCCAGATAAAGAAGCAGAAGCTAAAGCTGCTGGTGCTGACTATGTAGGTCTTGACGAATATTTACAAAAAATCAAAGAAGGTTGGACAGATGTTGACGTTATCGTTACGATGCCAGCTGTAATGGGTAAATTAGGTCCATTAGGTAGAGTATTAGGTCCAAGAGGTTTAATGCCAAACCCTAAATCAGGAACTGTAACAATGGAAATTGGTAAAGCAGTAACTGAAGTTAAAGCAGGTAAAATTGATTTCAAAGTAGACAAGTATGGTATTATCCATGCGGGTATTGGTAAAGTATCTTTCGATGCTGCTAAGATCAAAGAAAATGCTCAGGAATTAATCCAGACATTGATCAAAATGAAACCAACTGCTGCTAAAGGAACTTATGTGAAGAGCATCTATTTGTCTTCTACAATGAGCCCAGGTATTGCAATTGATACTAAATCTGTTAACTAATAATAATCCTTAAGACAATGACAAAAGACCAAAAAGTTGTAGCAATACAAGAGATCAAAGATTTGCTTCAGGATGCAAAAGTAGTATACGTAGCAGATTTAGAAGGTTTGAACGCTGGTAAATCTTCAGATTTCAGAAGACAGGCTTTCAAGCAAAATATCAAAGTGAAAGTGGTAAAAAATACACTTTTACAAAAAGCAATGGAGCAAATTGAAGGAGTAGATTACTCTGAAATGTTCCCATCTTTCAAAGGAAATTCAGCGTTAATGATTGCTGAAACAGCAAACGCTCCTGCGAAATTAATCCAAGGATTCAGAAAGAAAGAAGAAAAGCCAGCTTTAAAGTCTGCTTTTGTTCAAGAAACTTTCTACGTTGGTGACAATAACCTGGACATGTTGGCTAACATCAAGTCTAGAGAAGAAATGATCGGTGAAATCATCGGATTACTTCAGTCTCCAATCCAGAGAGTTGTTTCTGCTCTTCAAAACAAACCTGAAACTGTAGAAGCTAAAGCTGAAGAAGCTGCTCCTGCGGTAGAGGAAACTCCTGCTGCTGAAGCTCCTGAAGCTGCTGCAGAAAGCACTGACGAAACGCCAGCTGCTGAATAATTACACTCAAAAAATTAAATAAATAATCAACAAAAACATTACAACAATGTCAGATTTAAAAAATTTAGCTGAAACGCTAGTAAACCTAACTGTAAAAGACGTAAACGAATTAGCTGCTATCCTTAAGGATGAGTACGGAATTGAGCCAGCTGCTGCTGCTGTAGTTGTTGCTGCAGGTGGTGCAGGTGATGCTGCTGAAGAAAAGACTGAATTCGACGTAATTCTTAAGTCTGCAGGTGCTTCTAAATTAGCTATCGTTAAATTAGTAAAAGATTTAACTGGTGCAGGTCTTAAAGAAGCTAAAGATATCGTAGACGGAGCTCCTGCTGCAATTAAGCAAGGTGTTTCTAAAGACGAAGCTGAAGCTCTTAAGAAGCAATTAGAAGAAGCTGGTGCTGAAGTAGAATTGAAATAATTTCAATTGTATTATAAATATAGAAGCCCGGGCATTGGCCCGGGCTTTTTTTGTATGTAAGTCTTTGTAAATGTGATTCTTATTTTGTAATTATATTTTATTATTATTACTTCTAATTTTAATATATCTTTTTATGATTATAAATTATCTGGTAATTAACATAATATTTTAGTAATATTTTGTTTATTGTTTGTTTTGTGTGAATTTTTATTAATAAATATTTGTTTTAATTGAAAAAATATTATATTTGTATCGAAAAAACACAATATAATTGGATAGAAATTATTTTCTTTCCTACGGCGGCAAGATTACACTTTTGTTACTTCTGGCAGCGGTAGGAAAAATAAACACTAAGTTGATATCTGTAATGAGAACAAAATCTGAGTTGTCATGTTCTACAGATAGTAAAAATCATTTGCAGGGTTGCTTAGCTGATGTTTCTGTTCATCTGTGTGCTGAAACAAAAGATAATAGTTCTGTTCTCCACTGTCTTCCTTCCCGTCAGGAAAAAACGCCTTTATCTTACGATAAAGATCCTCAATCTATACTCTCTTTCTTTAATACTATAAAATCTGCTGCCATACCCAATAAATGGAGCTATTCATACCAGAAATATAAAGAACACGTTGGCCTTACCTGTAAAGACATTAATACGTTCTATAGTAATTCCGTTAAACTGGTTGATGGTTTTAAATATATTATCAAAATTCCCGATAAACTGATTCTTTCCCTTATTCTAAAATATTCCTTACAATTTTAAACGTATTCTTACAGTATAAACTGTTATTTCATTTATGATTTAGATGAGAATGCCTGAGAATTGCCCTTTTAAAAAAAACACATTTACATAAAAACAGCAAACACCATTAGAAATGAAAAACAAATTATTAACCGTCACTCTTTTATCATTTAGTTTAACCGCAATAGCTCAGGTAGGGATTAATATTGACCAGCCGCAAGCCACTTTTGATATCGTAGGATCACCTGCCAATACAACTAAACTTGACGGTTTGATTGCACCAAGACTTACAGGAATGCAATTAAAAGCTAAAAACTATACTGCAGCCCAAACCGGAGCAATAGTAT
Organism: Chryseobacterium sp. KLBC 52; assembly: GCF_003347605.1. Taxonomy (GTDB): domain Bacteria; phylum Bacteroidota; class Bacteroidia; order Flavobacteriales; family Weeksellaceae; genus Chryseobacterium. The sequence goes on along the minus strand of NZ_QDFZ01000002.1, from coordinate 248,552 downwards.
ATGTCACAGCAGCTGAGACTACCCCTACGGGACAAACTACGGATGTTGTTTCACCAGGCTACTATTATTTTGACGGTAGTAAATGGGCAAACATAAGCGGAAACTGGCGAACAGTTGGAAATACTGGCACAACAGCCACTACAGCAGCTTTAGGAACAAACATCGGAAGCGGAAATTACCTGGGAACAAATGATAGCCAGAATCTGGTTTTGTCTACCCAGAAAAACGTAAAAGGAATCCTGGATATCAACGGAACCTTACAAGGTGGAAATTCTAATTCTGCGTCAGGTCCTTATGCTTCCTTGACATGGGGATCAAACAATACTCTTACAAACAGCACTTCCTCCAACATTGCACTGGGAAAAGATAATACAGTTTCTGCACAGGGAAATTTTCCTGCGGTTGCTATCGGGCTGAATAATACAGCTAACAACGGAGCCAAAGTAATAGGAAATAATAATAGTGCTACGGGCGCTAATAACCTTGTCTTTGGAAACCTGAATACAGTAACGGGACTGACAGGACTAACCATTGGAAACAATCATACTAATAGTGGCGGGATTTCCATTGGAAGCGGAAATACCACCTCATTAAACAATATAGCTGTTGGTTCGGCAAATACAGCGACAGGTACAGAAGCTTTTGCGATAGGATTTTCAGCTCAGGCAGCAGCGGGGCAAATGGTGTACGCCAATAAGGAACATGTGTTCTTCAATAAAGGAAACGGAACAGATACCATACTGGGAATTAATATGGCTCCTACAGCAGCTACCTCTACAGGAGCGGCGCTGCAGATGAAAGGAATTGCTTCCGGTGCCAACGCAGCATGTACAGCAGCTGAAGAAGGTGCAATCCGATATAATACAATTGCTAAAGTTCACGAAGGCTGTAACGGTTCCAACTGGAAGGCGCTTTACTAATCCAATAAAAAACACAAACCTTAAAAAAATAAAAAATGACCAGAAAATTATTCGAAAAGTTAGCTGCGCTGCTCATGACATTGATGATGTCTGCAGGAGTATTGGCACAGCAGGGCTATGAACCGATCCGTGGGATGGGTGTGGAGGCTAAACCAGTCAACAATTCAGGGATATGTCTTGCCTGCTACAACGGAAGTATGAATCCCGTAGTGGATGCAAGTCTGGACAACAGTGTAAGCATGGGTAATTTCGCTTCTCTTTTAAGTGGAAACGGAATCTCTGTAAAGAATAAAAATACAACTTATCCTGGGGGATATATTACAGGATTCAATGTAGATCTTGGGACAAGTTTTATTACTGTTGATCTCTTAAGCTCTTTGAGAATCAGCACCTATAGAAATGGTGTTCTTCAGGAAACGACTACCAGCAGCACACTTTTGTCAGTGCCTGCATTTGGAGGAAGTAAAAACAGAATCTTTCTTCATTTCAAAACTTCAAAAGAATTTGATGAAGTAAGGTTGTATCAAACTAACGTTCTTTCTGTATTCAGTGCAATGAATGTATATTATGCCTTTGCATTTGATCCTGCAAAAGTTCCTACGGATAATAATGGTATTTGTGATGATATCATTGCGGGAAGTGGTGTGGATGGAAATATATCCGGAAGCAGCAGTTTTCTGGCTCCACTTTCCTATGTTCAGAATAAAGAAAAAATAGGAGACGGGAACAAAAATTCTTATGGATCAATTGTTCTGCCGGTAGGATTACTGGGTTCTTATTCGGTAGGCGTTTTAGACAAAAACCAGACCTACCCGGCAGGAAACAGAACAGGTTTTGTAATAGAACCGGATGATCAGGGTAAACTGTTAAGTGCAGAGTTTTTAAAAAATATTACCATAGAAACTTATCTTTTTGGCCAGCTTCAGGATTCAAAACAGTTGTCTGACGGAGGAGGCTTAATTAATATCAAAGTATTAGGTTATGGCTCAGGAAAACAAAAAGTTACCTTAACGACTACTAAACCTTTCAATGAAGTAAGATTAAAAGTGACTCAAACGCTGGGATTTAATTTAGGAACATTGAAAGTATATTATGCTTTCGAAGAACCTGTTACCTGTGAGTGTGATGATAAAATCCAGACCACCGGTTCATCAGTACCGGGAAATTTGGTTGCAGGAACTCCATGGACTTCCGGACCCGGATTTCTTGGCCTTATTTTAGCTAAAATGACCAGTCCTGAAGCGATTGTAGATAATAATCCTTCCAATTATGCCACAGCTACAGTTCCGGCTGCCTCTATTTTCAGCCTTTTCTCAGCATTTGCCACGGTAGGAACTAATGCGGTGCTTCCTGCCAATACAATGGCCGGATTTACGGTAGAAAAAGCAGGAAACCTTCTTGGAGTAAGTGTTCTGGAAAATATCACTGTGACATTGTACAACGGAAATACTTTGACAGATACTTTTACAAGTTCAGGAAGCCTTATCAGTGGAAATTTTTTCACAACGAATTCCAATAAATTTTATGTTGGAGGGAAATCAACAAAACCTTTTAATCGTATTAAAATCACTTTCAACAGTGGAACGGCCATTCGTATTCCTCAAAACTATTATATCTACAATGCTTTTGCAAGCAGAGATGATGATAATGATGGAGTCCCGAACTGCTTTGATCAGTGCCAGGGAGGAGATGACAGTATAGATAATAACGGAAACGGAATTCCTGACTGTGCAGAAGGATGTACAGCCGTAAATGACAAATCTCCTGCGCTCGATACAGATGGTGACGGAATTGTAGATGCCTGTGACCTGGATTCTGATAATGATGGAATTCCGGATGCTGTAGAAGACTTTGATAAAAACGGCAAGTTCCAGGATGATGATAATGAAGGAGATATTCTTTTAACACCTGTATTGGGAGATTCTGTTCCTAATTACCTTGATCTTGATTCTGATAATGATGGTATCCTGGATTTATTTGAATCTGGAATTCCGACCTCTGTCATCAATCAGATTGATTCTGATCATAACGGTATCATTGATGCGAATGTTCCGGTAGGTAAAAACGGAATTGCAGATATTCTGGAAACTTCACCTGATTCAGGCGTATTGAAATATCCAATCAAAAATACAGACGGAGATGATAAACCAGACTTTCTGGATATAACTTCCAATGGTTCGGAACCTGACCTTTATAAGATCGGAAAAGCAAATCTTGATACCTTAGGAGGAGGATTCATTTCTACCATTAATGATAAAGACAAAGACGGAATTCAGGCTGTGGTAGATACAGATCTTGTAAAAAGAGGTTCTCCGGATTCCCCGTTTTCACCTTATGCTTCATTATTGAAAAATGCATCCAATGCGGCGAAAACTACCTCCGCAGAAATTATTGAAACAGCAAATGATGTAAAAGTATATCCGAATCCGGTAAAAGCAGGGGAAAACCTTAGAATTATATCAGAGGAAGAAGGAGCGTATACTTTGTTCTCTGCACAGGGACAGGTTGTTAAGACAGATCATTTTAATGCCCATACAGGTATTGATACTTCTTCACTTCCTGCAGGAGTGTATATTATTAAAATAGAAACTAAATCAAAAATAAAATCTTATAAGGTTATTGTGAAATAATCATAGGATTAGCTTGTGTTGTGGAGGGGTTGCTCATGTTTGGGCAGCCTCTCTTGTTTTTAAGAGTCTCAAAATGAGAGGTTTTATTTGTTTTTGTGGATAACTTTTTGTATCTTTGCCCCTCTTTTGGCGCGAAAAATTGTTTGTAAATTTATAAAATACTGAAAATCAACTCTTTCATTGTGTAAAACATGAAAGGGATTTCGTGTGTATAAATACTGCGGTAATACTGCCTCAAAAGTAATAAAAATATTTTGCATTACGCTGTGAAAAGATATACCAGCGTTGCAGTTAGAAAGAACGTATACAAAGTTTAAAAGAGCTTAAGGTCCTTTGTGAGCGCCAAAAACACTTTTACCTTTTACTTTTATCTTGTTTCTTGTTCTTTTCTGATATTTTTTAATGAATCAAAATATTTTTTAACCCTTTCTTAAAAGTTTTATGAGTAAAACAAAATCAACAACTCAAGGAAATCCGAGAATTAATTTCTCATCAGCGAAAGGAAAAATCATCACTCCGGACTTTTTGGATATCCAAATTGAGTCTTTCAGAGAATTTTTCCAGCTTGATACACTTCCTGAAGCCAGAAAGACAGAAGCTCTTTACAAGACTTTCCAAGAGAATTTCCCAATTACGGATTCAAGAAACCAATTCGTATTAGAATTCTTAGACTATCTGGTAGATTCTCCACGTTATTCAATCGATGAGTGTGTGGAAAGAGGACTTACTTATTCAGTTCCTCTAAAAGCTAGACTTAAATTGTATTGTACTGACCCGGAACACGAAGATTTCCAGACAGTGGTTCAGGACGTATACTTAGGTCCGGTTCCTTATATGACGCCAAGTGGTTCTTTTATCATCAATGGTGCTGAAAGAGTTATCGTTACGCAGCTTCACCGTTCACCTGGTGTATTCTTCGGACAAACTTACCACGCAAACGGAACCAAACTTTACTATTCAAGAATTATCCCTTTCAAAGGATCTTGGATGGAATTTACAACAGATATCAACAGCGTAATGTACGCGTATATCGACCGTAAGAAAAAATTACCATTAACAACTCTATTAAGAGCGATCGGTTATGAATCTGACAAGGATATCCTTCAGATCTTCGACCTTGCTGAAGAAGTGAAAGTTTCTAAAGCTGCCCTTAAAAAAGTGGAAGGGAGAACATTGGCTGCGAGAGTATTGAACACTTGGTTCGAAGATTTCGTAGACGAAGATACAGGTGAAGTAGTTTCTATCGAAAGAAACGAAATCATCCTGGATAGAGAAACTATTCTTGAAAAAGAACACTTAGATCTTATTCTTGATGCGGGTGTGAAATCAATCCTGATTCACAAAGAAAACAGCAACGAATTCTCTATCATCCAGAATACATTACAAAAAGACCCTACCAACTCTGAAAAAGAAGCGGTAGAGTATATTTATCGTCAGTTAAGAAATGCAGATCCACCAGATGAGGAAACTGCAAGAGGAATCATTGAAAAATTATTCTTCTCTGAGCAAAGATATTCATTAGGTGAAGTAGGACGTTACAGATTGAACAAAAAGTTAGGTCTTAATATTCCAACGACAACTGAAGTTCTTACAAAAGAAGATATCATTGCTATCGTAAGACACCTAATCGAGCTTGTCAACTCTAAAGCTGAGGTTGATGATATTGACCACTTATCAAACAGAAGAATTAAAACTGTTGGTGAGCAATTAGCTGGACAGTTCGGAGTAGGTCTTTCAAGAATTGCAAGAACAATCAAGGAAAGAATGAACGTTAGAGATAACGAAATCTTTACTCCGCTTGACCTTGTAAATGCTAAGACATTAACATCTGTAATCAACTCATTCTTTGGTACCAACCAGCTTTCTCAGTTCATGGACCAAACCAACCCTCTATCAGAAATTACTCATAAGAGAAGATTATCTGCACTAGGGCCTGGTGGTTTATCAAGAGAAAGAGCAGGTTTCGAGGTTCGAGACGTTCACCATACTCACTACGGAAGAATTTGCCCGATTGAAACTCCGGAAGGACCAAACATCGGATTGATTTCATCCCTTGGTATTTATGCTAAAATCAACAGACTAGGTTTCATCGAAACTCCATATAGAAAGGTAGAAGGTGGTAAGATCGAACTTAACGCAGATCCTATCTACTTAAATGCAGAAGACGAAGAATCTAAAGTAATTGCTCAGGCAAACGTTGAATTGAGCGACAATGGTGAATTCGAAACAGACAGAATTATTGCAAGATTGGATGGTGATTATCCGGTAGTAGAGCCTAATCAGGTAGACCTTATCGACGTAGCGCCTAACCAGATTTCCGGTATTTCCGCTTCATTAATTCCATTCCTGGAGCATGATGATGCGAACCGTGCATTGATGGGATCCAACATGATGCGTCAGGCCGTTCCTCTATTGAAGCCACAGGCTCCAATTGTGGGTACAGGGCTTGAGCAACAAGTTGCAAGAGATTCAAGAATTTTAATTAACGCTGAAGGTACAGGTACAGTACAGTACGTAGATGCTGACAGAATCGTTATTAAATACGAAAGAAGCGAAGACGAAGATTTAGTACAATTCGAGTCTGCTACTAAAACATACAACCTTACTAAGTTCAGAAAAACGAACCAGAGTACAACCATTACCCTAAGACCAAACGTAAGAGTAGGTGATGTAGTGGAAAAAGGACAGGTACTTTGCGACGGTTATGCTACTGAAAAAGGAGAATTAGCTCTTGGTAGAAACTTAGTGGTAGCGTTCATGCCTTGGAAAGGATACAACTTCGAGGATGCCATCGTAATCAACGAAAAAGTTGTACGTGAAGACTGGTTTACTTCAATCCACGTGGATGAATATTCTCTTGAAGTTCGTGATACTAAATTAGGTATGGAAGAGCTTACAGCAGATATTCCAAACGTATCTGAAGAAGCTACTAAAGATCTTGACGAGAACGGTATGATCAGAATCGGTGCTGAAGTGAAGCCTGGAGATATCATGATTGGTAAAATTACTCCAAAAGGTGAATCTGACCCGACTCCTGAAGAAAAACTTCTTAGAGCAATCTTTGGTGATAAAGCTGGTGATGTGAAGGATGCTTCATTGAAAGCTGACTCTTCATTAAGAGGGGTTGTTATCAACAAGAAATTGTTCTCCAGAAACATTAAAGACAAAAAGAAAAGAACTGAAGAAAAACTTAAACTTGAAGAAATTGAAAACACTTACAAGGCTAAGTTTGACGAGTTGAGAAATACTTTAATTGAAAAATTAAACACACTGGTAAGCGGTAAAACTTCTCAAGGGGTACAAAATGACCTTGACGAAGAAATCATCGGTAAAGGTGTGAAATTCACTCACAAACTATTAACTTCAGTTGAAGATTATGTAAACGTTAGCGGTTCAGACTGGACAGTAGACGCTGACAAGAATGAATTGATCAAACAATTGATTCACAATTACAAAATCAAATATAACGACATCCAGGGAGTTAAAAACCGTGAGAAATTTGCAATTTCAATCGGAGATGAGCTTCCGGCAGGTATTATGAAGCTGGCTAAAGTTTACATCGCTAAGAAACGTAAACTGAATGTAGGAGATAAAATGGCAGGACGTCACGGTAACAAAGGTATCGTTTCAAGAATCGTTCGTGAAGAAGATATGCCATTCCTTGAAGACGGAACACCAGTAGATATCGTATTGAATCCACTAGGGGTACCTTCTCGTATGAACATCGGTCAGATCTACGAAACCGTTCTTGGATGGGCTGGTAGAAAATTAGGATTGAAGTTCGCTACGCCAATCTTCGACGGAGCAAGTCTTGATCAGATTACTGAATATACTGAGAAAGCAGGTCTTCCTAAATTCGGTCACACTCACCTTTATGATGGTGGTACCGGAGAAAGATTTACTCAGGCCGCAACAGTAGGTATCATTTACATGTTGAAACTAGGACACATGGTAGATGATAAGATGCACGCACGTTCTATTGGTCCTTACTCACTGATTACTCAGCAGCCGTTAGGAGGTAAAGCTCAGTTCGGAGGTCAGAGATTCGGAGAGATGGAGGTTTGGGCACTTGAAGCATTCGGTGCATCTAACATCCTTAGAGAGATCCTTACTGTGAAGTCGGATGACGTGATTGGTAGAGCAAAAACTTATGAAGCAATTGCAAAAGGTGAATCTATGCCTGAACCAGGTATTCCGGAATCATTCAACGTATTACTTCACGAGTTACAAGGTCTTGGACTAGACGTAAGACTTGAGGAATAAATTCCATTTGAAATTAATTTATTTGAAATTTGAAATTCTGTAAGCAGATTTCAAACAAAAATCAAAATAAAACTTTTAGAGATTCATGAATCTCAAATTTCAAATGTCAAATCTCAAATAACAAAAAATGTCAAATAAAAATAAATCAAGTAGATTTAATAAAATAACCATCGGTTTAGCTTCACCGGAGTCTATTTTACAAGACTCAAGAGGGGAGGTTTTAAAACCGGAAACTATTAACTACAGAACTCACAAGCCTGAAAGAGACGGGCTATTCTGTGAGAAAATCTTTGGTCCTGTAAAGGATTACGAATGTGCTTGTGGTAAATACAAGAGAATTCGTTACAAAGGGATCGTTTGTGACCGTTGTGGAGTAGAAGTTACTGAGAAAAAAGTAAGAAGAGAGAGAATCGGGCACATCAACCTTGTAGTTCCAATTGCACACATCTGGTATTTCCGTTCATTACCAAACAAAATCGGATACCTTTTAGGAATTCCTTCTAAGAAATTAGACATGATCATCTACTACGAAAGATATGTAGTGATTCAGCAGGGTATTGCTAAAAAATTAGACGGTTCTGATTTTGAAAATATGGAATTCCTTACAGAAGAAGAGTACCTTGATATCATGGAAACTCTTCCTGTAGAAAACCAGTATCTTGATGATTCTGATCCAAACAAATTCATCGCCAGAATGGGTGCTGAAGCTGTAGAAGATCTGTTAAAAAGAATCGATCTTGATGCATTGTCTTTCGACTTGAGACACAAAGCTCACAACGAAGGTTCAAAACAAAGAAGAACAGAAGCTCTTAAGAGATTGAACGTTGTAGAAGCATTAAGAGGTGCTAATACAAGAATGATCAACAGACCGGAGTGGATGATCATGCGTGTACTTCCTGTTATCCCACCAGAACTAAGACCATTGGTTCCATTGGATGGAGGACGTTTCGCTACTTCTGACCTGAATGACCTTTATAGAAGAGTTATCATCAGAAATAACCGTTTGAAGAGATTATTGGAGATCAAAGCTCCTGAAGTAATCTTGAGAAACGAGAAGCGTATGCTTCAGGAATCAGTAGATTCATTATTCGATAACACAAGAAAATCTTCTGCAGTAAAATCTGAATCAAACAGACCATTGAAATCACTTTCTGATTCATTGAAAGGTAAGCAAGGTCGTTTCCGTCAGAACCTACTAGGAAAAAGGGTTGACTACTCTGCGCGTTCGGTAATTGTTGTAGGTCCAAACTTACAGCTTCACGAATGTGGTATTCCTAAAGATATGGCAGCTGAACTTTACAAACCGTTCATCATTAGAAAACTAATTGAAAGAGGTATTGTAAAAACAGTAAAATCTGCAAAGAGAATTATCGACAGAAAAGAACCGGTAGTTTATGATATCCTTGAAAACGTGATGAAAGGTCACCCTGTTCTATTGAACAGAGCACCTACGCTTCACAGACTGGGTATTCAGGCTTTCCAACCTAAGATGATCGAAGGTAAGGCAATCCAGCTACACCCATTAGTAACTACGGCCTTCAACGCCGATTTCGATGGTGACCAGATGGCGGTACACTTGCCACTAGGACCAGAAGCGATCCTTGAAGCTCAGTTATTGATGTTAGGTTCTCAGAACATCTTGAACCCTGCAAACGGTTCTCCAATTACAGTACCATCTCAGGACATGGTTCTTGGTCTTTATTTCATGACTAAAGAATTAAGCTCTACAGAGACAATGAAAGTAAAAGGAGAAGGTCTAGCATTCTATTCTCCTGAAGAAGCAGAAATTGCTTATGCTGAAGGTAGAGTATCTTTAAATGCTAAAGTAAGATGTAGACTACCTATCAAAGAAGATGGAGAAATCGTTACAAGACTGATCGAAACTTCTGTAGGTAGAATCCTGTTCAACCAGATTGTACCTAAGCAGGTAGGATATATCAATGAACTTCTTACGAAGAAATCATTGAGAAACGTTATCGGTAAGATCCTTGCTGATACAGATTTCCCTACCACTGTGAAGTTCCTTGATGCAATGAAAGACTTAGGGTATTCAAACGCATTCAAAGGAGGTCTTTCTTTCTCACTAGGGGATATTGTAGTTCCTGTTGAGAAAAAGCAGATGATTGCACAATCAATTGAAACTGTAGACGAAATTAGAGCTAACTATAACATGGGTCTAATTACCGATACAGAACGTTATAACCAGGTAATCGACGTTTGGACAAACACCAACGCAGGATTAACTGAAATGATCATGAGCAGAATGAAAACTGACCAAGGTGGTTTCAACTCTGTATATATGATGCTTGACTCTGGAGCGAGGGGTTCTAAAGAACAGATCCGTCAGTTATCAGGGATGAGAGGTTTGATGGCAAAACCGCAGAAAGCCGGTTCTACCGGAGCGGAGATCATCGAAAACCCGATCCTTGCCAACTTTAAGGAAGGTCTTTCGATTCTAGAGTACTTTATCTCTACCCACGGTGCTCGTAAGGGTCTTGCGGATACCGCTCTTAAGACTGCCGATGCTGGTTACTTAACGAGAAGATTGGTAGACGTTGCACAGGACGTTATCGTTACAGAAGACGACTGTGGAACATTGAGAGGTACAGAAGTTACTGCACTTAAGAAAAATGATGAGATCGTTGAAAGAATCTCTGAAAGAATCTTAGGTAGAGTATCTCTTCATAATATTTACGATCCTGAAACTGATGAGCTTATTGCAAGCGCAGATCAGGTGATCATTGAATCTTTGGCGAAGAGAATCGAAGAAGCAGGATTAGAAGCTGTGGAGGTTCGTTCACCATTAACTTGTGAAGCTAAGAAAGGTATCTGTGCGAAATGTTATGGTAGAAACCTGGCAACAGGTAAAGTGATCCATATGGGTGAAGCGGTAGGTGTAATTGCAGCACAATCCATTGGGGAACCAGGTACTCAGCTTACGTTGAGAACCTTCCACCAGGGGGGTACTGCAGGTAACGTATCAGAAAACCCATCTATCGTTGCAAGAAGAGATGGTATCGTAGAAATGGATGAGGTAAGAACAATTACTTCTGAAGATGAAAACGGTAATACAGCTGAAGTTGTAGTTTCCCGTTCAACAGAATTCAGATTAGTTGCTGATAATGAGTCCAGAACTCCATTAATGGTAGCTAACGTACCTTACGGATCTATATTATCTGTAAAACCAGGTGATAAAGTGAAGAAAGGAGATACAATCTGTAGATGGGATCCGTATAACGCGGTTATCATTGCTGAAACTTCAGGTAAGGTAGAATACGAGGATATCATCCAGGGTATTTCATTCCAGCTTGAAATTGACGAACAAACAGGATTTGAAGAGAAAGTAATCTCTGAATCCAGAAATAAGAAAGCCGTACCTACCTTAAAAGTGGTAGACTCTAAAGGAGTTGAGCAAAAAGCTTACAACTTACCGGTAGGAGCCCACTTAATGGTTAACGATGGTGAAAAAATTAAGGCTGGTAAAGTCTTAATCAAAATCCCAAGAAAATCTGCAAAAGCAGGGGATATCACCGGAGGTCTTCCGAGAGTTACCGAATTATTCGAAGCAAGAAACCCTTCAAACCCAGCGGTTGTTACTGAAATCGACGGGGTAGTTTCTTACGGAAAAATCAAGAGAGGTAACCGTGAACTTATTGTTGAGGCTAAAACTGGAGAAAGAAAAATTTACTTGGTAAAACTTTCTAACCAGATTCTTGTTCAGGAGAATGACTTCGTAAGAGCAGGTTCTCCACTTTCTGACGGTTCTATTACACCGGAAGATATCTTAAGAATTAAAGGTCCAACTGCCGTTCAGGAATACTTAGTAAACGAGATTCAGGAAGTTTACCGTCTACAGGGGGTAAAAATCGACGACAAGCACTTCGAAATTATCGTAAGACAGATGATGACGAAAGTATCTATCGTAGATGGAGGTGATACTCAGTTCCTTGAAGGAGCCCTTGAACATAAGTATGATTTCTTGGAAGAAAACAACAGAGTATTTGGTCTTAAAGTAGTAGTAGATGCTGGTGATTCTAAAGAATTCAAGCCAGGTCAGATGATTACTGCAAGAGAATTAAGAGACGAAAACTCTAAGTTGAAGCGTGAAGATTTAGCATTGGTAGAAGTAAGAGAAGCTCTTCCTGCTACTGCAACTCCTGTACTGCAAGGTATTACAAGAGCGGCCCTTCAGACTAAATCATTCATGTCTGCAGCATCGTTCCAGGAAACAACTAAAGTTCTTAACGAAGCAGCTGTTGCTGGTAAGATAGACGATCTTAACGGTCTTAAAGAAAATGTAATTGTAGGTCACAGAATTCCTGCAGGTACAGGTCTTAAAGAGTATCAGAACGTTATTGTTGGTTCTAAGAAAGAATTCGAAGACCTTAACTAAAATTAATGATTTGAAATTTGGGATTTGAAATTATTTTTATATTTTCACAATCTCAAATTTCGAATTTTAAAAACATAATTTATAACAATGGACAACAATCAAAATCCACAAGACGGAAACATCAACATCGAATTAAACGAAATGGTAGCTGCTGGTATCTATGCTAACCTAGCTTTGGTAAACCACTCTCCATCTGAATTTGTAGTAGACTTTATTCAGTTGATGCCAGGTGTTCAGCAAGCTAAAGTAAGATCAAGAGTAATTCTTGCTCCACTTCACGCTAAAAGAGTATTAAGCGCTCTTCAACAGAACATCGCTAACTACGAGCAGCAGTTCGGAGAAATCAAAGAAGTTGAGCCTTTCGTATTAGGAGGAAACAACGTTCAAGCGTAAGATTTCTTTTGTAATCATATAATTGCCCCGGATTTATCCGGGGCTTTTTGTTTTTTAGTTGAAAAAAATAAGTTTTTTAATTAAAAAATAAAAAATGCTCAAATAGGTATTTGATATTTTTTTAATGATTTGATATTAATATCTGTATTGTATTGGTGTTTTTGTTGAATTTTTAATATTTATTTTTAGTATATTTGAAAAAAAACAAATGATACTGAAAATTTATCCTGTTGCAGCGGCATTACTTTGCACTTTTATTAATGCACAGCAAAATACGCTCAAAACTAATCAAAAACCTTTCAAAATTTACTGCAGGTAATTTTTCCGGTGAGTCTGCTCCTTAATACCCGATTCTTTGTACAAAAAACTATTTCCTATTGTATTGTGTCTTTCTGTTATCATATTGTTCAATAATATGATATACTCCGGTATGACTTTTCTGAAAAAAGAATTGTATAAAAAAACACAATATGATATAACCAGGAATAAATTCAAGGATTCAGAAACCATATGCTTTTCAGAAGCAGATATTGCAAATGTGGAATGGAAAGAAAAGAAGGAATTTATTCTTAAGGGATATTCTTATGATATCATCCAGATACGAATTATTAACGGTGAAAAAAAAATCTTCTGTTATAGGGATAAAAAAGATATGATCATCAATTCCCTGGTTGATCTTTCAAAAAAGCTGGCTGTACAAAATATAGATATGCACAAGCATATCGACATCCATCTGCATCATAAAAATGGATGTAAAACCTCTCTTTTTTTAGCGTCTGTTTCTTGTAATAAAGACTATATTTCTGATAATTCAGATTTCAGAATACTCCCGGATTATAATTTTCCATCAGCAAATACATCCTATATATCCATTATTCCTCCTCCTCCTGAAATGTGTAGCCCATCAAAACAATTATGAATCGTATATTAATGGTAACACAAATTTTGAATAATGAAAAAATATTTATGCATGACAGCGGTGTTAGGCTGCATTATAGCGCATGCTCAGCAAAATCAGGAGGGAGCAATTGATGAAGTTAATATCCTGGGAAGAAAAAAGATAAAACAGGAACGTGCAGAATTTAAAAGACATGGACAGTCGGTAGAAACTCTTTCCGAAGAGGATCTTAACAGAAATAATCCGGCAGCAATAGATCAGACTTTATCTACCATGGCGGGACTGCAGGTAGATAAAAGAACCAACTTTGGAGGCCAGAGACTTGTTGTCCGGGGATATGGAAATGATCAGAAATTCAACAACTGGGGAGTGAAAGCATACTGGAATAATATACCATTAACTACAGCAGAAGGAATCACTGTTCTGGATGATATGGATTTTGCTTATGTGAATAACGTAGAAGTTATTAAAGGTCCGGCAGCCACCATGTATGGAGGTGGAACAGGCGGAGCGGTCCGTTTTTATACAAGACCGGATTTTACAAAAGGAATTTCAGTTTCGGAAGATGTAATGTTGGGTGCTTTTAAAACCTTTCAGTCCAGAACACAGCTGAATGTTGCAGATGAAAACTACTCGGTAAATGCTGCATACGGACATCTTGAAACGGATGGTTACAGACCCAATGGAGGCGGATTAAAAAACTTTTTCAATGTGAATGGTACCGTGAAATTAAGCAAAAAAGATCAGTTAAGTTTCCTTGCAAGCCAGGCTTATTCATACGAACATACTTCAGGACAGATTTCATACGATGATTACTATGCAGGAATCGATAACGGAAATGCTGCTTATATCAGGAAAAATGCAGGAACAAAAATAAAATCAACCAGAGTAGGATTGAGTAATACCATAAGTCTTACCTCAAATTTGAGAAACTATACCACTCTGTTTTATTATAACGCAAACACGGAAAGTGTTTCCGCCGGAGCATATGGAGTGACAAGTTCCCCGAATGTAGGGCTTCGTTCTACTTTTACCTTGAAAAATGAATGTAAAGACTTTGAAAACCGACTGGACTTTGGGGCAGAAATACAAAATTCTGTTTCCACTACTTCGAGTTATCGTTTTACAGGCTCAGAAACAAATCCACTGCAGACAACAGGAATGTCCGGAGCATCGTATTTTAAATATAATAATAATCAATCCACCTATTTTGTGATCGATTATCTAACATATAAGCCGTGGGCATTAACTTTGCTTGCAGGACTTAGTGCCAACAGGACCAATTATGACAGGAAGGACCTTTATGCCTTACCAGATTTAGTTCCCGGACACAAAGATCAGTCATTTAATAAAAAGTATGACATGGCATTTACGCCTCACATCGCATTACAGAAAGAATGGAAACACCAGATCTTTAATCTAAGCTATAGTGAAGGATATAATTCACCCACTGCAGCCTCTTCGTTTATAACTGCTACCAACACTGTGAATGATGATTTAAAACCTGAGCGTGCAAAAATGTTCGATTTCAGTGTGCATGGGCTTTTATTGAATACAAAACTGGATTACCGTATTTCTGCTTTCAGAATAGACTATTCCGATAAACTTACACAACTGCTCTTACCAGGTAATACAAGTGGACAAACGTACTGGGCTAATACCGGAAGTCAGAAAAATACAGGTCTTGAGTTGAGTATAGGATATCAGTACAGAACTGAAAACTCTTTTATCGAGAGAATAGTTCCCTTTGTAAATCTTTCTTATTATGATACAAAATATAAAGATTTTTCAATCTATGATCCCAAATATCAAGATCCTGTTACAGGGAAGATTGTAGGGAAACTAATGGTATATGACCATAAAACTGTAGTAGGAGTTCCCAGAAATAAATATGCTGTAGGATTGGATATCTTTACCAAACCGGGATTTTATCTGGTGAATACCTATAATTATCTTGGAAATGTTTATTCTGACTTTAACAATTCGAATCTGGTAAAAGGTTTTGGATTGCTTAATTCAAAATTAGGGTTTAAAAAGTCATTCAATAAATGGGATCTCGACCTGTATGTGATGGGTAATAATCTTACCAATCAGATTAACTATACCTTTTTATTCTTAGGAAATAATATCAATGATTCCGATAAAGGAAGCAATTATACAGTTCCTACAGACCTTAATCCAGGACCTGCAAAAGCGTATTTCTTTTACGGACTCAATATAAAATACAGATTTTAGAATTTACATTATATTCATAAACAGCTTTTTTACAGCAAATAAAAACGCCACAGTTTATTACTGTGGTTTTTTTTGTTTTGATTCATGAAAATTAGTGAAATTCATAGTGAATTTGTTTGATTGTTAATCTTATTTAATAAAATAAAAAAATATGATATCAATATAGCAATTTTATATCTTTGTTTAAGGAAAGCAGAAAATATAAGATATGATTGATCACTCGTTCGCTGTAAGTAAATTTGGTTTTTTAGGTGCCGAATTTTTATCTGAGCTTGAAAAACATGCTGTTGCTATTGATATAAAAGCAAAAACTGAGATCATAAGGGAAGGACAAAAAAATAAGTTTGTTCCTTTCCTTATAAAAGGCTCTATCAAGGTATTTACTCTTAATGATGGAAGAGAGCTCATCTACTATTATATTAAACCTAAGGATAGCTGTCTGATGACCTTTTCATCTATTCTTACAGATTATACCAGCAGGGTATATGCCATTGCGGAAGAAGACTCAGAAGCCATTCTTATCCCCGTTTCTATCATGCATGAATGGCTCATAAGATTTCCGGAAATCAATAAGCTGTTTTATCATGAGTATGACCGGAGATTTTCAGAAGTGATGAATATGGTGAACGATGCCGTTTTTCACAGGTTGGATAAGAGGGTTCTGAACTATATCAAACAGCAGATTGTATCCACAGGAAATAACCCTATTAAGATTACCCATCGTGAAATTGCCAATAGTTTGGGAACTTCAAGAGAAGTGGTGAGCAGAGTTTTGAAAAAAATTGAAAGCGAAGGTGAAATTATGCAGACCAAAGAAGGAATAAAAGTTCCTGTAAATGAAAATGTTAGATCAGTCTAATTTCGATTGTTTGAAAACTTTATTTCCATCATTGATAAAAACAATTTGACTGGTGACTTTTATCACCTATTTTTGAATTGAGAACTCAATAAGTTTGTTATATCATAATTTAATTCAAATTGTATATGACAAAAACTCTCTTTTTTTTGTCAATGTTTTCTTCAGGTCTTGTCTTTGCACAGGAAGATCTGTTGAAAGATATTGACACCGTTAAAACCAATACAGAAACCTCACAACCCGCCTTCAAAGCCCTTCAGATTGTTACAGGGCAATCTACAAAACTGGCTGCTAAAAAAGAATGGTACATTATCGTTGCCCATAGATTTGGAGACATCAGCGCAGGATTTAAAGACTTTTTCGGACTGGATCATGCTTCCACCAAATTAGGCGTTATCTATGGTGTTTCAGACGCAGTATCTGTAAGTCTGTCCAGAGAGACAAATATGAAAACCTTTGAGGGAGCAGTGAAGTACAGACTGGTAAAACAAAGTGAAAACTTTCCGGTAGATATTGTGGGGTATAATGTAATGGGGGCCAATACTGAACTGGACAAAGATACTTATCCGCATCTTACATTCAGTGACAGGCTTTCTTATCTTACACAGGCCCTGATCTCAAGAAGGTTCAGTGATAAGCTTTCCGTACAGCTTACGCCTTCCTTTGTGCATAAAAACCTTTACGAACCTACCATTGAAAACAAAAACCAGTTTCTGGCAGGGTTGGGAGGACGCTATAAGATCTCAAAAAGAGTTTCTGTAAATGCAGAATACTTTGTGAATTTTGACGATCACAGTTTTTATAAAAACCCTTTATCATTAGGTGTAGATATAGAAACAGGAGGACACGTGTTCCAGCTTTTACTCACAAACTCCCAGATAAATTCAGATATCGGATATCTTACCAATGCTACCGGAGCATGGGGAAAGGGGCATATTTTCTTTGGGTTTAATCTTTATAGAGTTTTTTAATATGAAAAAGCTAACATCCTTATTGATATTGTCGTCAGCAATCATACTGACGGCTTGCGACAGCAGAACGTATGAAGAGATTTCTGATAACACACCCATCACGGCGCCCGTAAAATATACTTCAGATGTAAAACCCATTGTGGATAACAGCTGCATAGGCTGCCATTCTGCGGCAAGTTTTAAACCGCTCGTTACCTATGATCAGGTGAAAAATAATATTGACGGAATTTTAGACCGTATCCAAAGGCCTAATGGCGATCCAGGGAAAATGCCTCAGGGAGGATCTCTGTCTGCAGCCCAGATCAATATATTCATCAAATGGAAAGCTGACGGATTACATGAAAATTAAAAAAATTGATATGAAAAAATTAGCATTATTAAGCGTATTACTTCTTTCTGCGGGATACGCTTCAGCACAAAAATATAGCTCTAAAACAGGGAAAGTAACTTTTGAAGCTTCGGTACCTTTGTTTGATGATATCTTTGCTCAGGATGACAACAATATTGTTATTCTCAATGCAGACAATGGTGAAATGGCATCAGTCTCAACTGTCAAAAACTTTCATTTTAAAACAAAATTAATGGAAGAACATTTCAATGAAAGCTATGCTGAATCTGCAAAATATCCAAAAACCACTTTCAAAGGGAAGATTGCCAACTTTGATAAGACAAAACTTACTGCAAGCCCTCAGAAATATACGGTGCAGGGAACATTAAACTTTCATGGCGTAGACAAAGCCGTTACCTCTTCTGCCACTTTATATGCAAAAGACGGGAAAATCTATATGCAGGGAGGTTTTGTGGCAAGACCTGTGGATTATAAAGTAACTATTCCTAAAATGGTTACCAAGAAAGTGGCTGAGAATGTCAATATTGAATACAACTATGTAATGGTAAAACAATGAGACATTTCATCTTGATATTAGGATTGTTCCTGAGCTCATTATTATCCGCTCAGGAAAAAGGGAAATCAATATTTGATATGGCAAGAAGTGGGACAGTGGCTGAAGTACAGGAGTTGATGAAACAAAATCCGGATGTGATTAATCAGATCAACGAGAACGGATTTTCACCCCTTATTTTAGCATGTTACAGAGGAAATACAGCCGTGGCTGATTTTCTGATTGACAACGTAAAAGATGTAAACTATAAAAGTCGTGAAGGAACAGCGCTGGCAGGTCTTGCAATAAAATACAACAAAGATCTGGTAGAGCATCTGCTCAAGAAAAAAGCAGACCCCAATATTGCAGATGAAACAGGATACACACCTTTATTCTGGGCTGTAAAATCCGGAAATAAAGATCTGGTAGAGCAACTGCTGAAATATAAAGCAGATAAAACAAAGAAAGATTCAATGGGAATGACCCCTTTTGAATATGCATTACAAACCAATAATAAGGAAATTATTAATCTTTTAAAAAATTGATATGAAAAAAACTTTACTAGCGCTTAGCGTACTTCTTGCCAACTTTGTTTTGGCGCAGTTTTCGTCTGGAACGGTAAATTTACCGGCAACTTCTATGACGGTGAAATTAGATACCACTCCCACCGGAGTAACAATGACCGTGACTGGTGACAGCAACTCCATGATGGGAATTGGTTTTGGAACTGTAGGAATGGCTCCGGGATCAGATGGCTTTATTTATAATTCATCAGCTAACAGAGACTATACATTTATAGGAATGACAACGCCTAATGCTGATGCTGCCCAGGACTGGACAGAAACGTCCAATACCGTATCCGGATCTACAAGAACTGTAGTGGCAACAAGGTCACTTACAGGTGGAGCAGGAGATTTTGCCATTGCCAATGCTGCCGGAACCATCAATATTTTCTATTCCCGTAAAAGTGGTGGAACTTCTTTAGGATATCATGATGCAGGAAGAGGATATGCAACATTGACGATGACGGCTGCCACTTTATCTACCAATGAGATTACAGCTGATAGCAAAAAGGTAAATCTATATCCTAATCCGGCAAAATCAACTGTTAATTTCAAAAATTCTGACAAAATAAAATCCGTTGATATCTACGAAGCAACAGGCAGAAAAGTATTGTCAGTAAAACCGGATGGAGAAAGTATCACTGTTGAAAATCTGAAATCAGGAAGTTATTATCTTGAAATTCAGCTTAAAGACGGAAGTACATCTTATGAAAAACTGATCAAAGAATAATTTTTCAGAAAAAACACACCTAAATATTTTTTTTAAACAGATACCTCTGATCTTTCAGGGGTATCATTTTTTCTTTAAGCCCCATTTTCAGGGAGTTTGCTTTAAAATTCATATATTTGTGTAGATCCTGATTCTTAACAAAAAGAAATTTCCTGACCTTACAATTTTGACAACCCATGGAATTTAAAACTTTAGCCGATATCACAACAGATGAACTTTTATCCGTGTTCAATCATTCATTTTCTGACTATGTTGTTCCTTTTCACTTAACGAAAGAAGTACTTGTTTCAAAAATTGATGCAGAAAAATTAGATATGAGTTTATCTGCCGGAGCATTTGAAGATGGAAAACTGGTAGGCTTTATTCTTCAGGCTGAAAAAATTGAAAATGGTGAGAAAATTATTTATAATGGCGGAACAGGAGTGGTTCCCGAAAGTAGGGGGAAAGGCCTGGTGAGAAAAATGTATGATTTTATCATTCCTGTTTTAAAAGAAAGAAATGCAAATACACTACTGCTTGAAGTTATCGAAGGGAATCAGCCTGCTATCAGGGCTTATGAAAATTTAGGTTTTACGATTGTCAGAAGACTGCTTTGCTTTAATGGAAATATTAAACAGGAAAAAGGAAATACTGAAGTATCCATACGAGATTTGAAAGACTTTCAATGGGATGTATTATGCTCATTCTGGGATATTGAACCTTCTTGGCAGGGATCTGTTTTCGTATTGGATCCAATGCCGGAAAACTATGTGACTTTAGGGGCTTATGAAAGAGAAAAGCTCGTCGGATATATTGTTTATGGTCCTGCCTCAAGAAAAATATATCAGTTTGCTGTAGATAAGAATTACAGAAATCAAGGAATAGGTACAAAGTTGTTTAATGCGATTAGAGAAAAAAATAGCGGACAGGCTATAGCCTTGAACAATGTGGATGATTCTTCAGAAAATACCGCTGTGTTTCTTAGCGAAAGAGTAGGGCTGAACAACTGGTTGTCACAGTTTGAAATGAAAAGGCCTATTTAACAGAGAGTAATTTTGACTCAAACAAAATAAGAGGTTTTAATATACTTTTAATCTCCTAAACTTTTCAGGCAGAAGTATAGGATGTAACTTTGCGGAAAATTTTAAAATAATGAAGCGAGGAATCCATTTTTTACTGCTGCTCATTTCCTTTACGGCTTTTGCACAACAAGCCAATATTGACACTGCCCAGGTGGTTATTCCGGGAAGACAAAACAGCACAGAAGCACAATCAAAACCTTATGTAATTATGATATCAACGGATGGTTTCCGTTATGATTATGCCCAGAAATACAATGCTGAAAACCTTTTGAAACTGGCTAATGGCGGTGTAAAGGCTGAAGCAATGATTCCAAGCTATCCAAGCATTACTTTCCCGAACCACTGGAGTTTAATTACCGGCCTTTATCCTTCCCATCATGGTTTGATTGATAACTTTTTTTACGATTACAAGAGAAAAGAAGGGTATGCCATGAGTAACAAAAAAAATGCTGAGGATGGAAGCTGGTATGGAGGAACACCGCTTTGGGGACTTGCTGAAAAACAGGGAATGGTATCTGCCTCTTTAATGTGGGTAGGATCTGCCAGTGATGCCGGAGGAATGCGACCTACTTATTATTATCCTTATCACGAAAAATTCACGCCTTCTGAAAAAGTAGAAAAAGTAGTCAACTGGCTGAAATTACCGGAAGATAAAAGACCGCACTTTATTTCATTATATTTCCCGGAAGTAGACGGAAGCGGGCATCATTATGGTCCGGATACCAAAGAAACAGAAACAGCTGTTCATTTAATAGACCAGGCCATTGGGAGTCTTGTTCAGAAAGTAAATGATTTAGGATTAAAAAATGTCAACTTTATTTTTGTTTCCGATCACGGAATGATTAAAGTAGATGGAGGTACACCGCTGGAAATTCCTGCTCTTCTTTTTGATAAAAACAGATTTGATTTTTACAATTCCCAGACTTTACTAAGAGTTTACGTTAAAAACCCTGATGAGGTAAAAGCAGTTTATAAACAACTGAAAGCCAATAAAACAGACGACTACGAAGTATATCTTGATAAAAAGCTTCCCAGATACCTGCATTTCGCTACAAGAGATGACCAGTACAACAGAATAGGGCAGATTCTTCTGATTCCGAAAGCACCAAAGATTTTCCTGGAGAAAGGCAAAAAAACATCTGTTGGAAAACACGGCTATAACCCTAAAGTGGTACCGGAAATGAAAGCCACTTTCTTTGCCTGGGGCCCTGAGTTTAAAAACAATCTGGTGATCAGCGAATTTGCGAACATCAATGTTTATCCTTTGGTGGCTGAGGTTTTAGGATTAAAAATCGATCAGCCTATTGATGGAAAACTGAAAGTTTTAAAAGAAGCCCTGAAAGAGAAGAAATAATTCTTAAGGATTAAAATATAATAGTAAAAAAACAAGTTTCGGCGCACCAAAGGTGCGCCGAAACTTGTTTTTTTAATTGACTTAGAAATTAAAATTGAGAAGCAAACTCCTTTGCAAAATCTTCTAATTTAACACTTCCTGTAACCGGAGAACCGTGATCAATAAAATCCTTCTGCACAACACCTGTTCTTATTCCTCTTCCCATTTCAACATATAGCTTAGCCATATCTTCAGGTAATCCTGCCTGAAGCATTCCGTTTAACGAATCTTCATCAGAGAATTCTACCCATGGAAGCTCAGGTTTATCAACAGACGTTCCCAGAACCTTAGCAAAGTCAGACGCTTTTCTTACGTCACTTACAATATATCTGATGCTGTTGGTATTTCCGTCTTTTACCAGTTCTTCAGCGGCAGCTTTGGCGATATCATTGGGATGTACAATAGGTACTTCAACACTTGCAGGATAATTTCCTCCAATGATTCCTGCATTTTGAATTAAAGGAATATCATTGAAAAAATTGTTATAAAAATATCCGGCTCTTAAAAAAGTGAAAGAAGTGTTCTCTACTTCATTATATATTTTTTCAATATTGTGAAGTCCTGCAATAGGACCGTTTTCTACCGGAGATTCTGCGCCTACGCTGCTTAACATGACAGCTCTTTTTACATTGGCTTTTTTTAAAGCTTCCGCATAATTTTTCCCTGCATTGGTAGTATTTTCTACAATTTTATCCGGACTGATAGCCGGAGGAGTCATTACAAAAACCGCATCCGCACCTTGGAATGTTTGCGTTAAAAACTGAACGTCTGTAATAGATCCTATAGCTGGCGTTGCTCCCAGGGATTCAATATCCTGTTTTCTGGCATCGCTGCTGCTTACTATGGTAATATTGTGCCCGTCGGCAATTAATTGTTGTGCTAATGGTTTAGCCACATTTCCTAGTGATCCTGTGATTATAATTTTCATATGTAAATATTTTTTTATTTCTGGGAACAAAGTTATATTTGTACTTACTTTTATACAAGTACTTACCCTAAAGTATGTAGATATGACAGCCATCAAAGAAAGTTCAACCATTCAGGAGAATAAGAAAACAGTGCAGGATTGTCCTGTAATGTATGTCATGGAAAGAATTGGCGGATTCTGGAAACCGATTATTCTGTTCAATCTTTCCACAGGAGAAAAAAGATACAGTGAATTGAAAAAAGCAATTCCTGCCGTAACGGAAAAAATGCTCATTCAGCATTTGAAACAGCTTGAAACAGACGGACTCATTATCAGAACAGCAAAACCTGTAGTACCACCTCATGTAACGTATAAACTAAGTGACGCAGGGAATGAACTGGCCCCCGTGATTGATGCTATGGCAGCATGGGCTTTTCAGGATATGGAAAGAAATGATAATAAATGTGCAGAAGGAAACAGATATATAACGAATCAGGATCAGAATGCTTTCAGCCAAAACCTGAAAAAATAAAAACAGGCTCTTCAATCCGAAGAGCCTGTTTCTGTTACTATTCTATCAAAAAATTATAAAGACTGCATATCAATAACGAAACGGTATCTTACATCGCTTTTCAGCATTCTTTCATATGCTTCGTTGATGTCCTGCATTTTGATCATTTCAATTTCCGAAACGATATCGTGCTCTCCACAGAAATCCAGTAATTCCTGAGTTTCCGCAATACCACCGATTACCGAACCAGCCACCGATTTTCTTCCCATAATCATAGGAACTGTATTCAGAATAGGTTCTAAACCTCCAAGATATCCTACCAGAACATGAGTTCCATTGATATTTAAAGTAGCCACATATGGATTAACATCATGCACATAAGGAACCGTATCAATAATCACATCGAATTTCCCTTTTACAGCATCCATTTGTTTATCATCCGTAGAAATCACTACATGATCAGCTCCTAATTGTTTAGCGTCTTCCGTTTTTCCCGGAGTTCTGGAGAATAAGGTAACTTCAGCTCCCAGTCCTTTTGCCAGTTTAATGGCCATGTGACCAAGACCTCCCAAGCCTACAACCGCCACTTTAGATCCAGGACCTACATTCCAGTGTTTTAAAGGTGACCATGTGGTAATGCCTGCACAAAGAAGTGGAGCTACTGCTGCCAGATCAAGATTTTCAGGCACTTTTAAAACGTGGTGAGAATCCACCACTACTTTTTGAGAATATCCTCCAAAAGTATGACCTCCCAGATGTTTATCCTTTCCATTGTATGTTCCGGTGAAGCCATTCAGGCAATATTGTTCAAGATCATGCTGACAGCTGTCGCAGTGTCCACAGGAATCTACAATACATCCTACCCCTGCAAGATCTCCCACTTTAAATTTGGAAACATCGCTTCCTACTTTTGTGATTCTTCCTACAATTTCATGCCCCGGAACTACAGGATACAAAGATCCGCCCCAGTCATTTCTTGCGGTATGAAGGTCAGAGTGGCATACTCCACAATATAGAATTTCAATCTCTACATCTTTTGCGGTTACTTCTCTTCTTTCAATATTCATTTCTTTCAGATCTGCTGTGGTAGACTCAGCACCATAAGCTTTTACTGTGATTGTACTCATTTTTTATATTGGGTTTATTTAGGGTTATACATTATTATATTCTTGGTCTGTTACAGGCTCCAGCCATTTTACAATTCCATTTTGTGTATTAGGATTAATGGCAATATGGGTAAACTCACTGTCCGGAGCAGCTCCATGCCAATGGATGACATCAGGAGGAATATTGACAACGTCTCCAGAATTTAAAATCTGAACAGGTTTTCCTTTTTCCTGATAATACCCTTTTCCTGAAGTTACGATTAAAATTTGTCCGCCTCCATGAGAGTGCCAGTTATTTCTGCATCCGGGTTCGAAAATCACATTTCCGATCTGGCAGTTCAGGTTGTCTTCATTGGGTTTCAGAATATGAACCCAAGCTGTTCCTCCGGAGAAGTAATCTGAAGGAGCTTTTTCTCCTTTCGGAAAAATGTTGGTATTAAAAGTTTCCATAACGGTACAAAAGTCGAAACTTTCATTTAAACCCAACTTATACAGATTACCGAATTACTTACCAATTTTACAGACATCATTTAAGTTACAAATGAAAGTGGTAATTTTGAATAGCAATAAAAATATACTTCATGGAAAATCAGGAGGTTGAAATCTATAACACGGTCTCAGAATATAATAAAATGGCGAATCATGAAACCCTGCATCCGCTGGTAAGTATCATTGATTTTTCCAAGTCTGATCCTATCTGTCAGTACAGAAGAAAATTTGGATTTTATACCGTTTTTCTGAAAGACGTCATGTGTGGAGACATGCAATATGGAAAACACAGCTACGATTATCAGGAAGGAACACTGGTTTTTATTGCTCCCGGGCAGACCTATGGAATTTATAATAAAGACAGATTTGTTCAGCCTGCAGGTTTTGCTTTAATTTTCCATCCGGATTTAATCAAGGGAACCAACTTAGGGAAGAATATGAAAGATTATTCCTTCTTCTCTTATGACGTACATGAAGCGCTCCATCTATCAGAAAAAGAAAGGGAAGTAGTGCTGGATTGTTTTAAAAATATTAAACTGGAACTGGAGCAGGCTATTGATAAACACAGCAAATCTTTAATTGTTAATAATATTGAGCTTTTTCTAAACTACTGTATGCGTTTTTATGACCGCCAGTTTATTACAAGAGATCATATCAACCAGGGAGTCATCGGGAAATTTGAAAATCTGGTAGATGACTATTTAAAATCTGAAAATCCAAAGAATATAGGTTTCCCAATGGTCAATTATTTTGCAGAAAAACTGAATTTATCTGCCAATTATTTTGGAGATCTTATCAAAAAAGAACTGGGAATTTCCGCACAGGAATTTATCCACAATAAGCTAATTGATATTGCCAAAGAGCAGATTCTGGATCAGGCAAAAACAATCAGCGAAATCTCCTATGATCTGGGCTTTAAATATCCACAGCATTTTACAAGATTGTTCAAAACGAAGGTGGGTATTTCTCCGAGTGAATATAAAATCCTTAACTAGTTTTTTAACACGAATTACACTAATTTTTTCACGAATAACACTATGATGATTGGTGGATATTTGTGTTCATATTTGTGAAATTAGTGTTTAGATTTTTTCAACACGAATCACACTAATTTTTTCACAAAAGGCACTATCATGATTTGTGAACATTTGTGTTCATATTTGTGGAATTTGTGTTTAAATAATTAAATTTAAAGAGAAAAGTTTTCACAGTTTTAAAGATGACACCAAATCAGCAGCACACTATTATTTTCGAAACCCGTTTCGGAAAAATTTTAGCCTTAAAAGAAAATGGAATTATCAAAGCCAGAAGTATCCGGTATGCCCATTCTGAAAGATTTAAAAAACCCGTTGCGGTAGAAACTTCTTTATCTTCCATACTTATTTCTCCGGAAAAAACTCCGGTCTGTCCGCAGGCTCTAAGTCCGCTTGTTGAAAAAATGATTGGAGCAACACCTGTTGAAAGTTTCGAACCTGATGAAGCTACTCAATACCTTTCCATAACTCGCCCGGAAATAATATATGAAAATAAAAAACTCCCTGTTGTCGTTTGGATTCACGGAGGTTCCCATGAAATAGGCTGTGGCGATCTGACTACTGCCGATCCTGCTGAATGGGTGAAAGAACAGCATATTATCGTTGTGAGTGTTTCATATCGTTTAGGATTGTTTGGTTTTTTAGGTGGTGATGAAAAAAGGCCTGCCAATTTAGGCCTGTTAGATATTATCGAAGCCTTAAAGTGGATCAAAAACAATATTGCAGATCTGGGAGGTGATGACAATAACATTACCCTTCTCGGGCAGTCTTCAGGAGGTGATGCTATTGCCCATTTAATGATATCAGAAGAAGTGGAGGGTTTGTTCCAGCGCTTGATTATCCAGAGTGCTCCTTTGGGATTACGTCATAAAAGACAGAAGATGTCGGCAGAATTCCTGAAAAAAACAGAATTTTTGAAAGATGAAACCGACGTTTTAAAAATGATGGATGAGTACAAAGCATTTGTGCCTTCTGTAATAAAATATGGTTTGAAAGCTGCGATGCCTTTCGGAACTCAATACGGATATTTTCCTTTGTGTAAGGAAGAAGATTCTGTGGAAATGTGGAAAAAAAATGCTCAGAAGTACGATGTCCTGATTGGTTTAAATAATGATGAAACGGCTTTTTATCTCAAAACTTCCGAGGCTTTAAATAAATATTTCGGAAAGGGATTCGGTTTAAGAATTATGGATAAAACGGTGGAAAAAACTACAGCATTGATCTACGGAAATCCGGCAATACAGTTTGCCCGGAATCTGGCGGACGCCGGTGGAAATGTTTATCTCTTCAGAATTCATTCAAAACTGAAAGACAATCATATCGGAGCACCGCATTGTATAGATCTTCCTTTAATTTTCGGGAATGAATCAGCCTGGAAATCTTCCGAATTGCTGAAAGATATTCCCTGGAGCCGTATTCATGAGAATGGCAAAAAGTTAAGAGCACTCTGGGCTGAATTTGCCCGTACCGGAAAAATATCTGACACCTCCGAAAGACCGGAAATTTTGGAACTGCGTAAGATGTAATAATAAATCCAACTTTAGGAAATCTCTAATCTTAACCGAAATCCAACTGAAGACGTAAACATTCCCATCCTTTGGAGGGGTATCAAAAATTCGAAAAATTTTTGGCGGGGTGGTTCATCATATTCTCAATATTTATCTTTAATAATGAAAATTGTATATACTAAACCAAGTAGTTGGTGTTAAATGTTTATTCATAATTGTAATTTTTAATGTATATTTAATAACTAAATCCTAAAAAATAATAATTATGAAAACAAACAAAGAAATCAAAGTAAAAAAATTGAACCGTCAGGAATTAAAAAGTTTAAAAGCAGGAGATTTAAATTGGGGTAAAGTATGCTGCACTTCCAATGAAGATGGACAATGTTGTGAATGGGCTATAGATGTTTGGAATTGCCGATATATTTACTGCTAAAATATACCCTTGTCAAGGTTTCAAACCTTGACAAGGGTTTCTGATAAATTAATCTTATTCAGGAATCCAGACACTCACATTTCCCGCCGGAGCAGGAAAATCTCCCCATCCGTTTTCATCAATCATTACTTTCTCTTTGAATCGTTTCAAAATATCTTTAAATTTTTTCCCAGCGTAAAGTGTTCCCACTTCCATAGGTTTATTGTAAGCATCTTTATTACTTAAAACTACTACACATCCTGAATGCTCATCATCTCCCGTACGTACCCAGCCGAGACAGTTGGCATCTTCGAAATAATCATGCTGATCACCATATGCATGTTCTTTTCTCGCTTTTAACAGTTCTTCAATACCGTCTACTTTGGGCATAAATATTTCCTGATCATTGCCTTCTCTATCTTTATCCACATAATGAGCGCCATAAAGATCCGGGTAAAATACACAGGGATAACCGTCTTTTCTCAATAAAATAAGGGCATAGGCAATAGGCTTGAACCAAGGTTCCACGGGAGCTTCAAGATCCTGTAATGGCTGAGTGTCATGATTAGCAACCAAACTGACAGAATGCATAGGGTCTGCCTGAGTAAGAGTTTCATCAAAAATTCTTCGGAGATCATAAGAGCCTCCTTCCCTGGAAGCAGTATGAAAATTATTCTGTAAAGAACTGTCGAAAAGACTCATACAGCCTTCTGTGACCTCAATATATTTTTGAAGAAGGTGGAGGTATCCCGGGGCCCAGTATTCTCCAACGGCGAAAATATCTTTTCCTGAATTGGAACGGAGGAGTGTAAGCCATTCTTTGTAGAAATCAAAAGAAATATGTTTTAACGCATCCAGTCTTACTCCATCAAAATCGGTCTGATCAAAATACCATTTTGCCCAGGTGTTGAGCTCCTCCCGTACAAAAGGATTCCGGTGCTCAATATCATTATACATCAGGTAATCATAGTTTCCTTTTTCATCATCAATCATTTCTTCCCAGTCGTTTCCGTATTCTGATTGAATTTTAAAGATATGGGAATCCATTCCTTCAGCATAATCTACCCCACTGAAACAAGTGAAATTCCATTCAAAATCAGAATATTTTTTTCCTCTTCCCGGAAAGGTAAATTTTGTATAAGATTCTATTTCGATCACATCGGAAATTACTTTTTCTCTGTTTTCCTCATCTACTTTTACGACGTTGAATTTTTCCAGCTCATCACCTCCGGCTTTATGTCCGAGAACAATATCTACAATAACCTGTATATTTTGTTTTTTTAAGGCTTTGATGGCTTTTGTATAATCGTTTTTAGTACCGTATTTGGTAGGAGTAGTTCCTTTTTGATCAAATTCTCCGAGATCATACAGGTCGTAGGCATCATAACCGATGGAATAGCCGCCATTTGTCCCTTTATAGGCAGGAGGAAACCATACAGAAGTAATTCCAAGTTTTGCTAAGTTTCTTGCCTGTTTTTCGGCTTCTTTCCACAATTTTCCATCTCCTTCAGAATACCAGTGGAAAAACTGGATCATAGTTGGGTTCATAAATTTGCTGATTTGGTAGATACAAGGTAGCGAAAAAATATGATTTATTCATTTCCGAATTCCTCAAACGGGATTTTTAGTTGAACCGAAACCTGTTTTTTTTCTTCCGTATTCAGGTGGGAGAGAGATAATCCGAGCAGGCGGACAGCTTTATCAAAAGGTCGGAGTTCCCAAAGTTTTTTTCCGGTAGTATAATACTGTTCCGGCGATGAAAAATAATCCTCTTTCGTAATGCTTCTTGTGAACAGAGAAAAATCTTTATATTTTATTTTTAATGTTAAAGTCCTTCCGAGAATATTATTTTTCTGTAATCTCTGATGAATTTCCTCAGCAAGGCTTTCCAGTTTTTCATTGATCTGCTGTTCATCCAAAAGGTCTTCAAAAAAAGTTCTTTCCACGGCCACACTTTTCTGAATACGGTGCGGTTTTACTTCAGAAGTATGAATTCCACGTACCACATTATAATAGTGCTGACCGGATTTTCCAAAAAGTCTTATCAGATCTTCAAGTGATCTCTTTTTTAAATCTTTTCCTTTATAAATTCCCAAACTAAACATTTTGTTAGCCGTAACCTTTCCAACACCGTAAAATTTTTCTACAGGCAGCTCTTCCAGAAAATGCTCCATTTTATCAGGATGAATGGTTTTCTGACCATTCGGTTTATTAATATCGGAAGCTACTTTAGCTAAAAATTTGTTGACGGAAATTCCTGCTGAAGCCGTTAAGCCGGTTTGTTCAAAGATTTTCTGACGGATTTCTTTGGCAATGAGGTTGGCAGATTCCATTCCTTTTTTGTTTTCGGTGACATCCAGATAGGCTTCATCCAGAGACAGAGGTTCTACCAGGTCCGTATATTCATAGAAAATTTCCCGGATCTTTTTCGAGATCTCTTTATATCGGGTAAATCGGGGAGGAACAAAAATAAGCTGTGGACACTTTTCTTTAGCTGTTTTACTGGGCATTGCAGAACGAACACCAAATTTTCTAGCTTCATAGCTTGCAGCTGCCACTACACCACGATGCTGTCCGCCTACGGCTATGGGCTTGCCTTTCAACGTAGGATTATCATGCTGCTCCACAGAAGCATAGAATGCATCCATGTCCACATGAATAATTTTACGAAGAGGCAAAGAAAAATCCATATACAAAGATATGGATTCCTTTATTGGCGGTAAATTTTTTGTAGAAGGTAAGTTTTTATAAAAGTTTGTAGCAGGAGGCCGGAAGTTAATAAGTATGATATGGAAATTGATGACCTGTTTATTGAAAATTAATTAAAAAAAAATAACAGATTATTCAACGTACTAAGATTACTTCCATCTCCCATCTTCTTTCTTCCGCCTTTTAAGCCTTCAGTCTCATGGTAAGAAGATGAGATTCAAAACCTGCTTTTTCATAAGCTTTTATGGCAGATTCATTTTGAGCGTAGACATCAAGTCTTACCTCATTGATTCCCCTTGATTTTGACCAGGAAATCAGTTCATCAGTAATCACTTTATTAATTCCTTTTCCTCTGTGCTCCGGCTTTACATACATAAAACCCAGATAGGCATATTCTTTAAACTGATAATAATCTTTTGCTGCTTTTTTAATCAGAGCGTATCCTGAAGCAATGATTTCGTTATTTTCTTCGGCGACAATTACGGTTGCTTCCGGAGATTGTATCAGATGTTTTAAATCATAATAATGAATCTCTCCTTCAATCAATGTACTGTTGAACGGTCTTTCGGCAGTAACAACTCCCTGTTCAAATTCTAAAAGGATTGCTAAATCCTGCTCTGTGGCTTCTCTTGTGATCATGGTGGTCTTTGTATAAAATTTTAAAACTCACTGAAAATTTAATGTTTCCAATGAGTTTTGTTGGTTTTTCGGATTAAAATAACTGACAGTTATTTTAAAAGCTTGTCTATGGTTTGCTGAAGTTCAGGATCTTCGGGAGATATTGCGTAATATTTTGCAATAGAAGATTTCTGATCAATTACCATATATCTTGGGATCCAGTTAAGGTCTACATAATTATTAAAATCATTCTTCCAGCCTGTGGAAAACCAATAATTTTCTTTGTCTTTCATATCAAATCTTTCAAGACTTTTTTCAAACCCTTCTTTTGAACGGTCTAATGATAGAAATACAAAATCAATATTCTTGTTATTTTCTTCTAATTCTTTAGCTTTTGGAAGAGCATTTAAACAGTCTCTGCACCATCCGGCCCAGAAATCAATCACTAAAACTTTTCCTTTATGCTGATTCAGAATCTGCTGGATGGTAACGGTTTTTCCATTTTCATCTTCTAGTTTCTGCTGCAAAGCTTCTTTTGAAAATCCTGTTTTCAGGATCGCAGGGACTTTTTGTGAATAACTTATCCCAAAAATACCCATCATCAATAATAATATCAACTTTCTCATCTCGTACAATTTCATGGGTACAAATCTAAACAATGAATGGCAATCTGGGATTGATTTCTTGGGAATTAGTAAAAATTTATGATATTGATGGATTCTATGGGTGAGGAGAGTGGGAACGGGTAAACCACCTGTCAAAAATTCTTTGAATTTTTTCCACCCCCACAGGAGGGGAATGTTACGTCTTCAGTTGTAATATTGAGCTATGCTATTTTACTGATAGTTTTTAATCAAGCCTTTTACAACGGCAATTACATTGGGCATTGCTTTGTTGGCTGCATTCAGAACTTCTTCGTGAGAAACGGCAAAAGCGACGTCCGGTCCGCCAAGATCTGTGATGACAGAAATACAGAAAACATCCATTCCCATATGTCTGGCAACAATGACTTCCGGAACAGTACTCATTCCTACCATATCACCGCCAATGGCTTTAATCATGCCATATTCTGCCGGAGTTTCAAAAGTTGGTCCTTGTAATGCTACGTAAACTCCCTGATGGATTTTAATCTGGTGATCTGCAGCTGCCTGTTCCGCAGTGGCAATCATTTTTTTGTTGTAAGGCTCGCTCATATCCACAAAACGTGGTCCAAGCTCATCAATATTTTTTCCGCGTAAAGGATGCTCAGGCATCATGTTGATATGATCTTTCAGAATAACAATATCTGCAACGCTGTAAGCCGGGTTTACACCACCACAGGCATTGGAAAGAATAAGGTTTTGAATTCCCAGCAAATGAAAAACTCTTATGGGGAAAGTCACCGTTTCCATCGAATGTCCTTCATAATAATGGAAACGTCCGCTCATCATCAGTACTTTTTTTCCTTCCAGGATTCCGTAAATCAGTTTTCCGGTATGTCCGGCTACTGTAGTTTGTGGAAAATGAGGAATGTCTTTGTACTCTAACACATGGATCGGTTCTACTTCATTTTGTAATTTACCAAGTCCGGATCCTAAAACAACTGCAAAATCAGGGGTTTCCTGAATAATATTTTTAATAAAATCTGCAGTCTCTTTAATTTTTTCTAACATAATCTAAGATGATTTGATTGAATTCTTCTTTCTTATCAATAAGTACATTGATAGGCCAGTAGTAAACAATTTCTCTAAGATAGTCAAAAGTTTTCAGACGTACATAGTCTTTCTCTGTGGTTAATATCAGTTTATATTCTCCTAATTTTTTGTATTCGGCAAGGATTTTTTTTATATCATCATCCGTGAAATTATGATGATCTCTGAATTTTAAATGTTTCACCCTTTTTGAGAATTTGGCCAGATGTTCCAGAAGCGGTTTAGGATTGGCAATTCCGGTGATCAGTAAAATATCATAATAATTCAGGTTATTATCCGGAAGCATTTTATCTTTTCCGTATACATTTTCGTCATAGCCGATGGATGAAAAGAATACTTTCTGTCCGTAAGAAGGTCTTATTCTTGAAATATAATACCTTTTGGTTTCCTCTGTCAATTCATCAGGACATTTGCTGACCATGATGATATTGGCTCTTTTATATCCTGCTCTAGATTCTCTCAGATCTCCGGCAGGAAGAAGGTAATCCTTGAAAAATGGATCATTAAAATCAGTCATCATAATATTGAATCCTGCTTTGATGGCTCTGTGCTGCATGGCGTCATCCAGTACCAGAACTTCAAGATCCATATCGTCAATTACTTTTTTGGCTCCGGGAACACGTTCTTCGGAAACGGCAATTACGAAACGGTTTTTAAAACGTTCAAAAAGCTGCATCGCTTCGTCACCCACCATTTTGTAGTTGCTTTCGTAATTTGTTACTTCATAGCCTTTGGTAAGCCTTCCGTAACCCCGTGAAAGGACTCCGGTTCTGTAATGTTTGGATAAGAATTGAGCAAGATACATCACCATGGGTGACTTCCCGCTTCCGCCCACAGAAAGGTTTCCGACATTGATTATCGGTGTCTTGAATTTTGTCGACTTAAAAACTCCCAGATCATACATTGTGTTCCGGATACCCGTTACCAAATGATAACCGAGGGAAAAAGGATAAAGGTACCATCTTTTCATACGATTGCAAAAATAGGAATTTTAATAAGCATTGATGTAATATTCTCGAAGACTTTTCAACAAATATTTCGTTAAATTAAAGTATTTTTGTGGAGTTATTACAATACATTGAGATACTTTATTGAATTTTCTTACAACGGAAAGAATTATTTCGGCTACCAGATACAGCCGGATGCTATTTCTGTACAGGAAGAACTGGAAAAAGCGCTGTCTACCATTTTGCGCGAAGAGATTAAAACTACAGGTGCAGGAAGAACAGATACAGGGGTTCATGCTAAAAAAATATTTGCCCATTTTGATACGGAAAAAGAATTGGATGATCAGCTTGTACGAAGACTGAACAGTTTTCTTCCTCCCGATATTTCCATTAAAAAAATTTTTCCGGTAAAAGATGATTTTCATGCCCGTTTTGATGCCACGTATAGAACCTACGAATATTTTATCTCACTGGAAAAAAATCCTTTTACTCAGGAATCTGCATGGCAGCACTGGAAAAGAGGTCTGGATATCAATGCCATGAATGAAGCCTGTAAGATTCTTTTTGAATATGAAGATTTCACCAGTTTTGCCAAGTTAAAAACAGACAACAAAACCAATATCTGCAAAATTTATAAAGCAGAATGGGAGCAGAACGGAGCGGAATTGAAATTTACCGTTTCTGCCAATCGTTTTCTCAGGAATATGGTTCGTGCTATTGTTGGAACAATGGTAGAAATAGGAACGGGAAAACTGAAACCGGAAGATCTTCGGAAAGTAATTGAAGACAAAAACCGCAATGCAGCAGGTACCTCAGCGCCGGGACACGGGCTGTATCTGGTAGATGTAGGGTATGAATTTTAAATAAAAAACTAAAAACAAAATAATAATCATGTTATCAATTTTTATTCTTATCGGTGCCTACCGATATTATGCGCAGCTGGCAGAAAGATTTGGAAAAACAAAATGGCAATACGGTGTTTTGGCCATCGGAATTTATCTGGGAACCCAGATTGTGCTGGGTATGGGTTACGGAGTGTATTTGAGCGTAACAGACCCTGAATCCGTAGATCATGTAAATTACACAGGATTTTCCGGAGTGAATATCGTAGGTTGGCTCATCTCTATTGTTGCCGTTTGGGGAGTTTATAAACTCCTTGAAAATAAGTTTATAAAAGAAAGACCGGCAAAAACCATCGAAATCGAGGAGATCGGGAAGACTATTGATCAGTAAGTGTTATATCGTTTCTATTCCAGCAGTCAGAAACCAGGAAACAAAGCAGAATATGTAGCGGATTGGATACAAAATGATGCTTAATATATTCATATTGTAAATGGTAGGTATCTGATATTTTCTATGACGATTTGCAAAAGTTGTAAAGGCAGTCCGGTTATAATGTCTTATTTTTGCATAGAATTTTATTTTAATTCTTTCTTTCGATTCGTACAATGAAAAAACAAGATACCTGGGGAATTATAAAAAGGCTGTTCTTTATCGGAATGAAATTTCGTTCTTGGTTCATCCTTACCCTTATCATTTCCATATTCCTTTCCATCGTTTCTACTTACAGGCCTTATCTTACGATGCAGGTGGTGGATAATGACATTACAAAGCTGCATGATAAAGCTTTGATGATGAAACACATCTACATCCTTGTGGGATTGGTGTTTGCTGAAACGATATTAAACTTTTTCCTGGTTTATTTTTCAAATTTCATCTCCCAGAATGTGATCAGGGATATCAGAGAGCGTTTATATGCTAAACTGATTTATTTCAAAACTTCATTTTTTGACAAAACGCCTATCGGGCAGCTGGTGACGCGTGCCGTAGGAGATGTGGAAACCATTGCCACGGTATATACAGACGGTTTCCTGATGGTATTCGGGGATATCCTGAGAATTCTGTTTGTCCTGGTGATGATGTTCAGTACCAATGTTCACCTGAGTTATATTACGCTGGCTATTTTACCTTTAATGGTAGTTATTACAAGATTTTTCCAGAAAAGACTGAAAAAAGCTTTCGGAGATGAAAGAAACTGGACGGCCAATCAAAACTCTTTTGTTCAGGAAAGACTGGCAGGGATGTCGATCATTCAGGTCTTCAACAGACAGGAATCTGAGTTCAAGAAATTTGATGATATTAATATTACGCTGAAGGGAGCATTGCTGAGAACTGTATTTATTTTCTCCCTGTTCTTTCCTGTAGTAGAACTTATTTCTTCACTATTCATCGGTTTTATCCTTTTCTATGGAGGATATATTACGATCAGTGCCGGAGTGGTAATTGCCTTTATCCAGTATATTTCAATGCTGATCCGTCCTTTGAGACAGATTGCAGACCGTTTCAACAATATCCAGCGAGGAATTGTAGGAGCAGAAAGAGTATTGGGATTGATGGATGAAGAAAACTCAATGCCGAATAACGGAACCGTGAAGAAAGATCATTTTGCCGGGAAAATTGAATTCCGGAAAGTGCACTTTGCATATGATGAAAAGCAGGAAGTGCTGAAAGGCATTGATTTCAAAGTAAACCCGGGAGAAACCGTAGCGATTGTAGGAGCAACAGGTGCTGGAAAATCTACCATTATCAGTTTGATTACAAGATTATATGATATCAACTCCGGAAATATACTGATTGATGATGTGGATTTAAAAGATTATGAGCTTTATAATCTCAGAAGTCATATCGGGGTAGTATTGCAGGATGTGTTCCTGTTCCACGGAAGTATTTTTGAAAATCTTGCTTTTGGAGATGACAGTATTACCCTGGAGAAAATAAAAGCAGGAGCCAGAGAAATTGAAGTGGATGATTTCATTCAGCAGCTTCCTGGCGGATACGATTATGTAGTGAGCGAGAGAGGTTCATCTATTTCTTTAGGACAGAGACAGCTGTTGTCTTTCCTGAGAGCCTATTTATCAGATCCTAAAATTTTAATTCTGGATGAAGCTACGTCTTCCATTGATCATGAAAGTGAAAAGCTGATTCAGAGAGCTACAGAGAAAATTACCAAAAACAGAACTTCTATTATTATTGCCCATAGACTTTCTACCATTGAAAAAGCAGATAAGATTATTGTAATGGAGCATGGTAAAATTGTAGAAGAAGGAAAACACCTTGAACTTCTGGATAAGAACGGATATTATGCCACGCTTTACAAAGCCCAGCTTCGCCATGAAGTGGAAATGGAAGAAGAAAAAGAATCGTAATCAGAGAGAAACCATTCCCTTGAAATGAGATAAACAAAAAAGAGAGCCAGAAATGACTCTCTTTTTTTATATTTAATTAACTACATACAATTCATTACTGCTTTTTAAAACTGCAGAATACAAAATTTTGAACCGTGTCAAAAGGAGTGGTGTGATCTTCAGTTATACAGTTTACTTTTTTAAAACTTTTTTCAAATTTTTCGGATAATGATTCTTCATCATACTGCTGAATATCCAATCCACTGCATTTCGTAGGACCGTTTTTCGAAAAAGTTCCGACAATCATAAAATGGTTCACCTTCTTTTCTGCGATATCGATGTATTTTGAAACCTGTTCCGGGGTGGTGAGGAAATGAAAGGCAGCTCTGTCATGCCAGATGTCATAGGTTTCTGCAGGTGCGAAAGCTGTAATGTCTGTCGCAATCCATTTTACTTTACCGGCTGCATCTCCAAGTCTTTCCTGTGCCTTTTCCAGGGCTTTGGCAGAAATATCAAGTACTGTAATATTTTCATAACCTTCTTCAAGAAGAAAATCAACAAGGTTGCTGTCTCCACCACCAATATCAATGATGCTGGCATTTTTTCCCAATCCGGAAGAATGTATAAAATCAAGGGAAGTCTGAGGTTTTTTCTGGGTCCAGCTTACCTGATCTGGATTTTTGGTTTCATATACATTTTCCCAGTGGTTTTTGTTGTCAGAAGAAATCATGATTCTTTTAATTGATTATTGATTTCCTCAAATTTATTAATTAATTCGTTAAGTTTTTCCTGTTGTTTCTTTATGGTTCGTGGTCTCAGATAAAACCAGTTGAAAGCGATCCATGCACATGTTATAGCATAGGTCAGAATTCCTGCACCAAGAGTCATTCTGGAAGTGTATTCATACATATACAAACAAATTCCCAGAAAGAGCATCATAAAATACAGATTGAGTATGGTTGTCTCCATTAATTTCTGCTTGCTTTTTACCACGTATAAACTTTGAAGATATTCACTGTTCGACTGGGTTTGATCAATCTTATAAAATACCATAAACATTTTATTATAGGCCAGAAGAAAGATGACCATAGCCAGAATAACAAGTACAATTCCAATTTTTGTAGTGATCATCTGAGGCTGGTAAATGTACCAGATAAAAGCAATTAATATGGAGGTGGTGATTAAAGCCACGTTGGCGAGAATCAGTCTGCGAAGGTTCTGGTTTCTGAATTTTTTCAGTTTTCCGAGCAGTTCTTCCAGATTGGGTTTGTTGGAAGTTTGCTGCTTCCATATATTTTTGAAATCGATATTAGTATCCATTGTCTTTAAACTTTTGCGTTAGTTTTTCTTTTATCCTGTGAATCTTTACTCTGATATTAGACTCTGAAAGTCCTACGATATGAGCTATTTCAGCCTGTTTTATCTCTTCCAGTTCCAACGAAATAATGATTCTGTCTGTTTCAGGCAATTCTGAAATAAACTGATAGAGCATTTGAATCTGAGGTTCCATAGATTCCTGTTTTTTTTCTTCCAGATTGATGGGTAAATCTGTTTTGGCAAATTTCTTTTCCTTTTCAATCTGTCGGAGGCAGTTATTAGAAGCTATTCTGAAAATCCATGTTCCTACACTGGATTCATTCCTGAATTTCGGGAGCTGCTGCCAGACAATGATAAATGTTTCCTGAGCAAGATCCTGAGCAATATCAGTATCATTCACATATCCCATACATAAACGGAATATCCTTTGCCAGTAGAGTTCGTATATCTCTTCAAAAGCCATTATTTCGCAGATAAAAAGTTATTAAGTTGGTTAAAATACCAATCCTTATCATCGTACATAATGAAGTGTAGTCCTTTTGAAGCATACTGCATATTGGCATTCTTTAAATTTTTGTACTGCCCTTCAATAGTGGGTTTAAGGTTAACAAAAAAGGATTCCAGAAGGATGAGGGAAGGGCACTGGATGTTTTTTATTTTTTCTCGGAGGTCGGTATTATAAAAATCACAGTACATTTTAGCAAATGTTTTTCGGTCAGATTTCATACTCCAATTGATTACGGTTTCCTGCATCGAAGGATCTGCTAAGAGACGTGGCATAGCCTGGGCCTGCATTTTTCGGAACTGCTCATCATTCATTGCTGTTAACTGAGTTATAGTAGCCGAACAATCATTGTTTTCTTTAGAAGTAAAATTAGGATCGGATAAGGCTGCCAGGCAGGGCAGAGTATCTACAATGATAATTTTACCGACAAGTTCAGGATAGTCGGCTGCAATAGCTAGGGCAAGACCGCCACCCATACTATGTCCGATAAGAATAGGTTTTTCAATATTATTATTTTTGATGTAAGCCGCTATTTCTTTTTCCCAGTCTTTAAAGCTGGCATCTGCCTGTGGTTTTGCTCCTGCAAATCCAGCCATTGTTAAAGTATAGCAGGTGAAATCTTTTTCAAACTTTGCCGTGGTTTCGTTCCATACATCTCCTGAAGAAGCAAACCCCGGAATGAATAGTAAGGATTGATTTCCTTTTCCCGTTTTCTTTACTTCAAACGGATAAGTTGTTTGTTGCCCGAATATATTGCATACCGCTAAAAAAAATAACATGATGATCAAAAGGAATGTGAATTTTTTCATGATTTCTAAAGTTTTAAAGTTTATTTGTCTTTTAGAGACGAACCTTAAAAAAATGTTACACAAGATTTAATCTTTTTTTTGAAAAAAATATTTCTCCTCCTTCCACACCCTTTTGT
Source organism: Chryseobacterium sp. KLBC 52 (assembly GCF_003347605.1). Taxonomy (GTDB): domain Bacteria; phylum Bacteroidota; class Bacteroidia; order Flavobacteriales; family Weeksellaceae; genus Chryseobacterium. The sequence goes on along the minus strand of NZ_QDFZ01000002.1, from coordinate 208,501 downwards.
TTAGGGTAAAATCATATGAAATTTATTTTTATAAAAATTGATAACGGTTATTTTTGAAAAGTAAAAACGGGATGAAATAATGAATACAATATCAGAAAATTATTAATCTAATATCCTTCCATAGAATCTGCTGATGTCAAAATAAAATCCCGGAACTTTGTATTTATCCTTTTCAAATTCCTGGTAATCACATTTTCCTTTCAGACTTTGTGATTTTGTTTCCATTTGAAACCTGTTCAAAAGGACATACTCATCTGTTACAGCAATCACGTGAAAGCCTGTTTCACAGGTTAATCCATCACCCGAAGTAAGAATGGCATTTAATAATCCGTGGAAATTTCCTGCAATTTTTTCAGCAGTGGCGTCATCATCGTTTAAATGATACAGATAGGCAAGATAATTCATAGCACGCAAATCCAGCGGATTTTCATCCAATGCGCCAAGAAATAACTGGATTCCCTTGGAAAGATCTTTTTGTGAGATACCTTCTCCACGATAATATTTGGCAACTTCTTCAGACTTCTTTCCCATTTTGTAAGGCTGATAGTCTTTCTGGAAGGTATATCCGAAATAAAGATGACGGTATTGATTGCTGGTAAGAAGCGTATCGTTCTGTTTTAACCTCTTTAAAAGTTTCGGATAATAGAATTCTGAATTTTTATTCTCAATATTTTTTTGAATTTCCACATAATCCGGTGCTTTGAATTCCATTTTCTGACCATGCAGGAAAGTAAGCAGGGCTAAGAAAAATAAAGAGAAAAATGCTTTAATATTCATGGTTTGTGTAAGGTTGTTACAATTTTTTGTGAGGTTAAAAATACGAAATATGCATCAATCGGATATTATCGACTTACTATTTGTAAAAAAAATAATAAAATATTATCAAAGTATTACTTTATGTCAATAAATTTACTAACTTTATTCGGAATTTAAGAGGTTACCCATGACATTTGAAGGGGTGAATGGAATTTTTAACTAAAAAACTATAAATATTAATGAGCAGTAGTATCCAAGATGAATTTAAAGTCTTCAAAGATGAATTAAGAAAGTTGAATATCGAAGTACAGAAAGTTGTAAAAGTAGGAAACGGTAGTATGGATTTCCACGAGGTTTTCTACAAATCACCGAGGTATGAAGAGGTAAAAAGTATATACGTCCAGCGTCATAATCTGGATAGTATGATTGAAAAATTTAAACAGGCCTATCATTAAAAAATAGAACAAGCGCCGCAGAAAATCTGCGGCGCTCGTTTTTTTATATTACTTCTGATATTAGTCTTTGTCCAGTGCAGAAGTTTTCCTGGTGTCTTTCATTCCAGCATAAACAATCAGAGAAAAAAGAATACAACCGGTAATGTACCAATAAAAATATTCTTCAGATCCTATCTTTTTAAACCAAAGCGCAATATATTCCGCAGTTCCTCCAAATACTGCAACGGTAATAGCATAAGGTAAACCTACACCAAGCGCCCTGATTTCGGAAGGGAAAAGCTCGGCTTTTACCACGGCATTAATGGAAGTGTATCCGCTGACGATAATTAACGCTGCCATAATCAGGAAAAATGCAGTCCAAATGGACGTAGTTGTACTCAGTGCTGTAAGAAGCGGAACGGTACACAAAGTTCCCAGAATACCAAAACCTAAAAGAAGCGGTCTTCTTCCGATCTTGTCAGATAATCCACCAAATACAGGTTGAAGGCAGGCAAAAATAAATAACGAAATGAAAGAAACTAAAGTAGATTCTTCCTTGGTAAGATGTACCGTATTCACCAGGAATTTCTGCATGTACGTTGTGTAGGTATAAAATGCAAGTGTTCCTCCTAAAGTCAATCCCACAACGGTAAGCAGAGCTTTTGGGTGTTTCAGAAGCTCTTTCACTGTTCCTTTTTTCTTTTCACTGACTTCTTTTTTATTTTCAAAAGCTTCTGTTTCGTGAAGATTAGCCCGAAGATATAATGCAATAATAGAAAGGAGTGCTCCAATTACAAAAGGTATTCTCCAGCCCCATTCCTCCAGCTGAGCTTCAGTGAGCAATAGTTTTTGTAAAATGAGCTGAATTCCCAACGCTATAAGCTGCCCGCCAATCAAAGTGACATATTGAAAACTTGAATAAAATCCCCTTTTGTCCTGAGTTGCCATTTCGCTGAGGTAAGTTGCGGAAACTCCATATTCGCCTCCCACACTTAATCCCTGAAGCAATCTTGCCAGCAAAAGTAATAACGGTGCTAAAATTCCTATAGACTGATAGGTAGGAGTAAGGGCGATCAGTAAAGAGCCAAAAGACATCAATAAAACAGAAAGCGTCATTGCTTTTTTTCGTCCGATTTTGTCTGCAATACTTCCGAACAGCCATCCACCGATAGGACGCATAAGAAAACCTACGGCAAATATTCCCGCGGTATTCATCAGTTGTGCATTCAGATCAGAATCCGGGAAAAATGAATGGGAGAAATAAATGGCAAAGGCTGCATATGCATACCAGTCATACCATTCAACAAGATTTCCGATAGATCCGCCTATAATGGCTTTGATTCTTTGACCTGTGGTGATAGCCGTTGAGTTCATACAATGTTATTTTCCTGAAAAGTTTTTTTAATAATGGCATCCAAGATACAAATTTCAGAAAAAAGCAAACCGCTCCGGAAAAGAGCGGTTGAGTCGTATAAAGATGATTCTTTAAAATCTATATCCAAGCGAAAGCCCGCTTCTGAAACCTGCCCATGGACCATCTACTTTTATTCTCGCTCCATTGGCATTGGTTTCTACCGTATACTTTACAAAAGGAATATCCAGGTTTTCAATTTCCTTTTTAAGCTGTGCCTGCATATCTGGTGTGAGTACATAATCTGAGGACATCGTAAAATCTCCTTTTCCACTTCCATAGTGGGCTCCTGCGATCCAGAAATCCAATACAAGATTCTGGCTTCTGGTCAGAAAGAACTGTACTCCAACCATCACACCGCCACTGTTTCCATTGGTATCTCCCTGGCCTCTAATCGGAATTTGATAATTATTTCCGTCAGGACCGTTATAATCGTAATAAAAATCAAAAGTATTGGAAGTGACACTTGAGTAGCGGTAATAAGGTGCAAAATAGAAACCTTTTCCATAGCCATGCCCAATATAAAATCTTGGCTCTATAGTGAAATTAGTAGCTTTTACTCTCAGATTCTGGAATCTTTTTTCATCTTCATCTTTCAGAAAAGCATTGATAAAAGGTACTTTTCCTTCTGTCATTGTCCCAAAGCCAATATTCACAGAAAACCATTGGTTGATAGCTCTTTCATAGGACAGATTAATATTTCTGAATGCATAAGCCGTGACATTGGTCTTGATAATATTCATCTTCTCTGCCGGGCTGTTTTGAATTTCCTGAGCTCCCAGAACACAAAACAGGAAGCACGGAGTTAATAGGACTGCTTTTTTCATGACTCAATATTTTGTGATGTAAAAAATACGAGCAAAAAACGGGCTGAACTTAACATAATAAGTAAAATATAAAGAAAGATAACGTTCATTATTTAATTGTTTGCAATGATAAATGTAATATTCGCCAGTAATTGACTGTCCTAATAGTATAATTCATCTTAAGCCATGAAAAAAACTATATATACCCTCTTCTTTCTTTGCGGTGTCTTTATGTTTTCGCAGGAGAAGAAAAATGATACAGTTGATGCAGCAGCCATTAAAGAGATTCAGGAAGTTATTCTGAAATCCCAGCGTAAAAAACAGTTTGCAGACAAAGCAGTTTATACCTTTGATAAAGAAGCTCTGGAGAAAGCAAGATATGCAAAAGATCTGCTTCGTACTCTTCCGGAATTACAACTGGATCCGGTAGCCAATACCATTACCAGTACGAAAGGAGGAACTACGCTATTTCTTATCAACGGCATTGAAGCTACCGATATGCAGATCCGAAGTGTGGCTCCCAGTGAAGTTGTGAAAGTAGAATACTATGATATTCCACCAGCAAGATGGGCAACGAGGGCAGATACGATAGTGAATATCCTGACAAGGTCTACAGAAACAGGGTATGTTTTCGGAGCTGATGTTTCCGCAGCTTTGAATACTGGATTTGTGAATGGTTCTGCCTACGCAGATTATACAAAAGGAAAGAATAATTTCGGACTTGAATATTCCCTGAATCTTAGAGATTATAATGACAGAAGGGTCAATAGTATCTATGACTATGAGCTTAATGGAAAACATTACCGGTCTGATGAAAACCGTAAAGATCATTTCGGATATACTTTTCAGAATATTGCTCTGCGTTTTACCAGACTTGTTCCTGATGACTACGCTTTTCAGGCTAAACTGAATATGGATATTTTCAGCAGGTTTTCAAAAGGAGTAGGACAAAGTGTTTTTACTGAGGATAATCTGAAGGAAGAGCACAATATGTTCAAAAATAATGGTTCAGATTATGTGATCCCTAAGCTGGATCTTTATTATTCTAAAAAGATTGGAGAAAAAGATGAGTTGAGCATTAATGTTGTAGGCTCTCATTATACTACCAATACTACAGAAACGGCCAAAGAATGGATTGTAGGTTCAGGACTATCGGTATATGATAATGATATGGTATTGAAAGCAAAGCAGACGAGTCTGGTGGGAGAGTTGGCACACACCCATGATTTTACAGCAGGAAAGCTTTCATCCGGATACCGTATTTCAAGGTCTTCTATTTCCAATGATCTGAATAATCTTACCGGATATTCGCAGTACAGTGTCAATTATCTGGAACAGTATTTTTACACTGAATTTGCTGGGAAAATGGCTAAATTCAGTTATCGTATTGGAGCTGGTCTTACCAATATTCACAACAAAAGTGCAGAAACTACTTTTGATGAATGGACTTTTACTCCAAAGGTTATTTTAGCTTATCAGATCAAAGGAAATCAGAACCTTCGCTTCACAGCAAGTTATAATCCGGTAAGTCCCTGGAGTAACGCTTTAAGTAGTAATGTGGTGCAATTGGCTCCTAATATTGTTCAACGGGGAAATCCTTTTTTAAAATCCCAACAGGTCTTTTCTAATAACCTGACCTATTCTTTTAATAATAAGTATTTTGATTTTAATGCAGGATTATTTTACCGGTATACCAACAGGGTGATCAACCAGTATTATGTTCAGGATGAGGTATTGAATGGATATGCACTGACTTATGAAAATGGAAAAAACGGACAGCGATATGGAGTACAGCTTACCGGTTCCTATAAACCTTTTGGCAGCAGTTTATTGGTCATAAAAGCTGTGATCACTCCTACTTCCGAAACAGTAAAAACAAGTACAGGTGCTTTGATTAAGAATGATTATTTAGGAAATTATTTCTCGCTTTCTTCAGAATACAAATCTTTTTCCGTTCAGTATCAGTTCAATATTCCTGTATATAGTCTCAATGGCGCATTCCTTAATACGAATGAAAATCAGAATAATATTTTTGTAAGCTATAAACATAAAAACTGGACATTTTCCACAGGAATGTACTGGATAGGAATGCCTTCAGAATATAAAACGAAAAGTTTACCGGAAAGCCTGGTAGATTATAAAGTTCATACACAGATTATGAACAATAAGTCCATGTTTGTATTAGGGCTGAGTTATGATTTCTCGAAAGGGAAAAAGACAGAAATTCAGCGGAAACTTAATAACGAAACTGCTCCTGCAGCAACTTTTTAAGCGTTGGTTCTAGGTGGGAAGAGGGAAGCTGGAGGATGGGAGTTTATATCCTCCGGATGATCATTGAAGATTTTATTTATTAAAAAATAGAATAAATTAAACTCTATTTATTCTTAGACTAAAATAGCTTCCAACCTCCTTCCTCCTGCTTCCTTACAAAAAAAAATCCCGCTCATTGGAGCGGGCATTTTTATTATTTCTTGATGAATTTTGTATTCTTTGTTTCTGCAGCATTTTTTCCACTGACCTCAATGAAATAAGATGCTGGTGGAAGATCTGAGATCTGAATGTTTCCGGATTTTACCTCTGAAGTTTTAACCAGCTTACCATCCAGACTGTAAATATTTGCTTTAGAATAATTATCCGTATTTCCTTTGAAACCGATAAAATCCTGAGCAGGGTTTGGATATACCACTAGGTTTTCTTTTTTTGCAGCATTGTTTACGGCCAGAAATGTTTCACTTAATGCAAATGTAGTTTTTACATTCTGGTTGATGCTCAACAGTGGAATGCTGATGTTTCCGCTTGTCGAATTAAGCAGTGCATATCTGTGAGAAGCATCGTAATAAGAATAAGCTGTATTGACTATTGCTCCAATAGGGTTAGAATAAGTAACATCTAGTGATGAATATAGATTAAGATTCTGTGTGAATTTTACTCTAAGAACATTACTGTATGTTTGATTACCTATAATTAAAGTTCCATATGCATCAGCAATGGCAGTCATTGTACCACTAAACAGTCCGCTGGCAGAAGATGAGGAGAAAGTACCTTTGGCAGTATCGTTTTGAGCCGGTCCGTAAGTTGTTGGATAATTAATATGAGTACCGTTGTCCACGCTAAAGTTTAAAGTTGCCTGTGGATTTACCATTCCTGTGATTTCCAGTTTAGTCGAAGACGCTTTATAGTAAACTATTGTTGCGCCGTCTGCCATTTTAATATTGGAACCCGGGAAAGTTGCTATTTCAGTGGCAGTAGGAGTTGAATAGCTTGTTTGCGATGCTGCTCCCATCGTAAGACCTCCATTTGAAAATGTTGCGTTTGGTCCTGTTGCAGAGTTGTTTACGGTGCCAGCTGTGTTATTGTAATTGATAACGTTTCCTGAAATAGGGTCATTGGCTGCTTTTGTAAGCGTGATCTGCGCAGAAAACATGGCAGATGCTCCTAGTAAAAGGAGTAAAGATTTTTTCATAGTCAAGAATTTTTTTGTTAAAAATAAATAAAAAATAGTATTCAATTATTAAATTAATGAGAATTTAGTTGAATTTTTAATAAAAACGCCTGTTGATCGGATCAACAGGCGGTCTGTGCGTTAAAAATGTGTATGTTTAGTTGCTTATTATCATTTTACGATAAGCATAAATATCCTCGATGGTCACGACGCTCATTCCTTTTTTGAGGGCAAAGTCCACAATTTCAGGAAGCCTTGCCATAGAACCGTCTTCATTCGTTAGTTCACAAAGTACAGCATCGTTACCCAGGTTAGCCATTTTTACAAGGTCTACGCTGCCTTCAGTATGGCCACGTCTGTCAAATACTCCACCTTCTCTTGCAATTAAGGGAAATACATGACCGGGGCTTGCAATATGCTCTGCCTGTGCATTTGATGCGACGGCTGTTCTGATTGTTGTTACACGGTCTTTTGCTGAAACACCTGATTCCACTCCTTCTCTGGCTTCAATAGAAATGGTGAATGCGGTTTGATTTTTTGAATTGTTGTTTTCCACCATCGGACGAAGGTTGAGGTGGCGGCTTTTTTCCTCAGAAATACATAAGCATACGATACCGCTGCATTCGCGGATCAGAAGTGCCATGTCCTGTTCTGTAATAGTGGAAGCGGGAAAGATGATATCGCCTTCGTTTTCGCGATTTTCGTCATCTACTAAAAGAATTCCTTTTCCCTGTTGTAATGTCTGAAGTGCTTTTTCTACACGTTCTCTGGAGGTAGCTCCGAATTGTTCTAATAATTTTTCCATGTTATTTTACTTTTAAAAGTTAAAATACTCTTCGGTACATGGAAATGAAATACAACGCAACAAGAGTCCATAAGGAATCTTATTGGTCATCTCATTTTCTTCTCCCATCCAGACTTTAACTGTCGGTTCCGGAATTTCACCAGATCAGTCCCTTCATAAGAAAGGAGTCGCGGACTGTAACCGCCGGTAGGGAATTTCACCCTGCCCCGAAGAAAACTTATACTAAGTTTGCTGTATGTTGTAATTTAAATTTTTATTTCATTGAATAGTATTTAACGCACAGTCCGCTAATTTCGGGAAGTTTTTTGAATTGGAGAAGCGTTTTTAATCATATTTAAAGAATGATTCTTTTTGAATTGATATCTTTAGTTTGTTCTTAGTATTTTTTCCATTTTCTTTCCCTTTGCCAATTCATCAATCAGCTTATCCAGATAACGGATATTTCTCATCAGTTCATCTCCAATTTCTTCCACCCGATATCCACAAATGGCTCCTTTGATCAAAGCAACATTGGGATTGATCCGTGGAGCCTGTTCAAAGAAAGTTTTGAAATCAGTTTTATTGTTTAATATTTCCTGTAATTCCTTTTCATGATATCCGGTCAGCCAGAATATGATTTCATGTACCTCTTCCCTGGTACGTCCCTTTTTTTCTGCTTTTTGAATGTAATGTGGATAAACACTTGAGAATGCTGTTGCAAAGATTCTGGTATTCTGCATCTTTAATTATTGGATTAGTTTTTTGATCACTTCATCAAGAATAGCATTGAATTCAGTAGGTTTTTCCAGCATAGGATAATGTCCAACGCCTTCAATGGTAACATAATCATAGTCTTTTAAATATTTGCGGTTAGCTTCAATATCAGTAGGAGAGGCATCGGAATTAACAGCTATAACAGGTACCTGAATTTGTTTTGCAAACTTGTTGAAATCGGTTCTATATAAAGGCCATAGCGCATTGATTGCCAGTTCTGGTTCATGTTGAAGAAATTCATGCTGTACCCTTTCTTTTACTGCAAGAGGTGTTCCTTCAGCGAATAAAAATTGAGGCAAAATGTTTTCTACAGTGTATTTGAAATCCTTTCCATATTGAGAAAGCGCTTCTTCAGCCTGTTCTTCGGTATAGGACTCATCGAGGTTTTTCAATGTATCGATCAGAATTATGGCTTTTACTTTTGGTATTTTCAATGAAGCTTCCAGAACATAAGCTCCGGACATGGAGTGCCCTATAAGAATGATTTCATTAGAATCGATAGCATCAGCCACAGCTTTGATGTCTTCTGCATATTTTGCACTCGTCCATTCCTTTCTGGTAACACTGGATTTTCCATGTCCGGCAAGATCTATTTGTACAATATGATATTGGCTGCTGAAATATTTTTGCTGATCTGTCCACCATTCCGTATTTCCGAGCCATCCGTGGATGAAAATCAATGTGGTACTTCCGTTTCCGGATTCTTTGTAATGAATTTTCTGGCCGTCTGATGATATTGCGTATTTTTCCATATGAAATTGAGTGTATTGGTCTGTTTTATTGTAAAATCTAATGTACGAAATGTTAAACGATGAATAATTAAACATTACGATAATGCAGTTTTACCTGATAGTTTATTTTTTCGATTTGATCGTAAAAATGACCACTCCATACGGATTTCCGGAAGTGTCGCTTACCTCACATTTAAAATAAAAAAGATTTTTTAAATACCGTTGATGAAAGACTTCGGTAAGGAAAATGATTCCTGTTGGCAGTGCATTAGAGGCGTATCCCTCAAAGCTTTCTATTTCGTATGACATTTCATTACCGAGAAAATTGAATATTTCCTTTAAAATACATTGAGTTATAAACACAAACGGTACAATAGGATGATTGTCAAAATGCCCCTTGCATTGATTAGGAGTAAAAGGTTCTGTTGAAATCGTAAAATGATGAGGTTTTTCTGTATTGATTATTTTACTCCCGGGAAGATTTTTGTCATGATATTCTACCGGAACCGTACTCAGCAAATCTTTATAAAAAAGTTCGAATGCTTCACGGGTAATAACATAGTAATCCAGCTCTGCAGAATAAAGCAGCTCTTTGGAATAGTTGTCTCTTATATGAATATGAGATTTCCCTTTTCTATCAGATTCAAGAATGCTTTCGCTGGCAATAATTACTGATTTTGGTTCATCATATGATAATTTTCTGATCCTGATTTTTTCGCCAAGGAAATAAATTTTTTCTTTACTCTCATCATTAAGAGCTTTATACAGGCTGAGACTTCCTAACGAAAATAATAATTTGATCAGTTGGGCATAATTTTCATTCTCAAAATTCCATTCACTTATTTCGGTCTCGATCTTATGATCTCTGAAAATACAGTTTTCAGGAATTGAAATGTAAGGTGCTGTTTCCCCAAGGTAAGGGATAATGCTTTCCATGATGTCTGTTGTTGTCATTTGAATGAGGGTATTGGGTTATTGTATTTGTTTTCATTGTGGATAACTTTTTCATCATGGTGTATAATACTATTTTCTGGTTTGTGCTGTTTTGTTGATTTTTAAGTGAACATTCAGAAATGGTAAATTATATTTTCATTATATTGATATTGTTTTTTTGCAAATATGTTTTTAATTTACTGAATGTAATTCACTTATGTATATTATTTCTTTTATTGGTGATTTGTTTTTAATGCAATTTATAAAAAAATATTCATAATAGATTATGAATAAATGTTCATTCTATAGAATTTAAAACAATTGCAGGAGTAGGGTTATGGTAAAAAAAATGTGGATAACTTATCCACAAAAGTTATCCACCTGATTTTCTATTGTGGAAATATCACAAAAAATAATATGTTTTGTAAAATATTGAAAAGCAATTAATTATTGGGTTATTTAGAGGAAGTCAAAAACTTATCCATAGTTTATCCACAGACATACATTAAACATGGAAAAGTTATCCACAACTATTTAAAGATGTGGATAACGGATTGTTTTTGATTCAATTATTTTAAAATCAGAGATATATAATTTTTTTTTCTTGCTATTCCGAAAGACCGTGCTATACTTATCCACAAAATTTAAAATTCCAATGGATTAATGATCGTAAATGATTTTTTATAAACTTGGTAAAAACAGCCATTTTCGGTAGACAGAACATTTTTAAAATCAGAACTTATTTGACTGATCTCCCCCGAATGTAGATTCCAGACAAGAAAACTCGTTTTGTCTTTATAGGTTGAATGAAATACAATATTGTCCGCTTTTGTAGATACAGATTGAGCACCTATGCAAACAGATGGAATTTCATAACTGACAAGATTGAAAGTGTTTACATCCAATTCCTGCAAAGAAAAATTTCCATAACCATTAAAAATAATTTTTCCATTCCCCCAATTGGCAACACAATAGCAATCGATAAGCTGGTCTTGTAAATTACCTGAATTAAAACCAAAAACTTGTTCCCCTTTAAGATTGAATACAGCCAATGCATCACAGTCAGGTTTATCACCTTGTAAAACACCTTCATCAAAATATGAGACTATTATTTTTTTACCATTGATCTTAATGTCATTAATTGAAGTTCCAATATTAAATTTTACAAAAGGCTTCCCTGTATAGTCAATGATTAAAGCATTTTCTATGGTGTTTGGACGATCAAGTATAATTAAAATTTTTTCTTCATTAATGATTCTAGCCATTAAGATATCCACTCCTAACTCTAATGGTGTTTCTGTACCAGAGATTATAACTCTGTTCCCGGAGGTAATGGCAATAAAATTTCCGAACTCATTAGTTGAAAGATGTTTGATGTTCTCCTGAAATAAATCGAGTTCTATGGTTGTAGTGGTCATAATGATGGAAAGAAGCTATAAATTACTATATTTTTAAAGTGATAGAAAGATATACCTTTTATTCTTTGTCTTTATAAATATTCCAGAAATTAAAATCGGTCATAGGAGCATCAGTGATTCCTATATTTCTTCCCATTGTTACAATTTGTCCTCTGTGATATGTTCCGTGAAGTATAGCATGCTGGATATATTCATATTTTGAAAAATCACACTGAAACCATTGGGATTCTATCTTTACATTTTTTGAAAGATCTTCTTCAGATAAACTTTCCACATAATCTACCAGTTTCTGTGAATTGTTTTTTATGGCATTGAAAACATCCTCTTTGCTGGTAGTCTCTGTTGTTTTTACAAAATCAAAATCATCTTTTTCAGAAATATGACTCCACCAATATTCCTGAGTTTGCCAGATGTGGTGTAATGTTTTTAAAATTGTCGGAAAACTGGAAATAGTTTCCTGGTTAAGCTGTTCATCAGACTTTGTAGATAACCAGTCGATATATTTATTGACTACCCAATTGTTGTACTGTGCACTTTTGCTGACTAATGTTTTTAAGCTCATATTATTAATGTTTAGTTGTGTGTGTAAAGGTGAGTGTTATAAACCAAAATGCCTGTCCTGGCCTGAATTTTCAGGATTGATGAGTGCTTTGTTGCTGTATGTTGCTGCTTCGAAATCATTGATATTGACAGAAAGAAAAGAAATATCAGGCAGCAATTCTGAAATCTGGGTACAGATCTGCTTGGAAAGATTAGCTTTTTGTTCTGTATTGCGTCCCTGCATGATATACCCAAACACATGTAGAAAATTTTTCTTACCTGTGCCTAATTTGTGATACTGATAGGGGTGAAGTCTTACCTTGATATCATTGGGAGCAAACAGTCCTGTTCCGTCTGCCGCTTCATAAACGGCATCCATCAATTCATCGGGTGCTCTCTGCTGAAGAATATCCTGCGAACAATCTATTATAAAATGGGGCATAGATTCTATTTTGTGTTTGATTTTGTGTGAGATAAAAATAATAAAAAATAGTAATGGATATTCAAAATAAAAACCGCTTTGAAAACAAAACGGCTTGAAAATGTGTATTTTTTAATTTGTGAATGCAGGCTTTATGGATTTCTGTGAATGAAGAAGGTGTACCGCAGCATTAAAACAGTAAGGTTTAACAGTAGTTCTTTTTACTTTTGAGATACAGATGCGGTGCTTTGATTGATCGTTTAATACCACATGTTTTTTATTTCATCTGTTATTTCACTGGCTTTGGTTTCGGTGATCAAGTTGATAACTCTTATTTCGTTGCCATTTTGTATAAAAACAACAGAATAGGTTGAACCAGTCAGAGAAAGATGATACCGAACTCCGAATTTATATTTTTCTACCTGAAAATCTTTTACCAAAATCTGATCAATTTCTTTTTTTAAATAGATTCTGGGACTTGTAAACAATTTGTTTTTATATCGTACTGTTATTTTTTCGGGTTCAACGCTAAAGATTGTTTTTCCAAAAGTATTCCATAACCAGATATATAGAAATAGTATAAAAAATGCGGCAAAAGGAGTAGCAAATGAAATGTAGTTTATAATAAAAAAGAAACCTTCTGCCTGGATGCTGAAAAGAGGAATAATAATCAGAATAATAAGAGAAAGTATGAACAAACCTAACCCCAATATAATGGTTACAGCCCAATTGGTTCTGTTTTTTATTTCAATGGTGACCGGCATAATCATCTATCTTTAGAGCAAGTTTTTTTATGATTTGTTTGATTATTTTTATTTAAACCTCATAAATAAGCTGTACTACACCGGATTTGAAAACATTGGTTTTTACCAATTTTAGATTCAGTCTTTCTTTTAAATCTTCAAAAAGAGGTTTTCCTTTTCCCAGAGCAATTGGGTGAACAGATATTCTGTAGGTATCGATAAGATTCTCCTGAATAAAGGTTTTAATAAGACTTGCTCCTCCATACAACCAGATGTCTTTTCCTCCCTGGTTTTTTATTTCCGAAACTTTTTCCACAATATCAGAACTGATAAAAATGGCATTTTCATCTTCTCGGTTCTGACTGGAAAAGACAAATTTATTCTTTGAATGAACTGCTTCCCAAAGTTTTTGTTCTTCCACCATTGCATTTTCTTCCGGTTGATAATTTCCCCAGGCGTCATAGCTTACTCTTCCATAGAAAATAGTGTCTATGCCGGAAAGAAACCCATCAAAATCCATATCATCATCCATGATACACCAGTCGGTTTCTCCGTTGGGTCCTTCAATAAATCCGTCCAATGTTGTGGCAAGGTCTAGTATTATTTTTTTCATGTTTAATAAGATTGATTTAGGTTTTGAGTCTCTTAAAATTCATTTCAACGCTGTGTTTTTCTGCGCATAAAGCTTAGTGCTATAAGAAACATAACGATCACAAAAATAGAAATATAAATGATGATTTTATACCTGTTATTCTGTTGATGGAGTATTGATATTTCTCTTTTTTGTTCTTTAATTTTTCTATCGGATTGATTGGAGCTGTCCACAATCAAATCTGTGAGTTCAGGAGCATTGGAGATATCAGAGTTTTCAGATAATTTTTTATACTGAGAACTTAAAGACTCCAGTTCTTTTAATTCTTCCGGAGAAAGCTCATCCAGTTTTTTTTGAATAAAACATTGGTCAGAGTAGAGAAATCCGGTATCTTTTTCATCATATGCGAAAATCAGATATTTCCCTTTTTGGGTAAAAAGAACATCGCAGGAATGCAGCGGAGATCCGAAAAGGGTAGCATTGTGTGTATAAAATCCATCATAGGAATCCGATTTGTAGGTCTTATTGATTTTTACTTTACTTAGAATATTCTGGACCGTTTTAAATCCAGAAGGAACTTCTGTAATATCATATATTTCACCAATAAAAACAAAATCAGCACTGTCAAATGAAGATTTTAACGTAGGAGTGCCATTGCATTTGCAGGCAGCTATTTTCACAGAAAATATTATTAGAAAAAGTAAAAAAAGCCTGGATTTCATCGGAGTTATAAACGTAAGCTTGTTCATCAGCTTAGCGGTAAGGCAGATTAATTTCTTCAATTTTTGTTCTCAAATCTCCAATGGTAAAGGTTTCTGAATTACATTGAAATTCAGGAATGTCGTGTTTAGATAGGAAATCATTTAAATCATCACAATCTTGCAGAATATTAAATTCCTTATTGTCCAGATCTAAAACAATTCCTTTGGTTTTTCCATTGATAGAGTAGGTAAGAGGACTTAATGCTCCTAAAAAAGCCTTGGACCATAAGCCTTTCATATTTTCTTCAAAATAAATGAATCTTCCATAGTTCAGAACTTTGCAAAACCTTGAATACTGGTCAGGATCATATCCGTTGTCTTTCTTATTGGTATATTTTCTATAGGTCTGAAAATACATTTCTCCTTTATGCGAAACAGCTAATGGAACTTTTACCCTTTTATTTTTTTGTTTGAAATAAAAGAATGCTTTTTCCGGCATATCAAGAGAATCACACTTTTCACAGGCTTTGAAATAGACCTCTTCAGTTGAAGATGGTTGTTTATTTAAAACATCCTCCAGAGTCATATAAATACCTTCCGGAAAATCTCCTTTTTTGATGGATGGATATTCTTTTTCCTGTGCATATGTAATATTGAAAATGCAAAGCAGGAAGGTTAAAATACAAAGTTTCATGGTTTTATTAATTTTTCAGCAGAGCAAAAATATAAAAAAGTTAATGGGAAATCCTTATTAGAGAGATTTTATTCAATGTCATAGAACATAATTCTTAGTTATATTATTTTCTAAACTGTAATGTATGAATTGCCTTTAAAAGTTCTGCCTGACTTTCTTTCTTCAGATTAATGCCATATAAATTGAACTTGATATTTCCTATAGATCCAGTTTTAAGGCTGTCGATATAAACTCCTGTCATTCCTTTTCCCACTTGTTTGGGTTCCAATATTTTTGCCTTGTACCCATCAATATTTTTATAAGTTATTTTACTTTTGATAAAATCTTCTCTATTTGTATTTTTATCAATGACAATAAATTGTGTTGTATCAGCTTTTGGATTCACTGCTAGAAGTTCGTTGAAATCTTTTCTGCTAATAATCGTGACATTTTCTTCTAATGAATAGGAATAAGGTCCGTAATCGTAGAAAATCGAATCATTATTTTTTGTGATGATAATTCCGGCATTACTATCGTAAGCATCCATTTTCAGTTTGCTCCAGTCTTTAGGAGCCTGAAGTCTAAAACTGCGAAAATCCATAGATTTTGTCTTCTGAGAATGATCAGAACAACTCAATATTATAAAAGCTGTAAAAATGAATAAGGACATTTTTTTCATGGCTTTTTAAAATAAAGGTTCCCCGTTCATATCCGTGGTCAGAATTTCACTCATATAATCAAAAAAAGGTCTCATGGCAATTAAAGTCAGGAGGACTTCTTTTTGAAAGTTGTCTGATAAAACCTCCTTATCTGTAAATTGCCGCATCACAAGGAATTGTTTTTTCCTGATCAGATCAATAGCCGGATGATTTTTATCAAACCCACGAGGAGCTGTTTTTACAGCGTCTCCTTTAAGTTCTCCAAAATATTGTATAAAAGTTGTATCTGAGGTAATTTTTTCAATTTCTGAGCTGCTGATTTCAAATTCTTTACGGATGCGAAGTAAATCTTTGGCTTCAGGCCCCCAGAATCCGCCGCCTACAAAACTGTTGCCCGGTTCCAGCTGAATATAATACCCACCTCTCAACATAGGTTTCGAGCGGGAATATCCTACTCCGAAATTGGTTTTATAAGGTGCTTTGTTTTTGGAAAAACGTACATCATTGTAAATTCTGAAAATATGCATTCCTTTCAGGTTATCATATTCCTGAAGTTCGGTATAAATCTGATTAAAAAAAACTTTGTTTTCTTTTACAATGACATCGTATTCAGATTTATGTCTGGCAAACCATTCCCGGTTGTTATTTTCTTTTAAATGGGTGAGAAATTCAAATGCTTTTTTCATGTATTATAAATGTTTTTACCTCTAAATAGAGGATTTTGAAAATGTTTTAACTTCTGATATTTTATTACCAGAGCAGAAAACTGCTTTTTAACTACCCAATTTTTTTGTTCCAGAATGAGCTTGTATCAATTTTCTTTTTTTCAGCATGATGAATTGGGAAAATATCTTGTGCAATTCCTTTTGATAAATTGCCGCCCCAGAATATAATATCATCACCAAACATTGAAAGAACATTTTCTTCATGATCCAGTATTAAAAACCGATGTCCTAAATAGGGGATAATTGGAGGTACATTTTGGTTCTTCATAATATCTTCCGTCACGCGGTTGGCTTCCATGATCCATTCAATTCTTGCTTTTATGATGGGAATGTCATCAGGGTATGAATAAAATTTAGGACCAAAATCAATTTCTCCTTCGCCGCCATTGTTATCTATTCCCGGTTTGTCAAGACCATTCATTGTTCTGTAATAGTTTTTTAACGACTCCGGAAAGGTGATGTTCAGTTGGTTCTGAAAATCTTCTAATTCAGATTCTGATAATCCTTTTTTCCATTTGCTTCCTTCCTGAATCTGGAATCCCCAGCATTCCATCAGATCCACTTTCTGCCAATATCTTTCACTTTTCTTTTTTATCCATTGAAAGCTTGAAACTGAATTGTCCAGTTTTTTAAATTGTCTTTTTTTCATAAAATTTCTTCTAATATTGATACAAGGTCCGCGATTTAGAGAAATGGGTTATTATTCTTATTATCAATCAATCTTTGTTTTAAACTTTCTGATAACAAATTGTTTTCTAGTAAGTAGCTGGTCATCATTTTCAGGAAATATCAGCATTTTTTTAAATAATCTTTTTTTTGTTTTTGTTTATCATAAGGAATTCCGTCTTTTCTGATTTTTATTTTTTTATTCGTCTTTTGTTTTCCAAAGTAGTATTTCCTTATCATTCAATACTTTATATTGGTAATCTATTTCATTCCAGAAGTTGATGATGGTATCTTGTTGTTCTTTGTTTTTCAAAACAGCAATAATATGAGTTTCTACATCATAATCTTCAGGATAATGCATGTCAAAATCAACACTGGCCCAGCCATTAGTTATAATTTGACATAATCTGTCAACATCATCAGTATTTACATACTTTCTCCTTACAATTCCGGCTTTAATACTTTCAAAAGTATTGATGATTCTGTATTCATCAAAGAGATTGTCTGGCAAATGTTTGTAATAATGCCTATTGTTTGATCCGGAACCCAAAATGGTATAATTCTTCTGTGCTTTATCAAAAACAATAGGTCCAACTCCAATTAACTTTCCTCTTTCATCATCTTTATCATATTTTTTATGCTTCCAGAAAATAAAAATATAAAGCTCTGTTTCATAATATCTGAAGATGGTATAATCAGGATGAATTTCATCTTCAATCATTTTTTGTACTAAAATTTCGTCTATCATCAATTGTTTTGTTTTGAGAACGCTGTGTGCTTAATTTTTCATTTATATCCTGTGAATATACTATTACCTGAAAATTTTAACCTGCTGTAAAACTCCTTTCTCATTTTTAAAACTGAAAATATAGTTTCCGGGCTTTACTTTGGATAAATCTATCGTTTTATTATAGTAAGCAAAACCTTTGTGTATTTCCTTTCCATCTAAAGAGTAGACGGTAAATTCAAATTGATTGCTGTTATTTTTATTGCTGATGAAAAAACCATCTTTCGATGCGTTGGTATATACTCTTGTTTTGGTTTCATGATCTTCTTTGGCTGTATTTGAAGAGAGGGCAATCTCGGTAATATCAGCTGCCTGTGTACTTTTAATAGCCGATTTGGTTACAGACGTTGTACTTCCGCCGATGATGTATAATTTATTGTTGTATACTTCTGCAGCAGCATGTCTTCTGGGAATCATATTGGATGACAGCTGGTGGAATTTATTGGTTGCGGTATCAAAGTAGGCCAGAAAAGTCTGATTATTATAACCTCCTGCCATAAAAATCTTATCACCGGATACCGCTAATGAATGTCCTGATATCCCGGCTGGCATCGTAATTTGATCGGTCCAGCGATTGGTATTGATATCGTAGATATTGATCAAACGGGATGAGGTACCATTAAAGCCACCAATGACATAAAGCTTATCATTCACAATTTTACCTTTTGCTTCTCTGGCGCTGGGCATATCCGGTAATGGATGCCATGTGTCTGAAGCAATATCATAATATTGGAATCTGTTGGAAAATGAAGTGGTTGCAGCACCATTGAGCCCGCTGCCACCGAACACATATATTTTGCCATTATGGATGGCAGAACCAGCATTTCCGGTATAGGAACGGTTCACAGCTCCCTTTGTTACTTGCTGGGTTTCAAGGTCTACAATTTCAAGATGGCTGTTTCCCCAGCCGTTAAAAATATAAATTTTATGATCGTAAGTCTCTGAATTAGCAAATTTTTTAGGACTAATAGTTGCATTGAGAACACTCCATTTGTTGTCTGTAATATTATATTTTTCAATAAAATTGGCGTTACCTCCGCTTTCCTGATATCCGTTGCTCACATAGATATTGTCGTCTACGATGACACTGGATATGGCTCCTCTGCCTGCAGACATATTGGCGAGCGTTTTAAATTGAAGTGTTTGTGCATGGGCGAGCAATGAGCCTAAAAATGACAGGAATAATAATTTTGTTTTCAATGGTAGTAAGATTTCGTGTTTGTTTTACATATTAATAGAAACAAATATATGTAAAAGCTGAATCTGAAATAGAGGACTTCGGATTTTATTTTTTAATGGCGTAAAGTTTCCTGACTTTGGGTAATTGGATATCGATGATTTTCTCGTCTATGGAGATAACGGGATATCCAAATTGAACATTATTTCATTGATCTCTGCAACTTGTGTACTTTTAATAGAGGAAGATGGAAGAGTGGTTGTATTTCCGCCAATGATGTATAATCTATTATTATATACTTCTGCTGCCGCGTGTCTTCGGGGAATCATATCGGAGGATAACTGGTAGAATTTATGGGTAGCAGTATCAAAATAGGCCAGAAAATCCTGATGACTATAATCACCCACAATGAAAATTTTATTATCGGCTACTGCCAAGGAGTGCCCGGATATCCCAACAGGCATTTTATACTGATTGGTCCAACGATTCGTACTAAGGTCGTAAACATCGATCAGATTAGAAGAAGCTTCGTTAAAACCACCGATGACATACAGTTTATTATTAACAATTTTACCTTTTGTTTCTTTGGCTACAGGCATATCCGGCAATGGGTGCCAGGTATCTGAAGCAATATCGTAATACTGAAATTTATCAGAATATATAGGTGCCCCGTTCAACCCGCTGCCTCCAAACACATATATTTTGCCATTATAGATAACAGAACCGGAACCGCTGGCAAAATAGGGATTCATTGCTCCTTCGGTTACGGTATTGGTTGCTAGATCTAAAATTTCAAGATGACAGTTCCCCAAACCGTTAAAAATATAGATCTTATTATGGTAAGCTTCCGAATTAGCAAATCTTTTGGGAATTAGAGTAGTATTGAGAATACTCCAACTGTTATCGGTAATATTATATTTCTCAATATAATTGGCTTCTTCATCCGCTTTATAACCATTGGACACATAAATATTATCATTCACGATTACACTTGCTATCGCCCCTCTGCCTGCTGACATACCGGCGAGCTTCTGGAAATGAAGTGTTTGTGCATGGGCCAGCAAGGAACCCAAAAATGACAGGAATAATAATTTTGTTTTCAATGGTAGTAAGTTTTAGTGTTTTTGTTTTAGAAGCTTAAAATCAGGAGGTATAAAGTTGTGTAAAACTCCATCAGGGTTTTCCTTCGTTGATGTATTCCAGATAATCCTGTTCTAAATTATTAATTTCTTCAATTAAGAAGTCGTAGATATTTCCTTCAAATACTTCATAATCTTCCTCGTCGTATTTGTCATACTCAATTTTTATGATTCCGTTGTCGGTATAGGCTCTGTAGAGATTTCCACTGCGTTTAAAAAATAGTTGTCCCAGTGGCTTTTGTTTATATTCAAGGGCTTCCTGATGTTTTTCTTCAAATCCCATCCATGAAGGCATTTCTTCATCCTGCGAAAGTCCGTACACAAAAAAGCCATACCCGAATTTCCAGCCTGGAAGAACATCAAATTCCTGGGGACGTTTCCAGATCTCTTCTTTCACTTCAAAAAGTAAGGAACCGAATGAGGTCAGAAAATCCTTAACATCTTCACTGAAGCTAAACCCTGTGCTTTCTTCATATCTTTTAATTTGTTCTTCAGTTGCAGGATTGGCTACGGAGCCCATCACGAAGAAATCATCATTTAATTTCTTTTTCCTGTCCCAGAATTCTTCTTTTGTTGCCATATTTTGTTTTGGTGTTACATATTCAACATTGATCAGATCGTTATTGAAACAAAGATAAGAGAAAGTTTGAGGATAAAAATTAGAGTGTTGGTGGATTTTGTTTTTATTGACGCAAGTCGGAAGACTTGCAAAGCGAGGTTACTGCCATCTACAGTGATGCAAACTCATGTTGGCCACAGTTATTATTTTAATTGAATTTCAATCTTTTTATCCTCCATAAATAACTTTATCCAATTCGGAACTTCATTATTTCCTGGAATGCATTCGATTAAACTTTTATTATTCTTATAATTTGCTATAGCTTTTTTCCCGAACTTGATTTTCATTTCATAAATCTCATTGCCATTATATCCAATCCAGGCTTTTGTTATTATTTGCCTTTTTTTTTCAATATTATGATAAAGTAAAGATTTTGAGTCTTCTGGTAAATGACTTATACCATCACACCAAAAAGACTTAGCATAATATTTTATATTTTCATTTTCAATGTTTTTAAAATCCAGAGACCATTCTAAATGACTGCAAAATTCTAAATTAAACACTGGTTCATTGAGATTATAATTAAAAGCACCACAATTGGGACATTCAATATATTCTCCATTCAATTTTTCAAACTCACATGCTGCACATCTGCCATTTCTATTGTTTACATGTTGAATAATAATTTTTGCTTCATTTTTGTCTACATTGAATTCGTCAATTATTTTTTTTTCAGCAAATAATTTTAAATCGTTTTGCATCAAAATATAAAGATCAAGCTTTTGTTCTTCAGAAAATTTTAGAGTAATAACTTCATTTTTACATTTGTTGCAATTCGTTTTCATTCTGATTTTAATTTAGATATTAAATTAATATTCCAGGACTATATTTTTTTAAGATAAACTGTTTGGTATTTCCACCGGGTGCCCCAAAATACATACTTCCTTTGGTTAGTATATACTTTTGATTTTCTTTTCAGTTGCCCACTTTTGATGTCATAAACAAAGAGCTTATTTCCTTTGATTTTATATTTTAAATGGTAGTTGATCCCGTTTTCGTTTTTTAAATCATAATTATTATAGTTGCCGGATAACATGTCAGCTATTATTAATGAATCATGTACAGATTCGATCTCTTCTTTATTTTTATTGAATTTTAAATACAAATTATGGCCGCTTACCGTATAAAGCCCGGAAAGTTCCTGATGTTGAAGATCTCCGGAAAACACGTAATTAAATTCATTGTTATTCTTAAAATCTATCTTGGTGACGAAGAAACCAAATTCAGCTTTGTTGGATTTATAGGTTCCCTGCAATTTTTTCTGTGGGTTGCAAGATAAAAAAAGTAATAAAGCTAAAATCAGACTAAAGTTTTTCATACCAGTATCAAGGATAATTCTAAATTATATAGTTTGTTTCTGAAGTCCAGAGACTTTGTGATGTAGGTATTTTATTTAGTATAATCTCCTGCAATAATAGATTTCTCCATTGTACTTACGATCTCAGAAACAGGAATCGTAAATATCCCGGCATTTCCTTTATCAAACTCTTTTTTCCAGTAAGAATAACCATCCATTTCAAGGGAGTCCGGTTTTTTGTAGGCCTCTTTTTTCAGGCTGATGACACTTTTGTTCAAAGCTTCTTCTGATATGGGAAGATGGCTGAGGTTTTCTGCATATCCAGTAGGGCTGGCAGGGTTTTTCATCTTCAAACCACTGATGGAAACATGAATCACTTTTCCGGTTTCAGGATATTCTTCAATTTTTAATATGGTAAGGGTAGAACTTTTTTCTGTGGGGCGGGTTTTGTAGTTCCATTCCTGGCCGACGCTGTATTGGTCTTTTTTTGCACAGCTGAAGGACAGCAAGAATAATGCTGCTATGAAAGTATAGAGTTTCATGAAGGGTTGGTTATTAGTTTTGTTTTTTTATTTCTGAATCAACTGCTCCAGCCTGGCCATCATTTCATCTTTTTCTTTCAGCATTCTTTCGTACAGCGCAATTTTTTCTTCGTGTAGTTTTAACACTTGTTCAATAGGATTGAAAATAGGATTATCATTTTTCTGATATCCAATACTGTGATCGCCAAAAGTATTGGCAATTACATTTACAGCTTCTTCCTCATCAAAATTCTGGAAAGCTTCCACAGGAATTTTCAATACCTCAGAAATCCTTTTCAGCAAAGGATCCTCAATAGTTTCTTTCTGCTCCAAAAGTGAAATCTTCTTCTGGTTCCAGTCTTCACCAAGATCAAAAGCCAAAGCCTCCTGCTTGATGCCCAACATCTCCCGAAAACGCTTGATATTTCTCCCCTGATGTATTTTTTTGTTTTGCATATTTGTGTACGTTATAGAAACAAATATAAGTAAAAGTTGGGGGATAGGAAATGGGGGAGTGAGGGTATTATTTAAATATTCTAATAGTATGATCTAAAAGTTTATACAACACTATGCAGTCGTGCGGTAGCGGGGACAAAGTCGGGAGACTTTGCAGAGCGGGGATTCTACTAATTTTATTCGTTAATTTTCCAATATTCTTGCAATGCAATTTGAGCGCAATATTCTTGAAATTGAGCCGGTGTTTCTTTTTCGTTTTTTTTGATATGTTCATATATCTCTAGAAGTTTATCAGGAAAATCAGATAATATTTTATCTGCCATTTTGATTTTGTTTTCGCTTGACATGTATGTTAACTCAATTGCTCGATCAATTCTTCCAGGTCTGGAAGAAATAAAAACTTGTGTGCCATCTTCTAAAGTTTTGGGTTGTCCTATTGCTTCATCAATTTTCGTGATATCATTAGTTGTTATAATTGTAAAGATACCATCAGATTTATCTACACCGTCTATGCAGTTCAATAATGTATCAAAAGTAAGAGGAGTTCTTATTTCATTTTGTTGATCATTGTTTGATTCATTTCCAGAATGATTACTTGAATTGTTTTGACTTGAAAAGCTTCCGACTAAAAGTTGATTAGAAGATTGAGCTATATTTTTCCTTTTATTAAAAACATTGTCTATATCTTCAATCAAAGCAATACAAGGTATATTGAGTTGCATACTTTGCCATGATTTAATTAAATCATTATTAGACATTTGGGCAAGTGAAAAGAAATGAATAGGTAAATCTAAATCTTCAGCAAAAGCCCTAGCAAGTGCTGTTTTTCCAGTTCCAGGAGGTCCATATAGTAGCCAACCTCTTTTCCAAGGAATGCTTTTTTCTTTATACCAATTTTTACTTTTAACCCATAAGCCAATTATACTAATTAATTCTTTGACATCATCAGGAAAAAATAAGTTATCTAAGGCTTTTCCATTATTTTTTAATTCACGACCTAATTCATCTTGAGTAACACCCAATAATTTATAATTATTCTGTCTATACCAAGAATAACCATTATATCCTGCATATCCTCTGTCTTGTCCATTGTGTTCTCTTTCTGGAAAATAATAGATATTAAATCTATTAGCCTTTTCTTCAGTTTCTTCAATATTCCAACTAATATTATTTCTTGAATGGATTGCTTTTTCGACGATTTCAGAGACATTGATGCTGCCTCGAATAGAAATAATATATGATACCGTTTTCTCAGTCTCACTATGAGCTGAGGGGTTACTATCATTACTAAGAAATGTTACACTATTTTTAGTAAAAAGAAATGGAACTCTAATTAATTTAAAAAAATATTTTTTTTGTGAAAAGAAAATCATGAGATTATCTCCAAATTTTTCATAAGGAACGTATCCATATTTTCCATTTCTAAAAGATTCATACTGAGCTCCGTAAACTTTATCATAGCTTCGAGCTTTTTTGTAATTTTTAATCAAATAACCAATTACTTCATTATGCGTATCATCATTTTTAATTTCTGCTTTTTGAATGAATGTTGAAAGAATCATCCATAAAAAAGTTTTTATTTTGTCCCAAAATCCAACAACAAATGCGATTATAGCACTTCCCTTCAATAAGTCCATTGATTATAATTTGATAATAGCATTAATAGTTAGAAAAGTATTATTTAAAAAATAAAACAGTTTTAGTTTTGTAATTTTATGTGAAAATATCATGTGTATGAATTATAGTTATGTATTATAAATAAAGCTTCTGTATTGGTTGTTGTTATAAACTACTTTTGCTAAGTCATCAATATATTATTAAATATATTGCTAAATTATAATTTTAATATACTATTTCCTTACGGGAAACCATAAAACAAGAAAACCGCCCTACAAGCAGAACGGTTTATATATTAAATTTGTCTCAGCGACTCGCTACTACATCATTCCTGGCATTCCACCATCCATTGGCATAGCTGGTTCAGCACTCTTTATTTCAGTGATAATACATTCGGTTGTAAGAAGCATTCCAGATACGGAAGCTGCGTTTTCAAGGGCAACTCTTGTTACTTTAGTTTGGGCAATGATACCATTTTCAAGTACGGGAACATATCATTGCTCTTCAAAATCTTTTTACTTCAAATTGATTTGTATTATTTATTCAAAGTCAGGAGACTTTGAGTAGCTAGGGTGATATAATTTATTTTCACTAGTATTATAGTTTTTTCACTATTCGATCTTTTTTGTCTCTTGGGAGGTATTTGAATTTAAGTCATTTAACCATGAGCTGAGCTGATTTTTACCTAGATAAAAAAAGATTATTAATAATAAAGTATAAATTATAGATGCGATTACTCCTGATAGAACGCTTATCCAAAATGCTCTTGTAGATTGTTTCCTTTCAAATTTGTTGATTTCTTCTTTTGAATAATTTTTTAGTTCGTCCTCAGCCAATTTGATGTTTGATGTTAATGTCATATCATTTAATAGTGTACTTTTAAATCCCTTCAAGGTGTCATTTGTCGGATCTGAGCCTTCTTTTATAGTATGATCATTAATTACTTTTTTATAATCTTCATAAAATTTATGCAAGAGAATTCTATTGTAAATTAGAGGATAATTTTTTGCATTACAAAAATTAGCTATTGTTTCAAAAATTTCATGTTCCATTATAAATCAATTTTGAAATTTTTGAAATTATTTTTCCAACGTCTGACCAATTTTTCATACTCAATAAAAAGATCTGGATTAGCTGTCATTTCTCTTCTTTGAATTATAAAAAATTGAAACTCACTATAAAATTGAATAAAATACTTGGCATAATAATCATAAATAATTTCTTCGTGAAATACTCTATGTTTAAGTGCTATCGAAATTTTATCAAAATTAGCTAAAATCATAAATGTAGCGTCATCTGTTGTTTTCCAACCCTTATGATCAAAATAGTTAATCATAAATTTTTCATAATTGGTATCGTCCTTGGTGCAAAAGTCAAAAGTATAAGTCTTTAAATTATCAATTTGTTTTTTTTGATTTATTTTTCGATAATAGAAAAGAAAAATAATAACGAAATACAAAATGAAAATTCCACTTATCAATTGGTAAATAAATTCAATTTTCATAATTTAGTTTTTTATTGTTCTCATTTATTTTATAGTTTTAGCTTTGAAAATAGAAGCGTCTCACAAAAAGTAGAACGGTTAGTATATTAATTTGTCTTAGCTTACGCTACTACATTATTCCTAGTATTCCACCATGGTTCAGGCCTCTAACAATAGATTAGAAAAATTATTCTTTTAACTTCGATAAAGGGATAATTTTTACAGTATATTTTCCAATATTTGGATTTTTTTTGTGAATATCAGATATTAATAAATATTCATCATCGATATATTCCATTTTTTGCCATTTAGCTTCAAATACAGTTGGATATAATAAAGGATCTAATTCGCTATTCATTATAGTTACACGTCCTAGGCTATTATAATTTTCGAACGAAATAAATATTTCCATTTCTTCATTTGAAATTTTATTTTTGGAGGTTTTGATTGAAATTAGAGCTTTAAAATGAGTTATAGAGTTTTTGTTTATTAAATTTTTTTGTTGAATGAATTCTTCTAATTGCTCGTTACTAGTAAATTGAATTTCCATAAAGTTATTTTAATTAATATTTTCTGCAATTTAAGCTTTCATAATTTCTCTTTCTTACGGGAAACCATAAGAACAAAAAAACCGCCCTACAAAAGCAGAACGGTTTATATATTAAATTGTCTCAGCGACACGCTGTTACATCATTCCTGGCATTCCACCACCCATTGGCATAGCTGGTTCAGCGCTCTTCACTTCAGTGATAACACATTCAGTTGTTAAAAGCATTCCAGATACAGAAGCTGCATTTTCAAGGGCAACTCTTGTTACTTTAGTTGGGTCAATGATTCCTGCTTCAAGCATTTGAACATACTCGTCAGTTTTCGCATTGTATCCGAAGTCTCCTGATCCTTCTGCTACTTTAGCAACAATTACAGAACCTTCACCACCTGCGTTAGCAACGATTTGTCTTAATGGCTCTTCGATCGCTCTTTTCACGATTTTGATCCCAGTGTTTTCGTCAGCATTAGCACCAGTAAGTTCGTTTAGTGAAGAAATTGCTCTCACTAAAGCAACACCACCACCAGCAACGATACCTTCTTCTACAGCAGCTCTTGTAGCGTGTAGCGCATCATCTACTCTGTCTTTTTTCTCTTTCATTTCTACTTCAGAAGCAGCACCTACGTAAAGTACAGCAACACCACCAGCTAACTTAGCTAATCTTTCCTGAAGTTTTTCTCTGTCGTAGTCAGAAGTTGTAGTTTCCATCTGAGCTTTGATCTGAGCAACTCTTCCTTTAATTTTCGCTTCGTCACCACCACCGTTTACAACAGTTGTGTTGTCTTTGTCGATCGTTACTTTCTCAGCAGTTCCAAGCATATCTAAAGAGATGTTTTCCATTGTGAAACCTTGCTCTTCAGAAATCACCTGTCCACCTGTAAGGATAGCGATATCTTCTAACATTGCTTTTCTTCTGTCTCCGAATCCCGGAGCTTTTACAGCAGCAATTTTAAGAGAACCTCTTAGTTTGTTCACTACCAAAGTAGCTAAAGCTTCACCTTCAACTTCTTCAGAGATGATTAATAGAGACTTACCACCTTGTGCAATTGGCTCAAGAACCGGTAACAATTCTTTCATTGAAGAAATTTTCTTCTCTACTAAAAGGATATATGGGTTTTCAAGTTCAGCTAACATTTTCTCAGGGTTAGTCACGAAGTATGGTGACTGGTACCCTCTGTCGAACTGCATACCTTCCACAACATCTACCGTTGTATCGATACCTTTAGCTTCTTCTACAGTGATTACACCTTCTTTTCCAACTTTTCCGAAAGCTTCAGCGATTAAAGCACCGATAGTTTCGTCATTGTTAGCAGATACAGAAGCAACTTGCTTTACTTTATCTGTAGAATCTCCCACAGCCTGAGACTGTGTTTTAAGGTTTTCAACAACAGCAGTTACCGCTTTGTCGATCCCTCTTTTAAGATCCATTGGGTTAGCACCTGCCGCTACGTTCTTAAGACCTTCTCTTACGATAGCCTGTGCCAATACAGTAGCGGTAGTAGTACCGTCTCCTGCGATATCATTAGTTTTGGAAGCCACTTCTTTTACCATCTGAGCTCCCATATTTTCTACTCTGTCTTCAAGTTCGATTTCTTTTGCAACAGACACCCCATCCTTAGTTACGTGTGGAGCACCGAAAGATTTTTCGATCACTACGTTTCTTCCTTTAGGACCTAAAGTTACTTTTACTGCATTAGCCAATGCATCTACTCCTCTCTTTAGAGCGTCTCTTGATTCAATATCGAATTTTATTTCTTTTGCCATGTTTGTTTAGCTTTTGGCGACTTGCTTTTTGCTTTTAGCTTTTGCAATTCGCGTGTTTAACTTTAATTTTTAATTTCCATTGAGCCTGTTCCACAAAGTGACAAGCTTCTTTTTTAGTGTTGTCAATTCTTCCAAAAGATTTTTGAAATCATTTTCATGAATGTATCCTAAATCTTTAGCAAGAATTAATTGGTTTTCGGCTTCATTGGATGATCCCAGAGCAATATTAATGAAATTGGCAAATTCTTTATCCGAATTTCTGCCGCTTCCTTCTGAGATATTATATCCAATAGATGCAAATGATCTTCTGATTTGAGAGGTGAGTCCAAAAATTTCTTCTTTTGGAAAACTTCTGGTTGAAGTATAAATTTTCAATGTCAACTGATGACTTAATTGCCACACTTCAAACTTTTTAAAATCTCTCATGAATTAATTTCAACTCAGAAAAGCCATTTGCCAGAAGCCAATAGCAAGAAGCTTACCCAATGATTCCTAATAAATCAGCTTCTCTTACGATTAAATAATCTTTTCCTTCAAGCTTTAATTCAGCTCCTGAATATTTTCCATAAAGAACTTTGTCACCTACCTGAACCGTCGTAGGCTCATCTTTTTTACCAGGACCTACTGCCACTACAGTACCTTCTTGCGGCTTTTCCTTTGCAGTGTCCGGGATAATGATTCCTGAAGCTGTTTTAGTTTCTGCTGCGATTGGCTCTACCAGAACTCTGTCTGCCAATGGTTTAAAGTTTACTGACATAATATATTTAATTTTTTAATTATTTCTGTGTTGTAATTCTCTAAATGTATGCCATGAGACACTGGTGGCTGAAATGGCAGACTTTTATTTTCCGAATGTGAAAATTTGGCAGAAAAATTATTTTTTGCGGGCCGGGAATCCGAAAAGATAACTTGTAGCTACGGGAACAACAAACAAAAGAACCGTAATGGCGGAAACTAATATTTCCATCGTATGGCTGGCTAAAAACTGAGCGAATACCGTAGCAGGGTAGAAGTGCTCGTATAAGGACAAACTTAGTTTAACTCCTAAAATAGCAATGACGATGAAGGCCGCAGTTTCCAGAAAAGGAAATACCTGCATGAGACGAACAAACCATTGTGCAATAAATCTCATCGCTAAAATTCCTATAAATACACCCAACGTAATCAGAAGTAAATTATCTGAAAAAGCCACTGCTGCAAAAACATTATCGATAGAAAAAGCAAGATCCATCACTTCAACAATAGCAACCGTTGCCCAGAATTGACCCAGCAGACCGATAGAGTTTTTATACAGCCAGCTGGATTCTTTGTTCGGGCTTTCCTCAGGATTTTCTTCATCATTTGTGTTTTTAATTTTTTTGATGAACCAGTCAAAGGAAATGTAGATCAGATAGAATCCTCCCAGGGGTTTCAGCCACCATACGGAAATCAGTACAGAAGCAAAAATAAGAGCGAGTCCACGAAATACATAAGCTCCAAGGATTCCGTATTTCAGGGCTTTTTTTCTTTGGTTTTCGGGCAGATCCATGACGATGGTAGCCAGTACTGCTGCATTGTCTACAGAAAGAAGGCTTTCGATCAGAATAAGATTGCCGATAATAGCAATGGATTTTGCCGGGTTTTCTACGATGTCATTGAAAAGGTGTGTAAAATCAGGAAATATCATTTTTTAAAGGAATAGAATTTTGATTAAGTTTTGAAATAATGGCAGCAGAAACTGAAATGCCTATGAAATTGGTAACCGATCTCGCTTCGTTCATAAAGCGGTCTATGCTATATAAAAGCGCAAGATCCGTGGTAGGAATTTTTCCAAACCTGCTTAGGGTAAACATCAGGGCAAGGAAGCCTGATCCGGGAACTCCGGAAGCTGTTTTGGAAGCAATGGAAATCGTGATAAAAAGCCAGAAATAATCCATTGGCGTCAGGGAAATATTGTAAAGCTGAACCAGGAAAATACATGAAATAGAAAGATAAATGCACGCTCCTGCCAGGTTGAAATTGTATCCGAGAGGAATAATAAGACGAAGAATTTTTCGGTCATAGCCTTGGGATTCCATTTTGTCAAAGATCATTGGGAAGGCTGTTTTTGAAGAGGAAGTGGCCACTACAAGAATGATTTCTTCTTTGATGCTGATCAGAAAGTCCCAAAGATTAATTTTAAAGTAAGCTGTTATAACCCCTAATATCCCGAAAATAAAAAATACACTGGTAAGATATACGGTGGCAACAATTTTACTTAACGGCAGTAAAGTATTAATTCCATATACTGAAATTCCATAGGCGATATTAGAGAAAATAACGATCGGAAGAAATAAATAAACATATTTGATAAGTTTGAAAAACAGATTTCTTCCCGCATCTAAAGCTTTAAAGATGTTATTCCTCTTCTTTGAAAGACCAATCACGACTCCCGCAGAAATAGAGATTACAAGAAAAAGAACATAATTGCTGATATGTAACGGGTTGCTGGTTGTTGTTAAAAATCTTTCCGGAAGTTCTTTATGGGAAGAAATAATAATTCCCGTATTGGCACCCGGTTTTAAAAGAAGACCCGACCCGATTCCCAATAAAATACTTACAGAGGTGACGATTAAAAAATAGAGAACCATCTGGCCCACAATTTTAAAAGCATTTTTAGTGCTGAAAATATAGCTTACCCCGTAGGTTACTGCAATGAAAATAACAGGAACAATCAAAACCTCAAGAAGCATAAAAAAGTAACTGCTTACCTTTTCCAGGGGTTTACCTACTTCCGGAAAATAGTAACCTGTTAATGCTCCACAGATAATCGCTGTGAATACATAAAGCGTAAGGTTCCTTAGATAAGAATCGGTAAATGTTTTTTGCTTGGCAGTTTTCATCATTCGCTTTTTATAGATGGTAAGATTACAATATTCAAAGATATAATCTTATATAATACCAAGAATCAAAGCACTCAACAACATGATGACTGATGATCCCAAGGCCCACTTTAATGTATACTTTAAATGATCTGAAAACTCTACACCGGCCAGCGATACCAACAGATAAGTAGACGGGACCAATGGACTCAGAAGGTGAGAACCCTGCCCGATAAGACTTGCTCTTCCCAATATTTCCGGGGAAATTCCCAATTGATGACCGGTAGCAACGATAATAGGCAATATCCCAAAGTAGTAGGCATCATTAGACAGGAAAAAAGTAAACGGGATACTGAATAAAGCGGTCACGATATTCATATAACCACCCCAGCTTTTAGGAACTATTTCTATCATACTGTTTCCCATCGCCTGCATAATCCCTGAACCATTAAGAATTCCCGTAAAAATACCTGCTCCAAAGATCATTCCTGCCA
Source organism: Chryseobacterium sp. KLBC 52 (assembly GCF_003347605.1). GTDB lineage: Bacteria > Bacteroidota > Bacteroidia > Flavobacteriales > Weeksellaceae > Chryseobacterium. The sequence goes on along the minus strand of NZ_QDFZ01000002.1, from coordinate 176,551 downwards.
CTGATAGGGCATTTCCGGCATGTTTGGAAATGATTTTCTGCTGGTCTTTTAATTTTGGATAATTGATGATGGAAGCGATACAGAAAGCAATCATAAAGGCAATTCCTAAAGGAACAATATCAAGAATCATGACTACCAAAAGGGTGATCGTAAGGGCAAGATTGATCAGGATCAGTTTCGGGCGGCGGAGTGCAGGATCTGCCTCTCCAATAATATCATTGTTGTTGTAGCCGGTGAATTTTCCATGCTTGGCGATTCTTATTTTTTCTCTTCGTCCCAGAATGTAGGCAACAAATATAACCCAGAGAATACCGATAGCCATAATAGGAATCATAGGGACGAAAATTTCGGTGTGCCCTAGTTTCAGGGAACTCATTACCCTTGCAGTAGGCCCTCCCCAGGGAAGGATATTCATAATCTGTCCGGCAAGCATAATAATACAGGTAAGAATAAGTGGATTCATTCCCTGCTTTTTATACAATGGAAGCATAGCGGCTACTACAATTAAATAGGTAGATGAGCCATCGCCATCCAATGAAACCAATGCCGTAAGAACAGCAGTCCCTATTGTTGTTTTAATGGGATTGTCGCCAACGGCTTTTAAAATTATATTCACTAACGGTTCAAAAAGTCCCGTGTCTATCATTAAACTGAAATAAAGGATGGCAAAAATCAGCATAACGCCGGTTAGCGCTATTTCCTTAACACCGTTTTTCATCATGTCTCCCAGTTGAGGACCAAAACCGGCAAAAAGGGCTATGATTACGGGGACGATGACCAGAGCGGTAAGTGGAGTCATCTTTTTGTTCATGATGAGAATCATGAAGATGAAAATCATTAAAAAACCAAGAAATGTAAGCATAGTTATCTATAAATATTAATGAGATTATTGTTGTTTCTTTTTTCTCCAGTCAAAACTGTTTCTGAAGCCTATAAAACCGTAATTGCTTGTTTTTCCGGTTTCCATTTGATTGATAAAGGCCAGCTCCAGTGCAGAGTTTTTTCCTACTTTTATTCCAAGACCTGCGGTAATACGATTGCTGTCGAAAGGCTCTGTTTTATCCACATTCATTCTTATTTCATTTTTAAGAATACCATAGAGTTTTTCTTTTTCGCCTTTTTTGTTGAAAGGAATTCGTACAGAAATCAGATACCGGATTCTTACCTCAAATTCATCGGGATTGCTGAGGAAACGTTCTTCCACTCTAAGGCGGTTGGAGATGGAGGTTCTCCCGATGAAATACTCTGCAGTTACCTGTTGGAAAGGTCTTTTTTCATATCTTATCTTTTTAGAATCGTCGGCATTATAAGATTCGAGAATCAGAAACATGGCTCCAGCGGCAGGTCTTATGTTTTCTGCCACTTCATAATCTACGTACGCATTCACAAGGAAAAGTCGGGTGTCATAAGCCAGGTCAAAAGAACGGTATTGAGTAAGAGCCGTTAAAGTACTCTTATCAGTCAGTTTTGCTGACATCAGGTACTGAAACCACATATTATAATTGTCTTTGCTCTGGCTGTATAAAAGACCATTAAGCAGACAAAATGATAAAATAAGCGTTGATTTTATATTAAGTTTCATGTAATATTTGATTAATATTGCGGTTTCTCAAATATATTTATTAGGAAGAGCGGGCCCGGATTTTTTCAATCAATGACAGTTTTTCTCAACGAACTGCATTTTGAGACAAAAAGATATTTATATTTGATGCGTTTCAAAATAAGGTATGGACTATGTTTTTAATCATTAATTTTATTATTATATTATTGATTATCAGGATTTTATTTAGTGGTAAGATTCTGGATAGCCTTATGAAGTACCGCTGGAAATTTTTGTTGAGGTTTCAGCATATTTTTTTCCTTTTTATCTTCATTTTGATGACTTATTTCACCGAAAACTACTTCCTGGATTCAAATCAGTTGGTGATAAGTATTATTTTGAATACAATTTTCAATGTGGGGATTTATTATCTGGTGTACTATTACCTTGTTCCCAGATTTTATTTATCGAATAAGTATCCGGAGTTTATTCTCTATGCTTTAATCCTTTTTTTGGGGTCCAGTCTTTTCAGGATTCTTTGGGAACCTGCCGTTTTTCAAATGGATTTCAGTGGAGAAGGTTATCATGTCGGGTTTCTGTATAATGTGTATATCTCACAGGGAATCATCATTCTTGTAGGTTCTTTTTTGGGAATTACCAAAGACAAATTTTTAATAGAACAGGATGTGATTAGTCTTGGAGAAGAGAAAGATCAGCTTTATCTTGATTTGCTGAAGTCTAAACTGAATCCTCATTTTTTGTTGAATACGCTTAATAATATATATGCCAATAGTTTTACCCATTCGGAGAAAACATCGGATTCTATTTTGCAGCTGAGCAAACTTCTGAAATATATTATTTATGACAGTGGAAAAGAAAAAGTTACCGTTTCTCAGGAGTTTTCTTCCCTGAAAGCGCTTGCTGCGTTGTATCAGCTTAAATATAATAACCAGCTTGATATTGTGATGGATATTGAAGATCAGGAAGAATTTGACATTGCTGAAATTCCATCTGCTATACTTCTTACTTTATTTGAAAATGCTTTAAAACATTCAGCGATTGGAGAAGATGCTCACGCTTTTATAAAATTATTCTGTCATATTGAGCGCTCTGAACTGTATTTTGAAATTATTAATTCTGTCGGGAAAGATAGAACTCTTGTCGCTGAATCTGATTATCACGGATTGGGTAATGAAGCAATTATTCATATATTGGAAAAATTTTATCCTGATCAGTATGAATTTTATTCCGGACCGAAAGAAAATGATCAATATAAAATTGCTTTAACAATTACTATTAATGGCTAATCTGACTATCGTTAATGTGGATGATGAATATCCTGCATTGCAGCTTGTAAAACAATATTGCGATCAGCTTGAAGAGGTTGAATTGCTGGCTTCATTTCAGAAACCGGAAGAAGCACTGGCATTTCTGAAAGTCAATAAAGTAGATCTTGTTGTTTTCGATATCAATATGCCTGGGATCAATGGAGTAGAACTTTTGCAGCAACTTCCCGATCCGCCGCTGTGTATTTTTCTTACACTGGAGACAAAATATGCAGTGAAAGCCTTTGAACTGGATGTTGTTCATTATCTTATCAAACCTGTGGATTTTGATACATTTAAAAAAGCAGTCAATAAAGCAAGGGATTTTGTTCAGTTTAAAAGCTCAGCCAGCATCCGGCAGCAAGAAGACTTTATTATGTTCAAATCCAATTATGTGATGAATAAAGTCTTTCTTAAAGACATTCTTTGGATACAGGGATTCGGGGAGTATATTGTGTTGATGACCCCGTTGAAAAAGTATATGATTCTGGAGAGAATGTCCAATTTTGAAGAGAAGTTTCAACATTTCGGATTTATCAGAATTCATAAGTCTTATATTGTATTATCAGAACATATCAATTCGTATAATTCCAGCCATGTTTTTTTGAAAAATGGTGATGAGCTTCCTTTGGGAAGAACCTATAAAAAGAATGTAAAAGAACATTTAAGTTAAAAAGAGGTTGTTCCAAAGTGTCATTCTGAACGAAATAAAATGAAGTGAAGAATCTTATATGGTTAGAAGTAAGATTCTTCCTTCGTCAGAATGACAAAAGTCAAATTATTTAACCTTTGAGACAGCCTCTTTTTTTAGTTGTTATCTAAGGATTGAACTATGGGCAATATTGTCCAGGTCCGATCCACAGGATACATTGTCCTTTGTAATTGTACTCACAGCAAACACGTCCTGCTGCTCCGCCATTGATAGATTTCTGAGCATCTCTGCTTAATAATTTAGCGTTTTTCATAGTTAATAATATTTTGTTTGTACGTTCCTGAGCATTTAAAGTCAATCAGGATTTTGACATTTGGTGTAAAAGAAGTGAATCAAAGATACTGTTTTTCCTTATTTAGTGATATAATTTTATTGTATTTTTTTAATAAAATTTTGATAATCAGATAATAATGACAATGAGTTGTGGATATAAACAGAAAAAACCGGAAATTTCCGGCTTTTTCAAGATTGTTATCAGATGACAGAACTAAGGACAATTTTGTCCTGGTCCGATCCATAAAGTACATTTTCCGTTATCGTCGCGTTCGCAGCAAACGAGTCTGGCAGCAAGTCCGCCATCGATGGTTTTCTGAGCATCTCTGCTTAGTAGTTTGGCATTTTTCATAGTTAAAATATTTTGATAGGTACGTCCTGAACATTTAAAGTCAATCAGGTTTTTGACATTTGGTGTTTATGTGATTCAAATATAAATATTTTTAAGTCAGGTTGTTATGCTTTTTTTTAGGTGAAAAACAGGTGTTGTTTTCTTAATGGATTCCTGAATTTTTGGATACACAGATTATAAGCAAAAAAAAACACTACTTCGTAGTAAAAAGTAATCCTTATGATCTTTTAATACGAAGTAGTGGTGTATTTGTTAAAAGTTACAACAGATTGGGTTCTAACTCTTTCCTGCTGCCTGCATTGGGTTAACCTTTCCGGTTGAGCCTCCTCTTACAGAACCTCCTCCCTGTTTTTGTTTGAAAAGCTGGAATTTTGAAGTTTCATTTGCTGCTCCGGCATTGCTCCAGAAGTTATTGCTTGTATCAATATCAGCAGTCTCCCTCATTGGATCCAGCTGAATAGATTTCAATTTCTTATCAAAATAATACGTCTTGGAAACTTTTTGTTCGTTCAGCCTCCAGATTTGTGCAGCAGATTTATCATACAATTTTGATCCGTCTTCAAACGTGAATTCAAGAATGATTGGCATTACCAGACCGCCTTTGTTCACAAAATCGATCTGATATCCTGTAATATTTTTGAATTTCTCTTTATCCTTTGCATCTAAAGGAAGACCTGATTCTGTTTTGATGGTGTATTGCTTATTATTATCAATCTTTTCCTGACCTCTGTCATATCTGTAATAGAAATCCTGAAGATCTTTATCACCATCTACATAGAATTTGATATTCTTATCTTCTCTGTTTCTGATTTTTGAAAGATCTTCAAAACTATTTACCAATGGTTTTTCAACCTGATATTTTACTTCTGCAGCAGCTTTAGGATCACTCTCAAGATCAGGAACAGCAACCGTTACTTTATCAATCGCAATATCTACAGGATCTGTACCGTAGAACCAGCCTCTCCAGAACCAGTCAAGGTCTTCACCGCTGGCATCTTCCATGGTACGGAATAAATCCGCAGGTTCAGGATGCTTGAATGCCCATCTTTTAGCATAGGTTTTAAAAGCTTTGTCGAAAAGCTCTCTTCCCATGATCGTTTCGCGAAGAATATTCAGTCCTGTAGCAGGTTTTGAATAGGCATTCGGCCCATACTGAACAATATTTTCAGAGTTACTCATGATAGGTTCCAGCTGATCTTTCGGGAGTTTCATATAATCTACGATCGTCCATGCCGGTCCTCTTTTGGATGGGAATTTATTATCCCACTTTTCTTCTGTAAGATATTCTGTAAAAGTATTCAGACCTTCGTCCATCCATGCCCATTGTCTTTCATCAGAATTGATGATCATAGGGAAGAAGTTGTGCCCAACTTCGTGGATGATAACTCCGATCATTCCGTTTTTGGTCCCTTCAGAATAGGTTCCGTCTTTCTCGGTTCTTCCGAAGTTGAAACAGATCATTGGATATTCCATTCCGTTCGCTGCTTCTACAGACTGTGCTACCGGATATGGATAAGGAATAGTAAATTCTGAATAGGTTTTAATGGTATGGGCTACCGCTTTTGTAGAAAACTTTCTGTAAAGACCGTAAGATTCTTTTGGATAGAAACTCATTGCCATTACTTTATTGTTGTTTTCAGGAATGGTTACACGCATTCCGTCCCACACAAACTTTCTGGAAGAAGTCCATGCAAAATCACGAACATCTTTCGCTTCGAAAACCCATGTCTTTCTTTGTTTTGAATGATTTTTCTCCGCTTTTTTAGCTTCATCCAACGTTACAATTTCGATAGGCTCAGCTGCGTTTTCAGCTTTTCTGTATCTTGACAGCTGATCAGTTGTCAACACCTGATCGTAATTTTTACATTCTCCTGTTCCACCAACAATATGATCTGAAGGTACATTTACGGAAACCTTAAAGTCTCCGAAAACCAATGCAAATTCACCTCTTCCGGTAAACTGATGATTCTGCCAGCCCTGAAAGTCACTATATACGCACATTCTTGGATACCATTGCGTTATTGTATACAGATCATTGCCGTCTTCAGGGAAGTTTTCATAACCACCGCGGCCTCCCATTTTGATTCTGTTGGGAATATTGTAGTTCCAGTCTACTTTGAAAATGAATTTTTCACCCTTTTTCAAAACTTTGGGAAGATCAATACGCATCATGGTCTTGTTAACGGTATATTTCAGGGGAGTTCCTGAAACATCGGTTACTTTCTCAAGACTTACTCCATAGCCGTTATCTTTTACAGGAAGCTCAGAAACTTTAAGCTGCTGGTCTGTTGTTGAAGAATGAAGTACAGATGAAGTATCATATCCTGCATTTCTAATGCTGGAATGCTCGTTTTCATCAAGCTGGAGCCAGATATAATCCAGATCATCTGGAGAATTGTTGTAATAAGTCACCGTTTCGGAACCTTTCAGATTTCTCTTATCCTCATCCAGATAAGCGGTGATGTTATAATCGGCTCTGTTCTGCCAGTATCCGTGACCGGGAGCTCCTGAAGCCGTTCTGTAGATGTTGGGTGTTGGTAGAATAGTTCCCAGCTGCTCAAACCTGTTACCATGATTGCTGCCTGGGTTATTCTGAATATTTTGTGCGGTGAAACCTGTATATGCAAATACAGAAAGTGAAAGTATAACAACTTTTAGTTTCATAACCGAAATGATTTTTTAATGATCAAAGATAGTAATTACCTGTTGAATTAATGAGAATATTTAACTTTTAAAAAGGAATTCTTTCCAAAGTCATTTTTAAGGATAAAGCAAATACCCCGGAAGAAACAAAGAGTATCCAGTCTTTTTTATTCACTTTGAAAAGGTTGAGTGAAATAAACAGGATGATTAAAATGGCAGCAACAATGACAATCTGGCCAAGTTCCAAACCAATATTAAACCCTAGGAGAGGTAAAGCAATACTTTGGCTTTTAGCAATCATTACTCTTGCCGTGTTGGCGAATCCCATTCCATGAACAAGACCGAAGATCAGTGCAAGATAATAGTTGGCCCGCATCAAAGTCTGTTTCTGATTTTTCATGATAATATTATCCAGTGAAGTCAGAACAATGGTTAAAGGAATTAAAAACTCTACCCAATCAGAAGGAACTCTGAAAACATCCAGAATACTTAAAGCTAATGTAATAGAATGCCCAATGGTGAACGCAGTCACAAGAATCAGGATTTTTTTCCAGTCACTGTAAGAGTAAACTGCAATCAAAGCTAAAACAAAAAGCTGATGATCAAGGGCATCCAGAGAAATAATATGTTCCCATCCAAGGTTTAAATAAAAAAGAAAATCCTGCATTTTGATTAAAAAATTTTATATTTTGAATATATTGTTAAATTGTTGTTGATTTTATTATTTGATTTAATTTTTACGCTTAATGTTTGTTAATATTTTATATTATTTCTTTTTTAAATAAAAATTGTATAATTGTACTGATTAAAAATGAAATATGGATATTAAAAAATTATTTTTTACAAATGTAAACATTTCACATGGAGGAGCGAAGCTTCTTAGAAATGCTACAGCAGCCTTTTTGGGATTGTATTCCTACGCTTTTTACGGGCAGGTACAGAAACTGGATTCCCGGTTTGATATTTTACTGAAAAATAAAGAAAGTATTGCTAACGGAAGAGCTGTAAAAGAACTGGAACGTCCTGATATGAAACTTGACCAGCACCTGGTAGTGACTTCAAAAGGAGCGCAGACTATGTATTCATGTATTGTTTATACTAAAGAGCCTGAAAAATTAAAAGCAGACGGATTTCTTATACAAAGCCAGTTTCCTGCTTTTTCCACAGCTTTAGTTTCTATTGAAGATATTGAAAGACTGACTCAGCTTCCGTATGTAACCTCTGTAATGGGACCTGAGTTTGACGAACTTCATAATGACGTGAGTCGTGCTCAGTCCGGAGCAAGTCTTTTGCAGGATGGTGTTTTCAATAACACAGCTTATAATGGAACAGGAGTGTTAGTAGGAATTTATGACAGTGGAATAGACTGGAAACACCCCGATTTCAGAAAAGCTGATGATCAGACCAAAAGCAGAATTGTTTCCATCTGGGATCAGACATTGACTGCTCAGGCGGGCGAAACCGCCCCGGTAGGGTTTGCTACTGGTGTGGAATACACAAAAGCACAGATCGAAGATGAACTGGATGGTACACCCGCAGGTTTTGTTCGTGAAAATGATACCAATGGCCATGGTACCCATGTTTCAGGTACTGCAGCCGGAAATGGTTCCGCTTTTACCGATAAAAGACATAAAGGGTTTTCATCTGATGCAGATATTGTTTTTGTGAAAGGAGGAAACGGATCTTTTCCTACAACAAATACCATTAATGCTTTAACCTATTTTAAAAATGTGGCAACGGCACTCAATAAACCTATTGTTGTCAATATGAGTATCGGTGGCCAGAGCAGTGCTCACGACGGCACCTCCAGCCATGAAGTAGCGGTTAATAGCTTTACCACTTCAGGAGCGGGAAGAGTTGTTGTTATTTCGGCAGGTAATGATTACGGAGCTAATCTTCACAGAAAAGTTGATATTGCCGCTAATGCTTCTCAGACTTATAATTTTACGGTGGCCAGTAATACTTCGTCAGCTACAGTATTTTCATTTATAATGTATGCCAACGATAACACACCTGTTACGGCAAAGCTAACTACTCCCGATGGCCAGCAATATACTCAGAACATAAGCACCACTACAGCTCACAGTATTCTGGGAGGAGGACTTACAGCAACAATGTATAACTATTGGAGCAATGACAACAACAAAAGATATGTTCAGCTGGTAATTACCAGAACTTCAGGAACCACCAATGTTCAGGGGAATTATACATTGGAAATTACCAATAACGGCACACAGCAGATCACAGCCCACGGTTGGCTGTATAGTCAGGGAGTGCAAACCACCTTACAAAACGGGGATAATGAATATATTGTGGGAAGTCCGGGAAATGCTTCCAATGCGATTACAGTAGCTTCATACATGGGAAGAGCCAGTTGGTACAGCGGAACAAGTGGTTATTTTACCCTTACTCCACAGGAATCCATCTCATCGTTTAGTTCGCAGGGGCCAAGAGTAGATGGTGTCCAGAAACCAGATATTGCAGCTTCAGGGCAGAATGTCATTTCTTCCAGATCGGCTGATTCTGCTCCTGGCGCAACGGATATTATTGCAGGAACCAATTATTATGTGAAAAACCAGGGAACAAGCATGTCTTCACCGGGGGTAGCAGGAGCTGTCGGGTTATTGCTTCAGGCTAATCCTACATTGACGGCAGCACAGGTTAAAGCCCGTCTTACAGCTAATGCAAGAGTGGATGGGGCAACAGGAACCGTTCCAAATATGAGATGGGGGTATGGTAAACTAGATATTTATAAAGCAGTTACTGATGAATTAGGATGTGTGAAATCTAATTTTGAGACTGTAGGGTATGATGAACCATACATTATTGCTAATACAGAATCTAATTATTACTTTGATAATATTGCGCTGGCAGTAAGGTATACGCCCACATTAACAGGGAAGTTGGGAGGTTTTTCATTTTTAACAGGGACTTCACTGCCTTCAGATATTCCGGTTGATATTCAAATCAGAAAAGTCGATGCCAATGGAAACCCCGGAGATATTATAGCGACTAAAACCATTACTTCATGGCTTAATAACGTTCAGAGATTTACCTGGAATTATGTGAATCTTTCAGATCTGAATGTACAAATGGTAACCGGAAAAGAATTTTATATTGTCGTAAACGGATTGGGAGGAAGAATTGCCATGAAAGCCGAGAATGCTGTATTGAATAACAGATCTAAAACTTCTACAGATGGTACAACGTGGACTTCAAGAACATTTGATTTGAAAATGAGAGCTGTAGTCTATGAAAACATTGCTGAAGTAAAGAACTTAGCCACTTCCAACCAAACGAAAGCCAGTACAGTGGCCAATGGTTATAACTATTTTACAAATGCATGTCAGCTTATCTCAAGACTAGAAAAACAAACGGCCAGTACGGTAACAGGAAATGTTACCTCAAAGGTATGGGTAGATAATGCACAGCCCAATTATGTAGCCAGAAGATATGAAATCAATTCGGATGCAAATACTGCTACTGCAACCGGAAAAGTAACTTTATATTTTAAACAGAGTGATTTCGATGCGTATAATCTCACCAATGGAGTGAAATTACCTACTTCTCCTTCTGATGTTGCGAATAAAGCGAATCTTCTTATTGAAAAATACACGGGAACAAGTACTACGGGAACAATTGCTTCTTTTGGAGGAACCGCCACAGTTATTACACCTGATATTGCAGATATTATCTGGAATGACACCTATCAATATTGGGAAGTGAGCTTTCAGACAACAGGTTTCGGTGGTTATTTTGTTAAAACAGGAGCAACATTAGGGACAGCCGATGTAAAAATGAATTCAGAAGTGAATATCACTCCGAATCCTGCTAAGGACTTTGTTAATGTGACGCTGGGCAGATATTCTAAAGGAACGGTAACCATTTATGATGTTTCAGGAAAATTGATTAAAACGGTCAATGTGAATGTCAATTCAGGTAAAATTGATGTGTCAGAGCTGGTAAGAGGTACCTATCTGTTTACTATTGCACTGGATGATAACACAAAAGTTACTAAAAAAGTAATGAAGCAATAATCTTATTAATCTATGATCATAAAAAGCAGCAGTTTTTATAATTGCTGCTTTTTTTATATTTGCTGTAAAATAAGATTCATGTCAGGTAAATTTTTTTGGAGTTTTCTTTTACTATTAACAGTGGCTTTTCAGAGTTTTACGGAGCGTGAAGCTTTTCACCCCTATCACGTAGGCTCTGTAGAAATTAATTATAATTCAAAATCCAGAACATTTGAAGTGACAGGACGGTTTTTTCTTGATGATATGGAAAATGGTCTGGGAAAAAAATATGGAGGCGCTTTTCATTTTAATGACGAAAAATACAAAGCTAAATTGAATGATGCGCTGCAAAAATATTGTTCAGAATATTTTAAACTAAAAGCTGATAGCAAATTTTTGAAGGTAAACTATATCGGTTATGAAGAAGACCAGGAATCTGTAAATGTGTTTATGGAATCGGAACCTGTAGCTGTCCCGAAAAAAGTAGAAACTGCCGTAAGTTTTCTGTATAATCTCTTTGATGATCAGATCAACATTGTGCATATTATTGTGAACGGACACAGGAACAGTGAAAAGTTGTCGTACCCCAATCGGTATATGTTTAAAACATTTTAATTTTTTTATATTAGGATAAGCTAGCAAAGCAGTAATTCATATTACTGCTTTATTTTTTCTTCACTATTTTCTAACAGAAATAGGATTAAATAAATCACTTCATATCGACTAATTTTTTTTCGTTATTAAATTGATAAAATGTTAAAATTTAATTATTAACATTTTATTTTGTTATATTTTTAATATTTTAACTATTTTTATGGAATATTTGCGATTATTGATTAATTTTTGAAATTTAATTTATATATTATTGTATGTTTTTTAATATTATTTTAATAATTTATTACTGTTTTTTTTGAGTTATAATAATTAAATCAATTTTAATATGAAGTGAAATACATTTATTATCTATTCCTTTTACCAATTACAATTTTCTATAGTCAAAACTGATCAGACAATAGTCCACCCAAACTTTACTCTAATTTTTTGATTTTTTCGGATGAAACCCTTTAAATGTTCATGTTTCATCAAAGCAAATCAAAAATTATCCAAATTATTAAACAACTTAATATGAAAATGAAAAGAAAGAACATTACACTAACACTACTATCAATAAGTAGTTTTGTTTTTGCACAAGTAGGGATTAATACAGCTAATCCAACTGCAACATTGGATATTACAGCAAAAAATCCAACAGGAACTTCTAATGCTGTAGATGGCTTTTTAGTAACCCGCGTAGACAGATTGAGAGCCCAAAGCATGACAGCAATTCCAACTTCTACAATGATCTATGTGAATAGTGTGGGAAATGGCTCACAAGCTGGAAATGCAGTAAATATTGATGCTGTAGGCTATTATTATTATAACGGTTCAGCATGGGTTAAGCTTCATAATCCAGGAAATGCCATTGATACTAATATTTATAATACCAATGGAACGTTAACCGGAAATAGAACGGTAACCCAGGGAAGTAACACATTGGCTTTTACTGCAAATGCCACAAATGCTTTTTCTGTGAACGGTAATAACTTTTCAGTAGATGCACTTAACAGAAGAGTAGGAATAGGGACGGCTGCCCCCTCCAGTTTTTTATCCGTACTAAATCCGGTCGCTGGAAATGTAACAGATATTTTGTCTGCAGGGATTGATAATTGTGGGGCTCCCTGTGGTCAGGCAACTCCAAGAAATATTACCCTATACAACAATAATGTCACTAATACCTTATTTGGAGGAATTGAATTTATTCCTTCAACAAGCCCTTCTGGTATTACAGGAGCATCGATTATAGGAATAGACAGGGATGCCGCAAATAATTATGCAGGATTACAGGTTTTCACAAGAAATGCTACAGATTATGCTGCAAGAATGACGATAAAGTCTTCAGGAAATGTGGGAATTGGAACAGCTGTTCCCGATACAAAGTTAGATGTTCAGTCTGCAGGAACACCTGCCGTTCCGGTAGCAGCTATAAAAATTGTAGACGGAAATCAATCTAACGGATATGTCCTTACTTCTGATGCTGCAGGGGTAGGAACCTGGAAAGCTATTCCTGCAACAAGTTCCGTTAATATCTATAATACAGATGGAACTTTAACCGGAAACCGTGCCGTAACACAAGGAAGTAATACGCTTGCTTTTACGGGAACAGCTGTAAATGCTTTTTCTGTAGACGGTACTACTTTATCGGTAGATGCTGCGAATGATAGAGTAGGAGTGGGAACTGCGGCTCCTACCAACAAACTACATATTAATGGCACAGATCCTTTACGTTTACAGGGAACCACAACTGGAAATACAACCACAGACCCACTTATGGTGTTGGATGCTACCGGTGTTGTGAAAACCATTGGTACACTTGGAGCATTATCTATTCCAAATCCAGCTCTTTTCAGACTGGAAACAGCTCAGGCCGATTTCCTTAATGGTTTTGCAGCAGGAAGTTTATCCGTTGTTCCAATGACTGCTATAAAGAATTCAATCTCAGGGATGAGCTATAATGCAGCTACCAGTACTATTACATTTCCGGCAGGAACTTATCAGATCACTTTTGTATATGAAGCGCTTCATAACAATGATAACGGAACTACAGTAGAGGCTGATAAATGTAGAAACAGCTCATACATTGTTGATTTTCCTACAGGAGTTTCCGGTACTCAAAGGATTCATAGTACAGCCTACCATAATTCAGGTATTTTATCCAATCACGGAGGTGCTATCACTTATTCTACTACGGTTCCAGCCGGAAGAACCTGGCCTATTCGTCTGGGAAGAGGGCAGTCCGGAAACTGTTCAGGTACCGGGATGACTCTTGCGGCAGCTTCCACTCAGCTCTTAGTATTCAGAATTGGAGACTAATATTATTATGAAAGAACTTTAATAGAAAAGTGTTCCCAAAAGCTTTTCTATAAAGTATTCAGGCATAAAAAATTCTAATAACACAAATTTATAGAACACTTATCTTTTATTATAAGGTAAGTGTTTTTATTTTAAACTAATTGTCCAGTTGTAAAAGAGCATTAATTCCCTTTACATGGGTTAAAAGATCAGGAAAAAAATCGTCATAACACTGCTGAAGATGGTCTTTGTTCTTCAAAAAAGCTTCAAAAACAGGAATATCTTTATCCAGATATTTCGCTTTATTCAGTACATTCTGAATACTGAATTTAATTCCCCAGTCTTCACGGTAATTATAAAGCCAGTCGTCGTGTTCCATTTTCACCAGCATCTTTTTAAAGTTTTCAGGTAGCCACTGTTCATGGGCATTTAAAACACGATAAACCTTAAGGGAATGCGCTTTCCATTCTGCCAGAGAATGCAGAGAAAGGTCTTTCGCTACAAAATGATCCATCGAGACATCTACAAATGCTCCGGCATAAAGTCTTACCAAAGGAGCGTATACCTTTTTGGCTTCATGAATAGCAGGATGGGAGTCTGTAAAAGTATCAATTGCTCTATGAAGGGTAATTCCGTCCTGAATATCTTTCGGGAAAGTAAAACGATCTCTGTTACGGATAAAGTCTTCAAGAAACTGCCCCACGATCTGACCGTCGGTAAAAGAAAGAAAAGAATGCGCCAGATAATTCATAATTTAAAGGTATGAATTAAATGTGAATGTTTGATAATAGTGAATTGTGAATAGTCAATACGCTTCGCTTGTGAATTTTTTATCCCCATTCTGATTGACGATTGACTTGCGCAGCAAAATTCACCATTCCCATTAGAAAAGCCTCTCATGAAAATCTTCAATCTTACTCACTTCTTCAATCTTGATTCCGAATTTTCTTTTCGGGATTTTATTAAGGTTGGAAACAAATATTTTTTCATAACCCAATTTTTCCGCTTCAGTAATTCTCTGTTCAATCTGGGCTACCGGACGGATTTCACCACTCAGACCAATTTCTCCGGCAAAACAGTAATGTTCAGAAATAGCAATGTCTTCGTTGGATGAAAGAACAGAAGCAATCACTGCAAGATCCAGTGCCGGATCATCTGTTTTTATTCCTCCGGTAATATTCAGGAAGACGTCTTTGGCACCCAATTGAAAACCAGCTCTTTTTTCCAGTACGGCCAAAAGCATATTCAGTCTTTTGGAATCAAAACCGGTGCAGCTTCTTTGAGGAGTACCATAAACAGCTGTACTTACCAGCGCCTGAATCTCCAGAAGCATAGGTCGGTTTCCTTCAAGGGTTACCGCCACAGAGTTTCCGGAAAGTTCTTCAAATTTCTTGGTGATCAGAATTTCAGAAGGGTTTTTAATCTCTTTCAATCCTTGTGAGATCATTTCATAAATTCCAATCTCTGAAGTAGAACCAAAACGGTTTTTATTAGCTCTTAATAATCTGAAAAGGTGATTTCGGTCTCCGTCAAAATTCAGAACAACATCTACCATATGCTCCAGAACCTTTGGTCCGGCAATCTGTCCGTCTTTGGTAATGTGTCCTACAAGAAATACCGGAGTATTATTTTCTTTGGCATATTTAATGATTTCATTGGAGCATTCCCGGATTTGGGATACGGTCCCCGGAGAGCTTTCTATCAGCTGAGACTGCAGGGTCTGGATAGAGTCGATGATCATGAAATCCGGCTCCAGTTTTTTGGCCTCATGAAGAATTTTTTCCAATGATGTTTCCGTGAAAAGGAAACAGTTCGGGTTTTGAATATCGGTAAGTCTGTCTGCTCTCATTTTAATCTGAGAAGCACTTTCTTCACCAGAAACGTAGAAGATTTTCTTCTTCATTTTCAAAGCCAGCTGAAGGAGCAGAGTAGATTTCCCGATGCCCGGTTCACCACCAATCAGAGTCACAGAACCCAAAACAATTCCTCCTCCTAAAACACGGTTCAGTTCTTCGGAAGGGGTTTTTATTCTCGGCTCTTCACTGGTTTCCACTTCAACAATATTGATAACATGTTGTTTCGTTTTTGAAAAAGGAGGAGTTTTGTGAGAAGGTTTTTCTACCACCTCTTCTACTAAAGTGTTCCATTCTCCACAATTTTTACATTGCCCCAGCCATTGAGGATACTGGGTTCCGCAGTTTTGACAGAAATATGCTGTTTTCAGTTTTGCCATACTGCGAAGTTATAAAAAAAGCATTTTTCTTTCAGAATGTAAATGGATTTAATATTAAAAACTAATCTATGAATGGTAGGAATATCTTTCATATCTTAGCTTCATTCAATTAAAATATATTAATGTAAAATATAATTACAATGAAAAAAGTATTTTTATCTTTCGCATTTACGCTTTTAAGTATTGTTGCTTTTGCACAGGGAAGCTGGCAGGTGGACCAGATGCATTCATCAATCAACTTTAATATCAAGCACATGGGAATCAGTTTTGTGCAGGGAAGATTTGATAAATTTGACGGGAAAGCAGCCACTGGTAGTGCTAACCTGGATAATGCCGATTTGAACTTTTCTATCAGTGTTCCTTCTATTAATACAGGAGTGGATATGAGAGACAGGCATCTTATCAGTGAAGAATTTTTCGATGTTGCTAAATATCCTACGATTGAATTTAAAAGTTCTTCCGTTACAAAAGATAAAAACAACAATTATATTGTAAAAGGGAAACTGACGATGAAGGGCGTGGAAAAAGAAATCACTGCTCCGCTTACGTTTGGAGGAATTACAAAAAATAAGGATGGAAAAGAGATAATGGGGATCCACACAAAATTTACCGTGAATCGTCTGGATTATGGAATCAAATATGATCCTTCAGGAGCCGGAATCGCGAAAGATGTTGAAGTAACAGCTTACTTTGAATTGACGAAGCTGTAATATTATAGAATATGAACTATAAAAAGGTTTTCCATGTGAGTGGAAAACCTTTTTTGCTGATAGACGAAAATCCTTTTGGTTATAGCTTTGTTTCATTTGTTTATATCAATATTAATAAAAATTTTTATCTGGTTTTATAGTTGTTTGAAGGGTGTTTTACTATTTTCAAAATCTAAAAGATTGCTTTGTATTTCTTTTTCCCCTAACTTTGCACAAACCTAATCTAATGAGTAAAAAGAATACAAAGTACATCTTTGTGACAGGAGGTGTAACTTCATCTTTGGGAAAGGGAATCGTTTCTGCTTCTCTGGGACTTCTACTAAAATCACGCGGCTTTAATGTAACGATCCAAAAATTAGATCCTTATATCAATATCGACCCAGGAACTTTGAATCCTTATGAGCACGGAGAGTGTTATGTGACTGAAGATGGTGCAGAGACGGATCTGGATTTAGGCCACTACGAGCGTTACCTTGATGCTCCTACATCCCAAAACAACAACGTTACTACAGGAAAAATCTACCAGACTGTAATTGAAAAAGAAAGAAAAGGAGATTTCCTTGGAAAAACAGTTCAGGTAATTCCTCATATTACTAACGAAATCAAACGTAGAATTAAAATCCTTTCAAAACAGAACTACGATATCATCATTACTGAGATCGGTGGAACTGTCGGGGATATTGAATCTTTACCCTACATTGAAACTGTTCGACAGTTGAAATGGGAATTGGGAGAGAGCAATTCTATGGTGATTCACCTTACTTTATTGCCTTATCTGGCTTCAAGTGGAGAATTGAAAACAAAACCATCCCAGCACTCCGTTCGTCAGTTGATGGAAAGCGGAATTATGGCGGATGTTTTAGTTTGTAGAACAGAACATAAAATTCCTAAAGATCAGAGAGCAAAATTAGCTCAGTTCTGTAATGTTCCTTTAGATAACGTTATCGAATGTAAAGATCTTGAAACCATCTATGAAGTTCCAATGTATCTTCAGAAGCAAAATTTTGATGATGTAGTTTTGAAAGAGCTGGATCTGAAAAGTGATAAAGATGCTGATCTTAAAGACTGGAAGAGTTTCCTTAAAAAATTCCAGAACCCTAAGAAAACTGTTGAAATTGCATTGGTTGGAAAATATGTTTCTCTTCAGGATTCGTACATTTCTATTGCTGAAGCATTCAAACATGCAGGAGCTGACCTTGAAACTGAAGTAAAAGTAAGATGGGTATACAGTGGAGATATTACGGAAGAAAATATCAAAGATACACTGAAAGGTGTGAATGGTATTCTTGTAGCTCCAGGTTTCGGAGACAGAGGAATTGAAGGAAAAGTTCTTACTGCAAAATATGCAAGAGAAAATAAAATTCCAATGTTGGGAATCTGTTTAGGAATGCAGATTATGACGATTGAATTTGCAAGAAATGTTTTAGGACATACCAAAGCAAACTCTATGGAATTTGATACCGCTACTCCTGATCCTGTAATTTCTTTGATGGAAGAACAGAAAAATGTAGTAGATAAAGGAGGAACAATGCGTCTTGGTGCATGGAAGTGTACGTTGAAAAACGGATCTAAATTAAACGATATCTACGGAACCAAAAATATTTCTGAAAGACACCGTCACCGTTATGAATTCAACAGTGATTATCTTCAGGAATTTGAAAAGAATGGTTTCCTTGCTACAGGTACCAACCCTGAAACAGGTTTGGTAGAAGCGCTGGAACTTCCTGATCATCCATTCTATGTGGGAGTTCAGTATCACCCGGAATATAAGAGTACGGTAGCAACACCGCATCCTTTATTCAGAGCGTTTATTAAAGCTTGCGAAAAGAAATAAGGTAAAATTTTATCATAAACGTCTACATATAAACTCAGGCTGAGAATAATCAGCCTGAGTTTATTATATAGTAACAACGTAAAGCATAGAGTTTTGATAAAAAAACAGTATTTTTGTCAGCTCAAATTACGTACACCCGTACGTATATTTTAAATTTAAAATTTTAATATAAAATAAAATGCAACAAAACAACGGAATCGATAAGAAGCAAATGATTAGTTTCGCGGTTTTATGCCTTGTTCTCTTCGGTTTTATGTTCTACTTCCAGAACAAACAAACGAAAGAAGCGGAGTTGAAAGCTCAGGAGCAAAAAACGGAACAGGCTAAAAATGCCGTAAAGCAAACTCAGGCAAATAATATCAATCCAAATGTAACTCCTAATGCAATC
This sequence comes from Chryseobacterium sp. KLBC 52, assembly GCF_003347605.1. Classification (GTDB taxonomy): domain Bacteria; phylum Bacteroidota; class Bacteroidia; order Flavobacteriales; family Weeksellaceae; genus Chryseobacterium. The sequence goes on along the minus strand of NZ_QDFZ01000002.1, from coordinate 157,636 downwards.
CAAACGGCAAGCCTTGGAAATAATGAATTGAAACTTGAATTTTCAAGCTTAGGAGGACAGGTTTCCAAAGTAGAGCTTTTAAAATATAAAGCCTACAATCACAAAACAGACAATGCAGATCAGCCACTTTATCTGATCACTAAAAATAACTCAAACTACGGTTTTCAGTTTAAAGATAAAACAGGGAAGATTGTTAATACTAAAGATTTAGTTTTCTTACCTACTGTTAATGGAAATGCGGTAACCTTAACTGCAGATTATAATGGTGCTGTTATTCAATTCATTTACACACTGCTTCCAAAATATACTCTTGATTTTAAAGTAAGAACTCAGGGTCTTTCTAAAATTACTTCTGATAACAAAGCAGATTTCATTTGGGATTATAATGTAAGAAACCTGGAAAAGGGTAGAGCTCAGGAGCAGTCTCACTCCGAGTTTTCTTATGCTTTCAATAATTATAAAGACTATGATTATGATGGAAGAACCACAATGGAAGAGGAAAAAGAAACCCTTAACTGGATTGGTGTAAAGCAGCAGTTTTTCTCTTCAGTAATTGAAGCTAAAAACGGATTTACTCAAAATAAAGGAAACCAGGAAAATGTTGAAGAAGGAGAATATCTGAAGAAATTCAACTATGAAGGTTTCGTTCAGATGACTGGAAGTGAGCTGAACCAGGATTTCACATGGTATTTTATGCCATTGGATTTACCATTGCTTAAATCTTACGATAAGAATTTTGACGAAATCCTTCCGTTAGGTTGGTCATTCATCGGAGCAATGAACCGTTATTTCTTCATGTGGCTATACAGTATTATTGCTGCGTGGGGATTATCAGCAGGTTGGGTAATTTTTGTAATGACAATCATTGTGAAACTGATCCTTTCACCAATTATGTATAAGCAGCACAAGCTAAGTGCAATGATGAAGGTGATCCGTCCTGAAATTGATGAGGTAAATGCTAAATTCAAGGATGCAGACCCGATGAAGAAACAGCAGGCAACGATGGAGGTTTACAGAAAAGCAGGAGTAAATCAGATGGCGGGATGTTTACCGGCATTAGTTCAGATTCCAATCTTCTATGCTTTATTCCGTTTCTTCCCGAACTTTATTGATCTTAGAGGACAAGGGTTCTGGTTTGCAAAAGACTTGACGGCGTATGATGATTTGATCAAACTTCCGTTTAAGGTTCCTTTCCTTGGAGACCACTTAAGTATTTTCGCTTTAGCCTGTACAGTTGTTATTTTGATTTATACTGTTATGACTTCAGGAAACATGCAGCAGCCTCAACAGGAAGGAATGCCAAATATGAAGGTGTTAATGTATATCTTCCCGATTACATTCCTATTTTTCCTTAATACTTCGGCTTCTGGTCTTTCATGGTACTATTTTGTATCGAATGCAATTAACATCTTAATCATCCTTGTTATTAAGTACGTGATTCTGGATGAGAAAAAAATCCATGCTCAGATTCAGTCTAATAAGGAAAAACCGAAAGCAGAAGGTAAATTCCAGAAGAGAATGAGAGAGATGATGGAGAAGGCTCAGGAGCAGCAAAAAACTCAGGAACAACAGAGAAATAAGAAGAAATAAATTTCTTAATGATAAGTTAAAAAGAGAAGCAATTATTCAATTGCTTCTCTTTTTTTATGGGGTATTTTATTTAGAAAGATTTTAAATTTCTAATGGATGTCTACGAATTTAATAATTGAAAATGAGTGCTTTTCAATCATATTTAAGCCTGAAAGATTGTCTGTGATGAGGTGTTGGACCGTATTTTATAAGGGCTTCCTGGTGTTTTTTTGTAGCATAGCCAAAATTGGTGTCCCAGCCATATTCAGGATGTTCTTCATGAAGTTGAATCATAAGCTGATCCCTGTAGTTTTTAGCAAGAATAGAGGCTGCAGCAATGGATAAAACTTTAGAATCTCCCTTAATAATACATTGATGCGGGATGTAGTTATAAGGATGGAATTTATTACCATCCACCAAAATAAGTTCCGGAGTTATTGTAAGTTGATCCAGCGCACGGTGCATGGCGTGAATACTTGCGTTGAGGATATTATATTCATCAATAAAGGAAGGCGGCAGTTCTGCGATAGCATAGTTTTTCACATTATCTTTGATGTAGCTATCCAATTCCATACGAGTTTTGAACGTTAGTTTTTTTGAATCATTAACCAGATTTTGTTTGAAATCATCATCCAAAATTACCGCTGCCGCTACCACCGGACCACTTAAACATCCTCTTCCTACTTCATCACATCCAGCTTCGATGTAAAGGTTCGACCAGTTTTTTATTAGCTCCATAAATTGTTTCTGTCAATGCAAAAATATAAAATTTTGTAGGAAATGATTTTCTATGTTTCTTATTATTTTCACTGTTGTAAAGAGTATAATTCATTGTTTTTATTTTTTTTTGTTGAATTTGTTAATTGATTGTATTTTTCATATTGATGAAATAAAAGAAGTTTCTTTGATAAGTTGTTAGTTTTTGACTGTTTTTAAAATGGTTACTTTTGTTAATTATAAAACTTTAACATTTTTTTTGGTTATTTTAAGAAAGTTTCACATATTTGTAATCTGTAAAAATAATTGAATTTGATATGAAGAAATTAACTGCGAGTGTTTTCGCGGTTGTACTATCGTCATCATTTGTGATGATGTCAGCCCAAAACACAAAAGATACTCTAAAAACCAAAAATATTGAGGAGATCGTTGTCACTGGAGCCTTAGGGATTAAAAAGAAACAAGACGCTGTTACGGCAGCCAGTCAGGTTGTAGGAACTAAGGAACTTAATGCAGCATCAAATCCAAATGCTGTTCAGTCATTGACAGGTAAAGTTGCAGGTTTGCAAATTACAACAACGAATGTGGGAGTAAACTCGAGTAATAGAATTGTATTAAGAGGTACTCGTTCTATAACAAGTGACAATCAAGCTCTTATTGTTATAGATAATGTGATTTCTTCCTCAGCTGTATTTCAACAACTACCTCCTGATGCCATTGAAAATGTGAATGTTATTAAAGGACTTCAGGGAGCTGCTTTATATGGTTCTCAAGGGGTAAATGGGGTTATTGTTGTTACAACAAAAAAAGGAAGTAATAATCAAAAAATTCAGTTCAATCTTACTTCATCGGTTGAACTTTCTTCTGTTTATAAATTGCCAAAAATCCAGACTAAGTATGGGCAAGGTGTTCAGGACGAAACTTTTAGCAGTGTAGATTATAATGGAACCAACCATGTGCCTTGGGAGAATACCTCTTGGGGACCTGCTTTTGATGATCCGAATATTGGAGGGCAATATGTAGAAACTGGTTTGCCACAAGCAGACGGAAAGTTTCTTTTTGCAAAATATTCGCCAGTTAAAGACCATTTTGCAAAATTCTTTAAAACGGGGGTTACTTTTCAGAATGGAATATCTATGAATGTTGGTGGATCTGATGCCTATGCTTATCTTAATTTAAACAGAATGAGCAGTGATTTCATGGTCGAAGGAGATCAAATGCTTAAGAATTCATTTCTATTTAAGGCAGGTAAGAAGTTTGGCAAATTTAGAATAGATGGTGATATTAACTATATTTACAGGTCTACTACTGAGACGAGTCATGATCTATATGGAGAAATGTTACAAATGCCTAGCAATATTGATATTAGAAATTATAGAAATTCTGGATTAGAAGGTAACTATAGTGTTTATGCATTGAACCCATACTGGACAATTCAAAATGAAAGATATAATGCCAAGACTAATTTTATTTCAACAATTATAGGTCTTCAATATGAATTTAATGATCATATTAATGTGACATATAAAGGAGGTTTGCAGAATACGATGGGAGATTTTGATAATTATAATAATGGTTTCAAATTTACTCGTCAGTATAATGGTACAGGAACAGGAATAGACGGAACCTATTTTTCTGACTATGGAACAGGTGATGTTACCTCTCTGTTTAGACAGAGTCTTTCTAAAACTTCAAATTATTATGGGGACTTATTAGTAAACTTCGATTATAATTTAACGGATAATATCGTATTAAAGCTTAATACGGGTATTAATACTCAGGATAATAATTATAGAATTAACGAGGTTGGAGGTGAAAACCTTAAAATAGCCAAATGGTATAATTATGCAAATGTTTTGAATCCATATTTGGCTTACCAGTTAAATAATTACCAACTAAGAAGCCGTGTATTTGCAGTATTAGGGAACTTAGATTTGTCATATAAAAATTATTTATATTTGAATGGTACTTATAGACAAGAGTGGAACTCTGTTTTTTCCGTTCGTCCAACAGGTACTTATGAGCAGGATTTACGAAGCTATGGGTATTTTTCTGCCGGTCTAAGTTTTATACCTACTAATGCTTTCGAAAGCCTAAAAGGAGATATATTGAATTATGCAAAAATATCTCTATCCTACACAAGTGTAGGAAACGCACCAATAGCAGCTTATGCTGTAGACCAGATTGGATCATTCCCTACAGGCTATCCATTTGGAACCAATACTGCTTATATTGCTAATCAAAACCCTACCTCAGAACTTATACGACCTGAAAATGTTTATACAAAAGAAGCAAACTTGTATTTGGGCTTCTTTAAAGATCGATTGACTTTAACAGGTTCTTATTCTCAGTCAGATACAAAAAGGTTGATTACTCGTGTAACATCTAGTTCAACTACAGGTTTAGCAAGTCTTCAGAATAATTTTGGAAGAATGGTTAATAATACATATGAGCTTGAGTTAGGAATTACGCCAATTAAAAGTAAAGATATAGAATTAAACATTCGTGGATTTTATTCCTCTTCAATAGCTAGAATTAAAGAGTTGCCAGAAGGAGTGGATGAGGTGAATTTATTAAGTTATTCAACTCCTGGTGTTGGTATTTTTGCAATTAAAGGTGAAAAAATGCCAATGATAAAAGGAACGAAATACCAGAGAGATCCCAATGGAAATATTATTGTTGACTCAAATGGAAACCCTTTAACAACATCTACTTTTGAAATTTTAGGAAAAGCAAATCCAGACTATATTTTAGGAATGAACCTTAATTTCAGAATTAAAGGCTTTACTCTTTCTGGTACTATGGATTACAGAAAAGGTGCAAGCTTTATTTCAATGTCTAAAAGGCTGTTGATGTTTACTGGTGCAGATCCTATGACTGCTGATTATGATAGAAGTAAAGGTTATGTTATACCTAATTCTGTGCAGCTTGTTAATGGAAATTACGTTACTAATAATACTCCTGTAGGAAATACTCCGGAATATGGAGGTGCGGTGTCTTATTTTACAGGTGCAGGAAGAAATATTGGTGAAAATCTTGTTGTTGATGGAACGGCATTAAAAGTAAGAGAAATAGCTTTAAGCTATAGTTTACCAAAATCACTTTTAGCATCCACTTTTGTCAATTCTGCTACTTTAGGGGTTTTTGCAAGAAATCCATTTATAAAATATGCAGATAATAATTTGAATTATAATGATCCGGAAACAGCTTCCGGTAATGGTAATGCTAATGGAATAGCATTAGATACACAATATCCGAATTATAGAACATTTGGATTTAACTTAAATGTAACTTTTTAATTGGACGAGAATTATGAAAAATATTAAGATAAGTACTTCTTTAATCATTGGAGCGTTGGCTTTAGCCTCTTTTCATTCATGCAATAGATACCTGGATATTAATGAAAATCCAAATGCCATTCATATTGAGGAGGTAACTCCGGATTTATTGTTACCAGGAACAAATACCCAGATATTTAGAACTCAGGCAACTACCATGAATGTTTTCGGTAATTTAATGATGAACTCATGGGCTGGTAATTCATATGTTTATGGTTCTCCTTATGTAAGAGAATTTAACCTTAATACTGTAGATAATAGTTTTTATAATGGCATTTGGGATGGATTATACCGCAACATGGCAAACTATAAACTAATAGAGAACTATCCTAATAGTGATGGAGCTCAGGACTATTATGTGGCGGCAGCTAAAATTATGCGAGCATTTTATATGCAGACAATAGTTGATTTGTATGGAGATGCTCCTTTTTCTGAAGCATTTAATTATCAATCAAATTTGACTCCCAAATATGATGATGATAAGAATATTTATCATGCTGAAATTGAAGATTTGGAAAAAGCTATTTCGTTAATTCAGCATGCAGGATCAAATGTAATAGCTTTGAATCCTTCAACAGATAATATTTTTGGAGGATCAACAACTAAATGGATTCAATTTGCTAATACGATCAAATTGAGATACCTTGTAAGAATGAGTCGACTTACAGGTTCTGAGGCTACTTACAGAGATCAAAAACTAGCATCATTAAATGGTGCTGCTTTTATTAGTGAAGATGTTTTGATAAATCCTGGTTATTCAGCCGCTACAGATGATCAACAAAACCCTTTTTATGGAACATATATCAGAACAACGGCTGGAACTAGAGTAGGACAAGTTGTTACTGTTTCAGAGCATTTCGCTAATGCATTAAATGGTAATCCAAATAATTTAGTATTACCTAATAATCCATCAAATATTTATGATAAATATACGGGGCTTGCTGATCCTAGAAGGGGAAGAGCATTTACATTAGTTTCCGGTGCTTTGAAAGGTATTCGACAAGGTGCTTTAGCTGGTGAACCTGGTGCTCCAACTGGGAATAATTCTGTTTCAAGAATAGGTCTAGGAATTACAAGTGAACTATCTACTGCAAACAATGCTACAAATATTAGTCTTGGTTCTACTAAATCAGGAGTAATCATGTCTAAATCCGAAATTAAGTTTCTTCTTGCAGAAGCATCTTTAAGGTATCCTTCAGTAAACTTAGGGAATGCTCAAACTCATTTTGAAGATGGAATACAAGCTTCATTTGATTATTTAGGAGCAACAGTTGGTACTTATATTACTTCTGCAAACCTAAGACCAGGGTTAGGTTGGACAGGATCGATGGATCAAAAAATCGAAGCAATTATGACACAGTCTTGGATTGCAAATACAAGTATAAATCCTGTTCAGTCATTTATCAACTATAATAGAACAGGTTACCCATACACTCCATTAGCAACAACGACTAATAAACCAAATAAACCATATCGATTGATATATCCTGTATCTGAGTATGTCGCAAACTCATCAAATGTGCCCAATATTTCAAGTGCGGATGCATTCGTAAGAAATCAGTTCACTCCATTCTGGAATCAAAACTAATTTGCAATACAATTTTAATATATTTTTACCGCCTTCGGGCGGTTTTTTTGTTTTTAAGACCAGTTGTTTCTTTAGTTATATCAGTATGTAAAGCATAGTATCTATACGGTTTAAAGTGGTGTTTTTTGTTTGTTTTTATTTCAAGTTGCTGATATTCAAATTGTTTTAGCTCTGGGGAGTGATGATTTAATATAGATAATATCAATTTAAGTGATTGTTATTATTTCTTAAATGAAATTAACATTTAATTACTTGCTTTTTGTTAAATATTTAATTTTTAACTAATTTTAATACTTTTTTTATTGTTTTTATTTGAAAAAAGTGAAACAAATGTATTTTTTTTAATTTTTGCTTTGTTGTATTAAGAAAGTTTTACAAATTTGTAGGGTACAAAATTAATTTGATATGAAGAAACTAACAGCAAGTCTTCTTGTTTTAGTACTATCTTCTTCTATAGCTGTTGCAAATGCCCAGCAAAAGAATGATACTATTAAAACAAAAGAGATCGAGGGCGTTGTCGTAACAGCCCTTGGTATTAAGAGAGAAAAGAAATCTTTGGGATATGCCTCACAGGAGATTAAAGCAAGTGCTCTTTCTGATGGAACCACAAACACAGGTAACATTGGAGCTCAATTATCTGGTAAGGTCGCCGGTCTTAATGTTACTACCAACAATAACTTTGGTGGATCAGCAAATTTGCTTATAAGAGGGGTTAAAACATTAGGAGGAGGAAACCCATTGATTGTAATTGATGGATCACCTGTTAATAATACCTATACACAAGAGAAATCAATTGATTACGGTAATGCCTTATCTGATATTAATCAGGAAGACATAGAATCAATTAACGTATTAAAGGGTGCCGCAGCATCGGCTTTATATGGAGAAAGAGGTTTAAATGGTGTTATTGTTATCACGACTAAAAATGGTAAAGGAAAAGATGATGGTTCATGGGGGGTTACTTTATCATCTTCAGTCAATGTTGGTTTTATTGATAAATCAACATTTCCGGAATATCAGACTAGATATGGAGCTGGATATTCTCAAAAATTTGGATCTCAAGGTCCTGGAGGCTTAAATAATGCCAATTTTGGAGCAGATGCTTCGTGGGGACCAAAATTTGACCCTAATTTATTGGTATATCAATGGGATTCTTTTGATCCAACATCTCCTAATTATGGCAAAGCAACTCCTTGGGTGGCAGCTAAAAATGGACCGATTGAATTCTTTAATAATCCTGCTACATACACGAATACTGTAACATTAGAAAAGGGTGAAAAAGGGAAAAATATCAGTTTTACATATGACAATATGATGTCAGATGGTCTTATACCTAACTCCCATATTAATAAAAATACTTTTTCCCTAAAAGTAAATTATGATCTGACTTCTAAATTACATTCTTCTTTCTATTCTACAATGACATTACAGGATACGAAAGGACGTAGTATAACCGGATATAGCGATAATACAGTTACCGGTTTCAGACAATGGTGGCAAACTAACGTAGATGTAAAGGATCTTGAAAGGGCTTATTTTGCTAATGTTAATCCTAGTATTGCTAGTGCATTGAATAATTATGGGAATGTTACATGGAACAGAAAATCTGCTTCTAATGGGGCTCCTGCATATTGGAATAACCCATATTTCCAAGCATATCAAAATTATACAAGCGATAGAAGACATAGAAATTTTACCTATGCTCAATTAACTTATGATTTATTAGATAATATTTCTGTAACAGGTAAGGTCTCTTATGACAGATCAAATCTTTTTGCAGAGAATAGAGTAGCTGTTGGATCTGTAGCTCAGCCTTTTGGACAATCAGGAAATGACGTATCTTCTGGTTATGCAAGACGTGATGTACTGAGAACTGAAACAAATTATGATTTAATGGTGAATTATAAATTTGATATTACTGATGATATTAATGTTTCAGGAGTTTTAGGTGGAAATATAAGAAGGAACTATTTTAATTCTGTATACGGTTCAACTGAAGGAGGATTAGTTGTTCCTGGAATTTATGCACTTTCAAATTCTAAAAAAGCTCCATTAGCATCAGATGAAAGTGAGTATACAACACAAACTAATTCAGGATATATCACAGCATCATTTGATTTTTTCAAAAAGTTTTACATAGATGGTACATGGAGAGTTGACCAAAGTTCAACGCTACCGGCTGGTAATAATGTATATAACTATCCTTCAGTGACTGGATCTCTAATCATGTCGGAAATTTTGAATACTAAGAGTTGGATGAATTTCTGGAAATTAAGAGCAAACTATGCAGAAGTAGGAGGTACTGCAGATCCTTATATGCTGACAAATAATTATAGATCTGCAGGGATTTTATCAGGTGTAGGAATATATAGTTCAATTTTGAATCAAGCCAATCCAGATCTAAAACCTCAAAGGTCTAAAGAATTTGAAGTAGGTACAGAAGCACATTTCCTAAAGGATAGAATAACAGTTGATTTTGCTTATTATAAAACGAAAACGATTGATCAGATTATAACACTTCCTGTTTCTTCAGGAACAGGGTATACTGGTAAAGTTATTAATGCAGGAAGAATTGATAATACAGGTTTTGAAGTGCAGTTAGGACTGGTGCCAATAAAAACAAAAGATTTTACATGGAATATCGATGCCAACTGGTCTAAAAATAAAAACGAGGTTGTGAGCCTATATCCGGGAATTACTAATCTTCTTCTGAACAGCTTCCAAGGAGGAGTTTCTCTTAATGCCAGAGTAGGGGAAGCTTGGGGAACTCTAATCGGAAGTGATTATGTCTATCTGAATGGACAGAGAGTTATTGATCCTGACACAGGAATTTATCAAACTAATTCAAATCAAATTATAGGTAATACTACTCCTGATTGGATTGGAGGTATCAGAAATACCTTTAGCTATAAAGGCTTCTCTTTAAGTTTCTTAATTGATATGCGTAAAGGTGGAGATATTTTCTCAACTGATATGTATTATGGTATGGATACAGGGCTTTATAAAGAAACTGCTATTGGCGATTACAGAGATAAGGATGTTATACTTCCTGGAGTCTTGCCAGATGGAACTCCTAATAATATAGCATTGTCACAGTTTTCAACTGGAAGTAACTATGGATATGAAACCCAGCCGGCAAAAGAATTTGTCTATGATGGATCTTTTATTAAGCTAAGAGAGGCTAGCATTGGCTATATGCTTCCTAAATCTTTATTGGCTGGAACTAAAATTTATGATGCGAAAATATCTATTGTAGGGCGAAATTTATGGATCATTCACAAAAATCTTCCATATGCTGATCCGGAAGCTATGATTGGTGGAGGAATTAATTCTTATGGATGGTCAATTGGATCTATGCCAACAACAAGAGATATTGGAGTAAATGTTACATTTAAATTTTAAAAAATCAACAATGAAAAATATATTAAAAACTGCCTTATTTGGCATATTTATATCTGCAAGTTTGGTATCATGTCAAAGTGATCTGACCTCGCTGAATGAAGATCCTAAGCACCCATCGATTTTACCTTCAGAAAATTTACTAGCTACGGCATTATTCCAGTCTTCTTATTATATGGACAATCCTAGTGTGAATTTTAATAATTATCGTTTTTTTACTCAGCAATGGGCAGAAGGACAATATCCTCAGGAAACACAATATGATTTGGTAACCAGAAATCAGCCTAGAAATCATTTTAACAGGATGTATGTATACAGCATCAATAATATTAGACAGGCAAAAGAAAATCTGAAAGCAGAAGTGGAAACTAATGATATTCGTACAAACAAATTAGCAACATTAGAAATTGAAGAGATTTTCATTTGGGAGAACTTGGTGAATACTTTTGGTGATGTGCCTTATTCCGAAGCTTTTAAGCCTAATGAGATTCTTACACCAAAATATGATGATGCTAAAAGTATTTATACAGATTTAATTAAAAGAATTGATGCTGTAATTGCAACAGTAAAACCTGCAGCAAAAGGATATGGATCTGGTGATTTAGTTTACTCGGGAAATATGAATAAATGGGTGAAATTTGCCAATTCTGTGAAATTAAGACTGGGAATAAACTTAGCAGATGTTGACCCAACATTGTCAAAAGCAACTGTTGAATCAGCAATTGTAGGAGGCGTAATTTCTTCTGAAGAGGAAGCTTATAAATTTGCCTATGATGGGAATACGTTTTCAAATCCTGTTTTCGATAATCTTGTAGCTTCTAACAGAGATGATTTTGTTCCTAGTGAATTAGTTATCAATACTATGAGTAGCCTTTCGGATCCAAGAATGGATCAATGGTTTACAAAAGTTGGTGGAGTTTATAAAGGAGGTGTTTTTGGTGAATTAAATGACCCATATAGTGATTTTTCTCATCTAAACGATTATTTCAGATCATCTACAACAGCTTCAAATTTATTAAGTTATGCAGAAGTAGCTTTTCTTAAGGCTGAAGCAGCAGCTAGAGGATATTCAGCAGGTGGCACAGCAGCAGATCTTTATGCTACAGCAGTAACAGCATCAATGAAAGAAAATGGTGTTTCAGATGCTAGCATTGCATCATATCTTAGTGCTAACCCTTATAATGCAGCTAACTGGAAACAGTCAATCGGAGTTCAGGCATGGATTGCTATGTTCAATAAAGGATTTGCTGCATGGAATTTTACGAGACGTTTAGATTATCCGGCTCTTGTAAATCCGCCAAAATCTAACTTGTCTTCAGTGCCATATAGAATGCCTTATTCTGATCAGGAATATGTGTTAAATGGTGCAAATGTTAATGCTGCTGCTAGCAAAATCGGTGGTGACAAGGCGACTACAAAACTATTCTGGGATAAATTTTAATTTATCTAAAATAAATTTGTGAATTTGAATCTAATGCATTATATAAAATTTTTTATAGGAGTTTTACTCTTTATGGCTGTTACCTCATGTTCTTCTAGCAATGATAATAATAGTATTATAGAAGAGAGTGTCAATATTATTGGAAATTGGAAACCGTAAAAATATGAATTTAGAGGAAAGACAATTTTGTTAAATGAGTGTGAGAAAAAGGGCCAAATATCAATTAATACAGATTTTTCGGGTGTTTACGAAAGGTACAATCTTGTTAATTCTGGTACTTGTAATCTTACTGAATCTTACAATGGTAAGTGGAGCTTTGATAATAGTAGCTTAACACTAACTTATAGTGAGGCAGGAACTGTAAAAACATTAAAGAGAACTCTTCAGTCATTTGATGATTTTGAGTTAAGAATTTCAGATAATTCTAAAGATTTAGATGATACACCTGGAAATGATAATGCAATTTTAGTTTTTGTTAAACAATAATTCTTATATAAACCGCCTTCGGGCGGTTTTTTTGTTTGTAAATTATAAGGTAAAGGTCAATGATTTCAGTTGAATAGATATATAAGAATATTTTTAAATTGATTTTTTATTTCATATTTAATTATTACCTTGTTCTAAAGAGACTTTTACAGTCTTTACAACTAAATTAAAAAGTATTATTATGAAAAATCTAAAAAAAAAATCGAAATCAGAATTAAAGAAAATTGCAGGTGGATGGGTTCCCCAGCCAGGACAGAGTTGTCCGGAAGGAACTTGTCAGTATACAGAAAATGGACCTTGTAGAATTTACAATCCGGACAAATGTTATTAATAGCTCTATAGCTTAAAAGCTAAAGGAATAACGTTTATGAATTAATAAAAGAGTTCGGTAATTGTTACCGAACTCTTTCCGTATATTTGTACTTCAAAATTTTGAAATGAAATGCGGGCTATTACATGTGGCCTTTGAAAAAATAAGTATGAACACATGAATATTAAAGATATTATAGAAGAAAAACTTTCGGAGGTCATTTTAAATGTATATCAGTTAAAAGACATCAAACTGGAAGTTCAGGAAAATAAAACGGAATTTGAAGGTGATTTTACCATTGTTACTTTTCCGTTGGTAAAACAATTGAAGAAAAACCCTGAAAGTATCGGGGTTGAATTAGGGGAAGCTTTAACAGAACAGACTGATCTTTTTGAAAGCTTTAATGTAGTAAAAGGTTTCCTGAATGTTAAAGTGGAAAACCAGCTGTTTGTGGATAACTTCAGATCTGTAAGCAAGAATTTTTCCACTATAGAAAAGAAAAATGCCACGGTAATGGTAGAATATTCTTCACCGAATACCAATAAACCATTGCATTTAGGGCATATCAGAAATAATTTGTTAGGATTCTCGGTCGCTCAGATTTTAAAAGAAGCTGGATATGATGTAATTAAAACTCAGATCATCAACGACAGAGGGATTCATATCTGTAAATCTATGCTGGCCTGGGAGAAATTCGGGAATGGAGCAACGCCTGAGACGACCAATACGAAAGGAGACAAATTTGTTGGAAACTACTATGTAGAGTTTGACAAAAATTATAAAAAAGAAATTGCAGAACTTGTAGAGCAAGGTGTAGGAGAGGAGCAGGCTAAAAAAGATGCTCCGGTAATGAAAGAAGCTCAGAAAATGCTGTTGGATTGGGAAAATGGAGACAAAACAGTAAGAACACTTTGGGAAGAAATGAACTCATGGGTTTACAAAGGATTCAATGAGACCTATAAAAGATTGGGAGTTGATTTTGACCAGGTTCAATATGAAAGCAATACTTATATTTTAGGAAAAGATCTTATTCAGGCAGGGTTGGATAAAGGCGTTTTGTATCAAAAAGAAGATGGTTCTGTTTGGTGCGATCTTACCGATGAAGGACTTGATCAGAAACTGTTATTACGTTCAGACGGTACCTCAGTGTATATGACTCAGGATCTTGGAACGGCAGTGGAGCGTTTTAAGCAAAATAATATCCAAAAATTAATATATACAGTAGGAAACGAACAGGATTATCACTTCCAGGTTTTATTTAAAATCCTGAAAAAATTAGGATATGAGTGGGCAGATCAGTTGTTCCACCTTTCTTACGGGATGGTAGAGCTTCCTGAAGGTAAAATGAAATCCCGTGAAGGAACTGTTGTAGATGCAGACGACCTGATGCAGGAAATGTATGAAACAGCAAAATCTAAAGCTCAGGAATTAGGAAAACTAGAAAGCCTTTCAGAAGAAGATAAAGAAGCATCTTATGAAACAGTAGGATTAGGAGCATTGAAATATTTCATGCTTAAAGTAGATCCTAAGAAAAAAATGCTTTTCAACCCTGCGGAAAGTATTGATTTCAATGGAAATACAGGGCCGTTTATTCAGTATACCTATGCACGTATTCAGTCATTATTGTCTAAAGCAGGTGCTTTACAGTCCGAAACTGCTGATATTGAATTAAATCAATCTGAAAAAGAATTGATTATGCAGTTGACCAACTTTAAAACTGTTGTAGCCAAGTCAGCGGAAACCTTAAGTCCGGCTTTGGTTGCCAACTATGTTTATGACCTTGTAAAAGCATACAACTCTTTCTATCAGAATAACCCTATTCTGAACCAGGAAGATGAAAATGTAAAACAATTCCGTTTGAATATTTCAGATCTCACAGCAAAAACGATCAAAAAATCGTTAGAATTGCTGGGAATCGGAACCGTAAACAGAATGTAAAAATAGAAAGAAAGCCTCCTGAAATTTTTCAGGAGGCTTTTTTATATATAGGAGTTGTTTAGATTTATAAAAAATGTTGAATATATTGAAACCATAAAGAAGTAGTTAAGAAATAAAGTATAGTTAAGATAAATCATTCAGGTTTTTAGTCTTAAAGCGAAGCTTATCTTAATACTCTTAACACCTTAACAGACTCTTAATGTTTCAAAAATAAAAGTTTAAATAGTTTCATAAAATAATCTCGTATCAGGAATATCCCGGATCTCAAAATCTCGCAACCCGAACCCTGTAACCCGAACCTACGTTTTATCACTACTTTCACCCTGCATCTGTTTCAGACTATCCGCATACAACTTAGCAGGAGTCCATCGTGCATGTTTGGAAAGAACTACTTTATATCCCTTTTTGTAAGTATATACTTTAGTAAATTCTGCGCCAAAGAATATCAGCATACAGGAATAATTGATCCACATCATAATCAGAATGACTGTTCCGGCAGCACCAAAGGCTGAGGTAGGTTTTACCTGATTAAAATAAAGACTTAATAAAAATTTTCCAAGGGTAAATAAAACCGTAGTCAGGAATGCTCCTTTCCATACCGGTTTCCAGCTGACTAAAACATCGGGCAGCACTTTAAACATCAAAGCAAATAACAGCATCACAAGGCCAAAACCGACGGCGAAATTGACAACCTCTACCAACATGTACGTCTCAAAACCAAAATATTGGGTGATAATCGTATTAAAAAGGCTGATCAGAGAAGATAAAATCATGGTGATCATCAGAAGAAATCCCAGAATAAGAATCATTCCCAAAGAATTCGCTCTGTCCAGTAAAAATTTGACTAATGCCTTTTTGGGAGCAGCTTCTACTTCCCAAAGTGTATTTAATGAATGTTGCAGCTGAAAGAAAAGCGTAGTAGAACCGAAAACCAATGATCCAACTCCAACTGCCTTCATAAAAATATTCTTTTTGTCAATAAGAGCACCGGCGAGCATACCTTCGATACTTTTTGCCACATCCGGTCCCATAATACCACTGATCTGTGTGCTGATCTGCCCGCGAATGGCTTCTTCCCCAAAGAAATTTCCAAGTACCCAGATAATAATAATTAATAATCCCGGGATAGAAAAGATGGCATAATACGCAAGACTTGCTGAATCTTTTGATGCAGTAGAATTGTTCCATTCAGTGAATGTATCTTTTAAAACTTCCCAGAAAAATTTAGCGGTTTTGATCATATTAAAAAGGATATCCGATGGCAATATTTAAAACAAGATTGTCTTTTCTCCAGCTTGAGTCTCCGAAATTAATTTTATCGAAGGCCCATCTGTCCCCTTTCTGATAGTAAGGAACTCTCAGTGGCATCGCAAGATCCAGTCTTAAAATCAGGATAGAAAAATCCAGTCTCAGACCTACTCCGGCTCCCACCGCAATTTCATTTAAAAAATCTTTTGAAAACTTAGCCCCGGGTCTGTTTTCATCGTCGTGAAGAAGCCAGATGTTTCCGGCATCTACAAAAACGGCAGCATTTAAGAACTTATAAAGATTGGCACGGTACTCCGCATTTAATTCCAGTTTGATATCTCCGGACTGGTCAAAGTAAGTCCCAGGATCTATCGTTCTCGGGTCAAAACTTCCCGGTCCTAATGTTCTTGCACGGAATGCCCTGATACTGTTACTTCCTCCTGAGAAAAACTGTTTAGAGAAAGGAATATACTCTGAGTTTCCGTATGGATAGGCAATTCCTCCAATAAATCTCGTAGCCAGTGAAGACTTTTCACTGAACTTATGATAGAATCTGAAATCGTTTTCAATCTTTACATATTGGCTGAAAGGAATACCAAATATTTTCTTTTCCTTATCTTTCTTTACATCGGCTCCTGTTACCAACCCTGTAATATTTCCAGCAAGATCAAGCGTACCTTTATAATAAACGGTGTTGGTCTTTGGAAGCATGGTATTGGTATAGGTGTAAGAATAGGTAGGACCGAAAATAAGCTGCTTTGCCACAACTCTTGCCATTGCTGGATTCTTCTTTGATATTGAATCATATTCTGCGGTAACCTTTGCCGGGGACACCAAAGTAATATCAATCACTTTCAGATCATGTTCTTTTCTTGCGTTTTCTTTCCACACATATCCGAATGATCCGGTGAAATTATTTAGGGTATAGTATTGTGTTCTGTTCTGGAATTCATATCCCAATGTGATATTTGTTCTGGGAACAAATTCACTGGAAGAATGAAAACGGAATGGTGCTACAATTCTTGGGATTGAAAGTTGTACGTTTGTTCCTGCACGGAAAATATTATTGGCATTTTGAGCCCCTCCCATCTGGAAATCAAAAGCTCCATAGATGGCTGCTTTAAATTGTTCTGCACCTCTGAAGAAATTTCTGTGGGTCCAGTTCAGGTTCAGCTCACTACCCGCATAGTTGGCGGAATTGGTCCTTCCCAATGCTTCTAGACGAAGCGATTGTACCTGTCTTGGAGTCAATAAATAATAGGCATCAAATTTATGGCTTAAAGAATCAGATACAATAAACTCGTTCTTTACAAATTTGAATACGCCCAGACTGATCAATCGGTTCAGAGTTAAATTGTGGTTCGAACGGTTGTAAAGATCTCCTTTTTTGAAATATAAAGCTCTGTCAAAAATTTTCGGTTTAAATTTATGCTGCGGATCAATGACGTAAATGTCATCAAAACGATATTTGGAAAGAGAATCTTTATCCATCGGGATACTGTATTTACCATCTTTTACATCCTGAATATTGTAATTGGGAAATACAATAACATTATCAATACCGAACTGCTGCGTTGCCAAATCAGGAGTGTTATCTTTTAGTTTTACGTTAAGTTCAACTTTATGATTTTTACTCACCGTACTGTCCGCCTGCACGATAATATTATCAGGATGGAAATAATAAAAACCTCGTTCCTTTAGCCTGTTGTCAATTCTTTCTCTTTCTGCTTTGATGACGTCCAGGTCAAATGGTCTTCCGTTTTTAAGAAGAGTTTTATCCGTAAGGTTTTGAATTTCATGATTGACCAGTGTAGAATCTTTCTGGAATTTTACACCGTCTATCAGATATCTTGAACCAGGCCTTACTGTATAAATAACCTGAGCTTTTTTGTTCTTTGAAACGGTGTCATAAGTAGCTCTGGCATTGAAATATCCTTTGTTTTCAGAATAATTTTCAATGATATCTTTATTGAACTCACGATCTACATCTCCCAATAATACTGGTTTTTCACCCACTTTATATTTAAGCCAGTAATTAAAACCTTTGTCTTTTTTAGGCTCCTTGGCAATATTATAAAAATACAGCTTGGGACGCAGCCCTAAAAATGTGGAATTAGGCTTTGGAGTGAGGTTCGCTTCCAGTGCAGACTCAAGATCTTTTTTTTCTTTTTTGGAAATCGTATCATTTTCAATCTTTACTTTGGCTCCCGTATAGAGCATCTGGCCCTCTTTCAGAAACCTGGTGTTGCTGCACGAGATTACCGTGGATGCCATTCCGGAAACCAACAGATACTTACAATATATATGGAACTTATTATTCATTATTTAAATTCTACCACTTGGTTATTTTGATTTTTTTTCTGCTTTTTCTCTTTAGATTTCTGGAAAATCTCCCGGAATTTGTCATAATCCAATGTAATAATAAATCCGACGCCGGTTTCTATGATCTGTCCCTGAAGAGCTACCTGATATTCATCCTTACGATAAGCACGAAGCATATACCTTCCATCTTTGGAAAGGCTGTAATCTACGGATACATTACCCGCAATATTGGTCATGTTTTCATTCTGGCGTGCCTGGCCTTCCAGTCCGAAGTTACTTCCTACCGTTACTTTCAGTCGGTCATTCAATAATTTTTTACTGATATCTACATTCAGGTCGGTGCGGGTATTTTTCTCTCCGCTGGAATAATCTTCTGAAGAATCAAGTCCAAAATTAAGATCTACTCCTTTAATCAGGCCTGCTGCAAGATTATTTAGCTGCTGAGAAAGGATTTTACTCACACTTTGTCTTGCCATGGTTTCTGCAGACATTCCGGCACCGCTTTCAAACGGATTTTCTCCGATAAAACGGTTCAGAAGCAATAAGGCAAATACCTGTTTGTTCAGCTCAGACTCCTGAGTTCTTATCTGGGCAAGCTTCTGATCTACAACATCTTTTACATTCGTAGATACAGAATTATTTTTCTCATCTGTAGTAATATCGAAAGTAAGCTGAGGTTTCAATAATTCTCCTTTCATTTTCAATAAAGCATTGAAAGGAACCCTCTGCTTAAACTGATTCATCGTTGAGGCACTCTCTCCACTGATCTGCTGCTCCACAAGGTCAATAGGTGGTGCTTCTGTTTTATATACGGCAGTAATATCCATTTGAGCCATAGTAGGTTCACCTGTCCAGGTAATGGTACTGCCTTTCTGAATGTCAAATTTACGTTTCAGGAAACTCACCGAAAGATCATAACTTCCTTTTTCCACTTCATATACTCCTACCAGCGTAGTTTTTCCTGACGGATCTATTCCTCCGGTTAATTCAGCTTCACCCTGAAGCTGTACAAAATCACCATTGGCTTTATCAATGATCAGAGACAGTTTTGCCTCTTTGCTGACTTCAATATTGACACTTACATCCATTCCTTTGATGCGGCTCTGCGCATTAAGAGAATCGGCTTTGATTGTTTTGTTTAAAACCACTTGATCCTGATCCACAAATTCTACAATACCATCTCTCTCCTGTAAAGTAGGGCTGGATTGAGGAAGAACAAAAGTGAAATCAGTGTTGTCTGCCACGCTCAGTCTTCCGTCTACTTTTGGAAGATCAAGGTTTCCACGGATATGAAGCCCGGCATCAATGGCCAGAATACCATACATCATCGCATCATTTGATTTCTCTGAATTGACAACTTTGAAGTCTTTTGCATTCACATCCAGATTAAAGGCAAAATCTCTGTAGGTTTGGGTAAGAACCTGCCCGTCCACCACAAGAGCATTTCCGTCCTTGTCTTTGATTTTGAACTGATCAAACTCAATTCCGCGGCTGGTAAAATCTATTTCATCACTAAGGTGTCTGAAATCACTTCCCGTTTTGGCAATTTCCAATCCGGCATCATTGAATTTCACTTTTCCTAAAATATTCGGTTTATCTGTAGTTCCGGTGATCTTTAAGTTTCCTGATAGATAACCTTCTGTATTGGTAATGGCATTCATAGAGAATCCCTGAATACTCTTCATCTGAAGCTGGTTGATCGCCATATTCAGATCAAAAGTACTGGAAGAGGTATTATAATCTCCAAGGATTTTTACGTCATTGTTATTTCCGGAAAGGGCAATATCTGCATTTAAAACCTTCGGTGAGGCATTATTCACTTTTACAGCAAGGTTTCCGACAGGACTTCCATAGACAATTAAGTCTGAAATATTCAGGTCGGAAATGAATGTCATATTTTTAGTCACATCACGAAGCTGCGCTGTTCCGTTGATCGTTCCTCTTGCCAGAACCGTATCTTTTTTAATAAGTTCCGTAATGGTTTCAATTTTAAAATCTTTCAACGAAATATTCAAAGGGCTGCTTGGATTGTTGCTTTCAGACTGCACAGCAATTTCACTGCTGCCATTAGACAAGATGAAGTTATCCGCCAGAATTCCTTTATTGCTGATCTGAATTTTATTGTTTTCAGCAATATTCCAGTCCGTATAATTCAGTTTCAACCCGTTCGGGTTCAGAGATATTTCGGTAATATCATTCAACGATTTTGCATTTCCTGCAATCAGGAACTGAGTGGCATCTTTCTCATCTTTTGTGGTAACATTATATCGGATGGTATTGTCCGCAACATCTCCTTCAATATTGATTTTATTTAAAGAAAAGCTTGAGCTTTTTAAAGCCGCTACATTCAGACTGTACTGCAATGCCTGATTTTCATTGGTGACTTTTAAAGCTCCTTTTTCAATGGTATTTTCACCATATAATAATCTTGGTATTTGGCCGTCAATTTCAATTTTCTGAGAATCTGCATCATAATTTCCAACAAGATTGATGGTTTCAAAATCTTTCAGATCCGGCACAAACTTTCTGATCAGATCATCATTTTTGATTTTAGCCGTAAAAGTAAAATGTTGTCCCGGATCAATTTTCTGTTTGTTATCCGGCTTCTGGAACTGGTAATACTGATTCACAGTTTTCGTTAAAGCACCAAAAATCTGAGTCAATTTATATTTACCTTTCAGTTCCACATCTGCAATCTGGGAATTGAAAATAATCTGAGTAGAATCTGTTGTGGAAGAAGCCTTCAGATTGACTTCCTGTACAGGATAAACCTCTTTGGTATCCGAGAACGCGAAATTTTTAAGGTTGAGATATCCATTTAAATTATTGGGATCTAAGCTGGTGAAATCTCCATCAATTTTTCCGGCAATAATCATTGGTTTTTCATAGAAGCCAAGTTTATTGACATCCAGTTTGATGACTTCTCCATTCACTTTTACTGTAGGATTTTTTTCATCATAAACTCCCGAAGCAGTCAGTTGTAAACTGGCATTCGGGTCTTTTGAATCTAAAATGACATGATAAGCTCCTTTATTGATCTTTCCGGTAAGATTCATATTTTGATAGCGATATCCTTTGTAGACTGCGGAAGCAACGTGACCTTTTAAATCTGCATTGGCATTTTTAAAATCAAAACTTTCCCCTTTGGCTGCAATTTGTGCAGTGATAGGACCAATATCTTTATTCTGAATAATTTTTCCTACCTGTATACCCTGAAGATTGGCTTTCACATCATACAATTCATGATTTTTTCTTCGCATGTCTACCTGTGCGATGATGGCAGCATTTCCTAAAGTAGAGTACAGGTTTAAGTCTGTATTCACCACTTTTGTCGTTCCTTTTGCATTTCCTTTGATGCTGAAATGGGAAGGAAGCGAAATATTGGAAGGAATTGTATTTTTAGGGACAAGATTGAATATTGTTTTGGCATTGGATGAAAATTCTCCAATTCTCAGATCATAATACAACTGATCTGGGTTCATTGCATTTTTGATCTTTCCGGAAGCCATTACCCTTAGTTGATCCAGCCCTGAAACTTTGAGATCCTGAATTAAAAGATCATTTACGCTTCCTTTTACATTCGCATTTAAGTTTAAAATAGCGTTCGGATATTTGTTGAAGGGAACCGTATTTTTTAAAGTCGGAACCAGATTCAGAATGTCAGAAAACCCTATTTTTGAATCTTTGATATTGGCCGAAATCTTTACTGCACCTAAGTTTTTGCTAAGTTGATCAATGGAATTATAATTTAAAATAACCTCATCACGCAATAGGGTTTTAGGAGTTTGAAGATAAAGATCTTTCAGATATGCTTCCTTTTCTGCGTATACAAAATCCGTATTGAATTTCTGGATATCCAGCCCTCTGCCTTCTTTAATTTCTGCAGAATTTACGGTTCCGGCAAAAGTATTATTCTCCATTTTGAAGCTTCTTACCTCCACATTCATTTTTGAGAAATTAAGGTGATTGAAGTCCATTCCCTGTTTCGTTGGAGCAATGGCAGTATTGTTATAATTGACTTTTACATCGTTCAGAACAAGTTTCCCTAAGAGAAGTTTCATGGCTTTATCCTGATCAGAAACTTTGGAAACTTCAGGTTCTTTTGTTGTTTTCGGATTGGCATTCTGAGCAGGAAGATAAAGGTTGGCATTAATATCTGCCCCGGAAAGAAATACATTGGCTACATTGTAAGCATTGTTTTCAAGATCCAGTTTGTTGACCTTTGTACTCAGTTCTTTGAAGATAACTTTTGCAAATGTTTTGGTGTTTTCATCACCGTAATCAATATCGAAATGAGTAAGCTTGATTCCTCTCAACCCAATATTCATAGGTTTTTTTTCATTCAGAGAATCTACTTTTTTCTCCACTTTTTTAGCAACTTCTTCTACCAGTCCCTGCTTTAACTTTAATTTTAAGCCGTCAAGGTTGATATCATTAACGGCATAATTGTTTTTGCTGAGATCAAAAGTTTTGACTCTGGTATCAAACGATTTAAAGTAGAGTTGAATATCATTCTTAGATTGCTGGTCATTGAAAGTTACCCCAACATCTTTTAAATTAATTTTATCAAGAGAAATAATGAACGGCTTGGATGGGCTTTCTTCCTTATCACTGGACGCAAAAGCATCAATGATATAATCAAAATTGAATTTGCCGTCTGGTTTCCTTACCACATTGGCGCGTGCTCCTTCCATATTGACCGAAGTAATATCTGCCGTAGAATTAAGAAGCTTCAGCATATGTAAACCTACATCCAGCTTTTTCACTGCCAGAAGGGTATCTACATCCTGTCCTTTGAGGTAGAGGTTTTCCATAACAAGACTGTTGGGAAATCCTATATAAACCCTTTCAAGGCTTACAGGAGTTTTGATTTTTTTCTCCAGATAAACAATGAGCTTGTCTTTGATGAAGTTTTGGACGGCAGGAAGCCTTAAGCTTAGGATCAACAGGGTAAGAAGAACCAATATTGAAATAAAGGTTATTGCAATACGCCTTAAAAGTTTGGTGGTGTTGATTTTCAGTTTCAAATGCGATGAGGTTTCTAACAAAGATAATAATACTATTTTATTTGGTCTTTGTTGTGGTACCCTTTTGCGAATGCAAAAATCCTGCCTTGGCTGTCTTTTTATGGAATTTCTAGTTTGTAGTTGTCAAGTGAATAGTTGAGTAAGACAGCCAAAGTAAGGATTGTTATTTGTAAAAAACGCCCCCTTTTATCATTTTTTTAATGTTGAAAAGGTTAGTTAGCAAAAATGAAATTCAAATGTTAGTAGTGTTGAAGGGGGCGTGGCATGGTTTTATGATAGATAATAATAATTTAGTTGTTTCCGTTTTCCCATTTCACTTCTTCTCCCTGGGGAGCAGCACCGCCTTGTGCTGTAGTGATAGGAGCAGTTTCCTGGTTGATGTGATAAATATAAGCGGCAATCTTTTCAGCATCTCTTCCGGTAATGGTTCCTTCCTTGATGAAAGGTCTCATGGTAGGATTATTCGGAGAACCGTTTTCAAGCATCCAGAATACATTTTTAAATAAGCTTTTTTCTTTAATATTGATCCAATGGGTATCGGTAAGGTTGGGACCTATACCACCTTTTCCTCCGTCTCCGTGGCAGGTAACGCAATTTGTTTTAAACAATTCCTGTCCTTCCGCAATATTATCAGCACTGTATTTTGCAGATTCCAGATTAATTTGAGGAGCAGTTTTCTCATACTCCGCAATGGAAGCTAACATCGTTTTTGTTTCTTTGGTGTACTCTGCTTCCGGATGAGCATAATCTGTGAAAGAAAAAGCAAACAGGTACACGGCACAGAAAATACATCCGAACCAGAACAGACCGATCCACCATTTCGGAAGAGAGTTGTCAAGCTCTGTAATTCCGTCAAAACCATGGTCGATGAGAATATCTTTTTCTTCCGTAGCAGTTTGTTTTTTGAAGGCAGAGTTCCACAATTTCTGGTAGTACGGAACTTTCTTTTCTTCCAGATATTGTTTTTTCTCTTCCTCGGATAGTCGGTTGAAACGTTCATTTTCCACCAGGTCTCCAATAGAGTTCATAATCAGCAATAGGATAGTGGCGATTAAGATCAGCGCCCAGAAAAAAGGAGAGGAAAAATATCCTGAATCTCCGGCGAACATTTCAAAGGCCATGATCGTTAAACCTATCGTAGTTGCGATATATATTGAAATGGGGGTTCTCGTTTTCATTGCAGTTTAATTTTAAATGTTACTCTACGCTTGCGGTTTGTACCTGTGTTGTTTTAATGTCTGTACCTAATCTTTGCAGGTAAGCAATCATTGCCACAATTTCTCTTTGTTCAAGCGGTACATAGGCAGAACCTTTTGCTGTTTTTTCTTTTACCATCTGATCTTTTACGTCTGTTGCTTCAGCGTAAATTCTCTGTACAATTGCTTTGGACTGGTTATCCGCCCATTGGTTGGCAGAATCAATCTGAGCTTTTGTATAAGGAACATCGAAGGCATTTTTCATCAGTTTCATTTTGTCCACCATTTGGGTTTTGTCCAGTTTATTGGTAATTAACCATGGGAAACGTGGCATAATAGAACCGGCAGAAGTAATTCTTGGGTTATACATATGTTT
The DNA here is from genome assembly GCF_003347605.1 of Chryseobacterium sp. KLBC 52. Taxonomy (GTDB): domain Bacteria; phylum Bacteroidota; class Bacteroidia; order Flavobacteriales; family Weeksellaceae; genus Chryseobacterium. Next base: position 132,681 of record NZ_QDFZ01000002.1, on the reverse strand, counting down.
GAAGTGCCATGAATCCGGGTTTCTTCCTCCTTCTCTGTGAAGATCCGGTCCTGTTCTTTTAGATCCCCATAAGAATGGTCTGTCGTATACGAATTCTCCCGCTTTGGAATACTGTCCGTTTTTTCCTTCAAATCTTACAACCTCATCACGGAACGGTCTGATCATTTGTGAGTGGCATGAGTTACATCCCTCGCGGATATATAAGTCTCTACCTTCCAGTTCCAGTGGAGTATAAGGTTTTACTGCTGTAATGGTCGGAACACTCTGCTTCAGTGACAGCGTAGGAACAATTTCCACCAATCCACCGATTGCTATCGTGATGAAAGCTAATACAGAAAGGAGAGTAGGCGTTCTTTCCAACCAAAGGTGTACACCTTCGCCTTCTTTTCTTGTGCTTCCGATATTGGCTAATGCAGGAGCCTCTGCAGGAACATTTTTCTGGAATGAACCAGCTTTAATGGTTTTGATAACATTAACTACCATTAAAATTGCCCCCGATAAATAAAGAACACCTCCAAGGAATCTCATTTTAAAGTATGGAATAATTGCCGTTACCGTATCCAGCCAGTTTTTCCACAATAAAGTTCCGTCCGGATTGAATTGCTTCCACATTAATCCCTGTGTAAATCCTGAAATATACATAGGTACCGCGTAGAAGATGATCCCTAAAGTTCCCAACCAGAAGTGCCAGTTGGCTAATTTTTTAGACCAGAGGGATGTTCTCCACATGATCGGAACCAGATAATATACCACTCCGAATGCCATGAAACCATTCCATCCAAGAGCGCCTAAGTGTACGTGGCCGATAACCCAGTCGGTATAGTGACCAATTTTATTTAATGATTTTGTTGCTAATAAAGGTCCTTCGAAAGTAGCCATACCATAACATGTAACTGCTACTACAAAGAATTTTAGAATAGGATTTTCTCTTACTTTATCCCAGGCTCCTCTTAACGTAAGAAGACCATTCAGCATTCCTCCCCATGATGGTGCAATCAACATGATAGAGAATCCTGTTCCTACCGCCTGAGCCCATGCCGGTAAAGCTGTATATTGCAGGTGGTGAGGCCCGGCCCAAAGGTATACGAAGATCAGCGACCAGAAGTGAATGATGGATAATTTGTATGAGAAGACCGGTCGTTGAGCTGCTTTTGGCATAAAGTAATACATCAGACCTAATACAGGGGTGGTTAATACGAATGCTACCGCATTGTGTCCATACCACCATTGTACTAATGCATCTTTTACACCTGCATATACAGAATAAGATTTCCAGCTTGTGAAAGATAACGGAACTTCAAGATTATTGAAGATGTGAAGCATTGCCACAGCAATCCAGGTTGCCAGATAGAACCAGATCGCTACATATAAATGTCTTACTCTTCTCTTAGCAATAGTTCCGAACATATTGATTCCGAAAATGATCCATGAGAATGCAATTAAAATGTCTATAGGCCATTCATGTTCGGCATATTCTTTAGAAGTATTGATTCCCATAAGGAATGTAATAACCACACTTACAATCATCAACTGCCATGACCAGAAGTGAATCCATGAAAGGGTATCACTGTACATTCTGGTTTTAAGAAGTCTCTGCATGCTGTAGTAAGCACCGCAGAAAAAGGAATTACAAACGAAAGCAAAAATTACAGCACTGGTATGAAGCATTCTGATTCTTCCGAAGCCCATCGCTCCCTGAGTATTGATCAGCCCCTGAATATTACCCGAAGCTAAGCTTTTAATAGTTGTATCATCCGTACCGAATAAAAATTCAGGCAATTCAGGATAAAAAAGCATCAGTGCAGCTGTAAGCCCCAGCAGAAATCCTACAAGTCCGAATGCGATAGTCGCATAGAGGAATGCTCTGACAATATTATTGTCATAATTAAATTTTTGCGTCTCCATAAATTCCAATAGTGTTTACCGAAGTGATATTTTCTCTGAAAAAAGTTCTATTTTTAAGTCTTTTTTATGTCGAAAATAAATATCATGTAACGTGTATAATGTTTTGCCAAAGGTATTTATTAACTTTGTTGGAGGCTAATAGCTAATCTTCTAAAATATACCGAAAACTACTAAAACAAAAACGATGAAAGTATGTGGACAAAATATCAGAAAAATACGTAGGAGCAGAGATCTTACGCAGGAGTACATGGCCTTTGAAATGGGCATTTCCCAAAAGGCATATTCCGATATTGAGAATTCCAAGGTGAAGATCAACCTGGAGATACTGACTAAAATATCTGATATTTTAGAAATCAAGCCATCAGACATCTGTAGTATTTCGCATAAGTGTGGAAATGATGAATATGAAGATAAATATCAAAACCTTGTGGAATACATGAAAAAAAATAATATTTCGATTCCGAAGGAACTTTTATAGGATATAAAAATTTCACTTTTACTTACATTGAATTATCATAGAATAATGATCTCCCCGGACAGAAGGAGATCATTTTTTTTGCGAACAAAAAAGACTGTGTTTTCAGTATGCCTGATGACCATGACATTGATGAGGGAACAAATGTTTGGTTTTTCAAATGTATTGTAATGAATCCATTATTCATATTTAATTATGTAGAAAAAAATTCACATAATTGTGGATAAATATTTACAATAAATTTAATTTTCTATAATATATTTGTCTTAAATATAACGCTGCCCTACTGAATGAAGCTTCTTTACTTTATTTCACTTATTTTTTTTCTATGTATCAAAGGGCAAGGTTATACTACCCAATGGTATAACACGGATAATGGTCTTCCTCAAAACAGTATTAAAGATATTGTAAAAGATAGATATGGTTTTATCTGGCTGTCTATGGAAGGCAGAATTGTACGGTATGACGGAAGCAATTTTGTTCAGTATAATAATTTCAAACTTAAAAATTTAAGCTTCGGTGATTTTTTTGGCAACATCAGAAAAGACAGTATTACGATCAGTAATGCAGGAGAAAAAGATTTTTTACTGATCTCTCAGCGAAGGCCTGATATTATTTTACCTGACATGGTTTCTGATTTGGAAGGTACAGTACAACAGAAAATCTATAAGCGACTTGTTAAAAATAATATTACCGTACGATTTATTTCTTATATCGATTCTTATTTTATCCGGATGGGTACTGGTTCTTACTATTTTGAAAATAATGGAATTACTTATGTTGATAAGATAAGTAAGAAAACCACAAACATTGATCTGAAATTTCCACATCGCAAGTTGAGAAGATTATTTATTCATGGAGATTATGTTTTTATCCCTGACGCTGATAATAAAAAGATACTTCAGTTGTATCAGGGGAAATATTCCTATATCAATGCTCCGTCAATGTATACTGATGCTGATACTAAAATCTATTGGCAGCAAATCACCGGACAGGTGTTCATCATCAGGCATGGTAAGATATACAGAAGTGATTTTTCGGATGGAAAGCTGAGGCTGAATTACCTGTTGGATTATAAGGATATTGATAAAGAAATTTCCGGAGCGATGTTTTATGATGAAGCAGCGAAGAAATTATACATCGGGAGTTCTATTAATGGGCTTAAAATTTTAAGCCTGTCCGATTTCTCGGTGTCCAGAAAAAAATTACCTTATCAGGATGAGGTGTGTTATGCCGGGATTTCTTATAGCGGTAATTCCATTCTGACTCAGGAAGGAATAAGATACTATCCGAATACTTCAGAAAGAATATTTCCGGCTTCTCAATCTTATGATAAACGATATATTTTGCAGGATAACACCGGAAATCTGGTTTATCGGGAGAATAATGCTATCCATATAAGGTACAAGAATACAGGATTTACAAAATATGATTCTATTTCTTTTCAAAATAAGGAAATTGATGGTCTGTATAAAAGTGGAGGATTGTATATGGCATCACTTGTCAGTGGAAAAGAATCTTATCTCTATCTGTTTAAGCAAGATCGTTTTAAAGAAATTGAAAGAATTATTCCCTGTAAAGATAATATAGATGCTGTTTTAAGATATAACAAAGATCTGCTTTATCTGGGAAGCAGCGGCGGAATCTACGTTTACTCTCTTACCGGAAATAAAACGGAGAAGCTGATCGGAAAAGGTCTTCCTGTAAAACAAATCATCCGGACCAAAGATGGGAATATCTGGTTTACAACATACAACAGAGGACTTTATTTGATAAAAGATCAAAAAGCGGTCAGAGTTCCATCCGATAAAAATGATTTCCTGGCGAATGCCCATTCTTTGATGGAGGATAAAAATTCCAACGTATGGATTTCTTCCAATAATGGGTTATTTAGAGTCAATAAAAATATTCTTATACAATACATGAAAGCTCCGAAAGGAGACATTACTTATTACCGTTACACCAAAAAGCAGGGACTGTCGAATAATGAGTTCAACGGAAGTGCCAATCCATGTGCTCATGAACTGGAAGATGGGCAGCTTGTGTTTCCTTCTATGGAAGGTTTTGTGTTTTTTAATCCCGAAAATATTAAAACCTATTACCCCGGAAGTGGGGATGTTTATCTTGAAAGGGCAAGAGTGAGGGGAAAAATGGTTCAGTTGAAAAACAAACTTTTTCTGGAATGCGGTTATAAAAATGCAGAAGTTTACATAGATGTTCCTTACTATTCAGATCTGGAAAATATTTATTTGCAGGCTAAACTTGATACTGAAGACAGTTCATGGACAAATATCAAAAATGATAAAACTTTCCGGATAGCAAATATTGAACCTGGTACTTATAATCTTCTCGTTAGATTTATATCTTCTGAAACCGGGAAATTCGTTTATAAAACATTTCCTGTAGAAGTGGAAGCCTATTTTTATCAAACTTTATTCTTTAAAATCCTGATTGCAGGTAGTATTATTTTCATCATCCTGGTTGTTGTTCAGATGAGAACGAATTTTTTAAGACTAAAAAATAAAGTATTAAAAAATACCCTTGATCATAAAGATAAAGAACTGCTTGAAACCAATAATAAGCTGAAAAATGAATCCGATTATCAGAAAAAACTGGTCGAAAGTATCAGTCACGATATAACTACTCCTGTAAAGTTTATTGCTCTTCTTTCACAGGAACTCAACCAGTCGGAAGATCCGAAAACACAGAAAAAATATTTTGACAGCATTTATAAAACCTCAGAACAGCTCTATAAATTTACGTTAAGTCTTAAAGAATATACAGAACTATACAAACAACAAAATAGTGCGGAAGAAGAGTATTCCATCTATGATCTTATTGAAAACAAAAGATTATTATTCGAAGAAATTGCAGCTCAGAAAAATACATTTATTTATAATTTTTGTGACCATCAACTTAAGATTAAACTTAATAAGAATGTTCTCCTCGCAGTTTTCCACAATATCATAGATAATGCGGTGAAAAATACTTCAGACGGAGAAATTACCATCACATCAGCTTTTACAGGAACACATATAGAAATCAATATTGCTGATACCGGTACCGGAATGTCCGATGAACAGAGAATGTATTATTCGGGGTTGTTTAAGAAAAAAGAGAATGAACATATGATTTTTAAAAATTATGGTTTAGGCCTTCATATGGTTGTTCAGCTGCTCATAAAGATGAATTCCGAAATGACTTTCCATCAAAATACTCCGCAAGGAACACTCATTAAAATCCTTATTAAAATATGACAAAAAAAATACTTATTGCAGACGACCATCATGTGGTGAGAATCGGTACAGCCATGATTCTTGAGAAAAATTTTAATCATTTTGAAGTTGATTTTGCAGAAACCTATGGCGAAACAAAAAAGAAAATTGAATCCGAAAAATATGATCTGGTCATTCTTGATATTGAACTTCCGGGAAGTCTTTTCAAATCAATGGTCAAAGAGATTAAAGAAATCTCTGAAAATACTCTTATCCTCATATTCACTTCTTACAAAGAAAATATTGCATTGCAATACATTGAAGAAGGGGCCAACGGGTTCCTGAATAAACAGAGTGATCCCGAAAATTTTGTCAAAGCAATTGAATCTCTTTTTAAAGACGGACATTATTATACACCGGAGCTCATGAATGAATTGCTGAAGGGAAATAAAAAGCGAAAAGCAATTGAAAACCTATCCGAGAGAGAACTGCAGGTTTTTAATCTTCTGGCAAAAGGAAACGGGAATCTTGAAATTGCAAATGCTCTTAATATAGAAGAGTCCACCGTAGGAACTTATAAAAGAAGAGTTTATCAGAAATTAAAAATCGCCAATTTGGTTGAACTGCTGGAGATCTATAGCGAAATTCATTAATATAGTCTCTTTAAAGTCATAATATCACTACTGTGCTGTGGAAAAATACGTACAGAATCTGTTCGTTAAATAAAGGTTTTTAGCGGTAGGTTAGCATCTCATTAACTTCTGTTAAATCAATGAAGCTAGTGGAAAAGCATTGTACAAACTAAAGTGCTTTTTTCAGGAAAAATAACTTTAAAAACCAATTTTAATGAAAAAGATTTATGTTATGATGTTAGGAGCCTTTGCAACCTTCACCTTTGCACAGGTTGGATTGAATACTCCCAATCCCCGGGGAATGTTTCATCTGGATGGAAAGAAAAATAATGAAACCTCAGGCCCTGTAAGCATTGCCAATCAGGCAGATGATGTCGTGATGACTGCCGATGGCCACGTGGGAATTGGGAATAATAACCCGGCGTCGAGTTTAGATATTAAAACTCAAGGAACATTAGCCGCTCCGGTATCAGGAATAAAAATTACAGATGGAGCGCAAAACGAAAATTATGTCCTGACTTCTGACGCCAACGGAAACGGCTTGTGGAAACCTGTAAGGCTTACAGTGGTAAGAGGAACAAACGGAACCGGGATTGATATTCCTTTCACTTCCACCGGAACATTTCAGTATACCGGCTCTTATATTGACCTGCCTCAGGGAAAATGGCTGGTTACAGTACAACAGCTTATTATCCCTACAGGGACGGCATTAACCAGTGATCAATGGATGTGGATAAGGACAAGCTTTTCAGATCAGCCTACTATTAATCCGGGAGATACTGCTAATATTTCAGGAGATATTTTTGAAGCACCTGTGTTAGTAAGCGGGCTTATTCAGGGGCCTACAGCACCTTCACTTACAAGATTTTCCATTATTCAGGGAAGTCTGATTGTGAATAACTCATCTGGTGCAGTCAAAAGATATAAATACATTGCCGGAAATAACGTGATTGGAGGTGCTGTGTCAGCTGGTACTTTTTTTCAGGGTTTTGGAGGTAACTATTCAGAAAATATTATTTATGCTGTACCAACAAACTAAACGATCGATACTGATTTAAAAGCTCTTCCAGAAGAAGATCAATGATTTTATTATTTATGCGCAGAAAAAGCCTTAGCAAACTGTTAAGGTTTTTTCTTGTCTGCCTGACTGCAAATTCTCAATTTACCCCATGGAATGTGAATTTCTCTCAAAAGTTTTTATATATTTAGCGACCGAATAATTCATTCAATGAGCAACGAAAATAAAACAGGACAAAACGAGACTTTAGTTAGAGGATTAACAAACCGACACATACAATTAATTGCCCTTGGAGGTGCCATAGGAACAGGGTTATTTCTGGGAATTGGACCCGCTGCAGTACTGGCAGGACCCTCTGTAATCTTAGGCTATGCATTGGCAGGAATTATTGCCTTTTTTATTATGCGTCAGCTGGGTGAGATGGTAGTTCAGGAACCTGTTTCGGGAAGTTTTAGCTACTTTGCCTACAAATATTGGGGAAATTTCCCAGGATTTGCTTCAGGATGGAATTACTGGATTCTTTATATTCTGGTAAGTATGGCGGAACTTACCGCTATCGGACATTATATTCATTTTTGGTGGCCGGAAATACCACTCTGGGTTTCCAGTTTATTTTTCTTTATAGTCATTAATGCACTTAACCTGGCTTCTGTAAAGGTGTATGGAGAAACAGAATTCTGGTTTTCCATCATCAAGGTAGTCGCTATTATTGCCATGATTGTTTTCGGAGTATACCTTTTAATAAGCGGTACAGGAGGAGAAAAAGCTACCATTACCAATCTTTGGAATGACGGTGGATTTTTTCCAAAGGGATTATTTAATAAAACAGAGAACGGATATTCTGGATTATTTGCAGCCATGGCGATGATCATGTTCTCATTCGGAGGTCTTGAGCTTATTGGAATTACTGCTGCAGAAGCAAAAAATCCGGAGAAAACCATTCCACAGGCAACCAACCAGGTGATCTATAGAATCCTTATTTTCTATGTAGGAGCTTTGGTTATCTTATTTTCATTAAGTCCGTGGAGAGATATTACAGAAGGATCAAGCCCGTTCGTAATGGTATTTCAGAATTTAAATGGTCTTGAATTCAGCCTTTTTGGTAAAGTCATTCAGTTCAATACATTAATTGCAAATGTGCTTAACCTGATTGTTTTAACAGCTGCTTTGTCTGTATACAACAGTAGTGTTTACAGTAACAGCAGAATGCTTTTCGGATTGGCTCAGCAGGGAAATGCACCGAAATTTCTGAAAAAACTGAATAAAAACTCAGTCCCTACCAACGCAATCATTATTTCATCATGCTTTGCAGGGATCTGTATTATCATCAATAAATTAGTTCCGGAAAAAGCTTTTGAATATCTGATGGCTTTAGTGGTGTCTACTTTGATCATCAACTGGCTGATGATATGCTACACCCATTTAAAGTTTAAAAAATCAATCAATGCAGAAGGAATTCAATCCAAATTTCCGTCTATATTTTACCCGATATCCAACTATATCTGTATCGCATTCTTAATCCTGATCTTAGGATTGATGAGCATTACAGGAATGGAAATCCAGGTAATTCTGATTCCTGTATGGATTGGATTTTTGTTCGTGATGTACAAATTATACAAGCCAAAATAAAAATATAAAACAGATCTAAACATGTTTTAAGAGGTGGAAATCAAATGATTTTTCACCTTTTTTGTTTTTATTTTCAGTACATTAGAATAGGAAATAGAACGATCTGTATTGATTTCACTGCATGAAAAGAATGTCAATTTAGGACAAGATTTGTTTTTTTGAGAGACCTAATTTTGTACCCGTCAATCATCACAATGACGAACTTGCAATGTGTAACTTAAAAAGACAAATAGAATGAAGAATGTATTTCTCCTCATCTTATTATTTCCTTTTTGTGCCCATTCACAAATTTCTGTGCAGGCGTATGTTGGAAATAAAGAGACTGAGCTACTGGGAATTTATAATAAAGATTTTAGCAGAAAATGGAATTATTTCGCCTCGGGAACTATTAGCTACGAATATGAATCAAAGAAAATTAATCCTGAATTTTAACCAATTTCGGTGTTTTTATAGGAAAGAAATTTTAATGATATGAAAAAATTATTCACACTCACTTTAGTATTGAGCTCTATATTCTATATGGCACAGACAGACTATCATTTTCCCGAAGAATCTTCAAAACATGAAGGAACGTGGCTTCAATGGCCGCATCATTATCAACACGGAATGACTTACCGTAAAAGGTTAGAGCAGACATGGGTGGACATGACAAAAGCCCTTCAGTCTGGCGAGAAAGTTCACATTATTGCCTACAATAATGAAGAGAAAAACAGAATTATCCGTCTTTTGGAAGAGAACAAAGTTCCAATGAAAAATGTTGATTTCAAAGTGTATCCTACCGATGACGTATGGATCAGAGATAACGGACCTGTTTTCGTAAAAGATAAGAAAGGAAATGTTCTTATTGAAGATTGGGGATTCAATGGCTGGGGCGAAAAATTTGATTTTGAAAACTGTGATGAAATTCCACGAAAGATAGGCTCAGACCTTGGGGTCAAAGTCATCAATCTGAATGAAGAAATGGTAAATGAAGGAGGATCTGTGGAAGCGGATGGAAACGGAGTTTTAATGGCTTGTAAAAGTTCAGTCATCAGTCAGCAAAAAGGAGCTACCAGAAATAAAGATATCACGCAGGAAGAAGCCGAAGAAATGTTTGAAACCTACTACGGAGTATCCAAAGTGATCTGGCTGGATGGAGTAACCGGATTGGATGTTACCGATATGCACATCGATGGTTTTATGAAATTTATCAATCATCAAACCATGATTACCATGAAAGAAGATGAACTTCTTGATCTTGGGCTTTCAGACAAAGATGTCAACACGCTTTATACCGCCACCAATGTAAACGGAAAAGAATATAAAAAAGTTTACGTTCCGGCTACCAAAAACAAAGTGAAAACAGCCTACGGAAAACAACTGGACGAAAAAGGTTCTTATGTAAATTATTACGTAGCAAATACAGTGGTGTTGGTTCCCAACTATGGAGATCCTAATGATGCCATTGCCAACAAGATTATTCAGGATCAGTATCCGGATCGAAAAGTAGTAGGAATAGATGTAAGAAACCTGTATGAAAACGGAGGAATGATTCACTGTGTAACCCAGCAGCAGCCTGCCGGAAATGCAGCACGATAAATTAAAATAACAAAGTATTTTTTTACATCAGTCAGTTAGAATCAATTTAATAAATTAATTCCATCTTATTTTTTTACCATAACAATCACTGAATACGAAGGGTTTTTCGGTTATTTTTCGTATATTGGTAAGAGGTTATATTTCAAATTCAGGTGAATATTATAATCTGTTTGAAATACCTGCGGAGAAGCCGAAAACCGTTACAAAAAGTAGGCAGGACCAAAAAAAGACACCTATGGCCAATTTATTTCAGACCCTTACCAATACCGTAAAACATTGGTATATCCCATTAATCTTCGGAATTATTTTCCTTATCTGTGGATTTTATGTATTCAGTGTGCCTCTGGCAACGTATGTCACTCTTTCCATTTTTTTCAGTGTTTCCTTTTTATTTTCAGGAATTACCGAAATATTCTTTTCCTTACAAAACAGTAAGTCCTTACAGGGCTGGGGCTGGTTTCTGGTAAGTGGATTACTAACAACGGCAATAGGAATTTACCTTATTGCGAATCCTCAGATTTCCATGACAGTACTTCCATTTGTGATCGGGTTTACTTTGTTGTTCCGTTCCTTTCAATTATTAGGATTTGCATTCGACCTGAAAAGCATGAGAATAATGAGCTGGGGAAATGTAGCCATTGCCAGTGTGGGAGGAATTATCTTTTCTTTACTGCTGATATTTAATCCTGTGTTTACAGGATTCTCATTGGTTACCCTTACCGGGGTTGCTTTTATCTTCATGGGAATTGCTTCTATTATGCTGGCCTTAGATCTGAGAAAAATTAAAAAAATTCCAGGAAAGGTAAGCCAGGAATTAAGAGATAAAATTAAGTCTATTCAGGAAGAAATTGATGGGCTTAAAAAATAATATCAATAATTATTTCTAAATAAAAAAGACCTTCAAAAGGTCTTTTTTTATTAAAATATCGCAATATTACAGCTCCAGAATCCATTTTTGAAGTTCCACCTCTTGCGGGAGCTTTAACTTCTTTTTAAGTCTGTATCTTTTGGTTTCTATTCCCCGTAAGCTAATGTTTTCATATTGGCAGATTTCTTTATTTGTAAGATTTAATCTGATATAAGCACTGAATTTTACGTCATGCTCCGTAAGCTCAGGTGTATGTGCTATCAGTTTTTCATAGAATTCAGGATATACTTCTTTGAAACGGATCAAAAATAAAGGGCTCCTGCTTTCCATCAACTGGATAATTTCTTCAAAAGAGTCATTTACTTTTAATTTAAGAACATCCGTTTCCAGAATCTTTTTTTCAATGATTTTATCTTTTTTGAGTTCCTTTTTGATATAGATTTTTCGTATCAAATAGAATAATAGTAAAAATATCGCTGTAATAACCAGAGCTATTATATAAAATGTTTTTCTTTCTTTTTCCTTTTCCTCATGCTTTAATTCAATGAGCTTATTGACAGCGAGATTTATAGCTTCTTTTTCATTTTTATTGATATTATCATTAAGAACAGTATATTTTCTTAGATATTCATTGGATTTGTCAATTTGATGTAAAGCCTTATAGACACTTGAAAGCGTATCGTAAACAGTGAGTAATGAAGTGGGAGTATTTTCTGTTTTCTGGAATACATCAAGAGATTTTAAATAATACTCAAGAGCCTTTTGTTTATTTCCTTTCACATTAAAGAGATCTCCATAACTGAACCATGCGGTTGCTTTTTCAATGTCAGAAGCGTCTGTAGAAAGAACGAGAGCCTTATTCATATAATATTCAGCAGAATCCAAATGAGTTTTTTTAGCAATAAATTGATCTGCTTTCCTTGTATAAGAGATCACGCTAGGCTTTATCCCCAGTATTTTCTTCTTTATAACTTGCAAAGAGTCCAGATTTTTATCTTTGGGAAAATTCTGCTGTTTCCATGAGTAGTTGTAGGCCAGAGCAAATTCTTTCTGTTTAAGATTTGAAATTTTCATTATAGAAGACTTTGCCTCATCAAAAGCAGTATTAGATTGTTGGTAAAGTCCCAGGCGTGTATAGATTCTGCCGTATTCATTGTATAAATTTGCTTTCAGAAATGGATCGTTAATATGAAGCAGTTCTTTTTTTGCTTTGTCAAGATATTCAAGACCATCCTTATCTCTTTCCAATCCACTTAATAGGGTTCCTATATTGGTGTATGCCATAATAATGCCTCTGATATCATTACTTTCTTCATATTGTTTAAGAGCATTAATATTAAATTTTAAAGCTCCTTCGGCATCTAATCTTTTTCTGTATTCTAATGTTGTTTTTATAGGTTCAGGCTGAAAAGAAAAATCCTGAGCATCATAAAATAGTGAGAAAAAAAAGAAAATCAGATAGAGTTTTTTAATTCTAAAATTGGGGAACATATTTTTTAAAATTATTAAAGCAAAAATAACTTTTTTATGAATATGATTAAAAATTTAATTAATTACAGGTAATTCTTATATGTATAGAGCGTAACGATATACGTCAATCTTACTGCATTTGATATATAAAGTATTGTTTTATAATTCATTACTAGGTGAAGTATATTTGACGTAATGATATACATAAATAATATTGATACATTTAAGACGAAATATATTTTTCATTCTTTCATGTTTGAAAAGTGTTTGTGTTTATGAACGGGGATATTCATAATCCCTGCTTTTTAAATAATACATAAGGTAACATTACAAGGCATCTCTATTTCTCCGTTACCCTATTCTCAAATTTCCTTCTGAAAAAGCTAATAATTCACTTTTTTTGCTTACTTCAAAGTTACTTCATTTTAATGGTAAGTATTTATTTTTCAGTGTTTTGAATATTGAAGTGTATTTGGTGTAAGATTTTTTTTGTTTATGAGTCATAAGTTTGTAACATCCAATTCGAACACTGAGAAATTTCGGGCCGGTCATATTTTTCAGTACGATTCTAAATACACACAAGAAAAAAAATTTAACATCAAACCTTTTAAAACGTAAACAAATGAAAAAAATAATCATTTCATCAGGAATGCTTTTCTCAAATTTATTTTTCTCTCAGGTAGGCATAAATACTCCAAATCCTCAAGGCTCTTTTCATGTGGATGGTGCCAAAGATAATGTTTCAACAGGAGTTCCAACTACAGCTCAGCAGGCTAATGATTTTACAGTGCTCAGTAACGGAAATGTCGGAGTAGGAACAGTAAACCCTACCAATAAATTGGATATCCGCTCTACAGCCAATGGAGCTCTAAAAATTGTCGATGGAACACAGGGAAATGCCAAAGTTTTAACATCAGACGCGAATGGTGTTGCGACATGGAAGGACCTTCCTGCAAATACTAATATTTATAATTCAAACGGAACACTTACAGGAGCTCGTACGGTAGTTCAGGGAACCAGTTCTTTAGCCTTTACAAGTACCGCTACTGTAGGAACCAATCACTTTTCAGTGGATGGAAGTACATTTTCGGTAGATGCAGTTACCAACAGGGTGGGTATAGGAACAACAACGCCTAAGAATTTGTTGGATTTGGGAATGGGTAACGGAAAAAAACTGGCATTATGGAACAGTGCCGCAGGAGATGATTTTTATGGATTGGGAAATGCTGCCAATGTATTACAGTTGTTTGCAGGAGCTCCGGCTGCAGGAGACCCGTTAATGACTTTAAATAAAAATGGCAGAGTAGGAATTGGCACAACGGCGCCCACAAATGTACTGGATGTCCGTTCCTCAACGAATGGTGCATTGAAAATTGTAGATGGTACACAAGGGGTCAATAAGATATTAACTTCTGATGCCAATGGAGTGGCAACATGGCAGAGAGCCGCGTCAAATGTTGTTGTAGGAACACTGGGCGGAGGATATGATGTACCATTTTCTCAGTTTTCTGATTTTAGATACACCGGTTCTTCCATTACTTTACCTCCGGGAAGGTGGATGGTTACCATTTCATTATTAATTTTCCCTAGTGGTAATTTTACAGTAAACGACTGGATGTTTGTAAGAAGTACTTTTTCAGAAACGAATCTGACAACAATTGGACAGACAGCAGTCCAGTCTCCTGATGTTATAAGACCTACATTAATGAGTTTCCAGGTGACAGGTCCGTACAATGGAGGACAAAAATATAATGTAGCTACCGGAACTGTACAAATTAATAATACATCCGGAGCTGCTAAAACCTATAGATATATTGTCGGGAATACCCAGGCCAGCGGTACAGTGTCCGGAGCTAAATTAACAGGAGTGGGAGGATCATGGTCTGAAAATGCTATTTATGCTGTTGCAGTAAATTAGTAATGAAGGAAACAGTGATGAGAAGGAATATGACATTATCAAACATAGCGCTTGGTATTATCACCATTACCATGATGATATCTTTAGTTCCTCTTGCAGGTATAATTCTATTTGACAGCAGTGTATCCCTGCTATGTACTTCGTTTTTTTTAATTTTCCTTGAAATTGAATTTTTTATTCTTTGCTTTATTCCAAATTGGAAACTGTTTACTCTTTTAAAGGGTAACATTACAAATAAGCAGTTTAGGCTCACTCACTTTTTAACCGCAATTCCTTTTCTCCTCATAGGAGGGTATATGTCATGGTGGTCTGCATCGAAACTTTATCTTGAAATAAAGGCTGTACTCAAGGATTACAGGGCTGGTATCTTTACTTATTACGAAGAAGGAAAATGCCCGGATTGGGTTACATACAGCATAAATAGTGATGATGCCGAATTTACAGCAGATGCCATTATGAGATGTTTTTTTGCAGGTTCATGGGGATTTTTACTGGAATTTGGAATCCTACTGATAACAGTGGCATTTGCTTTTATCATAAGGCCAACTTTTCGAAATACTTAAAAACACAGGGTATTAGGTATTAATTCTGGAATCCTGACTCGATAATTATTATGATTGTAGTATTGTGGATATGATTTCTATAATGTGTTATTTGTATTAATTTAATATTGTATTGAAGTTGAAAAGTGTAAATTTGATTGAAATATAGTCTTATTTTTTAATGATAAAAAGTACGTATTTCTTTAAACAATACTCAAATTACACAATTTTAAATTTAAAAAAATGAAAAAAAACGTAACTCTGGCAATGATATTTTTTTCTATCATTGCGTTTTCACAGGTTGGGATCAATACTCCTAACCCTCAAGGTACATTTCATGTTGATGGTGCAAAAGACAATCCTGCAACGGGTGTTCCAAATGACGTACAGCAAGCCAATGACTTCACAGTAACCTCTGCTGGAAATGTAGGTATCGGTAATCTCACACCATTGTCGAATCTCCATATAAAAAATAGGGGAACAGCCACAGGTATTGGAGGAGGGGAGGCTACCAATACAGGTTTGCTGATAGAAAATCCTGTCGCCAATAGTTCCATATTATCGATCTTAAGAACTACAGGAACTACGGGAATAAAACAGGCCGTAATGGGAATAAACCCAAATTTTAATGGAAATAATGGATTATTTGCCATTGCGCGGAATCCGGGAGGAGTTGATTTTGCTATGGACTTAAATTCTGGAAATATAGGGATTGCTACAGGGAGTCCCACAAATACTTTAGACGTTGCAGGAAGTACCAGAATAAGAACTATGGATGTGGCTGCTGGAGCCGCCATTGTAACACCGGTATATTCAGATGCAAACGGCGTTTTGAATAAAGCCGTTACTAATGTATATGGTACAGTTATCAATAATACAGTGAATGTAACAGCAGGTGCTACGGCTGCTTTGATTACAGGAATTCCAAATGCAGGAGTATATAAAGCTTTGGTTTCTGTTGGGAACGCCTGTGGAAGAACTACAATTGCTGAATATTATGTAACCAGTAATGCTTTTAACAATGCTTTTTCCATTAAGGGAATAGATGGTCTTCTTAACACAGATACCACTTCTAAAGGTCCTGTATTTACAGAAGTAAACAGATTTACGACTTCAGTAGTTTGGTCTGGTGTTCCCAACTGTGCTGGAGGAACAGGTTCAGCATTAAGTTATACGTTAACAATGTCTTCAGCAGATATCATCAATGTTACTAATAACGGAGATGCGACTCTTGATTATAGAATAATTCTTACCCGCTTTTTTTAGAACACAGAGAATTTATTATAAATAGAAAAGACTGCTTTATGATAGATATATTCTTTTGTACATGAAGGAATGTTGAAGTATTGAAACAAGAAATAATTTGTTTTTTATACTTATTCGATAGTAGTATAAGCAAAAACCATCCTAAAAAGGATGGTTCTTATTTTAAGTAAGGTAAATATCTGTTTTTTATTTCTTAATTAATTTTAAAGATTGCTTGTCTCCTTTTTTAGTTTCAAACCTAATCATATAATTCCCTTTTTCTAATCTTTGAATATCAATTTGTTCATTGAATATCGATGAACCATTTTGAACTATTTTCCCGGACATATCAAAAATACTGTACTCAAAACTTTCATGACCCTGTTTTTTACTTTGTATGCTAATATGATCCCCGGCCGGATTAGGGTAAAGAATAAAAGCATAATTATGATCTTTTGCAGAAACCTCATCCAGTCCTAGGAAACCACTGTTAAACTTTGTCAGAAAAGATTTGGAGCCATGTGTTACACTGCCGCCGGAATATACAAGAACCAGTGAGCCGTCATTCAGGTTAAATAATTTTTTAATATAGTCAGCTCTTAGCGATGTAGTGGGTGGTGCAGCCATAAAATACTGAAAACCGGCACTTGATGTAGTATAATCAATACTTCCATTTGCATTCAGTCTGGTTACAAATAATTGTGCAATAAGATTCGGGGTACCATTGTACATATTCGTTACACCTCCGGTTATTACTATTTTTGAATTGGGTAATACGGTAATTTGTCCCAATGACAATTGCTTTGCGTAGTTAAAGCTATAATCAGGTGTTCTTCCATTGTTGGAAAATCCGGAAACAGAGGCGCCATCTGAAATTTGAATTTTAGACAAAAAGAAAGTACCTCCATATACAGTATTTTTACTATGCAGCACTAAGATGGAATTATCGGTATAATTATATTCAAAATTTCTGGCAACAGAACCTTGTGTATTAGGAATAAAAACAGAACCATTAGTACCAAATGTAGAATCGTATGTGCCGTCAGGCAGTCTTCTTTCGATATAAGAATCTTCTGTGTAGGTTAATGTATTGGTTTTGGTTCCCGCCATTACCAGTTTCCCATCATTCTGAATATAAAACTTTTTGGGATAAAACGTATTAAGCGATAACTTTCCATTGGTTCCGAAATTGTTATCAATGACTCCGTTGGAATCTACTTTTACCATATAAGAACCCATGTTGGAAATAAGAAGGTAGCTGTTTCCATTCTGATCTACTGCAAAATCATCTGCTGTACCGTTTTGACTTACAGATTGAGTGGTAAAACCATTAGTTCCAAAACTCGTGTCTAAAGAACCGTCAAGATTAATTCTGGTTAGAAACCAATCATATAAACTGTGAGTTGGAGTAGCATTTACCCTTCCATAGATCAATATTTTATTATTATTTAAAATAACTTTTTTGATAGATTCGCTTTTATCCAATGAATTGCTGCCCATATCATAATCCTTCTCTCCGAAAGAGCTATCAAGAATTCCGCTTTGGTTTACCTTTCTTATAGTGATAGAGCCCGTGGACGTTGCTGTAATGAATTGGCCATCCGGAAGTATCACAGCATCCGATGTTTCTCTGAAATTATCATACATACAATAACCGCCATTTCCGAAGGTGGGATCCAGGCTAAAGCTTTGGGCATTCAGAAAAATACTGATGATTGAAAAGAATAAGAAATAGTGTTTTTTCATAGTTATAGTTTTAAATTGTTTATTCTGATTTCACTCAGAAATATAGGATAGGAGTAAAAACAAAAACCACCCTTAAAAAAGGATGGTTTGTAGACTCACAGGGATTCGAACCCCAGATGACTGAACCAAAATCAGTAGTGTTACCGCTACACCATGAGTCTGTTTGTTTTAGTGGTGCAAATTTACAGCTTTTTTCTTTATATACAAGAACTTTTTGAAAATTTTTTTAAATTTACTGTAGAATTTATTTACAGAAAACATGCTGATAGACTTCAATAATCTCAATATTAATCAATTATCATTCGATACCGGATTTGAAAAGAAAGTAAAAATTTTTCTGGAAGAATGGTTTTCAGAAAAAACAGGAGTAAATGTCCAGACTTCAGGTTCTACCGGAGTACCTAAAATTTTTGAAATTGAAAAAAAGAAAATGGTCAATTCTGCTATAATGACCTGTAATTTTCTGGGATTAAAAGAAGGTGATACGGCATTGCTTTGCCTGCCTGTGGAATATATTTCTGGGAAAATGATGATTGTGCGATCAATAGAAAGGAAATTACAATTAAAAATTGCTGATCCCTCTTTAAAACCTGTTGAAGATCTGGAAGAAAAAATAGACTTTTGTGCTATGACCCCTCTTCAGGTAGAAAACTCACTGGAAAAGCTCCATCTGATTAAAAACCTGATCATTGGTGGAGCCGCCGTTTCAGAAAGCCTGAAAAATAAAATTCTGCAGATGAATCTTAGCCCTTCAAATCGTATTTTTGAAACCTATGGAATGTCTGAAACCCTTTCCCATATTGGCTTAAAACAATTGATGCCTGAGCAGGAAGATTATTTCACCGTTTTTGAAAATGTATCCATTTCTTTGGATGACAGAGGTTGCCTGAAGATCTTTGCTCCAAATGTAAATGCTGAAGAACTGCAAACTAATGATTTAGTTGATATTAAGAACGGGAAACAGTTTAAATTTCTGGGAAGAATAGACAACGTGATCAATTCCGGAGGGGCAAAAATTTTCCCGGAAACGCTTGAAGCACTTGTGAAAAAAGAGATTTCTAACGAAGCGGTCTTTATTGGATTGCCAGATGAGAGTTTGGGGCAGAAATTGATATTGGTTATAGAAGGAAGTGAATCTGATGAGGTAATGAAAAAAGTTTTGGAAATACCTTTTGAGAAAAATTTTCACAGGCCAAAAGAAATTATTTTCATCAATGAAATTCCAAGAACTCCCAACGGAAAAGTAAATCGGTCAGAATTATATAAAAGTATAAACGTACATTTATAATCTTGACTTTTGATTTTATTATCTCAAAATTTAAAAAAATGAAAGACTTTTCAAAAGAACTCAGCTTTAAAACTTCCCGCAGCAGTGGGGCAGGAGGACAGAATGTTAATAAAGTGGAGACAGCTGTTACCGTACTTTGGAAAGTAGATGCTTCAGAATTTTTTAATGAAGGTGAAAAAATCTTGATTCAGCATAAACTGAAAAACAGAATCAATGCAGATGGCTTTTTATTTCTCTCAGTTTCTGAAAGCAGAACCCAGCTGATGAATAAAAATAAGGCGATTGAAAAAATAATCGAAATTGTAAATAAAGCCCTCATTGTTCCCAAAAAGAGAACCGCAACGAAGCCCTCAAAAGGGCAGAAACAAAAAAGACTGGATAATAAGAAAAAGCTTTCAGACAAAAAAGAAAACAGACGTTTCAGGTTTTAATTGGTTTCTCCAGCAGAAAATTTTATTTTTGCCGGAAACTTTAAAACCATGATAAAAAAATTAATCTTGGCTGGAGTATTCTCAATCTCCACCATGTCTTTCGCTCAGAAATTTTCTATCAGACCTTCCGTAGGATACGCATGGAGAACAGCAAAAACAATTTCAGGACTTAGCAAGGAAGAAAAAGACTATGTAAAAGACCTTAAAAACGGACTGAACTTTGATATCGCTGCCCATTATGAGGTAAATAACGGGTTTGGACTTGGGGTAAAATATTCTCATTACAGTGCATCCAGTGACGGGTTTTTGCTTGGCTATGTAAATGGAATGCCTGTATCTGTTCCTGTGACCACAAAGGATAATATTACTTTTTTTGGAGTTTCCGGACTGATTTCAAATGATAATTCGCCGACCAGACATAAAGTATTTGCAGATATTGCATTGGGAGTACTCTCTTATACTACCAAAACAGGAGATGTAAAAGGTACAGGAAGTACTTTCGGGGCAGAAATCGATTTTGGTTACCGATATCAGATCAGTAAAAACTTCCTTATTGGACCAAAAGTTGGTTTAAGCGGTGGTACTCTGAATAAAATGAAGTTTAACGGGGTAACCTATAAATTTGATGATGATCAAAAAGAAGGTTTACATAGAGTTTCTTTAAGTGCAGCCGCTACATTCCGTTTTTAAGTCGTATATTTGTTAGAATTAATAATAATTGATAATGACAGCAACAATCTTTTTATCTGCAGAACACCGCCGGTCAGGATTGCTGCTGTCTTTACTTTATCTTCATACAGATTCTTTTCTGAAAAGTTCTAAGGACTTCATTATCTAAGCCCTGTCAGGATCCAAGACAGGGAATCAATCCGGATTTTATCTATCACTTTTTTGCAGTTTTCTAGAGAAGAAGGCTGTCATACGTCTGTATTCTACATTGGATCGTCAGAGAATAACTGCATTTTAATTTTAAAAATAATGAAAAAATGTCCAATCATATTATTGTAACTACCGGAATTTATGATGCTATAAAAGATACACTCAGAAGAAAAAAAGTGAGTATCGGAGAAGAGAAAAGATTAGCTGAAGAGCTTAGAAAAGCAAAACAGGTACTGAGAAGAGATCTTCCTGCCGATATTGTAACGGTTGAAAGAAAAGTAACATTAAAAGACCATACATTAGATTTTGAACACGAATATATTTTTGTGGCATCTAGCAAAGAAAAGCTTAAAAAAAATAAACATTCCATCCTGTCGGATATTGCGCTTGCAGTAGTAGGGTATAAAGTAGGAGATATTATCAACTGGCCTTTCAAAGACGGAGAAAGAAAAATCGAGATCCTGAAAGTGGAAAGCTGGGAAGGATAAATCTTTGTTGAATACTATAAGGTTGAATTACAATGAAAGTGCGGCTCATTTCGGGCTGCGCTTTTTTATAGGAGGTCAATATTGGAAAACCTAAAGTCACTATTTTTTTTTTGAATAGTATGTAAGGCGCAAAGATTTTATCTCTCGCAGATTTTGCTGATGACGCAGATCATAAAAATCTGCGTAATCAATTTGATCTGTGGGAATATTTCAATAAAAATGAAGCTACATCCTTGCTAAAAATCTTGGATTTTTTTGCGCCTTAAATATTCACAAAGTTTTAAAACCCTTTGCGCCGTTGCGTTTTCCAACCTATACCTTCCCAATTTAACAAATGATAAAAAAAGACACTCTGCCACACTTTCTTCAAGTGCTTTGATTACATTCCGTTTTTAAGTTTTATCTTTGCAAAAATTTAAAAAATGAGCAAACCGATAACTGAATTCATAGAAAAGTATTACCTGCACTTCAACGCAGCTGCATTGGTGGATGCTTCTAAAGGATATGTTGCACATCTTAAAGATGGCGGAAAAATGATGATTACTTTGGCAGGAGCAATGTCTACTGCTGAATTAGGGAAGATTCTTGCTGAAATGATCCGTCAGGGAAAAGTAGATTTTATCTCTTGTACAGGTGCTAACCTTGAAGAAGATTTAATGAATCTTGTAGCACACTCTCACTATGAAAGAGTTCCTCATTATAGAGATTTAACAGCTCAGGATGAGTGGGATCTTTTGGAAAGAGGTCTGAACAGAGTTACAGATACTTGTATCCCTGAAGAAGAAGCTTTCAGAAGATTACAAAAACATATCGTAGAGATCTGGAAAGATGCAGAAGCTAAAGGAGAAAGATATTTCCCTCACGAATTCATGTACAAAATGATCCTTTCAGGAGTATTGGAGCAGTATTATGAAATTCCTAGAGAAAACTCATGGATGATTGCTGCTGCAGAAGCCAACTTACCAATCGTAGTTCCGGGATGGGAAGATTCTACAATGGGTAACATCTTCGCTTCTTACTGTATCAAAGGAGAGCTTAAAGCGACTACAATGAAATCAGGAATCGAATATATGACTTACCTTGCTGACTGGTATACTAAAAACTCAGGAGGAAAAGGAGTTGGATTCTTCCAGATTGGTGGCGGTATCGCAGGAGATTTCCCTATCTGTGTAGTACCAATGCTATATCAGGATATGGAAATGCACGACATTCCTTTCTGGTCTTATTTCTGCCAGATTTCTGATTCTACAACATCTTACGGTTCATATTCTGGAGCTGTTCCAAATGAAAAGATCACTTGGGGTAAGCTTGATATCACTACACCGAAATTTATCGTTGAAAGTGATGCAACGATCTGTGCACCATTGATGTTCTCTTATATCTTAGAAAACTAAGAACAAAATTCTTGTCAGAGATTACCATATCAGCGCTTCAATTCATTTGGAGCGCTTTTTTATTTTAGGATTGAAAAATAGATTTGTTTTGAAAACTAAAAACGATTTGAATCATTAAGAGTATTCAAGTTTTTCTTAATGGTTGAAAAAGTGGAATATAGTATTCCCACAAATCACACGAATTGCACAGATTTTTATGATCTGCGTCATCAGCAAAATCAGCGGGAGATAAAGAATAAAAACGCAGCCTACAATTTTATCGGAGATAAAATCCTCGCGCTTTAAAGCAGGAGTCATGTAAAAGAACTAGCGCCTTTGCGTTTTCCAAAAGATATACATAAAAATCTGTGGAATCTGTGCAATCCGTGTGAAAATAAAAATCAATCCAAAGAATTCACCAGCACAAAATAACGATACGCCAGAATTCCCTTTTCCATCTTAGTGAGATGATTAGGATCTTTACTACTCAGTTTCGGAAGAACTTTTTTATTAACGGCATTCAACAGCCTGAAAAATGATTTTTTCATATCTTTATTTTTTAATGAAACATCATCGAGTTTAATAGAATTCAAAAATGATGCAAAAATATAGAAAACAGATATGGACGAGATTTTCAAACAGCAGGTTTACGAAGTGGCAAGACTTATTCCCAAAGGAAGAGTATCCACTTATGGTGCTATAGCCAAGGCGGTTGGTTATCCTAATCATTCCAGGCATGTAGGAAAAGCTATGGGAGGGTGTCCAAAGGATGTTCCTGCTCACCGGGTAATTTCCAGTTCAGGAGTTCTGTCTGTTCCGGAATTTCAGTCTAAGCTGGAAGCTGAAGGAATCACTGTGGAAAATCTTAGAATAAAAAATTTCAAAAAACTGTTCTGGGATCCGTTGGAAGAATTGTAAATTTTAAGTTTTGGAAACAATAGGTTTTTAACGCAAATTTTCTATTTATAAAACGTAATATTTTTAAGGGAGCAAAGACATAATCAATTTCATTGATTCTTATTAAGCAAACGCATCATTTACCACAAAGCTTCATCAGTGACAAAGTTGCAATTCTTTGCCTCCTGAAATAAAAACATTCGAATCATTAATTCTTTGCGTCAAAAAAATAGTACTAATTAGAGTCTATCACAAAAAAAATGTCACTCCATACATTAATATGAAGTGACATCAATATTTTATACAGTTTCTCAAGCCATCTTATTTTCTTACTCCTGAGATACCTTTCAGTTCTTCTTTCAGCCTTTCATTTTCCTCTTTTAACAGAGCTATATAGTTTTGTAGATTTTCAATGATAGCTCCCGGAATATTATCATAATTATTCTGGTTAGTAATTACACCTGCAGACGAAGATCTGTCATTGAATACGGGATGATCATTATTGATAATTACTGCAGGTTCATCCTCTTCATAAATATCCTCAAACGGTACATCCAGAAAACGGGCAAGTTTATCCCATTCATCTTTTACAATTCTTACATCACCGCTTTCTTTTCTGCTGTAATTGGATACATCCGTTGCGATAAAGTCAGCTACCTGTTGTTGAGTATAGCCTTTTTGCTTTCTGATGACGCGTAATTTTTCTTTTTGCATGACCGACATTTTATACAAAAATGGCAAAAAAGCAGAAGCTATACAATAAAAAGTAGAAAAAAGTATGCGGTAAAGAATAAGATTAAAGATAAAATGAAACCAGGCTTAAAAACACAAATACTATCTGATGTAATTGTTGAAAATTTTCTTCTTGTTAGTCATTCACTTAATGATAATTTCTGATTGATCAAAGATGATGGTAAGAGCACTTATTTAAACCTGATAGGTTTCTAAAACCTATCAGGTTTTTATTCATTAGGAAAATTTAAAGCCCAAGAACATTTTCGACTTCGCTCAATATTAGAATTTCTGAAAGGATGGAGCTTCATTTTTATTGAAATATTCCCACAGATCACACGAATTGCACAGATTTTTATGATCTGCGTCATCAGCAAAATCAGCGGGAAATAAAAAATAAAACACAGCCTAAAATTTTATCGGAAATAAATCCTTGCGTCTTACAAAACATAGTATTCAAAAAAATTGTGTCTTTGCATTTCTCCAACCTTTCTTCAGATAAAAAAAGACTGCTTCAAATTGAAACAGTCTCGTGTAATTTATTTTTCAAGTTGCTTATAGCTTCTCTGTATAAAATCTGTAAGGTCTTTTCCTTTCAGTAAGTTTTGTGAGAGCTTGGCAAGATCCAGAGCATATTTGATTAAACTTTCCTTCTCTTCAGCATTCTCAGTTTTTAAGATCTGATTGGAAAGCTCACTGTTTGAGTTCACCACAAGATTATACATCTCCGGGAAACCTCCCATTCCGAACATACCGCCTCCGCCTGTCGCCTGCATTTCCTTCATTCTTCTCATAAATTCTGGTTGGGTAATCGTGAACGGAGCATCACTGCTGTCAAGATCTTCAAGCTGAACCGTAAACTTAGTATCCTGAATCGCTTCCTCTACATTCTTCTTCAAAGATTCTTTTTCCGTTTCATTCAGTTTTGAAATTACCGGCTCATCTTTTTTGATCAAATTATTAACATGATCAGCATCTACTCTTGCAAACGAAATATTTTCTTTTGAAGTTTCCAGTTTCTGAATCACGTGTGAAATGATAGGAGAGTCTAATAGCAGAACTTCATATCCTTTATCTCTTGCAGACTGAATGTAGCTATGCTGTTCATCCGCATTGGTAGCGTACAGTACAACCAGTTTGTTATCCTTATCGGTTTGAATTGGCTTGATTTTCTCTACCAATTCATCCCAAAGGAAATATTTACCGTCTGTGGTAGGATATAAGGTGAATTTGTCTGCCTTTTCCGCAAATTTCTCCTCAGTAACGATTCCGTATTCGATTACAACCTTGATATCATTCCATTTTTGTTCATAATCTTCACGGTTTTCATTGATCAGAGAAGCCATTTTGTCGGCTACTTTTTTCGTGATGTAAGATGAAATTTTCTTTACAGCACCGTCTGCCTGAAGATAAGAACGGGAAACGTTCAACGGAATGTCCGGAGAATCAATTACCCCTCTCAGCAACATCAGGAAGTCAGGAACAATCCCTTTTACTTCATCTGTAACGAATACCTGATTTTGATATAATTGAATTTTATCCTTGTCGATATTCAAATTGTTGCTCAGTTTCGGGAAGAACAAAATTCCGGTAAGGTTGAAAGGGTAATCAACATTCAGGTGGATGTTGAATAATGGTTCTTCAAACTGCATTGGATAAAGTTCGTGGTAGAACTTCATATAATCCTCATTGGTCAGTTCGCTTGGTGCAATCGTCCATGCCGGAACCGGATTGTTGATGATATTGTCTACCTCTTCCGTTTCAGCCACAGCATCTTCAGGAGCGTCTTCCGGTAAAGGAAGTGTATGGGTTTTCGTCCCGAATTTAATCGGAACAGGCATAAATTTGTTATATTTTAATAACAGTTCACGGATTTTTGCTTCTTCTAAAAATTCTACAGAATCTTCAGCAATATGAAGGATGATTTCCGTTCCTCTGTCTGTTTTGTCATTAGTTTCTTCAAGGGTAAATTCCGGGCTTCCATCACAGATCCAACGTACTGCCGGCTCATCTTTGTAAGATTTTGTAAGGATTTCCACTTTTTCAGCCACCATAAATGCAGAATAGAATCCAAGACCAAAATGTCCGATAATTCCTGAATCTTTAGCCGAATCTTTATATTTTTCAAGGAATTCTTCAGCCCCTGAGAAAGCAACCTGGTTGATGTATTTTTCAACTTCTTCACCTGTCATCCCAATACCTTGGTCGATGATGCGTAACGTTTTCTGGTCTTTGTCAATTTTAACTTCAAGTTTCGGATTTCCGTATTCCACTTTTGCTTCACCAATGCTTGTTAAATGTTTTAATTTTAAAGTAGCATCAGTGGCATTAGAGATTAGCTCTCTTAAAAATATTTCGTGGTCACTGTAAAGAAATTTTTTGATAAGCGGGAAAATATTTTCCACAGATACATTAATATTTCCTTTAGTCATCATATTTAGATTTTTAATTTTAAAATCTTTCTCAAAAAAAATACCATGCAGCAGAAAGTGACAGAATGGCATTTTTTCAAGCCGAAAGCAATTATGTTATGTGAATTTGTCAAAGAAATACCTTACTTTTAATTCTTAAAATATTTTAAAAATGAAGTTGAAATGTACAGTTTTTATTCTGCTCATCATGACCTGTTTCGTGTATGCACAGAAGAAGCCTTTAGACCATTCTGTTTATGACAGTTGGGAAAATATTGGCGGGAGAAAAATCTCCAATGATGGAAAATGGGTTGCCTATTCTGTGGATGCTCAGGAAGGAAATTCTAACCTTTCTTTATTTTCTGTTAAAAATAAAACAACAAAAAAGTTTGAAAGAGCAACAAAAGTAGATTTTACGAATGATTCCAGGTTTGCTATTTTTCAAATCCGTCCTCAGTATAAAGATATTAAGGCGGTAAAAGATAAAAAACTGAAAAAAAATAAGTTAACAAAAGACAGCCTTGCTATTGTTGATTTTGTCAATGATAAAACAGAGAAAATTCCTAATGTAAAATCGTTTAAAATTCCTGAAAAGGCAGGTTCATATGTTGCTTATCTTCTGGAAAATACAAAAGATAAATCTTCGGATGAATCTTCTGATAAAGATGATGGAGATGAAAATAAAGAAGAAGACAAAAATGTAAAACCATTACAACTGGTAGTGCGAAATCTATTGGACGGGAAAAGTACAACCTATGATAATGTGATACGCTACGAGTTCAGTAAAAATGGAAAACAGCTTGTTTTTGTAACTAAGAAGCCAGACGAAAAAAAGGATAAAAAGGAAGGAAAAGAATCAACAGATGAAAAATCTGCAGATAAAAAAGATACTGACAAATCAAAGCCTAATAAATATGCATTGCAAACCGTGCAGGTAGTTGATCTGCCAAAGGGAACTGTGAATAAAATTTCTGAAATGGAAGGTGATTTTTCCCAGTTATCTTTTGATGAAGATGGAAACCAATTGGCCTATGTAGGTACTTTTTCTGCACAGAATGATCTGGTGAAATTATATCAGTTGTATTACTTTAATTTTAAAGGAAATAAAAAAGAAATTGTCACCAATGAGAATCCTCAGATGAAAAAGAATTGGGTGATTTCTGAAAATAGATTACCTCTGTTCAGTAAAAATGGAAAACAGCTGTATTTTGGTGTTGCTCCAAAGCCTGTGGCAAAAGATACAGCAATGATTGCGAATGACCACGCTGTAGTAGATGTCTGGAATTATAAAGATGACTATTTGCAGACCGTACAATTAAAAGAACTGAAAAATGACCTGAAGAAATCTTACGCTGCGGTAATGCAAACAGAAAAACCAGATTTCTTCAGAAATATTGATGGAGAGGACTTAGATACTTTACGATTAGTGAATGAAGGAAATGCAGAATTTGCATTGGGAATTACCAGTATCAACAACCGTATTTCTTCACAATGGGAAGGCGCGACAAAGAAAACCTATTTTCTGATCGACAATAAAACGGGAGACAGAACAGCAATTATTAAAAATCTGAATGGAGCAGCAGCTATATCCCCGCAAGGAAAATTTGTTGTCATCTTTGACAGAGAAAAGGGGCAGTGGCTGAGTTATAATGTGAAAACAAAACAAACCCTTCCATTAAATACAGACTTACCTGTTTCCTTCGTTGATGAGGAATTTGATATGCCGGATTTCCCAAATTCTTACGGGATAGCATCCTGGACAGATAATGATGAATCTGTGATTATCAGAGACCGTTATGATCTTTGGGAGTTTTTCCTGGACGGTTCAAAAAAGCCGAGGAATATTACCAATGGATTTGGACGTAAGCATAAAATCACATTCGATACTTACGATTTGGATAAAGATATTAAAAGCTTAAGCCGAAAATCGACTATTTATTTATCTGCGTTTGATAATACAACAAAGGCGAATGGTATTTTTAAAACATCCATTCAGAAGAATTCTGATCCTGTAAAAATTCAGATGGAAAATGTCTGGGGATACAGAACTCTTCAAAAAGCAAAAAATGCTGAGGAATATATTTTGGTAAAAGAATCGTATACAGATTCTCCCAATATTTTTGCAACATCAGATTTCTCAGAACAACAAAAACTGAGCAATACCAATCCTCAGCAAAATCAATATAACTGGGGAACAGATGAATTGGTAAACTGGACAACACCCAAAGGAAATACTTCCACAGGAGTTTTATACAAACCGGAAGATTTCAATCCAAATAAAAAATATCCGATGATTGTTTATTTCTACGAAAAGCTTTCGGATAATTTAAATCGTTATGTTGCGCCGGCTCCTACGCCTTCAAGATTAAATATTTCTTATTTTGTGAGCAACGGATATCTGGTTTTCACACCTGATATTTCTTACACAGATGGTTTCCCGGGAGAATCTGCCATGGAATACATTAATTCCGGAGTTGAAAAACTAAAGCAAAATTCCTGGGTAGATGGTACTAAAATAGGAATCCAGGGACAAAGCTGGGGAGGTTATCAGGTAGCCTATCTTATTGCTCATACCAATATGTATGCGGCTGCATGGAGTGGTGCTCCTGTTGTCAACATGACTTCTGCCTATGGAGGAATCCGATGGACCTCAGGAATGAACAGGCAATTCCAGTATGAAAAATCGCAGAGCAGACTAGGAAAGAATTTATGGGAAGCTCCTGAGCTTTATATTAAGAACTCACCGCTTTTTACCATTGATAAAGTACAAACTCCGGTAGTTATTATGAGTAATGATAAAGATGGAGCAGTGCCCTGGTATCAGGGAATTGAAATGTTTACCGCATTACGCCGTCTCGGAAAACCAGTATGGCTTCTGAATTATAATGGTGATGATCATAACCTTATGAAACGCCAGAATAGAAAAGATATTCAAATCCGCGAACAGCAGTTTTTTGATTATTATCTTAAAGGGGCAAAAGCTCCGGTCTGGATGACAAAAGGAATCCCGGCAACCCAAAAAGGAAAAGATTGGGGATTTGAACTGACAGATGATAAACCTAATTAATAAAATTCCGGCGGAGCCAAAGGCTCCGCCGGAATTTTTTATTATAAAAACAATGAAGAAGAAACTGACACAATGGCATTTTTTTTATGATGGGTCTGTTGAGCACTTTTATTATATTTACCGCCAATTATAAATAACAGTATGGGAATCTTTGATTTTTTTAAGAAGAAAAATAACAGTCAGGAAAATGTGAGTACTCCGGTTCAGGAAATGGAAATGCCAGAGGAAAAAATAGTAGAGGAAGTGGTGGAAGAAGTTGTGGAAACAATACCGGAAATTCCTTCGCAGCCGGTAGAAGAGCCGAAAGTAAATGAAGAATATGAAAAAATCAGGATTTATAATGATTATATCGTGTATTCTATAGCCCTTCAGCTAAGAGGAGAATATACGCCTCTTTCTGCTTTTGAAAAAGAAAACGGGGATGTAGAAGGTTTTGCCTATATGGTTACTGAAGATGCTTATGCACTTTCTCCACAACAGGCGATTGCACAAATGGAAGAAAAGTTCGAAAGTGAACTTCAGGAAGGAAAGATTAAATCTTATGTGATCCTGTATCATTCTCAGTTTGATCATAACGGTAATCATACTCCGGCTATTCAGGAAGGAGAATTTAAGGGAATTTCACTTGCTTATCACTTTGCCGGTGATGAAAAGAAGAAAACAGGATTGCCTTATGTTTTCGAAAACCAAAATATTACTTATAAAGGTTTTGCAGAGTTTTCTCATGAAGAAAATAATGCGATCATGAACCATCAGTTGATTGAGGGACAAAATTATTTCCAGAATACGGAGGGAATTGCAGCGCCTGAAACAACCAATGAAGCAGGAATTATCATCAGAAAGTCCAATGTTCATAATCTTATGAATACATGGAGTGGGATTTTTGGTCATCAGAATTTTCAAACTAAAGATTACGGTCAGTATCTGAATGCTATTCTTACACAGACAGAGTCTTCTGATCCATCAATGGATATTAAGAGCAAAACAGAATTTGATGGGGTAAGGTTTAAAACTATTGTAACACCGGAATTAAGTATGATCGTTCCGGAAGTAACAACGGATTATACATTGGATTTTGAAACAAGATCAATCAGAGAATGGGAAAATGCATTGAATTTACAGGCAATTGTAGCAGGACCTGCCAGAGATACTTTTGGGGTTTGGTTTTTTGCAACAGATTATGCTGAAAACAGAAACACCTACATGACTCAGCCTCATCTGAAAGTAAATATCAGCGGAATTGTTTTCATCCTTGATGTTCACACCAATACTGATGTACCGGATGGAACCAAAATGAGTGACGATTTCACTACCTATGCACCAAGTCAGGACTTGCCTAATTATGCATGTTTCGATTTTATTGGTCAGGTAGTAGACTTTAAAGAAACAGAATTGCTTGAAGACGGAAGTGTTAAAGGGTATATTCTGAAACTGAAATTGATCACGAATGAAGAGCGTGAAGATTTCTTTACCATTGATGCTTTTGTTAACAAGGAGAATATGAGATTTGAAACTCCAACAAAAGGAATGAAAGTGACCGGAGCACTTCAATTGCAAGGTAAAATTGCTGAATAATTTTTTTAAATATAAAATCTCAAAGAGGTTGTTCTACGGAATGACCTCTTTTTTATTTTCTGATCCTTTATTTATTTATTTATTTATTTATTTAAACGCATCGTTGATGAAGCTTTGTGATAAATGATGCGTTTGCTTAGTAAGAATCAATTTATTGATTCCATCTTTTGGCCCCTCAAAATTGTACCGCCTATAAATAAAACTTTGCGTTAAAAAAAATGACAACAAAAAAGGCAATCCGAAGACTGCCTTTTCAATATTGTTCTGAAAAATTATTTGTTTTTCATTTCTTCTTTGATCTTACCTTCCAATTCTTCAGCAAGATCCGGGTTATCTCTTAAAACATCTTTTACAGCATCACGTCCCTGACCCAATTTAGTCTCTTCGTAGCTGAACCAAGAACCACTTTTCTTTACAATTCCCATATCTACAGCAGTATCAAGAATTTCTCCTACTTTAGAAACTCCTTCTCCATACATGATATCAAATTCTGCCTGTTTGAAAGGAGGTGCTACTTTGTTTTTCACAATCTTCACTTTCACACGGCTACCGATAGCTTCGTCACCTTGCTTGATTGGCGCACTTGCTTTTCTGATATCAATTCTTACAGATGCGTAGAACTTAAGAGCATTACCTCCGGTAGTGGTTTCAGGGTTTCCGAACATAACACCGATCTTTTCTCTCAACTGGTTGATGAAAATCACGGTACATTTTGTTCTTGAAATAGTAGCGGTAAGCTTTCTTAATGCCTGAGACATTAATCTTGCATGAAGACCCATTTTGGAATCTCCCATTTCACCTTCGATTTCTGCTTTTGGGGTAAGAGCGGCTACAGAGTCAATAACAACGATATCAATAGCTCCTGAACGGATTAAGTTATCTGCAATTTCCAACGCTTGTTCACCATTGTCCGGTTGAGAAATGATCAGGTTTTCAAGATCAATTCCTAATTTCGCAGCATACGTTCTGTCGAAAGCGTGCTCTGCATCAATGAATGCTGCAATACCACCTGCTTTTTGAGCTTCAGCAATAGCGTGAAGGGTTAATGTTGTTTTACCTGAAGATTCAGGCCCATATATTTCAATGATTCTTCCTTTTGGATATCCGCCTATTCCTAAAGCAATATCTAACCCTAAAGAACCGGAAGGAATTACCTCAATAGTATTGTCTATAGATTCGTCACCTAAAGTCATTACCGTTCCCTTTCCATATGTTTTATCTAGCTTGTCAAGCACTAAAGCGAGTGCTTTTTTCTTATCATCAATGTTACTCATCTCTATTAAAATAATTTCTCAAAAATACATAATTTATAGATCAAAAGCTAATATTATTTGTCTCTGAAAGCTATTTTTAAAGTTAAAAAATGATAAAATTTTACAGCTGATCTCATTCATTACGAAGCACATGCGGAATGTG
This sequence comes from Chryseobacterium sp. KLBC 52, assembly GCF_003347605.1. GTDB lineage: Bacteria > Bacteroidota > Bacteroidia > Flavobacteriales > Weeksellaceae > Chryseobacterium. The sequence continues at coordinate 99,883 of NZ_QDFZ01000002.1, read as the reverse complement.
GTATCTAAAGTGTTTTTAAATGTTTTTTTACTTTATTAAGATGAGTTGTTTTTTTGTTTGAAATCGCAAAGGCGCAATTCTTTTGCTTTAAGGCGCAAAGATTTTATCTCCAATAAAATTGAGTAGTGTATATGTTTTTTACCTCACGCTGATTTTGCAGATAACGCAGATGTTAATGGAAAACTGTATCGTTTGGTTGATTGCAAGAATTTTACCTGAAATTATATAATTCCCATGCTGAAAATCTTCGATTTTCTTGCGTCCTAAAAAACTTTTGCAATGTCTTGAAATCTTTGCGCCTTGGCGATCTCCAACAATTACTTTTAATGAAAATTTGAGTTTTTAGTGATGGCAAGATAATCTTCCAGTACTTTCAGCTGATCCTTATTTCCTCTTTGTATTCTCTTTTCACGACTGACCAGTTGATCATAAATTTTATTGAAAAGTATTTTCGATTTTGGAAACAGATTTCTGAAAGGAACTTCCGGAATTTGTAATCTTTTACATACTTCGTCATCCAACAAAAACCAGGTACAGCAGACGTGCAGATATTTTAAATTCTTTCTTTGAAATTCATATTTTAAAATAGGATTTTCCAGTGATTCATCCAGAAGAGAGTGAGCCAGCAGAACAGAATCTTTATCCGAAGGGGGCTGAACAGAAGTCCATAAATAAAAATATTCCGTTGCATGTTTTTTATCATCAGGAAGAAGCTGTTCCGGAATTCCCAGAAGATACCCTACATATTTCCAGAGATGAAAAATTCCCTGTTCCTCTTCAACAGAAAAACGATTTCCCAATTTCTGAAGACTATGAAGGAATACCAGACTGAACCCAATATACGTTGCCATCATATCCCATGAATTGATGGGTTCTCCCCAGTTTTCGGTATCCCAGTCTTTATAATGTTTTTTAATGGAAAGTCTTGCATAGGAGTGGATCAAACGGGTTTTTATGGCAAATTCATATCCTTTTGCATGAATTTCCAATGCGTTGTATCGGGTAGCATTTACCCAAAAATCCAATGTTTCAGAAAGACGTTTTACCGCTCCTTTTTTCAGGGCTTCTGTGACAATAAGCGGTTTGTTGAGGTAAGCATAATCATAACCGCCGATCAGACAATAATCTCTCAGCGAGATCAAAGAATCCAGGTTACTTCTCATGCATAGTTCAGCACCGCTTTTAAGCAGATTATAATCCAGCCAGTCCGGAACTTTTTGAGTCTGACTGAAAAGCTTTTTTACACTTTCAGGAACATCATCAGTTTCCGAAACTCCATTTCTGATATAGTGTTCAATCTCTCTTGAAGCCTCATGAAATTTTTTAGTGAAATAAACATCTTGTACCACCTCATCACCAATTTTATCCACATGATGAAAATAGGGAGCAAATTTTTCAAAGTTTTTAAAACTTACCTCTGCTCCGGAAAATTCAATAAGCTGCTTTCCGTTACCATGTTCCCAAAAATCTCTGAAATGGGGGGCGTTTTTAAAACGGGGTTGTATCATGTTCATTCCTTTACCTATAAAAGTACAAGTTTTATGCTGAAATATTCTGGTGAGATTTATCAGGGTTGAATTAAATTTAATGATGATTGGAGCTCATTTTTACGTTTTATCAATATCTGTCAGGTCCACGATAACCAAATAATTCATATATGTAAAAACCTAAAATCAAAGCATAAACCACCGATAGTATGGTAATGATGAATACCGCAATATTATTTCTGCTCTGTTTAGTGAAAAATTTTATAAAACCGTAAGAAATTATTCCCAGACCTATAGCAAAAATATAAAAGATGCGACCGGAATATATAATTTGTAATCCCCATAATATCCCACCAATAGTTCCACCGATAATTCCTCCTAAGATACTCCCGATGATGGTGCTGGGTTTAATTTCTAAATCCCTTTTTGTTGCTTCTATTTCTGTAGAAGTAGTTTCTATGATCTGTTGTATTTCATCTGAGGCTAGTATTTCTGAATTCAAAGCATGATTGATGTCATTTTTTGTCATCCCGTTTAAATACAATTCCGTAGCATCATTCTTTATTCTTGATTTTTCCAATTCCTTCGCTACAGTTGTATCATACCGGACGGTCAGAGATTGTATTCCACCTTTATTTTCTATGACGATATCTAAAGCTTGTTTGGCATCATTTGTATATCTGTCTTTATTTGAATATACTTCCATTAATTCCACATCAGAATATTGAGAATATCTTTCAATAAGTTCATTGAGCATGGTATAAATTTTGGGAGTTAATTTAAACAAAAAAACCTTCCCATCGGGAAGGTTTTATATTATTGCTTATCGCTCATTATTGATTATAAAGAAGCAGCGTGTACAAGCATATCAACTAACTTGTTTGAGTAACCCATTTCGTTGTCATACCAAGAAACAAGTTTCACGAAGTTAGGAGAAAGCATGATACCAGCATCTTTATCGAAGATAGAAGTTCTCTTATCTCCTACGAAGTCCTGAGATACTACAGCCTCTTCAGTATATCCTAGAATTCCTTTCAATTCACCTTCAGACGCAGCTTTGATTACTGAACAGATTTCTTCATAAGAAGCAGCTTTTTCAATTCTCACTGTTAAGTCTACTACAGAAACGTCAACAGTTGGTACTCTGAAAGACATACCTGTTAATTTTCCGTTTAGTGAAGGAATTACTTTTCCTACTGCTTTAGCAGCACCTGTAGAAGAAGGGATGATGTTGTTCAGAGCAGCTCTACCACCTCTCCAGTCTTTCATTGAAGGACCGTCAACAGTTTTCTGAGTAGCTGTTGTAGCGTGTACAGTGGTCATCAAACCTTCTACGATTCCAAAGTTATCGTGGATTACTTTAGCTAAAGGAGCTAAACAGTTTGTAGTACAAGAAGCGTTTGATAAAATTTTGATATCATCAGTAAGTTCCTTGTGGTTTACCCCCATTACGAACATTGGAGTATCATCTTTAGAAGGAGCAGAAAGGATTACTTTCTTAGCACCTGCAGTAATATGTTTTGCAGCGCTTTCTTTATCTAAGAATAAACCAGTAGATTCTACTACGTAGTCTGCACCGATTTCATTCCACTTTAGGTTGCTTGGATCTTTTTCAGCAGTTACTCTGATCTTTTTCCCGTTTACTACAAGATCATTTCCTTCTACAGAAACTTCACCTGGGAAAATACCGTGTACAGAGTCATATTTTAACATGTAAGCCATGTATTCTGCATTGATTAGGTCATTGATTCCTACAACTTCAATGTTGTCTCTTTCAGTCATTGCTCTGAAAACAAGACGTCCAATTCTACCAAAACCGTTGATACCTACTTTAATTGTTGACATAATAGTTTGTTTTTATTAGATTATAAAAATAATTAGATTGCTAAAATTTCTGAAATCAGTAAAAGATCTTTATTGATTTCGTTATGTTTTTTAATGGCTTCTTCTATTGGTGTATACGTCAAATCATTGGAACGCATTCCTGCCATTACGTTGGTTTGTCCTTCCATAAGCCCTGTTACAGCACCGTATCCCAGTCTGCTGGCCAAAACTCTGTCTGCACAGCTTGGAGAACCTCCTCTCTGCATATGTCCCAAAATGGCTACACGAATATCATAATCAGGGAAGGTTTGTTTGGTTTTTTCTGCAAGCTCATAAACGTTGGCTAGTTTTTCACCTTCTGCAACCACCACAATACTTGATGCCTTTCCGGTTTTTTCCGCATCCCTGAATTTTGTGAAAAGCTCATCAATACTGTCTTTTTTCTCAGGAATTAAAATATCCAGAGCTCCTGTTGCCAATCCACTGTTTAAAGCAATAAAACCAGCATCACGTCCCATCACCTCTACAAAGAAAACTCTGTTGTGGGAAGTAGCCGTGTCACGGATCTTGTCAATAGCATCCATGGCAGTATTCAAGGCAGTGTCGTAACCGATGGTATTATCAGTACCGAAAATATCGTTATCAATAGTTCCCGGGATACCGATTACTCTGATTCCGAATTCTTCATTAAAGATTTTGGCACCGGTAAAAGTTCCATCTCCTCCAATACATACCAATCCGTCTATTCCAAGTTTTACGCAATTATCGTAAGCTTTCTGACGGCCTTCTTTTGTTCTGAACTCAGTGGATCTGGCAGACTTTAGAATAGTTCCACCCTGGTTGATTATATTTTTTACGGAACGAGCCCCCATTTTCAGGAAATCATTGTTGATAAGACCGTTGTAGCCTTCTCTTACTCCGTAGCATTCGATATTATAGTAATTGGCGGTTCTTACTACCGCTCTTAACGCCGCATTCATACCCGGAGAGTCACCTCCTGAAGTAAGAACTGCAATTTTTTTTACAGCACTCTCTTTCATCAAGTAAAAAATTTCGAACACAAATTTACAAAAACAAGTTCAGATTATCGTAGTAAGTTTCCAATAGTTTTGAATATAAATGATTAAAAGCTTCTGAAGTTTGTAGGTTTAAAAAAATATCGTGCAGTTTTCGTTTCCTCAGAATGGATATCGAGATCGTACCAAGGTGTAAAATAGGGATTAAACGGGTTGGAAAGCACATGAACAGACTGTGCCGGCGTAAATCCCTCGCTCAGTAAAAATAATCTTTCCCCTTTCTCATTTTTACAGACCCCGGAAATAAAAACAATATGTCCCGGGCTTCCCGGTGTGATCAGAATATCTCCTGTTTTAAGATTAGAATTTCTTGTGACCGGCTTTGTTTCTCTGTTCAATGAAATTGTTCCTGCATAATTGAAAATCAGATCCAGATAATTTCTGAAACTCTGGTAAGAATCATCATACCCAGCTGTTTTTCTGAAGCTGACTGAATTTCCATTCACAAAAGCTCTCGTTCCATTTTTATAATCATTCCAGCTGAGGAGGTCGCCACTGGTAAAATGAAATTTAATTTCATCAAACTTTTTCGATTTGTAAAGATATTCCGCTCTCATACGGATAGCGGCATCAGCACATTGCTGCAGGTCTTTATTTCCGGTATCAATATCAAAAACAGCTTCATGAAGATGTTGGGTAGAAATAGGTGTTCCGTCATATTTTACAATCCGGCTGCCATAAGGTTTCAGCTTAAAATTTTCGATAAAATGTCCGAAAGAACCAGGTTTTTCTTCCATCCACTCATAGCCTTCCGGAGGTGAAAATCTTTCCCGGATGGTATTTTTTTCTTTATTGATTTTCAAAGCATTTTCTGAAATTAAATGCTCATTTTTATCTGGTTCAGGTAATAAACGGTCTGATATTTTTTCTTTTGTACAGCCAACGAAAATGAGAGCAGCTGTGATTCCTGTGATAACTCTTTTCATGTGTTTTAGTGAACACAAATATCATTTTTTTTCACCTATCTGCCAATATATTATATGAAAACTTATGGGTTCAATAGCTCATCTTTTTCAGGAATCAATAGTTTTCCCCAGTCATTCAGCTGCCAGAGGATCTTCACAAGTTGTTCCCCAAGCTCTGTCAATGTGTATTCAACCCTTGGAGGAAGTTCATTAAAAGATTGTTTTGTTAAAATACCGTCTTCCACCATTTCACTCAGCTGCTGATTCAAAACTCTGCGGTCCACTTTTGCAATCCCACGTAAAAACTCACTGGGACGTTTTTTCCCTTCATTGATCTGCCACACGATAGGAATTTTCCATTTCCCACTAATGGTATTGACAGCAACTTCCAACGGACAAATTTTATTTTCTTCAGCTCTTTCCTTTGTTTCCATAAAATTGATTTTTTTATCCCTATGGGTGAAAAATATGCGGTATTGTTTTTCTCCGCCCACTTTCAGACTTTTGTAAAGGTAATCATTAAATAGTATGACAGAAAAGCGAAAAGGAGCCCGCTCCATTAAAGATATTCCAACTGATATTCTGGAAAAGCTGAACAGGGGAGAAATTGAAACCGCCAATCTTACAGAATGGCTGGCTGTAGATCAAAGGTTGCTGCTGGAAAATCTGCTTTTGCAAAATGATCGTAAAGAATATCTGATGCCTGTTTTAGAAATTGTAAATCAGCTGAAAAAACAAACCGTCAATTCGATTAATGAAACAATTGGTGTTGGGCTTCTTAATCAGGCTTTGAAAAATAAGGATGATGAATTTCTTTGGAAATTATCAGTTCATCCGGCAGATCTAGTACGTTGCTGGGCAGCTTATACGATTGGAAGAAACCATAATTTAAAACTGAAGGAAAAATTAGACAGTATACAGTCATTTGCTGCTGACTCTCATTTTGGAGTGAGGGAAATCTGTTGGATGACGGTACGCCCGGATATTTCCAGAAACCTCGAAGAAAGTTTATCTATATTATCAACGTGGACAACGCATGACAATGAGAACGTAAGACGTTTTGCCAGCGAATCCACAAGGCCAAGAGGAGTTTGGTGCGAACATATTGATGCTTTAAAACAAAATCCGGGGATTGGACTGGAAATACTGGAACCTTTACGATCGGATTCCTCCAGATATGTACAGGACAGCGTAGGCAACTGGCTGAATGATGCCAGTAAATCACAACCCGAATTTGTAGTGGAAATCTGCGATGAATGGCTTCGGGAAAGTCCGACAAAAGAAACACAGTATATTGTAAAGAAAGCGCTGCGAACCCTTAAAAAGTAAAAGTTATCCACAAAACTAAAATGTTGATGTAATTATTAACTCCGTATACTGCAGATTTTCATGTTTTTAAATGGTATTTTGAAACCCCTTATTCTCATTGGGTAGGTTATTTTCTACTCAATTTTCTTAAAAAAGTGACATTGAAAAAATTTCAATATTAACGGAATGTTAACTTGAAAAAGTTATCCACAATATGAGTTTTCGATGAATGTGGATTATATCTTTCATAAAATGAGTTGATTAAATAATGCTCTTGAAAAACAGACCTGAAATCACATGTTTTTTGACCAAAATAAAAAGTTATCCACAATATGGAATTATTGATTCAAGTTTGGGCGTATGTACCATGGAATCTCAGAATCGTTTTATTGATAAAAATCTGCGTTATCTGCTCAATCAGCGAGAAATAATATTGAGAGTGCAGTTACCATTTCTCAGTCAGATATTTCCAGTATCTTCTCGGAACATGCTGAATATGGAGTTTCATATTTTTTCTTTCCACGATATTGGTTTTCGTGAAATAACGCTGCCAAAGTACCTGATAACTCTTTTCTTCATCATGGAATTTTTGCTGGTAATTATTTAGATTAATCTTTTCGTCAGGATAGAAGAATTCGCAGGTGTCCAGATCATACAGAAGTCCATAGTTTCTTCGAAGGTCATAGATCATCCATTTCTGATCCTGATATCGGTCTTTAAAATGTTTTCTGATTAAAGGAAGAACATTGAAGTCAGGATCTATTTTGGAGAAAAAAACACCATCCTGCATTTTTTCAAAACGAACAAAAGCAGTCATTCTGTGCCTTTCCCGATCTACTGATTTACAGATTTTTGAAATTTTTAAAACATCAGCATCAGCAAAATTTTCAAGAATATTTTTTTCAGAATTTTTCACGGATTGCCTTACTGCAGATAAGATGAGGTTTTCCAGCTCCGGATCTTCAGATAAAAAAACTTTTAAAAGTTTGTAAACGCCCTGTTTTCCTATACTAAGCTCCAGTTTATTCAAAACCCTTTCAGATTTATCCGGTTGAGTAATGACTTCATGAATCTCTGCAAAAATATTTTCCTGATGAAATCTTTCTCTGCTGGTAATTTCCACCTCTTGATAACGGTATTCGAAAACTTCAAATACTGCAGTGAAAAGACCATCAAAACTTCCATCGTAGAGTAGGGTTGTCATGGGTTGAGTTTAATAATTTAAAGTTCAGTTGGTCTGTCATTCTGAACACAGACTGAAAGTCTGCGAACGAAGTTCATAAATGAAGTGAAGAATCTGGTTTATTGAAGAGATTCTTCCTTCGTCAGAATGACAGTCGTATTGTATTATAAATTAGTGTCCATCCGTGAAAATATTAGTGTTATTTGTGTTTATTGAAACTGTTCAAAAAATATTACAACCATTAAGAAGGATTTAAGAAATAAAGTATAGTTAAGATAAATCATTCTGATTTTTAAGCTTAAAGTGAAGCTCATCTTAATACTCTCAACACCTTAATAGAATCTTAATGTTTCAAAAAATAAACATTTAAACAGATCATTAAAACAAACTCAGCTGTTGCGAAAACTGGTTATGGAATTTGGATGAACTTCCACCAATCAGTAGCTTTCTGAAGTTTTTATCCGTTAAATATTTCAGGTACGCATTTCCCGCATTAAAATCGATAAAGTATTTTGCCCGGTTGACAGCTGCACCCAGTTTTTTCAAATGATCCATCGTTAAAATCTGAAAACGTCTTGCACTTATAATTTTCTGAGCTGTTTTTACTCCAATTCCCGGAATTCTTAAAATCGTCCGGTATTCGGCAGTCTGGAGATTCACCGGAAATTGATCCAGATTCCGTAATGCCCAGCTTAATTTCGGATCTACTTCCAGATCAAGGAAAGGCATATTGGGATCTAAAATTTCTTCCGCTTTAAAGCCATAAAATCTCATCAGCCAGTCCGACTGATACAATCGGTTTTCCCTAAGCATTGGAACTTCTGTGGTTAAAGAGGGCAGTCTCTGATCTTCCAACACCGGAACATATCCGGAATAATACACCCTTCTCAGATTAAAATTTTTATAAAAATGATCAGCAACTTTAATGATCTGAAGATCGTTTTCATTAGTTGCCCCTACAATCATCTGTGTTGATTGTCCGGCAGGCGCAAACTTGGGAACTTTTTTCAGAATTTTCTTTTCATCCTTATATTGAATAATTCCTTTTTGAATATACCGCATCGGACTGATCATATCCTGCCTGTTTTTTTCAGGGGCCAGCAATTTTAATCCGCTTTCTGTAGGAATTTCAATATTTACCGATAACCGGTCTGCATACAATGCAGCTTCCTGCATCAGATCATCACTTGCCCCGGGAATAGATTTTAAATGAATATATCCGTTAAAGTTCTCCTCCAATCGCAGCTTTTTCGCAACTCTTACAAGCCTTTCCATCGTAGTGTCTGCATTTTTGAATATTCCCGAGCTCAGAAATAACCCTTCAATATAATTCCTTCGATAAAAATTGATGGTAAGATCTACCACTTCTTCTACCGTAAATGCTGCTCTCTTAATATCGTTGGAACTTCTGGAAACACAATAAGCACAATCATAAATACAATGATTGGTCAATAAAATTTTAAGCAGAGAAACACATCTTCCGTCTTCCGTATAGGTATGACAAATCCCGCTTGCAGAACTGTCTCCTAAAGCTCCTTTTTTATTCTTCCTCGTGCCTCCGCTTGATGAACAGGAAACATCATATTTCGCTGCATCAGCAAGGATTTCAAGCTTTTCTTTAAGGCGGTCAAAATTCATATTGTAAAATGATTGATCTGTTTTGTATCAATAATGTATTTTAATTTTGTTCAAATTTAGTTCCAAAATTGATAAAAGTCAATCTTTTTTCATAGAAGTTATCAACAAAAAAGAGTCTCAAAATCATTATATTTACGGCTCATTAAAGTTTATATCATGAATCATAAACCAATCGAAGGTTTTTCCAAGCTGCCAAAGCAGGGGAAAATCGAATGGCTCGTAAACGAATATCTTGAAGGAAACCAGGAATATCAAAATATATTAAAACAATATTGGAACGATGATGCGGATCTTCAGAAACTCCACGAAGAATTTTCTGAAAACACCATCTCTAATTTCTATATGCCTTACGGAATTGCTCCGAATTTTTTAATCGACGGAAAACTGTTGGCCCTTCCAATGGCTGTTGAAGAAAGTTCTGTAGTTGCTGCTGCTTCCAAAGCTGCGAAATTCTGGATCGACAAAGGAGGTTTTAAAACAACCATTATCAATACAGAAAAGCTGGGACATACCCACTTTATTTTTAATGTAGAACCTCATAAATTATTACATTTCTTTAATTTCAGTTTAAAGAAAAAACTATTTGAAACTACTGAGGATATTACCTCCAACATGAGAAAACGTGGTGGTGGTATTTTAAATATCAGTGTGGTGGATAAGACAGCAGAAATGCCGAATTACTACCAGTTGAAAGCAAGCTTTGATACAGTAGATTCAATGGGAGCGAACTTTATCAATTCATGTCTTGAGCAGTTTGGAAAAACATTGAGACAGGAAGTGGCTACCAGCGAAGATTTTACTCAGGAAGAAAAGAATTCACTACAGATTGTGATGAATATTCTTTCCAACTTTACGCCTGACTGTATCGTAAGAGCTGAGGTTTCGTGTAAAATGGAAGATTTAAAAGATGACAGTGGAATTTCTCCTGAAGAATTTGCTTCTAAATTCAAGCAGGCCGTTACCATTGCAGAAATAGAACCTTACCGTGCGACTACTCATAATAAAGGAGTAATGAACGGAGTAGATGCTGTTGTAATAGCTACCGGAAATGATTTCCGGGCTACAGAAGCCTGCGCACACGCATATGCTGCAAGAGACGGACAATACAAGTCTTTAACTCACTGTACAACAGATAACGGAATTTTCAGATTCTGGATTGATCTTCCTATTTCTGTAGGAGTAGTAGGAGGGCTTACCAATCTTCACCCTTTGGTAAAATTCTCTCTGGCCCTTCTTGGAAAACCTTCTGCACAGGAGTTGATGAGTATTCTTGCTGTTTCTGGTCTTGCTCAGAATTTTGGAGCGTTACGTTCTCTGGTAACCACAGGAATTCAGAAAGGACATATGAAAATGCACTTATTGAATATTCTGAACCAGTTGGGAGCTACTGAAGAAGAAAAACAGCATTTTGTTACCTATTTTAAAGATAAGACGGTGAGCCACCATGAGGTGATCAACGAGTTTAACAGAATGAGAGGAAACTGATGTTACAGATCATTTTGCCTATAGTATTCCTTCTTTTTGGATTTTTTCTGAAGAAAACCAACAATGAAGGTTTCAAAAGTTCCAAGAAATTTGCCAATATGTTTATCATCCTGGGGATTTCTACATTGGTGGCCAAGTTCATTTTAATGTACTTAAAATCAAAATAGTGAAAAGGAGTATTGTATTTTTCTTACTGATTTCGGGGTTAAGTTTTTCACAACAGCAAAAAGTGAAAATAAGTAATCTGCAGCCGAAAACTGAAGATACCGTTTTTCCGGTTGTTTCGTATTCGGAAAATCCTCGGGTAGAAAATAAAATCAATACATTTCTGCAGGTAGATCAGCTGGAATATGTTCCGGGATCTGGCGGAAATCCTTTTAAACTGGCTTCTACAGCCACCAATTCCTATTCCAACTATCTTTATTTTTATAGTTGGGATAAGATTGAAACGCCTAAGAATATTCTGAGTATTGCCATAGATGGTGAAGCTTCAGGCGCTTATCCGGAAGGATTTCTGATCTGGAAGAATTTTGATCTGAGAACAGGGAATTTTATCAATGCCAAAGATTTATTTCAACCAAGCTCAGTGAAGACTGTTGAGGGAATTATTCAGAAAAGAGTAAAGAAAAGAATTTCTGATTTTCTTGTTACACTGAAAGCTGAGAAAAATCCTGCAGAGGAAACTCAGGATCAGATCGCTATGTATGAAGACTGTTTTACGGAACATACTTTGGAAGGGATCAGATATTTCTTTGGAAAAGATAAACTGACTTTTGTTGCCGGAAGATGTTCCAACCATGCGATGAGAGCTTTGGATGACCTGGGCAGTCATGACATAGAGTTTTCCTACAAAGAGCTGGAAAAATACTGGAGTCCTTATGCGAGAAATTTAATTTCCGGTTCTGAAAAAACAGAGATAACCAGTCTTACTCATAAATTGTATAAGGGAAAGATCGATGGAAAGTACCCCATTACTGTTCTGATCAATGAGGTATACAATGATGGTTCTTTTTCTGCAAAATACTGGTATGATAAAAATAAAAAGCTGATTGAGTGGAACGGAAAGCTAAAAGGTAATCATATCTCTATCATAGAAAACGATTATTATAGTGAAGAAACCAACCAGTGGATTTTCAAAGCCTTGGTGGAAGCTGATTTGCAAGGCAGGAAAATTATAGGAACCTGGCAGGATCATAAAACAAAAAAATATTTAACCCTAGAATTAGAAGAGTTATAAAATGAAAACAATTACTTTAGTTTTTGGAGCAGTTTACGGAATGGTTTCTGTCATCCTGGGTGCATTCGGAGCACACGCTTTAAAGAAAATATTAGCTGTGGAAAGACTGGAAAGTTTTGAAACAGGCGTAAGATACCAGATGTATGCAGCTTTTTTCCTGCTGATCATCGGGTATATCTTAAAATTCGAAACCTCTGCTGAAAAATGGACTTCCATTTTAATGATTGCAGGAACTCTTTTATTCTCAGTAAGTATCTATTTTCTGAGCATGCAGGATTATTGGGGAATGAATCTTAAATTCTTAGGCCCCATCACTCCGCTTGGAGGTCTGATGATGATCTTAAGCTGGGGAATGCTGATCTTATATTTTGCTAAAAACAGAATATAAGAATGAAAATTAACAGAAGAAGACGGTTAATACGAACATTCAATCTCTTGGATCAACCTATCAGATTTAATCCGTTTGTGTTCAGCCGTACTTTTTTTATTTGGGCGGTTACAGGTCTGGTGGGCGGTAGTATTGCCGGAGGATATTGGATTGTGCTGGAGTATTTTACAGAATTTTTAGCAGAATTTCAGGGCTGGCAGGTGATTCCCACGATGGCGATCTGTGGTTTGCTGGCAGGACTGGTAATTCATTTTATTGGTGATCCGGGAGAAATTCACCTGATCGTTAATAATATCAGATTCAATAAAGGGAAACTGGAACCAAAGAATAATCCTTCGATGATTCTTTCTTCTCTTTTCTGTGTAGCATCGGGAGGAAGTTTAGGTCCTGAAGCACCATTGGTACAGGTCACCGGATCTACAGGAACCTGGCTTGGGAAGATTTTCAGACTGAAAGGGGAAGAGCTGAGGTCTCTGAGCATTGCGGGTATGGCTTCCGGTTTTACAGCATTATTCGGGGCTCCGCTTGGAGGAAGTCTTTTTTCTTTGGAAATTTTACATCATAAACATGCGGTAGAATATTATAAAGCCATTATTCCTGCATTGGTAGCAAGTTGTTTCAGTTACCTGATGTTTGCTTTGATTATCCATTTAGGAATTGGGGCAACATGGGATTTGAAAGCTTACCATTATACAGGAGTCTATGATTTTGCTTATGCGACGGCATTTGGAATTGTAGGAACTTTATTTGGCTGGATTTTCATTTTTGTAGTCAAATTTTTTAAAAAGATTTTTGAGTACAGAAGATTGCCGATTTATATTAAAACCTTAGCAGGTGGGATTATTTTAGGAGTTATCGCCTACAATTTCCCAATTACAAGATACTTCGGGCACAACGAGATCAATCAGTTGATCGGAGGTAATTTCGGACTGAATTTTTTAATTCTGATTCTGGTTTTTAAAATACTTGCGATTGCCATTACAGTAACTTCAGGATGGAGAGGAGGATTTATCATTCCTTTGTTTTTTGTCGGAACAACGTTGGGATTAATTATTCACAATTTGTTTCCAACGGTTGATACCACGCTGGCCATTGTAAGCTGTATGGCAGCCATCAATGCCTGCGTGACAAGAACTCCGATGAGTACAACGATTATTTTGGGGACGCTTACCGGATTTACGTATTTTGTACCAATATTATTTGCGAGTCTTACGGGATATTTCCTTGCTCCGAAAATTCCGTTTATCGGATCTCAGTCTGAGAAATTAGCGGAAGAATAGGGGAAAATAGATAGATATGTTAAAAATCAAGTCCATCAGACTTTAATTTTTAAGTCAATAAACTTGAACTTCCGTGTCTTTTTAGTAAATTTGTCAACCTTTAAATATTAAAATAAAATAATAAAAATAATATGAATCTTCACGAGTATCAATCAAAAGAGATTTTATCAAAGTATGGAGTAGCTATCCAACGTGGTTTCGTTGCAAACAACGTAGATGAAGCTGTAGCAGCTGCTGAAAAATTGACTGCTGAAACCGGAGCACAGGCTTGGGTTGTAAAAGCACAGATTCACGCAGGTGGTCGTGGTAAAGGTGGGGGTGTTAAGTTTTCTCCAAACATGGATAAACTTAAAGAGAACGCTCAGAATATCATCGGAATGCAGTTGGTAACTCCGCAAACTTCTGCTGAAGGTAAAAAAGTAAACTCTGTTTTGATTGCAGAAGATGTTTATTATCCTGGAGAATCTGAAACTAAAGAATTTTATGTTTCTATTCTTTTAGATAGAGCTGAAGGAAAAAATACGATCGTATATTCTACTGAAGGAGGTATGGATATTGAGCACGTTGCTGAAGTAACTCCTCATTTGATCCACAACGAATTGATTGATCCTGCTATCGGTCTTCAAGGATTCCAGGCTAGAAAAATTGCTTTCAACCTAGGTCTTGAAGGAAATGCATTCAAAGAATTTGTGAAATTTATTTCATCTCTTTACAATGCTTACACAGGAATTGATGCTTCTCTTTTCGAAATCAACCCTGTATTAAAAACTTCTGATAACAAAATTATTGCTGTAGATGCTAAAGTAACTTTAGATGACAACTCATTGTTCCGTCACAAAGACTTAGCTGAGCTTAGAGATACAAGAGAAGAAGATCCAATGGATGTTGAAGCTGGTGAAGCGGGTCTTAACTTCGTAAAATTAGACGGTAACGTTGCTTGTATGGTAAACGGAGCTGGTCTTGCAATGGCAACTATGGATATCATCAAATTATCAGGTGGTAACCCTGCTAACTTCCTTGACGTAGGGGGTACTGCTGATGCTCAGAGAGTACAGACAGCTTTCGGAATCATCTTAAGAGATCCAAACGTAAAAGCTATTTTGATCAACATCTTCGGAGGTATCGTAAGATGTGACAGAGTTGCTCAGGGTGTTGTAGATGCTTACAAAGCTATGGGTAGCCTTCCGGTTCCATTGATCGTAAGATTACAGGGAACTAACGCTGTAGAAGCTAAAAAATTAATTGACGAGTCTGGTCTTCCGGTACACTCTGCAATTACTTTAGAAGAAGCTGCAAACAAAGTAAAAGAAGTTTTAGCATAATCTAAAATTTTCAGATAAATAAGAAAACCGTTCCTTTTGGAGCGGTTTTTTTGTTAGCATGTGAAGGTAAAGTTTTGTAATAACTTCATCGGAAATGTACTACTGTAAATCTAGCATACTGTAAACCTAACAGGTTTTTAAAACCTGTTAGGTTTAAACATATTTTATTTAATCAATCATCATAAAAAAGACCACATCAACATTTGAAATGGCCTTTATATTTTATATTTTTTTACTTATCCTGATGGCTTTCCGGCAAGTTAGTCTCTCCACTCGTAATACTGATACTTGTAGGCGTTACCAACTGAACTTTATCCGTATCAAAGCGTTCTTTAATCCCTAAATAGGCTTTACTTCTTACCTGTGCAAGATTAGCCCCAACCTTTATCCAGAACTTCACCTGGAGATTAAAAGCTCCCTGTTTAAGGTCTGTGAAGATTACCTCTACAGTGTCTAACTTATCCACATTATCAAGATTTTTAATCACATCAAGAATTCCCTTTTGTGCTTTGGTAATATCTTCATCAGCCGGAATTTCAAAATTTAAAATAATTCTGCGCTGTGGGGAAGCCGTAATATTGTAGAAAGGTGCATTGAAAACAACCTGATTCGGAATATATGCCTTCTTGCCATCATCAGTAAGAAGTTTTGTCGTTAAAAAACCAATTTCCTGTACCGTTCCTGAATGGGTTCCGATGGTAATATAATCTCCTACTTTGTAGGCTTTATCAATTCCAATCAGCATTCCTGAGAAAATACTTGAAACAAGATCTTTTAGAGCTACCCCTGCAATAACCCCTGCAACTCCTAAACTTCCGATAAACTTCCAGAGAAAACCACTGAAACCCATTATTTCAAGTGCAATAAAGGTTCCCATCAGCATAATCAGGAACCTGAATATACTGATTAAAGTGACTAATGAACTCTCTTTTTGACTTTTCGGGAAAAATTTGTGAAATAACTTTACCGCCCCTTTGCTTAAATATTTACTGCTAATAAGGAAGAATGTAAATACTAAAATCCCGACAATCAGCTTTGGGGTGAGCGCGGCAAAGGTTACATACCAACTTTCCAATACCTTATAAACAACATCTAGATACCTTAATCCGGTTTTCTCCATGGATAAAATTTTAGTTAAATATATAAATTTTCATCAAAAAATTTGCCAGTTCCAAAAAGTCTACTAAATTTGTAGACTATAAAGAAGGAACATTATGTCAATCAAACTAGGAGATACAGCACCCAACTTTCAGGCAGAGTCATCGGTAGGTGACATCAATTTTTATAATTATCTGGGAGATTCCTGGGGAATTTTATTTTCTCATCCTGCAGATTATACGCCGGTATGCACTACAGAACTGGGGTATACTGCAAAACTGCAGTCTGAGTTTGAGGCCAGAGATACAAAGGTGATTGCTCTGAGTGTAGATGGAGTAGAAGATCATCAAAACTGGGTGAAAGATATTAATGAAACTCAGAATACCACTGTGAAGTTTCCCATTATTGCTGATAAAGACAGAAAAGTTTCTGAGCTGTATGATTTTATTCATCCCAATGCTTCAGCTACAGCTACAGTGCGTTCTCTTCTGATTATTGATCCTTCCAAAAAAGTAAGACTGATTATTACCTATCCGGCCTCTACGGGAAGGAATTTTAAAGAGATCCTTAGAGTGCTGGATTCTTTACAGCTGGTGGATAATTATCGTGTAGCGACTCCTGTAAACTGGGAAACCGGAGAAGATGTTATTGTACCTCCAACCATTTCTACAGAAGATGCACGAAAGATATTCCCAAAAGGGGTGACGGAAATAAAACCATATTTAAGGTACACGCCTCAACCCAATACATGATTTATTTGATTTTTTATAGTTTAGTTTTAATTTGTACGAAAAGCGCCCCGAAAATAAATTTCGGGGCGCTTTCATTTTTTATAAGTATTTCAGTGATTACTTAACGTCGTTGATGATTTGTTTTGCTTTAGACGTTGGAAGATAAATCTGGAAACCTAAACCAAAAGTAATTTTGTTAGTGTATCCACCGCTTCCGAACCCAGCGTTTGCATCATATTTCACTAAACCTTCCAATCCGATGTTTGGAGTGATGAAGTAAGAATAACCAGGTCCGAATCCGAAGTTAAGACCGTTAGAAGAAGAACCTCCTTTAGAGATTGACATTCCTCCAACCCCTACGTTACCTTCGAAGAACCATCTTCCGTGGTGTAGTAAGTTGTTTACTCCCTGCTCTCCCGGATTAAGATAGTAACGTCCTAATGCTCCTACATTATATGTAAAAGTAGTGGGTGCATCTTTGGCTCCTTTGAAACCTAAATCTACATATCCCCCAACTGCGATATTATCTTCAATGAAATAGGCTCCTTTAGGCTGAATTGCAAAGTTGTATCCTGCTCCTTCATTTAAACCAAAATTTGCCCCTACAAGGTTACCACCTACCATCCAATTACCTTTCTGAATCTGAGCGTTGGCAGTTGCTGTTAAGCCTGCTACGGCTAATATTCCTGTTAAAATAAGTTTTTTCATAATTTATTATTTTAATAATTAAATGTTTATTATTCACGAATTATAGAAAAAACAATAAATGTGCCAGACTCTTAATTTTACGTAATTTTTCTAAATAAACGTTAAGATTGTCAGGAAGATATAATTTACTTTTTTAACATATTAACTGCGGATATCGTAATGATAAATAAAATGAAACAAGCGTTTTGAAATGAAAATGATAAAAACAGATGTTATATTATTAATGTTCCAAATTGCTGTTTTTTTTCAAATTGCCCTTGTATTATATTAAATAAATAAAAGAATGATGGAAATGATCAATCCGGCAATCGTAAACTTGATTCCACGTTTGAATGCTTTTGTCTTAGGATTAAACATCCAGAAACTTGATATAACGAAAAAGAACAGGGAAACTCCGAAGAATACGCTCAGAGGAGATATAGCATCTTTAGATTGTGATTTGTGAAGAGAAACCATTTTATCCAATACAAAAGGGAGTTCTTTTTTAGTGTACTTGGCTTTTCCGGTAGCACTGTCATAAGTTCCCTGTTTAAAATAAAGAACACTTCCTTCTGTTTTTTCTACTTCCAGGCCTTTCATCTTCAGTTCTTTTTTCAGTTCTTTCTCTGAAAGATTGGCAGCGATATTTTTTTCATATTTCTTTTCGCTTTTCAGAAAATCTGTGTCTCTGTACACCAAAAGAATTCCACTTAACGAATATACAGCCATAATTCCGGCAAGGAAATAGCCCAGATAACGGTGTGTAATTCTCATAAAACTTCTTGTGTCTTTAATCTTATCCATATCTTTTTGTTTGTTTTTGTTAAAAATTTTAAAAGTGGAAACTGCAAAAATGCAATCTCCACTTTTAATGAAAGAATTATTATATAAAGAATTCTATAGTCTGTATGTCAATGTGAAATAGTAGTTTCTAGGCGTAATAGGATTCACTGAATAATTCTCGTGAACATTGTAGTTTACAACATCAAACAGGTTGCCCACTTTCCCCTGGATAGAGAATTTTTTCCATTCGTAGCCTACTGAAAGAGAAACTGTTGTATAGTCTTTCAGATCAAACATTCTGCTTACATTGTTTCTGCTTGCGTTCGTAGATTTTGAATCATTCCATCCCGCGATTCTGTCTCCGATGTAGTATACTCCGGCTCCGATTTTTAGACCTTTTACATAGTTTGTAAATTTATAGAAAACAGAAGCATTGGCTGTTGTAGCTGGTGTTCTTACCAGTCTTTGATTTTCAACATATCCTTTTTCAGGTGTATCAATATAAACGGAATTATTATAAGAAAAACCTCCGATTATAGACAGGTTTTCTGTTGGATTTCCTGTAATGTCTAATTCCAGACCTCGGCTTCTCATATTCCCTGCAAATTCTTTAAGATTGGTATCAGTGGAATTCACCGGTACTCCGTTCGGAGCAGAAGCAAACCAGTAGGTTTGATAATAATTATTGTACATAATCTGGTACGCCGTTAAGTTAACAGCTAAAGCATTATTCCAGAAATTCTTTTTAATACCAATTTCATATTGATCAACCGTTGATGGCTTTATGCTTTGTTTTGATAGAGCATTTAACTGAGCTTGAACATCTGAAGCAGATTGGTTGGTATTTACCGTACCAAATTGATCTGAAGTATATCCTGCATTGGAAGCAAACGAATTAGTATAAGTTGCAAATACAGAAAGGTTTTCATTTGGAGCATACACCAAACCAACTTTTGGGGAAAATGCATTGTCAGAAGTCGATGAATTAGCTACCTCAATTTTATCATTTAAGGTGAAGCGGGTTGTCAGCGTAGGCATATTTTCTATATAAGACCATCTTAAACCTGCAATTACTTTTAATTGCTTTGTTACACTTATAAAATCCTGTGCATAGATCCCGATTCTTCTGGTATTGATTCTGTTTCTTGTACTAAGAGTAGAATTGGGCATATCGATACTTCCCCATGTTGAAGGATCATCTAAATACAGAAGATTTTTTGGAGCTGTAACATTATAAGCATAAGCATCTGCCTGGCTGTAATCAGCATCTGAACCAATTAAAACTTTGTGGTTGATTTTTCCTGTATTGAATTCACCATTGATGTTTACCTGTGCTGAAGTATAATTTTGTTCGTTATAAGTTTTTCCAAAAGGTCTTTTCCATGACAATCTGTTAGGATCTACAGAGGCATCTTTAGTATCGTATATCCATTGTACTCTTTCAGAAGAAAAATAATCTTTCGTATAGTTTTGGTACGAAGCAGTCGCGTTCAAAGACCATCTTTCGTTGAATTGGTGGTTAAAAGTTACATTCGTAGACGCTTGCTGTACATTTTGATATTGCCAGTCTGTTCCGTAGAAAGTATTTCTGGAAACGGCATCATTCAATCTGTAGCTTTGGTCTCTTTCTGTAATAGACCCAAGACCGAAATCCGGAGTAAAATTTGTTTTAAGATAATCAGCCTCCACAATTAACTGAGATTTATCACTTAAATTAAATAGAAATGAAGGATTGAAATAATACTTCTCTGATTCTACAACATCTCTGAAGCTTTCTGCATGCTCGTAGGCTCCATTGATTCTGAAAGCAATATTCTTGGATAAAGGTCCGTAAATATCAACTGTTGGTTTATAGGAATTCCAGCTTCCGCCATTGAGTCCTACGCTTCCCCCAAAGTTGAATTTAGGTTTTTTTGTAATCATATTGATAACACCACCAGCTGCAGTATTTCCAAAAAGCATCGCATTTGCCCCCTTTAAAACCTCTACTCTTTCCAGACCACTTACTTCAGGGAAAACACCGCTGTTTATTCTTGAACCATTCTTAAAAATGTTATCATTTCCTAAAATGAAACCACGCCCACCAAAACTATCCTGAGAATTTCCTCGGGATGAAGTGATATACAGCCCGTTTACATTCTGAAGAACATCACTCAGCTGTTTTGCCTGCTGCTGCTCAATGATTTCATGAGTAACAATAGCAATAGGCTGAGGGTTTTCCATTATCGTCAGATTTGATTTTGTCGATAATGGTCTTGCCTGGTTAGGATTTCCTGTTTTGTGAAGATTAATATCCTCAATAGTCTGAGTTCTGATGGTGTCTGCTTCCGCATTTTTCATCTGTGAACTCGCTGAAACAGCGATCAGTAGAAGACCTAAAGAAAGTAGTTGTCTTTTCATTTTATTTTTATGTAGAACAGTTTTAAATAAGGCGCAAATGTAAGTATTTGTTTAGAATAGATAAAAATAATTTTATGATTTAAATCATATTTTTACAGTTCATGAGATGGATTATTTCTATAGCTCCTTTAGGCTAAGGGATAGAGAAATTTTTATGAATATATTTGTTAAAAATTATAATATGCAATTGGTAAAAGCAGGGCTTTGTGCCTTTGGAATGAGCGGAAAAGTATTCCACGCGCCTTTTTTAAAGGAACATCCGGGATTCTTTATGTCTGCTGTGGTGGAAAGAAGCAAGGAAGAATCGAAGGAAAAGTATCCGGATGCAACCATCTACCGCTCTGTGGAAGAAATGCTTCAGCAGGCAGATATAGAACTGGTGATTATCAATACTCCGGTTCAGACCCATTATGAGTACGCCAAAAAAGCACTGGAAGCGGGAAAAAACATTATTGTGGAAAAGCCTTTTACAGTAAATGTTGCTGAAGCAGAGGAGCTGGTACAATTGGCAGAAGAAAAGGGATTGTTTTTGAGTGTCTATCAAAACAGAAGATTCGACCGCGATTTTTTACAGGTTCAAAAGATTCTTGATGCTAAGAAAACAGGGAATATTAAAGAAGCTGAAATCCGTTTTGACAGATTCCGTACCACTGCCAGTGGAAAACAGCATAAAGAAAGCCCGGATCAGGTGGGATCAGGATCACTTCACGATCTGGGGGCACATCTTGTAGATCAGGCAGTGCAGTACTTTGGATATCCTGAAAAATTGTTTGCAGACGTGTTTTCTATGAAAGGAGCTGAGTTTGCTAACGATTATTTTGAAATTCTCTTATTCTATAAAGATAATCTGAGAGTAAGACTGAAATCGTCTGTTTTCAGCAAAGAAGGCCATTATGCTTACACAATTCATGGAGACCGAGGTACTTTCCTGCAGGAAAGAACCGATAATCAGGAAAATGAACTGGTAGCAGGTGCTATTCCTGAATATGGTAAAGAATGGACGCAGCCTCTGAAAGGACCGGACGGAATTTTAAACTTCCTGAACGATCATTCCGAAACAGAAAGAATTCTTACTTCAAGTGAAGCCGGAAATTATATGAATTATTATCAGCAGATCTATGAACACATCGTTTTTGGATATGCTTTACCCTCTCCCGGAAAAGAAGTTATTCAGAATATGAAAATTATAGATGCTTCGCTGGAAAGTGCAAAAGAAGAAAGAATAGTAAAATTATAAATGATGAGTTATGAATTATGAATGAGTCAGAGCGTTTGAGAGTTTTAGGGTTTGAGTGTAAACGAGTTGGGAACCTCTAATCACGACTGCTATCAACCTTGAACTTTAAACTTTGAACCTTGAATTCATTCATAATTCATAATTTTAATTCATCATTATTAAAGGATTTCCTGAAGTTCCAGCCATCTCATTTCATGGTTCTCCAGTTTTTCTGAAACGGCTTCCAGTTCTGAAGAAAGTGTGGCTATCTTTTCGTAATCAGCCTCGTTGTTGAGCTTATCCAGAATTTTAGTGCGCTGTTCTTCCAGTTCAGGCATTTCTTTTTCAATGGTTTCCAGTTCCCTTTGTTCTTTAAAAGTGAGTTTTCTTTTAGAACTGGAAGACTGAGTACTTTCTGTTGAAGAAACAATTTCTTTTACAGGCTCAGGTTTTACCACTGCATTTTTTTCTAAAGCTTCTTCACGGCTTCTAGCTTCTCTGTATTCTGAGAAGTTTCCTACGAAATCTCTGATTTTTCCGTTTCCTTCAAAAGCCAGAACATGGTCTACAATTCTATCCATGAAATATCTGTCGTGGGAAACAATAATTAAAGATCCCTGAAATTGCTGAAGGAAATTTTCCAGAACGGTTAATGTAGGAAGATCCAGGTCATTTGTAGGTTCATCAAAAATCAGGAAGTTAGGATTCTGATACAAAATATACATCAGATGAAGTCTTCTCTTTTCACCTCCGGAAAGTTTGGAAATAGGAGAATATTGTGTCTGATCGTCAAATAAAAATAATCTTAAGAACTGTGATGCTGATAAACTTTTGCCATTAGCTAAAGGATAAAATTCTGCAATTTCTTTGATGAAATCAATCACACGTTCATCTTCTTTATAAGTAAGGCCTTTTTGTGAGAAATAACCGAAAGAAATAGTTTCTCCCGTTTCAATTTCTCCCTTGTCGGCTTTTTCAAAACCTTGAATAATATTAAGCAGGGTAGATTTTCCAGCACCATTTTTTCCAATGATTCCCACTTTTTCTCCACGTTGAAACTGGTAGCTGAAATCTTTCAGTAAAACTTTAGGTCCAAAACTTTTATCAATATGTTTAAGTTCAAGAATTTTATTTCCCAAACGTTTCATTTCAAAATCCAGTTCCAGTCCGTCCTTTCTGGTATCGGTTTTGGCTACTTTTTCAGTCTCGTAGAAAGCATCAATTCTGCTTTTTGATTTTGTGGTTCTGGCTTTTGGCTGTCTTCGCATCCATTCCAGTTCCTTTCTGTAAAGGTTATTGGCCTTGTCAATTGTGGCATTAAGATTTTCCTCGCGAATCATCTTGTTCTCAAGGTAAGTTGCATAAGAACCGTTGTGAACATACAGATTCTGATCCTCCATTTCCCAGATACTGTCACAAACACTGTCGAGGAAATATCGGTCGTGGGTGACAAGCAATAAAGTGATTTTTGCTTTGTTCAGATAGTTTTCAAGCCATTCTACCATATCCACATCCAGGTGGTTGGTAGGTTCGTCCATGATAAGAAGGGTATGCCTGTGCTCAGCTCTTGTTTCTGTTAAAAGTTTAGCTAACGCTACACGTTTGATCTGTCCTCCGGAAAGAGTGCCCATTTTAGCATCCAGATCAGTGATTTTAAGCTGGGAAAGAATCTGTTTCATTTCATTCTCCAGATCCCAGGCTTTATGAACTTCCATATCAGCCAATGCTTTCTCAATAAAATCATTATCTGTAGAATGGAGCGATTTGTGATAATTTTTAAGTGCGAGGATAGGCTCGGAATCAAGGGTCATCATAAATTCTTCAATGCTCAGCTTAGGATCATAATCAATTTCCTGATCAAATAATACCACCTGAATATCTTTATTGATGACCACAGTTCCGCTGTCTGCAATTTCTTTACCCATTAATATTTTCAGAAGCGTAGATTTTCCACTTCCGTTTTTGGCAACAATCGCTATTTTATCTCCCTCATTGATGTGGAAAGCAATATTTTTAAACAAAACTTTGATGCCGTAAGATTTGGTAAGATTTTCTGCAGAAACGTAATTCATTGGGAATTAATAGTTTGATTTTAAATTTCAATTGAAACGCAAAAATACGAAAATGTAGCCTAAAACTTCCCGCAAGCTCTTTTATAAAAATGAATATTTATAATTTTTTAATAAACTGTGCCCCTTATCTGAAAAAACTAATCAGTAAATTTGATCAACACAATGAAATGTACATTGTAAATAGGAATATATAATACAAAATCTGATTGAAGTAATGAAAAAAGTTATTGTCGATATGGACGGGGTAATGGCGGATGTATATCATCAGCTGGCGCAATTTGAAAAAAGAGATACAGGAAGAGAAATTGAAATCAGTGATTTGGCTGGTAAGCCTGAGATAGAGTCTTTTCCCAATGGAAAAAAACACGTGAATGAAGTCGGTTTTTTCAGAACCTTACCTGTCATGAAAGGAAGCCGTGAGGCAATGGAATATCTGAATAATAAATATGAACTCTATATTGTTTCTGCCGGAATGGAATTTCCGAACAGTTTAAGAGAAAAATACGATTGGCTGGCAGAGCATTTTCCATTCATTACCTGGGAACAGATTGTGCTTTGTGGAAGCAAAAAAGTAGTGTCCGGAGATATCATGATTGATGATTATCCTAAAAATTTAGATCATTTTTCAGGGCAGAGACTGATATTTACCCAGCCTCATAATGAGCTGATAGAAAATGATACTTACAAAAGAGTGCATTCGTGGGAAGAAATTATGAGTATCCTTTAAGTAGGAAATATTTAAAATCAGGAAATATTTAAAACAACTTTAACTAAAGGGAGAATAATTTTAATATAGTATTGGGATATTGGGCTGTTGAAAATAAATAAGTTTGCTTTAAACTTTTAACATGAAAATAGATCATACTTTATTCTTCCTTTTCACTGCTTCTGCTTTCCATGCCCAGGTTATTTCCGGAACCATTATTTCAAAAAATGAGAACCATCCGATTCCCTATGTGAAAATTGGAATTGAAAAACAATCAATAGGAACAATCTCTGATGAAAAAGGAAATTTTTCAATTGATCTTTCCAATACAGATCCCCGGCAAAAAATAAAAATAGAAGTACCGGGATTTGACCCTTACCAGGAAACAATTCAGAATTTTAAAAAATATGATCAGCAAAAAATATTTTTAACAGAGAAAACTAAAAATATTAAAGAGATTACTATTAAGCCTAAGAAGCTTGTTGATAAAAACTGGGGAGTCAATACCAGGACAAAAAGCGTTATGTATTCTGTAAATCCACAACTCAGAAAAGAAGATTTTCTTGGTGAAACCGCATTGGCTTTTAATGCTAAAAAGAAATCAAAGATTAAGAATATTAACCTGAATATTGCCAGCTATACTTCTGATAAGCCTGTCATCATGCGGTATACTATTTATAGTGAAAAAGATGGTTTTCCGGATAAAAATATTCTTGATGAAGAAATTACCGTTGAACTTACCAGCGATATGATTAAAGACGGAACTTATACCTTGGATGTTAATGACCATAATATCTGGGTACAGGGAAGGTTTTTTATAGGAATTCAGTTTTTAAAAGAATTTGAAGGGAGAGTCAATATAAGTGCAGCGTTATTCAAAACAGGATTTATAAGAAAATTTTACGGGGAGTGGACAAAAATGACTCTCGCCGCACCTGCCATTAATATCGATGTGAAAATGGATAAAAACGGAGACCAAAATACGGATGATGAAAACGGTTTTGCAGATGATAGCGCAGAAGCACTGATGCCTGATGTATCAAAATATATTCAGGAATCGGAGCAAACCGTGTATGGGCAAAATAAAGCCGTGGGAAACTATCTGAAACTTCAGGATACCAACCTTTATTATGAGGTCTATGGTGAAGGAGAACCATTGATGCTGCTTCATGGCAATGCCGGAAGTATTAAAGATTTCTATCAGCAGATTCCTGTTTTATCAAAGCAGTATAAAGTAATTGCTATAGATACAAGAGGACAAGGGAAAAGTGTAGATTCCTCTAAAAAGGATTTTACCTACAAAATGTTTGCTGATGATGTAAAAGCAGTCGCAGATCAATTAAAACTCAATAAAGTGAATATCGCTGGCTGGAGTGATGGTGGAAATACCGGACTGGAATTTGCCCTGAAATATCCTGAAAAACTGAATAAGCTGATTGTAATTGGAGCTAATGCATTTCCTGATGGAGTAGATGACAGGCTTACTGATCATTTTGAAAATAAAATGCTGGTGATGAAGGAGCTGAAAAATCCTGAAAAGTTTAATGAGCAAAGGCTTTTAAAAATTATGCTGACACAGCCGCGCATTGCAAAGAAAGATTTAAATAAAATTGAAAGTAGAGTATTGGTTATTGCCGGTGAGAATGATGTGATCAAACGTGATCATACCGAACTTATTGCTCAAGAAATACCCCATGCTGAACTTAAAATCTACAACAAGGCCACCCATATGATTCCTTTTGAAAATGCAGATCAGCTCAATACAGATATTCTGAATTTTTTAGGAAAAAGTAATTAGTAAAGGCTGGAAGCAGGGAGATGGAGGATGGAAGTGATATCCGTCAGCTCATTTTAAAAATTGACTCCTTAAAATTGTATCAATTCCTATTTTTCTGCTTTCGTTTCCTTTCTTTTAATCCAGTGTCAACCTTTTTAACGACCATGAATTACCATTGTAAATATCAAGATCCACTTTAGCATTGATACCATGAACAATTCCGTTTTCTGTAAACTGCCAGAAGTCCCACTCATCGTCAGGTGAAGGAGACGGAACATCATTGTAATTGGCAAGCCATAAAGGGTAACCTTCAAACTCGCCTTTCAGAAAATCTTTATAATAATGGTAGTAAGTATAGATAATCGGCTTTTCTCCATAGGCATCTTCTACAATTTTACACCATACTTTCAGATCTTCAATCAGCTTTTTGTTGGTTTTACGCTTCGGAATTTTTTCAATATCGAGAATAGGAGGAAGATCTCCGCTTTCAAGTTTTACATTTTCTAAAAAATTATTAGCCTGGATCACAGGATCTTCATCGGCTCTGTAAAAATGATAGGCACCACGGATCAGATCATGCTTTTTAGCACTTTCCCAGAATTCGTCAAAATGTTTATCGGCACTTCGGTTTCCCATCGTGGCGCGCATGACAACAAATTCCAAAGGAATCGTTTTATTTCCGATGCTGAGACTGTCCCATTTGATGTCTTCCCGGTTCTGATAATGAGAAACATCAAAACCATAGGTTTTATCAAGGTTGCTGGCTAATATTCTTTGGATTCTTGATGCTTCCTTTTCACTGTTATGAAGCTTTTTATGCTTAAATTTATTAAAGTACAATGCATAATAATAGCTGACGGACTGCTTTAAATAAAAACCCGTTCCTATCAATGCTGCAGTTAATATTGCCAATATCACCCATCTTCGGAAAAAATACTTCTTCCGTCTCGTTTTATGGACTTGTTTGGCAGTTTTTTTGGTGTACTTTTTAGGTGTCATAAAGTTTTGCAAAACTAACTTTTTTCACTGCTAAATGCTAAAATAAAATCAGTAAATTTGTGTATTATGGAAACACGCGAAAAAATCATCATTATTGGAGGAGGATTTGCGGGGCTGCAGCTTGCAAAAACATTGAATAACAAGAACAAAAAGGTCATTGTTCTCGATCGGATGAACCACCATATGTTTCAGCCGCTTTTTTATCAGGTAGCCTCAGGAAGGATAGAACCTTCCAACATTTCTTTTCCCTTCAGAAAGATTTTTCAGCAGTCCAGAAACACACAGTTCCGTATGACGGAAGTTAAAGAAATAGATCCTGCCAGCAATAAAGTTATTACCGACGAGGCAGAATTTACTTATGATAAACTCATCATTGCAACGGGCTGTAAAACTAATTTTTTCGGGAATAAAGAATTGGAAGGGAAAGCTTTCGGGATGAAAAATACCCAGGAAGCCATCAGTATCAGAAATCATGTTCTGATGACCTTTGAAAAACTGATTATTGAAAAAAGCCGAAGCGATGACGGAAACTGGAATATTGTCATCGTAGGAAGCGGTCCTACAGGAGTAGAACTGGCCGGTGCTTTTGCTGAAATGAAAAAAGACATCCTTCCGAGAGATTATCCTTATATGAACTTTGATCATCTGAAGATTATTCTGGTGAGTTCTACCGAAAAACCGCTTGCAGTAATGAGCAGTGAGGCTCAGGAGAAGTCCGAAAAATACCTTAAAGATCTTGGGGTAACTTTTATGAGTGGAGAAGTGGTAACGGATTATGACGGAGATAAAGTTCATTTGAAAAGTGGAAAAGAAATTCCATCCAATAATGTGATCTGGGCAGCCGGAGTTACAGGAAATGTAGTAGGAGGTTTTCCGGAAGAAAAATTAGTAAGAAACAGATATATAGTAGATCGATATAATAAAATACAAGGTTACGATAATATTTATGCGATCGGAGATATTGCCTATATGGAAACACCAAAATATCCGCATGGACATCCTCAGGTAGCCAATGTAGCCATTAATCAGGCAAAAAATTTAGGTAAAAATCTTTTAAAGAAAAGCCGGGAAGAATGGAAGGAATACGAGTATGATGATAAAGGCTCATTAGCGACCATTGGGAAGCACAGAGCCGTTGTTGATCTGCCGTTTATAAAATTTCAGGGATTTCTGGCCTGGTATTTCTGGATGTTTCTCCATTTAATGCTAATTTTGAGCGTTCGAAATAAACTGGCCATATTCTTCAACTGGATGTGGAGTTATATCAACAAAGATTCTTCTTTAAGATTAATTATTATACCTACTAAGAAAAACGGAACATTACAATGAGAATTGACATAATAAGCGTACTTCCGGAATTGATGGAAAGTCCGTTCCAGACTTCTATTTTGAAAAGAGCGATGGATAAAGGGCTGGTAGAAGTACATTTTCATCATTTGAGAGACTGGGCAATCAATAAGCACAGACAAATTGATGATGAGCCTTACGGAGGCGGAGCAGGAATGGTCATGATGGTAGAACCATTGGATAAATGCATTTCAGAGCTTAAATCTCAAAGAAATTATGACGAAGTGATCTATCTGACTCCGGATGGGGTGACTTTGAATCAAAAAATTGCCAATTCATTATCGATCAAAGAGAATTTAATTTTTCTTTGCGGCCATTACAAAGGAATAGACCAAAGGGTAAGAGACCTTCATATCACCAAAGAAATTTCAATTGGAGATTACGTTCTTACAGGGGGAGAACTGGCTGCATGTGTTTTGGCAGACTCAATTATCAGATTGCTTCCCGGAGTTCTGAACGATGAGCAGAGCGCCTTAACAGACAGTTTTCAGGATGATCTTCTTTCACCGCCGATCTATACAAGACCTGAAAGCTATAAAGGTCTGGATGTTCCTAAAATCCTGTTGAGTGGGAACTTCGGCAAAATTGAAGAATGGCGTCACGATGAAGCGGTAAGAATCACAAAAGAAAAACGTCCCGATTTACTATAAGCGAAAATTGTCAGAACTTATCTGATTTTTACTTCAATATTTTAATTCCATTTGTTATAGACAAATGGAATAATATTTGTTGTAATTTAAAAAAGCGCGAAAAATATTAACAGTAACGTTTTTAAATCTAAGGTTTATTTCGATTTTTCCGGTTTTTTTATATTGTCTCAATTTTGATTAATATATTGAAACTGTCGAATAATTGAAAAATTAATTTATAATGATTTATTTCGTTAGTATTTTTTACTATATTTGAATTGTTTTTTATTGGAAATTGATTTACTGTTTTGAGAGTAAATCACAAAAATTTGAAAAAAAATAATAAATTTACACCTTAAAGTAAAAAGAACATATTAAATTAAAAGTATAGAAATTAGTGTAGATGGAGCTGTTCTCTTTTTATAATGTTGAAAATTTATTTTTACCCGATCCGAAACCTGTCCACAAATTAGATCCTACCCGGTCAGGATTAAGGAATTGGGATGAAAAGAGATATAGAAATAAGCTTTTCAAAATCTCGCACGTATTTCAGCTGATGAAGGAGGAAAATGATGTACTACCATTTTTAATAGGATTATCTGAAGTTTCCGGAAGGAAAGTTTTAGAAGATCTTGTAGAGATGGAACCCTTTAATTCTGAATATGGAATTGTACATTACAATTCTATGGATGAAAGAAAAGTGGATGTAGCCATGTTATATGATAAAAATAAAGTAGAGGTAATCGATTCTGAAACCATTACTTTCTTTTTTGAAATAATAAATAAAAACACAGAAAATTACGACACAACCAGAGACGTACTTTTTTCAAAAATTAAATATAAAGGGGAAATTATTAATGTCTTTATCGCCCATCTTCCCTCTAAGCGAGAAAAAGATATTAATAAACCTAAAAGAACCTTTATATTGAATGAAGTACGACAACGGATTATGAAAATTGTAAATGCTGAAAAAGAGCATGTTATATTGTGTGGTGATTTTAACGAAAACCCGGATGATGAAAATTTAGTACAGATTCTCTATGACAATGACCATGAGAAGGTGTTAGTGAACCCTTTTCAACAATTGTTTTCTACAAGAAATTATTCTACTTTTCATTATAAATCTGGATTGCTGTATGATCAGATCATTATGTCAAGATCTTTGCTTGATAATAAGATGCTGGTTTTTCAGGATGCCCATGTATTTAATTCTGAAAAAATCCGCAGCAGAACCAGGAATTTTGAAGGACGGCCCTTCCGAACGTATGCCGGTACACGGTATTTAGGCGGATATAGCGATCACTTTCCGGTTTTTGTAAAATTTAAAAATTTACAGTAAAAAACATAAATAATAAAAAAAGTAGAAAATGAAAAATTCGAGCAACACAAGCTACCATTTAGATTCTATTGACAAAGAAATCATCTACATGTTGATGGATAATGCTAAAACTTCTTTAGCCCACATTTCAAAAAATGTTGGAATTTCCACCACGGCAGTGCATCAAAGAATCAAAAAACTCGAACATGCAGGAGTTATTGAAAATTCAATATCATTTCTTAACCCTAAGAAAATTGGATATAAAGTAATCTCCTACATCGGTGTATTTTTGGATCAGCCAAGTCATTATCCGGAAGTGGTAAAGTCTTTGCATGATATCAACGAAGTAGTGGAAGCCCACTATACGACAGGAAATTATACCATTTTCCTTAAAGTGCTTTGTAAAGACAATGATCACTTAATGCAGATTCTTAGTAAGCTTCAAAAACTGAAAGGAGTAACAAGAACAGAAACTTTTATATCTTTAGAACAAGGTATTTACAGACAATTGAAAGTATAATAATATGAACATAGCCCAATATTTGGATTCAACTTACCTGAAAACACCAGAACAGTCAGGTATTTCCCACGAAGAAACACTTCAAAAAGATAAAGAACTTGCTCAGGAAGCAATAGACAATGGTATTTTTGCCGTGATGATTCGACCGGAGTATGTATCTGAGATCAAAAAATTTATTCAGGAAAGACATTCAAATGTTGTAGTTGGAACCGTAATAGGTTTCCACGAAGGAACGTATTCTATTGATGAAAAACTTACAGAAGCTTCAAAAGCAATAGAAGACGGAGCAGATGAATTAGATTTTGTCATTAATTATACGGCTTATCTGCAGGGAAATACAGAACTGGTAAGAGAGGAATTTGTAAAATGTACCCAGTTATCTCTTGAGCATCATAAAATTGCAAAATGGATTATTGAAATTGCAGCATTAACTGATGAACAGATTGCCGATCTTACTAAAAAGATTTCTACCTGGGCAGAAGAGAATTTTTCTGAAAATGAGTTGTCGAAAATTTTTGTCAAGTCATCCACAGGATTTTATCAGACTGCCGAAGGAAAGCCTAACGGAGCAACCTTTGAAGGAATAACAATTATGCTCAGCAACGCTGGGAAACTTCCTGTAAAAGCAGCAGGTGGAGTAAGAACTCCCGAAGATGCTGAAAAAATGATCAAAATGGGAGTTAAAAGAATTGGAACCTCTTCAGCTCTGGGATTACTTAAAAACGAATCTTCATCAGAAGGATATTAAATGAGATTCTTACTATAAAAAAACCATCAGTTTTGCTGATGGTTTTATTTTTATAGCTGTGCCTGATATTCTTCGTAAAACTGTTGGGTTTCTTTGATCAAGCTATTCATTTCTTCCATTGTGAATACTTCCAGGAACTTTTTTCTGAACTCCTTGAAATGAGGAATTCCCCGGAAATAGTTGCTGTAATGCTGTCTCATTTCAACCAGTCCTAATCTTTCTCCTTTCCACTCTGCACTCCATTCTGCATGCTGACGCACTGCCAGTAACCGGTCTGAAATTGTCGGTTCAGGTAAATGCTCTCCTGTTGCAAAGAAATGTTTGATTTCATTAAAAATCCATGGATATCCAATAGCAGCACGTCCGATCATAATACCGTCACATGCATACTTTTGTTTATATGCTAATGCTTTTTCAGCTGAATCTATATCACCGTTTCCAAAAATCGGAATCTCGATATTAGGATTTTGTTTAATTCTTGAAATATGTTCCCAGTCTGCTTCACCCTTGTACATTTGAGCACGGGTTCTCGCATGTATCGTAAGCGCTTTAATTCCTGTTTCCTGCAGGCGTTCTGCCACTTCATCAATATTAATACTGGTGCTGTCCCAACCCAGACGGGTTTTTACCGTAACAGGAAGATGAGTAGAGCTTACAACAGCTTTTGTAAGACGTACCATAAGGTCGATATCTTTCAAAACACCAGCTCCTGCTCCTTTGCAGACAACTTTTTTTACAGGACATCCGAAATTAATATCTACCAGATCCGGATTTACCGTTTCAACAATTCTTGCAGACATAGCCATAGCTTCTTCGTCACCACCAAAAATCTGTATCCCAACGGGTCTTTCATAATCGAAAATATCCAGCTTTTTACGACTCTTGATAGCGTCACGAATTAACCCTTCGGAAGAAATAAATTCCGAATACATTAAATCTGCACCATGCATTTTACACAAACGTCTGAACGGAGGATCACTTACGTCTTCCATCGGAGCCAGCAAAAGTGGAAATTCCGGCAGTTCTATGTTGCCTATTTTTATCATGGTGCAAATTTACGAAATTCTAAAAAAACAAATTTTTATAAATTAAAATGTGGTATTGTGTTTTGTTGAAGTGATGTTGTTTAAAGGATTTTATGATATTATGTTTAATTTTTATTTAATATATTTAATTGATTATCAGTATTTATTGAATTTTATTGATAATTATTTTTTATATTTAGTGTAATAAAAATTAATGTCATGAGAAAAATTCTATTTTGTTTGATGGCAATTTTGGTTTCATCAAATTTTTATTCACAAGTGAATATTTCTGCGACGGCAGGAACAGCTACAGGAACCTATACCACATTAAAGGGAGCATTCGATGCTATTAATGCGGGAACACACCAGGGAGCAATTACAATCAGTATCACAGCAAACACAACAGAAACAGCAACCGCGAGTCTGAATGCCAGTGGCGGAGCAACAAGCTATACTTCTGTTGCCATAAAACCTGCAACAGGAGTTACAGCTTCTATTTCCGGTGATATTGCCAGTGCACCCTTAGTAAGAATACTGGGTAGTAATATTACCCTGGATGGAAGCAATGCAGCTTCAGGAACGACAAGAGATCTTACCCTTACCAATACTTCTACTACAGCACCGCAGGTACTTACCTTTATTGCGGCTTCTGCCGCTGCTGCCAATACTAATATTATGGTTAAAAACCTGAATATTGTAAATGGTATGAATAATTCTTCAGCTTTAGTGATGTATGACGGAGCCACAACGCCTACAGGAGGCTTCTTTAATAATGTTACGATCCAGAATAATGCAGTGAAGAAAGCATACATGGGAATTTATTTATTTGCTGCTACAGCTGCGGGTAATGGAGCTAATACATTGGTTACAGGTAATGATATAAGTGCCACGGGAGCAGATGCCAACCGCCTTGGAGGAATTTATGTTCAGGGTGCAGATGGAGTAACGGTAAGCAATAACACGATTGGTAATTTCGAGACTACCATTGCTGAAATCAAGAGAGGAGTCTGGTTTGCAACTGCTACAGTTAATTCCTCAATTATTTCAAATACCATTACCAATATTGGGTATACAGGAACAGGTGCGGGAGGTGCCTCGGGAATAACAATTACCTCTGGTAGTACTGGAGCCTCTGCAGCCGCCAATATTATAGTAAGAGGAAATACAATTTCCAATTTTAATTCCAGCGGAACTGGTTCTCTGTTTGCGGGTATCTATGCAGGAGGAACAATGACAAGTGCAATGACTATTATCAATAATAAAATAACAGGGATCAAAAATACCAATACATCCGGATATGGGGCGCAGGGAATTTATTTAGCCACATCAAGCCTTACTTCCAATACCCTGGTTGCCAATAATACCGTAAGCGGAGTTGCCGGTTATGGATATGCAACCACCGGAGGTGTCAATGACAATGGAAACGGAATTATCATTACCTCAGGAGGAGGATATAAACTGTATTACAATACAGTTGTGATGGATGTAAGCCAAACTGTTGCAGGAAGGCCATCCGCTTTAAATATTACAAGCGGGGTAACCGGTGCAGGAGGTATTGATGTGAGAAACAATCTTTTTGTCAATACTCAAACACAAGCGGGTGAAAAATATGCTGTTTATGCAGGAGCAGCCAGCAGTGTTTTCTCTACGATTAACTATAATAATTTTTATTCTGCAGGAACAAATCTGGGCTATATCGGAGGATTGGCAAAAGCTACTCTTGCTGATATCCAGGCGGGATTCGGAGGAAATGTGAATTCGTTGAATGTTCTGCCAGTGTTTATGTCAGCAACCGATTTCCACTTGTCTGCTACAGGAAATGCTGCTCTTGACAACAAAGGAACTCCGGTAGCCGAAGTAACATTAGATGCAGATGGTAATACAAGAAATGCTCTGACACCGGATCTTGGCAGTTTTGAATTTACAGCAGCAGTATTGGCGGTAAATGAAGCCATGAAAAAGAATACGGTAAGCGTTTATCCAAACCCGGTTGTGGACTACCTTTATATCGATACTGATAATAAAATCAAAGATGTTGAAGTGTATAATGTTTCAGGCCAGAGAATTCTCAGCGAAACAATTAATGCTGAAAAAGGTTCTGTAGACATGAGACGTGCTACAGCAGGAGTTTATCTTGTAAAAGTAAATACCGAAAAAGGATCACAGTCCGTGAAAATCATTAAAAAATAACTGTTAAACTAATAACCAAAGGAAATCCCCGATAACGATATTGGGGATTTCTTTATTGTAAAAAATAATAGTCACTATTAGAAACTTGCTTTTACCTGCATACTTCCGATATGAATGGTACGGTCGCCGGAATTTCTTCCTTCGTAATTAAGATTCAGCTGGATAAACGAGTTGATAGCTTGCTGGATAAACACACTCCATACCTGGTTTTTTCCCGGTTTAAGCCCGTCCAGCATCTGGTTTCCTACAATACTGAAATTGTTTCCTGTAAAATTGTTATTGATGAATGAGAAGTTTCCACGGATAGACGTTTTTCTTCGCTCCCACTGGATCGTTCCCGTAATATCAAAAGCTTTAAGAAGTTCTTCACCATCCAGTCTTTGTTTCTGACGGAAAGCAGAAGATAATTCGGCCTGAATGGCATCTGTAAATTTATATGTTGCTTTAGGCTTGGTTTCAAAATTATTGAGACGATAATCTCTGGTTTTAAATAATTGTGAAGAGTTCTGTATATCATGCACAGAGTTTTCCCAATCCACTCTGAATTCTTTATTGAACCAATATCCTATATTCAGGAAATGGGAAGTCTGTTCACGTTCTTCATTACTGAAATTCGCATTGATGAGATTATCATTGGTGATAAATCTGTAATTTCCGTTCCACCCTGATTTGTCCGTTGGATTAAACTGCACGGAAGCAAGAATGTTCTGATTTTTAAGAATCTGATCACTGTTCTTTTCAAAAGGATTCAGAACGAGTACTTTTTCCTTTTTGTAGAATGAGTTTTGAGAATTTAATGAAATATTGAAATTCCAACGTTTTAGAAATCCATTTTCAGAGTTGAAAACAATGGCCGGATTGACAAATAGGGCCAACTGTAGTTTATTTTTATTGGAAGGAATATATCGTACAGAATTTGTATAGACACGGATGTATTGGGCAAGATCAGAATACTCGGCAATTTCAAATTCGTCCAGCTGCTGAACGCCGTCTCCGTTATAATCGGTCCATTTATAAACACCTTGTCCGTCTGTTACTTTAATGTACTGAAATTCCCTCTGCGCTTCCTGCCCGTTGCCCAGTTCATAGAAAGCCTGAAGACGCATCCCGTTTCTGAACAGCTGTTGGTTGTATAAGATGTTTCCAACAACAAAATCATTATTACGGGTTACTTCACCTTCTGCACCTGCGTAGAAGAATTTTCGGTAGTGAATCAGGGCATTTAAACTGGTTCTTTCGGTCTTGATAATCTGACTTTCAGCCATGATCCCCAAAATATTGTTCATATTCTGCAGCCTGTTATCACGTACTGAGTCATTATCTCTCATATATACTTTCGCTAATAATTTGGTTCTTGTACTGTCACCGATTTTCTTTTGCAAAAAGATTTCTTTCCAGCTGAAACTAGTGACATCCATTAGCTGAGTATCGTTGTACTTCTTCTCATTATGTTCCATGCTTCCACCGATGGCCCAGCTTCCTTTTTTACCGGTAAATTCTGTTGAAACTCCACCACGGATGAACTTTGTATCCTGAAGGGTTGCATTGGTACTCAGATAAGACAGATTCCCTTTCGTAAAGAATTTTCCTGTCAGCCAGCCGAAGTCAAGATCATTTTTAATCCCTTTGTAAGAATCCTGTTCATTCAGATAATTGATGCGGTAATTCAGCGTAGATTTATTATTCCATTTGTTTAAAAAGCTGAAGATAAATCTGTTTTGGGTCTTTTTATTGAATTCCTGGGTAAGGTTGAAGTCTCTGGAGAATTCCACATCATTGATACGGTCAAGAATATGAAACTGTCTGTCTATATATTGATATTCAAAGCTTGGAGTTCCTCTCCATGTGTTCTTTGTGAAGCTTTTATTTCCAAAAATACGCCATGCATACCCCATATTCTGATCAGAATCTTTTGATGAAAATAAATTGACGTCATAGTTACTCAGAGAGATATCAGCTCCTATTTTTCCTTCATTTAAAAGGTATTCAGAATTCAGAGAGTATACCTGTGATTTCTGGGGAGAAGGAAGTTTTCTTACGGCTCTGTAATCTCCGCCATTAGGGCCTACATATTCAAAAACACGTCCGTTGTTGGTGGTTTGTGCTATTTTATAGTCTCCCTGATTAGCTCCGAAGTAAGTAAAAGAAACCTGATAAAGTGTTAAGCTCGAATCCGTAGAATATTCATAGAAATTACCTGCGGGACTTAGTTTGTATAAAATTTTATTGACATCATATTCCGTTATCACTCCTGAAGGAGCATACATCAGGTCAGGATTATTTCCGGCTTCCGCAAGAATCTGCTCATCTTCCTTAGAAAGGTTTAAAGAAAGAGGTGCATTCTTGTTATCATTTTCCATAAACCAGTTGAATCCTACTTTGAATTTCTCTCTCTGATGCTCAAGCTTTCCTGTAAACAAATATCTTGAATAATTTCTGTTGGCATAGTTATAGGAAATGGTAATGAAATTCTGTTGGAAAATAGGACGGAAACTGGTAAAAGTAACTTCACCGGTATTATAATTGATGGTATAATCCTGGTTTTCACCACGCTTCATTAAAATTCCATCAATAAAAACCTGTTCAGAACCGGAGATTAGTGTGATAAACTGTTCACCGTTCTTACCCGTCAGCCGGTAAGGCCCCTGATTTCCTTCCACTCCCTGAAAACGGATTCTGTGGAATTCACTTCGTGCAACCCCTGCAGAGATATCTAAGAATGTCTTGTTTTCCTTCCCAAATTCTGTCTGAAACTGAAGTCCCATACTTCTTCTCTGGTATTTGGCAAAATAATTCTTGGCTTCTACAAGATCAAGATGTCCCGCTCTGAGGATAGACTTATCTTTAATATTAAGCTGCATATAGATTTTATCAAACTCCTCCAAAGTTTGGGTATAACCATCAGCCTGAATCGGCAGGTTGTGATCTGAAATACTCGCTAAAATCGTCACATCTTTTGACAAACGTCCTGAAATCTGCAGATCCATAGAGCTTTGTACAGATTGTCCCTGATTATTACCAAAAGTAATTCCCCGGATAATAGAACCTTTTGAATTAAGCTCTCCTAAAAATCTCTTTTTATCATTCTTGGCCAATACGGCTTCATCAATAATGATCTTATTGTGCGTTCTTATGAAATCAAGAGTATCCTTTGCAAAGATATCCTGTTCCAGCTTTGCGGCCAGAATACTATCCCTTTTAATACTGTCTTCAGGAACGTTGGGATTCTTCCACGAAAAGACCTGAGCATTTCCTGAAAATATGCCTAAGAAGAATAAAACGAATAGAATGACAAAATTCCGCAACTTTTAAAAATAATTCGTAAAAATAATTAAAAAATGTTAACATTAAGAGGTCAACTATAATTAACAAAAACTTAACCTCTTTATTGTCCCCAAAAAAAAATTAGAATGTAGTTTTGTTATGCAAAGAAAATTATTAACAGTAAAAAAATTAAATCATGAAAAAACTTTATTCTCTTTTTGCAACAGTTGTGATGAGCGCAGTTGCTTTTGCACAAACAACTTACCTTTGGGATGGAAGTTCTGTAACTCCGATTTCCGGTACCAATGCTAATATTTCAAGTGTAGCATTTGCGGCAACTCAGGGAAATAATAATGGTACAACCAATTTAATAACTACTTCATCAGTATCTTCAGGGTATACGGGGGCAAGTGGGTCCAGTAATTTTGGAGCAGCAGCTTTTAAAGAGGCTCTTTCAACTACCACAAGTACTTATTTTAGTGTTACTGTTACTCCTCTTGCGGGTAATAAAGTAACTTTAAATTCTTTGAATTTCGGGTCGAGAGGGACATCTACCGGTCCGGGAAAGATTACTGTATATTCCAGCATTGATAACTATGCAACAGCGATAGGTACTGTAAATGTTAATAATAACAGTACATGGACATTGAATAGCATCACTTTTTCAGGTTCTAATTTAGTAGGGGCAGAATCAGCGCCGGTTACTTTGAGAATCTATGGAAGCGACAGCCCTGGTACAGGAACTCCATCTTTGGGTACTGCCAACTGGAGAATAGACGATATTTCTCTAACGGTCACTTCGTCCAGTGCCACTTTAGCTGTTATTGATTCTAAAAACCTAAAGTCAGGAAACTTCGTAAAGAATTCTTTCGTTAAAAATAATCAGATCATTTTTGGAGCTGATGTAAAAGACGTAAAAGTTTTCAATATGTTCGGACAGCTTGTAAAAGAAGCTTCAGTAAAACAAAACGAATCTGTAAGTGTTGCTGAACTGGTAAAAGGAAACTACATCGTGACAGGTACCATAAACAACCAGCCGGTTTCTCAGAAGGTTCTTAAAGACTAATCTTTTTTTTATAACAATATAAACAGCCGCTTCAACGAAGCGGCTGTTTTTGCGATTGTTTCCTGATTTTTAAGTTTTTGTATCCCATATATTTCTTAATTTGGTGGTATTGTTTTTGATGTTTTATGTTTATTCCATTTCTAAAATTATTACGATGAAAAAAATCTTTACTCTTGTTGGACTTACATTATTAACTTCCTTTTCCAATGCCCAGATTGTGATTAATGAGATCTATGGTGGTAATGCCAACTCAGGGGCTGTATTGAAGAATAATTATATCGTCCTTAAAAATATCGGAACTACTTTGGTATCTTTAACGGGAGCAAGTATTCAATATGCTCCGGCAATAGGTGCTTTCACGGAATATCATACACTGCCGGACCTCACTTTAGGACCGGAAGAAACCTATTTAATTCAGGAATCAGCAATTGAAGGAGGTATTGAAAATCTGCCAGCACCG
Organism: Chryseobacterium sp. KLBC 52; assembly: GCF_003347605.1. Classification (GTDB taxonomy): domain Bacteria; phylum Bacteroidota; class Bacteroidia; order Flavobacteriales; family Weeksellaceae; genus Chryseobacterium. Next base: position 59,714 of record NZ_QDFZ01000002.1, on the reverse strand, counting down.
GATTTTATTGCCACTTCCATAATTAATTTCGACGGAACACCTAATAAATCTTCAGGGCTGAAAATCTCCAGTGTGTCTGGCAAAGTGGCTTTAGCCGGAAATATCGTGCAGGTGACAGGACCTTCTGCATCCAATGTACTGGATTTTGTAGGGTACGGATCCAATGCTGATCAGTTTAAAGGTGATGGACCAGCTCCTTCTCCCACGACCACCACAGCTATCAAAAGAACTTTGGTTGGTAGTAATGATAACATGGCAGACTTTTCTCTTGAAGGAAGTGTGAAATCGGGTTTTGTGCAGAATCCTTTTATAAAAGACAGTAAAGTAGTGTTCGGAACTGAGGTTAAAGATGTGAAAGTATACGATACTTTCAGACAGGTTGTTAAAAAATCACCGACTAAACTGGCCTCCACACTTGATATTGCAGAGCTTCCAAAAGGAACTTACATTGTCACAGGAACGATTAACAATATTCCGATCTCGCAGAAAATTATAAAAGATTAATTTTAAATAAGAAAGGACAACCGATAACAGGCTGTCCTTATTTTTTATTTTTCAGAATCTTAATACCAGCCTCTTCTCGCTGCATTAATGATGGATCCGAGATTAAGGATCAAAGTATATCTGATACGTTTTCCATAATCTTTGAATGAAGGTTCAAAACCTAAAGAAGATTGTATCGGGAAATAAACTTCCAGAAAATCGGGGATGATTCTTACTTTAACTCCTGTGTCCCATATGAATTTGGCAGGAAGATCTTTGTTTTTATAAACTCCGGCATCCGCATATACATGGAATATTTTCCACACACTTGAATCTACGTTGGCAGAAGTGATCCATTGGTTCACTGTTCCCGGAAGAAAAGATTTAAAACCGCCATCGGCTAATATAAACTGCTGAGAAAGAAGACCGCTGCTGGCACTTTCTCCTAAAAGCGTATAGGAGAATGAATAGTTTGAAACCCTGGAAATCCCGTAGTCGAAGAGGTTATTTCGGGTGTTGTTTCTTAAGAAGTATCCGGCAAATAAACGTAAGCTCAGCTTTTGTTTAGGAGCAAATTCCCATCTGTAGAAACCTTCAGCTGTTATTTTATTGAAATCTTCCATTCCCTGGGTACTTAGGCTGAAGCTTTTCTCATGAATCATCTGGCTGTCGCTATAACCATATCCGATACTCCAGAGGTTATATTTGCTGTAATCATTATTGGCGATCATTGCAGGGCTCAGATCCCTTTCAAAATAATTATAGGAAACTCCAAGACTTCTGCTTACTGTACTTCTTGGGTTCTTTCTGAAGTTAATCGAAGATGATATTGAGGTTTTTCTGTAGGCCAGATCATAATCATAATGGAAATAAGAGCCTGAAAGTCCGAATGTCAGACTTCGGATAATGCTTTCTGCAGGCAGAATAGAGTAGGAGACTGCTCCTGAACCGGTCAGTTTGCCTGTTCCTGTACTATAGGTCGGCGTTACCGAATACAAAAATTTCTGATCAAAGAAAGACTGATTTTTAAAATTGGCTCCCAAAAGAAATTTATCATACGTATTGTTGAAACGTACCCTTGGGCTGAAGTAAATTTCGTTGTATTCCGGGTTCGGAATGTCTTTTATTAGTTTAAGTTTAATTTTTTTTGCATTGGAAAATAGTCCTTTCGCATACAGGAAGTTGTCTCTGTAATTGGATTCAGGGAAGATATAGCCACTATTTAGGGTGGTTTTATAAATATTCTCTGATGCAGGAAGTGACAGGCTGGTGGTACGTTCATTTTCCTCCGTATCTATCCAGTACGTTTTCTTTTCTCCTTCTCTGGTTTCTGTTTCCAGTTTTACAGGAATAGAAATGTCTGTATTTCTTACAATTTTTATTTGCAGAGAGTCATTGTCTTTTCTAATATTTTTCAATTTAAAATCAACCCTGTTCTTCTGTTTGAAGAAGTTGGAGAGATAGGCTGTTGACTTATTGTTTTCAGCAAGAGATGAAAGGAATTCATCAGGATTAATCTTTTTTCCGGAATTCTGAGCAATATAATTTTTTAGAATCCCATCGAATTGTTCATATCCCATTTTGTCGGCCGAATAGTTGAAAAGACTTCCTGTTTCAAAGCTGCTGATAGCCATGTCATTGAAATTACTCAAAACAGGGAAATGCTCATCGATCTTCTGATCAAGGTTTTGCAGCATGATATATTGATAAGAAAGTCCATAGCGGTCCAGAAGTTTTACTTTGGAGGCGTGGAATAACTTTAAAGGTTTTAGCCCAAAGATTCTGGTCTCGGGAAGCGTACCTAAAAGTTTTGTGTCGGCATAGAATTTTTTGAGGTACTGAATTTCCAGATAAGATTTTAAACCATTTTTAAACCAGTGATCTTTTTCTTTATCTGCAATAATACCTTCGTCAAGAATTTTTTTGGCAATGATTCCAAAGTAATCCATATCTGTTTTTTCCGTATCGGTAAACAGGCGGAATCTGAATTTCCAGAAAGTAATGTCATTATTCCCGAAAAAGTCTTCTTTAGCTCTGAATTTATCTGAGATAAAAATACTTTTCGGAAGATATCCGATGCGTTCTTTAATGAATTTTAATTGTAAAGGAAGATAAAACTCCAGATTTTGTTTTTCATCCGGTTTAAGGTTGTATCCAAATTTGATTTCGATTTCATCTCCGTCAACATTGGTTTTGATGGATTGAAATTCTGTTGGAGAAATCAAAAATTCAGGGTCTGAGTCAAGGTATCCCTTAAATGAGTTCATCTGAACCTGTGGGAGATTACCTTCAACAAAACTATTTACAGGAAGATCAAAATTGATGGTCCAGAAAGTATTAAAGCTTACCTGTTCCTCAATATCGTGGTAGTTTCTTTTGGAAATATTGTCCGGATCAAAATGATCCGGAACAATAAAGAAATATTTTAATACAGTATTCTGAGCGGATGTTCCGTATCCCGTAAAGTTTTTATCGGGTAGCTGCATCCTGTATTGCAACTGTAAAGTGACGCTTTCGCCAGGTTTCAATACATTTTTCAGAGGAATAAAAAGATTTTCATCTGAGAGTGTATTGACAGGAAGGACTTCATTGTAAGAATTTTTAATATTCAGTTCAAGAAGTTTTCCCAGTTGATCATTTTTTGCAAAATGCAAATCATTATTTCGGTCTTCCAGTTTTCTGTAGACTAAAGAAGTTCCCCGTTTATTGTACGCGGAAACCCAATTCAGGAGTTTTACAGTTTGAAGGTCTTTTCCGGAGTGATTGTAATAAACAATTTCCTGGCGGACCTCAAGGTTCTTCTTGTCTGGTGACAGTTTTGTTTCAATGTATATACTGTCTGTCTGTGCAGAAACCTGTACAACTCCACATAACAAAATAAGGCAAAGGCTGATCTTTTTCAAATATTCGTGATAAAGTCCAAATATAACTTATTTTGTATATATTTTATAGGATTTTAACCCTGAATTGCTTTTTTTTCCAAAGAATTAATATAAGCATTCCATCCCTCTGTTTTATAAGTGATTGCCGATGCTTCAGGATCATTGGATTTGTAGATTCCTCTTCCTACGATAATGAAATCTGTGTGAAGTGTTTTGAAAACATGCTCAGGGGTGTTGTACTGCTGTCCTTTACCATCTCCTGAATCTGCAAGATTTACTCCCGGAGTGAATAATAAAAGATCCTCAGGAATTTTATTCTGAGACACACCACCAATTACATTAGGATGAGATAAAGCTACTTTTAAAGCTTCTTCACGATAGCTGGCTGTTGTTAAAGCTCCTTTTGAAGACATTCCAACGATGGCTACCACTCCTACATTTTTGAAACAGTCTAATGATTCAAAACCTCCGATCACCTGAGAAGTTACGAAATCTGCCCAATCTGTAATTTTGAAAACTCCGCTTGTGAACTGAAGTTCCTGTGTATTTCCGATATCAGCAAATTTTCTGTCTTCCATTAGTAAGAACTGGTGTTTTGCCGCAATAGCTTTTAAAGGAGTGATTGTTTTTTCATAATCAAAATCAGAAATGATATCGATATGTGTTTTTAAAGCAATAACGTGTGGCCCTACTTTTTCAGCAAGTTCCAATAGCTCCTGTGTGGTTGTAACATCAGCAGAAGCAATAAGGTTTGATTTTTTTGCTAAAGCGGTTTCCAGTAATTTTTTCGAAACGGAATGCTGGGTTGACTGAAGTTTCTGCTCATAAGAAGATCTGATTTCTTCTTCAAACTGAATATGGTTCCCTTGAAGGAAATCATGGATTCTTTTTACTTCTTCATCTGACAACTCACCTGTTTCCTGAAGAATATTGCACACTTCCGAAATATTGAAAAGAGTGTGTACTCTATATCCCTTACCTTCCAGTAATTGTTTTCCTCCCTGTTCTCTGTCTAGTACCACCACAATATCAGAAACTTTAAGATCTTCCTGTTCTATTTCAGGAATGGTTTCCAGCAAAGATTTCCCTGAAGTGATCACATCTTCTACCAAAAGACAGTTCTGTCCTTTCTGATAAATTCCTTCAATCAGCTTCTTTGTACCATAGCTTTTCGCTTCTTTTCTTTTAATAATTAATGGAATATAGCTTTCCAGAGACATTGCAGTCGCCATAGGAAGAGCAGCATAAGGAACTCCACAGATTAAATCGAAATTATCTAACGGAAGCATTTCCAATAGATAATTAGCAAGATTTTTTAAAATTTTAGGATCTGAAGCCAAAGGTCTCAGGTCTACATAAAAAGGACTTTCAATACCACTTTTCAGGGTAAACCTTCCGAATTTAATGATTCCTAGTTTGTAGCACTCTAAGAAGAATTCTTTTTTACTTTCCATTATTTTTTATTAGATATTGCAAATTTAAGGAATTGAAATAAGGCTTAAAAATTTATCACCCATTTGTAAACAAAAAACCATCCCGGATGTACCAGGATGGTGTGAAAAATATAATAAACTATTATTTTACGATTTCAGCATCAATGACTTGAGCACCGCTATATTTTTGCTGGGCTTCCCACAATAAAAATTTGTCAACCTCTTTGATGAGCTTAGGGATGGTAAGTGACAATACTGCCAGGTCATCCATGACTCCCAGAACCGGTATGGCAAATTCAGGAAGGAGATCAATAGGAGAGAGTACATATAAAATTCCCAGTAAAGGAAGAATAATATCTATGGATTTCATTGGATAAATTCCTTTTCTCCACATTTTGACCATTCTGAAAATATCAGGAATCTTTTTGATAAAGCCCTTATGATTGATGGCTTCTTTTGCAAGATTTAATTTTGAATATTTCATTTTGTGTTTGGATTTAATAAATTTTTCAATGCTATAAATTTCGCAAATCCTGTACCAACAAATTATAAAATTTAGTTAAAATCTTATTTGATAATATTGTCAATGAACTGATGCACAGTCTCTGTGTTCCAGTCTTTTGTAGCATCCTCTTTAATAAGGATTCTTCCGTGCTTATCCAGTAGGAAAGTGGTAGGAAATACCTTTGGAAGAATTTTCTCAGAAATTGGACTTTGAGCAATATATACAGGAACGGTATAGTTATTTTCTTTCAAAAACTTTCTTACATCCTCTTCCTTATCATTCATAGCAATCAGCACAAAATCTACATGATCTTTTCTGGTATCATACAGTTTCTGAATAGAAGGCCATTCTTTTCTGCAGGGTGGGCACCATGTTCCCCAGAAGTTCAGGAAAACACCTTTGTCCTTAAAATTCTTAAGGTTGGTGCTTGGTGCATTAATTCCTTTAAGTTCTATATCATAATCCTCTTCACTGATGTGAACGGCATTTTCAATGGTGGCTACCGGAAAAAATGTATCCTTCAGGAAATTTCTTATTCCGGGTACAAAAGCAACAACGCCAATGATTGCTATGATTACAATATAAATGATATTTTTTTTCATATCTTTTTTTATAGAAGATCCAAAATTTCCTGAACAGCATCTTTGCCTCTGTTTTTGGCATAATATATCTGCAGATCATTATAAAAAGTATCTTTTGGGTAGGCTTCAGGATCAGCTTTATACTTCATCAGCAATTCATATCCATATTTGGGCCGTGGTCCCCAGGAATTTTTTACATTCAGGTCTTTGTCAAGAATAATTACTTTAGGAATAGATTCCGTACCATTGGTCAGAAACTGATTGATTAAGCTTTTATCACTATCTCTCAGGAAAACTCTTACTTCATTATGTCCTTCAAAAAATCTGAAAAGAGCAGGTACTGTTGCACTTGCATCTCCGCACCAAGCTTCGGAAATAATTAAAATCTTTCCGTCAAAATTTTTGGCAGCAAGTTCTTTCAGTTGATCTTCATCCGGAACGTATTTTTTTACCGTTCGGTCCATTCTTTGAAGCCCCAGCTCGTAATATTGTTTATAATCAAGTTCCTGTTGGTTGGCAGGATTCTCTAATCTTTCTTTTGCAATCTGAAGATATTCTTCAAACGAAATTCCTTTATCCCAGTAATTTTTCATTACTAAAAATATTTATGTTAAAAATTATTGATATTTCTTGTTTTGTTGATCAAAAACAGGTCTGCCAGTACAAATGCAGCCAGGCTTTCCACTACAGGAACTGCTCTTGGAACTACACAAGGGTCGTGACGCCCTTTTCCTTCTACAATGACAGGATTTCCGTCTTTATCAATACTATCCTGAGGTCTCAGAATAGTAGCTACAGGTTTAAAAGCCACACGGAAATAAATATCCATTCCGTTCGAAATTCCACCCTGGATTCCTCCGGAAAGGTTAGATTTTGTCGTGAAATCTGTATTGAAGGCATCATTGTGCTCTTTTCCTGTCATTTTAGCTCCGCAGAAACCGCTTCCATATTCAAAACCTTTGCAGGCATTGATATTCAGCATTGCTTTTGCCAGTTCAGCCTGAAGTTTTGAAAAGATAGGTTCGCCAATTCCCACAGGAACATTTTTAATCACACAGGTGATGGTTCCTCCGATGGTATTCCCTTCTTTTTTGATTTCTTTGATTCTCGCAATCATCTTTTCTGCTGTTTCAGCATCCGGACAACGCACATCATTACTTTCAGTTTGAGAGAAATCTAAAGCCTGGTAAGGTTTTTCACAGAAAATATCGCCTACGGAAGATACGTAAGCATTGATCTCAATATTGGGTAAAAGCTGCTTGGCAAGTGCCCCGGCAACTACCCAGTTCATGGTTTCTCTTGCAGAAGATTTTCCGCCACCACGGTGGTCTCTGAAACCAAATTTCTGGTCATAAGTAAAATCAGCATGACTTGGGCGATAAGCTCCTGCTATGTGATCATAATCTTTCGATTTCTGATTTTCGTTTTCAATAATAAAGCCAATAGGCGTACCTGTTGTTTTGCCATCAAAGATTCCTGAAAGAAACTTTACAGTGTCGCTTTCTTTTCTTTGTGTAACGATTGCTGACTGGCCGGGTTTTCTTCGGTTCAGTTCGTACTGAACTTTATCGAGATCTACCGCTAAACCTGCCGGAAAATTATTGATGATACCGCCATAAGCCACTCCGTGACTTTCTCCAAATGTTGTAAGACTAAGAAGATTACCTAATGTGTTGAACATAATACAAAATTACCTTTTTTTCTTCAGATAATAAAGTTTCTGGATTTGTTCTATTTATCAGTGTTTTTGATATTATTGATAACCTTTTGGGCTTCCTCATTTTCTTCTGAAGTCATTTTTTTCGGGATAAATCCTTTTTGAATATCATTTTTGTCTGCAAGCTGAGGGAAAATGCCTGCCTTCACATCATCAAAAAGATAAGCCGGAGTAATTGCCGGAAGTGGAGTATCAAAACTGTAGGGATAATGATGAGAAACATTAAACTTTAAATTCCCTACCTTAAAGGTATCAAACCGCTGATATTCATAGGTTGAAGGTTGATACATCTGTTCTTTCTCAAATCCGGTCATAAAACTTCCCACCCGGAAACTTGGAATGTATTTTTGAATAATTCCCGGAAAAGATAATATGGAAATAAAAAATAAGCTGAGCACTGAAAAAATTGCTATTGATCTTTTTTTATTTAAATATTCATGAAACAGCACAAAGACTATCACAAAAAATACATCTGTGAAAAATCTGTACTGAGCTGAAAAAGCAAGCACTACTATACTTTTTATCAACAATGAAATGAAGATCATGGTGATAATTTTTTTCTTTTTTATCCAGGTAAATAAGGAAAAAATGATCAGGCTAAGAATAAAAAGGATATTGATTTTGGATTTGATCCCTTCCAGAGAAAACCAGTTCTTGATATAATCTGCAGTCGAAAATTTTTGAATTTCCTCATAGGTATACTGCATATCATAGGTTTTCATGATGGCAAACTGTGAAGAAGTTTTTAAAACTTCGGGATTCGGTTTCCAGGATAATCCCAGGTCACCTATTGCTACCGGGAAAACTGGATATCCGAATGTCCAGATATTTTTAATGAAAAATAAAAATAGTATTGAACTCCCTAGAAGAAATTGCTTAAAGGTACTTTTAAAAATAAAAACAAAGTTTAAGAAAACCAATATAGGGAGCCATATCATCGTAGGTTTTATCGTAAAGACAAAAACTGAAAATGCAAAGAGGAGCGTGGCATTTCTGTTTCCGGCTATAATTTCATTTAAAATAATCAATGAAAAGATAATAACAGGAAGATCAGGGCTTGGGGACTGGGAAAACAGGAGTAATATGGGCAGAAAACAAAGATGGATCCAGTTTTTTCTTTCAATACTATATATGCTGTAGATGATAATCAGTAGCGTATTGATTCTGAGAAAAGGATCTGAGAAATTGGAAAATCCTGCCTGAAAAATATGCCAGACAGACATTTGTCCTAAGGTGAGGTCTACATTCGAGATGCCTTTTATAAGTCCATATTCTGTGAGCCATTTCAATGTAGGGATATAATATCCGAAATGATCCAATATATAAGGATAAAAAGAGCCTGCAAATAGGACAGTCAGAGAACTTACACTTAATAATATAAAATCTTTTTTTGAAAATTGATAGAATTCCTGGTAAAGTTTATTTTTAAAGAAAAAAAGCAGTCCCAATAGTATGGAAGGTATTTCCACATTTATATTTAAGGGAATGAAAAAAGAAATAACGGTCCATATCAGGCTTATCCCAAGAATACCTGATAAAATTTTTCCGGAGATTCCCTGAAATAAAAATCCTCCTATATTTTCCATGATTTTTCCCCAGCCCATCAGGACAGGGATGATGAAAATGCAGGAAAATAGAATCAATACCATAAAAAAAAGATTGCTTAAAAGTAAGCAATCTTTATATGTTATCATTAAAAATATTTATTAACGAGGTTGTACCCTTCCGTCTTTTCTATCCTGTGATCTACCAATAGTATATCCGGTGGCACCACCTACAACACCACCAATTACAGCTCCAAGGCCTCTGTTTTTCTTAGCAATAAGTGCTCCGGCAGCAGCCCCACCTACAGTACCAATGACGGTTCCTTTGGCAGCTTTACTCCATCCTTTTTTCTGGGTAGTTCCCTGTGAAGTACCACTTCCGTTATTAGCATAACTTCCGTTGCTGCTTCCTGATCCGGAATTCGAGCTTCTGTCTCTATATACTGTTCTGGTTTCTCTGATCACCTGTGGTTTTGAATTATTTTCAGCAGCAGCTCGCGCTTTTTTGCTTTCTGATACACTGTCTGCTTTTTTTTGAGCTTCATATACCATTTTTTCCTTTTCAATAGCCAGCTTTTGTTTTTCTATTTCAAGTTGTCTGGCCTGAAATTCAAGTTTCTGTGCTTCCAATGACTTTTCAGCGACGCTGTCATCTTTCTTGCAGGCCGTCATTAAAAAGACGGATAAAAAACCTGCTAATACTATCTTTCTCATAATTCAAATTTTAATACGATAAAGCCAAAAATGACTTTGATTTTAATTCTATTTTCAATTATGAAGCCAAATTTTAGTTAATAAGTGTTAAAAGTGATAATTAAAAAGTGAATTAATTGTATATAAAGACCAGTTTTATACTGTTAATGGTAGATTCCGAGGTCTAAGGAATAGTGATTGATTTTTTTTATTGTATGTTTTTCGCAGGAAAAAATAAAAATATAAACTTAATATTATCACTATGCTTCCAATTTTCTTTTTTTGCTTTTGAGAGTAGATGTAAATTTTATTTCATTGATAGTTTTTATTAAATTCATATAAGTTGAGTATTTTTGAATACCAAATTACTTTTTAATATGAAAAAATCAATTTTTACAGGAGCAGCATTGATCGGATTGCTGACTGTAGTAACCTCGTTTTCCACCAGGGAAATAGCAGAACCTCATAAAGGAAGTTCAGAAATAGCGGATAAAACACCCCAAACTCAGACCTATAGGATTCGTTATGGTCTTCTTTCAAAAAACGGAACAAAAATTCTTTCAGGAAATTATGATGTAGGAAGTTTTCTTGCTGAAAATATGACAACCGGAGAAGTATATGATACTTATTATGGGGGAGGATTTCAGTCTGTTCCACAATATTATGAAGGTCTTCCTGCGGGCACCTATACTTTCTCTGCAATGCAGGGACAGGGAGGCTGGGTAGGTTATGGAACAGTAGTTGCTACAGTTTCTGATGCACAGGTAGATTCCGATGGATTTATCACTGTATATATTCCCATTATTTGGGAAGAGTAAGCCTTGTGGGCAAACAAATATTTAGCTACATTTACCCATTCCAGAGATGAAGATGGTTTTCAATCATGACATAGTGGTATTGTGTTTTTAAATATGAACCTTTCGATCTATCTTCAGGATGCAGTGCAATTCTTATAGAAAATATTCATTCTTCTGTTCCGATACTGTATTATATTTTCTGCTTAGAAAATGTAAACTATATGGATAACGCTGAATGATTCTACAATATTCTGTTTGGATTTTTCTAAATAGATTTTTTTCATCATTTGTGTTTTTTAGGCCTCCTGACGGAGGCCGTTTCTTTTTGAAGTTTTTGTGCCTATAATAATTGTACCCTAACAGGTACTTTTATGATAAACATTTTCACTCCATATTTTTATAACAAATGCTGCTCAACCTGAGCAGCATTATTATTTTTATATATTGTGTAAAGTAACTTTTATTTTGCTAATAAGGCGGTGCATTCTTTGGGTCTGGTAATTCAGGAGATCAAAAATTTCATTTGAGCTGGTGAAAACCTCAGGAACAATTTTGCGATTAATTGTTTTTATTCCCCGTCTTTTCATACTGTCGTGGATTACTCTCGCAAAAGATTCTTTTGCACTTTGTTTGGCTTTATCCTGAGAAATTCCATTGGGATGAAGTCTATAAAGATATAGGGGCTCTTTGAGATATTTTACTTCGCCTTGTTCCAGTATTTTCAGATAAAGATCCTGATCGACCGCATTTTTAAGATTGGGATTTATTCCGGTAGTTCTTAAATAAGCCTCTCTTTTAAAAGTGAAAAAGTGGGCCAGCTGAATAGGATAGTTGAAGAAATAGCGATTGTTATAAATTTGTTTGGTACCGGTATAAATTTTTTCCTGAACAAGATTTTCATTACAAAGTTTCATTTGAGAATATACAGCGGCAAGACCTTCTCTGTTCATAAATTCCAGTGCTACCTTTTCCAGTGCCTCGGGATGAAGAGCATCATCAGGATCAAGATAGGCACATAAATCGCCCTGAGCATATTTCATGCATTTGGCTTTGGTAGATCCACAACCTTCGTTAATGGGATTATGATAAAGTTTAAAACGGGAATCATTTCTGATCAGAGATTTTATGATTTCTACCGAGTCGTCTGTAGAGGCATCATCAATAATAATCACTTCCCAGTTTTCGTAGGTTTGGTTAATTAATGAATGATAGCAATCCCTGAAATACTTTCCATTATTATAGTTTGCTATAAGTATAGAAAAATTTGTCACGTTTTTTAATTTATGAAGTAAAATTATCAAATAATATATGGGTGAAACATAATTTCAATCATTACATTTCTAGTATTTTTTTCTTATATTTTGCAAATTAGGGGTGTGCTATACTTTTTAATCATATATTATTTTACCAGATTTTTTATTATTGTCTTTTTTTGAGAAATAAAATAGATTAGCAGAAAATTCCGTATTTAAAAGAAATAAAAATTTTATGATTATACTCATAAAATAAAAAAAAAGACTGGTATATCTTTGGCCTAGAATTAATAGATAAAATAATTTTTATCTCTGATATAAAATTTTTTTTCATCATTTGTGTTTTTTGAGGCCTCCATTTCTGGGGGCTTTTTATGTAAAATACGTCTATGATATTTTATTTTGGTCTTCATGAAATTCTTTAAAATTTCATATGCCATTAATCATTGATGTTTTCCGGTGACTGATGATAAAGAGTGTGCCATTTTGTTTATTGAAAATTGCTTTTATGGCAAAACTGCTCTTTTTAATTTTTTTTATGTCATGAATGTAAATTTTATTTTATTAAAATGTAAATTGTATTTTTTTTAATACTTTTGCCGGAGCATTAGATTTATCTGAATTTATTAAAGATAATTATGAAGCGCTTTTTAAAGTATCGGTAAAATAGGTTTAAAATGCTGAATTGGTGAAAATGGTGCCGGATGAAGAAATTAACTTTTTTTCTCAAAATAGTTATTCTTGGCACGATTTTTCAATATAGAAATGTAACTCATGTTTAATTTGAGTTTTCATGGTTATTAGTTTTTATCCTCGGAATTTCCGGGGATTTTTTTTACCCTGATATGACGCTACTCATAAAAGTATGTGGGATCAATCCTTTATTTTTGATAGAGATAATTTTCTATCCATCATTACTTTTTACATTATTTATCAAGCTCTTCTTTGATCTGGAGGAGCTTTTTTTGTGAATAGTATATTACATTATAAATAAAAAGCCATAAAGATTGAATAGCCCGTGGAAAAGTGCTGTTAGAATAAAACTGTATTGATGGGCGTGCTTGTTGTAATAGATGTAAAGATTGTTTAAAATGATGCCTCCAAAAAATGTCATAACAATGTATAGGCCATTATAATAATGCATGGAGGCAAAAATAATGCTCATAATGATGATGCAGAGTATTCTATTCTTGATTCTCATCCATTTGCATAAAACGAGGTAAGGAATATATTGAAATAGAAAAGTCTCCAGAACAGGAGCGATAAATATCGCGATGAAGTTTAATTCTTCTTTTGAAATATTGTTGTGTCTATTTTGATTGATATCAAAATGAAAATAGGTATCATTAATGAAATTAAAAATATATCCATTCAAAAGAGCAAGAGAAAATGAAATGATGAAGAAGAGTAGTAATTTTTTCATGCGTAAATATTGATAATAAAAAAGAATGGAATATTAAAAAAGCTGTAAGTATAAATACAAAAAAACCTCTAAATTATTTAGAGGTTTTTTTTTGAGGTACCTAGCGGATTCGAACCGCTGTAGATGGTGTTGCAGACCACTGCCTAGCCGCTCGGCCAAAGTACCATTTTTACCATTTTTGAGGTGTGCAAATATAGTAAAATTTCTTTATGAACAAAAGTTTTTAAGCAATTTCTTTCCTTCCAAGATCTTCAATTTCTCTTTTTGCTTGAATTTCAGCCTGATAATTTTTGATGTTAATTACCCTTGTTTCGCTCCATTTGTCATGCCAGCCGTTTTCTCCGAAAAAGGAAAGCGTGTCAAAAGGAACAATTCTGGAAATATTGCGGATCAAATAATCATTGAAAGTAGGCTCGGTACCATCTGTACAAATAACTTTAGTTCCCGTTATATACTTGCCGATCGACCTTCCTTTGGTAAAATATTCTATCAGAAAAGTGTACAAGAAGTAGATAAGAGAGGTTATCAGTATATCAAGAAACCTATTCATTTCTGACATTTTATAAACAATCTTGATCAGAAAGTCAATATTGGCAAGGTTGTACAGTAAGGAGGCTGTAAAGCCCAAAGCAAGAAAAAAAACTGAGATTACAACTCTGTCAATAATAAAATTAGCAAATCTGGTCAGCTTTTCAGCTCTGTTTCGGTCTACAATTATTAAATATTTTCTCATGGTCGGTTATTAGTTTTTGGTTTAGTTTTTTAGTTTAAAATTTTAGAACCCATTGACAAGCAGTTTTAATGAAGCGTTCGTATCAATAACAGCCGTAATTCCTGTATTGCTGAGTAGAATTTTACTGGGTTTAAGATTGAAAACTTTCCCGTTCATTTTTAAACCTTTATAATATTCTTTATTAAAGGCTTCTTCAATACTTTTTCTTGAAGTTTCTTCCAGTTCCTGAGTAGGAATACCATATTCTTCTTCAATCATTTTTACGATTTTCCCCTGAAACAGGAGAGAAGCTGTTTTCTGTAGAATATTGGTAGTTTTCAGCTTGAATTTGGTTTCTGACAATACAATTTTTCTTTTTGTTTCGTCATACACCGGAATTCCTGAAATAATAGAAGTACCTTTTATATAGCCGTCAGTCTGAGCCTCAATAACGACTCTGTCATCAACACCGTATACTCTGATATCTGTTACTTTTACTTTGGAGTCGCGAATATCAAATTCCTTATTCAGGAAAGTTTTTCTCGCCATATTACTTGCTTCTGTAAAAGGAATATTGGCTGTAGTCTGAAGAATAAACTTGTCAGCAACGGTAGGTGTTGTATTAAAATTAGCAACACTGGTTACTGGTGAAGAAGCTGCAGGTTTATTCCCAGTAAAAGTTTCAGAAAAGATATCCACACCAAGGGTTGCATTGATCTGGTTTCCATAGAATTTCAAAGGAGTGATATTAACTCCCACAGGACTTACTTTCAGCCATGTATTATATTCCTCCGAAATATTGAAGGGCTGCAGGAAAGTATTCCAGGCCATTAAGGCATATTGCTGGAAATTCAACTGTGTAGCCATCTGCTGATCAATGGTTTTACAGAATTTTTCCTGTTGTTCTTTTAAACTTTTTTCAACAATGGAGGTAATAGGGATCTGTATTCTTCCATAGTCCAGAACAGGTTTTGTTACCCATCTGAAGCCATTGGGCCGGGTGTTTGTAGTAATGGTCCAGTTATTTTTAAAAGTAACGGTGGTATTGAAAGACATTACTGTTTCAAAGGTGGTATTCTGATAGGTATAAACTCCCAAAGTACCGATTCCTTTTTCTGCCCATATTTTTAAAGGAACTTCAATCAGTAGATTCTGGCTGGTTCCTCCTACAAGGCGGATGGGTCTTGTTTTCCATACTTTTACCTTAAACTGATCATTGTTATTGTCTGTATAAGAATCATCCTGATAAACAAGATCTTTCACGGAAGCATTGATCATATTGCTCAGCTCCGAAAGGGGAATGGTAACAGGCATTGTAATACTGGATCTGATCTTCGGAAAGTTATAAGCTGCCAACTGATTATCAACGCCGGCCTGGCCAAAAACGTTGATTCCTGCTACTAAAAATAATATTTTAACGAATTTCAATTTGTATGTTTTTTTAATGAAACGAAAATAAGGATTTTAATTTTCCGGTTTAAAGCTCTTTTCCAACTCAATACTTGCACCTTTCATTTCTCCCTGCATAGGTGGAGCTGTTTTGGTGATTTTTAATTTAATATAGTCGATCTGTGGAAAGCTGTCATGAATTTTTGTGATGATTCTTCCTGCTACATGTTCCAGTAATTTGGAATTTATTTTCATTTCACGGTGAAGGATATCATTGATGTCTGCATAACTTATCGTGTCATGCAAATCGTCGGATGTGGCTGCTTTCCACAGATCGGTATGAAGTTCTGCATTCAGAATATAATAGGTACCGATGATATTTTCTTCAGGAAGTACACCATGGTACGCGTATATTCTTACATCTTCAAGATATATTTTGCTCATTGCTTCAGATTTTATGAAGCAAAAATCGTCTTAATTCTTCAAAATCTGAATTTATTTCTACAGTTTTTTTCTCCTTTTTCATAAGCTCATTCAACGACCCCGGAATTTCAATATGGGTCTGAATCGCTTTTTCTACAGCATCAGGGAATTTTACCGGATGAGCAGTTCCCAGGATAAATCCTTTTTGATGGGGATTTTCTTTCAGATATTTTTCCATTGAAGCAAAGGCTACGGCACTGTGAGGTTCCAGAATATATCCGTATTTTTCATAAACTTCTGTGATGGTGCTCATGGTTTGGTCATCATCAATGGAATAAGCCGATATTTTATCTTTTACAGTTTCAAACTGATGCCCGAAAAGCTCCAGAACTCGTACAAAATTACTCGGATCTCCTACATCCATCGCATTGGATAGAGTTGCAATCGCTTTTTGCGGCTGGTAGTTCTGAGTTGTAAAATAATCCGGAATTACATGATTGGCATTACAGGCTGCAATAAAATGGCTGGCTGGCAACCCTCTGAAATGAGCCAGAAGTCCCGCACAGATATTTCCGAAATTACCACTGGGTACACAGATGGCAGGATGCTCCTTATATTGTTGAATCCATTGTTTCAAAGCTATTAAATAATAAATCTGCTGGGGAAGCCATCTTGCCACATTGATAGAATTGGCGGATGTCAGAAATAACTGACTGTTGATTTCTTCATCTGAAAAAGTCTGTTTGACAAGATTCTGACAATCATCAAAACTGCCATCTACTTCTAGTGCAGAAATATTTTCACCTAATGCCGTTAACTGTTTCTCCTGCACCGGACTGACTCTGTTTTTAGGATACAGAATGACTACATTAATTTGCGGAATTTTATAAAATCCATGGGCAACAGCTCCTCCGGTATCTCCGGAAGTGGCAACAAGAACAGTTACTTTTTTTTCCTCATCTTTTAGAAAATAAGACAGGCAGCGGCTCATAAATCTCGCACCAATATCTTTAAAAGCTAGAGTAGGACCATGAAACAGTTCTAATATGGATATCTGCTCATTAATTTTTACTAAAGGAATCTCAAAACTCACAGTTTCTGCTACAATTTCTTTGAGTATTTCCGAAGGAATTTCATCTCCCACAAAATCTTTCATACATTGGTAAGCAATGTCTTCATTGGAATACTGATGGAGATTTTGAATAAATTCTTTATTAAGCTGGGGAATGTTTTCAGGAAAGAATAACCCTTTTTCTTTTCCCTGACCTTTTATTGTTGCCTCTCTGAAATTGATTTTTTCCAGATGGTCTTTTAAATTATAATATTTCATTTCTGTTTTTTATGATTAAGCTTCTTTAATGATTTGAATACCAGCCGGATTTATTTTTGAAACGTATACAAAACTTTCTATTTCAATTTCATCATATACTGATTCCATCATCTGAGCGATTTTATCTGCAGTTTCTTTTTGCTCAGACAGCATAAAAATAGAAGGTCCGGAACCGGAAATTCCTCCTCCTAAAGCTCCTGATTGCAGACTTTTTTCTTTGATTTCGTTAAATTTTGGAATCAGAATACTGCGGACAGGTTCTATAATGACATCGGTTAGACTTCTGCCAATCAAGTCAAAGTCATTCTTCTGAATCCCGGCGACAAGTCCGGCTATATTTCCCCATTGTTCCACAGCGCTTTTTAAGGTGATATTTTTCTTTAAAACCTGTCTGGCATCTGAAGTTTTAACTTCCACCTGCGGATGTACAGCCGTTACAAATAAATCAGGACTGTTTAGAGGAATAATATCAATCGGGCTGGTAGATTTTACCAAGGTGATTCCACCATAGATGCATGGTGCGATATTGTCTGCATGTCGTACTCCTGAGGCAAGTTCTTCCCCAAACATGGCAAAATAAACCATTTCCTCTTTGGAAAGTTTGTTTCCTAATAATACACTGGCTCCGAAAGCGGCTCCGGCGGCACTTGCCGCACTGGAGCCGAGCCCGCTTCCGGGCTTTATATGTTTATGAATAATAACTTCAAAGCCGTTTTTCAGATTAAAGTGTTCCTGAATTTTTAAAAGAACAATCCCGGCAACATTGCTGGAAGGCTCTTCAGGAAGCCCAAAAGAATCTGTATGTTTTATAATAATTTCCGGGGTTTCCAATAATCTGAATTCCATCTCATCATAAGGATCATGGACTGCCATTCCTAAAATATCGAATCCGCAAACCAGATTGGCCACAGTGGCCGGGACTTTTAATTTTACTTTTTTCATAACTGTGTTTTTAAATAGAACGGATAATATCTGCAAAAACTCCGCTTGCCGTTACATCAGCTCCGGCACCGGCTCCTTTTACAACCAAAGGCTGCTCAGAATATCTCAGCGTTTTAAAAATAACAATATTGTCTTTTCCATATAAGTGAAACAGATCACTATCCGGAGCAATATGCTGTAAACCTACTTTGGCTTTTCCGTTTTCAAATTCTGCGACATATTTTAATACTTTGCCTTCAGTTTTAGCTTTATTTAATAAGTTTTTAAAGTGATCTTCATATACTGTAAGCTTTTCGTAAAAACTTTCAACGCTTCCCTGCATGCATTCTTCAGGCAGAAAACTTATGTTTTCAATTTCCTCAAACTGAAGCGGATATCCTGCCTCTCTTGCCAGAATTAAAATTTTTCTTGCTACATCTGTTCCGGACAGATCAAGTCTTGGATCCGGCTCTGTATATCCTTCCTTCTGAGCCTGAGCCACTACTTCAGAAAAAGTTCTGCTTCCGTCATATTCATTAAATACAAAATTCAATGTTCCACTCAGTACGGCCTGAATAGATTGAATCTGGTCTCCGCTTTTGATGAGGTCATTAATAGTTCCTATTACCGGAAGCCCTGCTCCAACGTTGGTTTCAAAGTAGAAATTACAGCTGTGGTTTCGTGCCGTATTTTTTAATGTTTTATACTTTTTGAAATCTGAAGAAGCTGCAATTTTATTACAGGCCACGATGTTTATACTCCTTTTTAATAAGCTTTCATACACTTCGGGAATGTCAGCGCTTGCCGTTACATCAATGAAGACAGAATTTCTAAGATTTCTGCGGATAATTTCATCAGCAAATTCTCTGGCAGAGACTTTTTCATTCTGCTGATTCCAGTTAAGGTAATCTTCCTGTGAAATTCCCTGGTCTGAAAATAGCATACAACGGCTGTTGGAAATTCCTGCAATTCTAAGGTTGATCAAAAAGTTTTCTTTTAGATAATCATTTTGGGTATAAATCTGCTGGATGAGTTTTGAACCTACATTTCCTGTTCCACAGATGTACAGATGGATTTGCTTTATTTCAGACTCAAAAAATTCTTCATGAAGTACATTGACGGCTTTTTTACTATCTTTTTCTGAAATAACGATACTTATATTTCTTTCCGAAGATCCCTGTGCAATTGCTCTTATATTGATCCCGTTATTTCCTAGACATCCAAACATTTTTGCACTCACACCGCTTCTGCTTTTCATACTTTCTCCTACTAAAGCGACAATAGAAAGCTCTGTTTCAATTTTTACGGCATACACTCTTTCCAGATTGATATCATCAGCAAAAGAAGAATTGATGGCGTTTTCAGCACGTAGAGCTTCTTTTTTCTCAATAGCAATGGTGATTGAATGTTCTGAAGATCCCTGTGTAATAAGAATGACATTTATTTTTTCATGACTTAAGCATTGAAATAGTTTTGCTGAAATTCCGGGTATTCCTACCATTCCACTGCCTTCAAGGGTAAGCAGGGCAATATTGTTCATGTTTGAAATTCCTACTGCAATCTGTTTTTCATCTTCTGAACATCTCAGTTGATGGGAGATTAAAGTTCCCCGTGCCTCCGGGTCAAAGGTGTTTTTGATGAGCAGGTTTATATTTTTTACCATCACAGGCTGAATGGAGGGCGGATAAAGGACTTTGGCTCCAAAATGAGACAGTTCCATCGCTTCATGATACGATATTTCTGAAATAGGTTTGGCATTGGAAACTAAACGTGGATCGGCAGTCATCATTCCGCTTACATCGGTCCAGATCTGAAGTTCTTCCGCATCAATAGAAGCCGCAACAATAGAAGCCGTATAATCTGATCCACCTCTTCCTAGTGTAGTGGCATTATTTTTTTTGTCCCTCGCAATAAAGCCTGGTCCTATGATAATACTGTTCTGATTTTCATTCAGAAAACAGGCGATATTATTTTCAGTAGAATCGAAATCTACTTTTGCGTTGGTAAAATTACTGTCTGTTCTGATAAGCTCTGCAGAATTCATCCATACGCAGTCTAGTCCTTCATGCTGTAATCTCGCCGCTATAATTTTTGACGACAGAAACTCTCCGTATGAGGCGATTTTATCTTTAATTCTATCTGTGAGTTCACCAAGTACGGCAATTCCATTGCAGAGGTCTTCGATATCATTAAAATGCTTTTTTACAAAACTTAACCATGAGCTTTGCTCTGCGATTGGGAAAAGTTCTTTCACCAGGCTGATATGTTTTTCTTCAAGATTCTGAACAATCCTGATATAACATTCATCCTTTACAGAGGCATATTCTGCTGCTTTGATCAGTTGATCCGTTACACCGTGAAGAGCGGATACAATAACAACAACTTTACTTTTTAAAGATTCACTTTTTATGATTTTTTCCACCAGTAATATATTCTGAGAATGGGCGACTGATGTTCCGCCGAATTTTAAAACTTTCATCAATTATTTTTTTGAAGTTGAATAAAAAGAAATGGATACTCTTTGAAAAAAGAGTACGGGTACCGGAAATAATATGTGAAAATTTACCCCGTTATGGGGTAGTTGTTGTAGTTGTGAATGTAGAAACAGAAGATACGCCTGAAATAGTAGCTTTCAGGGCAGAAATATCAGATATGCTTCTTAAAAAATTCATTGTAACAGAACAAATGTACAAATTATTTTGAAATGACCAAGTTTTTAACATAATAAAATATATTTCCATTTTAGGAGATATGTTTGGTGTAATTGATTAAAAATGTTACATTTATGATATTAACTAATAATAAAATAATCATGAAAAATTTAAAGAAATTAAACAGAGAAACTCTGAAATCAATCGGTGGAGGAGATGTGAATACCTGTTTTGAGAATTGTCCTGCCGGACCCTACGGACCTGGTGAACCAAGATCATGTGCCGATTATTATGCACTACCGGAGTGCTGTAAAGGAAGAGTATTAGTAAGCTTTGAATGCTTTGGTCCTTACTGATTTACATCATGAATTTATTGTTATTATAGAATACTAAAATTATTACAATATGAAAACAATCAAGAAATTATCAAGAGAAGATCAAAAAAATATCAAAGGTGGTTTCACTGATATTCAGATTGAAGCATGCGGAGGAGAGCAATTTGTCTGTTTCCGCGGAGGTGGAAAGTGGGGCTGCTGGCTGAAACCGGGAGGAACCTGTTATGCACCGATGCTATAGCATTGGATAAAGACTAGACCCGATTTGAAAAATAAAATACTATGAAAAATTCAAAAAAATTAAACAGAGAAAGCTTAAGAGCTATTATCGGAGGTATTGGAGACAGCTGTGCTGTAGATCTTGACTGCGGACCGAAAGGATGTGCGGTATGTACAGATTTTAAAGGACGTAAAGTTTGTCTTTACCTATTCCCTTATGATCCATCCATTCCAGGCAGCTGTATGGTTCTGGAAGGCTAGAAAAATATTGTTTAAAAACGATCAATTTATTATAAAAACAGACAATCAAAAATTAATTTAAAACTACTATGAAAAATCTAAAGAAATTAAACAGAAAAGAACTTCAAGCACTGCAAGGGGCAGGTTCAGCCACGTGTACAGGATGTCCTAAGAATACTACTTACGGAAATAATCCAGGCGATGCTCCATGTGAAGCTTTTCAAATGCTTCCTGACCGTTGTAAAATGTGTGTTATTGTGGATATGTCATGTATGAGCGGAGGAGTATCTTAAACATAATATCTGTCCTTAGAACAATAAAAAAGCACTGTGAAAACAGTGCTTTGATTTATTTTATACTTTTCGAAAGGTCCAGCATGGCTTCAATAGGTTTCAATGCTTTTAATCTTAATTCTTCGTCGATAAGAATTTCAGGAAGCTCATATTTCATACATAAATACAGCTTTTCCATGGTATTACGTTTCATATAGAAACATTCTGAACAGTTGCAGCTTTCATCAAAAACCAGTGCAGGAATCAGTTCCTTGTGAGGAGCACGTTTTCTCATTTCGTGAAGAATTCCTTCTTCTGTAGCGATGATGAATTTCTGACAGTCATCTTTTTCTACATAGTTCAACAGGGCAGAAGTGGAACCGATGAAGTGAGCCAGTTTTAATACTGCTTCTTCACTTTCAGGGTGTGCAATCAGTTTTGCATCCGGATTATCTGCCAATTGCTGGGCAATTCTTTCCATTGAAAATGCTTCGTGTACTACACAGCTTCCGTCCCAAAGGATCATATCACGACCTGTTTTCTTAGACAGATATCTTCCCAGGTTTTTATCCGGTGCGAAAATAATTGGTCTGTCTTTCGGAAGGGCTTCAATTACTGTTTCAGCATTGGAACTTGTTACGATGATGTCACTTTCTGCTTTGGTTTCTGCATTACAATTGATGTAAGTGGCAATTAAAGCATTCGGGTGCTGTTCGCGCATTTTTCTCAATCCTTCTCCGGAACAACCGTCTGCCAGTGAGCATCCGGCCATGGTATCAGGAAGAACTACTTTTTTAGTTGGATTCAGAATTTTAGCGGCTTCTGCCATGAAATGTACTCCACAGAATACAATCATGTCAGCATTGGTATCTTTAGCCTGTCTAGCCAGCTGTAAAGAATCTCCAAGGAAATCTGCGATATCCTGAATTTCTCCGGGCTGGTAGTAATGGGCAAGGATCACCGCATTTTTTTCTTCTTTCAGTTGAAGAATGGCTTTCACAAGCTCTTCTCCCTGAGGAATAGCAATATCTTTTATATCCAGAAATCCTCTGACAGGAATTGCAGATTTAGCTTTTTCTAATGTTTCGGTACTCATATCAACCTCAATTTTTTCTTTTATAGAAGTTAGAGATTAGAAACTAGAGGTTAGTATAAAATGAGGATAATTTTCCTGACACTAAAAAAACTAACTTCTAATTTCTAACTTCTAGTTTCTTTCTATAAAACTTTTTATTAAACTTTCTATTTCTATTTTAGCTGCATCAAGATCTTCATTAATCACGATCTTGTCAAACCCGCTGGCGTAGGTCATTTCTTCTTCTGCCTTTGCTACACGGGTTTTTATGGTTTCTGCATCATCTGTGTTTCTGGAGATCAATCTTCGTTCCAATTCTTCAATGGAAGGCGGTTCTATAAAAATAGACAACGCTTTATCACCGAAATATTTTTTTAACGAAATTCCTCCTTTTACATCTACATCAAAAATAACTACTTTTCCCTGATTCCAGATTTTCTCTACTTCAGACTTTAAAGTACCGTAATATTTGTCAGTATATACTTCTTCATATTCTACAAAAGCATCTTCAGAAATTTTCTGTCTGAACTCATCCGGTGTCAGAAAATGATAATCTACCGCATGAACTTCACTTCCTCTGGGCTGTCTCGTTGTACATGAGATTGAAAATTCCAGCTCAGGAAATGTTTCCAGTGAATGCTTTACCAATGTAGTTTTTCCGCTCCCTGATGGTGCTGAAAATATAATTACTTTATCCATTTTTTACAATTTCGGGTTACGAGGTCCGAGTTTTGGGTTTCTTTTTTAGAAATGACAACCACGCATCTCATACCTCGTACCTATCATTACAATACGTTTAACGTTTGTTCTTTAATTTTTTCAAGGTCATCTTTCATCATCACTACCAGTTTCTGGATTTCTGCGTGATTGGCTTTAGAACCCAGGGTATTGATTTCTCTTCCGATTTCCTGAGAAATAAAGCCCAGTTTTTTTCCATTGAAAGATTCATTGTCCATTACTTCTTTGTAATATTTCAGGTGCTGGGCAAGTCTTACCTTTTCTTCAGAAATATCAAGTTTTTCAGTGAAATAGGCCATTTCCTGGTAGAAACGGGTTTCATCAACGTTTTCGAATTCTTTCAAAGACTTCTGATAACGTTCTTTCACGCTTACAATTCTTTCTTCTTCAAAAGGAATCACTTCTCCAAGGTACTTGTCAATATTCTGGATATTTCTGTTGAGTTCCTCGTGTAAAATACCGCCTTCAGTTCTTCTGAATTCTTCGAATCTGTCTACGGCATTATTGACAATCTTAGCCAAAGCTTCCCATTCACCTTCTGTCAATTCGTCAGGTCTGGATGTGATGGCATCAGGAAGTCTTACTGCCATTTTAAGGTATTCGAAATTGGGACCGTCAGAAGCTATGTTTTTAAGTTCGTTGATATAAGAGTCAATTAAGTTTTTATTGATTTTTACATCATTGGACTCTTCAAGATTCTCAATATTAACGTAGCAGTCTACTTTTCCACGGATAATTCTATCGTTAAGAATTTTTCTGATTTCAAATTCTTTTTCTTTATAACGTAAAGGAATTTTAATATTTAAATCAAAGCTCTTGCTGTTCAGAGATTTAATATCTATAGTAATTTTTTTTCCTTCAAAAACATCTTCGGCTCTACCGAATCCGGTCATTGATAAAATCATAGTTTTTTATTGTTCTACAAAGATAAACATTTTAAGTCTATACTATAATACCATGAAACTTCGACATAAAATATATGATTATTCAATTTTTAAATTTATTTGAACCATTAAGAACATATAAGCTGTTAAGTTAATTAAGGAAAAAAATCAGGTAGATTTTTATAAGTGTCATGCTAAGAGCAAAGCTCATCTTAATATTCTCAACTTCTTCATTAAAACTTAATGGTTCAAAATAAACAGTAGCTTTATTTGTATTTAAAAATAAAAAATCAAATGAGTGCATTTTCGTAAATTAGCGCGGTGAAAAAGAAAAATTTAATTTCTGTAGTAGGACCCACCGGAATTGGAAAAACGAGATTGGCAATTGATTTGGCTCAGTATTTCAATACGGAAATTATTTCCTGTGATTCCCGCCAGTTTTTTAAAGAAATGAAAATAGGAACTGCAGCACCTTCGGAAGAAGAACTGGCCGGAGCACCTCATCATTTCATCGGAAATCTTTCAGTGAAAGACTATTATTCTATCGGGCAGTACGAAGAAGATGCCCTCCAAAAGCTTAATGAGCTTTTTACTATACATGACACTGTCATTCTTGTTGGCGGAAGCATGATGTATGAAAAAGCGGTGATAGAAGGTCTGCATGATCTTCCGGAAGCCAATGCTGAAAATCAGGAGAAGCTTCAAAATATCATGGAGCAGGAGGGAATTGAAAAACTTCAGGAGATTTTAAAAGAACTGGATCCTGAATATTTCAATGTAGTGGATATTCACAATCACCGCAGGCTGTTGAGAGCTATTGATATTATCTGGCAAACGGAAAAAAAATATTCTGAACATATTTCGGTTTCTCAAAATGGAAGGGATTTTAATGTAATCAGAATCGGAATTGAAGCGCCAAGAGAAGAATTATATGAAAGAATTAACCGCAGAGTGGATATCATGATGGAGAATGGACTGCTGGATGAGGTGAAAAGTCTTGAGAAATTCAAAGAACTGACGGCTTTGAATACGGTAGGTTACGCTGAGCTGTTCAGATATTTTGATGGAGAATGGGATCTGGATTTTGCGGTTTCAGAAATTAAAAAGAACAGCCGCAGGTATGCAAAACGCCAGCTGACGTGGTACAGAAAGGCGGATGATATTCATTATTTACAATTGGGGTATTCTGAAAAAGACTATGAAGATTTATTGAAATGGCTTGCGGAAGAGTTTGAAAAGTAATTGCTTCTAGCTTTTAAAATAGAGATTCCTATGGAATGACACAGTGTACATGAAAACTAAGCGCTTAGTTTGTCATTCTGAACGGAACAAAGTGGAGTGAAGAATCTCATTAACAACTAAAGAGATTCTTCCTTCGTCAGAATGACAAGCAGAATGTTTTTAACTTGGTTCTATGGAGTTTTATCTTCAAAATCTATTTGATTTTTCTTAAATTAAACTTAGCAACTTAAATGTTCTTAATGGTTCGATGATCATTCATTTCATCAATAAAGTCATAAAAAATGCGGCTCTTTTCAGAGCCGCATCTTAAAACAAATATAATTTAATTTACTACTTCCAACCGCCGCCTAAAGCTCTGTATAAATCTACAATGCTGCTTAATCTCTGTCTTTTAATGGAAGCCAGATTCAACTCTGCCTGTAGGGAGTTCCCTTGTGCTGTAATCACTTCCAGGTAATTGGCTGAACCTCCTTTGTAAAGAAGTTGTGCACTTTTAATTCCATCTTTTAACGTGGTAGATTGCTCTGTGGCTTTCTGTTCCTGAACTTTTAAGTTTTCATTGGAAACCAAAGCATCAGAAATTTCTCCCACAGCATTTAATACCGATTGACGGAATGCAAGAACATTTTTTTCTCTTTGAATTTTGGCTACTTCCAGATCTGTTTTTAATTGTCTTTTCTGGAAAATAGGCTGGGTAATTCCTCCTAAAACCGATCCGAATAACGAAGCCGGAATCTGGAACCAGTTGTCAAATTTGAATGAATTGACTCCTCCGTTAGCGGTAATCTTCAATGCCGGATACATATTCGCCTGAGCAATTCCTACCATCGCATTGGATTCTAATAAAACCAGTTCCTGCTGACGAACGTCTGGTCTTCTGCTTACCATCGCTGCCGGAAGTCCGGCTGTAATGTTTTGAGGTAGAGAGGTATCAGACATTTCAATGGTTCTGTTTACTTTATTAGGCAGTTCACCTGTCAGAATACTTAATGCATTTTCCTGAATAGCGATATTCTGCTCCAGCTGGGCAATCAGAAGTTCTGTTGCCTGTTTCTGTGCGGCTGCCTGCTGTACTCCTAAAGAAGTGTTATCACCACTTTCCCACATTTTTTGGGTCATTAACAGGGTATTGCTTGTGAGTTCCAGATTGGATTTTGCAATCGCTAATTGTCTGTCAAGCATCAACAAATTATAATACCCTTGGGCAATAGCTGCTACCACCTGAGTCTGAACAGCCTTTGAACCTTCATACGTCTGAAGATACTGCATTCTTGAAACTTCCTGCTGGTTTTTGATTTTTCCCCAGATATCCGCTTCCCATGAAAGGTTGAAGGCTGCATTATAGTCTTCAACATGGCTTGAACCTAAAAATAAATTTAAGCTTTGCCCGTTCATACTGTTTTTGGAAGGTCTTGAAATCTGTCCGCTTACTCCGAAACCAACGTCCGGATATTGCATATATTTTGCCTGTTTCAGTTTTTCCTGTGAAGCAGCTACCTGCTTCAGGGCAATCTGAAGGTCATAATTATTTTTAATTCCTTTTTCAATCAATTCCTGTAAAATAGGATCACTGAAAAACTGTTTCCACTCCAGATTGGCTATGCTGGCAGTGTCCGCAGTGGCGGTGTACTGGAACTTTTCCGGAAGAGGAAGCTCAGGCTCCGTGTATGCCAGTTTAGACACACACGAAACAGAGCCGATGGCCAGCACAAATGTTAGAATAATATTTTTAACTCTTTTCATAGTTTTTAAACTTTTAATTGAAAACAAAACTTAGAGAGGTTTCTGTTGAGGCAAAATTGTCTTTAGTAGGAGAAAATAGTTAGCTTTTGTAAACCATTAAGAACAGGCAGGTAAATAGGTAAACCTATGATCTTAAAATTTTCTCTAAGTTTTTGTCATTCATTTTTTATTAGTGACTAGCAGCTAAAAGCTCTTCCTCCATTTGTTTTTTCAGAAGTCTTTTCTTTTTTCTGCTTGGCATTTTTTCATGCAGGTACTGGAACACTACATACATTACCGGAATAATAAAGATCCCGAATATTACTCCTGTAAGCATTCCACCTACGGTACTGTAACCGATAGAGTGGTTTCCTTTTGAAGATGCACCTTGCGTCCATACCAGTGGAAGCATTCCGACGATGAAGGCAAAAGAGGTCATTAAGATCGGTCTTAAACGTAATCTTGATGCCTGAAGTGCAGATTCAATTAATGTCTTACCTGCTTTTCTTCTCTGTACAGCAAATTCTACAATCAGGATGGCATTTTTCGCCAATAGTCCCACAAGCATGATCAATCCTACCTGAACGTAAATATTGTTATCAATTCCAGCTAATCCTGTGAAAGCAAATACTCCGAAAATCCCTGTAGGAATGGTAAGAATAATAGCAAATGGAAGGATATAACTTTCATATTGAGCTGCCAGTAAGAAGTAAACGAATAGAATACTTAAGAAGAAAATAAAAGCAGTCTGTCCGCTAGTTTTAATTTCTTCACGGGTAATCCCTGTCCACTCATATCCATATCCTCTCGGAAGTGACTGTTGAGCAACTTCTTCTACCGCTTTGATGGCATCTCCGGTACTGTAACCAGGTTTCGGAGTTCCGTTAATCGTTACGGCGTTGAAAAGGTTGTTTCTTGTTACCGTTTCTGGGCCGAAAGATCTTTTTAACGTTACCAGAGTTTTGGCAGGAACCATTTCTCCTGATTTATTTTTTACATAAATTCCTTCCAGTGAATTAACATCCGTACGGTAAGGAATATCTGCCTGAGCCATTACTCTGTAATATTTCCCGAATCTGTTGAAATCCGATACAAAGCTACTTCCGAAGTAGATCTGCATGGTCTGCATCAATTCTGTTACGGAAACACCTAACTGATTGGCTTTATCCGTATCCACATCAATAGTATACTGAGGGTTTCCTGCCGCATAGGTTGTAAAGGCAAAAGCAATTTCAGGTCTTTTCATCAGCTCTCCAATGAATTGTTGAGTAGTTGTTCCCAACTGTTCAAAAGAACCGTTTGTTTTATCCTGAAGCATGAATTCAAATCCGGAAACGTTACCAAAACCTTGTACAGTAGGGAAGTTGAAGAAGAATGCGTTGGCATCTTTCACCTGGCTTACCTTACCTGTTAATGTTGCAGCGATCTGATCCGGGTCTTTCATCTCACCACGCTTGTCATAATCTTTAAGCTTGATGAAACCTGCAGAATAGGGAGAAGCGTTGGCATTACTGATGAAGTTCATCCCGTCTGCTACCCAAAGGTGATTAGTTGCTTTTTCACCGTTGATAATTTTATCAATTTGAGCCGTAGCTCTGTGTGTTCTTTCTAATGAACTTCCCGGAGGAGTATTCACTGCATACAATACGAATCCCTGGTCTTCCGTAGGAATAAATCCTGATGGAGCTTTTTTGATAAAAAATACACTTGCTGCTGTGATGACAACAAGACCTCCTATCGCAACCCATTTGTTTTTAATTAAAAACTTAAGGCTATAGATGTATTTTCTGGTCATGCTGTTGAAGCTCGCATTGAAAGCATTGAAGAATCTTGCTCCAAAACCTTTTTTATGACCGTGCTCTCCATGTTCTCCCTGAGGATCATTTAAGAACATTGCACATAATGCAGGACTCAATGTCAATGCATTCACTGCTGAGATTAAAATCGCAATCGCTAATGTGAAAGCAAACTGTCTGTAGAAAACCCCTGCAGGTCCCTGCATAAATCCAACCGGAATAAACACGGCACACATTACCAATGTAATGGAAATAATAGCTCCTGAAATTTCGCTCATCGAGTGCATCGTAGCATGTTCCACAGGCATTCCCGTTTGTTCCATTTTAGAATGGACGGCTTCTACCACCACAATGGCGTCATCCACTACAATACCAATGGCGAGTACCAATGCAAATAAGGTAAGCATGTTGATACTGAAACCAAATAACTGAAGGAAGAAGAAGGTTCCGATAATCGCTACCGGTACGGCAATAGCCGGAATTAAGGTAGATCTGAAATCCTGAAGGAAAATAAATACTACAATAAATACCAAGATGAAGGCGATAACAAGTGTTTCCACAACCTGATGGATAGAAGCATCCAGGAAGTCTTTGGAATTATACATGATAATAGGTTTCACTCCTTTTGGAAGAGTGGTTTCCATTACTTTTACCTGCTTTTCAATCTCGGTAAGGATTTCGTTGGCATTGGATCCGGCTGTCTGCAGAATAGCAAATCCGGCAACCGGTTTTCCGTCTACTCTGTTGGTTGCTGTATAAGTATAAGAACCAAATTCTACTCTTGCAACATCTTTTAATCTTAAGAAAGATCCATCACTGTTTGCTTTGATAGCGATATTTTCATAATCTTCATCCTTGTTCAGTTTTCCTTTATATTTAAGGATATACTCGTAAGTTTCCTTACTTCCCTGTCCAAGACGACCCGGAGCAGCTTCAAGGTTGTGATCTTTAATGGCTCCTAACACTTCCTGCGGAGAAAGATTATTAGCTGCCAGACGATCCGGTTTCAGCCAGATTCTCATGGAATAATCCCTTGTTCCGAATACCTGAGCCTGTGCTACACCCGGAATACGCTGTATCTGTGGAATAACATTAATTTTCAGATAGTTTTGAAGGAATAATTCATCATATTGTTTTTCATCTTCACTGGTTAATCCCATGAACATGATCATACTGTTCTGAACCTTCTGGGTTGAAATCCCGGCCTGTACTACTTCCTGAGGCAGCTGGCTCATCGCTTTCGATACACGGTTCTGTACGTTTACTGCTGCATTATCGGCATCAGCGCCCTGTTTGAAGAAAACACTCAGGGTCATAGTACCGTCGTTACTGGAGTTGGAAGTCATATAGGTCATATTCTCAACCCCGTTCACGGCTTCCTCAATAGGAGTGGCAACCGAACGTGCTACCACCTCAGCATTAGCTCCAGGATAGAATGCCGTTACCTGAACGCTCGGTGGAGCGATATCCGGGAAGAGGGCAATCGGTAAATTAAAGAGAGACAAAGCTCCCAATAATAAGAGTATTATGGAGATGACCGTTGAAAGGACCGGTCTTTCTATAAATTGTTTTAACATAAGAAGTTTATTTTTTTTAGTCTTCTGTATTCGGAAAGGACTATAATGGTTTCGCCTTTAATAAGCTGTCAGAAGAAATGTTTTTCGGCTTAACAGAAGCACCGTCTTTCAGGTTTCCAATTCCTGTGAATACAATTTTTTCTCCAGGCGCAAGCCCTTCAGAAATAAAATAATAGCTATCCGTTTTTCCTGATATTTTGATCGGTCTTCCGGTTACCTTCTGGTCTTTACCCATTACATAAACATAGGTTTTATCCTGAATCTCGAAGGTTGATTCCTGTGGAATAACCACTGCATTGGAGAGCAATTGAGGCATACGCACTCTTCCTGTATTTCCGGTTCTTAAAGTTCCGTTGGCATTAGGGAAAACGGCACGTACACTGATGGCTCCGGTAGTTTTATCAAACTGTCCGTCTACAATACTCAATCTTCCTTTTTCAGGGTAAGTACTGTTGTCGGCAATCACAAGATCTACCATCGGCATATTTTTAAGTTTTTCTTCAAGACTTGCTCCAGGATATTTGTTCTGGAAAGCAATGAAGTCAAGTTCACTTAAAGAAAAATAGGCGTAGATTTCACTGATATCAGATAATAAAGTCAATGGATTTACATCTGTTCTTGAAATCAGACTTCCTTTTTTATAAGGAATTCTTCCAATATAACCGCTTACAGGAGCTGTAATGGTTGTAAATCCTACGTTGATTCTTGCGCTTCCTACAGAGGCTCTCGCTTGTGCAGCTGCTGCTACAGCCGCTTCATAATTGGCTTTTGCAGTTTTAAGCTGTACATCAGAAACTACTTTGGCAGCAACCAGTGGCTGAAGTCTGTCTACTTCCACTCTTGCTTTTTGGATATTGGCATTGGCAGCCTGAAGATTAGCCTGAGCCATATTCATCTGTTCGCCATAACTTCTTGAATCTATTTTAAATAACGGTTGTCCTGCTCTTACATAAGCTCCTTCTTCTACATAGATTCTATCCAGGTAACCATCTACCTGAGATCTGATTTCTACGTTGTTTTTCCCTTCCAAAGCAGTTGGGAATTCCTGATATGTAGTAGCGGGTGAAGTGATAACGGTATAAACCGGAAGTTCTGGAGCTGGAGGTGCGGCATTGGTTCCTTCTGCGGCTTTTGTGCAGCTCTGTAAAAGAATTATACTTGCAATAAGTACAATAAACCTTGTTTTTCCAGGTAATTTCATTGTTGGTTTAATTTTTTTAATGAAGTGTTAGAGGTAAGTAAAGTGTTTTGATAAATGCTGTATTTTTTCCTAACAGTGTTAATAATTAGTTCAAAAAAAATTACAGAATTTTTAATGTCCGATAAAGTCGATTGTTTCCATAATTGAAAATTGTTTTTAAGGTATTGAAGTGTATAATGTTGGTGTAAGGTGTGTTAATTTTACTAACAGTGTTAATTTATAAGCAAAAAATGATTAATTTTAACAACTGAAAACGATGAATGGTTTCATAAAAGCTTGAGTTTTTAATCAGGAATAACAGAAACATTTATATTAATTCAGTGTTAAGTTTCCTAACGGTGTTAATTTTTAATTCAAAAAAAAATTACAAAGACTTAATAAAAGCCGAAACAGTTTCGTCCAATGTAGTCTTATTCATTGTTGAAGGGATATCAGCTGTACGCATCATCATAATAGAGATCATACCGTGTACGGCAGAAAACAGAGCGTGAGACATATGACAGGCATTGTCCGGATTGGATCCGTTTTTCTTTATTATCTCATAAGTACATTCATAGATAAGCTCCTGAAATGATGAGAATTCCTTTTTCATCTGACCTTTTCCGCAACACTGCATTCCAAGACCAAACATCAGCTGGTAATATTCCTTGTTTTTAAAAGCAAAGTTCCAGTACGCATCCACAATGGCAACAAGTTGCTCTTCCGGAGTATCGTGTTTCTGCTGAGCTTTTAAAAGTTCTATATGTAACTTGTGGAAGCCATCTAAAGAAATTTCAAATAGAATAGCTTCTTTATTTTCAAAATAATCATATACAACGGGAGCACTATACTCAATAGCATCTGCTATCTTACGCATAGAAAGCGAACCCCAGCCTTCAGTTTTCGCCAACGTAAAAGCAGCCTGCAAAATATTTGCACGGATGGATTCTTTTTCTCGTTGACGGCGTTCATGTAGACCCATGATATTTATTTACTAACAGCGTTAGCAAAACTACAAACTTTTTACTATAACTTCCAAAGGATATTATAAGTTTTATAAATCTGTCGACTATTTAAAGAAAAATAAACTAAAGGCTGGATGCTGGAAGAATGGGAGCTGGAAGTTATTTTTAAGGCTGAATAATGCAATAATAGAATTTGGCTATAACTATTTTTGAGGGCTGAAAATCTTCCCTCCTCCAGCTTCCAGCTTCCTTACTTTATTAAAAATGAAAATGTCTTCTTCCTAATTAACAAAAGAAATAATTATCTTTGCCGGTAAAGAAGTAAGGATATGAATACTCCCTCAAATATGTTGGCATTAGGAACAAAAGCTCCGTTTTTTGAACTTCCTAACCCGTCAAAAACGAATGAACTTCAGTCTTTGGAAGAACTGAAAGGAGAAAAAGGTACTTTGGTAATCTTTATGTGTAACCACTGTCCGTTTGTTCTTCATGTAATTGACAAGATCAATGAACTATACGAAGATTATAACGAGCGCGGAATTGAATTCATCGCCATCAATGCTAATGATATCGAAAAATATCCGGCAGATTCTCCGGAAAAAATGATCGAATTCCAGATTGAAAGAAGATTTGATTTCCCTTATCTGTTTGATGAAAGCCAGGCGGTAGCAAAAGCTTATGATGCAGCCTGTACACCGGATTTTTATTTCTTTGATGATAAGCTTGATCTTGTATACAGAGGTCAGATGGATGATTCAAGACCGGGAAATAATAAAGATGTAACTGGTGAAGACCTGATTATTGCTTTTGAAAATCTTTTGGCTGGAGAACCTCAGGAAGAAATTCAGAGACCTAGCATGGGATGCAATATTAAATGGAAATAATTGCTGGTTTATTTAGTTACTGGTTTTTTCTCAATAATACAGAGCTGCTCTTTTGGAGTGGCTTTTTTGTTTTTTGTTGATTCATAGATTGGGGCTTTCTCTCGCAGATGACGCAGATTTTTAATTCTTAGTAAATTTCTTCACTCACTTTGTCACTCCGTAGGAGTCTCAGCACAGCTTGTATTCTTTTATTGTAAACCTCTGAAAAGTAAGCCTAGATTCCTACGGAATGGACAATACAACGTTTAGCATAACCACACGAATTGTTGACAAGAATCGAGTAAATTATTAAAAACTTACTTTGGCTTTGACCTCTTTTTCAACCTTCAGATCCACATTCACTTTATTATGAGAGTAATTCCTGATAAATTCCGAAGGAGTTTTCCCCGTATATTTTTTAAACATCCTGTTAAAATACGTCACATTATTAAAACCACATTGATAACTGCATTCTGAAATAGACCTGTCCTGAGCCATCAGCAGACATGCTTTATTGATTCTATATCGGTTCACAAATTCTGTAAACGTAATCTGAGTTGCTTTTTTAAAGAAATTACAGAAAGCGGGTAGAGTGAGATTAGCTAGTTTTGCTACTTCTTCAATATCAATTTCCTTGTCGTAATTATGCTCTACATAGGTGAAGATATTCTCAAGACGGGTTTTATTTTTAGAAATAATGGTATAAGGCATGATTTCCTTATTTAAAAGATCATAATCCTCACATTTCGAAAGCTCAAAAAGAATTTCCAACAGCAATAAGTATCTTTTGTAGCCTTCTGATTCCAGGATCAGCTTCAGTTTGGGGAGCATTACTTTTTTTACTTTTTGATGAAAATGAATCCCATATTTGGAACGTTCCAACAGATTTTTGATGGATCTTGATTCTACTTCCTGCTCTGGAAACTGGAGGATTTCCTCTTTGAACTGAAGTACAATTTCTTCATGCGGATCTATAGAGTTGAGTCCAAATCCGGAGTGGGGAATATTAGATCCGATTAACACCAGATCACCATTCGTATAATTACTTTTATGGTATCCTACGTGGCGGGTTCCGCTCCCGGAAATCACACATACCAGCTCAATTTCGGGATGATAATGGTATTCCCATTTGAATTCTGAAATGGGAGAATTATTGTGTATGGTACGGAATGAACTCTTTTCATTAGGGATCACCCTTTCAAAAGTAACTTTCATTTAATTAATCATATTTAATTACTAAAAATACTAAATATATTAATATAGTTCAAATATTGATTTACTGTGTTAAATTATCGTTAACAGAAATGCTTCTATCTTAGCCGACAAGAAATCACCTGAATGAAAAATCTTAACATCAAGGCCGTTTTATTTTTAAACTATTTTGTCTTCGCCATTCTTCTAAATTCTGTAGGAACAGTCATTCTACAGGTACAGCAGAATTTTGGGATTTCAAAATCGTCGGCCAGTGTTTTGGAAGGCTTCAAAGATCTTCCGATTGCCATATGTTCTTTCATTCTGGCTTCATTTCTTCCGAAGATAGGAATCAAAAAATCAATGCTGATTGCTTTATTGCTGGTAAGCTGTATGTGTTTTGTAATGCCGTTTACCAATGCCTTCTGGGTATTCAAGTTATTATTTGCAACCGTAGGAGTTTCATTTGCGTTAATCAAAATATCGGTTTTTACTTCTATCGGGCTGGTAACGGAAACAGATAAAGAACACTCCAGCTTTATGGGATTTCTGGAAGGGTTTTTCATGATTGGAGTACTGGCGGGAAATGTTTTATTCAGCTTATATATAGATGATCATAATCCGAAATCTACAGAATGGCTGAATGTGTATTGGGTATTGGGAGGACTTTCAACGCTATCTTTTTTATTCTTATTCTTTTCAAAACTGAATGAGCAGGAAGCTAAAAGTGATAAAACAGATTTATTGGGAGATTTAAGAAACAGTGCAAGTTTGTTCAGTTATAAAAAAGTGTTGTGCTTCTTATTGTGTGCATTCCTTTTTGTATTGGTAGAGCAGAGTTTTCAGACATGGACGCCCACATTTTATAAAGAGATTTTAAAAGTGCCTACCTCTATGAGTATCCAGGCAGGAGCGGTTTTGGCAGGAGCTTTTGCGTTGGGAAGATTTTTATCGGGATTCTTCTCCAAAAAATTCAGTTGGATCTATGTAGTTTCTTTTTGTGTAGTCGGTTTTGCTATCAGTTTATTGTTGGTTTTACCATTGACTCATAATATTCATATTGATACAAATACAAACTGGATGAATGCCCCTTTGGTCGTTTATTTATTTCCTTTGATGGGAGGTTTGCTGGCACCGATTTATCCAAGTATCAATTCTGTGATTCTGGCATCAATCCCTAAATATCTGCACAGTGCGATGTCAGGGCTTATTGTTGTGTTCTCAGCAATCGGAGGAACGATAGGTTCTATTATTACCGGTTTTGTGTTTCAGGAATTCAGCGGTCAGCAGGCATTTTATCTTTCCCTGATTCCGCTTTCATTATTGATCACTTCTGCGGTTTTCATGAATAAATTAAAAATTAATCCTAAAAAATAACAATGAGTAATCAGCTTTACATAAACGAAATTCAAAGTCTGTTTGATGAGGTACAGAGATCTGAAATTTTTGAAGATCAGAAAATGATGACGGATGCAGTTCCTCTGTTTCCAATTGCAAAGATCAATGAGGATTATGAACAATCCAAAAATACGGAAGGTTTTGATCTGAAAGATTTTGTGATGACTCATTTTGACTTTTTAGGAGCAAGAGTTTCTATTCAGAGAGAAGATCAGCTCCCCATTGGAGAGCATATTGAAAAATTATGGGATGAATTGACCCGTACAGCGTATGAAGAAAAAGGTACCCTTTTAAAATTACCCAAACCCTACATCGTTCCCGGAGGTCGTTTCAATGAATTTTTCTATTGGGACAGCTATTTTATTATGCTTGGATTGCAGGTTTCCGGAAGAGTAGAAATGATGGAGAATATTATTGAAAACTGTTCTTATCTGATCCAGAATGTAGGATTTGTTCCGAATGCCAGCAGAACTCACTTCCTGAGCAGATCGCAGCCTCCTTATTTTTCACTGATGCTGGACCTTCTTTTTGAAACGACAGAAGACAAGGCGATTTATACGAAATACCACGAAACACTGGAGAAAGAATATGCTTTCTGGATGGATGGCGAAGAAGGGCTTGAAAACAATTCCAGCGTAAAAAGAATAGTGAAAACAATAAACGGAGATATCCTGAACCGTTATTACGATGCAGAAAATGCACCACGCCCCGAAAGTTATCTGATCGATATTGAAGATCATGAGACCGCTTCAGGCGATGAATTTTACAGAAATATAAGAAGCGCCTGCGAATCCGGCTGGGATTTTTCCAGCAGATGGTTTGCAGACGGAGAAAATATACAGACGATAGAAACGCTGAACCTGGCACAGGTTGATCTGAACTGCCTTTTGTGGCATTTGGAAAAGACTTTAGCGAAATCTTCAGCACTTCAAAATCTGAGTGAAAAAGAAAATTATTTTTCAGAAAGAGCAGCAAGCCGAAGACAGATGATCAATAACTATTTCTGGGATGGAAATACTAACAATTATAAAGATTATCACACAAAAAAAAACACAAAAACACCGTCTGAACATATTGCTGCTCTTTACCCTTTATTCCTTGAAATTGCAGATCAGAAGCAGGCTGAGGCAGTTGCTAAAGCTGTTGCTGAAAAGTTTCTTTACCAGGGAGGGCTTGTTACGACAACCAAAAACTCAGGCCAGCAGTGGGATCTTCCCAATGCATGGGCTCCTTATCAATGGTTAGGATTTAGAGCAATGAAAAATTACGGCTTTGACGAGCTGGCAGAAAAAATTAAAAACAACTGGTGTTCCAATGTAGAGAGGGTCTACAAAAACACCGGGAAACTGATGGAAAAATACAATGCATTAGACACAGAAACAATAGCAGGCGGCGGAGAATACCCTAATCAGGACGGATTCGGTTGGACCAATGGAGTGTATTTACAATTACAACAAAACTGAAACTAACAATAAAAAATATGGCTATGAAAAAAAAATCAATCTTTTTAATCGCCGCAACAGCTACGTTATATTTTAATAATGCTTATGCCCAGGAAACACCGCAGGATTCTGCAAAAGTTTCTTCCATCGATCAGATTGTCATAACAGGAAACTCAAATCCAAAGAAAAAAATAGAATCCAGTACAGCGATTTCCACATTTAGTTCCAAAGAAATTCAGAAACAGAACCCGATCAGTGCGGCTGCTTTATTGCAAAGAGTTCCGGGATTTGCGGTGGAAACTTCAGGAGGTGAGGTAGGAAATAACCTTTTTGCAAGAGGAATTCCTTCTGCAGGAGCTTATGAATTTGTACAGGTACAGGAAGATGGCCTTCCGGTTTTTGAAGACGGAGCACTTCAGTTTGCTAACGCTGACAACTTTTTCCGTGTAGACAATTCTGTCAACCGTATGGAGGCG
This sequence comes from Chryseobacterium sp. KLBC 52, assembly GCF_003347605.1. Classification (GTDB taxonomy): domain Bacteria; phylum Bacteroidota; class Bacteroidia; order Flavobacteriales; family Weeksellaceae; genus Chryseobacterium. The sequence continues at coordinate 21,362 of NZ_QDFZ01000002.1, read as the reverse complement.
TTGAGAGGAGGTTCAGGTTCTATTTTTGCAACCAATTCTCCCGGAGGGTTGATCAACTTTATTACCAGAGAAGGAACCAATGATTTCAGAGGTACAGCAAAGCTGGAAACAAGTACTTATGGATTGATGCGTACTGATGTTAATGTAGGAGGCGCATTGGTTCAGGATAAATTGTTTTTCAATGTCGGTGGTTTTTACAGAACAGATGACGGGATAAGAAAAACAGGTTTCAAAGCCAATAATGGAGGGCAGATCAGAATGAATCTGAAATATGTTTTTGATAAAGGCTATGTAAAAGTATATTATAAAAAACTGGACGACAGAAATACATTCTTCCTTCCCATTCCTTTGATCCAGAATGGAAACAAGCTTAAAGGATTCCAGGGCTTTGATCCTAATTACGGAACATACAGCTACAGAGCCATCAGTCAGCTGAATATTCCTCAGGCGGGAGGTGGATTTTTCAACAGAAATCTTGAAGATGGTATCCACCCGAAAGTGGATGTATTAGGGGCTGAGTTTAAATATGATCTTGGAAATAATTTCACGGTTTTAAACAAAACCAGATACACCAATATCAATATGAATTATACGGGCATTTTCCCGGCCGGCGGACCGCAGACGGCAGCCGATTTTGCTAAGAGTAACGGAATTACCGGAAATAACTATCAGTACTCATTGGTAGGCAGTGGAGGTGTTGTTGATCCTCAATATGTACAAAAGCTTGGCTTCTGGGCAATCGACAAGCAGATGAATAATTTTGTGAACGATTTACAATTCAACTATAAATTTGATAAAGGAAATGTTACCGCAGGTTTCTATAAATCCAACTGGAAATCACACCAATACTGGAACTGGAGTAATATTCTGACTACAGCAACAGACAGACCCGAACTACTGAATCTGGTAGATACTTCTTTAAGTCCTTCAGATATTGGATATTCCAAAACATATAACGGAGTAACCAATATGACGTTCTTACAGAGAGATACCCAGACTCAGGGAAGTTTGAATGATCTGTATGTGAACTTAGATTATAACATTACCGATGCTTTAAGCGTAAATGGAGGGCTTCGTTACAGCCATGATTATTACAAAGGAAATTTTGTCAATACAACAACTGCCAATTTAAATAATTCAGGCTTAACCACTGATGGAACTTATGGTTTCAACACGACTACTGCTGATGATAATATGAGTGTATTAGGAAACAAATACACCTACTGGAACTTTAATGTGGATAAAGTATCTTTTACATTAGCTGCGAATTATAAAATCAATAGAGAAAATGCGGTGTATGCCCGTTTCTCCAATGGTTTCAGATCTCCGAATGAAGAAGCTTATTACAATTATTTCTCCAACCCGACTCCTGATAAACCATTAAAATCAGTTACAACGAACCAATTGGAGGTAGGATATAAATATTACTCGCGTACTTTTGATGTAGCAGTAATTCCATTCTATTCTACATTAAAGAACCTGTCATTTACAGATATCTTCTCGGATGGAAAGTCTGAAAATACTTTTGCCAATACAGAAAATTATGGAGTTGAAGTGGAAGGTTTCGCCCGCTTATTCAATAATATCTTGGAAGTTACCTTTAATGGAACCATTCAGAGTCCGAAATATAAAAACCTTGAAGCCGGAAGTGTACTTGAAGGAAATGTGGTAAGAAGAATGCCGAAGTTTTATTTTAATATCTCACCGGCTGTGAATATTACCAAGTCATGGAGAGCCTATGTAAGTATGAATTACTATGGAAAACGTTTCCAGGATGAGAAAAATGTACAGACGTTGCCATCTTTCACAGAATTTGGAGCGGGAATGTCTTACCAGTTAGGGAGAATACGTTTTGCCGTTGACGGTACCAATATCTTTAACACCATTGGGATTACAGAAGGCGATCCAAGAGCAGGATCACCTAATGGAGACGGAATTATCATGGCCAGACCTATTATGGGAGCGGCTGCCAGAGCCTCAATCACCCTGGATTTCTAAACTCTATTTCTTTATAACAGCAAAACCGTCAGAATTTCTGGCGGTTTTGTATTTTTTATTATTACGTTTCGATAAAAAGTATAAATACATTGAGAATGTCAATATTTGCGGGGTGAATTAACAGGTCGCTCCTCCGGAGCTTTATTTTACGGCGATTTTATTTTTTCTACTAACAGTAGATCCCGATGGGATCAAATTTAGCTCCAATAGGAGCTAACTGTTAATAGAACGTATTGGTTTTAAAATTATAGCTCCGGAGGAGCGACCTGTTAATTATGTTTAAATTTTATCGAACAAGAATACTTTTTATATAAAGTATCAGATCTGAGGTTGATTCAAGATATTTATATGACTCTCAAACCCTCCGACTCTTTTACTTCAAAAACGGATTATACTGTTTCTCAAAACCAATCGATGTAGGATTTCCATGCCCTGAGAAAACCTGAGTATCATTATCCAGAATGAAAAGTTTTGATTTAATACCCTCAATCAGCTGATCATAATTTCCTTTATACAGATCTGTTCTTCCGATACTTCCTTCAAAAAGAACGTCACCGGAAATCATGAATTTCTGATTGTCATTATGATAAACAACACTTCCCGGAGAATGTCCCGGAACATGATATATTTTGAACTTTTCTCCATCCAGATCAAGTTCATCGCCTTCTTTCACATACTCTACATTCACTTTTACTGGATTGATCTGCATTCCGAATCTCATCCCGCTTGCCTGAAGCATATCCAGAACTTCCTGGTCTTCCTGATGCATATTCACAGGAACATTGAATTTGTCAAAAGCCCACTGAAGTCCCAATACATGATCAATATGAGCGTGGGTCAATAGAATTTTCTGAATTTTCAGCCCTTTTTCAGCAATGAAGTTTTCAATAGCCTGAGTTTCCTGAGCATTCATATTTCCCGGATCAATTAACCAGGCGTTTTTATTTTCGTTATAAAGGATATAAGTATTTTCACTCGCAAAGTTGAATACGAAACCTTGAATCTGAAGCATATCTGAATATTTTTTATTCAAAAATACGATATTATTAAGAAAATGGCTATTTTTCGTTATCTTCGTCATAATGAAAACTTTGCGAATACTCTTACTTTCTTTGAGCGGACTGGTTTTTGGACAAAATATCCAAAGTGTTCAGCTGTTCAATCCTCAGACCAATGATGAAACCCCTGTAATTAAGATAGGTGAACAGCTGGTTCTGGGCTTTGATGATCTTACCAACGGCAGCCAGATCTATAGGTATACCTTCAAACATTACGACAGAAACTGGAATGAAGATAATCTGTTTTTTACAGAATTTGCTACCGGAAGTATGAATGCTCTTCTGGATCAGTTTCAATATTCTTTCAATACACTACAAGCCTACACTCACTATAAACTGGTTTTTCCGAATGATAAAATCCAGCTGAAAGTTTCAGGGAATTATGAGCTGATTGTCTACAAAGATTCGGCAGACCAACCTTTGTTCAAAAAGAGATTTTATCTGGTAGAAGATGTAACGTCTGTGGGGTTAAATATTTCAAGATTTGCGGATGCAAAAAATCCCAACGTTAATCAGAGGGTGGAAGTGAATGTTTCTCCGAAAGGAGGAGATATTTCTTCCAATGTTAATTCAATCACGATGAATGTGATGCAGAATAACAACCCGAATATGGTGATTTCCAATCTTAAACCGAGCAGTGTTTTAGGAAATCAGGTATTGTTCCAGCAGATGAATCTTGTTTTTCCGGGAGATAATGAGTTTTATTATTTCGATAATAAAAATATGAATATGGCCGCAGATATGGTGCGTGCTACCGAAATAAAAGATGATGTGAACCAGACGTATCTTCATCCGGTATGGGCGTTTCCTTTAAACTATCAGTATCAGCCCGATGTGAATGGAGCATGGTATTACAGAAGAAATGATCTGGGTAGAGAAAGAGATGCTGAAAGAGAAGCTGACTATTCATGGGTACATTTCTACCTGGATTCCGATCCTGTGGATAAAGAAATTTATGTACTGGGAGGATTTAATAATTTTAAACCCAGCAAAGAAAATCAGATGCAGTATGATGCATCTGCCAAACAATATGTAGCGAAAATATTCCTGAAACAAGGGTTTTATAACTATGTTTTAGCAACAAAAGAAGGAAATGGTTCCCTGAACTTTGGGGAAGTAAATGGTAATTTCTGGCAGACAGAAAATCTTTATCAGGCATTTCTTTATTATGCACCATTTGGAAGAAATTATGATGGGTTGATGGGATATGGAGAATTCAGAACACCGATTGCCAATAAACGGTAAGTAATTATAATTTAAAATATACATATAAAATAGGGCTGTCTCTTAAGATAGTCCTATTTTTTTGCTCGTATTGGAAATAATTAATCACTCAAATCTTAGATTACTATTAATTTTCTACAATATAATGCACTGCATAGTGAAAAAAAATAATTCACAAAATTTTGATTTTAATTAAATATTTTAACATAAAATTCACATTGTTGAAAAATTATATTTAAATAATTTTCTTTTTTTTAAAATCATTATTGTGTTTTATTTATTGATTTATAATATCAATTGAATTTTATTCATTGTTTTTGTTGTTTTATTGTGAAAAGTTTATAAATTCGTCACCGCAATCAACCAATATTAATATGAAAACGAAATTTATCTTAGTGGCAAGTGTTGCCGCCTGCTCCTTTGTGTTTGGACAAAACACTCCATCGAAATTAGTTCCGGGTAAAAGCGGACTCCATGCTGAATTTATGAGATTTGAAAAAAATGCACCTGCGTATCAGGGAACTCCTGTTTTATTTGACGAAGCTTCTCAGAGACTTTCTCCGGGACAAGCTCGTAAACTGGGGCTGGAAAAAGATGCATTAGGTTTTGAAACTCAAAGATTTCAACAGACCGTTAATGATATTCCCGTAGAATACGGAATGATGGCGGTACAGACAAAAGGCGGTAAAATTGTAGGACAATCAGGAAAATGGGTTGTTAAAATTCCGAAAGGGCTTGACAAAACTGCCAGTCTTGCTGAAAATGTTGCTTTACAGAGTGCTTTGTCATTTGTAGGCGCAGAATCCTATAAATGGAAAAATAAAGAAGAAGAAGATTTTCTTAAAAAAGAAACCGGCGATCCCAATGCAAGCTATGCTCCAAAAGGTGAACTGGTGTATTATTCAAATCCTGATGATGATAAACTGAATGATTTAAGGCTGGCCTATAAATTTGATATCTATGCCGAAAAACCATTAAGCAGACAATATGTTTTTGTAGATGCTAAAAATGGAAAAGTATTAGGAGTAGATGCTATCATTCACGAAGTGAACACACCAGGTACAGCCGTTACAGGATATAGCGGAACCCGCAGCATCACTGCAGATTCTTATAACGGAAGTTACCGTTTAAGAGAAACAGGAAGAAATGGAGGAACAGCAGTAGAAACTTACAACCTGAAAAAAGGAACCAGCTATGCTTCTGCGGTAGATTTTACCGATACAGACAATAACTGGAATAATGTCAATACCAATAAAGACCAATACGCTACCGATGCGCATTGGGGAGCAGAAATGACAGTGGATTATTTCTACACAAAATACGGACGTAAGAGTATTGATAACAATAACTTCGCTATTAAATCGTATGTTCATTATTCTACCAATTATTTTAATGCATTTTGGGATGGTTCAAGAATGACTTATGGGGATGGAAGTTCTACCACAAACGGTGGAAAACCTTTAACAGCCATAGATGTATGCGGCCACGAAATTACACACGGGCTAACTTCTAAAACAGCTAATCTTGCTTATCAGAGAGAATCCGGAGCTTTAAATGAAGGATTCTCAGATATCTTCGGAAATACCATTGAGCGTTGGGCAAGACCTACACAGGCAAGCTGGACATTGGGAGAAGATTTCAACTACGTGATCAGAAATATGGCGAATCCTAATGCATACAGCCAGCCGGATACTTATATGGGAACCTATTGGAAAACGACCACAACTTCAGGTTGTGTTACTCCAAGTCAATCTAATGATTATTGCGGGGTTCATACCAATTCAGGTGTCCTTAACTTCTGGTATTATCTGTTAGTTACAGGAGGTTCTGGTACGAATGACAAGGGCTTTGCTTATAATGTTTCTGGCATTGGACTGGATAAAGCGGGAGCAATTGCTTACAGAACATTAACGACTTATCTTACTTCTTCTTCTACGTATGCGAATGCGAGAACTTATTCTCTTCAGGCAGCAGCAGATTTGTATGGAGCAGGCAGTAATGAAGTAACTCAGGTTACCAATGCATGGAATGCTGTAGGTGTAGGAGGAGGAACTTCAGCAGCAGGAAAAACAGCAATAGCAGAAACACCGCTTTATACGATAAGCCCAAATCCAGCAACAGACAGATTTACCATCAACTTTGAAGGGAAAGCTGGAAAAGGAATTGTAGAACTGGTAAGTCTTACTGGTAAAAAAGAAATTTCTGAGAAAGTAGAAATAACTGACGGAGCCAATAAACTGAACATCCAACTGCCTTCCAATATTCTTCCGGGAGTATATATTGTATTGGTAAACGGAGAAAAAGCAGGAAACCTGATTAAAAAATAACCAAATCAAATCTTTAATATATTTAACGAAAAGACCGCAAGTGAATTCTTGCGGCCTTTTGTATATTTTGAGTAAAGTACATTATACTAAATAAAAATCATTCAGTTTTTCTTCACAAAGCGTTTTTACCACTTCAATCCATCGGTCTTCATCATTCAGACATGGAATATAATGGAAATTTTCACCACCACCATGCATGAACTGCTCTTTTCCTTCTACAGAAATTTCTTCCAGAGTCTCAAGACAGTCGGAAACGAATGCCGGACATACAACAGCCAGGTTTTTTATTCCCTTTTTGCCAATGGTCTCCAGAGTTTCGTCGGTATAAGGCTCAATCCACTTGTCTTTTCCTAATCTTGACTGGAAAGAAACAATCGTTTTCTCTTTAGGTAAATTCAATTTATCAATGACAAGCTGCGTTGTTTTATAACATTGGTGACGGTAGCAGAACTGATGACTTGGATTGTCCTCTCTGGAACAACAGTCATTAAGATTACAGGTCTTCGTAGGATCTGTCTTATAAATATGTCTTTCCGGAACACCATGGTAAGAGAACTGCAATGCATCGAAATTTTCAGGAAGCTTCTCTTTAATACTTTCCGCAAGACAGTTAATATAAATATCCCTGTTGTAGAAAGGCTGAATATAATTAATTTTTATACCGGGAAACTTCTTTTTTCTCACTTCTTCCGCCTTTTCAATCACGGTTTCCGTGGTACTCATCGCATATTGAGGATATAGTGGAAAAAGAACAATTTCAGTGACTCCCTGATCAACAAGTTTCTGGATACCAGCTTCAATGCTTGGTTGTGCATATCTCATCCCGATTTCCACAGGAACATCTACTACTTTCTGAAGCTTTTTCTGGATTTGTTCAGTAATAACGATCAGCGGAGAACCTTCATCCGTCCAAACCGTTTTATAGGCTTCAGCAGATTTTGCAGGTCTTGTTTTCAGGATAATTCCCTGTACAAGAAGGGCACGAAAGATCCAACGGTAATCAATCACCCTTTCATCCATCAGAAATTCATCAAGATATTCCTTTACGTCGTTTACAGCTGTTGATCTCGGTGATCCGAGGTTGACTAGTAAAATTCCTTTCTTATTCAATATTCTAAATTTTAATTATGAAACAGAACTTGTAAAATCTGTTACTAATTTTAATACTTTGGCAAAGGTATTACTTTCCAGTAAGCCATTGCCGTCAAATTTGCCTTTTATCCCTTTTATTAATGCCTGATGTTTATCATCTGTTACAGCTCCAAGAGTTTTTAAAATTAATAATAACTCTTCGTGACCTCTTTCTCCACTGGCAGAAGCGGTAATCACAGCAACTGGTTTTTCAGAAAATACCGTTGTGGAAACACACCACTCCAACAGATTTTTTACTCTTCCCGGGATACTGAAAATATATTCCGGTGTGGAAAATATTACCCCTGAAGCATTTTTAATATCTTCTCTGATTTTCAGAACTTCTTCAGGAGTATGATTATCCGTTAATGCTGTATCAAAATGGGGAAGGAAAGCCAGATCAGTATACATCTGACAGTCTGTATTGTCCATATTTTCCAGCACCTGTTCCATCAGTTTCTGATTGCTGGAATTTGCCGAAGCACTTCCAATGATCACCAAAATTTTCTTTCCGGGAGGCATTTTAACTGTTTTATCCGTTTACGGCTTCCACTCTTTCTACCAGGTCCGGAACGAATTGTTTTAAGATATTTTCAATTCCGTTTTTCAAAGTAGCAGTAGAGCTTGGGCAGCCAGAGCATGCACCCTGTAGAAGCATTTTTGCTGTTTTGCTTTCCTGATCATATTCCATCAGAGAAATTTTTCCACCATCATTTTCTACGGCAGGAGCTACATATTCATTTAAAATGTCAGAAATTTTCTGCTCATCTTCAGTATAATCTCTGTTGATAATTTTCTCAACTGGGTTTTCGTGTTTCTGAGGTTCGATTTTTGAAATTTCACCTCCGTTCTGGAGATATTCGGCGATAAGCGCACGAACAGTCATCATCACCTGGTGCCATTCTACAGAATTATCTCTTGTAACGGCTACAAAATTGTCTGAAATGAAAACTTCCGTAGCAAAATCAAACTCTTTAAAAATAGCCAGCGCCAAAGGAACTTCCTCAGCAGCTTCTTTCGATTTTACTTCTACAAAACCATCCATCAGCAGTTTGCTTGATACAAACTTCATTACATTCGGATTCGGAGTCATTTCAGCATAAATCTGATACATTTCTTTTTTCTTCTGAAGATAAATTCTCGGGTTGGCCAGTAATTCATCCTCAATTACATTTTTCAGACTTTCAGCTACATGTTCCCATTCTATGGTATCCTGTTTTGCCACAGCTACAAAATTAGCGGTAATGAAAACTCTTTCCACAAAAGGATAATTGAAAAGTTCCTGTGCCATAGGAATTTCCGAAATATCTGAATTTCTGTCCAGTTCTAAAGACCCTGGGATGAGATTGTAATCTGCTACAAATTTCATCACTTTTGGGTTTTCAGTTGGTTCTATAAGTACGGTACGCATTTTTTCGTTAAATTTGAGATACAAAAATACGCATTAGAAGTTAGAAGCTGAAAATTGAGAGTTAGATTTTTGCTATCACTGTAATTTAGAAGTTAGATATCAGAAAAGATAGTATATTTTAATTTTCAATTGGGCACATTTTCACATTTTCAAATTAATATTATGGCACTAATAAAACAGCTTTTAGGAAAAGCACCACAGATCGGAGAGAATACTTTTTTAGCAGAAACGGCAACTATTATTGGCGATGTTACAATGGGAAAAGACTGCAGTGTCTGGTATAATGCAGTGATCAGAGGTGATGTTCACTATATCAAGATGGGTGACAAGGTGAATGTTCAGGATAATGCAATGCTGCACTGTACGTATCAGAAATATCCTTTGAATATAGGGAACAATGTTTCTATAGGACATAATGCCATTGTTCATGGATGTACCATTAAAGACAATGTACTGATCGGGATGGGAGCTATTGTGATGGACGACTGTCTGGTAGAAGAAAACTCCATTGTAGGAGCAGGTTCTGTAGTGACTCAGGGAACTCACATTAAATCCGGAGAAGTCTGGGGAGGAGTTCCTGCAAGAAAAATCAAAGATATCAATGCCCAGTTACTGGAAGGAGAAGTGAACAGAATTGCAGATAACTATGTGAAATATTCATCATGGTATAAGGAGAATGTGAAGGATCATCAATTTTAGGAGGTCAAGTGAATAGTCAATTCGCTGCGCTTGTCAATTATTTTGCGATCAGAATTCACTATTCACTTGCGAAGCAAAATTCACTTATTGATCTAGTTAAAATAAATATAAAAGCTCTGTTCTGAAACAGAGCTTTTTCGATTTGATATAGAACCTTTGCTTTATTGTTAATTATTATCCGGCGTGATAAGTCTGATCTTACCATTGACACATTTGAGTGATGTAGGCGGCTCGATCATCATACAGTCAGACGTAATATTATACTTTTCATTAAAAGCTTTCACTTTATCCGTATACTCATTCACCCTTGGTAAGAAAGTCGCTTCTATTTTCTTGGGATAGGCAATGTATTGCTGAGGTCCGCCGCAGGCTTTTGATCCCATAGGAGCAAACGCCCAGTCGCTGGCATCCGTACATTTTTCTCCTGATACTTCAGATTCAATAGAAGCTTTTAATCTATCCAGCTGTGCCTGTTCATATTTCTGACTGTCTTCGTCAGCAGGCCTGTCAGCAATATCAATAGGAAGATTGGTATTGGCATTCTTTGATGTATTACACGAAACTAAAGTTAATGTAGTACACAATACTATTGCCGGGATATGAAAGAATAATTTTTTCACAATAAACTTTTTTCTTTTTAAGAATTTTCAAAACTTATGCCAAGGTAAGAAATTCAAATTCATTTCCGTATTTTTGACGAAGATGAATAATCATTTTTTTGACTTAATAGAATATACAAACAGAAGCGTTTTTTTAACCGGGAAAGCTGGAACAGGAAAGACGACATTTCTTAATGATTTTGTAAGGCGTACCAAGAAAAAGCATATTGTAGTGGCTCCCACGGGGATTGCTGCCATTAATGCAGGAGGAGTAACCATCCATTCCATGTTTGGACTGCCGCTAAGAACCTTTCTTCCTACTACAGAAAGGATAGATACCAGTTTGGCCAATAATATTGCCGATCTGATGCCTCATTTCAAATACCGTAAAGACAAACTGAAACTTCTGCGAGAAGTTGAAATCATTATCATTGATGAGGTTTCAATGCTGAGGGCTGATGTTCTGGATATGATGGATTTTTCTTTGAGATTCATCAGAAGGAATAACCAGAGATTTGGAGGGGTACAAATGTTTTTTATCGGGGATTTGTATCAGCTTCCTCCGGTAGTGAGGGATGAGCACATTTTGAAAATGTATTACAACTCGCCCTTCTTTTTTGACAGCCATGCCATTAAAGAAATTCCTATCGTCACCATTGAACTGACAAAAGTGTACAGGCAATCTGACGAAGAGTTTCTGGAAATTCTGAATGCGATCCGTGACGGCGATGTGGATAATATAGACTTTGATCATCTCAATGAAAGGTATGATCCTGACTTTGATATGGGAAAAGAGTCTTATGTATATCTGTGTTCTCACAACAAAATGGCAGACGAGATCAATCAGGAGAAACTGACAGAAATAAAAGTTGATCCTCAGGTGTATGAAGCTAAATTGGTCGGTGATTTCAAAGAAAACCAATTTCCGAATGAACAATTTTTAGAACTGAAAATTGGAGCGCAGATCATGTTTATCCGAAATGATATTTCTGGTGAAAAGAAATATTTTAACGGAAAACTGGGTGAAATCATTGGATTGGATGAAAATGAAATCCGTGTTGTACTGGATGAAAGTGAAAGAGAAATTGTTGTCAAAAGAGAAACCTGGGAACAGAAAAAATATTTCCTTGACACGGATAAAAATATCAAAGAGGAAGTGTTGGGAAGTTTCGAGCAGTTTCCCATCAAATTAGCATGGGCGGTTACGATTCATAAAAGTCAGGGATTAACGTTTGATAAAGTGATTATTGATGCCGGAAAGAGTTTTACTGCCGGTCAGGTCTATGTAGCTTTATCCCGTTGCAGAACATTGGAGGGAATTGTTTTAAAATCAAAAATTACTCCTGAAGTTATTTTTAAAGATAACAGGATTTTGCATTTCCACACAGATACGATTGCCAATGATCATGTTGAAGCGATCCTTAATCAGGAAAAATATGATTACAGCATCAGAAAAGTATTGCGAACATTAGACTGTACATGGTTTTTGAAAGAAGTGGAAGAGTGGAATAACCTTTCCATTGTTACCAAGAATATTGACCATGTTAAAACCAAGCAGCTTTATCTTCAGTTGAAGCATGAAGCGGTAAATCTTGGAAAAATATTTGAAAAACTGGAACGAATCATTTTTCAGAAGGTTAATAATTTTATTGAGCAGAAAGAAGAATGGTCCGAAATTGAGAGCAAATCAAAAGGCGCTGTTAATTTCTTCTTTACAGAAACCAGAAATAAAATTTTTGATCCTTTAAAAGAATTTTATGCCGAAATAAAAGGTGCAAAAGGCTTAAAACAATATAATGAAGAATTTAAAAGCTGGCTGGAAGACATTGAAGAATATCTGAACAGTCTCAGAGATATTCATTTGCTTGAAACGAAACTTTTAGATGAAAAAAATGACAAGGAAATCAATCTGAAAATTGCTAAAGTTCCGTCACAGGTTTTAACTTTCCAGCTGTTTGAACAGGGAAAAACGATCGGTGAAATTGCCTTGGAAAGAGGGCTGGTGAAAGAAACTGTTATTGGGCATCTTGCCAAATTTGCCGAACAGGGATTGCTGGACATCGCCAGAGTCATTACTTCGGATAAAATCAAAGCTTTTGAAGATGAATTCTATAAAAATCCACACGAAACTTTAACCGAGTGGAAGAATGCACTGCCAAGCCATTTTGAATTTAACGAAATCAGGATTTTAATTAATCATTATAATTATAAAAAAGAAAAGAACTCATAAGAGTTCTTTTTTTATGGATAGGAGATTCTTAAAAATTTAAGGATACATCGCATTGATGGTATTGATATCACCGGTAGTAAACCCGGTTCTGTTATAAGTAAAATTACTGTTATCAGCTCTGGTAATCGTTGGTAAGCCATTTTTAGAATAAGAGGTCGGCCAATACATCATCACCGAATTAATATTGAAAGGTCCGATGTCTGTTCCGGAATTATAAATATTGAAATTATAAGACTGTCCGTTTTGAATATTGTTCCACAGGATTTTTACATATTGATCTCGGTCTTTACGGGTATGTTCATGGTAAAGTCCCACAGTATGTCCCATTTCATGAATGACTGATCCTACAGAAATATATTGATCCAAAGAAACAGTCTGTTTTCCACCCTGATATCCGATATGCGCCCAGCCATCAGATCCTGATGAACTTCCGAAAATAAATTCCACATAATTAGACTGATTGGTGCGGTAGATCCACTGAGTATTGGTTTTATTATTATACTCGCTGATGGCAGAATTGATTTTATTGACATTGATGGAACCCATATTGCTGGCAATAGTATAATAAATTTTACCATTGGGCCATCTTGAATAGCTGGTACCGCCTTTATTAACTTCATTCCCTTCTGACAGTTGTTTGTCAGTAAGAACAATATCTCCCTGGAAAAAATTCATTCCGTTTTTTCTTTCATAGATAATTTCCTGGCCGTTCAATTGTCCTTTTTTTACATTGTCTGCGTTGAATGCATTGGTTTGAGCTTCAGAAGTAATTTCTTCATTGTTCTTACTGCAAGAGGAAAATGTAGCAGCAATAAGAAAACTCATAAAGACAGTTTTTCCTGTCAGCATCTGCTTATAAAACAGGCTGTTTGTTTTTTTGTTCATATTAAAGTTTTTAAAAATTTGGTATACGAATATAATGAATATGTCTCTTTTTATTGAATTATTTTTGTTAAAATATTATTTTTTACTAGTATTATTTAATTTAAATGTCGCATAGACAAAATCAAGTAAAAAAAAATTTTATTCCAATAGTTTTTCCCTGAACTGATCAATTGTTTTTATTAATTACAAAAAGTAACTAATGCAGTTTTTAAGTTTTAAATTTGTCTTGTTTTTCAGATTAAAGAAAAATTAACATCATAACATGAAAAATTTTGAAATTTCTGTTTTAGATCTTGCACCGGTAAAGCAAGATAAAAGCATTCATGATACTTTTCAGGACAGCTTATCACTAGCCAATCACGCTGAAAATTTAAATTATAAAAGATTCTGGCTGGCAGAACACCACAATATGGAAAGTATTGCAAGCTCTGCAACTTCTGTTTTAATAGGTTTCATCGCCAATGGAACAAAAACTATAAGAGTAGGCTCAGGAGGAATTATGCTTCCCAACCATAGCTCTCTTATCATTGCAGAACAATTCGGAACTTTAGAGTCTTTATTTCCGGGAAGAATTGACCTTGGATTAGGAAGAGCTCCGGGAACAGATGGGCTCACAGCTCAGGCTTTAGGAAGAAATCCTGCGATTATCAACGAACAGTTTCCAAGACAAATCCTCGAACTTCAAAGATATTTCTCAAAAGAAAATTCAGATGCGATGGTTCGTGCCATTCCGGGAGAAGGGCTGGATATTCCCCTTTATATTCTGGGATCAAGTACAGATAGTGCATGGCTGGCTGCTGAACTAGGTTTGCCCTATGCATTTGCAGGACATTTTGCTCCTGAACAGATGGAAATGGCTTTTAAAATTTACAGAGAACATTTCGAGCCGTCAAAATATTCGGACAAGCCTTATATCATTGCGTGTGTTAATGGGGTAGCGGCTGAAACTTCCGAGGAAGCTCATAAAATTTCTACCACTTTATTCCAGGCATTCATCAATATTGTAAGAAACGACAGAAAACCTTTTGCTCCACCCGTGGATGATATGGATGAAATCTGGTCGCCCATGGAAAAATCTATGGTTTTGCAGAAACTGAGATATACTTTTATCGGAGATCAGGCCGAAGTTCAGGAAAAGCTTAAAGATTTTCAGGAAAGGTTCCAGGTAGATGAACTGATGATTAATTCACATATTTACGACCATCAGAAAAGATTGAGATCTTACGAGATTTTCAGAGAGGCGGCAAACTCTTTATCCAAAGCGTAATAAACCATACATAATTAATTGGCAGATGCTTATTTTTATGAGTATCTTTGCACAAATAAAAAGTAAACATGTCCGATATTAAATTAAATACTATTCCAGAGGCTATTGAAGACCTTAAAAATGGTAAAATAATCATAGTAGTAGATGATGAAGACAGAGAGAATGAAGGTGATTTTCTATGCGCAGCAGAACTGACAACGCCGGAAATTATCAATTTTATGGCGCTTCACGGAAGAGGTCTGATCTGTATGCCGCTTCCTGAAAAAAGATGTGATGAGCTTGGTCTTGAAGTAATGGTAAGCAGAAGCAGCGATCCTAAAGAAACTGCTTTCACCGTATCGGTTGACCTTTTGGGTAACGGAACATCTACCGGAATTTCTGCAGGTGACAGAGCAAAAACTATTTTAGCATTGATGGATGAAAAATCCAAGCCTACAGACTTCATGAGACCTGGTCACATTTTCCCGCTTCGTGCAAGAAAAGGTGGAGTATTGAAAAGAGCCGGACATACTGAAGCTGCAATTGATCTTACACATTTAGCAGGTTTGAAAGAAGGAGGAGTAATCTGTGAGATCATGAATGAAGACGGAACAATGTCTCGTCTGCCTGAACTTCATGCTTTTGCTCAAAAGCATGATATGAAGATCGTTTCTATTGAAGATCTGATCCACTATCAGCTTAAAAAAGGAAATCTGGTAGAAAGACTTGAAGAGAAAAAAGTGAAAACGCACTACGGTGATTTTGATTTTTATGCTTTCAGAGAAACTTCTAACGACCAGATCCACTTTGCATTGACAAAAGGAGCTTGGACAGTAGATGAGCCTGTTTTGGTAAGAGTACAGTCTTCAGATTCTTATTTTGATGTATTGACAAGACTGAATAATGGTGAAAAGCCATTGCTGGAAAAAGTAACAGGGATGGTGAATGAAGCTGGAAAAGGAGCTATTATTTTTATCAACAACGTTTCCAATTCTGAAAATACATTGAGAAAACTTCAGCAGTTCCTGAACTATCAGGATGGTCAGGAGCAGCATCCTACCTTAGCGTACAATTACAGAGATTATGGAATTGGAACGCAGATCTTAAAGAATTTAGGAATCAACAAGTTTAAAGTAATCACTCAAAACCCTAATATCAAACCTCAGGTTGGAGGATATGATGTAGAGGTGACTGAGATGGTACAGCTATAGAAATTGAACGGTCAATAGTGAATTGTTTTCACAATAAATGACTGTTTGCAATACAAAATTATAAGGTTTAGGATTTTTCTAAACCTTTTTTTATTTTTAAACCATGACTGAGTCTTTAAAAAAACACATCCGGGGATATATTGATATTTCAGACGAAAAGCTGGAGAAATACTGCAGTGCCTTTAGTCTTCAGAAAATAAAGAAAAAAGAATTCCTCTTAAAAGAAGGAGAGATTTGTGAATTCGAAGGATTTGTGGTCAGTGGCTGCTTTAAAGTTTTTCATACCCATCATAATGCCGCCGAACAGATATTGTATTTCGGAATTGAAAACTGGTGGATCTCCGATATTGATAGTTTTGTCAACCGTATTCCTTCAAAGCTCAATATTCAGGCGCTGGAGGATAGTGAGATTCTTCTTATTCCCAAAAAGGAAAAAGAAAAATTGTATGCCGAAATGCCGGAGATTGAAAGATTAATGAGACTGAAGTTTCAACAATCTATTATAGCGTTGCAGCGTAGAATTATTGATAATTTAAGCAAACCTTCAGATGAACGTTATGTGGAATTTTTAAAAGATTATCCGCAGACAGCAAACCGCCTTACCAATATTCAGATTGCTGCCTATCTGGGAGTAACGCCTGAGTTTATCAGCCGAATCCGAAAGAAAATTGTCAGTAAAAGCTGATAGTAGTAAAATAAAAAGTCCCGAAAGTTTGTCTATAAATACTTTCGGGACTTTTCTATAGGAGATAAAGATCTATTGTTAGGCTAATGCAATTCCGTCAAAATTTCGGAAGCCATTCAGAAAATCTTTTACCATCATTCTTTTTTTACCTTCCAATTGAAGTTCCAAAGGATAGTAAATTCCGTCCTGGGTATAGATTTTAAATTCATTCTTAGAAATATCGAGACTTCCTGCTGGTTTTCCGTGATCAGAAAGTTCAAATTTACCTCCGAATATTTTTAATCCCTTTTCTTCGTTGTCAATCTTTAAAGTGGTGAAAGCTGCAGGATAAGGAGACATTCCCAGAATAAACTGATGAACGGTTTTTGAAGGCTGTTCCCAATTGATCCTCGTATCTTCCTTGAAAATTTTATAAGCATTTTTAGGATGCTCAACGTGTGGCTGAGGTTTTTCTTCAATAGCATTTTCAGCAAGACCGTCTAATGTTTTAACAACAAGTTCTGAACCCATTTCCATCAGTCTGTCGTGAAGACTTCCTGCATTTTCATCAGGTAAAATTTCCATTTCCTGCTGCAGAAGAATATTACCTTCATCTATTTTTTCATTGATAAAGAAGGTAGTTGCTCCGGATTTTTCTTCTCCGTTGATCACGGCGTAATTGATAGGGGCAGCACCTCTGTAATCTGGAAGTAATGAAGCATGAAGATTGAAAGTTCCCATTTTAGGCATTTCAAAAAGCACTTTAGGCATCATTCTGAATGCTACCACTACAAAAACATCAGCATCCAGTTTTCTAAGTTCTTCAAGAAACTCAGGGTTTCTCAATTTTTCCGGCTGAAAAACAGGAATATTATTTTCTTCTGCATAGATTTTTACCGGTGACTGGTGAATCTTCTGTCCACGTCCGCTTGCTTTATCAGCAACAGTTACAACACCTACTACCTGATGGTGAGATTGGTGGATGGCCTCCAAAGAGGTTTTTGCAAACTCAGGAGTTCCTAAAAAAACGACTTTCAATGATTTCATACTGCAAAGATAAGTTTTTGACACGAGAGTCGGAAGGTATTAGCGTGGGAGAGTAGGAGTGTTTTAGGGGGTGAGTTTGAGAGTAGTGGATTTAGGCAGGTTGAGGTCATAATGATGACATCATACTCTCTTTCTACACAATTTTTACCATTACTAATAATCCATTACCTATTACCTATTATCTATTACCCATTACTCATTACTCATTACTCATGATTAAGCGCATACGTCCTGAAGTTAAGCATTCTTACTTTTCCTGAATCCAGAAGGAAGATCAGATTTTCCAGGATATTTTCTTTGGAATGATAGCTGAGCTGGATAGACAGTTCTTCAATGGTGGCGGATTTTTTAGCTAATAAATTAATGATTTGCTGAGAAATATTTTTTCCGAAAATAGACTGCTTATTTTTTTCACAGACAGAACACTGACCACAATTTTTTGAATTTTTTTCACCAAAGTAAGCAAGAATTAGTTTCATTTTACAGTAGTCATTATTTTCTGCGTAAAACTTCATCTCTTCCCATTTCTGAATTTTATTTCTCTGAATATGTTCAAATAATTTCCAGTAAGCACTATTTACAGCTCTTTCATCACGGGGTTTCAGGAATTTAATACTGGCTAATGCCCCATCGATATATTCAAGATAATTCTTTTGCTGAAGTTCTTTCAACCGTTCTTTGATCAAAGGAGCACTGATATTGATTTTGTTGCTTACCTGTTGTTCACTGAACATTACTTTGTGGGTTGTAATTCCTGATATGCTGCGGAAAAGAAGTTCTATGAAATGAGCATCTTTTTGTGGAAGCTGGTCTATCTCATCAGCTTTGATAAAAAGCTCGAGTGAGGAAAGGCTTTTATAATCGTTGTAGTAAATAATTTCCTGGTTGTGCAGAAAATTGAGTACATTGTTGATCTTTGCTTTCGACAGTTTTGTGAAATTCTGTATACTGAGATTATTCAGCTGAAATGTTTTTTCCGGAAGTTCAAATTCTGCAACCTGAAAAATAGAGTACAGGTAGCTAACGATCTTCAAAAACTCAGCCTTGTTGGGAGTCTGATTTTTTAAAACCTGATCAAAATTCAATAGTTCCTGTTTGTTCCAAAGCATGAAGGCAAAACTGTCTTTTCCATCTCTTCCGGCTCTCCCGATTTCCTGATAATAGTTTTCCAGAGAGGCAGCAGGAGAGTAGTGGATGACAAATCGCACATTGTCTTTGTCGATACCCATTCCAAATGCATTGGTAGAAATAAGAACATGATTATCACTGTTATTCCAAAGATTTTGTCTTTCATTTTTTTCCCTGGTGGTAAGGCCTGCATGAAAATAATCTACATTTTTTACTTGGTTTTTCTTCAGAAATTCTGCCAGCAGTTCAGCTTCTTTTCTTGTTCTTACGTAGACAATTCCCGAATCATTGCTGTATTTTAAAATATCAAAAACACGTTGGAATTTGTCAGAAACTTCATCGGTAAAAATTTTAATATTTTCTCTTTTGAAACTCTTTTGAAAAACAAAAGGATTTTTCAGCTCCAGTTTATTTTTGATTTCTTCAAGCACTTTTGGGGTCGCTGTTGCAGTCAGAGCAAGACAAGGAATTTCAGGATTATTGCTTCTGAATCCTTTTATATTCTGGTAACTGGGTCTGAAATCCTGCCCCCATTCCGAAATACAGTGAGCTTCATCCACAGCAATGAAGGATAATTGAATTTCCTCCATATTTTGAATAAACTGACTATTGGTAAGTCTTTCAGGAGAAACATAGAGTAGTTTGGTAATCCCTTCTTTACAACGGTCATAAACTGCTTCCGCATCATATTCATCCAGTTCGGAGGACAGATATTCTGCTTCTATCCCACGCGATTTAAGCTGATTAACCTGATCTTTCATCAGTGCCAGCAAAGGAGAGACCACAAGGCAGGTTCCTTCTTTCAATAAGGCGGGGAGTTGATAGCATAAAGATTTTCCTGCTCCTGTGGGTAGCAGAACCAGGGTATCTTTTTCGTTGATGACAGCATTGATAATTTCTTCCTGAGAATCTCTGAAGTCGGTATAACCCCAGAAATACTTAAGAGTATCATATTTTAGCTTTTGAAAATCCTGCGGAGAAATCATGTTGTAAAAATAAGGAAAGAATTAGGACAAAAAAAGTCACGCAGGGCGTGACTTTTATATGATGTATCAATATATTTATTATTTAGCTTCGAAGTATACTCTTCTATTGGCTCTGTTTTTCCATTCAGGGCACTTCGTTGCTGGTTCACATTCAGGATATTTAAGGTCTTTTTCACCTTTTCCTATTGCCTGTAGTTTACCTGTCTGAACTCCGTTTTTGATCAGATAGTTCTTAACGTTGTTTGCTCTTCTTTCTGATAGTTTTTGGTTGTAAGCATCCGTACCTCTTGTATCCGTAGCTCCGATTACATTATAAGAACCAGTTGAAGAATTGATGTAGTTTACAGCATTATTTAAGATCGGAGTATTGGATGGTAAAATTCTGTCAGAATTTAAATCAAACTCAATTCCCTCCAACTTAGTTTCTGTTTCTACTACAGGTCCTGTTGTAGCTACAGGGCATCCGTTATTTTCAACAGGTCCTGGAACGGTTACACACTTATCGTAAAGGTCAATTACACCATCTAAGTCTGTATCAAGCGCAACTCCGGCACCATCCACTCTTGCACCTGCAGGAGTATCAAGCTGTCTGTCCCAATCGTCACATACGCCATCGTTATCAGCATCTCCTTTTTTACATACTTCGATATCCTGGTTTTTATTAGCCAATACATCCAGTTTGTAATAGATTTCCTGAAGCGGGTCATGCCACATTAAATGAGATTCATGTTTTCCAAGTTTAACAGAAAGACCTAAAGTAGCATTGAAGAAGTTGTCGGAAACCTGCTCAGAACGCTTATTGATAGCGCTGTATTTATCTCCTCCACCGTCAAATTCATCATCACCGGTTACCACATACATTAATCTACCTTCAATATCGATTCTTCTGTTCACTTTGAATTTAAGACCTGTACCAGCCTGGAAGAACATAGAACCTAATTGGAAAGGTTTGATTTCAGTCATTAATGTCTGCTTGTTACTTCCATCTTTTTGATAAGCTCTGTACGCAATGGTACCGATACCTGCATATCCGTGAAGTGCCCATCTGTAAGGAGAGTGGTTATCCACTCTTCTTAAAAGGTTTGAGAAGTTAATATCTCCTAAGATAGAGATTGCGTCATACTGAGTTCTTGCTCCTACTGCTGATGCATCTGGTGCTGCATTTTTAGTATTGAACCATCCTTGTCTGGTTTCACCTCTGTCATACTGTAAATTGATCCCAAAAGCATGAGTAATAGCTTTATCAATACTTACATACGCTGAATATCCAAAAAGGTTTTTACCATTACCATTTTTGATCGAGGTTAAATCTGCTGACTGAAGAAGTGGAACACCTGCTCCTACGGAAATAGACCAATCGTTAAATCTTTTAGATTGATTGGTGAATGGGGAAACATTAGCAGATCCCGAAGAAAATGTATTAGGATACTCTCCTTTTGAAACTGCCGTTGAGTCTTGTGCATAAGTGGCAGAAGGAATTGCCAAAGCTAATGCAACAATTGCTAAACTTAATTTCAT
>NZ_QDFZ01000019.1 GCF_003347605.1 Chryseobacterium sp. KLBC 52 | reverse complement strand
TGACTAGTCCTGAAAATCTGATACAGATTATAGTACAAAAATAAATAATTAAACCAGAGTAATTTTACTATTGCTTTGGTTTTTGTTTTTATAGGTTTTCATTTTAATTTGTGACTGTTTATGCATTTGGTTTGGAGTTAGATAATGATTTGAAAAATGTGGGCGTAAATTATTGTAGATTTCGATAGATTCATTTACTATCTTTTTCCTTAAATTGTTGTTTATATCATGTTTATCAATATCAAACTCATGCTTTAAAATACCATTTATTCTCTCTGCTACTGCATTTTGATAAGGATCAGAGTTTTGTGTCATACTACATTTTAATTGATGTTTCTGTAAAAGTCTTTGATACTCATTCGAGCAGTATTGTAAACCACGATCGGAATGATGGATTAAAGATTCTCTCATACCTTTATACTTCTTTAGAGCTCTTTTTAAAGCTATAATACTACTCTGTGTATTTAAATTGTCTGCAACAAAGTGTCCCATTATTTTCTTAGAATACGCATCAGTTATTAAACTTAAATAGCTTGGATTTTTTCGGTTCCCTATATAAGTAATATCTGCAACCCATACCTGGTTGGGCTTTGTTATCTGATAGTCAAGGAGCAGGTTCTTATGCTTTCTAAAACGATGATGAGAGTTGGTTGTAATGTGATAGCTTTTGCGAGGTTCAATCAATAAATGATTAGCTTTTAAGATGGCAAAGAATTTATCTCTCCCTACCTTAATGGAGCTTAAGGATCTCTGTAAAATAAAATATAATTTCCTGCCTCCTAACCGGGGCATCTTAACACGAAGATTCTCTACCAGCTTTACTACCTCTGAAGCTTTATCTTTACAAACTTTCGTACGCTTGATACTTCTATAATAGATTTGTCTATTTAACCCTAACAATCCACAAGTAAAAATCAAAGTTTCTTTTTCTTTACTGCGGAAGTAATCGATTGTTCGGGTGGTGAGTTTTTTCGAATATCAATGTGATATTCTTTCTCAGCCAGATCAATCATCATATCAAAAAATATGGACTTCTTATCTGCAATATAAGCCTGCTTTTCTAAAAAAGCCTTTTGCTTTTCAAGAAGCCTTACCTGGGCTTCTAATTCCATAATACGTTGTTCAGGTGTTTTTTCCATGGCATAAGGTCTTTGGTTTTCCCAATCAAAGTTACCATATTTTCTCAGCCAATTTAAAATAGTACCATGAGATTGAATACCATATTTCTTACGACAACTAGTAATAGTGGATGCTCCACATTCAACTTCTTTCACGATTTGAAGTTTTAAACTTAAACTGTAATCCTTCTGTGTGCGTTTAATGTACGTGGATGTTAATGTTTCTTCCATAACGATTCTTTTTTGTGTATCGCTATTTCAGGACGAGACATAAACTTTAAATAAAAAAGACTGCCTTTTTCGAGACAGTCTTTTTTATTTTATTTATGGAAGAGCACACAAAGGGCTCATTCCATTTGGACAAGTTTCCGTACAAAGAATATAAGATTGGCTGTCAGGACAATATCCATAAGAAGGTCCACTAGGATCTCCACCCGGGCCACCTAAACAAGGATCACCTGGTGGAATTTTACACGGACATCCTATAGGTCCTATATCACATTTTCCAACACCTCCGCCTCCTTGGATTTCTCTCAAATCAGTACGGTTTAATTTTTTAAGATTTTTCAACATAATAGTATTAGTTTAGTTTGAATATCAAATATAAACAATGAAATTATCCAAAACACAACGTTAACCTATCATTAACATTAATTACATATTTTTTATAAAAATACAATCAACGAATCCTATTTTTATTTTACATTTGATATAAAATCATCAATCATGAAAATAGTAAAATTCATTTTATGCTTACTTTTCGGGCTTATGTTTATTAATGCCGGATTAAACAAGTTTTTTAATTATATGCCGATGGAGAAACCTACGCCTGAACAGATGAAACTTTTCGCTGCTTTTGGAGAAATCAGCTGGCTGATGCCTTTAGTGGGCATTGTAGAAGTCATTGGCGGATTATTATTTATTTTCCCAAAAACAAGAGCATTAGGTGCTATTGTTATTTTACCTGTCATGGTAGGAATTGTCACGCATGTTTTCACAATGGATAAATCTCCTATGGGAATGGGTATTGCCGGAGTAATGTTTCTGATCAATCTTTGGATGATTATTGACAACAAGGAAAAATATAGACATTTAGTTTCATAAGATTGCAGATAATAGGTTGCAGATGCGGCATCAGTAAGCTTCAGTTGAAGTCTATTGTTTCTTTTCACTGCCTGTAACCTATTATCTGCTATCCGCGACCTATACAAAAGCACTGAAACCTGTAATCGATCGTCCTACGATGAGCGAGTTGATTTCTTTTGTTCCTTCGTAAGAATAAATGGCTTCTGCATCGGCCACAAATCTGGCTACATCATACTCCAGCAGAATTCCGTTTCCTCCCATTACTTCTCTTGCTCTGGAAACAATATCTCTTGTTCTGAGAGTACAGAAAACTTTGGCTAAAGAAGCGTGTTCATCTTTTAAAATTCCTTCATCCTGCATTTCAGACAGTCTGAAAACCATTGTCTGCATAGCGGTAAGATTGGACAACATTTCCACCAGATGTCCCTGAATCATTTGGAATGAGGCAATTGGTCTCCCAAACTGTTCTCTCTTTCGGGTATAATCCAAGGCACTTTCGTAAGCTCCGCGTGCACAGCCTGTAGCCATCCATGCTACTCCTGCTCTGGTCATTCTCAGTACTTTTCCTGTATCTTTAAAGGAATTAGCATTCTGCAGACGGCTTTCTTCAGTTACGAGACAGTCTTTTAAGGTAATCAAACCGTTCTGAACAATCCTTAACGCCATCTTTCCTTTAATTTTTTCTACAGAATAGCCTGGATTATCTTTTTCTACAATAAATCCTTTTACCTCTCCGCTATCAAGATCTCTTGCCCAGATAATTATCAGATCAGCGAAAGTAGCATTTCCGATCCATTTTTTCTGACCATTAAGAATCCAGCCTTCAGGTGTTTTTTTACAGGTTACCGTAAGTCCGCCTGCTGCTCCGGATCCAACTTCCGGCTCCGTAAGTCCAAAGGCACCGATTTTTTCAAATTTCTGCATCTGAGGAAGCCATTTTTGCTTCTGTTCTTCCGATCCGCAAATATAAATAGAACCCATTGCCAATCCGGATTGTACACCGAAGAATGTGGCAATAGAAGCATCCACTCTTGCCATTTCCATGGCAATCACACCTTCCATCAGGAAAGGCATTCCCGGACAGCCATAGCCTTCATAAGTAACACCACAAATATCCAGTTTTTGGAATTTGGGAATAAGCTCAAAAGGAAATTCATCTCTGAGCCAGTAGTGATTGACCAGAGGTTTAACTTCTTTTTCCATGAATGCTCTGACTTTCAGCTGAATTTCACGCTGTTCGGGTGTAAGAGTATGGTAGATATCATAAAAATCTCCGTCAATGGGAGGAAGTTCTTTCTTTTTCTTTTCGGGATCGAGCATTTTCATAAGCCCTGAAAGCTGTTTATCATCCAGTTTGGAGAAATTTTGCATCAGTTTTGGCAAGTCTACTTTTTGAGACATGGTGCTCAACTGATCGAAATCTATGGATCTAAATAATTCTATTGCGTTTCTGATTTTGGAAAAAGTATTTGACATAGTGATAGATTGTAGTTTTGGTTTGTAAAAGATAAGCAAAAACTGCTCCGAAAGCAATGGCTGAAGCTCAAGTTTATTTTACAAAATACTATAATTCAATTCATTAAAACCGAAAATTTTATTTACAAGGTTTTTACTTTTGATTTTCAAGTGTTACAAAAGATCCTGACTGAACTTTGACTCAAGCAAAACAACAAAAATCAACGCTATGAAAACCACTTACATTACATTATCTCTGTCAGCCGTTCTTTTATTAGGAATTTATTCATGTAAAAAAGGAGAAGTAGCTTCCACAGACCTTGAAGCATACGCTACAACGGACTCTGCCTCTGCTATTACTTCCGACAGTATTTCATCTGTTGCAGAAATGAAAGTAAAAGACAAGCAGTTTATCAAGACTGCGGATGTGAATATGGAAGTAAAAGATGTATATAATGCAACGATTGCTATTGAAAAATCTGTACAGGAGCTTGGTGGTTTTGTTACCAATAGTAATCTTCAAAGTAACGTTGTTTCTGAAAACACCTACAACACATCCAATGAAGAAGCGATGCTGGTTAAAAAATACCAGACAGAGAACAGAATGCAGGTACGTATTCCAACGGAAAAACTGGGAGAATTATTGACAGCGATCAATACCAATAAATTATTTCTTAATTCAAGATCCATCAATGCTGAGGATGTTACGGCCAACATCAAGTATTCTGAACTAGAAGGGAAAAGAAATCAAAAAACTTCTGAGAACATCAGCAAGCTGAAAACAAATAAAGATAAAGTAACGCTGGATGACGAGAATATGTCTGAAGCAAATCTTCAAAAGCTCTCCAGCATGAACATGACGGATGATCTGAAATACAGCACGATTGACATTTATATCAAAGAGCCTCAGTTGCGCATTGCAGAAATTGCTGTTACCAACACCACAAGTATTGATAACAAGTATAAATACAATTTCATCTATGATGCAAAAGATGGCTTTGTGTATGGATTTTACCTGATTCAGAGAATTATCGTTGCTCTTATCAATGTATGGCCTCTTGTATTAATTGCTGCTGCAATCCTCTATTTTTTAAGAAGAAGAAAAATTTCAAAACCTGAGTATTCAAAAAGCCAGGAATAAAAAAAACACCCTAACCAATTGGTTATCATCATAATTTTAGATTTTACAGCCTCCTGTTTTCAGGAGGTTTTTATTTTTTTTGAAAAAAAACTGTAACGATTGTAATGCCTGCTTTACCTACTGTTTAAAAGAACAAAAAATCAAAAAAATTAATACAATGAAAAATTTAATAAAACTTGGATTCGCAGCATTATTATCACTGAACTCCATAACAGCCAACGCACAAAGTAAAAGCAACAGCAAGGACAACAGCCTGCTTTGGGAAGTATCCGGTAACGGACTTTCGAAGCCTTCTTATATTACCGGAACTTTTCATATCTTATGCAGTAAAGATTTTGAGCTCAAACCTAAAGTTTTGAAAGCTCTTGAGAAATCTGAAAGCTTTGTTATGGAAATCAATTATACAGATCCTGCTGAAATGATGTCATTACAGAAAATGTTTAAAGCAGATAAAAAAATATCGGATCAGCTTTCTCCTGAAGAAGCTAAAGAACTGAATACTGTTCTTGCCAATTATGGAACAGATCTGAAAAGTATAGATTCTTCAAGCCCTCAGGCATTATATGCACTACTTTCCACCAAAGCAATCCCATGCCCTCAGACCGAAGTAAAACTTTACGAAATGGAACTTCTTCAGAAAGCAATGAAAGATAAAAAAAACATCAAAGGACTTGAAAAAGTAGAAGATCAAATGAAATCAATCAATGAAGCATATGATCTGAAAAGCACGATCTCTCAGCTTAAAATGGACAAGGAATATCAAATATTGTTCAGACAGATGATTGAAGCTTTTAAAAATGAAAATGTACAATCTCTTTACAGTCTTTTTAAGGATGAAAGATTCATGAATGCCCAGCAGGAAAAGGCTATGCTTACCAACAGAAATCGAAACTGGGTAAAAGTAATGCCGGACATGATGAAAAAAGAAAGTTCTTTCTTTGCTGTTGGTGGCTCTCATCTTATGGGTGAAAACGGAATTATCCCTCTTCTACAGGCAAAAGGTTATACGGTAAAACCTGTATCAAGCTTATAACAATAACCAAACCATGAAACGATTGTGAGCAATCCAACTGAAACCGCTTTTTTAAAGCTCGTCAACCAGCACAAGGGCATTTTATACAAAGCCTCACGGATCTATGCAGATTCTGTAGAAGACCGCGAAGACCTTCAGCAGGAAATTCTTATCCAGCTTTGGAAGTCCTACCAGAATTTCAAAGGGAACAGTGAGTTTTCCACGTGGATGTATCGGGTTGCCATCAATACTGCGATTACTTACTTAAAAAAGGAAAAGCAAAGATCCAATAACCATACGGATGCTCCCTCGCATTTTGAAGTGCAGCAGGAGGATTATAATCCCACAAAGGACAGGCAGCTGGAAATTTTCTACAGTGCCGTTCAGGAACTGAATCCTCTGGAAAAGGCCGTCATATTTTATTTTATGGAAGGGATGTCACATAAAGAAATCGGAAACAATTTAGGTCTCAGTGAAGGCAATGCCCGCGTAAAACTCAACAGAACAAAAGAAAAAATACAGCAAATCATAAAAAAATCAGGTTATGAATTTTGATCAATTAAAAGAACAGTGGAATAAGGAAGACAGCGACGTCCATATTCCTGACACGATAGAACAATTAAGGGAAAGCAAGCATCCTATAGAAAAAATCCAGAAAAACATGAAGAAAGAATTTCCTATGCAGATTCTGGCCATCATTCTGATCGCTTTTTTCCCTCTTCAATTTAAATTTCCTTCTTCACAATACATTATTTATTATGTTTCCTATACCATGATGGTCGTTATCTCATCATACTATCTGCTAGGGTTTTATAAATTCTACAAACAGACGGAACTTTATACCGGAAACACCAAAAATAGTCTTTGGAAAATATACCATGAACTTCGGCTGAATATGGAAAGATACCAGTCTTTCGGATTTCTGTTACTGCCTCATTTCCTTGTAACGATAGGTATGGTCATTTATAATACGATGAAAGAACATGGAAAATCTTTAACCGAACTTACCACTGCTCATCAACAAGGTTTAATCATCGCCGTGCTTATCGGAACTTTAGGACTGATAACGAGCATCATTCTATGGACAAAATACGTCTATGGAAGAAGTGCCAGACAACTGGAAAACATCCTGAACGAAATGGAAGAATAACAGTAAAATTCCTTTCACAAAATATTTTTTATAAAACCTCAGGCCTGTTCTGAGGTTTTGTTTTTTAAAAAATCGTTATTTATCATCTTCAAATTTATCTGAGGTTTTATTTTTCCGTAAATTTGCAAATCAGAAATAAATCATTATGGATTATGAGCGATTCTCATCCAATACATGATCTTCTGAGCAATAAAAATTCTGTAATATGCTATCAAAAATAAATCCAACACAAACTAGCAGCTGGAAAGCACTTGATGAACACTTCGGTGGAAATGACTTTGATCTTAGAACTCTTTTCCAGTATAACCCGAATCGTTTCAATGAATTTTCTCTACAAAAGGATAACTATCTTTTTGATTATTCTAAAAACCTGATTGATTCAAGAACCAAGGATCTTTTATTGCAATTGGCTGAGGAAAGCCAGTTAAAAGATGCTATTTCCAGAATGTTCTCCGGGGATAAAATCAATGAAACTGAAGGAAGAGCTGTTCTTCATACCGCCTTAAGAGATTTCTCCGACCGTGAAATTATCGTAGATGGAGAAAATATCAAACCACAGATCAAGAGAGTTCTTGAACATATGAAATCTTTTTCTGAAAAGATTATTTCAGGAGAACATAAAGGTTTCAGCGGAAAAGAGATCACAGATGTAGTCAACATCGGAATCGGAGGATCAGACTTAGGTCCTGTAATGGTTTGTTCAGCTTTAAAGCATTTTAAAACAAGATTAAACGCTCACTTTGTTTCCAATGTGGACGGAAATCATATTGCAGAAGTAGTAAAAGATTTAAATCCTGAAACCACTTTATTCATTATTGCTTCCAAGACATTTACGACTCAGGAAACAATGACGAATGCCAATTCAGCTAAAGACTGGTTCCTGAAAGCGGGAAAACAGGAAGATGTAGCGAAGCATTTTGTAGCTTTATCTACTAATATTGAAGAAGTTAAGAAGTTCGGAATCGCAGAAGAAAATATTTTTGAATTCTGGGACTGGGTAGGCGGAAGATATTCTCTTTGGAGTGCTATCGGATTAAGTATTGTACTTTCTGTAGGATATGAAAACTTTGAGCAGCTTTTAAGAGGTGCTTTTGATACAGACCAACACTTCCAGACAGCAGAATTCTCTGAAAATGTTCCCGTATTAATGGGACTTTTGGGAATCTGGTACCGTAATTTCTATGCAGCAACCACTTATGCGATCTTACCTTATTCTCAATATCTGGACAGATTTGCAGCGTATCTTCAGCAGGGAGATATGGAAAGTAACGGAAAGTGCGTAGACAGAAACGGTGAATTCGTAGAATATGAAACGGGACCGATCATCTGGGGAGAACCTGGAACAAACGGCCAGCACGCATTTTATCAGTTAATCCACCAGGGAACAGAATTGATTCCGGCAGATTTTATTGCCTATGCAAAAAGCCCAAACCATGTTTCTGATCATCAGGATAAATTATTAGCTAACTTTTTCGCTCAGACTGAAGCGCTTGCTTTCGGAAAACTGGAAGAAGAAGTTGAAGAAGAGCTTAGAAATGCAGGAAAATCTGATGAAGAAATAGACAGACTGATCAATTTCAAAGTCTTCCATGGAAACACCCCAACTAACTCTATATTATTTAAGGAATTAACTCCTTTTTCACTAGGACAGTTGATTGCTCTTTACGAACACAAAATTTTCGTCCAGGGAGTAATCTGGAATATTTTCAGTTTTGACCAGTTTGGAGTGGAATTAGGAAAAGTATTAGCCAACAAAATCCTTCCTGAGCTTGAAAATAATGAAGCAATAAGCTCTCATGACAGCTCTACCAACGGATTGATCAATTACTATAAAGAAAATAAATAGTAAGTAAAAAGAAAGTAAAAGTAAATCTATAAAGTAAAAAAGTAAAAATGGCAGAAATTCTTGACGGACTTAAAGTATCCAAGGAAATTAAAGCAGAGATCAAGGTTGAAGTAGAAAAGATTCTCGCAAGCAAAAGAAGAGCTCCGCATTTGGTGGCTATTCTTGTAGGAAATAATGGAGCTAGCAAGGCCTATGTAAACTCTAAAGTGAAAGACTGTGAGGAAGTAGGATTTCAATCCAGCTTAATTAAATTTCCAAGCACTGTTTCTGAATCTGAACTATTGGAAAAAATTGACGAGCTTAATAAGTCTAAAGCAGTAGACGGATTTATCGTTCAGCTTCCTTTGCCAGATCAGATTGATCAGGAAAAAATCATCAATGCTATTGACCCTAGAAAAGACGTGGATGGTTTCCACCCTGAAAACTTCGGAAAAATGGCTCTTGAAATGGATACTTTCTTACCGGCAACGCCTTTTGGAATTTTAACATTATTGGAAAGATATAATATTGAAACGAAAGGAAAAGACTGTGTAATTATCGGAAGAAGTAAAATTGTAGGAAGACCAATGAGTATTTTGATGGGAAGAAAAGATTTCCCTGGAAACTCTACTGTTACCCTTACACACTCATACACAAAAGACATCGAAGAATACACAAGAAAAGCAGACATCGTTATTACCGCTTTGGGAGATCCCCATTTCTTAAAAGGAGATATGATCAAGGAAGGAGCAGTAATCGTGGACGTGGGTATTACAAGAGTAGATAATGACTCTCCAAAAGGATATTACCTTGCAGGTGATGTAGATTTTGACAGCTGTGCAGCAAAAGCAAGCTGGATCACTCCGGTACCTGGAGGAGTAGGCCCAATGACAAGAGCGATGTTGATGAAAAACACCATCATTGCTTATAAAACTTCGGTCTATAACGACTAATTTAAAATGAATAAAGAAGAAGATATTTTATTAAAAGAAGGTAAAATGCTCCCTGTGATGGAGCATTTTTACACTTTACAGGGAGAAGGAGCACACACCGGAAAAGCCGCATACTTTATCAGGCTGGGAGGTTGTGATGTAGGCTGTCACTGGTGTGATGTAAAAGAAAGCTGGGACCCGGAACTTCATCCGCTGATGAATGCTGAGGAAATTGCAGAAACTGCAGCCAAACACTGTAAAACAATAGTGCTGACTGGCGGTGAACCTTTAATGTGGAATTTAGATATCCTGACATCCAAACTAAAAGAATTAGGGTGTACAGTACATATTGAAACTTCCGGAGCTTATCCTATGAGCGGCCAACTGGACTGGATAACCCTTTCACCAAAGAAAACAGGGCTTCCTAAAGAAGAGATTTATCAAAAGGCCAATGAGCTTAAAGTGATTATCTTCAACCAGCATGATTTTACGTTTGCTCAGGAACAGGCAGCAAAAGTTTCTGAAAATTGTAAGCTTTATCTTCAGAGTGAATGGAGCAAAAGAAACGACATGTATCCTAAGATCACGGATTTTATTCTGGAAAACCCTGAGTGGCAGGCATCTGTTCAGACTCACAAATATCTGAATATCCCGTAAAAAAGTGTAAATTAGCCGTGCTTATCCGCTATAATACCGATAGATGCAGAGAATTCGATACTCTAGATACCTGAAATCAATCATTATGTTGCTTGACCTCATGGTTATTGCATCTATCTTCATATTCTTTTTTATAAGCAGAAACGAAAGTTTAAAATACAATAAAGAAACCTGGTATCAGAATAGCTTTTCTCTGGTTCTGTTGTTTTTGTTCTGGGTACTGTTAAGTGGTAGGACAAAAATATACAATATTCCGAGGAACCTTACCTATACCCTGTTTCTTGAACGCCTTCTGATCCATTTCCTGTTTTTTATACTGGGAGTACTGCTTATAGGAAAGGTAAGTAAGAATGTATTTTTCAATTCGGATATTTACTGGCTTTCTCTTTACCTTTTTATTTCTATCTTTCTGGCGAAATCATTGGTATATTTTGCGATTAAGTATTTGCGGTCCCTGGGAGCGAATTACAGAAATGTAATGTTTTTAGGGGACATCAATTCTACAGAAATTCTTAAGAATATCTTTACAGAACGTAAAGACTATGGATACAGGATATTTGAATATGAAAATACCGAGGTAAAGATCACTGAACTGGTATCTTTCTGGAAAAAAAACGGAATTCACACCTTGTTTTTATCGATGGAAAACTCTTATGATGAGGCCATGAAAAATGAAATTTTCAGCCTGGCCGAAGATCATAAGATTCATATTTCACTGATTCCAAGCATTACCCAAAGTGATTTTTTCCTTTATGACCTTGGATATATACAAACCCAGCCGGTACTTAATCAGGCCAGGTATCCATTAGATTATTATTCTAATTTCCTTATGAAAAGGACATTTGATATTTTCTTTTCTGTCTTTATATTGGTCTTCATCTGTTCATGGG
This sequence comes from Chryseobacterium sp. KLBC 52, assembly GCF_003347605.1. Lineage (GTDB taxonomy): Bacteria > Bacteroidota > Bacteroidia > Flavobacteriales > Weeksellaceae > Chryseobacterium. The sequence goes on along the minus strand of NZ_QDFZ01000019.1, from coordinate 107,829 downwards.
TATTTCCAATCATTGCCATTTTAATCAAAACTACCTCTAAAGGTCCTGTTTTTTTCCTTCAGAAGAGATATGGTTTTCATGAAGAGGTTTTTAGTTGTATTAAATTCAGAACAATGGTGGTGAATGATGAATCCACAACCAAAACCACATCTATAAATGACTCCAGAATTACCAAAGTAGGTAAATTTTTAAGAAAAACAAGCCTTGATGAGCTTCCGCAGTTTATTAATGTACTGAGAGGGGAAATGTCTGTAGTGGGTCCGCGCCCTCATATGCTGTCTGTTGACAATTATTACAAACCAAAGATCGGAAGATACAGCCTGAGAAGTATGGTTAGTCCGGGAATTACCGGATTGGCACAGGTGAATGGCCTTCGTGGCGACTTCGGAGATGTGGAAGTAGAAATGAAAAAAAGAGTTCTGGCAGATGCTTTCTATGTAAGAAACTGGAGTTTCGTACTTGATCTGGTTATTATTTTAAAAACCGTTTTATTGGTGATTGGAGGAGATAAAAATGCAAAATAAAGAACGGAATAACATAAATATTGAAATAATTTTAACACAAAACCAGGCTTTGGTCTTATTCTTGACCCTAGCCCAATTAAATAAAAAAGTCTAATTTAGCAGTATGTTAAAAAAGTTTTTCACAGCGATAGGGGAATACATTATCCTCTTGGGAAAATCCCTGCAGAAACCTCAGAAAATGAGAGTGTTCTGGAAGCTGTTCATGAGAGAAATTAATGATTTGGGAGTAAATTCTTTCGGGCTTGTAGTCTTCACATCAATCTTTGTGGGGGCTGTAGTTGCTATTCAGATGTTCAACAACTTTGACGCCTCTTCCTTTCCTATTCCTCCATCATTCGTAGGATACGCTACAAAAGCAGTATTGGTATTGGAATTTGCCCCTACCATCATCAGCCTTATTCTGGCGGGTAAAGTAGGATCATATATTGCTTCCAGTATCGGAACGATGAGGGTGTCAGAACAAATTGATGCATTGGACATTATGGGAGTAAATTCACCCAACTTCCTCATATTTCCGAAAATTATCGCTTGTATGATTTTTAATCCTCTGCTTATCGCCATCAGTATTGTATTTGGTATTCTCGGAGGATATATTGCCGGAATTTTAACAGGAAACTGGACAGAAAACGACTATATTGTTGGTATTCAAATGTATATGCCGAATTTATTCATTTACTATGCATTTACCAAAACAACTGTTTTCGCTTTCATTATTGCTACAGTTCCTTCTTATTTCGGATATAATGTAAAAGGAGGATCATTGGAGGTTGGTAGAGCCAGTACACAGGCCGTGGTATGGACAATGGTGTTCATTATTATCTCCGAATTAATTTTAACCCAATTAATATTAAGCTGATGATTGAGGTAAAAGATCTTAAGAAAAGTTTTGATGATGTTGAAGTGCTTAAGGGAATTTCAACTTCATTTGATAAAGGAAAAGTAAACTTAATCATTGGGCAGAGTGGTTCCGGAAAAACCGTTTTTCTAAAAAGTTTATTGAATGTTTATATGCCTTCATCAGGAGAAATTCTGTTTGACGGGAAAGATATCAATACCATGACCAGAGATGAAAAACAGCATCTCCGTTCAGAAATCGGAACTGTTTTCCAGGGAAGTGCCTTATTTGACTCTCTTACTGTGGAAGAAAATATCATGTTCCCTCTTGACATGTTTACCAATCTTACCTACAGAGAAAAAAAGAAAAGGGTTTTTGAAGTAATCGGAAGAGTACATCTTGATAAAGCAGAAAAAAAATATCCTTCCGAAATTTCAGGAGGTATGCAGAAAAGGGTGGCTATTGCAAGAGCCATTGTCAACAATCCAAAGTATCTGTTCTGTGATGAGCCCAATTCCGGACTGGATCCCTATACTTCTAAGATTATTGATGATCTTCTCTACGAAATCACAAAAGAATATAATACGACCACCATCATCAATACCCATGATATGAACTCTGTAATGACGATTGGCGAGAAAATTGTATATCTGAGACTGGGAATTAAAGAATGGGAAGGTAACAAAGACATTCTGATTACAGCAGGCAATAAAAATCTGATTGACTTCGTTTATTCTTCAGAACTGTTTAAAGAGCTGAGAGAATATTTACTTGAGAATAATAAAACGATTGAAACGACAAATACAAAAATAGACGATAATGAAAAAGGCACTTAGTATAGCGTTATTAGGATTTTCAATGTGGGCTTCTGCACAGATTTCACTGGCAGGTAAAGCTAACTTAATTTTTCCGACAGGCTCACCTTCATGGTCCAATATTAAAGGAACAGTGAATGATGCCATTGCAGGAACAGGTAAAAATAATGTAGGTTTCAATGTTGGGCTTTCACTAAAAGTGGGTCTTCCTACTTCTTTGTTTGTGATGCCGGAAATCTATTATACTCACTTCAAAAATGAGTTTACTACAGAGAACACTACTTTTGATGTAAAAAGCAACCGTATTGATGTTCCGGTTCTTTTAGGATATAATCTTTTAGGGAATATGCTGGGCGTTTTTGTAGGTCCTGTAGGAAGTTTTAACTTAAATAAAGACAATACTTACAACGATTTCAAAGAAAATGCGAAAAATGATTTTACAGTAGGATACCAGTTTGGGGCACAGCTTGAAATTAAAAAGCTTATTGTAAATGCAAGATATGAAGGCGCTTTCAGCAAAGACGAAAGAAATTTTATCAACAGGGTTTCCGGCTCGGAAATCAGATATGATAACAGACCTAATCTGTTTATGGTAGGTTTAGGATATAAATTCTAATGAATTATCGAAAATAACAACTTGAAACCCTCAAATTTAAATTTGAGGGTTTTTATTTTGTGCTTCAAGCTCAGCCTGGCGTTTTGCGATTTCTGCTGCCTGTTTTTCAAGATCTTCTTTGTCTTTTTGTAACTGCTTGAATTCTTTTTTCTTCTGTTCTTCCTTTATAGCACTTCCTTTGCTTACATAGCCCACCATTCCTCCAATGATAAGTCCTATTCCAACGCCTGCCATGATTCCCATAATGTGAGAGATTTTTATTTGTTCTACGGCAAAATCGGTTGTTAAATAGAAAAGTAATGCAGATACAGCTAAAAGGATAAGTCCGGTAATTGATAAACTCTTCATAATATTGTGTTTAGGTGATTATATAAAAAAGCCTTACCAAATTTACTAAAAATTTAATAAGGCTATATTCAAGATTAAAATTCTAATTATAATTTTCCTCCCGCAGCCTTATAATATTCTAAAGCTTTCGGGAGATCTTTGTTGATATCTGAAATTCTTGTTTCCGGATTCGGGTGGGTAGATAAGAACTCAGGTTGTCTTGCTCCAGTAGATGCCGCTTCCATTCTGTTCCAGAAAGGAATTGCCGCTCTCGGGTCATATCCTGCCATAGACATCAGGTAAAGTCCCATTTCATCTGCCTCAGATTCCTGACCTCTTCCATATTTCAATAAAGCAACCTGTGAACCGATAGGGTAAACCTTCTGGAAAACACTTGCCCATTGCGAATTTGAGATTGTTCCTCCCAGGATTGCCCCTCCATACTGAGCTACCATTGCCTGAGAAATTCTTTCATTTCCGTGGCCTGCCAATGCGTGGGAAACTTCATGTCCCATTACAACGGCCAGTCCGTTATCGTCTTTGGTTACCGGCAATATTCCGGTATAGACTGCCACTTTTCCGCCAGGCATACACCATGCGTTCAGCTCATTGCTCTGCAAAAGATTAAATTCCCAGCTGTAGCTTGCAAGATCTGCAGATCTTCCAATACTCTGATAATATCTTTCTGCTGCATTTTTAATTCTGTTTCCTACATTTACCACTCTCTTTGCATCTGCCGTACCGGTAATCACTTTACCTTTAGACAATGTCGTTCTATATTCCTGTGAAGACATTGTTAAAATTTCCGAATTGTTGGCCAGCTGTAAAGAAGACCTCCCCGTAATCGGGTTTGTAGTACAGGCAGCAGCCGACAGAGCAATAGCTCCCATTCCTAATAGATGTGTAACTTTCATAGTTTGAGTGTTAATAATTCAACCTTAACAATTTTTATTCCAAAATATTTCTTAAAGAATATATTTGCATACATTTTGCTATCTAAATTTAATAATTATCCCGTTATGAAAAAGTATATTTCTTTACTGATGATTTTTGGATTCCTGTTCTTCTTTCAGAGTTGCGCATCTCAGGGGTCATCAGATCCTAAAACAGTGAATACTTTGGTAGATTCTCAGGAGTTTACTTTTTATGCCCAAAGAGCTAATCCTACCAATTATGATGTTATTAATGTCATGAATTCTATGCCTAACGCTACTGCCACAAGAATACTTAACCTGAATGGGGATTATACCATTGATGTAAGTAAAAATACACTGGATGTAGTGCTGCCTTATTTTGGAAGACTTTTCAATCCAACATATGGAAATACTAGTGATAACAGCTACAGATTTACTTCAAAAGATTTTACCGTAAATAAAACTCAGAATAAAAAAGGAACCTGGACTTTAAAATTCAAACCTAAAGATGTAAGAAATGTAGACGAAGTGAATATTGAGATTTTTAAAAACGGAAAAGCTTTCGTTTCTATGAGAAGCAATGACAGACAGCCAATTACCTATGACGGATATATTTCTAAAACTGAGGTGAAACAGGAAAAAGAAAAACCTTAGTCCCTGTTTCCATTAGATAAAAATTTTTCAACAAATAATTTTGCTTCAGTACTTGGATTGGAAACCATGGCTGAAGCATTTTTTTTGTGCATATGATAAGCTTCTTCCACAACATTACTCTTTTTCATGAGGGATAAAATATATTCCTGAACCCAATATTCAAATCGTTTTTCGGCCTGCTGAACGCGGATTTCGTCAAAGCGGCCACTTTTCTTTTTCAGATCAATAAATTCGGATATTGAATCATAGACTTCCTGTAATCCTTGATTATGAAGTGCAGAACCTAGTAAAACAGGAATCTTCCATCCTTTTTCTTTAGGTGGAATAAAGTCCAAAGCTCTTTTTAATTCAAGCCTGGTATTTTTTGCTTTCTGAAGGTTATCCTGATCTACTTTATTGATAAAAATAACGTCAACCATTTCCATGATCCCTCTTTTGATACCCTGAAGTTCATCTCCTCCTCCAATGATTTTAAGAAACAAAAAAACATCGGTAATGTCAGCCACAAGAACCTCTGACTGCCCTACTCCTACAGTTTCAATTAAAATATAGTCATAGCCTGCAGCTTCGCAGATCATCATGGTCTCAAAAGTAGTATTGGCTACTCCTCCCAGAAAACCTGAGCTGGGGGAAGGCCGTATGAATGCGTTTTCTTCTTTGGCAAGTTCCTCCATTCTGGTTTTATCCCCCAAAATACTTCCTTTATTGATAGCTGAACTTGGATCAATAGCCAAAACAGCAACCTTTTTTCCCTGAGCAATAACCAGCCGGCCAAAGTTTTCTATAAAAGTGGATTTTCCTGCTCCGGGAACTCCCGTTACTCCTACCCTCACAGAGTTTCCGGTAAGAGGCATAATCTTCTTCAAAAGTTCTTCTGCCTGTACTCTGTGCTCTGCTTTCTTACTTTCAACCAATGTAATAGCTTTTGCAATCAGGCGTTTGTTTCCTGACTGTATTCCCTCTATTAGCTCTTCTGTAGAAAATTTCATTAATTCAAAATTAATAATTAAAATGGGAATGGTCAATAGACAATTTATAAAGGTGAAACAAAAAGCACAATTGATTTCATTTTTGAATACTCAATTTTGCATGAACTTAATTTTATTTCTTCTAAATTAAAACTAGAAAGCCTTGTATCAACGGCTTAAGGAATTTATTACATTTGTTATATTTCAAAAAGAAGAAACATGAAAAAACTCATCGCTGCGGCTTCGTTTACTGCTATTTTGCTGGTATCCTGTACGCCGAAAGCTGCTACATCTACTGCTACTGCAGGAACATCTACTTCTACTGCAGAACAGATTGCTCAGGGGAAAACCATTTTTGAAAACTCTTGCGGAAGATGTCATAAATTACCTGATCCTGCTTCACACAATCCTGTACAATGGGTGGGAATCATGAATTCTATGGCTCCAAAAGCAAAACTGACGGATGAACAGCACCAATGGGTTTATGATTATATTGTTTCTGTGAAGAAGTAATCATCAAACAAAAATATAGGATATGAAAAAATTCATTTTAACAGGTATTGCAGCATCGGCATTTCTGGTATCCTGCGGACCGAAAAGTGTGGCTGTTACCGGGCCAAAGTACACCTCATCTGAGCAGTTGGCGCAGGGAAAAACCATTTTTGAAAATTCCTGTGCAAAATGTCATAAGCTGCCGGAACCGACGAAGCATGACGACAAAGGATGGATCAACACTTTAAGCAGAATGGCTCCAAGGGCCAAACTTACTGATGACCAGCATCAAATGGTATATGATTATCTGATTTCCGTAAATAAGAAATAAAAGAAGGCCTCATTTCTGAGGCCTTCTTTTTTGAGTCAAAAATATTACTTAACCCTTTTATCTTAGAATCAGTTTTTCAACCTGCACTTTATCTCCCTGCTGAATATGAACCATATACACTCCTTTCTGAAGTCCTTTTGTAGAAACAGCCTTCTTCGATCCTGATTCTCTGGAATCTGTCAATACTAATTTACCAGACATGTCAAACATTATAATTTTAACCTCTTTTGGAGATTTATCGATATTTCCTACGAAAAATTCATCATAAGCAGGATTAGGGAAAACAATAAACCTGGACTCTGTTTTTCTATTTTCCTGAGTCGCCAAAGCTGTACTGCACTCCGCAGGTACCGTAAAGTCTTCTACCTGATCCGTAGCAACCGTTTTGGAACCGGCAGATGCGTTCACACCAAGTCCTCTTCTTGCAAACACATTCCAGATCAAGCATTTATCAATTCCTCCATTTCCTATTACATCAGCTTGCAGAATGGCATCCCTTCCATCAATAAAAGTAGGGCTGCAAGGCTGCAGTTTCAGTCCGTCAATGACAAGCTGAAAAACTTTTGCATTTCCTGAAGTACTGCTTGCCAGTACATCATTATTATATCCATATTTTTCGATGTACTTCCAGGCCAGATCCCAAAGCATTGTTGCCCATATGAAACCTATCTGATGAACTTCTGTATTGGTATTTGTTTTTCCGTAAGTATAATTATTGATGCTGAAGTCAGGGGAGTATTTAGCCAGTCTGTTACCATTCCCAGTTGTAGGTTCACTTTTCGTATACGTTGAATGTCCTCTGGGAACATCTGCAGTATCTCCGGGTCTGGCTGTCACCATAAGTCCAAAGAAGTCTGACCAGCCTTCTCCCATCTGTTCTGTACTGTTGGTAGATGATAGACAACTGTATCCCTGCGCGGTAAGCCTGTTGGATATTCCGTGTCCGTACTCATGAGCCATAGTACCATTATCAAAACATGCATTCTTGAAACCACTATAATCAAAATTTAGGGTTGTATTGATTGTATTTCCGCTATTCAATTGTCCAGTCAGAAATAAGCCTTCCGATTGCCCCATACTCATGACAGGAATGGTCACCTGTGCTCCATACGTACCTGCCCCCAATGAGGATGGTATATCGGAAGAAGGTTTATACATAATTACCCCTATAGCTCCTGCATTCTGTGCGTTGAGCGCTTTAAGACTAAATTCACAATTAGCAGTGGTTATGACTGCAATTTTATTAGTCAGGCTTCCAGCTGCAGGTGCGGTACATGCATCGGCTGGCACGGGAACTGCCAGGTCCGCTGTTACAGGAGCTCCATACAACGGTCCAAAAGACGCTCCTGCTGTCATTACTTTTGGTCTGCTAGCAACAGAAGCAGGAGAATTGTACTGATACCTTACTACCGGGTCATCTGCTGTTTGCTGCCTGTCATATAGATACATCTGCATTCTACCCTCCTTCACCTGTGGCTGCCCGTTGACAATTTTTTCATATCCAGGGCTAAAATTGGCATTATTAAGACCGCTTCCGTCAAAAGCTTCTGCATTAACAGCATCTCCTCCCATACCGCCATTTCCAAAATTATTGGTCTGAAGATTTCTGGCAGTTTCTGTAAATCCGAATTTATAAAACAGATCATGCATTTTATTATTCATATAAAATAAACTCGTGATTGCGGCATCTTTATACGAGAAGGGATTATCATATCTTCCGTCGGCAAAAGGAAAATCAAAAATACGTGAGCTTCCGCCATCCGGAGAATATCCCGGTGTATTGGTATTATCCTGATCAGAATAAGCATAAACATTATTTCCCCGTGTTATGGTATAGCTATTGGTTCCATCAGAATGCCAGCCTTCTGGAGATGCAGTAAGATCCCAGGGATTACTGATTATGGAGCGGGATCCAAATGTAGGTGCTTCTACCGGTAACGGAAATACGTTATAGGATGCATTGGCCGGGGTCAGCTTCCCCGGTATATTTATTTTTGTTTTTCTTTCGTCGGGTTTTGCATATGCCAGGCTGGACATTTCCGGTTCTTTAGAATCATTGTTGTCGTATCCGGTATCCTCATAACTACAGCTGATGGTCATATTATCTTTGGTAAGTATTTCACCTGTATCTGCATCAGCTATTACATGCCATATATCAGAAGAATTCCTGTCAGAAACAAATAATTCTTTTGCAAGTCTATATACTTTATTATGCTCAAAGTAAACATCATCAGAATAATTGATTTCAGCAATATCTTTTAGCCCAAGCTTATTTTTGATAAGATCATCTGACAATTTTGCAGTACTATTTTTATGGTCATCCACAACAATATCTCTTTTAAAATCATTTTTCTCAGAAATAATTTTATTGTCTCTGATAACAACTTTTCCCAGGGCATTATAGACTCTAAGACCATTATAGGTTTGTTGCACATCCACAATTCTGGCTGCAAGACTTCTGGAAAGGTCTTCGTTGAGAATAATAATTCCTGATGCATCATTTTTACTCTTTTGTGCTATCTGCCCGTTCTTGTGATAGTAGTCGTGAATAAGTTCCGCAGAATTTTGAGCACAAACATTTTCGAAAGCAAAAAATGCTGCTATCGAAAACGGCACTAGAAAAAATTTTTTATTCATATTGTTTTTTTAGGTAGATAAATATATAAAAGACTACCTGCTAGCAACTTAAAAAAAAATTAAAATCAAAAAAACCACTGATATCTCTATATTTTTGATTTATTTTAGTCATATTATTTATTCTTTTAAAGTTTTTGTTTTACAATTTTAACTTTCACAGAGGATCATTTTTTGATAAATGTATGCAGAACTGCCTTTTTCAAAAAAAAAGGAGACTTATTGGGTCTCCACTTTCTTTTTAATTCTTGTTACCGGCATTTTACCTTTAATCATTTTTTCTCTGTCTTCAATAATTTCGAGGGCTGCACGGTTGTAAGCAAATTTTTTAGCTTCTTTCAGGGTCGCCAAAGCCTGTTTGTACTCAAAGTTTTTCTCCTGCAGAAGAGAAAGACAGGTGAGGATTTCCGACTTATCAATTCCTTTGAGTTTCAAGGCAAATTCAATCAGTTTTTCTGCTTCTTTGTAATCTTCATTACTCAGTAGACATTCAATATAATATTTGGGAGTATTAATATTCCCGATATTACTCTGCATGGCTTCATCGAAGTATTTTTTTGCGGTTTCATAATCTTTCAGTTCTTCTGAATATATTCTTCCCATGAGACAAAGACTGTCTGCATCTTCCGGTTCATAGGACAGAGCGTAGTTCAATGCATCCATGCACTCGGCAAGGTTGAACGGAAAGTAGTCCAGCGCTTCAAAATAATATTTACTTTTAGTTAAGGTCATTTCTGTAGTTTTTTAAGTCATTTTTCAAGGCATTCCTTTGTTTTTTGAATGTCTTGTCTTCGTAATTCTTTTTAAAATCCGTCCCCGAGAATGTACGAACCGGACTTCCGCGTTCTACCTGCATCTGGAGAGACCAGGTTTCTTTCAATTTTCTTTCCAGTTGTTGGATATAAACTGCCATCACCTTTTCTTTGAGTCTGGTTACAGACAGTTTTTTATTCTCCAGCTGCGAACGGGAATCTTGTACAAAAACAGTTTCATTGGTGGGAATATGAATGGCACGGACAGCTGTATTCACCTTATTTACATTTTGTCCTCCGCTTCCCTGACTTCTTGTAGTCTGAAACCGGATATCTTTTTCGTGGAAATCAATCATTTTTACATTTTCCAATTCGAAAATTCCGATGAACCAATTGCTTCTTTTATGGAGCTTTCTGAATGTACTTTTTCCTATCCAGCAAATACTTCCCAGCCAGCTTTTTAAAAACAAGCTTAGATCTTTTCCTTTCAAAAGCAGGGTTACTGATTTTAATGTCAGGTTTTCATCCCCGTTTTCACGATGAATGATTTCATATTCTATTGTATTGTGTTTTGCCTCTTCAAGAAAGGTCTTCAGAACCTTGGCTACTACCCACTGGCATTCTAAAGGACCTCTTCCCGAAGTGATCTGTATTAATTTTTCCATTTTTTATATTGGCATTTTGCTTAATAAAGGGTTTCCTACCGGATTTATTCCCTTTTGTAATAATTCTTTTGCGGCCATCACTGCCCAGCATTTGTCACTGGAATGAATATTTCTGTAAAAGGAAAGTAAAACATCAGGTTTCACAACAGTAAAACCATTAGTTTCAATTGTTTCAAGATCATCTCTTTCAAAGAAATCTATGGTAACTCTGTGAAATTTTTCATTTTCCAGCTCGACGGTTTTTTCATACCTGCGAAAGTTTTCTTCACTTGGCAGATAGTCATATCGGGTCCAGACTTTCCGGAATCCTTCCTGCTGAAGAATAATAACTACTTCTGCTACATTTTCTTTTTTTACAAAAACATCAATATCCTTGTGGTCATGGGCATGCTTGTATTCGGTATGTCCTGTTTCAGACATGAAATGCCATGCCCAGCCGCCTGATATAATCACTTTGTGTTTTAATTTGTCTAAAATTTCGAGTCCTGACTGAATTCTGAATTCCGGCCAGACTTCACCGTATCTTTTTATATTGTGTGGGGCTCCCATTTCTTTAATTTTAAAATAATTCTTTATTAAACCTTATAGGTTTTTGAAACCTATAAGGTTGTAAAGTATGAGATTAATTATTTGTCCATTCTTACAATTCTCGGCTGGAATGTTCCCAGAATATCTACCAGTTCACTCTGTGCATTCATCACCTCATTGATGTCTTTGTAGGCCATTGGTGCTTCTTCTGCATTTCCGCCCATCAATGTGACATTTTTCAGTTTGAGTTCTTTTTTGATATCATGCTGAGTGAAAAGACTTCTGCATTCTCCTCTTGAATGGGCTCTTCCTGCACCATGTGATGCTGAATTCAAAGATTCCGGATTTCCTTTTCCGCGAACGATAAATCCTTTTGCAGTCATGGATCCCGGGATCATCCCCAATTCGTTTTCATTGGCAGGTGTAGCTCCTTTTCGGTGAACAATCACTTCTTTACCGTTATGAATTTCCTTCCATGCAAAGTTGTGATGGTTCTCAATTCTGGCTTTTACCCTTCCACCGACTGCTTTTACCAGCCTTCTGTGAATATCATCGTGACAGGCTGAAGCGTAATCTCCGGCAAGATTCATGGCCGTCCAGTATTCCAGTCCAAGATGGGTACTCAAATCCAGCCATGCGAAGTTTTGTGCTTCTTTCGGTAACGGACACTGTTCTGTGGCCATTCTTGAATAATACTGTGCGATTTCTGCTCCCAACCCTCTGGAACCGCTGTGAGAAAGTATTCCCAGATATTTTCCTTTTGGCAGACCAATTTGTTCGTCTTCTTCAGTGATTTCCACTTCTCCGAATTCTACAAAGTGATTTCCTCCGCCTGAGGATCCCATCTGTTTGATGGCTTTTCCCTTTAATCTTCTTAAGATCGGGATCATATCAAATGTATCTCTGTCAAAAATCTCATGATCTATGTGAGATTTATGCGTTTCATACATTCCAAATTTTGTATGTTCAGCAAGGGCTTTTTCATATTTATCTCTTGCTCCTTCAAGATATGAAACGGGTGTATCCAAAATACTGAGGCTCATTCTACAGCCAATATCCATGCCTACTCCGTAAGGAATTACCGCATTTTCTACTGCCAGAACTCCTCCTATGGGAAGTCCGTACCCGCTGTGGGCATCTGGCATTAATGCTCCCTGAGTAGAAACAGGCAGTTTCAAAGCAGTGTATAACTGATTTTTTGCCTCTTCTGAAATATTGTTTCCAAAAATCTGAAAGGAAGCCCGCTGTGAATTCAGCATTCTTTTTTCTGTTTTTTTGGATGAAAGCAGGGTTTCTGCGATTTGTCCGAAAGTCAGATCTTTTTCAAATTCTTCCGGATTCAGCAGGATTTCCTTTAAAAGAGATTTTACGTGGTGAATATTCTTTGTTGCAAAATTTCTTTTCATGACTTCCAATGCTACGTTTACACTTTGGTTATTTGGATAGCCCAGTTTTAATATATCTTTTCCTTTTAGTTTTAAATTTCCCATTGTTTTTGTTTTAAATAACAGCCGGACTTATTCGTCCAGTAAGCTTTCTGCAATCTCTGTTGCAGACATTGTGCAGGTAATATATTTCCTGCTTTTGATAAGTTTTCTTTGATACGTTTCTTTCCATGGATTCGATTTACATAGAATTGTCTTATTCATAATCCCTATTACCTTATACTGTCCCAAATAGGAATCCAGTGCTGCATATTCTTTTTCCAGCTCCAAATCAAGGGGTTTGTAATGGGTAATCATGTTGGGTCTTACCCTTAAAGTAAATCGCCATGGTTCGGTAAATTTGTAGTAGGTTCCGAATATCTTACGGACAGGGCAATAGTCTTCTTTCTTTTCAAAGTATTGTCTTTCTCTGTCGGTAAGTTCCCATTTTGGATAATTCCATGAATATGAAGTAATATACCTGAGCTTCTGCTCTCTTTCTACATATATCTTTCTTCCGAACTTTCTTTTCTTTTTTAAAAATTTTCGGTTATCAGAATACATATAGGTATTTATCTTCTTTAAAATTCCTTCGAAAAAATCTCCGTCTTTGGATTGTTTTACATCCTCTCTTACAACAAAGAATCTTACAAATCCTTTTTGATAGGGTTTATCCAATGGTATCAACGGAAGATTTCTTCTTATTTTCCAGAGTTCTCTACTACGTTTGTATTTTGTTCTTATCTGCTTTTCTACATCTTTTCTAATTGCTCTTTTTCTGCTTCTCACACTTCTCAGCCGGGAATGCAGAAGGTTATCATTTTCCATTGTGAACAGAAGTCTGATGTGAGATGTTGAAAACCTTAATGTTTTTTTATCTCACACAGCTTTTAATCAACTAAAACACTAGTTGAATGGATTAATAATAGACGAAATAGTTCTGAGGAATATACCTCATCCTATTTTGCCCTTGATGACACTAAAAAAGATTTCGGGAAAACTTGAAGTTTGAAATATTGCGCAATAAAAAAACCCGAAATCTCTACGACTTCGGGTTCTGATATTTCATTGTACTGTTATTCTAAGAATGTACCAAACCGCGAAGCCTTACCACCATAAGTGGCAATCCAACTGTAGAATTCTGTTTAGTTCTGAACATTGCTTCGTTGTTTTTTATTGGTTAAACTTGATTTTCAGGTGCAAATATATACATTTTTCTGAAAATCAAAATATTTTTTAATAAAAAAGACTGGTAAAAAAAATAACCAGTCTTTTATTTATTGTGAAATTAATCTTTTGAACCCAGACTATCCATTTCGTCATCCATTCCTTTTACCTGATTGGAATGATAGACTCTTTCTGAGCCGAGAAAGTAAAGATTATGTCTTGCTTTGGCAATGATACCATTATATTCATCCTCAGTCATACCCTCCGGAATAGGGTCTCTTTTTTCTGAAGGTTTTCGGTAGACTTCAAGAGCTCCATATTCATTTAATACTTCTTTGGCAGCTTTTGCCTGTTCGAGATTATCGGTATAAACGATAACATTGCTTCTTCCTATGCTGTGTTTGCGGTAAGCATCCAACATTTCTGCATCGTGAGCAAAAACATAGTCGAAAAAATCCTGCGTCTGTTTATCTTCCTGATACTGATCAGCAGACATACCACTTTCTACTCTGGACTTTGAAATAATGATGTTTGCTTCGTAAAAGCCTTTTTCTTTTAATCCTTTTTTAATTTCCTCTGTATTTACAGTCACCGGAAATACTGAAACTACTGTATAAGCCATAATGAAATTTTTTCATTAAACTATACAAAAGCCATGCAAGTTAATCTCTACAAAGAATTAATTTAGAAATTTTTCCAGAATTTCGACGGCACATTTCGGAAGATTGGTTCCGGGTCCGAAAATAAAATCGGCACCGTTGGCATACAGGAATTCATAATCCTGTTGAGGAATTACTCCTCCTACAACGATGGTAATATCGTCTGCTCCCAGCTTTGATAATTCTTCCACTACCTGCGGAACTAATGTTTTGTGTCCTGCAGCCAATGAAGAAACTCCTAAGATGTGAATATCATTTTCTACCGCTTGCTTGGCTACTTCTTCCGGTGTCTGGAACAATGGAGCAACGTCTACGTCAAATCCCATATCGGCAAATGCTGTGGCTACTACTTTTGCGCCTCTGTCGTGCCCATCCTGTCCCATTTTAGCAACCATTAGTCTTGGACGTCGTCCTTCTTCTTCTTCAAACTTTTGAGTCAGATTAAGGGCTTTTTCAAAATATTCGTTTTTACCGGCATTCATTGCGTATACACCAGAGATTGTTTTAATATTTGCTTTATATCTTCCAAAGGTTTCTTCCATCGCATCACTCATTTCGCCAAGTGTAACTCTTCTTCTTGCTGCTTCAATACATAATGCAAGAAGGTTTCCTTTTCCAGTCTGAGCGCTTTGGCGGATGTCATTCAGGATTTGCTCGACAGCTTCTGTATTTCTTTCTGCTTTGATGGTATTCAGTCTTTCAATCTGTTTTCTACGAACTTCGGTATTGTCAATGTCCAGGATTTCTATCTGATCCTGTTTCAATGAGGATTTGAATGAATTAACTCCGATAATGAATTCCTCACCACTATCGATCTTAGCTTGCTTTTTTGCCGCGGCTTCTTCAATTCTCATCTTTGGAATTCCGGCTTCGATAGCTTTGGTCATTCCTCCTTCCTGCTCTACCTCATCAATATACCTCATCGCTTCTTCAATCATCTGCTGAGTAAGGCTTTCCACAAGATTGCTTCCTCCCATCGGATCTACCACATCACATATTCCGCTTTCCTGCTGAAGGATGATCTGTGTATTTCTTGCAATTTTTGCGGAATAGTCGGTGGGAAGGGCGATGGCTTCATCCAGTGCATTGGTATGAAGGGACTGTGTTCCTCCTAATGCTGAAGATAATGCTTCAATAGCTGTTCTTGTGATATTATTGAAAGGTTCCTGTTCCGTTAAAGACCAACCTGAAGTTTGCGAATGGGTTCTTAGCGCCAGAGATTTTGGATTCTGAGGATTAAACTGTTTTAAAAGGGTTGCCCAGATATATCTTGCGGCACGCATTTTCGCAATTTCCATGAAATGATTCATTCCGATTGCCCAGAAGAAAGAGAGTCTTGGTGCAAAATCGTCTACGTTCATTCCTGCTTTGATTCCTGTTCTTACATATTCAAGACCATCTGCCAGTGTGTAAGCCATTTCAAGTACGGGTGTTGCACCAGCTTCCTGCATATGGTATCCGGAAATGGAAATGGAATTGAATTTCGGAATGTTTTGCGAAGTATATTCAAAAATATCTGCGATAATCTTCATGGAGGGTGCCGGCGGATAGATGTATGTATTTCTAACCATGAACTCTTTCAAAATATCATTCTGAATAGTTCCGGAAAGCAAATCCTGTTTTACACCCTGTTCTTCTGCCGCTACGATGTAGAAAGACAAAATTGGAAGTACCGCTCCGTTCATTGTCATGGAGACTGAAATCTGATCTAATGGAATTTCATTGAAAAGGATTTTCATGTCTTCCACAGAGTCTATGGCAACTCCTGCTTTTCCTACGTCTCCTACTACTCGTGAGTGGTCAGAATCATAACCTCTGTGTGTTGCAAGGTCAAATGCTACGGAAAGTCCTTTCTGACCTGCGGCAAGGTTTCTTCTGTAGAAAGCATTGGATTCTTCAGCTGTAGAAAACCCGGCATACTGGCGGATTGTCCACGGTTTCTGAACATACATGGTGGAATACGGTCCTCTCAGATAGGGCCCAATTCCTGGAGAAGTCTGCGTTAATGATTCATCTTTTACATCTTTTTTTTCATAAGATGATTTAAGTTCAAGGCCGTCTTTTTCAAAATTGTAAATCTCTCTTTCCTGAGATGATACACTAAAATCCGGTTTTTTCACAGAAATTGTCTTTCGCATTCCAATTATTTTTGTCCCCGTAAAGTTAATTTTTTTGAGCGAAACATGAAACTTCTGTTAATATTCTGTTTTTCTTGATTTTAGTAAAAGAAAATGACCGGACAAATGTCCGGTCATTCTTATGGGTATATGGTCTGCTTATTTTTTGATAAGCTTCGTATTGTACGTATTTTTATCATCTTTAATGGTGATGACATACATCCCTTTGATCAATGAAGCTACATTGATTCGTTGTCCGTCAATCTGACCTTCCTGAGCTAATCTTCCGTCCGCAGTATAGATTTTGTAATCTGCTTTACCTTTAAGATTTTTCACTTCTACAAAAGTATCTGCAGGGTTAGGATAAATTGAAATTTCAGTTGATTTTACATCTTTGGTTTCATTTACCGCAAGGGTTTCTGAAATTTTCACAGAAAAGTCTTTGAATGAACCTTGTGAAATAACTCCTCCTCCCTGTACCGGAACCGATGGGCTTCCACATGGTCCTGTAGCAGCATTAAAGAAAGTATTTGCCACTCTCATTCTCAGGAGTTTATCCCCAGCGTATGCAGTAGCTGGCACAGTGAATACCATAGTTCCTGTATATTGTCCATTTGCAGGAGGAACAGTTGTTTTAGTACCTACTTTTTCTGAAGCTTCAAAAACTCCGTTTCTGTTAAAGTCAATCCACACTTCCATTTTGTCATTATAACCTGCTGTGTTACCAACATTGAAATAAGACAATGTATATTGTGTTCCTTTGGTTAAATTAATTTGTTTAGTTGCATCTTCAGTAAAGTCCTGATAAGTACTGAAAATAGTTTTGTAAGTTAACTGAGAGTAAGCCAGATTCGCTAAGTTTAATTGAGCTAAACCACTGTTAAAGCTAAAGCTTGCAAAGCTGTTTCCACCTGTTGTCATTAAACAGTAATCTGAACCTGTTCTTAATCCTTTTGTTTTGAATGCATAGGTAGAAGAGAACGCTCCAGGAACTGTATTCACTACTGCAGCTACCTGAGCTTCATAATTTGTTTCATCTTCAAGGGAGTTCAATACTACAAAATTGGTAGTGCTGGTAGCATTTGTCCAGTTAGATTCTCCCAATTTTCTATATTTAACGGCATATGTCGCTCCCGGAACGGCATTCCACCCAATAGTAGCAGACGTTTTCAAGATTTCTGTAGCTATTGATCCTACCCCTGTAGGAGCATCCGTTGTTGAAGTAGGAGCAGTTCCAACGATAATCTTAGGAGAAACAGCATAAAATACATTTCCGATGGCAGAAATTCTCAATTTGATAGCTCCTGTCAAACCAGAAGGCATTTGAGCGGTATAGCTTCCTGTGTTCGGAGTAGAAGCTACAAGTTCTGTCCATGTTGATCCGTTAACCAGATCAGTGGTATATTCAATTTTAACATTAGCAGCATTATATGGTGCACCGTTGGTATTAGCTACATCCCATGAGATTGTATTGGCTGCGTTATTGTATAATGTTGTATTATCAATAAGACCGGTAAATTTGAAAGGTCCGTCATTGGTAACTGTTACGGTAGTTTCCGCAGATACGAGCATTGGTCTAGAAGCATTCTCATCTCTTACAGTTACCGCATATTTAAGTGTTCTTGGAATATAAGAAACTGTTTCCCATTTCGTTTTATCCGTTAAAGATCCTCCCATTACAATAGGAAGGCTTGGGAAATATCTTCTTCCGCTTGCTACTCCAAAATAAGATCTTGTTATAGCTCCTTGTGCATTGTATCCCCAACCGCTGTCTCCTGAGATTGAGTTGTAAGAATCTACACTATCATACTGTTCCCATGTATATTTAATAGGATCACTATCTGTAGCTGTAGCATCCAGATAATATGCGGTTCCTTTTGGAATACTGTAAGCAGGAAGCGCTGAAATTACCGGAGCTGTATTTGTTGTTATATTTTCTGATGTTCCACATCCGGGCTTACTGTCCAAACTGTTAAGAACCTGATTAATGGAAGAATAATGGAAATAAGCATCAGTAAAATTCTGAACATTATCTCCTGTAATTCCTGCATACCCCATAATAGTAGTTCCTCCTCCTGGTTCTATATTTACTCCGGAACCTTCAGAAACATGAGAGAATGTATGGTTACCTCCCAGCTGATGTCCCATTTCATGAGCAACATAGTCTATATCGAAAGAATCTCCTACCGGGTTTGTATTCTGTGTAAATGCGGATCCTTTTGCCAGTGAAGTATTTGTTGCAGGGTCAACGCATGTAGATCCTATAGACCCGGCGTTTCCGTTACCTCCGGAAGCATTGAAGACATGCCCCATATCATAATTAGCATTTCCTACTTGAGCTGTTAAAGTTTGCTGAAGTTGTAAATTTAAATTGCCGGTATAAGGATCTGCTGCAGGATCTGTAAAAATGATATTTGGAAGATCCTGAATAATAAGCTTAATAGCAAAATCTTTCTCGAAAATACCATTTACACGGGTCATCGTAGCGTTCATCTGAGTAACCGTATTGGTTATTCCTCCGGAAGGATCAAATTTCTTTGTATATTCTCCTGTTGTTGAAAGCGCTAATCTGTACGTTCTGTATTTTGTACTTGCCGGTCTGTTTGTAATCCCTACATTAGAAAGATTTTTTTTTCCGTTGGATTCCAATACCTTGATATCTTTAAGGTTCTTTTCTTCCGTAGTACATTCAAAACCATGGTCTCCCTCAGCTCTTTTCGTTTTATAGAAAACCCCATAAACCTGCTTATCTGTAGTAATAGGCTCTATAAACTGGAATTTTCCGTCTTTGATAATCATCGACTGCATTTCAGTAGGTGCAGTACTGAATCTTACATATTTGCCAGGATCATCAACCCCTACTCCCACATAAGATCCCAGCTGATATCTTTCTGCCATGGATTTTTCCATCACAGGATCACTATAAACAGCAAATTTTTCAATTTTCCCTTCTGCTGTAGGCAGAGATACGATCACCGCCTGAGCTCCTTTACCTGTTTCTACAGCATCTTTCAGAATATTCCTAAGAGACTGCAAATCAAATTTGTAAGCATACTGAACTTCTACTTCTTTTCTGATCTCTGATGTTCTTTGTGAGGCCGGTTCCCACCTCTGTGCATGAAAGCTGGATAGCCCAGCAGCCAACGCACAAACGAGTAAAATTCTTTTTTTCATAATTACCTAAATAGTTTAGAATTAATAAACTTTAAATATCCGCCCTAAAAATAAGAATTATAAACATAACAACATAAAAAAAACAGTCAATTTTAAATAAAATCGACTGTTTGTTTAAATATTTTGCTTTTTTAGAGTTATTTCTTTATTCCCATCTCAAACAATGCAAATGATATAAGATCTGCATTTTCACTGATCACCTGATCTGTTGACCTTCCTGCTCCGTGGCCTGCATTTTTTTCAATTCTTAAAAGAATAGGATTTTTACATGCTTGTTTTTCCTGAAGTTCTGCTCCAAATTTGAATGAATGTGCCGGAACCACCCTGTCATCATGATCGCTGGTAATGATCATGGTAGATGGGTAGCAAGTTCCTGCTTTTACATTATGTACAGGAGAATAGGATTTCAGATATTCGAACATTTCTTTGCTGTCCTCGGCAGTACCATAGTCGTAAGACCATCCTGCTCCGGCAGTAAATTTATTATACCTCAACATGTCCAAAACTCCAACTCCAGGGAAGGCTACTCTCGCAAGATCTGGCCTCATTGTCATTGTTGCTCCTACTAATAATCCTCCGTTTGATCTTCCTGACAGTGCCATGTATTCTTTTGAAGTATATCCTTTACTTTGAAGGTATTCTCCGGCGGCGATAAAGTCTTCAAAAACATTTTTCTTCTGCTGCTTAGTCCCGGCATCATGCCATTTTTTACCATATTCTCCACCACCACGGATGTTCGGAACAGCGTAAATACCACCATTTTCCATCCAGATAGCGTTAACTACAGAGAATGACGGCTGCAGGCTGATGTTGAAACCTCCGTAAGAGTAAAGAATCGTAGGATTTTTACCATCCAGTTTAGTTCCTTTCTTATAATTGATCATCATAGGAACTTTTGTACCGTCTTTTGAAGTGTAAAATACCTGCTCTGAAACATAATCATCCGGATTAAATTTCACTTTCGGTTTTTGATAGACTTCAGATTTTCCTGAGTCTACATTGAATTTATAAGTAGTTCCCGGTGTAATATAATTGCTGAAAGAGAAGTAAACATCTTTCTCTTTTTCTTTTCCTCCGAATCCTGAGATATTTCCTTTGCCTGGAAGGGTGATTTCCCTAACCAGTTTTCCAGCTTTATCAAACTGTTTTACCTGATCTATAGCATCAATCATATAAGTTGCAAAGAAATATCCTCCTCCGGAAGAGATTCCCAATACGTTTTCTGTCTGTGGAATCACGTCTTTCCACGTTGAAGGTGCCGGATTAGCAATGGTAGTTTTTACAAGACGCATATTCGGGGCATCTTTATCTGTAAAAATGAAAAGATCATCTCCCTGAGTGTCTACGATACTGGCATTGATATCAAATCCGCTCATAATTTGTACAAAGTCTCCTCCTTTTTTAAGATCTTTTATATACAATTCATTACCATTTGTGGCATTAGCTGCAGAAATGATAAGATATCTCTGATCTTCAGAAACTCCGGCGCTCAAATATCTTCTTGGAGTTTTATCTCCACCGAAAATCAATTTATCCTGAGACTGCTTTGTTCCCAGTTTATGAAAATATACTTTGTGCTTATCCGTCATTCCGGAAAGTACTGTTCCTTCTTTCGGTTTGTCGTAGCTTGAATAATAAAACCCTTCGTCTCCCTGCCATGAAATTCCACTGAATTTTACATCTAGTAAAGTTTCATCAATCTGTTTTTTAGTCACAGCATCAATGATGACAATCTTATTCCAGTCACTTCCTCCTTCGGAAATAGAGTAAGCTGCAAGGTTTCCTTTTTTATTGAATGAAAGATTGGAAAGAGAAGTCGTTCCTTTTTCTGAAAATTTATTAGGATCTAAAAATACTTCTGTAGCATTGGTCTTATTGTTGGTTCTGTACAAAACAGATTGCGCCTGCAAACCATCATTTTTATAATAGTAGGTATAATCTCCTTCTTTGAAAGGTGCTGAAATTTTCTCATAGTTCCAGATATCTTTCAACTGGCTTTTGATTTTATCCCTGAACGGAATTTTAGAAAGGTAATTCTGGCTGTAAGCGACTTCTTCATCTACCCATTTTTTTGTAGGTTCGGAATCGTTTTCCAGATCTCTGAAAGGATCAGAAACGGCTGTTCCGAAATAGGTATCTGTCTGGCTGCCTTTTAATGCTTTAGGATAAATCATTTTCTGAGAATAAAAAGATGCTGAAAACAACACTCCAGCGGTTAACAATACAGGTTTAAAATTCATACTGATCGGTTTTTCTCAAAAATACGCAAAGTATATGAAATAAAAAAAGCCCCGTTATATTGGGACTTCTTTATTCTTTATAATCGTACTTTTCGCCTATTCATTTGCTCCGAAGCTTTCAAAATAGAAGTCGGTAAGATTGGAAACAATCTCATCCGGACTGCCATTCCAATAATATATTTTATCTCCTTCTTTCAGTTCATACAAACTAAAGTTCTGATCTGTTGTTACAGTCTTATTGGCATTTTTAAAATCCTGAACTGCCTGAATTAAATATTTTTTAAGGTCTTCCGTTTTTATTTTGTTCAGATCTCCTTTCGGTCCGGAAGTCAGTTTTGATGGCACCAGGAAGCTTACAGAATAGCTTATTTCAGCAATTTTTTGTCCTTCCACATGTTCATTCGGGACTACTTTTACGTCTTTAACAGTAAGTTTTCCCGTTTTAAAGTTTCCAAACATAGCTCTGAAATAATCTTCAGCTTCTTTTTTACATGCTGCTGCCGTAGCTTTAGGAAAAGCGGCAAGAAAATTCTCTACACTGCCATTGATCATTTCCTGTGAAGTTTCTTTAAAATCTACCTGATAAGCAATCTGTCCGTCTACGGTGGGTTTTAAATAATCATTGAGTTTATTCAATGCTGCATCATCATTACTCACAAAAGTACCAAAAAAGAGTTCAAAGGCTTCTTTAGGTTTCTTTACTTCTGTCTGAGCCATCAGTTGCTGTCCCATCACGGTAAGCAACAGCAGGAAAATAATTTTGTAGTTTTTCATAGTTGATATTTTGTTTTGTTATTGGGAAAAACAAAGCCCCTGAACAGTCAGAGGCTTTGTTTTTATTTATTTTTATTTTAATAATTCTCTTCTTCCCCTTTCATCTTCTCTGCATTTTCTGCCATGATTACAGCGTCAATCATTTCAGAAATATCACCATTCATATAAGCATCAAGATTGTACATAGACTTATTGATTCTGTGATCTGTAACTCTACCCTGTGGATAGTTGTACGTTTTAATTTTTGCAGAACGGTCTCCTGTAGATACCATAGATTTACGTTGTGCCGCGATATCTCCCTGTACTTTCTGTAATTCAATATCGTATAGTTTTGTTCTTAGCATTTCCATTGCCAACTCACGGTTAGCAAGCTGAGAACGAGCCTGTTGACAAACTACAACAAGTCCTGAAGGTTTGTGGGTAAGCTGAACTTTAGTTTCAACCTTGTTTACGTTCTGACCACCGGCACCTCCTGAACGGGAAGTCTGCATTTCGATATCTGCAGGATTCAGTTCAAAATCTACTTCTTCAGCTTCCGGAAGAACAGCAATCGTGATGGCAGAAGTATGAACTCTTCCCTGAGATTCAGTTTCAGGTACACGTTGTACACGGTGAACTCCGGATTCGAACTTCATGATTCCGTAAACGCCTTCTCCTTCCACTTTCATGATCAGTTCCTTGTATCCTTTTGCGGCTTCGTTAGAATCTGTTACTTCATGTCTCCATCCTTTTGTCTTGAAATACATGGTATACATTCTGTACACATCTTCTACAAAGATCGCTGCTTCATCACCACCTGTACCAGCACGTAATTCCACGATAACGTTTTTGTCATCTGCAGGATCTTTAGGAATCAGTAATACTTTCAGCTCTTCTTCAAGACCAGGAATTCTGGATTGCGCTTCCAGTTTTTCTTCTTTAGCCAGATCTACCAGATCTCTGTCTGAACCATCAGCTATGATTTCGTCAGATTCTGCAATACTATCCAAAGCGCCTTTATACTGATCGTAAACTCTTACAATTTTTCCCAAATCACTATATTCTTTGTTCAAAGAAGAATATCTTTTTTGGTCTGAAATGACATCAGGCTGTATAATAAGGTCTGCAACCTCATTATATCTTTGTTTTATAGCTTCTAATTTTGGAATTAATGATTTAGACATTGTAGAAATTTTGTGGGTGCAAAGATAAGGATTATTAATTCAAAATTAAAATTCCGAATCATCATAAATTTTTGAGCATTAGGGATAAAGGGTGCAAAAGCACAAAAAGGCTTATTTGAGAATTTGTTTATTCACCTTTCCGCGTCGTTAAGACTTGGTCTGAGATCCTTTAGAAAGTCTTTTGTCTATCAGATATAAAATAATTCCTACCGCGATAATTCCCAATCCTATCAAACTTTCTTTAGGGTTATGAATGAATGTAAAATAGAGAATATAAAAACTAAATAGTAAAAAAACAGCCGGAAAAATATGGAATGCATTCGACTTAAAGATTTTTCTGTCTTTTTTCTTCAGGAAGAATACAGTAGAAATCGCCAAACTTGCAAAAAGCTGTAAAATAAAGGCTGTATAGACAAAAATCTCTTTAAAGCTTCCTGTAAGAATAATAATAGCTGCAATGATGGCATGAGCGAAAATAGCTCTTACCGGAATTCCTTTTTTATTACCCACTGACAATGGTCTCCAAATGGAGGTATGCTTTGCAAAAGCCTGCGTTAATCTTGATCCTACCCACAGATAACCACTGATGGTTGCAATAAGCTGCAGGGCAATAAAAATATTGACGATCTTTCCAAAAGCAGGTCCCAGCATATTAACAGCCGCTTCTCCCATCACATCTTCTTTTCCTGCCAATTGACTTACCGGAGCATGTTTCAGCATAATATAATTCACTAAAATATAGCTTACTGTTACGAAAACAGTTCCGATGATGAGTGATTTGGGAAGGTTTTTCTGAACATCTTTTATTTCTCCTGCGATATAAGATGCTGAATTCCAGCCTGTGTAAGAATACGTTACAAATACCAGAGAGGTAGCAAATGCAGGAAGCATGATCTCATTCTGCCAGCTGTTACTGAAATTGAGACTGTTGCCTATCTGCGGTGAATCTGAAATTCCTACCCCAAGAATTACCAGTACAATAATGAAAGTGATCTTAATGAATGTAAAAAAGTTATGAAATCTACTGGATGTTTTCAGACTGAACGATAACGCAATGGCAACCAGAAAAATAGCAGCAATCGCAAATCCGTTTCCAAAAGAATACTCAAATACAGAAAGATATTTCGACATAGCCAAAGCAGCCAAAGCTACCGGAGAGGAAAATCCGATGATGAGTGAGATCCAGCTTATGAGATATCCGAAAATCGGATGATAGGTTTCTTTAAGATAAATAAAATCACCTCCGTTTCCTTTAAAATGTGAACCTAATTCTGCGTAGCAAAATGCCCCGAATAATGCAAGAACTCCTCCGATACTCCATAGCAGGAAAATACTGTAGGTGTTGGTAATATCGGAAAGCTGAAATCCCAGGGTGGTAAAAATCCCTGTTCCGATCATATTGGAAACTACAATGGCTGCGGCTGTTTTCCAGCCAATCTGATGTGAGATAGTACTCATTTACTGATTAAAAATTAAAATTAACCCTTCCGAAGAAATAATTCCCCAGCGTTCCCATCTGAACCGGTGCATATTTGAATACTCCATAATACGAATTCTTATAAATCTGGCGATCCGGGAAAACATCAAATACATTGTTGGCTCCTACTGTAAAATTGATACTTTTGGTGATATCATACCCAACACTGATGTCGGTTACTACTTTTGGGGAAAACTCTTGCACATCTCCAAACGGATAGCCATCTCTTATTACCTTACCAAAATAGGTATTTCTTACGAGAAAACTGAACTTCCCGATTCCATAATTTAATCCTAATGAAGCTTTTGTTTTTGGAGACAGGGTTTCAATGATATTGATCTGATCCGGACCAAAAAACTGTTCCTGAGGTGTTCCTAAGTTTTCCGGAAAGTGGAAATCTGTGATTTTAGTTTCCGTATAGTTTCCGGCAAGATTGATATTTAATTTTCCCTTGCCAAGAATCCAGTCATAGGTTACTACGACATCAACTCCTTTGGTTTCGGTATCGATAGCATTTGCAAAAAATCTTCCGCTCTCTACCTCATTTCCCTGTCCTACTACCGCTGGATCTGACAATCTTGGATCTGTTATATTACCCGTAATAACGATTCTGTCTTTTACTTTAATGATATATCCATCTACGGTTATCAACAGTCCTTTTACAGGTTTTAAAGTAAATCCGGCACTTCCGTTTACAGAGGTTTCCTGTTTGAGTTTATCAAATCCAAGAATTTCAGCGGCTTTGCTGTCATTGCTAAAAATTCCCTTGGTGACAATCTTCTCGCCTGAAGTAGAAATATCGGCATAAGAGTTATTAAAATACTGCTGTTGCAATGATGGTGCTCTGAATCCTGTTCCCACCGCAGCTCTTACCGCATAGTTTTTTACAAATTCATACCGTACCGCAAGTTTTCCGTTCAGTGTATTTCCGAAATCTGAATAGTTTTCAAATCTTGCTGCTGCATCAATATTCAATTTTTTATCTAAATCATAGGAAACATCTGCATACACTGCGGTGGAATGTCTGTCGTTCTTCAATGCATTATTTGGAGAAAATCCGATAAAGGATTGGGATCCACCCGCACCAAGCACTGTTGATCCTTCAGTGGCTACATTTCCATTGATGTCATATTGGGTATAAGAAGCTTCATCACCAGCTTTGATCTGGTATTGTTCAAACCTGAACTCACCACCGAAAGCAATATTGAAACGGTTTATATTTTTGGAAACATCAAGATTAATGGTATTTTGAAGAAAGCTATGCGCTCCGGCATAAAAACGGGTTGGAGATTTTGCGCCCAAAGAAGCATTATTCGTATTGTTTACATTATAATTGAAAGTGTTGTTTCCAAAGGTATTGCTAAGGTCAAAAAACCAGTCGTTAACATTATATTTTGCTCCTACAGCATACGAAACATCATATACCTGGGAGGCCAGAATAGCCTGAAATCCGTTCGGATAAAGGGATGAAACCACATTAGATTTTTCGCTCGGAAGTCTTCTGAAACCAAAGCCATTTCCTTCTTTGATGCTGAACCCTCCAAAAGAATACAGCTTAAAATTGTCATTAAAAGGATATTCTGAATTGAAAAACAGCTGTCCCTGTCTGATCTGGGCATCTCCGATCTGAAAATTAAAGTCATCACGCGTTAATCCTCTTTTTGCAATTTCTGCATCATCTGCGGCTCTGGCAGCTTTTACGGCTTCTGCATCACCAGCAAATTCATACGCAAAATTATCTCCGAAAATATCCAGATCGTGATTTTGCGTTCTAGTGGTTTTTCCTCTGTGGCTTAATTGCAGGGATAGATTGATATAACCATCTTTTTTTCCTAATGAAGCACCATAGTTAACTCCTGCCTGGTAAGTATCACCATCATTTCTTCCCGTCAGTCCATAGGTAAGACTTGCTGAAGCTCCGGCATTTTTCTTAAGAATTATATTGATCACTCCTGCAATGGCATCAGAACCATATTGTGCAGCAGCTCCATCTCTTAACACTTCTATTCTATCAATTGCAATTACGGGAATGGTACTCAAATCTGTTCCTACAGAGCCATTTCCTACGGTATTCTGATAATTTACCAAAGAGGTAGAATGTCTTCTTTTTCCGTTAAGCAGCACCAAAACCTGATCGGGTCCCATACCTCTCAAAGTAACAGGGTCAATATGTTCTGTCCCATCAGAAGCAGACTGTCTCACTGCATTGAACGATGGAATCACATAGTTCAGAAGATCCTGAGCCGTCATTTGCGGAGAACTTCTCTGGATTTTATCGATGTTGATTACATCTACAGGAACAGGGGTCTCCAGCTTTGTTCTTTTGACATTACGGTTTCCGACGATGATGATATCTTCGATCTGTTTTCCTTTTTCCTCACTTTCCTGAGCAGCGACCAGAATTGCTCCAAGCAATAATACAGCTGTGCTTAATTTTTTCATTTTTGTTCTTGCCAATTAATACTACCAATCTGACGGATCTTTCCACAGATACACAAGACTTCAAGAAATGGAATTCATATAGAGTATGGATTTCACTTATCTCCCCCTAAGGGTTGGAATTAGCACCTTTACACTATTGGAAACGTGTAGGTTGCTAAGGTTTCAACGGGCCAAATCCCTCCACCTTTCTTGATAAATCTACTGCAAAAGTAGACTATTTTTTTGAACTTACAAAAAAAGGCAAACCTGCTGATCTGCAAATTTGCCTTTGATTTTTTATAGAACCTGTTTACAATTTTATTTTCGAACCATTAAGATGTAATAAGAGTTTAAGAGTATTAAGATTAGCTTCGCTTTGAGCTTAAAAATCAAAATGATCTATCTTAACGGTACTTTACTTCTTAAATAGCCCTTAATGGTTCAAAATATTACAAATCAACAACTTCATAATTTGTTTTTATTGAATCATCATCTTTTGAATGGCTATTCCTGTATCCGATTTCAGCTGCACCAGATAGGTTCCTGCCGGATAACTGACTTTCGCTTCATAGATGCCATTTTCTTTATCCAGTTTTAAAGAATCCATTCTTTTACCAGTCATATCAAAAATTAAAATCTCTCCGTTTTTGGCCTTACTGAAAACGAGTTTAGCTATTCCGTTTCGGATTGGATTATCTGCAATCTGAAGAGATAATTTGTTGGCGGCATTGACATCTGCTGTTGACAAAGCACCTGCATAATTTCCAAAGATTCTGAATTCCCCAGGCTGTAAAGTGATTGGCGCTGTTGTGGAAGCTACATTTGAAATACTGTTGTCCATCAGATTCTGCCATTGACCTGTGTAAGGGAAATAAGGAACAACATTCTGCGCGGAAGTCGTATAATTGGCCAACACTACCACATTCTTTATTCCTGTTGTAATAGCCGCATCATACACATAAATTCTTGTGATCAGTCCGGTAGGATCGTTCGTAAGGTTATTGGATTCTATACTGTAGGTTTTAGATTTAAAAACCGGGTAGGTATTTCTGATATTGATGATTTTAGCCCATGTATCATATACTGCCTTTCTGTTCACATTGGTATCATACCCTAAAGTAAATGCAACAGGTTTTTCATCGGTTCTGCATCCGCTGTCTATGGTGCCATTCGCACATCTGTTGATGCTGAATTCATATCCTAATTCACCAAACTGCCAGATCATCTTCGGACCTGGAATGGTAAAGAAAGTTGCCCCGAAAGTTTTCATTCTTTCAAGAGCGGTATTCAGGTCTTTTACATTATAACTTCCGTTAACTGCGCCATAGGCAAGGTTTTTAAACATCAGTCTCTCTTCATCATGGCTTTCTCCATAGCCTACGGCACTCATATTGGTGAAGCCGTGAAGGCTGTGATTCATGCGGTCATAATTGCTGTTTTCCTGATAGCCCATCGTATTCTGGTTGTAAGGATCGGTCTGTTTATTCCAAAGCATAACGCCCTTTCCTTCTGCGATTCTGTAGTTCGCCCATTGCTGTTCTTCTGCATCTGTTCCCAAATGTTCGAAGATCATGTAAGAATTGGGATCAATGGCCCATTGTTTATCAGCATAATTTTTCATGATATCCACTCTGTCCTGCTGGTAGGCATTGGTACAGGCCTCATCGTTTTCAGAACAGCTTTGCGTAAATCCTTTGGTTAAATCCCAACGGAAGCCATCTATGCGAAATTCTGTAAGCCATTGCTTAAGGCATCTTTCAACGTAATATTGCGTTGAAAGGCTTGTATGGTTAAAATCATTGAATACATTATATGAATGTTTCGGTACCTGGTTAAAGTAAGGATTGTTCGGTGCAACATCGCCATAGCCGTCACCATCAGGATCAATATTCCAAAGCCTAACTAATGGAGAACGTCCTGTAGCATGATTAAACGCTACATCCAGAATGACTGCAATTCCGTTCTGATGGCATAAATCTACAAATTCTTTGAATTTTTCGGGAGTACCGTAGGCTTTGTCCAGTGCATAATGGAAAGAAGTATTATATCCCCACGAAAGATTTCCGTCAAATTCCATAATCGGAAGCAGCTCTATAGCATTGATTTTCAGATTCTTTAAATAGGAAATTTTATTAATCAGCGACTGCCAGTTCTTTTCCTGTGTGAAATCTCGCAATAATAATTCATACACTATAAGATCCTGTTTCGCAGGTCTTTGAAAATTGGTAACCTGCCAGTTATAAGCGGTCTGTCCTGTTTTAAATGTTGAAACTTCAAAACCCTGTCCGGCAGGAAATGCTGGTAAGTTTGGATAAGTAGAAGCTGAAATCCACTGGTCATCATAAGAAGATAAAATTTGTGGTGAATAAGGATCTGCTACTTTTCTCAAATCGTTTGTTCTGTATTGGAAGGTATAAAGCTGCTGAGGAGTGATTCCATTAAGTTCTATCCAGTACAGATCAGGATTTGCAATATCTTTTTTCATTAAATAGGTATCATTCACCGCCCAGTTATTGAAACTTCCGATGACATGGATAAAGCTTTTCCCCGGGGCATATAAAGCCAGCCCTACTTTGGTAGGATCTGTCGGGTGGTAATTGATTCCCTGCCTGATCCAGTTGGGTATTGCTTCAGAAACTACATTTCTAGGAACCTGTAAGATAAATGTTGCTGTTTTAGAATTGGTCCCCTGTGTTGCCACAAGTTCCATATTTGCATCCTGAGTAACCGTATAACTGTAAGAATAAGATTGTGAAGGCGTTGTTGCTGAATTGACAACAGTTCCGTTGGCTTTTAACTGGAATGTAGCATTGGTACTTGCCGTCGCCGTAATAGTAATGGAATTTCCCGTAGGAACTGAAGTGAGGCTGTTCGCCAATGGATTTGTAAGCGTCAAGTTTAAAGTCCCTACGTTTACAAAAATATCGGGTGAAGTCTGATGCGATCCTGTTTTATCTTTTAATAAAAATCCAAATCTTCCGATTCCTGTTCTTCCGAAAAATGAAGTTGGAGTAAATGTTATTGAATAGCTGTCTGTTATGGGATTATAATTCAGCTTATTCAGATCATTGGAATTATTCCAGCTGCCATTGGTAGGACAATCCTGGCTGTTCTGATAATTGGTGTCAAACGACCAGGTCCACATATAAATGGCATTATTGGAAACTCCCCAGGCCGTTTCGTCTATCTGATCGCCCGGAACCGTAAGCGTAATAGCATCTGTTTCATTGAACGGATTAGGAGAAATTGTATAATTAATCTGCCCAAAAACGTACATTGTAATCAGCAGAAAAACAACGGAATAAAATTTTCTCATGTCTTATTTTTTATCGAATATAGTGTTATTTTTTATTCATAACCATCATTTTGAATCAGTTTTCGGGAAATATTTCATTTTTTTTGAAAAAAATCAAATAAAAAAAGACTCATGAAATTTCATGAGCCTTCCAATAAAAGTAATTGTAATGAACTAATTCTTTTGGGCAAAAATCTTTGTATTGAATTTCGCTTAATTTTTTATAATCTTTTTAGAAATGGATTGTCCATTCTTTAATTTCAATTCTACTATATACAATCCTGAAGGAAGTTCAGCCATGTTGATCTGATTATCCGAGAACTGTACATTCATTCTTTGTCCTACAGCGTTCACAACGTTTACTTTTTCAATCCCTGAATCAGCTTTAACTATAAGAATTCCTTTTGTAGGATTAGGATACATTCCAATGACAGATTGATTCAGTTTGGTTTCTGAAGTACCCAAAGAAGAGGTAGGCTTGATGCATCTTACTGATGATCCCTGCCCTCTCATAGCACCAGCAGACGGATTGGCAATCGTTGATCCGATATACAGATATTTCCCTCCTAAACTTGATGTATCTGAGCTCCAGAAATACCCTCGTTGCCCTACAAAAGTAAAGTTCCCGTCACTGGAGCTTCTGTAGCCTCCCGCAGGTAATTTAAGATGGCTGTTATAAGCAGTGGTCGGGTTAGAAATACTTTCAGCTCCTATTAAAGTTGTCCACTCTGCCTGAGAAGGTATTTTCCAGTCTGCTCCTATTGCTTTACAAGGATCTATCCCTACAGAGGCATTTACATCTGCAAGGGATGTCCCATTCCATGTATCTCCACTTGCAAAATTTGCCCACCATGCCGGAGATCCTGCAACATAAGCTCCCACAGTGGTACTTGCTCCTTCCGGAGTATTAGGAGATGGCGCTGGTACAATCTGAGAATTTCTAAGCTGGTGTCCGTCATCCCATCTTCCCCATTGGAAAAGATCTCCATAAGAATTCGCATCCGCTACTGACGAAGCCACCTGTGTACTTCCCAGGTTCTGCTGAAGCCAGATTTTTCCGTCTGCTCCTCTTACGGTGGTATAAGCAACCTGCTGTCCACGATAAATAAAACTTACGCAGCCAACATCACCTACATTTGCTCCAGGGTCTGTGTTGCTGCATGTTTGTGGATTAAGGTTCAGAGAAATTCTTTTCACCTTTGTTGTATTGTCGGAATAAGCCAGCACCAAATAATTCTGTGCCTTATCTATCGCTAAATCATTGTATTTTGCTTCCCCATCTGAAACAAAATCTCCTCCAAATGGAACCCAATTCTGAGTGTCATCTAGTTTATAAACTGTATTTCTCAGAAAGTCATCATTTTCAAAACGGCTGGCCACCACGTAAGGTTTTCCGGATTCTGTTACGGCTAACGCAACATGCTGTACTCTTCCCTCTGAGAAGTTGGCATTTCCAACCTGTACCCAGGAGTTGCCGTCAAATTTCCTGACGTTCACTTTTTTTCCTCCTGAAGAGTTGGATACATATGCTACATAGATTGTATTCGCGCCGTCTAAAGCAATATCAGCATTGTACTGTTCCCCTGACGAAGAAGCATCAGCTGCCGCTCCTCCTACCAAACTCCAGTTTTGTGCTGAACTGGCATCTGTACTGTTCTGATATACTTTTATCCCTCCGGAAACATTGCAGGTATACACCATATTATTGGTTCCTATGACCATTTCAGCAAATTCCGCACCTCCGGAAAAACCAGCATTTCCTACCTGTTCCCACACACCTCCGGAATATTTTTTTACAGTTCCGGAACCGTAAGATCCATAAGTAAATATAATATTATCGGAGGATACTGCAGAAGCCTGATAATTTACCGGGCTGTCCGTAGCATTCGGAAGCTGGGACCATAAAGAGCCTGTAAATAAACGTACTTCCATCCCGGAGCCCGGATAACCAAGCTGATTGGTATAATAAATACTGTTTCCGTTTGGACTTATAGACAATGAGTTGTAAGTGGCAGTTCCTGTAGTAACTCCGGGTGTTCCCCCTAAGTAAGACCATGAGTTCCCGTTAAATTTCTGAACGGAGCCTTTAGCTACTGAAACATCATAATAGGATAGATAATAGTTTCCCGAGTTATCAATAACAACATTATTAAAACTGCTTCCTCCTGCAGATACATCCTGAACGCCTCCTACATTTTCCCATTGCTGGGCATACATATAGCTTCCAGCAACGGTTAGCAATGCTAATCCTGTTCTGATTTTCCGTATTGCAAAATGTAAATCTTTAAACATATGAAATATTATTTTTAATTATTCTAAATTTAATTTAATTTTGCGCAAAAGTACTTCACATCATCAACCCCGAGTTATCATTTCCGAACTTTTGGTTATCCTGCGAAGGACTTTTACCTTAAGAAGTTGTACCATGGCTGTAAAAATGTGTTGTATGAGGAGTCAATCAAAAAGTGGACATTTGTTCATATCCGAAGACATCAAAATCATCATGCAGGAAGACCTGTGTCCTGATCAATCCTTCAAGTCTCATATGCTGGAGGGGAAGTCAAGTTTTAATCTGATTTTTCTGTTGAGTGAGGGCATTAATTTAGAAGGTCATGATTGTGGCACCCAGTTTTTATTCAAGAAAAATCAATATATACTTCATTATTCTCCTAAAGAAAGTGTTGCGGAACTATGGACAGAAAATCAGGAAATTCTGAGGTATCTGCAGATTCAGATCAATTATCAATATATTTTTAACCTTATCAATCCGGAACTTAATCGTGAGAATGCTGAGATTCTGGAAAACATGATTCATAATAATTTTATATTCCTTCATAAAGAAACTCCGCCGGATATGACAGTTGAAATGCATATGATTGTAAAAGAGATTCTGGATTATAATAAGAAAGGAATCATGCAGAAGTTATTTATAGAAGCAAAGATTATCAAACTTCTTATCCTGATCTTTGAGCAATTTAATGAGAAAAACATTCTCGAGGATACTCCAAAGATTCCCGAAATGATTAGGAAATTCATTGATGAAAATTATCACAGGAATATAAAAGCGGAAGAAATAGGAAAATATTTTGGGCTGAACCAGAATATCATCAGAAAGGAATTTAAAACTCAGTACCATACAACGATTGCTCATTATATTTCAGAACTCAGAATGCTGAAAGCCAGGAAACTGATCACTAATAAAGAAATTATGATCAAAGAGATTGCTATTGAATGCGGCTATGAGTACCTGCAGAACTTTACACGGGCTTTTAAAAAGAAATTTGGGGTATCTCCTGAAAGTCTGAGGAATAATAAATAGAAAACCGCTTAATTGCTTAAGCGGTTTATATATGTTGTTTTGCTTTGATATTACTTTTTCAGAATTCAGGTGAAAAAGCAATGACAATCAATTAATGATGATGTCCGTGATCGTGAAGGAAAGGTCCGTTTCCTTTAGGCTCGCTATAGATAACTTCTACACCTTCCTGCTCAGAAATAAGCTTTCTTCTGATATCTTCAGGATCGAAAGGCTTTACTTTTCCGAAATACTCTTTCAAACCTTCAGTTAGCCACATTGGGATTACTAATCCGAAGAACATAAAAATACACCAGAATCCTACTAAGAACATAGTAATGAAGAATATAGTCCAAAGGAACTGGTAGAACGGCCAAAATGCTGATAATATCGTTATCATTCTCTTAAAGATTTTAGGCAAAAATAGAACTTTTTTCCTTTTTACACAAAAGATCAGCGTTCTATTTTCTTATTTATTTTAATTTTAAACTAATTAGTGAGCCAGATTTGCGAAAAAATCATTGCCTTTATCATCGGAAATGATGAATGCAGGGAAGTCTTTTACTTCAATTTTTCTTACCGCTTCCATTCCTAATTCCGGGAAGTCTACTACATCTACAGACACAATATTGTCTTTCGCAAGAATAGCAGCCGGTCCTCCGATAGACCCAAGATAGAAACCTCCGTATTTGTGACATGCATTGGTAACATCTTTACTTCTGTTTCCTTTTGCCAGCATAATCATACTTCCACCATGGCTCTGGAACTCGTCTACGTAAACATCCATTCTTCCGGCAGTAGTAGGTCCGAAACTTCCTGAAGCCATTCCTTCCGGAGTTTTTGCAGGTCCAGCGTAATAGATTGGGTGATTTTTGAAATATTCAGGCATTGGTTTCCCGCTGTCGATAATTTCTTTGATTTTTGCGTGAGCAATATCTCTTGCTACGATTAATGTTCCGTTCAGTTTTAATCTGGTTTTGATCGGATATTTGGAAAGCTCGGCAAGAATTTCCGGCATTGGCTTGTTCAGGTTAACCTCAACAGCTTCTTCCAGATGTGGAGGAGTATCAGGTAAGAATCTTTTCGGATCCTGCTCTAATTGCTCCAGGAAGATTCCTTCTTTTGTAATTTTCCCTTTGATATTTCTGTCTGCAGAACAGGAAACACCCATTCCTACCGGGCAAGATGCAGCATGTCTCGGAAGTCTGATCACTCTTACGTCGTGTGTAAGGTATTTCCCTCCAAACTGAGCTCCAATGGCACTTTCCTGGCAGATTTTCTGAACTTTTGCTTCCCATTCAAGGTCTCTGAAAGCCTGTCCGGCCTCATTTCCTTCTGTCGGAAGATTATCGTAATATTTTGCAGATGCTTTTTTTACTGCGGCAAGATTCGCTTCTGCTGAAGTTCCTCCGATTACCAATGCTAAGTGGTAAGGTGGGCAGGCAGCTGTTCCAAGGTCTGAAATCTTTTCTTTAATGAATTCTTCGAGAGATTTTTCGTTCAATAAAGATTTCGTCTTTTGATATAAGAATGTTTTGTTGGCAGAACCACCTCCTTTTGTTAAGAATAAGAATTCATAATAATCTCCTTTTTTAGCATAGATATCAATCTGTGCTGGAAGGTTAGACCCGGAATTCTTCTCATCAAACATCGTTAAAGGAACTACCTGAGAATATCTTAGGTTTCTTTTCTGATAGGTATTGTAAATTCCTTTGCTCAGGTATTCTCCATCTTCTACTCCCGTGTATACATTTTCCCCTTTCTTCCCCATTACGATAGCTGTTCCCGTATCCTGGCATGAAGGAAGAGCTCCCTCAACTGCTACGGCAGCATTCTGTAAAAGGTTATATGCAACGAATCTGTCATTATCTGTAGCTTCAGGATCATCAATAATTCTTCTAAGGCTTTCTAAGTGTGAAGAACGAAGCATGAAAGACACATCTGCCATCGCTTCTTCAGCTAACAGTTCCAATCCTTTAGGATCTATTGTTAAAATTTCTCTGTCACCCAGTTTTTCAACCTTTACATAGTCTGATGTAAGCTTCTTGTACACCGTATCATCTTTCTGAATAGGATACGGATCCTGATATCTAAAATCCATTCAATTTTTGTTTCTACAAAAATACGCCTCCTTTAAAAAAATATGAGTAAAATCAGTCATTTAAATTGATATTTATAATGATTATAAATTGGAGGTTTCTGAGTTTATAAGTACCTTTATAGAAGCAAAATAAACAAAGCCAAAACATTATTTTTTTCATTAAACATAAATAATGTTTACAATTTTTATGGCTTGCAGTAAAAAGATCATACAAATTACAACTACTATGAATTACAGAATTGAAAAAGACACCATGGGAGAAGTGCAGGTACCTGCAGATAAGCTTTGGGGTGCACAGACGGAACGTTCCAGAAACAATTTTAAAATAGGACCTGAGGGTTCAATGCCACATGAAATTATCGAAGCATTTGCTTATCTGAAAAAGGCTGCGGCTTACACTAACACTGATCTGGGAGTCCTTTCTGCAGAAAAAAGAGATATGATTGCCAAGGTATGTGATGAAATTCTGGAAGGAAAATTGAATGACCAGTTTCCGTTGGTGATCTGGCAGACAGGTTCCGGAACGCAATCGAACATGAATGTGAATGAAGTAGTTTCCAACAGAGCTCATGTGAATAACGGAGGGACATTAGGCGAAAAATCTGAAATTCACCCGAATGATGATGTGAATAAATCCCAGTCTTCGAATGATACTTATCCTACTGCGATGCACATTGCTGCCTATACAAAAGTGGTGGAAGTAACTATTCCCGCTGTAGAAAAACTAAAAAATACGTTGGCTGAAAAGTCAAAAGCATTCAAAGATGTGGTAAAAATTGGTAGAACCCATTTAATGGATGCTACTCCACTTACTCTCGGACAGGAATTTTCAGGATATGTGGCTCAGTTGGAATTCGGATTGAGAGCTTTGAAAAATACATTACCTCACCTTTCTGAACTGGCATTGGGAGGAACTGCTGTAGGTACAGGTTTGAATACACCCAACGGTTATGATGTAAAAGTGGCAGAATATATTGCACAATTTACGAATCATCCTTTCGTTACTGCAGAAAATAAATTTGAAGCCCTTGCTGCTCATGATGCGATTGTAGAATCTCACGGTGCATTAAAGCAACTGGCAGTTTCTTTATATAAAATTGCTCAGGATATAAGATTACTGGCCTCTGGTCCACGTTCCGGAATCGGGGAAATTCATATTCCTGAAAATGAGCCTGGATCATCTATTATGCCAGGGAAAGTAAATCCTACTCAGAATGAAGCGATGACCATGGTTTGTGCACAGGTTTTAGGAAATGACACTACCATTTCATTTGCCGGAACTCAGGGGAATTACGAACTGAATGTTTTCAAACCGGTAATGGCTTATAATTTCTTACAGTCTGCCCAACTGATTGCTGATGCATGTATTTCCTTCAACGATCATTGTGCGGTAGGTATTGAACCAAATCATGAGAGAATTAAAGAACTGGTAGATAAATCTTTAATGCTTGTAACGGCTTTAAATACTCATATCGGATATGAAAATGCGGCTAAGATTGCAAAAACAGCCCATAAAAATGGGACAACATTAAAAGAAGAAGCTATTAATCTTGGCTTGTTGACTGCTGAACAGTTTGACGAATGGGTAAAACCTGAAGATATGGTAGGAAGTTTAAAATAATGATTCTATAACTGATACAACGCAAAAACTCCGGGAATAGTTCCCGGAGTTTTTCATTTTACTGTCAAAATGTATTTAATCTAATCCAATGGCCAAGCCAAATAACAGTGCTTTGTCATTTTTGAAATAACTGTCTTTAAAGAAATTGCTGAAATCTTTTTTAACAAACACGCTGAAACTGTTGTACGAAAATGTAATCTGTGCTCCATATACAAAAGGATTCACCTGATAGTTTCCGCGGTCTCTGGTTTCACCGTCATTTCCTTTTACAATATTGTTGGTAGACATTTTTACCCCTCCATACACATTGGCTCCAATTTTAAAGCCTGTATAATAACTTCTGTACTGGATATCCATTCCGGCATTTTTAAGTTTGGAGAAATTATACTGCATCCCAAGGGGAACCATGATATATCCGGTTCTCAGTTTGCTTTTATCAAGGTTTCCGTTGTATTGTGCCAAAGCGACTCCCTGATCTGCACTTCTTGTAAACAGCATATTATTATCTGCCCGTACCGTTCTCCAGGAGAATCCTAGTCCTGAAGTAATTGCCCACGGACTTGTTCTGCTAAGCTGATAGTTCAGTTTCAGGCCAAACTCCAGATTATTGGCGTATCCAATGTTTTTATCCAGGACATTATCGGGTTCACTGTTTGTAAGTGTCATGATTCCATAAGAGAAATATCCTGTAAAACTTCTGCTGGGACGGAATTTTTTCAATAGTTTTTCTTTAAGCTCTTCTTTTGAGGTCACATCGGTATTCAAAAGAGAATATCTTACCTGCTTTTGAATAACATCATCCAGATCAAATCCAAGTTCCTCAATTCTTTTATCCATTTTCTCCGAATAACGGTCTGCAATCTGAGCTTTTTCTCTGTCGAAATCTGCTTTATCAAGGTTTCTGGCCTGTAAAACGACCAATTCATCTTCCATCAGCTTTTTTTCTTCCTGAATGATGGTATTGATCTTTGCAGCATATTCTTCTACTTTTTCTTTTACAATAGGGCTTACCTCTGTATCTTTTTTAGAAGACAGGTTAATATTGAATGTCTTTTGTGCATAGAATGATGCTGAAAAAGAGCACAGCAATCCCATTACGATTAATTTCTTGATCATATTATTAATTTTTAAATTTTTACGGATAAATTATCTGGCATTCAAATCAATAGTAGTAGCCACATTACTTCCATCCTTTGTTTTTTCGATAACATCTTTATGCTCTACTGAGAAAAGAAGTGTGGATGGGTCTACATATTTTTTCTTTTTAACCGGAGTTTTTATAGAATCGGCTTTTGCCATGAGTTTAGGATTAGAAATCTGAGGAAATTCCGGTTTTTTCAGGGGAAGAGTTTCTTTAGGAATTAATGTATTCTGATGTGCAGCCATTGGAGAAATAACTTCTGTTTTATCCTGAGAAAGAGTTTGCCTTACTTCCTTTTTATCAATATTTTCAACGGCCAGCGGAATTGTATTCTGTACCGGACCTTTTACAATTTCTTTTTCCGCAGCTTTTTTTTCTGTTTGTTTTACCATTTTCGGTTGAGCCTCCGAAGACTGATTAAGAAAGTACAGAACACTTCCCAAGCTGAATGTCAACATCAAACATGCTGCTACTAAAAACCAGTTCCTCTTTGATTTGGAACGGTGATCATTGTTATTCTTAAGCTCAATTTCGGACCACAGATCCCGTGATGGAACAATTTCTCTTTCCTCAATCTGCTTTTTGATCTGAAATTCAATAGTATCTTTAGACGTTTTCATTTTTCACTTTTTTTTGTTGTTGAAAGTAGATCTTTCTTAATTTTTCTTTTGCTCTGAACAGCTGTGTTTTGCTGACAGCCACTGAAATCTGCAAAGTATCCGCAATTTCCTGATGAGAATATTCTTCCAGCACATACAGGTTAAAAACCATTCTATAGGCATCAGGAAGCTGATCCAAAAGCTCTTGTGCATTAAAATCACAATCAATCTCTGCGTCATGGATATCTTCATGAAAAGATGGATTAATTTCGTCCAGATAGAAAACAGTTTTATGACTCTTGATAAAATTCAGGCATTCATTTACAACAATTCTTCTTGCCCAGCTTTCCAGGTTCGACTCTCCTCTGAAGCTTTCTATGTGCTTAAAAATTTTACAAAATGCTTTAATGAGACAATCTTCGGCCTGATACAAATCGCTCACATAGCTTTTACTTACACTCAGAAATTTCCTGACATTCTGTTCATAGAAAATCTTCTGTGCAGCGGGATCCTGTTTCTTCAGGAGGCTTAACAAATCATTTTTTTTATTTCCGAAGAGGAGTTTCATGTTTATGCTGTTTCTATACTAAAGACAATCAAAACAAAAAAAGGTTACAACATTTAAAAAAAATTTATTTTTTGTGCTTGACTAGTCCTAAATAATCGTTACAGATTAATAATATAAAAATATTAATATTTACGCTATGAATTAACAGGTCGCTCCTCCGGAGCTCTAATTTTAAAAAAAATACATTCCATTAACAGTCAGCTCCCATTAGAGCTAAATTTGATCCCGTCGGGATCAACTGTTAGTAGAAAAAATGAAATCCCCATAAAATAAAGCTCCGGAGGAGCGACCTGTTAATTCTATTTAAATTTTATCAAACAAGAATGGTTTTTTATATAAAGTGTCAGATCTAAAGTTGATTCAAGATATTTATATGACTCTCAAACTCATCTAATCGGACGCATAAAAAAAGACTGCCTTGAATGAGGCAGCCTTACATTTTATCATGAGAATTCATCAAGCATATTTCTGGTAGGAACAAAGAAAAGTGTTCCGGTAACTGCTGTACTGAAATCTAAAATTCTGTCATAATTTCCCGGAGGATCACCAATAAACATATTCGTCAACATTTTTTTTGTGGTGGAAAATGTACTTGAATAGGCAATAAAGTAAGTTCCAAACTCATTGGTAGAAGGATTCCCAAAAGGCATGTTATCTCTGACGATTTTCAATTCTTCTCCATTCTCGCCTTCGATATTGGCTAAGGCAATGTGTGAATTTGAAGGTTTCACATCATCAGACATTTCAATATCACTTTCTTTTGATCTTCCAATTACTTTCTCCTGATCTTCTGTTGACAAACTCTTCCAGGCATCCATATTGTGAAGGTATTTCTGAACAAAAAGGTAACTTCCTCCTTTATACTGAGGGTCTTCATCACCTATTTTACCAAAATAATCACGGTCGTCTCCATGAGGATTTTCCGTTCCGTCTACAAAACCAAGAATAGAGCGTGCATCCCAATATTTAAATCCATGAACCTCCAGAATACTTACGGCCACTGAACTTAATAATCGGGAGATCTCGACAGCCATATCAAAAATCAGGCTTTTATTATCTGCTCTCAGATGAAAATGAAGATCTCCGGGAGTAGCAACAGCGGTATGCTTTATTCCCTTTATTTCTTCAAAATTGACTAATTCTTTAGGCGGAGGCTTTGGCAGCTCCAGTTTACGCCATGCCTCTGCTCCAATTCCCATGACACAACTTGCTCTGCTGTCCGGAAAACGGTTAAACACCGAATTATTAAGATTTAACACCAATGCGCATAATTCCTGAAAAACATTTTTCAGCTGTGGACTGTCATTAAGCTTCCAGACCATAAAAATAGTATTGCTATTTGGATAATCTGTTACATTCTGTGATTCTGTCGTATTCATACCTCTGTTTTTTGAGGTATTAAATATCCGAAACAGAAACCTGATCTGCAAAATATTGTTCCAGATCTTTCAATGTTTCCGGATTGGTCTGAATATCTTTTACCAGAAGTCCTTTGTTTACCACCACAATTCTGTTGCAGACTTCTGTGGTATGGGAAAGATCGTGGCTGGAAATAAGGAAAGTAACACCATCCTGTTTTGATAATTCCTTGATCAGGTTTTTAAGTTTGATCTGGGTAGAGGGATCGAGGTTGGCAAAAGGCTCATCCAGAATAATAATTTCGGGATTCCCGATGATAGCTCCCACAATTCCCACTTTTTTCTGATTTCCTTTTGAAAGATCACGGACATACTTTCCGGATTTTAGGATTTCACCATTGAAAAAATCATGAAAGGGTTTCAGGAATTCATCAACTGACGATTTGTTCTGACCTCTTAACTCGCCTAAGAAATAAAAATATTCCTCCGGAGTAAGATATCCAATGAGAAAGGTATCATCTACAAATGCTGATACTTTATTTTTCCAGGCTTCAGATTCATTGACTTTAATGCCATCAATGCTTACAAATCCCGTTGTCGCCTGAATTAAATCCAGCATCAGGCTGAAAAGGGTTGTTTTTCCTGCTCCGTTATTTCCTACAAGGCCAAATGTTTCCCCTTTAGGAATGTCAAGATGTTCGATATTAAGAACCGTTGCTGTACCGTATGTTTTTGATAGATTATGTATATTGATCATGGCTTAATTAATTTTTTTAAATGCATCCAATGTGCTGTATTTCTCTCTTTTATATTGTTTTACAATGATATCGAAGATTTTCTCTCTCAGAAAAAAGCCGATAATTCCTATAATTGCAATACTTATCACTCCACCGGTAATTCCCCATAGATATTTTGTCAGGGCAAATACTCCCATTGGAAGAAGCATTTTAGGAATCAACAGAAGCATTGACGCTAAACTGAAACTTCCTTTTTGTCCCATTCTTTTCTCTTTTGAATTCAGGTCAATCTGATTTTTATTAAAAGCTCCGGACCAAAGCGTAAATTGAGAGTTAACCCCTATATTGTATAATCCTGCTGCAAAGAATGTGATGTAGATCTCCCAGCCAAAATAGGCATAACAGAGAGCAATAATCACAGAAGCAGCTGTTACAATATTCATCAGCCACCATTTCGCTTTCAGATATTCTTTGTAAGGAACGTTCAGGGTCATCATCAATGGAAAATAGGAACTGTCAAATGCAGGTACCCGTTGCCCAAACAGAAACTGAAAACCTCCTGTTACAAAAAGTCCCATAATCATCATCATTGCAGGAGTTTTGTAGAGAGACGAGCTAAACATCAGCAATCCATAGAACAGAAACATAAAGCTTCCAAACAGGATTCCTTTGGTTACTTTATTGCGTCTCAGCATTCTGATATCATTATTGATAAATGCTCCTATCACACCATATTTATTCAGGAAAGCAATATTTTCTGTTTTCCCGACTGTTTTCTTGGCTTCAAGCCCCTGATCAAGATAAAATTCATTGCGAAGGTAGCGGAAACATACCCACCAAAGTATTACAAACAATAGAACAGGAATCAGTGCAAAGTAGGGTTTTTCATAAAAGCTGAAGAAAACCGACTCAGAATAAGATAAAACCGGAACAATATTATAATACGCCAGCGCTCCTATACCCAAAAAGCATACTCCTATGATAACTGCCAGGGTTTCTTTACCGTTGAAAAAGATGTTGATAAAATTATTCATGTAAAGCAGTGAAACCGCCCCCGTAAGCCATAACAATACTCCTGGAATGCTGTATCCATTGAATAAGGCAATGAGTGAAAATGTAATAAAGAATAAAGAA
Source organism: Chryseobacterium sp. KLBC 52 (assembly GCF_003347605.1). Taxonomy (GTDB): domain Bacteria; phylum Bacteroidota; class Bacteroidia; order Flavobacteriales; family Weeksellaceae; genus Chryseobacterium. The sequence continues at coordinate 64,309 of NZ_QDFZ01000019.1, read as the reverse complement.
CTCAGCCAACTGAATGCTGAAAGAAATGTCTTAGCCAGCATATAATTGACCAATGTATTCTTCCTGATATTCATGGTAAGAAACGGCTTAATATTCTGTGTAGGAATTTCCTGCCAGAGATATTTAATAACAAGATCAATAATCCAGGCAACGATCATGAATTTTGAAACCACCTTTAAAGGATCCTGGCGCATTTCCTCCTGAATGTAGAAAAAGGCGATAAATGCTCCTCCTAAAAGGGATCCAATAAAGTAAAGGATTCCTATAAAACGGAGAATTTTCATGGTCAGATTGATCCCTAAAGATGTACCACGAAAAAAGCTTTTTATTTCAAGCCTAAGGAACTTTAGAAACATATATTAGTTTTTTACATTAGTCAATATAATGTAAAATATGTTACAAGTTTTTAAGAAAAAAGTGGATTTATTTAATTATCCAATAAGCTCTTTTGCCTGCGCCAAGGCTGCTTCCGTAATTTTACTTCCGGAAAGTAACTGGGCGATTTCGTTCAGTTTTTCTTCACTGCTTAATGGAATAATGGTAGATTGTGTTCTGCCGGAAATGTCTTGTTTTACTACCTTATAATTATCATTTCCTTTAGCTGCCACCTGTGCAAGGTGGGAAATAACGATCAACTGCATGTCTTCAGACATTTCTCTCATCAGGTTTCCTATTTCTTCAGCTACTTTTCCTGAAACTCCGGTATCAATTTCGTCCAGAATAAGGGTTGGCAGTTCATCGCTTTCTGCAATAATTTTCTTTACAGCAAGCATTACTCTTGATCTTTCTCCTCCGGAGATAGCAGTCTGAATCGGTTTTAAAGGGAAGCCTGAATTGGCCTGAAACAACAATTGGATATTTTCTTTTCCAAAATGGTTAAACTCATCAGCATCCTGTAATTCTATATCTACCTTTGCTTTTTCAAGTCCTAGTTTCTTGAGAAGACTTTCTGCTTTTTTGATGAAAACAGGAACATTCTTATGTCTGTTCTTTGAAAGTTTTGAAGCAAGGCTCAGAAGTGTTTTTTCTTTTTGAGAGATATTCTCTTCTGTTTCTTCAATCTGTAATTCCAGATCTGAAGCTCCTTTCTGATCTCCGGCCAGCTGATTTCTGATCTCAATGAGTTCATTAAGATCTGAAACATTATGTTTAAGGAATAAAGCGTTGATTTTATTGTTAAGATCGGTAAGATATATCAGGTTTTCAGGATTGATTTCAACTCTTTCCGCTTCATGTTCCAGCTCAGAGATGATGTCTTTAAGCTCTACAAAAGAGGTTTCCAGCCTTGAATCAAGTTCAGCAAAACTGGTAGAAACTTCGGAGATTTTCGAAAGTTTACTGGTCGCTTCATTAAAGAACGACAGAATTCCTATTTCCTCCTGATGAAATCTAGATAGGATCTGCCCTACATTTTCGGAAATCATTCCCGCATTTTCCTGAATGGAAAGCTGGTTCTGAACATCCTCAAAATCAACATCGTCAAGCTTCAGCTCTTCCAATTCGTTGAGTAAAAATTCTTTATAATCGCTTTCTTTATTAGATTCCGAAAGTTGGGTTTTTAATTTTTTCAACAATAACTTCAGCGTTTGAAATTCAGAAAACTCCTGCTGATAATCTTCAATGATTTTTTTATTCTCAGAAAGCCCGTCGATAATTTTAAACTGATATTCTGAGGTAAAAAGATTAGATGTTTCAAATTGAGAATGGATATCAATCAGTTGTGAGGAAAGCTCTCTAAGGACATCTAATGTTACCGGCACATCGTTGATAAATGCACGGGATTTCCCTGAGGGAAGTATTTCTCTTCGGATAATAGTCTGAAGTTCATAGTCCAGATCATTCTCAATAAAGAATTTCTTAAACTGATTGTTGAGCGAAAACTCGGTTTCCACCACACTTTTCTCTTCAGCTTTGGCGATTGATTTTACATCTGCTCTTTCGCCTAAAATAAGCCGAAGAGCACCTAGGATAATAGATTTCCCTGCCCCCGTTTCACCGGTAATAACCTGTAAACCATTTTTCAACGATACTTCAAGGGTATCAATCAGGGCAAAGTTTTTAATGTAAATTCTCGAAAGCATTGATAATCCGGGTTATAATCCAATTTGAGTTTGAACTGTAAAAATAAGTTTTTTTTCATTCTTGTCCGACTAAATTAAAGCATAATTCCCACATCACTCCTCTGAGCTTTTTTATGGGGATTTCATTTTCTCCTGCTGACAGCAGATCCCGATGGGATCAAATCCAGCTCCTGTGGGAGCTGACTGTTAATAGGACTTATTTGTTTTAAAAGTATAGCTCCGTAGGAGCGACCTGTTAATTCATGTAGCCAGACCTTGATATTTTCAAATGTATGAATACTTTTTATCGGACAGTAATGCTTCTTATTGAAGCAAGAAAATGTTTTTTGATAATCCTTTAATAATCAGGCTTTATCCACCAATTTTTAGACTTTCCATTTATTCCATTTATTCTCTATATTCTTTGGTGAGAGGATGATCATTGTTTGTTTAAGATCATTAAGAATCAGCCCTCCATTATTTCCGGAATTGAAAATATTAAAAATCTCATCGCTTTTAGTATCCATGAAGAGGTTAAAGAAAAATGCCTGCTGGAAATTATTTTCGTACATTTTTAATTGCATCAGGGCATCAAAAATAACTTTTTTCCCGGCAGTCTGATCCTGGTTGAAAAGGTTGTCTAATCCTGCTCTATGATAAGTATAAATGGTAGAACGTAACTGGCTCCAGTTAGGATTCATAATCTCGTTAATCAAAATAGAGCGGCTTCTTGGTTCATTGATGGTATTCCAGCCCTCATAGTTTCTGTTTTGGGAATTCTGGGCAATCTGCTGCGCTTTTGCATACCACTGTGATCCTCCCAGAGACTGGAAACTATCCGCATCCAGACCCAAAACAACATAAATATAGAAACTGATCACATCGGTAAGATTCTTTCCGGAGAATTGTCTTTCATTAAAAATAAGACTCTCATTTTCAATATATTCGAAAGCAAACCTTTGATCCTGAAGATTAATTAAAGGAGATTCGTAGGTCGTATTGTACACAGGTCGTACTGCCTGAATCACAATAGATCCCTTGAATTTATTAACATCTCTTTCCGCAATAACAATAGAAAAAGCACATTTTATTTTTTCAAAATTCTGAAGTCTTTTACCTGTCCAGCTGGTATTATTGATAAAATCCCTGAGACTTTTCTCCAACGCTTTATAGGCCTGCTGGTTACTTCCTCCCAGCTGATTGGAGTTTACCTGCACTGTTGCCAGCAGCTCCTGAGAAAAACTTTGGGTATATAGAAAAAACAGAAAAAATAAACTTATAATTTTTTTCATTGTCTATTAAAAATTGAGAACGGAAATTTATTAAAATTATTTTAAAAGTTGAGACTCAACAAAATTGAGAATATCTTTTGCTACATCATCCTTGGATTTCAGATTGAATTCCTTCTTCTCTGTTTTGGTAAATATCTTGATTTTATTGGTATCATTTTTAAAACCGGCTCCTTCATCGCGTAGAGAATTGAGAACAATCATATCCAGATTTTTCTTTTCCAGCTTTCCCTTCGCATTTTCTTCTTCATTCTGGGTTTCCAGCGCAAATCCTACCAAAAACTGATGGGTTTTCTTTTCTCCCATAATTTTAAGAATATCCGGATTTTTAACCAATTCTATCGTGAGGTTTTCATCATTCTTTTTGATTTTTTCCTTCGCAACTTCTTTGGGAGCATAGTCTGCTACTGCAGCACTGGCAATTCCTATGTCTATACTGTCGTAAAATTCAAATACTTTTGTCAGCATTTCTTTGGCTGAAGTCACTTTATGAAGTTCAACGTTCGGATCATTGATGGTTTGAACACTCGGTCCTGATATAAGAATTACTTTGGCTCCTCTTTTTGAAGCTTCTTCTGCAAGAGAGAATCCCATTTTTCCAGATGAATGATTTCCGATGAATCTTACCGGATCTATAGCTTCATAGGTAGGTCCGGCAGTAATTAATACCGTTTTTCCTTCAAGGCTTCGGGGATTGTTTGAATTAAAATAATGTTCAACATCATTAAAAATTGTTGCCGGCTCTGCCATTCTTCCCTGTCCGGTCAGTCCGCTGGCCAGCTCTCCGTTTTCTGCAGGAATAATCCTATGTCCAAAGCTTTCAGCCAGCTCCAGATTTTTTCTTGTAGAAGGGTGTGCATACATATCAAGATCCATGGCAGGCGCAATGAATACAGGACATTTTGCAGACATATAGGTGGCAATAACAAGGTTATCACACATTCCGTGAACCATTTTTGACAGTGTATTGGCTGTACATGGGGCAATGATCATCACATCCGCCCAAAGCGCCATTTCCACATGACTGTTCCATGTTCCGTTATCACTATAAAAATCCGAATACACCGGTTTTTTGGATAAGGTAGACAGACTTAGTTTCGTTACAAAGTTTTCTGCATCAGGAGTCATGATAACCTGTACTTCGGCACCTTTCTTCACAAAGTCTCTGATCAGAAAGTGGATTTTGTAAGCCGCGATTCCTCCAGAGACAGCGATAAGTATCTTTTTACCGGAAACACTCATTTAGTTCTAATTTTTTGAAATACTAAAGTACTTATTTTTTCCCACACAATGAGGCTTTAAAACAACAAAGGTCATAAAAGAAGTGAATTCCTTTATGACCTTGATTTATTAAAATACAGAAGATTACTTTCTCTCTTCTGTTTTTCTGAAATAAACATCTTCGTTTAACCATTCTTCAATAGCAATTGAAGTCGGTTTTGGAAGCTTTTCGTAATGTTTAGAGATCTCAATTTGTTCTCTGTTTTCGAAAACCTCTTCTAATGTAGAATTGTGAACGGCAAATTCATCCAATTTGTTGTGAAGTTCCGTACGGATCTCCGCATTGATCTGCTCTGCTCTCTTTCCCATGATAACAATAGCTTCGTAGATTGAACCTACTTTATCTTCAATCTTATCTTTGTCGTAAGTAATAGTATTTACTTCTGCTTTTGTATCTTTTACACTCATTTTGAGAAAATTATTTTTATTTTAAGATGGCAAATTTACGAATTATCTTTGAATTTTGAAAGTCGCTGCAGGAGGAGGTGTCTTAAGTGCTGCACTGTCCCTCTGTAACTGCATTGCTTTCTTTTCGTTGCTGATCTGATCTTTGATTTGCTGCTCAGTTTTATCTTTATCTGCCAGTTTTTCAGCTTCTTTTTTCTGTCTGGCAGTTAAAGCCGCCATTCTTGCCTCCGTTTGTTTTTTAACAACTACGAAGTTCTGTTTTTCTTTTTCCAGCTTTTCTCTAAGATCTACCGCTGTTTTAGAATATTCTGTGTTGGGAAGTTCTTTCTCTACAACCTTTGTATAGGTAAGTGCACTCTCAATACGCTCATCTTTAAGATTATATATGGATTTCATCGCTAATTCATAACGTGATTTCATGATATAGTCATAAATTTTAGAACGAAGTTTTGTACTTGGAAAATCTTCCAAAACATTTTCAAATGCTACAGTTGCTGCTTTATATTCACCCATTTTGTAGTATTGTCTTCCATTCTCATAAGCTTTAAATTCAAGCTTATAGGACAATTCATCAATTAACTGGCTGATATTTTTAGATCTTTCAGAGTTGGGATAATTATTCAGGAATTCCTGAAGTTCATTAATGGCCAATTCTGTACTTGACTGATCCAGGTTATAATCCATTGACCCTTCATAGTAGCATAATGCAGACATATAAGCTGCTTCTTCTGCTCTCGGATCTTTAGGGAAACTTACTGCGAAATTTTTAAACTGATGCCCTGCCAGTTTATAACTTTTGTCATAATAGTTGGCATAAGCTGTGTTGAAACCTACGTTAGGAAAATCATCTGTTCCTGCCACAAGATTGGCAAGCCTGTCGTAAAGAGCCAATGCATTTTTCCACTTTTTCTTAGCAAAATTTTCATTAGCTGCTTTTAAGATAAATTCTTTATCAGCACTTCTCATTGCTCTTTCCTGCTGGCTTACACAAGAAGTAACCACCGCTACAGCAAAAAGACCTAAAATATATTTTTTCATATATAAAATTCAACAGTTTTCGGATTATACAGCCGATTTACTAATTTGCAAAAATATAACTTTTTTGCCAATAGATTTTTTTTTATGAATATTTAACGTAATTTTAGTCTGCAACGTATCCCAAAATCGCAAAAACACTTAATAAAAGATTCATTCTCACCTTTTTTTCCGCTTCTTTGGCATAGGTTTCCTCATTTTTGCTCGGAACATAGAGCTCATAGAAATTTTTATTCCTTATAACAAATAAAGTGGACCCGATGATCATAGTAAGAATGTCTTCAGGTTTGGGTGTAAAAGTGAAAACTCCTGATGCAACACCTTTCTTAATGACTTCATCCAGTTTTTTCACAAATAACTGATAGAAATCCAGCAGTTCATCTTTCAGATTCTCTGTATGGCGGAGTTCCTGGGTCACAAAACCATGGAAATAATTATACTTGAAAAGCTGAGAAACGATATACTTTATCATTTCCCGCAATTGCATTTCAGGCTTACCTTCCTTGATGGTATCTGCAAATTCTGAAAAATTCTCTCTGGTTTTCAGTACTCTGTACTGATAGAGATAAGACATCATTTTCTCTTTGGAACCGAAGTAATAAGAGATCATGGCGACGTTGATATTTGCTTTAGAACAAATATCTCTTACAGAAGTTCCCTCATATCCTTTCTTCGCGATAAGCTCTTCTGCAATATCCAGTATGTGAATCTGTTTTTCTGTAAATTTTTTTTTCATGAAGTGTACTTTGAGTAAAGTTAAGAAATTTTTAACACATTTATAAACGATCGTTTAATAATTTTAAATTAATTCTGAAAATACTTACTTTTGAATATGGAATTTTTTGATTTTCATCATCATAAGAACTATATAAGAAACGGGATTTACAATCTGAACAAAGAAGAAAATCCGCCCGGCATCCCTTATTCTATTGGAATTCATCCGCAGGATATTGATGTTAACAATCTTGAACAGCAATTTTCATGGATGAAAAATATGATGTTTCAAAACTGCTTTGCTATTGGTGAATGCGGCTTGGATTCTCTGGTTTCTGTTGATCAGAAAATTCAGGAAGAAGTTTTTTTAAGACAGATTAAAATAGCAAATGAGGTAAAAAAACCTATGATCATTCATTGTGTGAGAAAATTTTATGAGGTGATTTCATTTAAAAAGAAGGCCGAACAGCCTATGATTATTCATGGTTTTAATAAAAAACGTCAAATTGCTGAAGACCTTCTTGCCAATAATTTTTACCTGAGTTTTGGAAAAGCTGTTTTGTATAATTTATCTTTGCAGGATATTTTGAAAAACACTCCACTCAATAAAATCTTTTTGGAAACTGACAATGAAGACTTTAACATCGAAGAATTGTACCTTAAAGTTTCCGAAATAAAAGAAATGTCTCTGGAGCAACTTAATGAACAAATTTTAGAAAATTTACACAGAATAAAAAATGGATAAATACTGGCTGGAAAGAACTGAACTTTTGATAAAAGAAGATGGATTGGATAAGCTGATCAAAGCCAATGTGCTTGTAGTAGGCTTAGGCGGAGTAGGTTCTTTTGCCGCAGAATTTCTTGCAAGAGCCGGCGTAGGAAATATGACTATTGTAGATGGTGATACGGTAGATATTACGAACATCAACAGACAGCTTCCTGCTTTGCATTCTACTGTTGGAAAACATAAAGTAGAGGTTGTCGCTGAAAGGCTTCTTGATATCAATCCTGAACTTCAATTAATCAAAATAAACGAGTTTCTGAATCCGGAAAGAATGGATGAAGTCCTTGATTCAGGAAAGTTTGACTATGTCCTTGACTGTATCGACAGTGTTACGCCAAAAATCTGTTTAATAAAAGCTGCCAGAAGAAGAAAAATCAAGATTGTAAGTTCAATGGGTGCAGGAGGAAAAATAGATCCGAGTATGGTGATGGTAAGGGATATCAGCAAAACCCACAATTGTTTCCTAGCCAAACAGGTGAGAAAAAGGCTGAAGAAAGAAAAAATCAATAAAGGGATCAGGTGTGTATTCTCCAATGAAATTCAAAAGGAAGAAAGTCTTAAAATGACCGATGGAAGTAACTTCAAAAAGTCTTTCTATGGCACCATTAGTTTTATTCCAGCTATTTTTGGTCTGTACGCTGCTGCTGAAGTAATTAATCATTTAGTGAAAAAGACAAAAGATTAATGCAGAACTTTACTTATCCAAGAGCAGAAAAGCTCAAAAAAAACACAGAGATCAGTTTGCTTTTTGAAAAAGGCAAATGGAGAACGAGTGGAAATCTTAGAATCATTATTCTGAAAGACAAACCCAACCTTCCGATAGAAGCTCCAAGGTTTGGAGTTTCTGTTTCCAAAAGATATTTCAAAAGAGCCGTCCACAGAAATCGCATCAAAAGATTACTGAGAGAATGCTATCGTCTGAATAAAGATCTTTTCAGGCAAGCCTTTGGAGAAAAAACGATGGCGATGCTGTTTTGGGTTTCTCCTGAGATGCCTCCGAAATTTCAGGATGTAGAGGCTCAGTTTATAAAGCTTTGTGAAGCTCAGAAAAAGTAATTTTTTTCCTTAAAATAAAAAGATCTGTGAGGCATTTTCTTAAAGATCTTTTCATTTTCCATAGATCGCAAGATTGTCACAGATAAGTAGATATAAAATATTTTTTACTCCACAACAAATCACGCATTGTAAAGCTCAAAACCTCGTACCCGCATCGCGTATCTGGAGCTTCGAAATCAACAACACTTCAAATATCATATAGTTTTTGTATTTTTAGGGAAAACAATAAATCTGAAAATTAATATGTTAGACAATATTCCCTACTTTTCTTATATAATCAGTGCATTTATTGGTATCGGATTGGCAGCGGCTACAGGCTTCCGGGTATTTCTTCCCATGTTTATGGTAAGTCTTGCGTCTTACTTCAACTGGATTCCTATGAATGAGCATTTTGAATGGCTTGCGGGACTTCCTACGCTTATTACCACGGGAATAGCAACTATTATTGAGATCCTCGCTTATTATATCCCTTTCGTTGATCATTTACTGGATACGGTTTCCATCCCTATGGCAACTGTTGCCGGTTCCCTATTATTTGCCAGTCAGTTTGCTGATCTTGGAACTTTCCCGCAATGGGCTTTGGCATTAATTGCCGGTGGGGGTACAGCAGCTACGATCAGCTCTGGATTTGCAGGAATAAGGGCCGCTTCTACTGCGACTACCGGAGGCCTGGGAAATTCAATGGTTGGAACAACCGAGACAGCAGGGGCAGGTATTATGTCTGTTCTCGCAATGGCTGCACCGGTTATTGCAGCAATATTTACCATCATCACATTAATTGTGGTTATTGTATTTGGGCGAAAAGCCTGGAAAAAATTAAGAAGTAACAAAGGTACTTCTCAGAAATTATAAAATAAAAAAGGTACTGATTTTTGAACAGTACCTTTTTTATTTTTAATTTTTACTTCTGAAGTCCTTAATATCCTGAATTTTGGATTCAAAATATTCTTTTTTCTCCGGACTCTTTTTGATAAGTATTTCAAACGCTTTTATGGCCTTTGTATAAAGTTTCTGTTCAAAATAAAGATTAGCCAATGTCTCTGTCATCAGATGCGAGATATCATCATTCTTTTCTTTTACTACATAGGTACTTTCTTCTTTTAACTGACTGATTCTAGGATTATTTTCAATAAAGGTTTCTATAGCCTTTTCTTTAATTTCTGATTTTTCCTTTTCAACCTCCTCTGTTCTGTCAATCTTAAGCCAGCTCTGCCATGTATTGATAAAACCCGGAACATTGCTGTCTATGGTCGATTGAGTCGTATTTTTCATAGGAACCTCCTGTACTTTTTCCACAGGTTCTTCTTTCTTTTCTTCCTGCTTTTCTTCAACCTTAAGGGTAGAAATATCTGTTCCAAAGAAGGAAACATTCATGACAGGAACATCTTCTTTTATAGTTTCAGTAACAGCCTTTCCTTCTTCAACAGATTCAGAAAGATTTTTTTCAGCTTCAGAAGTTTCTTTCTCCAGCGGCTGAATATCTTCCTGAGCAGCTTCCGCAATAATTTCAGGGGCCTCAACTGAATTTGGCTCTTCAGTGATCACTTCCGGTTCTTTAACAAGAGCTGACTCTACTGCCGGAGATTGTATTTCAGGAGATAATGACTGTTCAGATTTACTGATTAAAGAATCGGGCATATTGGATTCCACACTCATTGGTTTCCATACAGCCTGGACTTCAGGAGCTTTTTCTTCTGTTTTTTCTGCAGCTTCCGCATTAGCTTCTTCTACCGGAGATTGGTCTTCAACAACTTCTTTCTGTACTGGCTCTTCTTTTACTTCTTCAGGTTTATCTTCACTTGTCGACCAGAAATGGAAGCTTTGAGTATCAGCGAAGCTGATTTCATGATCTTCAACGTTTTCGGGTTCTATTTCTTCCTCTTGCGGAACAAGTTTAGTTTCCTTCATTTTTTTCTCAACCTCTTCAATCAGGCGTCTCATTTCCTCCTCGTGCTTATTGACATTCGGTTGGGAAATTTCAGCAGGCTCCGCTATCTCCTCGCTGTTAGTCTGGATTTTAACGTCCGGCATAAACGATTCTGTTCCATGGAAGCTGACTTCCGCATCAGATAATTCTACAGAAGACAACTCTTGATCACCATTTCCATCTTCTTTTTGGATAGAAATCTGATCTTCATTGATGATCGTTTCTGGAGTAAAGCTTTCTCCGGCCTCCTCTTCTGCTTCAGCTTTTATTTCTTCGTGGTGAACAGATTCTTCCCCGGAAACCAATTTTTCTTCATGAGCTGCTTCTGCAGGATCTTCTGCTGTTGCCTCATTATTTATTTCCGGTACTAAAGGTGCTACTTCATGGAAGCTTGTATTTTGTTCTTCTTCAATCTTTTCTTCCTCATTTTCTGAAGAAATCTGATCTTCGTGAATGATAGTTTCCGGTGTAAAGTTCTCTCCGTCATTCTTCTCAGCTTCAACTTGTCCGGATTCTACTTTCTCCTGAACCGGTTCTTCAGCTATAGGCTCAGTCTTCTGGGTTACCAGAGTTCCGGATTCAAGGGTAGATTCAATATCTATGGTCTCGGAATTTTCTTCATCCAGGAAGTTTTCTTCTCCTTCAAATAAAATTCTGTTTCGTTCACCGTTTACATAAATGTGCTTCACATCCTGTAAAGTGGGTAAAATACAGGTATTCTCTTTTTCCTCTGATGGTCTTTCCAAAGAAATCTCTTCTTCTCTTTTGATAGGGAAAGATTTGGCTTTCGGGATTAATTGAGCTGGTTTTTCAATTGTTTTAGAGATTTTTTTCTCTTCAACAACCTCTGATTTGAGCTCTTGTTTGATCTTTCCATTGATCAGCTGATATAAAATCTTTTTATCAGTAGTATATGCTGCTGTAGTAGAAAGCTCTTTCTGATAGTTTTCTTTTTCGTACAGGTGCACACCATACAAGTGAAGTGCCCTGATATTCTGAATATAAGGAAAAGTGTGAATCTCTTCTTTCAAAAGACCAAGGTCTTCTAACTGAATATTTTTCGGATTTTTTATTAATTCTAAAACTCTCGGATTCATCTTACCAATTCGCTACAATGTCGTTAAATATCTTATTAATAATTCTATCTGTTACCAGTTTTACCTGCTGGTCTTCGATCTGACTTAGGGATACATCACTGTTGAAAGCTGCTTCGTCAGAATACGTTCTGTCAAAGCTTGCATCCGGGTGGATTTTATTTTCATAATGTACCTTTACTGTAATCGTAAGTTTATTCTGCGCCTGCTGAATCACTCCACCGGAAGGGTTGGTCTGGGTATTGGAACTGATTGTGGTAGGGGTAATGGAATAGTCTGTAATTTCTCCTTCTATCAGGATATCCGGATTTTCTTTTGTTCCTTTCAAAGTGGTTCTCTGAAGGAATCTGTTTTGTATTGCAGTAGAAAACTGTTGTGATAACGCCGGGTTTACAAGAGGTGCATTATTGGGAAATTCATTTATCTGAACTGTTTTCTCGTCTGTAAGGGACGATCCCGTAAAGCTGTAGCATGAATTTAAAACTCCCAGCAATGCAAAAAGCATTCCCGTGAACAGTAATTGTTTCAAGCTGATATTGTTAATTTTAAAGTTCATTTTTAGATCCGATTTCAATAATTTCATCATACTCAATCTGTTGAATAGCATCTTCATAAGCAAAATAGTTTGCCGTGTATAAGAACGGTAAGGTAAGAAAAATTCCTATCCCGCAGGCAATAATACCAATCTGAGCCAATATACTTACTACCAATGAGAAAAGAAAAATTGACAACAAATTTCCTTTAGTCATTACCTTTGAAATATTCCAGGCTTCTTTTATTTCTTTGATTCCTTTAAGACTGATTAACGGAATGATGTAAAAGCCTTTTAGTACAAAATAATATATAGCTGCTACTATTAAAAATACATAGGGAAACACAAATAATGCAACCATTGGATTAGGTTCATCCCTTCCCGAAATTGAACCTGATATACCCAGGACAGCAAATAAAGGAATGTAAAGCAGTAAAACACCACCAAAAACAATTAACTGCAGCATAAAATAAGGCATGAAGTCTTTAAAATCAAAAATATCTCCGGGACTTGCAGGCTGGTTTCTGTTCAGCCTTTGAAGGTATTTGTATAAATTACCCATTGCTAATAATCCGCAGAATGGAATAATAGACATAATAAAGCATACTAAAAATGCTATAAAAATATTCCCGAAATCTTTCTTTAAAAGTTCGAAACCTTTGTTTATATATTCTCCGAGTTTAAAATTGATCGGCTTAGGTGTTAAATTGACTTTCATTATTTATGTTGTGTTAATCTTCCAGGTTATATTGTTTTATTTTTCTGTATAAAGTTCTTTGTGAAATTCCCAGCTCATCTGCAGCTCTGTTTCTACGTCCTTTATGCTTCTCCAAAGCCTTGATAATCAAATCTTTTTCATTGTTCTGAAGAGAAAGAGATTCTGGCCTGTTTTCCTCAATTTCGATATCTTCAATATCTTCATAGCTGTCCTCAGGTGTCGAAATAATTGTAGGAGTCTGAACTGCCGGCGTATCATTATTATTTTCAAAATATAACATTGATCCGGAATTCACCTGCGGCTGACTATCGGAAGTATAAATCCTGTTGATCAGGTTTTTCTCATGGTTGCTCAGATCTGCTGTTCCTCTGTTCTTGATCAGTTCCGAAGTTAAGGATTTTAAATCATTAATATCATTCCTCATATCGAACAGAATTTTATACATGATTTCCCTTTCACTTCCGAAATCGTTCTGCTTAGGCGTGCTTTGTGTATTGACCACCATTGGAAGATGGGTTTCCATCGGAATATACTCGGCAAGTTTTTCTGCAGTGATATTTCTGTTCCTTTCCACAACGGTCATCTGCTCTACTAAATTTCTTAGCTGGCGGACATTCCCCGGGAAAGAATAACTTTCAATGTAATGAACAGCACTCTGCTCCAGTTCCAGTTCCGGCATTCTGTATTTTTCTGCAAAGTCTATCGCAAATTTTCTGAATAGCAAATGGATATCTCCTTTTCTTTCTCTCAAAGGCGGCATATCAATCTGAACGGTATTCAAACGGTAATACAAATCCTCACGGAATCTTCCATCATGGATGGCTTTCATCATATTAACGTTGGTAGCGGCCACAATTCTCACATTGGTTTTCTGCACCTGCGAAGAACCTACTTTCATAAATTCACCACTTTCCAGCACTCTTAAAAGACGAACCTGAGTCTGCAGAGGAAGTTCTCCCACCTCATCCAAAAAGATGGTTCCGCCGTCTGCTACTTCAAAATATCCTTTTCTTGTCGCTGTAGCTCCTGTAAAAGCTCCTTTTTCGTGTCCGAACAATTCAGAGTCTATAGTTCCTTCCGGAATCGCTCCACAGTTTACGACGATATAAGGCTGATGTTTTCTTCTGGATTCTGAATGAATGATTTTCGGAATAAATTCTTTTCCTACCCCACTTTCTCCAATCACAAGTACAGAGATATCTGTAGGTGCCACCTGGATAGATTTTTCGAGGGCACGATTGAGTGCAGGAAAGTTTCCGATAATTCCGAAACGGTTTTTTATGTTTTGTAGCTCGTTGCTCATAAGTAAATTTTTGATTATTGACTGAATGTTAATCTTCTACAGCGCTTCAATTTCTTTTCTGTAGACTTTGTTAAAGTGATGAGTGTAGACATCTTTCATAGTCTTTCCTTCATCATACGTTTGCAGGGCTAACATTTTTAAATCCAAATAATCTTTGTTTCTGATCTTAGAAACTTTACTTTTAAAGTATATATTCTCGGCAAAGTCGTACTCTTTGCTTTGTTTTTCAAAATTTTCCAGGGCTCTGTCATATCTTCCCAGCTCGAAATAGGTAACTCCCAGCTGATAATGATCGAACATTCCCTTCACATAACCTCTGGTAGCCAAAAGTCTTTCTATAATCCCAGCCGCTTTTTCTTTCTGTCCCAAAGCACTGTAGGACATAGCTCTTACTACGTCCAGATTATAGTCTCCGTCCTGAGATCTTCCTAAGTCTCCGGGCTCATATTTTTTTAATCCTTCTAAATTCTGATTGCTTCCTCTGTAGTCTCTCAGAAACTGAAACTTTGTCCTGCCTCTGTAACCAAGATATATTTGAGAATCTAAAGCAACGGCTTTATCAATTAAAATCTTCCAGGTTACAAAATCTCCTTTTTTAAGAAATGGAATGGCTTTTTCCATGTAACCATGGGAAAAATCGGGACGTAGCTCTAAGGCATTAGCAAAGCCTTCCTGAGATTCTGCAAAACCTTGTAAATCTGAAGCCCAGTTGTATAACCCACACGCTTTTTTACAGTTCTCACCCTCTACTGCATTACAGCTGACCTGCGCAATAGTATTGGTGTAAACGATAAGTAATAAAAAGCTAAGGTAATACCTCTGAAACTTTTCCATTTTTAATTTTATAGGTTAAATACTGATAGTAAACTACTTGTAAACCTTCTATCTCTTTCAGACCTGGGCTTATATACCATAATCTGAACAGTACTGTCTTTCCTTCACAATTTACTAAAAATCTTACGGTAATATACCCGTTGATCTTTTTTTAAGAATATATATTTTCTTTTTTTAAGTTTTTCAGTGATGGTAACTTAATTTTATTCCGCTGTTCTCCCTAAAAGTGTGCCTTGTGTATTGTCATACACAAAAACGTTCACAATGTCACCTATTTTCTGTCCTTCCAGTTTATCAAAGACACATACCGCATTCTGAGAGTTTCTTCCTTTCCATTGATTTTTGTTCTTCTTGGAAATACCTTCAATCAGAATCTGATGCTCTCTTCCTACATAGGATTTCATTCTTTGTTTTGAAAGCTCACCCTGAAGCGCGATAACTTCAGCAAGACGTCTCTGCTTCACATCAGCCGGAATATTGTCTTCCATTTTCTTGTGAGCCGGAGTTCCCGGTCTTTCAGAGTAGGCAAACATATAACCGTAGTCATATTCTACTTCTCTCATCAGGCTTAAAGTATCCTGGTGATCTTCTTCAGATTCATTACAGAATCCAACAATCATATCCTGAGAGAATGCTACTTCCGGAACAATTTCTTTTGCTTTTCTGATCAGATCAAGATATTCTTCGCGGGTATGCTGTCTGTTCATCGCTTCAAGCATATTATTGCTTCCGCTTTGTACAGGAAGGTGAACATATTTACAGATATTGTCATGCTTTGCCATCATTTTGAATACATCCAGACTCATATCCTGCGGATTTGAGGTAGAGAATCGGATTCTCAGTTCCGGAACGGCTTTAGCCACTAAATCAAGAAGCTGAGCAAAATTAATGGCTGTTGCTTTCTGCATTTCAGAAGCTTTGGCAAAGTCTTTTTTGGGTCCACCTCCATACCAAAGGTAGGAGTCTACGTTTTGCCCTAAAAGGGTAATTTCTTTATATCCGTTGTTGGCAAGATCTTTACATTCTTCAATAATAGAGTGTGGATCACGGCTTCTTTCTCTTCCTCTGGTAAAAGGAACCACACAGAATGTACACATATTATCGCAACCTCTGGTAATGGTAACAAATGCGGTAACACCGTTTCCTCCTAAACGAACAGGGTTGATATCTGCATACGTTTCTTCTTTGGAAAGAATTACGTTGATCGCATCTCTTCCATCATCGGTTTCTTTTAAAAGGTTCGGCAAGTCTCTGTAGGCATCCGGACCCACAACAAGATCAACCAATTGTTCTTCTTCTAAGAACTTGGTTTTCAATCTTTCTGCCATACATCCCAGAACTCCTACCGTCATATTCGGTCTTTCTTTTTTCAGATTTTTGAACTGAGAAAGACGCATTCTTACAGTCTGCTCTGCTTTTTCACGGATGGAACAGGTATTTAAAAGAATCAGGTCAGCTTCTTCAACTTTCATTGTTGTATTATAGCCCTGTTCATTAAGAATGGATGCAACAATCTCAGAGTCAGAGAAGTTCATCTGACAACCATAGCTTTCTAAAAAGAGTTTTTTAGAGTTCTCCGGTCTTTCTGCAATAGCAAAAGCTTCGCCCTGTTTTGTTTCGTCTATATATTTTTCCTGCACGATAATCGATTTAAGGTCCGCAATTTTAAATTACGAACGAATAAGTTTGCAAAGATACAAAATATTGTGACAGAATGTCAGGATTATCTTTCAGTAAATGTTATTGAAAACTGTACCGGAAATGAAATCCTTTCCACAATCGGAATATCTTTATAAAAAGCTGGTATCCAGGTCTTTTTCATCCTTGCAAGAGTCCGCATAAAATCAGTATTAAAATTTTGATTGTAAACTTCAGGATAAACTCTGGGATTAATAATATGACCGTCTTTGCTGATATAAAATTCCAGATTTACCTTTCCGTTAAGCTGATAATCTGAAAAAATCGTCATAAAATTATCATGAAATAAAGTATGAAAAGCTTTCGATCCTTCAGGGTATTTGGTATGCGCTACAAATTTATTGGCATCATAACCCGGCTGGTAATTACTCATTACATCTTTTGGATATAAAATAAACTCGGTAATAGCCCCAATTTTCCAGCCTTTGGCTTCAGCAGGCTTCCATTTCTTAAGGTTTTTAAGAAGCTCCCTTGACATATTGTATGCACATTTGTTCCTTGCAATATTAGCCGTATCAGAATCTTTGATGAATTTAACTTCAGCTTTTTCTGTTACAATAATTCTTGGCTGATAAATCTCTTTTTCATCACACTCCTTAAATTTATTATTAACAAGATATTCATGAACATCTTTGTAAAAATTAACCATTCCTCCTTCATAAAAGCTTTGTTTCTCCGGATATTCATCAAGTATCTGCGCTTTATACAGAGAGACAAAAGCCAGAAAAAATAAAAAAAAAGTATTTTTCATTATTGTGTTTATATTATTTAATCAATATCCACGGACATTGAAGAGAAGTTCATTTTAACTTTAATCTGTGAAGCTACAGGCTGTCCGCCACAAGATGCCGGAGTCCAGTTTTTCTTTATTCTTCTTACCACATATTGCATATCATCAAAAAAAACTTCACTGTTCTGTACTTTAGGCATTCCTTTCACATCTACTACTTTTCCTTTAGCATCAAGCACTAAGGTAAATGTAAAATCTCCGGTCAAAGCATAGAAATCTGAATTCAGGTAGGCATACATATATTTGTTGAGAATTTCTTTATAGGCCACGACACCTCCTTCGAAAGCAGCAGGTTTAAAATCATTACATTTTACAGCCACCTGCATAAAAGGTTCTTTGATGTCTATTTTCAGAACATTTTTATTGCTCTCCCTGATGAAAGAATCATCGCGGTCTTCCTGATCCTGCGCCAATGAAAAATTCATTACACATAAGGCTAAAAATAAAAGTACCGTTCTCATAATCTTGTTTACTAATAATAAACAAAGGTAAATATTTAGCTTATTTATAAAAAACAAAACTTCACGCAAAGCATGAAGTTTTATAATTTAAATATTGTGAATTCAAGGCAGGTTTTAAAAATATTGCCCCTTAATCCTATAGCAGACCCTTAATGTGTTTATAATTGCTTTTTACGGTTTCAAAAACCTCATCCATTTTCCCTCCCAGCATCAGCTGTGCCATAGATTTGCTCATTCCCATGATCTGGTCAAATTCAATCTTGGGAGGAAGAGCCAGCGCATTGGGATTGGTGAAAATATTCAGAAGATAAGGCCCGTCATGATCCAGACATTCTTTGATAGCACTTTCTACTTCTTCGGGAAGATGAACGTTTTTTCCCGGATAGCCCATTGCATGTGCTACCATAGCAAAATCCGGATTGATCATATCTGTTTCATTGTCGGGCATTCCGCCAACTTCCATTTCCAGTTTTACCATTCCTAACGTTCTGTTGTTGAAAACAATCAGTTTCACAGGGAGTTTATACTGAAAAATAGTAGCCATATCCCCTAAAAGCATAGACAATCCTCCGTCACCACATAGAGCAATTACCTGTTTCTCAGGATGCGCTAAAGCTGCCCCGATAGCCATTGGCATCGCATTCGCCATTGATCCGTGGTTAAACGATCCCAGCATTTTCCTTTCGCCTGTTCCTGTAATAAATCTTGCTCCCCAAACGCAGCACATTCCGGTATCTACGGTAAAAATAGCATCATGTTTAGCAAGTTTGTCTAAAGTGTGGGCCACATATTCCGGCTGAATAGCATTTTCTTTTCCAGAATCTTTTACATACTCCAACTGGCTTTCTTTCACTTTATCATAAAATGCCAGCTGCTCGTTCAGGAAATGAACATCAGTTTTTTCGTCAAGTAAAGGCAATAATGCTTTAATGGTTTCTTTGACATCTCCGGCAAGTCCTAGCTCGAGTTTTGCTCTTCTTCCTAATCTTTCAGGACTTTCATCAATCTGGACGATTTTATTTTTTACAGGCATGAATTTCTGATAAGGAAAATCCGTTCCCAGGAGAATAACAAGATCAGCTTCATGCATGGCGTGATAGGCTGAAGGAAATCCTAACAGACCTGTAAGTCCCACTTCATTTGGGTTATTGGGCTGAATAGCCATTTTTCCCCTAAATGAATATCCTACAGGTGCTTTTAACAGATTGGACAAAGCAATCACTTCATCGCGTGCTTCAGCGGCACCTATTCCGCAATAGATTGTTACTTTTTTACTGTTATTTATTAATGTTGACAAGCTTTTCAACTCGTCATCCGAAGGTCTTATGACAGGATTGGTTTTAAAAATCTGGGTGGAGGTAGAGCCTTCTTCGGCATCTAATTCTGAAACATCTCCCGGTAGGCCTATCACCGCAACTCCTTTTTTGGAGATCGCATGTTGGATAGCAGTTTGCACAGTTCTCTGCACCTGCTCCGGCCGGGTAATCATTTGATTATAGTAACTACAGTCGTCAAACAGTTTTATTGTATTGGTTTCCTGAAAGTAGTCCATTCCCATTTCGTCACTGGGAATCGTTGAAGCAATTACCAGCATTGGAACATGAGAGCGATGTGCTTCATACACTCCATTGATGAGATGAACATGTCCGGGGCCGCAGCTTCCGGCACATACTGCCAACCCATCAAGCTCAGCCTCCGCAGCGGCAGCATAAGCTCCTACTTCTTCGTGTCTTACATGAATCCATTGAATATTGCTTTTTTTGACCGCAATATTCAGATGGTTAAGACTGTCTCCGGTTACTGCATAAATTCTTTTCACATTGGCATTTTCGAGCATTTCAACAATCTGCTCTGCTATGTTTTTCGCCATAATTAGTCTGTTTTGGTGGTTATTTTTTGGTGAAAATAGTATTTGAGAAGAAGAAAATCTTCCTATCTCTATCAAATTTAGCTAATAAAGTTGAGACTCTATCCCTAACTCGATGTTAAAAAATTGTAATTTAATTTTGAATTCTTTTTCTATTAAAACCTCACGGGTTTTGAAAACCCGTGAGGTTTAATTCCCCTGTAAAACAAAACAGCCACCCAAAAGGCGGCTGTTTATATCGTATGTTTCAGATTTTACATCACTATTTCAATCTGATTTCTCAACAGATCTTCAAATTCATCTCTTTTACGGATCAAATGAGCTTTTCCATCTAAGAATAATACTTCAGCAGGTTTTAATCTTGAGTTGAAGTTTGAACTCATTTCAAAACCGTAAGCTCCTGCATTATGGAAAGCAAGGATATCTCCTTCTCTTACTTCATTCAGCTTTCTGTCCCATGCGAATGTATCGGTTTCACAGATGTTTCCTACTACCGTATAAATTCTTTCTGCTCCTTTGGGATTGGAAAGGTTTTCAATCAGATGGTAAGAGTCGTAGAACATAGGACGGATAAGGTGGTTAAATCCGGAATTCACCCCAACAAAAACAGTGGCCGTCGTCTGCTTGATCACATTAGCTTTTACCAATAAATAGCCGCTTTTTCCAACCAAGAATTTCCCTGGTTCAAACCATAGTTCAAATTTTTTACCAGTAGATTTTGAAAATTCAGAAATTACTTTTTCCACTTTTTTACCTAATGTTCTTACATCAGTTTCTTCTTCACTGTCCTGGTAAGGGATTTTGAAACCGCTTCCCATATCAAGATATTTCAGGTTCGGGAAATGTTCAGAAAGTTCCAGCATAATCTCCAAAGCCTGAAGAAATACATCAGGATCTTTAATTTCGCTTCCAGTATGCATGTGAAGACCTTCAACATTAAGGTTGGTACTCTTCATCACTCTTTCGATGTGACGAACCTGGTGAATGGAAATACCGAATTTACTGTCGATATGCCCTGTTGAAATCTTATAGTTACCGCCAGCAAAAATATGGGGGTTGATTCTTACTAAAATCGGATACGTATTTCCGTATTTATTCCCGAATTGTTCAAGAATAGAAATGTTATCAATGTTAATATGAACTCCAAAAGTCATTGCTTCTTCTATTTCCGCCAGGTCAACACAATTGGGAGTAAACAATATCTTTTCTTTCGAAAATCCTGCCTTCAATCCAAGTTTAACTTCGTTAATAGATACACAATCCAAAGATGCACCCAGGTTCTTGACATACTTAAGAATATTGATATTCGTTAAAGCCTTCGCCGCATAGAAGAACTTCGTATGTTTTAAAAATGAAGAGGTAAGTTTTTCGTATTGAATTTTGATAGACTCAGCATCATAAACGTACACTGGTGTGCCAAACTCATTGGCAATTTTTAATAATTCTTTTGAATTCATAATTTCATTTTAACATAAAAAAAGGCAGATTCTTCAGAAAAGAGCCTGCCACATTGATTATTTTTTATGCAAGACAACTCTTTTAAATATTCCAAACCTTAGAGAACTTTACAGTTCCCTTTTTTCCAGTTTTATTTTGTTTAAAATTTTGCATTGCTTATATTTATTTTTTGCAAAAATACTACTTATTTTTTACTTTTTAAAAATTGATTTTACGAGTATTGCCTTCAAGACAACTTGTAACGTATAGACACTCTTTTACTTCGGCAGCGGTAATGTCTCAAAATCCCCGCGGAGCAGGGCCAATTGCAATTCGTTATTCAGATCTGTGGAAGATAACGGAAGATCAATTTTCAACTTCGCCAGTTTACTCAGTGTCTGAATCTGCGTAAACAACTCATAGAATCCAAACGAAACCACTTTCCCGTTTTCTATGATTAAAAATAACTTTTCTCCTAATTTTCTTCCTGGTCCCAGCCAGAGTTCATTTCTTTTTCTGAATTCAATTTTTTGTTTCAAGACAGCAAAATCCTTAAATTCTTCCTGAGATCCAATAAACTGAACAGCTTTTGTTCCCTGGGTAAATGACCTGAATTTCAAGACCGGTTTCTCGGTTTTATTGAGTTTATTTTTCTCAACCACATATTTATTATTCCTGAAATATAATCCGAAAGGCAAAACTTCTTTCTTTTTAATATTCTTCGAATTCAGGATCAGTTTGGCAATAATATCTGTTCCGGTAAGCTCAAAATTAATCTGTTCAACATCTTTCTGAATCTGTTCCCATTTTTTTGATTTGGAATTGAAAACCTTTTTGGAAAACTTGTTGATATCCTGAACATAATCTGAAAACATAATACGCCCGGCCTCATCCTGAAAGTATACAAAACCTTTATCATTAGGAAGATCCTGAGTCAGTTCTTTGATCTTATTGATATACGTTTTGGCATTAGACTCATCGTGCTGCTTCTGAATAATCTCATTTTCAGTATCCTTTGAAATCAGAAGCTTGAAAAGTTCTAATGTAGCTCTTGCATCACCTTCCGCCCTGTGATGGTTAGTCAATGGAATACCTAATGATTTCACCAGTTTTCCCAAGGAATAACTTACCTCATCAGGAATCAGTTTTTTTGCTAACGGAATTGTATCTAAAGTATTGATTTTAAAATCATAACCAAGCCTTTTGAATGACTGGCGAAGCATCCTGTAATCAAAATCAATATTATGACCTACCAAAGTTGTATTCTGAGTAATTTCTATCACTCTTTTGGCAATTTCATGAAATTTCGGAGCAGTTTTGACCATTTTCGGGGTAATACTGGTCAGTTTCTGTACAAAAGGAGTGATATCGCCTTCAGGGTTTACCAGCGATATAAACTGGTCTATAATTTTCTGACCGTCATATCTGTAAATGGCGATATCTATAATGCATTCATTTCTATAACCTGCACCATTACTTTCTATATCTATAATTGAATACATGAATGTGTGTTAACTGCTGTTTTTCTAGTTTAATATTCAAAACCGGCCTCCTATTCCCCAATAAAATGCGGCTCTATTTTTTACTGTTAAGTAAAGATAACCTGCTAAAATAACAAAAAATATATCAAAACACAGCAGGTTAACTTTCAAAATTATCTTCTTCTGCCTCCCAGACCAAACATTCCAAGAATCGCTTTTGCCCCTTCTCTCATTAATGTAGAGGTAAAAGTACGGCCAGCTTTACTCTGCAATACCTGTTCAAACATTCCCGGTTCTTCTTTTACAGGTTTTGTTTTTTGGGTGGGTGAAGGATTTTGTGCTGCCTGTTCCATCCTGTTGGTAAGCATTTCGTAAGCAGATTCTCTGTCAATGGCCTGCTCATATTTTGCAACAAGTGCTGATCTTGAAGTCAGATCAGAAATTTCCGCGTCATTCAAAACATCCATTCTTGATTCCGGAGAAATCAGGTACGTATGCACTAATGGTGTCGGAATCCCTTTTTCATCAAGAGCCGTAACAAATGCTTCTCCAATTCCCAGATTCTGGATCAGACTGGAAGCATTATAGTATTCTGTCGTAGGATAGTTTTCAACGGCTTTGGTAATTTCTTTTTTATCTTTTGCGGTAAATCCTCTTAAGGCATGCTGTATTTTTAACCCTAATTGGGAAAGAACATTTTCAGGGACATCACCTGGAATCTGTGTAATGAAATAGATCCCTACTCCTTTGGAACGGATCAGCTTTACCATCGTTTCAATTTGTGAAAGAAGGGCTTTGGAAGCTTCATCAAAAATCAGGTGGGCTTCATCAATAAATAATACCAGCTTCGGCTTTCCGCTATCTCCTTCCTCCGGAAATGTCATATAAATTTCAGCAAAAAGCGAAAGCATGAATGTGGAGAAAAGCTGTGGCTTATTCTGGATATCTGCCACTCTTAAAATATTAACCACTCCTTTTCCGTCTCTTGTTTCCAGTAAATCATGAACATCAAAGCTCAGTTCACCGAAAAAGCCTGCTGCTCCCTGTTGTTCCAGGGCCACAATAGATCTTAAGATAGCGCCAAGAGATGCTGGTGCAATAGATCCGTAATTGGCTGCAAGTTCAGCTTTTCCCTGTGCGTTATCCGTCACATATTGAAGTACTTTCTTCAAATCGTTAAGATCAATCAAAGGAAGTCCTTTATCATCACAGTATTTGAAGACAATAGACATGATACTTTGCTGTGTATCATTTAATTCAAGGATCTTGCTTAATAAAACAGGTCCGAATTCTGTAACTGTAGCTCTCAGCTTCACTCCTTTTCCTCCGGAAATACTCATGAGTTCTACCGGAAAACCTTGTGGATTATAAGGAAGCTGTGTTTTGGCATACCTTTCTTCAATAACAGAATTCATCTGGCCCGCTTCTGCAATCCCGGAGAAATCTCCTTTAATATCGAGAACCAAAGAAGGAATCCCTGCATGAGAAAGCTGTTCTGCAAAGACCTGTAATGTTTTTGTTTTACCGGTTCCGGTAGCTCCGGCAATAAGGCCGTGGCGGTTAATCGTTTTCAAGGGAATGGTTACGTTCACTTCTGTGACTACTTCTCCGTCCAGCATTCCTTTTCCTAATATTATATGCTCACCCTTAGGAGTGTATCTAGCGTTAAGTTCTTCAATAAATTGTGTTTTATCTGCCATTTGCTCGCTTTTTTAACTTATAAATATAAAATTTTTTGTAAAATATGTAAAGATATTTTCTGAAGAACTTCTCTCTGCTTCTTTAGAAAATAAATTTGTCCTTCAATAATCAAATTTTAAACCACGATAATTATTTTTTTTTGTGCCAGGAAGGATATAGGAACTAAACATGATATAAAACAGCATTTACCATTATCTTTATGTAAGGCATTCTTTTTGCTGAAAAAAACAACATATACTAAACGTACGTTTAACAAAGTATTGAAAGAAACTATCAATGGAATTTAACATTTCATTTAGAATTGATCTAATACTTCGTATCTTTAACTCATTAAAAAAAGACCCAATGAAAATTGAACAAATATATACGGGCTGTCTGGCTCAGGGTGCCTATTATATTGTATCAGAGAATGAAGCTGTCATTATTGATCCGCTAAGAGAAGTAAAACCTTATCTGGATCGTCTGGAAAAAGACAATGTCACTTTAAAATATATTTTTGAAACTCACTTCCATGCAGATTTTGTATCAGGACATTTGGATTTAAGCAAAAAAACAGGCGCTCCAATTGTTTACGGACCTACTGCTGTTCCGGAATTTGATGCTATTATTGCTGAAGACAATCAGATTTTTGAGATTGGAAAAGTGAAAATAAAGGTCATGCACACTCCCGGACATACGATGGAAAGCAGCACTTACCTTTTAATCGATGAAAATGGTGTTGAAACTGCAATTTTTACAGGTGATACCCTATTTTTAGGAGATGTGGGAAGACCGGATCTTGCACAGAAAGCCACTAACCTTACACAGGAAGATCTTGCAGGAATTCTTTACGACAGTCTTCAGAACAAAATTATGCCGTTGGATGACAGCATCACAGTTTATCCAGCTCACGGAGCCGGATCTGCGTGCGGAAAAAATATGCAGAAGGAAACGGTAGACATTTTAGGAAATCAAAAGAAGACCAACTATGCACTTAATCAACCGGATAAAGAGTCTTTCATCAGAGAAGTTCTGGACGGCTTAACAGCTCCACCGAAATACTTTGGGATGAATGTCGCTTTAAATAAAGGCGGCTATGAAAGTCTGGACGTTGTGATGAACAAAGGATTACAGCCTGTTGAGCCTGAAGATTTCGAAGCACTGGCAGAGGAAACAGGAGCATTAATTTTAGATACAAGAGGAGCTGCGGACTTCCATAAAGGATTTGTTCCGAACTCTATCAATATAGGACTGAAAGGAGATTTTGCCCCATGGGTAGGAACGCTTATTGTAGATGTAAAACATCCTTTATTATTAGTTACTGATGAAGGAACTGAAGAGGAAGTGATCACGCGACTAAGCCGAGTAGGATTTGACAATGTGATTGGATACCTGAAAGGAAGTTTTGAAGCATGGAAAAATGCAGGAAAAGAAACAGATGAGATCAAAAGAATTACTCCTGCCGAATTTGCAGAACAATTCACAGAAGATGCTACCGTAATTGATGTAAGAAAACTTACTGAGTATTCGGCAGAACACATTGATAACGCTTACAATAAGCCATTGGATACGATCAGCGACTGGGCACGTACCATTGATGACTCTGAACACTTCTTCATTCACTGTGCTGGCGGATACAGAAGCATGATTGCAGCAAGCATCCTTAATTCACACGGAATCAGAAACTTTACCGAAATCGAAGGAGGCTTTAACGGAATCAAAAAAACGGAAAAACTTCCAACCACAGATTTTGTATGCCAATCTAAGACCCTGTAAGACATGAAAATTAAGCTTTTCGGATTATTTTTAGCATTGACATTTACGCTAAGTGCCTGCAAGACAAACTCTACAGCAACCGTTTCTAGAGCTAACATCAAAGAAGTGGTTAACAGCTCTGATGTAACATTGGTAGATGTCAGAATTCCAGAGCAATATGCTGCAGGAACAGCAAAGAATGCCATCAACATTCCTTTGGCAGATATTCAAAACAATATAGAAACTCTAAAAGGTAAAAAAGTTGTAGTGTTTTGCAATAAAGGAATCCAGGCAGATCAGGCCATGGAAATTCTGAAGAAAAATGGTGTGGAAGCTTATGATGGGACGAGCTGGAAGAATGTAAAGGCGATCCAGGACGAAACAAACAAAAAAGCAAACTAATAAACGCTAAATTATGTCACAAAAATTTCAGGAAATCATTGATTCCGAAAAACCTGTACTTATCGATTTTTTTGCAACATGGTGTCAGCCTTGTAAAGTACAATCTTCGGTTTTAAATACTGTAAAGGAAAATATTGGCGAAGGAGCCAGAATTATAAAAGTAGATGTAGATCAATATCCTGCACTGGCAGCTCAGTATGGAGTGCGCGGAGTCCCTACACTGGCCATTTTCAAAAAAGGAGAAATGCTGTGGAAGGAAAGCGGTGTTCATGATGTGAATACCCTCACCCAACTTTTACAACAATACGCTTAAAACTGTGATTTTTCACAGTTTTTTTTAATTCCCACAGATTGCACGGATTTTCACAGATGATTATACTTATTTTATTTATATAGAAATTAAAAATCTGTGAAGATCTGCGAAATCAGTGGGAAAATCTAAAATTCAATAGAAAAGGAATCTCTGTCATTCAAAAACTGGAAATGTTTTCTAAAATCGTTCAATTCTTCCATATATAATTCTGCAGATACAAGATTTCCCTGTTTCTGAGAAATTTCTTTTCCATCCCCAAAGAAGCAATGAGAGCTCTCCTGATACAACAGATCATTTCCATCGGTCCCGATTCTGTTTAAACCAAATACAAAAGATAAGTTTTCAATAGCTCTGGCTTTCAACAGATGTTCCCATGCCCCTACCCGTTTCTCGGGCCAGTTGGCAACATATAAAATGGCATCATAATCATCATTATTCCTTGCAAAGACAGGAAAACGAAGATCATAACATATCTGAAGCAGGAAACGTATTCCTTTATATTCAACGATTACTCTTTCCTTTCCTGGTGTGTATACTTTATCTTCTCCGGAAAAAGAAAACAAATGCCTCTTATCATAAAAAGAGATTTCGCCATCCGGCTTTACAAAGAACATTCTGTTGTAAAAATTGCCGTCCTGTTCAACCGGAGCACTTCCGCAAAATGCAGCATTTTTCTCTTTTGAGATTTTTTTCAAAAACTCCAGTGATTCATTATTTCTGTCCGAAACTTCAGAAGCATCCATACAGAAGCCTGTTGAAAACATTTCGGGAAGCAGAAACAGATCTGCCTCCGCATTCAGCAGTTCGCTTTCTATACGAGCAAAATTCCCAGTTTTATTTTTCCAGATGATATCTAAATTAAGCCCTACAACTTTCATCTTTTATTCTTTTAAATTATTTCATATATAAAGTATAAAAATACAGCTTTTACCTTTACGAAAGTAGAATTAAATAGTTGAATAGATGCTTTAGTAACAAAAACAGGATTTATTTCTTAATAATTTATTAAAGTCAACCATTTTTATAATATTGTCGTTCTTTCGGTTTCATTTTTGATAGAAATATTTTTTATTATTATCCTTAAAATTAAAAATTTATGAAGAAATTGTTTTTTATGGTGACGATCTTATTTTTTGGCGCTATGGCTAACGCTCAGGCCTGGACAGGAAAGGGAGATCAGAAAATACAACTGGGGCTGAGTGCCTGGGGATATGGAACCGGGATCACGGGAACTTACGACTATGGTCTCAATAAACTTATTTCAGTAGGAGCCGGGATTAATGGCTACTTTGATAATTATAAAAACAACGATAAGGATAATCGTGTTTTTGTTTTCGGGAGACTAAACTTTCACTTGCAGGAAGCATTAAATCTTCCTTCCAAATGGGATATCTACCCTGGTGTAGACCTTGGAGTTGTAGGGAGAGACTTTGGAGTAGGAGCTCACATCGGAGCCCGCTATTTCTTCACAGAGAAAATTGGAGTCTTTGCAGAGGTCGGTAATAATGGCAGCCTTGGTGTTTCTTTCAATTTATAATCAAATCGTCTTTAAATATGACAAAGCTTCTTGTTTCGGGAAGCTTTTTTATTTGGCATAGTTTTGATAATTGTTACCTTTGCAAATTAAAATCTAAAATTTATTAATGGAAATAGCAATCAAACTTTTTCAGTTCATTCTGAGCATCTCTATACTTGTGCTTCTTCATGAGCTTGGGCACTTTTTACCGGCCATATGGTTTAAGACCAGAGCAGAGAAGTTTTTCCTGTTTTTTGATCCGTACTTCTCCATATTCTCTATGAAGAAAATCAACGGAAAATGGCAGTATAAATTCTTATCAAAGAACTTACCGGATTCTGAAGTAATAGAGGTAAACGGAAAGAAGGAAGAGGTTCCTATCGATATATCAAAACTTCCGGACAACGACTGGAGAAAACACCCTGAACAAACCAAATACGGTATCGGGTGGCTTCCTTTCGGAGGATACGTGAAGATTGCGGGAATGGTGGACGAGAGTATGGATACTGCCCAAATGAAAAAACCGGCAGAACCATGGGAATTCAGATCTAAACCGGCCTGGCAGAGACTGATCATTATGTTGGGAGGAGTTACCGTTAACTTTTTCCTTGCATGGTTAATCTACAGCTGTTTATCATTCTTTAACGGAGAAACGTATACAGATATCACAAAATTCGACAACGGTATTGAAGCTACTTCCGCAGGAAAGAAAATGGGATTCCAGAATGGTGACAAAATCATCAGTGTAGATGGAAAACCAGCGGAAAGACTTGAAAATACTTCAATCAATATTCTTTTAGGAGATCATGTAACGGTAAACAGAAACGGGCAGGAAGTTACTTTCCCGGTGAATGCTGACGGTGTTGCAGATGTTCTTAAGCAGAGAGAAGCAAAATTATATATCACTCCGAGAGTTCCTATGGTTGTTGATTCACTAGCTACTCCTTCTTCTCAGGCATCTGGTCTTGCAAAAGGAGATAAAATTGTTGGGATCAACGGTAAGAAAGCAGCATTCTTTGATGAAGTAAGTGCTCTTTTAAGTGAAAATAAAGGTAAAACAATTTCTGTAGATGTTGAAAGAAACGGTGCTTTACAGACATTACCTGCAGTTTCCGTAGATAAAAACGGAAAACTGGGGATCGCAATTGACACAAAAAGTATTGCAAAAGATATTGTAACGAATAAGAAATATTCTTTCGGTGAGGCTATTCCAAGAGGATTTACCAGAACTATTGAAGCATTAACTACTCAGGTTAAGCAGTTCAAAATTATGTTCAACTCTAAAGTTCAGGGGTATAAAAACGTTGGAGGTCCTATTGCTATTGTAAAGAATATGCCTGTAGATAAAGATGCGGATGGAAGCGTTAAGATCAACTGGGTGGCGTTCTGGAGCTTTACAGCAATGTTCTCCGTATGGTTGGCATTCCTGAACCTTATTCCTATTCCGGGACTTGATGGTGGACACGTTTTATTTACTTTATATGAAATGATTGTAGGGAAACCTGTCCCGCAGAAAGTTTTGGAAAACGCACAGATGATTGGAGTTATCTTCCTGTTAGGATTGATGTTACTGATCTTCGGAAGCGACATCTTCAAAGTATTTATGGGTAAATTATAAAATTTTTTAAATTTTTCTTAAAAATATTTGTAGGGTATAAATATTCGTCCTATATTTGCACCACTTAAAACAAAGGACATTCCTCCTTAGCTCAGTTGGTTAGAGCATCTGACTGTTAATCAGAGGGTCGCTGGTTCGAGCCCAGCAGGAGGAGCAGAAAGACTTACAGAAATGTAAGTCTTTTTTTGTGCCTTAAACTGGATCAATTCTTAACTACACCTAATCCTGCTTTTCTTCAACTTAGATTTAACGCAAAGGCTTTGTATCTGAAAGTTTACTTTTAAGAAAGCAAAGACAGGAATCAACAAAGTTGATTCTTTCGATGCGTACGCATAACCGCTTAGCTTCATCAGCGACATTGTCGGCATCTTAGCTTTCTTAACAATAAGATAAATGAATATAATCTTTGCGTTTTTACCATAATTAAGATTAATACCTAAAAAAGATCGATATTTTAAAATTACCTTCCGTTTTCATGAAATATTGATCTATTTCATTGAATTTTATAAGCATTTAAAGCATTTTACCTGTAACTATTTCGCCAATACTCCGACTATTCTTTTTTAGAGTAATTTATATTGAGAAAATTCTCAGAATACAACTACTTCTCTACAATAACAAAGAATAATAAATTCAATATATCGTATTGTATAAATACCTAATTGTACCATGAAGAAAACTATTATTTCGCTATTCACAGCATTTTCTATTATAGGGATTTCAGCACAGGAAAAGTCTTATTTTTTATCAAGTCCCTCGTTAAGCCCTGATGGAAAGACAGCTTACTTCGCTTTTGATGGTGATATATGGAAAGCAGATTCCAATGGAGGAAATGCTTCAAGAATTACCGCACTGGATGGGGAAGAAATCAATCCCCGCCTTTCTCCGGATGGGAAATGGCTTGCATTCAGTTCTAACCAATATGGCAATTATGATGTGTATGTAATGCCCGCAGGAGGCGGAACCATCAAGCAGCTGACTTTCCATACCGGAAGAGACGAAATGGAAAGCTGGGCATGGGACAGTAAAACGATTTATTTTACTTCTACCAGAAATAATAATTTCGGAAGTTTTAAAACGACAATTGAAGGAAAAACTCCAGAAAAACTTTTCAATAATTACTTTAATTATACCAATGGACTTGTGGAAACTCCTGCAGGAGAATATCTTTTCACAAGCTCATCTGAAAGTGCCCACCAGGTACAACGTAAACGTTATAAAGGAGAAAACAATCCTGACATTCTTGGATATAATCCAAAAAGTAATTCTTTCAAACAATACACGAACTACGAAGGAAAAGACTTCAACCCAAGTGTAGATAAAAATGGTATTATCTATTTTATTTCTGATGAGAACAATGGAGAATACAATCTTTATAAAATCGAAAATGGTAAAAAAACTGCTTTAACGCAATTTGATACTTCTATTAAAAAACCTTTTGTCTCAGCAGACGGATCCAAAGTTATTTTTGAGAAGGATTATCAGCTTTATACTTATGATGTAGCCTCAAAAAAAACTAGCCCGATCAACATCAGTCTGAATACCAATAAAACCCTGGAAAAAGCTCAGAATTTTAATGTGGAAAATAATATTTCCTATTATGATGTATCTCCGGACGGTAAAAAAATGGCGTTCATAAGCCGTGGTATTATATTCGTTTCTGATATTGAAGGAAAGTTTGCCCAGCAGGTTTCTGACGGTAAAGAGCGTGCTATGGAAGTAAAATGGCTGAAAGACAACCGTACTTTACTTTACAACCAGACTTATAACGGCTATCAAAACTGGTTTACGATTCAGGCAGACGGAAAAGGACAGCCAAAGCAATTAACCGAAGATTTACGAAATAACCGCAGCATCACCCTGAACAGCGACCTTTCAAAAGCCGTTTACTTAAGCGGGAGAGATGAAGTAAGATTATTGGATTTAAAAAGTTTCAAATCCACTACCATTGTAAAAGATGAAATCTGGGCATTCCAAAACTCAAGACCTTCTTTCTCGCCAAACAATGAATATGTTTTGTTCTCTGCCAAAAGGAACTTTGAGCTGGATATTTTCATCTATAATATCAAAAAAGCACAGACTTTAAACCTTACCAACACTGGAGTTTCAGAGGAAGATCCTGTATGGTCTTCCAATGGAAAATATATTTATTTTGCCAGCGACAGAACCAATCCGTCTTACCCTTTAGGCATGCAGAAATCTAACATTTACCGCATGGCTCTGGATTGGTTTGATGAGCCTTATAAATCTGAAAAATTTGACAGTCTTTTCATTGAAGAAAAGAAGGAAGCAAAGTCTTCGGATAAAGAGAAGGATAAAGATAAGAAGGACAAAAAAGGAGAAGACAAGAACAAAGAGGACAAAGAGAAAAAAGAAGAAAAAGAACCGGTAATCAAAGAGCTGAAAGTAAATCCTGAAGATACTCTGGACAGAATTGAGCTGGTTACCGACCGATATGGATATCAGGATGATCCGGCCGTTTTCGCTGATGATAAAAAAGAGATTCTATTATTTAATTCTAATCAGGATAACGGAAAAAGACAACTGTACAAAAAGGTGTTTACCGATTTTGAGCCTGCCAAATCTGAAAAAGTGTTTGATAAAGCAGCTTATTATTTAACCAAAAATGAGAAAAACCTATTTGCTCTGATTGAAGGTAATATCTACAAAACAACCGTTGCCGCATTAAAGCCCGAAAAAATCAATATCCAGTATAGTTTCGATAAAGATCTGGCCTCAGAATTTACGCAGATGTATGCTGAAGCATGGACGGGTGTGGAGGAAAACTTCTACGACGAAAAATTCCATGGGATCGACTGGAAAGCTAAAAAGGAACAGTATGCAAAGTACCTTCCATATGTAAATAACAGAAATGATCTGCGGATTTTATT
Organism: Chryseobacterium sp. KLBC 52; assembly: GCF_003347605.1. Classification (GTDB taxonomy): domain Bacteria; phylum Bacteroidota; class Bacteroidia; order Flavobacteriales; family Weeksellaceae; genus Chryseobacterium. The sequence continues at coordinate 31,365 of NZ_QDFZ01000019.1, read as the reverse complement.
GAATGATCTTCTGGGTGAGCTTAATTCTTCACACACCGGATTTTCTTCTACCGGAAAGGAGGAAACCGTATTTCTGAATTATTTCACTAACGAAACAGGAATTATCTTCAAAAAAGATCAGCCTTATACGGTAGAAAGCATTCTGAGAAAATCTCCTGCTTACCGTTCAGGAGTTGACATCAAACCTGGTGATCAACTGACTACTGTAAACGGAAAGAAGATTGATCTAAACGAAAATATCGAAACGTATTTCACAAGCCCTAAAAAACAGGATGAACTTATTCTTACCTTCAACCGTGATGGTAAAACTGTAACCACCAAAGTACATCCGATTTCTAACGGGGAATTAAAAGGATTACTTTACGATGATTGGATCTATAACAATCATCAGCGTGTAGACAAGCTTAGCAACAACCGTATTGCCTACTCTTGTATGAAAAACATGTCTACGGATGAGCTGGACCGATTCCTTCTGGATATGGTAGAACAGGAGAACAGAAAAGACGCTGTTATTCTTGATTTACGCTACAACACCGGTGGAAACGTTCATGACAAAGTATTGAATTTCCTTTCTCAGAGACCTTATCTGCAATGGAAATACCGTGAAGGAAAAATAACAACACAACCAAATTTTGCACCTTCCGGAAAACCTATTGTTCTTCTGATTAATGAAGCTTCATTAAGTGATGCCGAAATGACAGCAGCCGGGTTCAAAGCTCTAAAGCTGGGTAAAATTATCGGTCAGGATACTTATCGATGGATTATTTTCACTTCAGCAAAAGGGTTGGTAGACGGCTCTTCTTACAGACTTCCTTCATGGGGAACTTACACATTAGACGGACAGAACCTTGAAAAAACAGGTGTAAAACCTGATATTTATGTAAAAAACACCTTTATGGACCGTCTTCAGAACAATGATCCACAACTGGAAAGAGCTGTTCAGGAAATTCTTAAAGATTTAAAGAAATAAAAATTTCAGAACCATAAAAAATAAGAAGACTTACATTGCTGTAGGTCTTTTTTGTTTCTTTTTATAAAACCAGGCCTAAAAATCTATTGCTTACAGCGTAAAATCTATAACATTCTGAATAACCTCTTCCATCACAGAAAAATATTTAAAATTTAATTTATTGAAAAATAAACCAATAGCTTTTTTCGTTCAATATTCAGGAACAAAAACTTGCTTGGTACGGATATTCCTATTATATTTGCACCACTTAAAACAAAGGAAATTCCTCCTTAGCTCAGTTGGTTAGAGCATCTGACTGTTAATCAGAGGGTCGCTGGTTCGAGCCCAGCAGGAGGAGCAAAAAGACTTACAGAAATGTAAGTCTTTTTTTCATTTTATTCGTTCCTCAAAAAAATACCAAAATCACTCTTAAAACGGATCAGTTTCATCTTCTTTTAATCCCCTGATTATTATATTTTAAGCATTAAAACTTCCCGAGTAATTTTTAACCCATACATATATAATTTTCGCTACTTTTGTCGTTTTATAGGATAGAATAAAAATATTTTATTTTTTTACCTATTTTTTAAATAAACTGCATGCTTTTTGTTTATGCTAAATGCCTGAAGAAACGAATGATGTTAAACAATAACTCCCAAAAACACTATCTTTTATTTTTCTTTCTGATTCTCGCCGGTTCCGTATGTGCTCAAAACAAAGCCAGCGGTAAGGTGGTTGACGAAAAGAACAGTAAAGAACTCAATAAAGTTGATATCTTTATCAACGACAGTAAAACACCTTCCCTGACGACAACTTCAGGCAGCTTCATCATTGAGTCTGATAGCATCATCCATCAGTTAAGATTTTCCAGAAAAAATTATACTACAGAAACCTTCGATATCACTCCCGAAAATGCTGACAATATTTTCGTACAGCTTTCGCAGGCTAAAGTGAGCGACATTCAGGAAATTGTTCTTCAAAGCGGAAAAACAAAATACAAAAGCAAGAAAGAAAATCCGGCCTATGCAATTATGCAGAAGGTATGGGCACAAAAAAGAAATAACGGACTGGAAAAATTCGACACCTATTCTTATAAAGAGTATGAAAAAACGCAGTTTGACCTGAACAATCTTGACAGTGCATTCATGAAGAAAAAGATTTTCAACAAACTGGATTTCATTTTCGACTATGCAGATTCCACAGCAAGCGGAAGACTTGGACTTCCTATTTTTCTGAATGAAGCCGTTTACGAAAATTATGGTAAAAACAAACCGGAAAAGGACAGCAAAAGAACATTAGTAGCACAGAAGACTTCAGGTTTTCAGGACAATCAGGTGATTACAGTTTCTGCTAAAAACTTATACCGTGATATCAATATCTACGACAATACTCTGAATTATTTCGATATCGGATTCCAGAGCCCTGTCGGAAGTGATGGTTTCAGTACGTATGATTATAGCCTTATGGACACCATTACGATTCGTGGGGAGAAAGCCTTCCAGATAAGATACCAGCCGAAGAGAAAAGATGTCCTTGCATTTCAGGGAAACCTTTATATTGATACCGATACTTATGCTGTTTTAGGAGCAACATTGAAGTCAACACAGAAGATCAACGTCAACTTTGTCAACAGTGTGTATACTCAGGTAGAATACGACAATCCTGATGACGCTACGTTTCTTCCTAAAAAACTGGTCACCGAATTTGAAATGAGTCCTTTCTCAAAAAAGAAAGGTGCTAAAAGTATCATCGCCAAAAGATCTGTAGATTATTCCGATTATCAGTTCAACAAGCCTCTTGACCCTAAAGTATTCAAACGTACTGAAGAAGAATACGAAGACAAATTCACCAATAAGGATGAGGCATACTGGACTAAAGCGAGACCTGACACTTTATCAAAAGCAGAACAGGGCGTTTATAACATGCTTGATCAGCTTCAGCAGACTCCGAAATTCAACCGAATGGTAAAGCTGTTTGAAACGCTTGGTTCACGTTATTATAATGCCTTCAAAGGGATTGATATTGGTCCTATTTTCTCAATTTACGGAAGAAATGAAGTAGAAGGAGACAGAATAAGATTAGGAGCAAGAACCTATTTCGGATTGAATGATACCTGGAGAGCGCAGTTTTACACAGCATATGGGTTCAAAGATCAACAGTTTAAATATGGCGTAGAAGCAAGATATATGTTCAATAAGCTTAACCGCTTTATGATTGGAGCCGGAACCAGCAGAGATATTGTACAGCTTGGCGGGCAGCTTACATCAGGTGATGGTGTTACGCCGCAATCTTCGTCTACCAGTACCTTTTTCGCAAGAGGAGAAAACATTTCCTTAAGCTCTGTAAATAAAACAAGTTTTTTTGCTGCTATTGAACCCTGGAAGAACTTCCAGATCAGAGTAGATGGAGTAATGCAGAGTATTAAATCAGCTATTCCTGAGAAATTCAATCTGATGTATTATAAAGACGGGCATTTGAGACAAACCGTTAATGACTCGCACGTTACCATCAGTTTAATAGCAAAACCTGGCGCCAAGTTCTCTCAAACCGGTATTGACCGTTACCAGGCCAGAAACTTAGCTCCAACTATTGTTTTAAGATATACACGAGGTATTGAAGGTTTATTCAATGCTGATTTTAATTATGACAAACTCCAGTTTATGCTGTACAAGCCATTTTTAATTGGAAGTATGGGAAAATTAGTGGTTAATTTCGAAGCCGGAAAGAACTTTAATACAGTTCCTTTGGCATTACAGAATATTATTCCGGCCAACCTTTCCTATGGTCTGGTTCCGAATACATTCTCTCAGCTTAACTATTATGAGTTTGTGACGGATGCGTATACCACTCTTCAATTAGAACATCATTTTAACGGTAAGATCCTTTCTTATATCCCTTTGATTAAAAAGCTGAAATTAAGAGAAGTTGCATTTATCAGAGGGGCATATGGAACACTTAGCGATGCTTCCAAAGCAATCAATGTAGAAGGTTTTAAATATTCTGCACCAAGCGAACACATCTATTATGAGTATGGATTCGGGATTGAAAATATAGGAATCGGAAATCTTAGAATTTTCAGAGTAGACTTCAACTGGAGAGGAAATTATCTGGACAGACCGGATATCTCAAAATTCGGTGTTAAAGCAGGATTCCAGGTAGGATTTTAGATAGCACATTAAATAAAACATTTTCGGCGGCTTCTTTGAAGCCGCCGAAAATGTTTTTATTCTAATAGTATCAGGTATTAAAACAAAAGTTTAAAAGCACTCACAGCCTTCTACATCAAGCAGGCAGCGCATTTTCTGTTCCTTTGTAAGTCCGCACCATACACTGCATGATGTAATAGGTTTTGCCGGACACCATACTTCTCCTCCGTTAATAGTTCTCAGCCTGCTTTTGGTTAATTTTCGTAAATTATTCATGATTGTTTAGTTTTATTTGTCGCCTACTCTCTTTGCTTTTCGGCTTCTGCAATATTTTTTTATTGATTACACACAAATATATCAATATTTCACATTAAAGAGATATGATTTAACGTTTTTTAATAATTACAAAAGCTGAACACTATTAAGTGTTCAGCCCTATTGTTACCTTAAAGAAAATACGGTTTATACTTTCTGATATTATTCAAAACATTCTGTACATGGCTGGGAAAGCATGCAATGTGCTTTCTGCCATGGAGACCATCTGCACCATTCATCACACGATTGAAACATGGAAGGACATTCTGCCGCCACACCGCCAGTTATTTCTCTTAAATTCTTTCTCGTTAATTTTCTAACATTTTTCATAGATATTTTGTTTTAATATTGCCTACTCTTTATGCTTTTCGGCTTTCGCAACTGACTCAGAACTGGACCGTTAACAAATATAAAATATTTCACGAATAAATGAATATACTGACAGCTAGTAAATAAAAAAACCTCAGTAAAAACTGAGGTTTTAATTTTTATAAAACGCTTAAATTATGCGTTTGGCTCTACAGATACGAAAGATCTGTTGTTTGCTTTCTTTCTGAAAACTACTTTACCATCTACTAATGCAAACAAAGTGTGATCTTTACCGATTCCCACGTTATCACCTGGGTGGTGCTGAGTACCTCTTTGTCTAACAATAATATTTCCGGCAATAGCTTCTTGTCCTCCGAAAATCTTCACACCTAATCTTTTAGAGTGAGACTCTCTACCGTTCTTGGAACTACCGACTCCTTTCTTGTGTGCCATTTTATTACTGGATTATTTATTAAGTGCTTTAAATTGATCGATATTCTTGATGATAGCAGCATCTACTTCTTCATGAGTAAGAATATTCTTTTCTAATTCAACTTTAACTGCTTTACCTAAAGTAATTAAAGTTTCTCTGTTCTCTTTAGACTGAGACAAGTTGTTTTTCTTTAGGTGGTAGTTCAACTCGTGATCTTCACCAAAGTTAACAGTTGCGTTGTCTGAAAGAACTTCACCTTTCACAGTTTCTTTTTTAGCAGCAGCTTTTTTAGCTCCACCTTCAAAACCAGTAATACCAGTGATTACGATTTGAGTTAAAGATTGTCTGTGACCGTTTTTCACTTTGTAACCTTTTCTTCTTTTCTTTTTGAAAACGATTACTTTATCAGCTTTAACGTGGTCAAGGATCTCTGCTTCTACAGTGATTCCGTTTACAGCTGGGGCGCCTACAGTGATTGCACCGTTTACAGTAAGAAGAACTTTATCGAAAGAAACTTTTCCTCCTTTGTCTCCTTTTAAACGGTTTACAAACAACTTCTGGTCTTGCTCAACTTTGTATTGAAGCCCTGCTATTTCTACAATTGCAAACATTGTTTATAAATTTTTAGTTATTTCGAGGTGCAAATATACATATAAATTTCTAAATAGCTTACAATCAAAGTAATGTTTTTTTAGTTATTATTCTACTCACACTATTTTGAATAATTTTTTTCATTAAAATACTCACAATTAAGAGATAATTTCATAAATTCGCCTTACCAAATTGATATTATATATGAAAAGAAACTTTAATCTCTGCTTTCTAGCAGGTGCCATTGCTGTTACTTCATTAACAGCATGTAGTGATGACCAAATGGACAACAATGTTCAACCTCAGCAAGAAGCACTAAGTGCAAAAATTGATCAGCCTGGGGATCTTGAAAAAATCTGTTCTTATGTAGACAACAACTGGAGTACTAACTCAGTTTTACTGACAGGACTTCAAAACTCCACAGACACCAATTTTATGAATGCGCAAATGACTAAAATTGCAAGCATGTGGGGTAGAAGCAATCCTCTTTTACGATTTGTAAATGACCCTACTAATTTTAATTCTACCTACAACGCCATATCTTATGGTAATGGAAGAATTTATTACGGTTATGCTATCTATTATGATGCAAAATCAAAGGGTGGCGACATTGTAAATGCGATGATCCTTGCTCATGAATACGGACATCAGTTACAGTACATCTTCAACCTTCCTTCGGTATCAGAATCAACCTACAGACCGAATGAGCTTGAAGCAGATGGTTTTGCAGGATATTATCTGAGAAGACCAAACGGATACAACAAAACCAGCTTTGCAGAAATTGCAGCAGCTTATGAATTTGCTCAAAGTATCGGTGACTATCAGACAAACAACGTAAACCATCACGGGACCCCTGCTCAAAGAAGATCTGCAGTCCGTTTAGGATTTCTTTTAGGACAGTATAATTTTAGTGCATCCGATTTCGACTACAATTTCTTCTATTACTATCAGGGAGTTTTAAACGGAACCTATAAGATGGGCAAAAATACAGTAAATCCTGAAATTGACGCATACATGAGTCAATATATAGACGAGCTGAGAAAAATTCAGTCGGGAGAAATCTCTGCAGAAGAATTTAAACATCTCCAATAAACGAGAACATTCATTTTTAGCATATTTAAGAAAGGAGGCGGGCAGTATGTTCCGCCCCTTTTTTTGTTTAAAAAAATCTTTTATGTTTTAAACAATCAATTTGTTTGTATTTTTGAACCTATAAGAAAAGAACTTCCAACCCACCTATAATGAACAGAGATCTCTATATTGATTTCGCCAAAGGACTGGCAACACTTTCCATCATATTTATCCATACCGCTTTCTGGTCCGGACAGTTTTACATTCCGGCAGAAGTAAGAGTTTTATCTCTGGTTTTTGATGTGGCACTCTTTTATGCACTGAGCGGCATCACTTCCGGCGCCAATATAGAAAAAACATTATACCGTCTTCTGAAACTCCAGATTACCTATATGATTTTTGTGACTTTCCTGTTCTTTTTAGATTACTTCTTTAAAGTCTTTGGACTGACTTTCTTTTCCATGGAATGGCTCCAAAGTTTTTATTCAACATTTGGTTCAAAATATTCCGCAACCAGTGTTTCAATATATCCTCAATGGGAAAACCTGGGAAACTGGTATCTTCATCAATACACCAATGCTGATACTTTTCCGGTAGTAATGGGAAGTTTCTGGTATTTAAAAGTCTATTATGTACTTACCGTTTTCGGAGTGCTCATCCTAAGATTTTTCCCAAAACATATCAATTGGTTCATCGGACTCTGCATCATCTTAACCTTATTATTCAACATCTTCCCGGAGTATTATCCAACGGGACAAGTTGGATACGTTGCATTTTATCTCGCTGTATTTTTAATCGGCCACACAATGCGCGGAAAAAAGATTCCTACTAAAGCAATACCTGTATTATACGGACTTGTAGGTGCAGCACTTATATGGATGTTCTGGTACTATGGAGGAGACATCTTCTATAAAATCAATAAAAATAAATTTCCACCAAAAGTTCCTTACATCATCTGGGCATTATTCTCTCTCACAACCTTATTTGTTCTTTACAACCGACTGAAAATCACAAAAGAAAATTTCATCACCTACATCGGGAAAAATGCTATTTTCTTCTATTTTGCACAGGGAATCAGCTCTTCACTCGTTTATTTTCTGGTAGTCCCATTAAAAGAAAATATGCCATGGTGGCTTTTGATGATCATAATTTATGGGATTAATATCATTTTAGCTTTCATTATTTCTGCAGGATTGAAAAAAGTAGATGCTTCAGGGTGGAATATTCTGGAATTCTTAAGAAAAAAGACCGCATCTTAGGACTTTAAAGATCAAATTGAAATAAAGTCACATTTCTTACTTCAATTTGCTTAAATTTACAAAAATTTTACAACATGTTTAAGTTGAAACTCCCTACCGATCCAAGGTGGGCAAATATTGCAGAAGGAAACATTGGAGAAATTTTAACGGATCATGCCTGGTGCGAGCAAAAAGCAGCTACCAATGCTATAGGCCTGATCACGATGCTTCCGGAATATCCTGAGATTGTGACTGAACTTCTTGCCATTGCACAAGAGGAACTGGATCACTTCAATCAGGTACATGAAATCATTAAAAAAAGAGGTTTTACCTTTGGAAGAGCAAGAAAAGATGATTATGTGAATGAACTGGCAAAATTTATTGTACAGGGCAGCAGAGAAGACCTCATCGTAGACAAAATGCTTTTTGCGGCTATGATTGAAGCCAGAAGCTGTGAAAGGTTCAAAGTTCTTACGGAAAACATCAAAGACGAAGAGCTTAAAGTTTTCTACAAAGAACTGATGATTTCTGAAGCCAATCATTATACTACTTTCATCGGATTTGCAAGACAGCTCGGAGATCCTGAAAAAGTAAACAAACGTTGGGAAGAATGGCTGGAATATGAAGCTAATATTATTAAATCCTACGGAAATAAAGAAACCATCCACGGTTAAAATAAGAATAGTAAAGAATACACCTTGAAGAAGCCAAGCTTTGAAAATATCGCCAATATGTTCCTGAAAAACTTTTTCCAGGGACTGGTTATTATTGGTCCTATCGGGCTTACCATCTTTGTAATCTGGTATATTGTAAGTGCGATAGACAATCTTGTTCCGTCTCTTGCCAAGCAGATTCCTGGTCTTGTATTCGTATCTATCATTCTTTTTACTGCTATTTTAGGATATTTGGGAAATAAATTCGTGGTCGGAAGATTCTTTTTCGATACGATGGACAGCTTACTGGAGAAAACTCCAGGGATAAAACACATTTACACTCCTACGAAAGACGTCATGTCTTCATTCGTAGGCGACAAGAAAAAATTCAACGATCCTGTATGGGTAAAAACCAACGAGAACCCGGAAATCTGGAGAATCGGCTTTTTAACTCAAAAAGAAATGTCGGACGTTGACAAGCATAATTACGTTGCGGTATACCTTCCCCACTCGTACGCCATCTCGGGCTGGGTAATTGTTACTGAAGAAAAAAACATCAAACCTGTAGTGGGAATGACAGCAGCTTCTGCCATGAAGTTTGCAGTAAGCGGCGGTGTAGCCGGATTCCATTCTGATGAAAATATATTTAAGGCTCCGGAATAATCCCTTTTTCCGACTTATTTATACATTGATGAATTTTGAAAAATTATTTTCAAGCACATTTTCTTTACAAACAATTTAAAACATAATTTAACTCATGAATTTACCGTACGCGGAACCTTTCCGCATTAAAATGGTGGAAGAAATCTATCAGTCCACCAGAGAAGAAAGAGAGCAATGGCTTAAAGAAGCTAATTATAACCTTTTCAACCTAAGATCTTCACATGTTTATATTGACCTGCTTACCGATTCAGGGACGGGAGCAATGTCCGACAGACAATGGTCTGCTTTGATGACCGGAGACGAAAGCTATGCCGGATCCCGTTCTTTTGAGCAGCTACAGAAAACCGTTGAAAAAATCACAGGATTCAAATATTTATTACCAACACACCAGGGAAGAGCTGCTGAAAACGTCCTTTTCTCAGTATTGGTAAAAGAAGGTGATGTAGTTCCGGGAAACTCGCATTTTGACACAACAAAAGGACATATCGAAATCAGAAAAGCACATGCTATTGATTGTACGATAGACGAAGCTTTTGATATTAATGATCTTCACCCATTCAAAGGAAATATCAACCTTGAAAAACTGGAAGAAGTTTATAAAAGTCATCCAAAAGAAAATATTCCTTTCTGTTTAATTACCATTACCTGCAACTCTTCCGGAGGACAGCCCGTTTCTTTGGAAAACATGAAAGCTGTAAAAGCATTATCTGACCAATACGGAATTCCTGTATTCTTTGATTCAGCAAGATTTGCAGAGAATGCGTACTTCATCAAAAAAAGAGAATCAGGACAGGAAAACAGAAGCATTAAGGAAATCTGTAAAGAAATTTTTTCTTACGGAGACGGAATGACAATGAGTTCCAAAAAAGATGGTTTAGTGAACATCGGAGGATTCATTGCTTTGAATAATGAAGAAGTTTTCAGAAAGGCCTCTAACTTCACCATCATCTATGAAGGATTCATTACTTATGGAGGAATGGCCGGAAGAGATATGGCAGCATTGGCCGTAGGTCTTGATGAAGCTACAGAGTTTGCTTACCTTGAAAGCAGAATTTCTCAGGTTGAATATCTTGGAAATAAACTGATTGAATATGGAATTCCTGTTCAGAAACCTATCGGAGGACACGCTGTATTCATCGATTCTTTGAACTTCCTTCCGAATGTTTCCCGTGAAGAATATCCGGCTCAGACATTAGGGCTGGAAATTTATAAGGAAGCAGGGATCAGAACTGTAGAAATCGGGACTTTACTGGCAGACAGAGATCCTGATACAAGAGAAAACCGTTATCCGAAGTTAGAACTGGTACGTCTGGCAATTCCTAGAAGAACTTACACCAACAACCATATGGATTATATCGCTGCTGCTATCAAAAACGTATACGAAAGACGTCAAGAAATAGCAAAAGGATACAAGATCACGTGGGAACCGGAAATCTTAAGACACTTTACTGTTCAGCTTGAAAAAGCTTAATCATACAACCGGAATTTTTTCCGGTTTTTTTATGCCCAAAAACTCAAAGCTAGTGAAGCTAAAAACAATCTTGTTCTTTACGTTCTCAATACAAACCATCGATTAAACTACTAAAAATCATTAAGATATTGAAAACAAACACCTTTTATAAACAAATATAAATTAGTCATATTTTTTTATCATATAGTATATCTTATGTTTTTCATTTTATTTTTCATGAAATCAAAATTAAATTGATTTATTTTTTGAAATAGTGAAGGTTTTTAATTTTAATTTTGTATTTACCCGAGGGTGATTAAAAAAATACTTAAAAAACCAACCTGAAAAACACTTTATTCCGAAAATGAAGAAAATTGCTGTCGTGGGTGCCGGTATTTCCGGCTTGAGCATGGCGAATTACTTGGAAAAGCACAAGATCGACTACCACATATATGAAAGGAGAAAAAAAGAAGATCTGGCAGGTCACGGTTTTCTCATTCCACAGGAAGGAATGGACTATCTTTATCAGATCATTGATTCTGAGCTTCTTCTCCAACATGGAAATTTCCTGAAAAAATACATTCAATATTCCCACACCGGAAAAATTCTTGCAGAAAAAGAACTGAACAATGTCTTTGCCATTTCAAGACACTCACTGATCAATCTTTTGGCACAAAACATTGCTCCGGAAAAGATAACCTACGAAGAAACCATCATTCCTGATGAGCAGCAGGGCGGAAAACTGAAGCTATCTGATGGAACTGATATTGATGCTGATATCGCTGTTATCTCTGATGGCTCCAGAAGCCGAATCAGAAGGAGTCTATTTAAAAATGAAACCATGAGGACGGTAAGAGAAAGTGAAGTAGTGAATATCATTCAGAACAAAGAAATTGCAGATTCTGTTGAAAATGATTTTATGAAGTTTCACCATGAAGACGGAGGTCTTACTTTCGGGATTCTTAAACTTTCTGACGATACCGTTCTCTGGTATTCCCAGTTTGACAACCAGAAATATATGATCAACGAATGTTCTGTAGAGAACTTAAAGAAATATATGGTTGACGTTTTTAAAAACTGGCATCCTTTAGTCCCGGAAATCATACAGAAATCACACTACAACAATGTACATTTATGGAATGTATATGAACTGGAGGAGTTAAACCCTTTTTACAAAAATAATGTTGTATTCATCGGGGATGCAGCACATCCATTGATTCCATTTACCAGCCAGGGAGTTACCTCTGCTTTGAAAGACTCTTTCTCATTAACGAAATATTTAGTTGAAGAAGAAAATACAGAAACAGCTTTCAATAAATATGAAACGGAAAGAAAGCCGGAAATTGAGTTTCACATCCGTAATGGAAGGACACTGCTTAAGCAGTTTTTACTCCCTCTTCACCAACAGACAAAAAACATTTTACCCATATCTTATAAATAAATATGTTCACCAATAACGATATCAACTTTGAAGCCCTGAAAAGAAAGGCATATAACGGAAGATGGGCTACGCTCGAAGACGGAATCATTCCTCTTACGGCAGCTGACCCTGACTTCAGAACAGCCACCGAAATAGAACAGGGAATTATTGAATACCTGAAAGACGGTTACCTTAGCTACGGCCCGTTTTCCGGACTTCCTGAGTTTAAGAAAAGCGTAGCAGATCATTTTAACCTGGAAAAACATGGAAGTTTCTCACCGGAAAATGTTCTGGCTGTCAACAGTGCTGCTCAGGGAATGTTTCTTATTGCATCTTATGTTCTCAATCCCGGAGATGAAGCCATTATTCTGGATCCTGTTGATTTTCTTTTCAAAAAATCAGTGGAAACAGCAGGTGGAAAAGTAATGCTTTGCCCTGTAGATACTACAACAGGCGAAATTGACTTTGAAAAACTGGTTTCTTTAATCAATCCCAGGACTAAACTTATCAGCATATGCAATCCTCACAATCCGCTCGGAAAAGTTTATTCTAAAGAAGTATTGGAAAAAATAGCAGAAATTGCATCTGCTCATGATCTTTGGGTGATGAGTGATGAAATCTGGAGTGATATTATTTATGATCATAAAGACTTTCATACGTATTCTTCCGTTTCAGAGAAGGCAAAGAGAAAGAGCTTTACCGTGTACGGATTTTCAAAATCATTCGGAATAGCAGGATTGAGAATTGGAGCTGTACTCTGTAATGATCAGGATATCCTTGAAGACTTCACAGAAAAATCCAATTTCAATTCCACCATAGAAGGGGTTTCTACGCTGTCTCAGATTGCCGGAAGTGTAGCACTGGAGAAAGCAAAACCATGGTACAAAGAGTTTTTGAATCACTTGCAGAGCAACAGAGATCTTGCTTTCAGATTATTAGACCGTTCAGAAATTGTAACCCCTAATCTCCCGGAGGCAACTTTTGTATTGTTTCCAAAGATTAAAAACGGAATGACAAGTGACGAATTTGCCCAGCATGTATTAACTCACGGGAAGGTAGCCATTGTTCCAGGATCAGAAAGATGGTTCGGAAAAGGAGCGGAAGGACATATCAGAATTTGCTTTTCTACCTCCCAGGAAATTTTAGAAGAAGGAATTAACAGAATCATTACCAGCTTTTAACATTAAAAATTTTAATTAAATTCAAATAATAGATTATTATTCCGAATTTATCACAAATCGATACGAAATTAAGATATTCATACTAAATATTTTATTTTCGTATTGATTTAAAAATAAATATTGATAATTTTGATTGAATCATCACGTAAAATTATTAATATGAAAATAAAATACATCAGCATTATTTTCCTTGGAATTTCTGCCTTCTCTTATGCCCAGCAGGTAAAAGATACTTTGAAAGAATCAAAAATTGACGAAGTCGCCATTACCGGAAGCCGAAACAAGAAAAGAACAGTGGTAAACACACCCGTTCCTATCGATATCATTGACATTAAACAGGTAAGCCAGTCAACAGGGCAGGTGGAAATCAACCAGCTTTTACAATTTTCTGCACCTTCTTTCAACTCCAATAAACAATCAGGATCCGACGGTGCTGATGCTGTAGATCCCGCTACTTTAAGAGGTCTTGGTCCTGACCAGACCTTACTTTTGCTAAATGGGAAAAGATACCATCAATCTTCACTGATTAACCTTTTCGGAACCAAAGGAAGAGGAAATACGGGATATGACATGAATACCATCCCGATTGGCGCCATAAAAAGAGTGGAAGTTCTCCGTGACGGAGCATCAGCTCAATACGGATCGGATGCTATCGCAGGAGTTATCAATGTTATTTTGAATGACAGAAATAATGGTTTTGAAGGAAATCTATTCACAGGTATGAATCTTTTCAAAAGCCCCGGGAACAATGATGTTGTATCAGATCATAAAGTGGATGGAACCACCTTTGATTTTAATGGAAACTTAGGAACTAAAATCGGATCAAAAGGCGGTTTCGGAAATTTCACCGTAGAGTTTGTGAATAAAGATTATGCTATACGAAATGCAAATCCGGATATTTATACTTCTCCCAGACAGCGTTTCGGAGATGCAAAAGCTCAGAACATTTACTTTTTCGGAAATATTGAAGTCCCGTTATCTGATGGACTGAAGTTTTATTCCCGCCAGGGTTTTTCGCATAGAAATACGAAGGCTTATGCATGGACCAGAACCCCTGATGCAGACGGTAATATTCCGGAAGTTTACCCTACAGGATTTAACCCGATTGAAAATACCAGCATTACAGATTTCACGTTTGACAACGGATTAAAGTTCAAAGTTGCTGACTGGGATGTCGATTTTTATAATGCTTTTGGGAACAACAGATTCACTTATCAGATAGACAATACTATTAATGCTACTTTAGGAGTCAAATCTCCTACAAGCTTTAATGCAGGAGGACATTCTCTGCTGCAGAATACAACCGGGTTTAATGCTGTGAAGCAGTTCAAAGTACTGGAAGGGCTTAACGTTGCTTTCGGATCTGAATTCAGGTATGAAAAATTTGATATCATCAAAGGAGAAGAGGCTTCTTACGCCATGTATGATATCAATGGAAATCTTGTGACTTCAAGCACTCCTCAAAACTTATTGGTTACGAATCCTTCAAGTGGCAATGTAAGGCCAGGCGGTTCACAAGGTTTTCCTGGCTATTCTACAGACACAGGCAAGAGCAGAAACAACTTTGCCGCTTATGTAGATACCGAATTGGATGTTACCAAAAACTGGATGATAAGCATTGCCGGAAGGTTTGAAAATTATAATGATTTCGGAAGTACTCTGAATGGTAAGTTTGCCACAAGATATGCGATCACGCCACAGTTTGCTTTCCGTGGGTCTGTTTCTACGGGATTCAGAGCTCCTTCTCTGGCTCAGAAATACTACAGTCAGCAGTTTACCAATTTTCAGGGCGGTCAATTGGTCACTATTCAACTGGCCTCTAATGACAGCAAAATTGCAAGCAGTCTGGGAATTCCTCAGCTGAAACAGGAAACCTCTGTGAATGGAAGTGCCGGATTTACTTTCAATACCGGAAAGTTCACAGCCACCGTAGATGGTTATTACATTCGTGTTAAAGACAGAATCGTTCTTACCGGATATTTTGCACAAGCAGACTTACCGGCAGATGTTCAGGCAGAAAATCCATTTATCGATCAGGTACAGTTCTTTTCCAATGCCATTGATACCAAAACAAAAGGAGTTGATGTGATCTTAAGCTATACTGAAAATATCGGTTCAGGAAAACTGATCGCTACCCTAGCCGGAAACTATAATGATATGGAAATCACAAAAGTAAATACTTCAGAACAGCTGGCAGGCAAAGAAGATATTTACCTGAGCGCAAGAGAAAAAGCATTTATTCTTGCTTCTGCTCCGAAGACAAAAGTGAATTTAAACCTTAATTACAGACTCAACAAATTCAATGTAAACCTGCAGATGGTAAGGTTTGATAAAGTAACCCTGATTGGCTATGATGACTCGGAACAGGTTTATAATCCAAAAGTAACCACAGATCTTTCTTTCGGCTATGAATTCTGCAAGAATCTGAATCTGACTTTAGGAAGTAAAAACCTGTTCAACAGATATCCTACTTTACAGACCACACATGTATCCGACGGAAATACAGAAGCCGGAGGTATTTTTGATCCTGTACAGATGGGTTTTGCCGGAAGACAGGTTTTCGCCAGACTTAACTTTAAGTTTTAAGAGAATAAAAAGAAACTGTATCAAAATGTCATTCTGGAATCTTATGTTATTGGTTTATAAATGAGATTCTTCCTTTGTCACAATGACAAAGGCGAAATTATTAACCTTTGATACAGTTTTTTTCTATTTTTTTGAAATTTTATAAAGCTTACCACTATCTGTTACCGCATACAGATTCCCATCCATCCCGTTTAATACATCGCGGAAACGCTCTTTCTGATCTGCAAGAAGACGTTCTTCTCCTACCACTTTATTATCTTTCATGACAATTCTGTTAATGTGTTCACCACTCAGGCATCCGATCATGAGATTTCCTTTCCATTCCTCAATATTCCCTGTATAGAAAGTAATTCCACTTGGTGAGATCACAGGATCCCAATAATAGACAGGCTGTTCGGTTCCTTCTTTTTGGGTGATGCCCTGTCCTACCTTATCTCCTGAATATTCAATACCATAGGTTACATCTCCCCAGCCGTAATTTTTTCCCGGTTGAATCAGATTGATTTCATCACCCCCTCTTGGCCCCATTTCCACATCCCAAAGATTACCGTTAGGATCTATCGCCATTCCCTGGGGATTTCGGATCCCGTAAGCATATATTTCCGGTTTATAGCCGGATTTTCCAATAAAAGGATTTCCCGGAGCAGGTTTACCATCTTTGGTAATCTTCAAAATTTTTCCAAGATAATTATCTGTTTTCTGCGCATATACGCGGGTAACCTTATCTGACCTTTCTCCTGTACTGACAAATAAATTTCCGTCCTTATCAAATGCCAGACGGCTTCCGTAGTGCTTATCACCGTCATAGGAAGGTTCAGCACGGAAAATAACTTTTGCTTCTGAAATATTTTTAAGATCAGCAGACAGCTTTCCCTTCGCTACAGATGTTAAATTCCCTTTTCCAAAAGGCTCAGAAAAACTGAAGTAAATAATACTATTGGTTTTAAAATCAGGATCCAGAGCAACATCCAGCATTCCGCCCTGTCCTTTTGAATCTACTTTTGGAAAGCCTTCAATTTTTGATACTTGTTTTCCATCTGTTGAAACCACATTCATATACCCTTTCTTATCTGTGATGAGAAATTTTCCGTCAGGTAAATTGATAATTCCCCAGGGTCTTCCAAGGTCTTTATTCAATATTTCTATGGCATAGGGTGTTGTTGTTTTTACAGCCTTGATTCTTGTCTGCCCTTTAAATGCCGGCTTATAGTCAGAATTGGGATTTTCCGTTTCCACACTTCCATCATTCCCTGTCTTCTGAGCATTGGCATGATTCTCTTTGCAAGAAGATAAAAAAAGAAAAAGACTTACTACAGGAATATAAAATTGATTGATTTTCATAGTATTATGATTAGGTGATTGTAGGCTATGAATGGAAAAATAATGCCACAAAAGATGATATGGCCTAATAATTTCTTTCGTATTTTTGTTGTATACATCTTTTCTATGGATTTTAAGCTTCAATCAGAATATAAACCTACCGGAGATCAGCCCCAAGCTATTGAAAAACTTACTGAAGGAATAGAGATCGGTGAGAAATATCAAACGCTTCTTGGGGTAACAGGTTCCGGAAAAACCTTTACTGTTGCGAATGTTATACAAAAAGTACAACGTCCCACTCTGGTACTGGCACACAACAAAACGCTTGCTGCCCAGCTCTTCATGGAGTTTAAAGAGTTTTTTCCCGAAAACGCAGTGGAATACTTTGTCAGCTACTATGATTACTACCAACCCGAGGCTTATATTGCTACAACGGGAACTTATATTGAAAAAGACCTGAGCATCAATGAAGAAGTTGAAAAATTACGTCTTTCTGCAACTGCCAGCCTTCTTTCGGGAAGAAGAGACGTTTTGATTGTGGCTTCTGTTTCATGTATTTACGGTATCGGGAATCCTACGGAATTTCATAAATCTTTGATTTCTATCGCCATTGGTGAGAAAGTGACTAGAACTGCACTTCTCCATTCATTAGTTAACGCACTATACGCGAGAACGCTGAATGAATTCCAGAGAGGAACATTCCGTGTGAAAGGAGATGTTATTGATGTTTTCCCTGCATATACTGATAATGCGATCAGAATTCAGTTTTTTGGAGATGAAATTGAGAAAATTCAAAGTTTTGATCCGGTAACAGGAAATGTAGAGGATAATTTTGATCAGATACAGATTTACCCTGCCAATCTTTTTGTAACATCGAAGGAGACCTTAAATGGTGCCATTAAAGACATCCAGGATGACATGGTAAAACAGGTGGATTTCTTTAGCTCAGTCGGAAAACCATTAGAAGCCAAACGACTTCAGGAAAGAACAGAACTGGATCTTGAAATGATTAAAGAACTGGGTTATTGCTCAGGGATTGAGAACTACTCAAGGTATCTGGATGGTCGTCTTCCGGGAACAAGACCTTTCTGCCTTATTGATTATTTCCCTAAAGATTTTTTAATGGTTATTGATGAAAGTCACGTAACCGTTCCACAAGTTCATGCCATGTACGGCGGAGATCGAAGCAGAAAAGAAGCACTGGTGGAGTACGGTTTCAGACTTCCTGCAGCAATGGACAACAGACCCTTAAAGTTTGAAGAGTTTGAAGCCATTCAGAATCAGGTTATTTATGTTTCTGCGACACCTGCAGATTATGAACTGGAAAAAACCGGAGGGGCTTATATTGAACAAATCATCCGTCCTACCGGGCTTCTTGACCCGATCATTGAAGTAAGACCTTCACTGAACCAGATCGATGATCTGATGGAAGAAATCCAGAAAAGAGCCGATGTTGATGAAAGGGTACTGGTAACTACTTTAACCAAGAAAATGGCAGAGGAACTTACAAAATACTTTACCAAGTTCGGAATCAGAACAAGGTATATTCACTCGGATGTTGAAACATTGGAACGTATTCAGATTATGCAGGATCTTCGTTTAGGACTTTTTGATGTATTGATTGGGGTTAACTTATTGAGAGAAGGATTGGATTTACCTGAAGTTTCATTAGTTGCTATTCTGGATGCTGATAAAGAAGGAATGCTGAGAAGCAGAAGATCAATGATCCAAACTGTAGGACGTGCCGCAAGGAACGTGAACGGAAAAGCAATCATGTACGCTGACAAGATCACGAAATCCATGCAGGCTACTTTGGATGAAACTGAATACCGCCGCGCTAAACAAATGCAGTACAATGATGAGCATGGTCTGAAGCCAACAGCTTTAAATAAAAAGATTTCTGAAAATCTTGTGGGAAGGAGCAAAGACTTCCCTGATGAAAAATATACCCAAAAAGAAATTCTTCAGAAAGTTGCCGAGACAAAAGCAACTTATGCCACTGAGGATATTGAGAAAATGATTGCTCAGAAACAGAAAGAAATGGAAGCTGCAGCAAAAAATCTTGACTTTATTAAAGCTGCCAAGTTGAGAGATGAAATTTCAGCTTTGAAAGCTTAAAAGGATTAATGATAGAATAATTTCGGCGGCATCTTCGATGCCGCCGAAATTATATAAAAATGGTCTATTTAATTTTTATAATCCATTCCTTACTGCTGCTCTGATGGGAGTCAAAAGATCCATAAGTCCGTTTAATTTGATCTCATAAACTGTTGAAAGCTGCATTCCCAGTTTTCCTTTTGGCATTCCGTTTTTATTAAACCATTCCAGATAGCTGATCGGAAGATCCACCAGAACCGTTCCTTCATATTTACCGAAAGGCATTTTCAAGACACAGATTTCTTTTAAAATCTCAGGATTAATTCCTTCCACGTTTTTATATAATTAAATTAATTTTTCTTTAATATCATCCTGGCCGGGCAGCTCAAGGTCCGGGGGAGTATCTTCATCCGAAAATTCGTTTCTGTATACCTGAACCAGTAGAAGGGTCAGTGAGATCAGAATGGGTCCGAAAATCAGTCCCATGAAACCAAACAGATTCATTCCCATGATGATTCCGAATACGGTATTCAATGGATGAATATCTTCAAGTTTCTTTAAAAGGGTAAACCTAAGGAGGTTATCAGTAAGTCCTACCACCACAAGACAGTAGATGGCCAAACCAATTCCTTGTCCGGTATTACCTTCCGCAATCATAAATATACACACCGGAACATAGATAATAGCGGTTCCTACGACAGGAATTACAGATGCCGCAGCCGTTAGTGCGAAAAGCAATGCTGCTCCCGGTGCTCCAAAAATCAGATAGCCGATAAGCGCAACAATCCCCTGCCCTACAGCCACAACCGGAATTCCTATGGCATTGGCCATAATTAATTTTCTCATTTTATCGCCGATCAGAGAGATGTTTGCTCTCTTCAGCGGGGCCGAAGAAGTAAGAATCTTTTCAAAAAGTCTCGGTCTCTCCAGCATAAAATAGAGAATAAAATACATAGACATTACTACGGTAAGGGTATTGAATGTCCCACTGACTGCAGAAGTAGAAAATTTTCCTACATTATCTTTCAGCTTGGCCATATTTTCTTTGCTCAGAATATCAAACCCTGTTTTTGAGAAAATATAAGAATGTATTTTGTCCAGGAAAACATTGAATTTAGCCATGTAAGCCTGGGCATTTCCCAGTTTATCAATAATGAGATCGGCAATAAAATAAATCGGAAGAATAAGAACGATAAGACTTGCAAACATCAATGCAAAGGCTGCCAGTGACGGTTTCCATTTTTTCTCTTCCTGCAGATAAAAATTATACTTCCTGCAGACTACATAAATGGTAATTGCTCCCAAAACAGAGGGAATAAACAATGCGAGATTAAAACAGATCAATCCGGTCAATACCAGAATGATGGCCAGTAACGACATCTGCTTTATCGCAACACTGCTTATTTGTTTGTCCTTATTCATCATGTATTTTATATTTTATTTGCTGTACATAATCTGTCTTGGTTTTCCTAAGAAAGCACAATAGGTAGAGTACATTACGACCATAATAAACGGAGCCGTTAAGATGATACCGATTCCACAAAGAATAATTCCTGCAGCAGAAATCAGACCTCCTAAAAGTCCGGTTAATAAAAAAGTTCCATAGTTTTCTTTAGCAATATTAAACGACTTTGATAAAGCTTCTGTAGCTGAAGCATTTTCAAATAACAGAATCGGATATCCTATTAAAAGGAAAGGATATACAAAAATGATAGGCAAAACGCACAATGCCAGGGCAATTGAGGAAATGATCCAGGCAAGAAGACTATAAATCAAAATGTTTACAAAATTCTGGCGGTATCCGATAAAAAGATCAGAAAACTCAATCGGGCTTTTGGTATTGTATTTATTGACCATATAGATCAATCCTACATACAAAGGAGATAATAAAAGGCCGAAAAGGCTGGACGCTCCCATATATAAAGGAAGTCCCGGAGCACTCCAATAATTAAAATCTCCTCCTGATTTCATTTCTTCCACCATGGAAGCAGAGTCAAACCCGGTAAGCATTTGAATAACAGAACCTCCGATCAGGTAGATGATCATAGCTACAATTCCGTAACCGAAAACGCCTTTGTACATTTCAAAAGCATGAGAAATAATTGATCCAGTTTCTCTGTTGGGTACAGAGCCCTGCTGATCAAATTCGTTAAATTCAGACATAGTTTAAATATTTAATGATTTTACCAAATTTACTTTTTTTTAGTAAAAAATCCCATTAAACACGAATGAATTTTAACTTTTCTCAGAAAAGACTGTTTTATACAATGAATAAATCATCGCATTCCAAAAAGGAAAAGTGAAAAGCCCGCCTATCAAAAACAAGGCAAAACCTAAGTACTTAAATAGAAAAGCAACGATCACACACACCATGATTTCAACAAAATACATTTTAAGAGCTTTAAAATTCAGGGAAATAGCTTCAAAAATTCTTTTATTGGTAAAGAACATCAATGGAGCTACAAAGATGGTTACAGCAACCCAGATTATAGCCAATACAACAGTAGGAACGGTAAACCTGTAAATAAAGAACCAGAAAAGAAAATATCCCACATACTTAAAAAAGTTAAGCCCGTTGTACCCTGCAAAAAGATCTCCTATCACAATATTCTCTTTAAGATCCATCTTACGGAAGATCTGGAACATTCCAAGATTTAAAGGATACAGAAATGCCGTCGTTGCCCAGATTGCTAATGTAAACATCTGATAATTTTCGGTAGCTGTTATTTCCTCCATTTTTTTCAGATAAACCTGAGTGCCCTGCATAAAGGCTTCCTGCAATTCTTTATTATAAGAAAAAATATCATACTTCTCTCCGAAAAGCATCACTCCGGTAAGCAATATTCCAAAAAAGACGATGGAAAACATCAACTGAAAAACGAGTGTCTTATTCCAATAAAAAAATGCCTGCTTCAATATAAAATCTATTCCCGGTTTCTGAGGATATTTATTCTGCATCATAAAAAAAATTTCTGCAAAAGTAAACATCAATAAGTACTTTTGCAGAATGTTTTCAGTGAATCATCAAAAATTTATGGAAATGGACGAACTTTCTCTTCAGAAGGTTCCCTATTTTTTCGTCATCGACTTTCTTTCGGAGAATGTTGAAATCTATCAGGAGCATGAAATTGAAAAAGAAGGCTTAATTATTGATTTTCAAGAGTTTTCAAACACCAAAGAGTCCCATAAACTGGACAAAAAAGTAGTCTGGAAATCCTTTCCTGAAACATTGGAGAGTTTTCAGATTGGTTTCGATAAGGTTCAAAAAAACATTCGCCTGGGAAACTCTTACTTAGTAAATTATACTAGAAAAACGAAGATAGAGACCAATTTAACCTTAGAAGAAATTTTTTACCACTCAAATGCAAAGTACAAAGTTTTTTATAAAGATTTTTTTGTATTTTTTTCTCCTGAAACTTTTGTAAAGATCATTAACGGAAAAATTTTCACCTATCCTATGAAAGGAACAATTGACGCATCTATTGAAAATGCAGCAGAAATTCTGAAGAATGACAGAAAGGAGAAGGCAGAACATTACACCGTAGTAGATCTTCTCCGGAATGATCTGAGTATGGTCGCTGATGAAGTAAAGGTGGACCAGTTCCAGCATATTGACTTTATCAAAACCCAGCAAAAGGATTTATATGCAATGAGTTCTGAAATTTCAGGAATGATAAAACCTGAATATGAGAGAAAAGTAGGAAGCATTATGAAGAAACTTCTTCCTGCGGGATCTATTTTAGGAGCTCCCAAGCCTAAAACACTGGAAATAATTCTGGATGCGGAAGGATATGACAGAGGATATTACACGGGAATTTGCGGCTGGTTTGACGGCCAGAATGTAGACAGCTGTGTGATGATACGCTTTATTGAAAAAGAAGGAGAACAATTATACTTCAAAAGCGGAGGCGGTATAACGCACATGAGTAAACTAGAAGACGAGTATCAGGAAATGAAAAATAAAATCTATGTCCCAATTCATTGAAAGCATTAAAGTAGAAGATCAGGAGGTTTTTCTATTGGATCTACATCAGAAACGTGTCAATCAAACATTTTCCCACTTCGGGAAGGAAGACTCTATAGATCTGGCCAAAATCTATAAAAATCTGCAGCATGATGAGGATGGTCTTTTCAAGCTGAGAATTGCCTATGATCTTGATAAAAGAATCAGGACACAGATGATTCCCTACGCTATTCCTGAAATACAGGATTTTCAGCTGGTAGAAAACAACAGCTTTGATTATTCATTCAAATTTGAAGATCGTAAGGAACTGGATAAAATGAAAATGAAATCCAAGGCAGAAGAAATCATCATTGTTAAAAACAACCATATCACCGATACTTCTTTCTCTAACCTTTTATTTTTAAAAGGAAAAGATTGGTTTACACCTTCTACTTATCTGCTGAACGGAGTACAAAGACAGCATCTTTTAAAGCAAAAAAAGATCAAAGAAACGGAGATTACTTTACAGAACATAAAGCAATTCACCCATTTCCAGATCATTAATGCGTTGAATGATTTTGATGATATGTTTATCTATCCTATCGACAGAATTATCAATCTGCCGGGGAATGAAGAATATCTTGATCTTTAAATCTATTTCATAAACTCAAAATACGACTTCAGTACATCTGCACTATTCTTCCCGTGAGTATTTACTTCCAGGATTTTTGGCTGTGCATCAGGTTTGAAGAAATTCTCAAGAACCCTGTCCAGCGTAAGTTCATCCTCTACTCTGATATAGGAGAATCCAAAATGTTTCGCCAGAGATTCTGCATTTTTACGGTGTTTTGTCGCAATAAATTCGTCCAGAGTATTCGGATTGGCATTTCCAGGTCCGGGAATGATTTTAAAGATATTTCCTTCACCATTATTGAAGATCATAATTCTTACAAATGGTGGAATATATTGGTTCCAAAGACCATTGATATCATAGAAGAAACTCAGGTCTCCTGTGATCAATAAAGTTGGGTTCTCATTTTTGATGGCAAATCCCATTGCTGTAGAAGTAGATCCATCAATACCACTTGTTCCTCGGTTACAATACATTTTTCTCTTTCCGAAATCAAACAGCTGGGCATATCTGATCCCAGATGAATTACTGAAATGAATATTATAATTTTCAGGAATCGTCTGTGATGCTTTATTGAAGAAATAAAAATCTGAAAAATCAATTGTATTTATAAACTGCTCGTGTTTAGCATCTTTTTTATCCCTTAAAACATCCCAAAGATTAAAATAAGGTCTTGGTTCCAGATTGATAAACTTCAGTAATTTTGAGAAGAAAACCTCAGGTTTTACCTCTATCTTTTCTGTCAGTGAGAAATAAGTATCAGGCTGCCATACTTCATCCAGATGCCAGTGCTGTTTCGGGCGTGCACTTCTCAGGAATTGTTTTACCTTTTTGGAAACCACATTCTGTCCTACTGTAATCAACAGATCAGGAGCATATGTTTTATAATCCTCTTCCGTAAAATTGAAAATATAGCGGTCTATATGTTTGAAGAACTTCTCATGGTGTAAATTTGAATTGGCTTCACTCAATACCACCACAGAATGGTTTTTCACCAACTGAGTCAGCTGGTTTTCCAGTTCCGGACTGTAATCTCTTGTTCCCACCAACAGCATAATTCTTTGTGAAGTATGCCATTCCGCAATCAGATTGGACGGAATTTCATACTCTTTATGTTTAATCGTTTTCTCCACAGTTGGAAAAGTAGGAAGCTCAGACACCAGCTCATATAAAGGTTCTTCCAAAGGAATATTAATATGTACCGGACCCTGTTTTTCAAAACAAAGTTCAATCGCTTTTTTAATGATATCAAAATTAATATCTTCTGCATTCTCCTTGCTGTCTTCCAAAAGCTGAAAATCACCATAGGAATGCTGATGAAAAACATCCTTCTGCCTTATCGTCTGTCCATCGAATATATCCACGAAATCAGTCGGCCGGTCTGCCGTCAGTACCAAAAGAGGTACATTCTGATAGAAAGCTTCGGTAATCGCCGGATAATAATTAACGACGGCTGATCCGCTCGTACAGGTAATCGCGGCAGGCTTTTTCTCACTTTTTGCCATTCCCATTGCCACGAAAGCAGCACTTCTTTCGTCTACAATGCTGTAGCAGTTGAAACTATCTACCTCTGAAAAATGGATGGCCAAAGGAGCATTTCTTGACCCCGGAGAAATTACGATATCTGCAATTCCGTACTGCTGAAGAAGATGTGCAAGTATTTGGATACTTCTCTTAGAAGAATATTTTTTCATACAGCAAATTTAACTTATAAATAATGATTTTAAAATCATTTAAATTAAAAAAAATGTAATTTTGCTGTTCGTAAATTTCTAAAAATGGATAAAATACCTAGTGTAGACCTGCGTGATTTCCTTTCGGGCAACCCGGAACGCAAACAGAAATTTGTAAATGAAATCGGAAAAGCTTATGAAGAAATTGGTTTTGTAGCCTTAAAAGGCCACTTTCTTGATGACAACCTGGTAGAAGATTTGTATGGAGAGGTGAAAAACTTTTTTGAACAGCCAGTGGAAACGAAACAAAAGTATGAGATTCCAGGAATTGGTGGCCAGAGAGGTTATGTAGGATTCGGTAAAGAAACTGCTAAAGGTTTCAAAAAAGGAGACTTAAAAGAATTTTGGCATTTTGGACAGTATCTGTCTGATGACTCAAAATACAGAACTGAGTATCCGGACAACGTAATCGTTGATGAACTTCCAAAATTCAACGAAGTTGGTAAAGAAGCATTTCAAATGCTTGAGAAAACAGGACAGTATGTGTTAAGAGCCTTAGCATTACACCTTGGTTTGGATGAATTTTATTTTGATGACAAAATCGCAGAAGGAAATTCTATTTTAAGACCTATTCACTACCCGCCAATTACTGAAGAGCCAGATGATGCGGTAAGAGCAGCAGCTCACGGAGACATCAACCTTATCACTCTTTTAATGGGAGCACAGGGGAAAGGTCTTCAGGTTCAAAATCACAACGGAGAATGGATTGATGCCATTGCAGAACCGGATGAACTGATGATCAATGTTGGAGATATGCTTTCAAGACATACCAACAACAAATTGAAATCTACCATTCACAGAGTGGTAAACCCACCAAGAGAAATGTGGAGTACTTCAAGATATTCAATTCCTTTCTTTATGCATCCTATAAGTGCAATGTCTTTAAATGCACTTGAAAATTGTGTAGATGAAAATAATCCAAAATTATACGAAGATACGACTGCAGGAGAATTCCTGCATGAAAGATTGATCGAACTGGGATTGATTAAAAAATAAAAAAGAAACGGCTGCCTCAAATAGAGACAGCCGTTTTTACTATATTACATTCCAGTTAAACAGGAAACGCGTGTACATAACATTGTGCAGCTATTCATTCTGTAACAACCATTATTTTGATTATTCAATTCCTGACAAGGATCATCAGGAGAATCCCTCAGATCGTAACACTTATCAACTCCTCCTGAAATACTTTTCAATTCCTTTCTCTCAATTTTCTTTAAATTTTTCATAGTTATAGTTTTAGTTTTTCCAACTCTATAAGCTTTTCGGATAACGCTAACTAAAAAATAGTATTTATTTCATTAACAATCAAACATTTAAATAAAAGTCATTGATCATATAGCTCTCAAAGCCGTTTGTTATATTAATTTTTTATTTTTAATGTAATAAACATTATTAATTAAAAATATTTTAACTATTTTTACTTTACTTACAAATTTTCAATTAAAACCATATGAAAAATCTAAAAAAACTAAAAAAAGACCAATTAAAAAACATTTCAGGAGGTGCTACCCTTCCCGAAACAGATTTCTGCATGTATTATTGCAATGGAACTATTGTTTGTGCAACCTGCAGTAATGATTTCAAATGCCCGGACACGAACAGTGAGATGTAAGATTAAAATCAAAATGTAACCCATAAGAACCGTTTCTTTAGAGAAGCGGTTTTTTTATTTCATTCAGGTTAAAATAACATAGATTCCGGAGCTTAAAGACTTGTGACAAACATATGGCAAGTTTTGTATATTATAAGCCATTTATGGGCCTAAAATAAAAGCCTGTGAATACTCCTTTTCCGGGTTATATAATAAGAGTGTTACAAAATTCCGAGTTTCGGGTTTCGGGTTATGAATGCGAAGTATCATTTCAGACTTTTTCAATTCCTATGGAATGGATGATGCTTCAATAGTTTTTCATCCTTTGTGTCATTCTATATCTCTAGGAATAAAACTTTATGTGGTTTGGTTTAAAGGATGTAAGATGACAGGACAGGATAATGTCTAAGTTTTTTAACAGCTAGTATTAGCATTGTCATGCTGAGCGGAGTCGAAGCATTTTAATTAAGAAGAACTCTGTTTAGACTCCTACGGAGTGACAGCCTGGGTAGAATATAGAATAGTATTGAAGGTAAAGACCAATTTGTGGGTAAAAAATAGAAAACATAGACCTGGAAGCAGGAAGTTTGAAGCTTGAGGAAGGAAGATGAGACAGAGAAGATAACAGAGATTAGTCATCTTAACTGATTACCTATTGCTCATTACTCATTACTCATTACTCATTACTCATTACTCATTACTCATTACTCATTACTCATGAATTGAGCTGGGTATAAAACAAAAAAACCTTTATCGTAAAGATAAAGGTTTTTTAAAAATAAAATAAAAACTGGCGGCGGCCTACTCTCCCGCGTTAGCAGTACCATCGGCGCTGGTGGGCTTAACTTCTGTGTTCGGAATGGGAACAGGTGAGCCCCACCGCTAAAACCACCCTAAAGGTTGTATATAGCAGCTGGCTATTTGCTGTTGGCTTTTGGCTGTTTTTGCCAATTGCTAACTGCTAGTTGCCAATTGCGTTTTTAAGCGATAAAAACTTTCACAAAGACAAAACCTTCACTGCGCATAAAGCACTTGGTTTATATTAGTAACCATAGACTATAAATCTACGGGTAATTAGTACTACTTGGCTATGACATTACTGTCTTTACACCTATAGCCTATCAACGTCGTCATCTACAACGACCCTTAAAAGATGTCTCATCTTGAGGCGAGTTTCGCACTTATATGCTTTCAGTGCTTATCTCTTCCAAACGTAGCTACTCAGCGGTGCACCTGGCGGTACAACTGATACACCAGAGGTTTGTTCAATTCGGTCCTCTCGTACTAGAATCAAGCCCTCTCAAACATCTAACGCCCGCAATAGATAGAGACCGAACTGTCTCACGACGTTCTGAACCCAGCTCGCGTGCCACTTTAATGGGCGAACAGCCCAACCCTTGGGACCTTCTCCAGCCCCAGGATGTGACGAGCCGACATCGAGGTGCCGAACCTCCCCGTCGATGTGAGCTCTTGGGGGAGACTAGCCTGTTATCCCCGGAGTACCTTTTATCCTATGAGCGATGGCCCTTCCATACGGAACCACCGGATCACTATGTCCTGCTTTCGCACCTGATCGACTTGTAGGTCTCACAGTCAAGCACCCTTATGCCATTACACTCTACGCACGGTTACCAAGCGTGCTGAGGGTACCTTTGAAAGCCTCCGTTACTCTTTTGGAGGCGACCACCCCAGTCAAACTACCCACCACGCAATGTCCTTCTGAAAGAAGTTAGGCTCCAAGTAAGTAAAGGGTGGTATTTCAACGGCGGCTCCACAAACACTAGCGTGCCTGCTTCAAAGCCTCCCACCTATCCTACACATTACTTACTCAAAGTCAATACGAAGTTATAGTAAAGGTTCACAGGGTCTTTTCGTCCCATTGCGGGTAATCGGCATCTTCACCGATACTACAATTTCACCGAGCTCGTGGCTGAGACAGTGCCCAGATCGTTACACCATTCGTGCAGGTCGGAACTTACCCGACAAGGAATTTCGCTACCTTAGGACCGTTATAGTTACGGCCGCCGTTTACTGGGGCTTCAGTTAATGCCTTCGCTTACGCTAAGCACCTTCCTTAACCTTCCAGCACCGGGCAGGTGTCAGACCCTATACAGCATCTTTCGATTTAGCAGAGTCCTGTGTTTTTGATAAACAGTCGCCTGGGCCTCTTCACTGCGGCCAACATTGCTGTTGGCGTCTCTTCTTCCGAAGTTACGAGACTATTTTGCCTAGTTCCTTAGCCACGACTCACTCGAGCACCTTAGGATTCTCTCCTCGACCACCTGTGTCGGTTTTGGTACGGGTTGCTTCACTTCGGCTTTTCTTGGATCAGATTACACTACAGCAGCTTCGCCCGAAGGCTAGGCCTTGACTATTCCGTCAGTCTCCAGCAGCTACATCCAACCGTCCCCTTTATTCGTGAGCAAGTATGGGAATATTAACCCATTGTCCATCCACTACCCCTTTCGGGTTCGCGTTAGGTCCCGACTAACCCTCAGCTGATTAGCATGGCTGAGGAAGCCTTGGTCTTTCGGTGAGCAGGTTTCTCGCCTGCTTTATCGTTACTTATGCCTACATTTTCTTTTCTATCCGCTCCACAATACCTCACAGTACTGCTTCGGCGCAAATAGAATGCTCTCCTACCAGATATATCTAAAATATAAATCCATAGCTTCGGTAATATGTTTATGCCCGATTATTATCCATGCCGGACCGCTCGACTAGTGAGCTGTTACGCACTCTTTAAATGAATGGCTGCTTCCAAGCCAACATCCTAGCTGTCAATGCAGTCCAACCGCGTTGCTTCAACTTAACATATATTTTGGGACCTTAGCTGTTGGTCTGGGTTCTTTCCCTCTCGGACATGGACCTTAGCACCCATGCCCTCACTGCCGTAGAACATTTATTAGCATTCGGAGTTTGTCAGGAATTGGTAGGCGATGAAACCCCCGCATCCAATCAGTAGCTCTACCTCTAATAAACTTATATACGACGCTGCACCTAAATGCATTTCGGAGAGTACGAGCTATCTCCCAGTTTGATTGGCCTTTCACCCCTACCCACAGGTCATCCGAAGACTTTTCAACGTCAACCGGTTCGGTCCTCCACTCTGTGTTACCAGAGCTTCAACCTGCCCATGGGTAGATCACAAGGTTTCGCGTCTAATCCTACTAACTATCCGCCCTATTCAGACTCGCTTTCGCTCCGGCTCCGGTACTTAATACCTTAACCTCGCTAGTAAAATTAACTCGTAGGCTCATTATGCAAAAGGCACGCCGTCACAGCATTACGCTGCTCCGACCGCTTGTAGGCGTACGGTTTCAGGTTCTATTTCACCCTTCTATTCGAAGTGCTTTTCACCTTTCCTTCACAGTACTTGTTCACTATCGGTCTTTCAGGAGTATTTAGCCTTGGAGGATGGTCCCCCCATATTCAGACAGGATTTCACGTGTCCCGCCCTACTCATTTATCATCTTAATATGCCTTTCGAGTACAGGATTATCACCTTCTACGATTGTTCTTTCCAGAACATTCCTCTAAACATAAAAAGACTTTTGGGCTAATCCGCTTTCGCTCGCCACTACTTACGGAATCTCTTCGATTTCTTTTCCTCCGGGTACTTAGATGTTTCAGTTCTCCGGGTTTGCTCCTCTTACGAGGTGACATGTCTTCAACATGCCGGGTTGCCCCATTCGGATATCTGCGGATCAATTCGTGTGTGCCAATCCCCGCAGCTTTTCGCAGCTTACCACGTCCTTCGTCGCCTCTGAAAGCCTAGGCATCCGCCATACGCCCTTAACGATTTCTTTCCTATTGGTTACTCAAGCGCTTTATGCGCTCGGTTTTCTCTTTGTGATGTCTTTACCGTTAATGTCAATGATCTTAATTTCTTTTTTTCCGACTAATGAACAGATGTTGTTTTTGGCTCCATCCGTAACTTTTAAATCAGTCTTCCAAAACTGTGGAGAATAAGGGAGTCGAACCCTTGACCTCCTGCGTGCAAGGCAGGCGCTCTAGCCAGCTGAGCTAATTCCCCCTCTAG
>NZ_QDFZ01000018.1 GCF_003347605.1 Chryseobacterium sp. KLBC 52 | reverse complement strand
CTAGAGGGGGAATTAGCTCAGCTGGCTAGAGCGCCTGCCTTGCACGCAGGAGGTCAAGGGTTCGACTCCCTTATTCTCCACAGTTTTGGAAGACTGATTTAAAAGTTACGGATGGAGCCAAAAACAACATCTGTTCATTAGTCGGAAAAAAAGAAATTAAGATCATTGACATTAACGGTAAAGACATCACAAAGAGAAAACCGAGCGCATAAAGCGCTTGAGTAACCAATAGGAAAGAAATCGTTAAGGGCGTATGGCGGATGCCTAGGCTTTCAGAGGCGACGAAGGACGTGGTAAGCTGCGAAAAGCTGCGGGGATTGGCACACACGAATTGATCCGCAGATATCCGAATGGGGCAACCCGGCATGTTGAAGACATGTCACCTCGTAAGAGGAGCAAACCCGGAGAACTGAAACATCTAAGTACCCGGAGGAAAAGAAATCGAAGAGATTCCGTAAGTAGTGGCGAGCGAAAGCGGATTAGCCCAAAAGTCTTTTTATGTTTAGAGGAATGTTCTGGAAAGAACAATCGTAGAAGGTGATAATCCTGTACTCGAAAGGCATATTAAGATGATAAATGAGTAGGGCGGGACACGTGAAATCCTGTCTGAATATGGGGGGACCATCCTCCAAGGCTAAATACTCCTGAAAGACCGATAGTGAACAAGTACTGTGAAGGAAAGGTGAAAAGCACTTCGAATAGAAGGGTGAAATAGAACCTGAAACCGTACGCCTACAAGCGGTCGGAGCAGCGTAATGCTGTGACGGCGTGCCTTTTGCATAATGAGCCTACGAGTTAATTTTACTAGCGAGGTTAAGGTATTAAGTACCGGAGCCGGAGCGAAAGCGAGTCTGAATAGGGCGGATAGTTAGTAGGATTAGACGCGAAACCTTGTGATCTACCCATGGGCAGGTTGAAGCTCTGGTAACACAGAGTGGAGGACCGAACCGGTTGACGTTGAAAAGTCTTCGGATGACCTGTGGGTAGGGGTGAAAGGCCAATCAAACTGGGAGATAGCTCGTACTCTCCGAAATGCATTTAGGTGCAGCGTCGTATATAAGTTTATTAGAGGTAGAGCTACTGATTGGATGCGGGGGTTTCATCGCCTACCAATTCCTGACAAACTCCGAATGCTAATAAATGTTCTACGGCAGTGAGGGCATGGGTGCTAAGGTCCATGTCCGAGAGGGAAAGAACCCAGACCAACAGCTAAGGTCCCAAAATATATGTTAAGTTGAAGCAACGCGGTTGGACTGCATTGACAGCTAGGATGTTGGCTTGGAAGCAGCCATTCATTTAAAGAGTGCGTAACAGCTCACTAGTCGAGCGGTCCGGCATGGATAATAATCGGGCATAAACATATTACCGAAGCTATGGATTTATATTTTAGATATATCTGGTAGGAGAGCATTCTATTTGCGCCGAAGCAGTACTGTGAGGTATTGTGGAGCGGATAGAAAAGAAAATGTAGGCATAAGTAACGATAAAGCAGGCGAGAAACCTGCTCACCGAAAGACCAAGGCTTCCTCAGCCATGCTAATCAGCTGAGGGTTAGTCGGGACCTAACGCGAACCCGAAAGGGGTAGTGGATGGACAATGGGTTAATATTCCCATACTTGCTCACGAATAAAGGGGACGGTTGGATGTAGCTGCTGGAGACTGACGGAATAGTCAAGGCCTAGCCTTCGGGCGAAGCTGCTGTAGTGTAATCTGATCCAAGAAAAGCCGAAGTGAAGCAACCCGTACCAAAACCGACACAGGTGGTCGAGGAGAGAATCCTAAGGTGCTCGAGTGAGTCGTGGCTAAGGAACTAGGCAAAATAGTCTCGTAACTTCGGAAGAAGAGACGCCAACAGCAATGTTGGCCGCAGTGAAGAGGCCCAGGCGACTGTTTATCAAAAACACAGGACTCTGCTAAATCGAAAGATGCTGTATAGGGTCTGACACCTGCCCGGTGCTGGAAGGTTAAGGAAGGTGCTTAGCGTAAGCGAAGGCATTAACTGAAGCCCCAGTAAACGGCGGCCGTAACTATAACGGTCCTAAGGTAGCGAAATTCCTTGTCGGGTAAGTTCCGACCTGCACGAATGGTGTAACGATCTGGGCACTGTCTCAGCCACGAGCTCGGTGAAATTGTAGTATCGGTGAAGATGCCGATTACCCGCAATGGGACGAAAAGACCCTGTGAACCTTTACTATAACTTCGTATTGACTTTGAGTAAGTAATGTGTAGGATAGGTGGGAGGCTTTGAAGCAGGCACGCTAGTGTTTGTGGAGCCGCCGTTGAAATACCACCCTTTACTTACTTGGAGCCTAACTTCTTTCAGAAGGACATTGCGTGGTGGGTAGTTTGACTGGGGTGGTCGCCTCCAAAAGAGTAACGGAGGCTTTCAAAGGTACCCTCAGCACGCTTGGTAACCGTGCGTAGAGTGTAATGGCATAAGGGTGCTTGACTGTGAGACCTACAAGTCGATCAGGTGCGAAAGCAGGACATAGTGATCCGGTGGTTCCGTATGGAAGGGCCATCGCTCATAGGATAAAAGGTACTCCGGGGATAACAGGCTAGTCTCCCCCAAGAGCTCACATCGACGGGGAGGTTCGGCACCTCGATGTCGGCTCGTCACATCCTGGGGCTGGAGAAGGTCCCAAGGGTTGGGCTGTTCGCCCATTAAAGTGGCACGCGAGCTGGGTTCAGAACGTCGTGAGACAGTTCGGTCTCT
This sequence comes from Chryseobacterium sp. KLBC 52, assembly GCF_003347605.1. Lineage (GTDB taxonomy): Bacteria > Bacteroidota > Bacteroidia > Flavobacteriales > Weeksellaceae > Chryseobacterium. The sequence continues at coordinate 126,849 of NZ_QDFZ01000018.1, read as the reverse complement.
ATCTATTGCGGGCGTTAGATGTTTGAGAGGGCTTGATTCTAGTACGAGAGGACCGAATTGAACAAACCTCTGGTGTATCAGTTGTACCGCCAGGTGCACCGCTGAGTAGCTACGTTTGGAAGAGATAAGCACTGAAAGCATATAAGTGCGAAACTCGCCTCAAGATGAGACATCTTTTAAGGGTCGTTGTAGATGACGACGTTGATAGGCTATAGGTGTAAAGACAGTAATGTCATAGCCAAGTAGTACTAATTACCCGTAGATTTATAGTCTATGGTTACTAATATAAACCAAGTGCTTTATGCGCAGTGAAGGTTTTGTCTTTGTGAAAGTTTTTATCGCTTAAAAACGCAATTGGCAACTAGCAGTTAGCAATTGGCAAAAACAGCCAAAAGCCAACAGCAAATAGCCAGCTGCTATATACAACCTTTAGGGTGGTTTTAGCGGTGGGGCTCACCTGTTCCCATTCCGAACACAGAAGTTAAGCCCACCAGCGCCGATGGTACTGCTAACGCGGGAGAGTAGGCCGCCGCCAGTTTTTATTTTATTTTTAAAAAACCTTTATCTTTACGATAAAGGTTTTTTTGTTTTCTACCCAGCTCAATTCATGAGTAATGAGTAATGAGTAATGAGTAATGAGTAATGAGCAATACATCGATTATTCATCATTCATCACTTGTCATTTATCATTGATCACTTATCATTTATCACTGATAGCGGACAGCACACACTCCAATAGTCACTCCGTAGGAGTCTAAACAGAGTTCTTCTTTATTAAAATGCTTCGACTCCGCTCAGCATGACACTGCTAATACTAGCTGTTAAAAAACTTAGACATTAATTATCCTGTACCGTCATCTTACATCCTTTAAACCAAACCACATAAAGTTTGATTCCTAGAAAATGACACAATAGTATAGCAATGTGACAATTGAAATAAAGAAGATAGGAGAACAAAAATTTATAACCAATCACTAATTGTGACTCCAGAACCCCGTATCTCGAAACTCGTCATTCATTATTTTTTATCTCTCCACTTTCCCTATTTAAATTTTATTCAAATACCAGGGATTTTTAGTTTTCTAATTCAAAAATTATGTAACTTAGTAAGATAAAAACAATTACGAATCTAAAAATATCTCATATGAAAAAACATTTATTCCCTCTGTTTTTACTGTTATTCGGTGTGAATGCCCAAGCACAACAGGATTTCTTTGCGATTACAGGAAAAGCTACCCAAAGTATTACATTCAATGATTTTCGTGCAATTGATGGCACTAATGGAACTTCAGGAGAAAAGTTTTTTACTGCCGAATCTTCATCAAAAGTATTTTCTCAGACAAGAAAAGGAGTTGTAGCGGAAGACAAAAATTCTTACAATCATTCTCAAGCCGTAACATTAGCTGCTCTTGCCTATGATTCTTCGAATAATAATCTGGTATACATGCCTATGTTTTCTTCGAATATCTATGTCTTGAATCCAAAGACAAAAGAAATTACTTTAGTAGAAAATAATGTGGCGAGGGTATCATCATGTGATATTAATTCTCATATTACCAGAATGGCAACCGGATATAACGGAAACATTTATGCTGTAAATAATGCAGGGACACAGTTTTTAGAAATAAGAAAAGAGGCCGGACAATACACTGTAAATGATCTTGGAATCATTAAAGATGATCCTTCAAATGGCAGAAATTCATTTACTGCAATGGAAACAGGTTTTGGAGGTGATATGATTGCTGATGCTGATAATAACTTCTATGTTTTTGCCGCTTCTGGAAATGTTTTCAAAGTTGTGACTAAAGATCTGAAAGCTAAATTTATTGGTAAAATTGCAGGTATTCCTGATAATTATTCAGTCAATGGTTCTGCTGTAAATGCTCAAGGAAAAGTTGTCGTAGCTAGTGCAAAAGGAGGAGCTTTATACGAAGTTGATCTGGCAAGTTTACAGGCTAAACAACTTCCGGGTGAACAAGGACTTCATATTTATGATTTAGCAAGTAAATATTTTGCTAATGATAAATCTTCAACAGTAAATACTCTGGCTGCTAATCTTGATATTTATCCGACCAGAGTTGATGAACACTATATTAACGTTCATGTTAATAACAATGTAAAAGGTTCCATTAAACTGAACATTTTTGATATGGCAGGTAAAAGTGTCATGACTCAGAACTTATCTGTGAAAGAGGGTTCATTAGATGAAAAGGTATATCTTAAAGGATTGGTAACAGGAGCTTATATTGTAAATATTGCTGACGAATCTGGAAAAGTTATATTCAATAAAAAGATTTTAGTAACAAGATAATAGAGTGCTATAAATCAGCATATAAAGACCTTTTCAAATTATTTTGAGAAGGTTTTTTAATGATTATTTGATATCCAATAAGTTTTATTTTTCGATATTAAAATGTACTTTTATAAAAAAATATAGATGAAACTATACTTTAATGTAGGATATATTGTAAATGCTGGAGAACACCTGCAGCTGGTATTTGGTGAAGAGGAGAATGCCTTACATGTCCATACAATGTTTTATGCGGAGAATGGTCTATGGAAATGTGAAGTAGATTATTTTTCAAAATTTATTTCCTACCATTATCGCGTAGTAAATGAAAAAGGAAATGTGTTACGGGAGGAATTCGTGGGACATCATTTGAGTTTTCCACATAATTATAAGGAGTTTATCATTTTTGATGAATGGAATAATAAAAACTTTCCTGAGAATTATTTAAATAACAAAATTCTTTACAATAAACTGCACGACTTTATTCCTGAAAAAGTTACTGTTTTAAAAAGACATACCCATCTCTTTAGAATAGAAGCTCCTATTTATAATCCGGATTGGAGGATTGTTCTTTTCGGAAGTACGGCATCTTTAGGAAACTGGAGTTATGACAAAGTTATTCATCTTAATCAGACAGATTTTGGAATGTGGGAAGCCTCCGTTGAAATTCCGGAGAATGAATTTATCCAATTTAAATATTGTATTTACGATACTAAAGAAAATAGGGTTATAGATGTAGAAACGGGAGAAAACAGATTCACGGTAGCTAACCAATTAGCTGATGTTTTGCAGATTGTCTCCAACCATTATTTCAGGTTTAAAGGCTATCAGATGTATCATGATGCAGGTGTAGCAATTCCTGTATTTTCTTTGAGAAGCGAAAATGGATTTGGAGTGGGAGAATTTACAGATATTAAAAAACTGGCAGATTGGACCAAAGAAACCAATCTTGGAATTATTCAGATTCTTCCGATCAATGATACAACGGCTAATTATTCCTGGACGGATTCCTATCCCTATGCTGCAGTATCTGTGTATGCCCTGCATCCTCAGTATATCTCCTTAGAGAGCCTTGATTATTCTTTACCGAAAGAATTAGTTAAAGAGTATCTATCTGAAAAAGAGCATTTAAACGCTCTGGATCTGATTGATTATGAAAAGATGATAGAGGGCAAGTGGAAATATCTTACTGCTGTTTTCAATAAGGAAAAAGACAAAATTTATAAAGACAGGAATTTCAAAAAATTCATCAAGGATAATGAATATTGGCTTGTTCCTTATTCTGCGTTCTGTGTTTTAAGAGACAAATATAAAACACCTAATTTCAACGACTGGAAGACCCACAAGAAATATATTGCCGGAAAGATCTCACAGTTTTTTACAACGAAAAATAAAGATTACGATACCTCAATGCTTCATGCCTGGGTACAATATCAATTGCATGTACAGCTGAAAGATGCTGTTGATTATACCCATAACCTGGGAGTTTCGTTGAAGGGAGATCTTCCTATTGGTATTTACAGATATTCTGTAGAAGCCTGGACAGAACCGGAATTATTCGGTATGGATTTCCAGGCTGGTGCACCTCCTGACCAGTTTACTGAACTGGGGCAAAACTGGGAGTTCCCAACTTATAATTGGGAAGCGATGAAGGCGGATGATTACAGATGGTGGAAAAACAGATTCAAAGCATTGGAACAGTACTTTGATGCCATGAGAATTGATCATATTTTAGGATTCTTCAGAATATGGAGAATGCCAATATCTGCTGTACAGGGAATTTTAGGATACTTCTATCCGGCTGTTCCTATTGTAGCGGAGGAATTTAAAGCCTGGCAGATTCCGTTCAATTTTAACAGGTATTGTAAGCCTTTTATCAACAATAAGATTTTATGGGATTATTTTGGTGAAGAAAGCGGAACAGCTCTTGAGTTGATGAACCGTAATGAAGATGGTACTTATACTTTCAAAGAAGAATTTGATACTCAAAGAAAACTCGTTAACTTCTTTAAGAAAAAACCACATGGTTCTCTTGAAGAAAAATTAGTTTCCCTTTGTGCCAACGTTTTGTTTTTAACAGAAGAAAGAAATGGGAAAACAGTTTACCATCCGAGATTCAATGTTTACAATACGGAATCTTATCAATACCTTCCGGAAGCAGAGCAAAAGAGTATTTATGATCTCTATCATGATTACTTCTTCAGAAGACAGGATCACTTATGGTTTGAAAAGGCTATGGAGAAACTTCCGGTTATCCTGAATGCTACCAAAATGCTGATCTGCGGTGAAGACCTGGGAATGGTTCCTGCCTGCGTACCCACTGTGATGGATGAATTGGCTATTATAGCCCTTAAAGTACAGAGAATGCCTTCTGAAAATATTCCATTCTATAATCCTAAGAATGCCAACTATATGAATGTGGTGACGGCTTCTTCTCACGACAGTTCAACATTGAGACAATGGTGGAAAGAAGATCCTGTATTGACACAGAAATACTACAATCAGCAGCTGATACAGTACGGGAAAGCGCCTGAAGATCTCAATCCTCATCTTGCAGAGATCATCATGAAGCAGCATTTATACAACGAGGCAATGCTGGCTATTTTCCCGATCCAGGAGTTTCTGGCGACAGATGCAGAACTAACCAATAAGAAGATGGATAACGAAAGAATCAACAATCCTGCAGTTTTCCCCCATTATTGGCGCTACAGAATGCATATCAAACTTGAAGACCTGAAAGAGAAAAAATCTTTCAATCAAAAAATTGCTCACTGGGTAAAAGATAGTGGAAGAGTGTAAATTTAACAATTGATTATCAGATAGTTAAAAATATTTTAAAAGAAGTTTAATCTTATGATTTAACTTCTTTTTTTTATTTGTATCAAAAAGATAGAATTAAGATATTCTGCTATATATTAACCAATTAACGACTATAGAGATGAAAAAAATATTTTTGGGATTAGCTTTTGGGTTAGGCGTTTTAACGTCAGCTCAGCAGTATCCGAATAATGGTTGGGATGATGACGGTTATTATCAGAATGATGGAGGTTATTACAGTGATCAAGATGATAGAAATTATTTCCCTGATGATTATTATTACAATTATCCTCAGGACTATTATCCAAGTAATTATTACCAAAGCTATTATAACGACTACAGAGGAAGTATTATTAATATCGACTGGAACGGATTTTTCGTACAGAACAGATTAAGCAGATGGCAGGTAGACCAGATTATGAGATTAAATAATCTATATGCAAGTTTTACAGCATGGAATAATTTCTACAGATACAATCCGGACAGATGGTATTATGACAGATTTTATGCTCTGGAGAGAATTTTAGGACCAAGAGTATTTGTAGTTTTCCAGAATAACTATTACAGAGGATCCAGTCCGATAGTTTATTTCCAGAATTACAGAAGAACTTATTATGTACCGAGATATACGGTAATGCCAAGATATAGAAATATTAATATCAACGTTTATAGGGTAGACCGCTCAAGATTCCGCAGAATGGATAATCCTACTTTTGATATTATCAGAAGAGACAGCAGGCCGGATAACGGTTTCAGAAACACAAGAAACAACGGAAACTCAGGAGGCTTCCGAGGAAATAATGGAAGTAATAATAATTCCGGTGGTTTCAGAAACAGCAATGAAGGTGGTTTCAGAGGGAATTCTGATAATGGAGGAAACAGAGGGAACTCTGATAACGGAGGATTCAGAAATAATAATGGAGGCGGTTTCAGAGGGAACAGTGAAGTAAGAAGAGAAGCTCCTAAAAGAGAAGATAATGGCGGATTCAGAGGAAATAATGGAGGTTTCAGACAAAGATCTGAAAATTCTGCACCAAGACAAGGGAACCGTGGTAATAGCGGTGGCGGTTTTAGAGGCAGTTTAGTAAGGAATTAATTTTCATATATTATATTTAAGTGGTGTGAAGGACAGGTTTTTATAATCTGTCCTTTTTTTATTGATTTGTTGGTTTATTTTTATTAAAATTTAACATTATTTATGAATTTGTTAATTTAACTTGTGTTTTAATTCATAATCAAAAAGATATAATAACAAAATAACAATTAATTAAATTTTAAAAAGATGAAAAAATTAGTTTTAGCAATAGCATTTATCGGAATAGGAGGTTTTGCAATGGCACAACAGACTACAACTCCACAAGGCAGACAGGCAAGAGCCGTTGAAATGAAGCAGAAAATGGAACAGAAACAACAGGAACGTTTAGACCAGATGCAAAAAGACCTTAATCTTAACTCATCTCAGGTAGCTCAGATAAAGGCACTTCAGGATAAAAGAAAAGCTGAAATGAAGGCAGAATTTGACAAAAATAAAGTGGACAGACAAGCTAAGATGCAGGAAATGCAGGCCAAAAGAGCACAAATGGATACTGATATGAAAAAAATCCTTACTCCTGATCAATATGATAAATGGCAGGCTGACAGAAAAGCTAAAGCAGAGAAAATGAAAATGGCAATGAAAGAAAGAAGAATGATGAAAAAGCCGATGAATACAGGAACTGCTGAAGTAAAATAACAGTTTGTAATTTTAGTTTTTTAATGTGTTAAGGATGGATGGTTTTCCATCCTTTTTGTATTAATTTTCTTTAAAACTTTTGATTTCGGGCTTTTATTCCCTATTTTTGACTATAAATTTAATACTTATGGTTAGCGAAAAAATTGCAAAATTAATTAATGAACAAATTGCCCACGAACAATACGCCGCTCAATATTATCTTTCAATGTCTGCATGGTTTTCTGGAAAAGATCTGGATGGAATTGCCAACTATTTCAGAGTACAGAGCAAAGAAGAATTGATGCATGCCGATAAAATGTTTGATTATTTGAATGATGTAGGAGGTGAAATTATCATCGGAGAAATTCCAAAACCTCCGCATGAGTTCGAAAATGCGACAGATATTTTTGAAAAAGCATTGGCACATGAGAAAATTGTCACTAAAAGTATTTTCAATATTGTAAAAAATGCAAATGAGGAGGGAGATTTTGCAACAACATCATTCCTGCAGTGGTTTATCAATGAACAGGTAGAGGAGGAAGCGAGTGCTTCTCAATACGTAACAAAAATCAAAATGGTGTGCGATAACCCATCTGCATTATACCTTTTTGATCAGGAATTGTCTCAGAGAGTATTCACTCCTGATACAACTGCTTAAAATTGAAAATTCTTCAAAATATAAAACCGTTATCCTCAGGAATAGCGGTTTTTTTTATTGTATGATATGTCGCTATTTTTTATACGCAGGTCTTTGTATTCTCACTGCAGAAATAAAAACAACTGATCCTAATACAGAGCTCAGAAACAATGAATTGACAATGTTTTCAGTAGACATATAATGACGGTTATCTTCTCTGGCAGAGGAATCTAAGTAATCCATAATATGATAAATGACCATTGTAGAAAACAACATGATTATCAGACTTATGACAAGGGAAGTTAAATATATTCTCATGGTTGGTTAGTTCTAATCAAAATATAATCAAAGGTTATATTTTATTCGTACTGAATAAAAATAATAAAACCTTTTGTATTTTAAAGACTTTTTTACAAGAATTATGATATTAACCTTTTGGAAATGTTTAAATTATAAATAGATGATCTGAGTTTTGAGTACTTTTTTGCCCAGACGCTCAAGAATATTTTTATATCCTTCTACCTGTGCCTCATCCTTCGCTTTTTGTTCACCGGTTTTGAAATCCACAATGATGTATCCTTCTTCGTCCTTCAGAATACGGTCTGGCCTGAATATATGGCTTTCTCCTCTTTCAGAAATCATGATATCTTTTTCATTGATTACTTCCCATTTTTCATCAAAGAATTCTGCATAAGTTCTGACAATTTCCTGCAGCGTAACCTGTATCTCATTTTTCTCCTCCAGCGTAATCTGCCCTTCTAAAGCATAGCCATCCAATACCTTTGCAATATCCTTTTCCGTATTGATTTTCGATAAAAGTTCATGCACAAAAAGCCCGATTCTTACCTTTTCATTTCGTACCTGATAGTTTTTTGAAGGCGTAGCAATTTTGATGGATGTGCTTTTTTCATTAACGTTTTTCAGATTCTCAATATTCTGGGTCTTAAAAGAGGAACTTTTATCTTTCGAATATTTTTTCAGCATCTCAGGATTTACGGCATACACGTCAAACTCATCAGCCTGTTCAGGATTTTTTGTTTGAAGGAATTCCAAAAGCTCCAGATTATTAGAAGTCTTATTGGCTTTTTGAAGATAAAAAAACAATTGTTCAACAGGTCTTGTTGTCGCAACATACTGGAGACATAATCTATCAATCAGATTTTTATAGGAGTTTTTAGTATTGAAAAACAAGATTTCATCATCATAAGCTTCCAGATTTTTGCTGAACTGATTGATGTTGACAGACTTTAAAGCTTGATTTTCATTGGTATCAAACCAGTTGGTAAATTCACTGTCCCGGTTTTTGTTCATCATAGGGATAAAAACAATCGGGAACTCCAGCCCTTTGGACTTGTGGATCGTCATGATCTGGACAGCATCAATATTTTCTGAAGCCTGAATGGTGTATGATGAAGCTTCTTCGTCCCAATATTTCAGAAACTCTTTGGTACTGGCACCTGCATTCTGCGTAAAGTTGAAAAGCATTTCCAGGAAGTTCAGTAAAAAGTCCGTTTCTTTATTTTCAACAGAAAATTCGTTGATGTAATATTCAATGAAATTATAAAGATTGAATCTGGGAAAATTATCCTGTTTAAGCTGTAAAGAATATTTTTGCTGAATAAACTGAAGAATTTCTTCATGGCCTTCAATATCCAGAATTTCTTTCATTCCTAAAGTGAAATCCGGCATATCAATTTTTCCCAATGTATTCAGGTGATACATCATCATGATCAGACAATGCTTATTCTTTGGATTGAGCTCCCAACGAAGAAATTCAATAACCGCTTTTAAGGTATTGGAAAGTTCCAGCGTAAGCCCTTTATCGGAAATCGTTTTAATATTGGTTTCGTCTCCTTTATACTTAACCTTTAAGCTTCCCAGCTTTTGAGAATAACTGAAAATATCAAAATTTCCACGGCAAAGAATCGTAATGTCAGAAAACTTGAAACCATTATCCAGACATTCCTGAATATCTTTCTGCATTCTTTCTGAAGTATCTGTATAGAATTCTTCATTCGTAAGATTGTCGATCAGATTTACCTTTACGCGTCCATCCATTTTGGATTTCGGGTTTTGCTCAGCATCTGCCCCGAAAATATTTTTATGCTCTTCAAGTAGTCCTTCAGAATGAAAGCGGTACAGCTCATTGTTGAATTGTACAATGTTTCTCGCACTTCTCCAGTTATCTTTTAATACCAGAAGATCAGCTTCCTTGGGTGAAAATTCTTTTTTGTTTATAATATCCAGCATCAGTTTACTTTCTCCACCACGGAATCGGTAAATACTCTGCTTGGGATCACCCACCAATGTAAAAGATGTGTATTCTGTAGAAACACTGTGATCTCTCAATGGGACAAAATTCTGCCACTGCAGTTCCGATGTATCCTGAAACTCATCAAAGAAATAATGCTGAAACTGTGAACCTACTTTTTCATAAATAAAAGCCGAAGGTTCATTTTTAAGATTTTCATTGATCAGAATATTAAATTTAGAAAGAAGAACAAGATCATTTTCTTCCTCAATTTTTTGAAGCTCATCCTGAATATCTTTGTTTACCTTTAAAGGGAGAAGAGCAGATAAAACTTTCTCTTTCTTTTGGGTTTCGATGTACAGAAGAATCAATTTCATTCTGTTGTCGAGAAGCTGATCAAGGATTTCGAAAATTTCAGACTCTTTATGTTTTGATTTTGAAGATGCTCCTTTTCTGTAATTATTGATAACAGATTCTTCCTGCGTAGTAGGAAAAGGAAAACCAGCTCTTTTCTGTTGATAAAAATCTATAACCTTAGTAAAGAAGCCTCCGATTCCGTTTTTACCCTGGGCAAAATCTTCAATATCAATATTTCTTGATTTGAATAATTCAATGGAACCGGCAGCCAGTTCTGCAGACTGTTTTTTGTTGAGAACAATCTCTTTACGAAGTGTATTCTTTATATTTTCATAATTGGCATCGTCAAAACTTTTATTGCTTTTCAAATGTTCATAGTGAATATCCTTTACAAATTCCTTCGCAGAATCATAAAGATTTTTATTAAGATTAATCCTTTCATTGTTTTCCAGACTGTAATCTACATAATCCATGAAAGAATTGGAGATGTTTTCATTCTCACCAATCTGATCCAGCATTTTATCAACAGCTTCTATCAGAAACGGCTCAGCTTCAATTTCAAGGTTAAAATTTTTCGCCAGTCCCAATTCATAAGAAAAACTTCTTACCAATCTTGAGTTAAAACGGTCAATTGTTCCGATATTCAGTGTGGAATAATTGTGGAGAACGTAGTCCAGTAATTTTTTAGAACGGTGATGAAGCTCATCAATGGTAATTTTTAAACCTTGTTCTTCAAATGCTTTCTGAATGTTTTTCAGATCTGTGTTCTCTGCATAATCTTTCGCTGAGAAATTTCCCAGCCAGGATAAAATTCTTTCCTTCATCTCATTGGCTGCCTTGTTGGTGAAAGTCAGTGCGAGAATATTCCTGATCGACTGCTGTTGATTAGGATAGCGGAGACAGATCATCAGAAGCCTTTGTACCAGAGCATAGGTTTTCCCGGATCCGGCAGAAGCATTGATGACTGTGTAAGAATTTTGCATTGTTGAAAGAGAATTGAGACTGCAAGTTAGCTAAAATTTAAAAGAAACTTTAACAATTTAATTCGGCTATTTAACAGTTTGTAAGGCAAAAATCAAAAAGAAATATTAAAACGCGTTAACTGTGGTTAAACTTATGGGATAAATTAAAAATAATTTTAGCTTTGCTTAATAAAAAATAGCCCGTGAAACTTAAACTATTCTTTTTCTTATCCTTTCTTCTTTTTATCCACACCCATGCCCAAAGTTATATATTTGGTAAGATCATTTCAGAAAGTGGTAGTGAAATGCAGGACGTGAATGTTGTAAACATCAGAACTGATGAGATAGTGGTTTCAAACCGGGATGGCCATTTTATGATTTCCGGAAGACAGGGAGATGAATTGCGGTTTATAAAAGCAGGTTATGAGCGTCTCACAAAAAGAGTTTCTCAGGAAAATACCCAAACTCCTATGAATATAAGCATGGTTCGCAAGACTATTGAGATTCCTGAAGTGGAAGTAAAGCAAGGGCTTACCGGAAACCTTAAAATTGATTCAAAACTTTATAATAAACCAAAAAAGGTTGAAAAACTGATTAAAGAAATGGATCAGTATATTGCTCAGAAATCAGATCCCAGAATATTAGCAGCAAGACCCGGAGAGTTTGTACAGCCGAAAGGTGAGGGATTTTCTATAGGAAAAGTTAAAGATAAATGGGATGATGTAGACTTAATGAAATATATCAGAGCAAGCCTTGGCGATGATTATTTTACCAATCTTAAAATAGAGAAACCTCTGATAGACCATTTTATTTACTATGTTTTTGCAGGCGGCTTCGAAAGAAAAAAAATCCTGAAATACGGATTCTGCAGTGAGGCGGATCTGTACAGGTTTCAGCGTTTTGTCCTGACAAGAATTTCATCTTATCGTGCTCCACAAACTCAAAGATAATATGGAAATAAAATATATCAAAAGGGTTTTGTTATTTGTGCTTTTTTGTATCGCTTCGAAATTTTGGGGACAACAAAAAGTATCAGGGAAGGTAATAACCGGAGATGAATTGGATTTAGCACCTGTACTCGTTGTAAATATCTCCGGGAATAAAAGCGCATTAAGTGATATGGCCGGGAATTTTGAAATCGAAGCCAAAGAAAATGATGAGATCAGATTTGTAAAAGAAGGATATTATCGTGTTGATAAAAAAATAACCAAAGAAGAGATCAATGCTCCGTTCCATATTATGCTGAGGAAAATAGAAATCCAAATTCCTGAGGTTAAAATAAAGTATAAACCTACCGGAAATCTGGCAAAAGATAATCAACACTATAATGAATCCAGAAAACTTCAGGCCTTGAAATCAGAGATGGAGGATTATATGAGAAGTCCATTGAATCAGCCGTTACCTAATAATACTGTTTCGAAGACTTTTACCGGTCATGATTTCAATGCAGGACAAGTCAATTTGTTTGGTGTATTTAATGCTGTAAAGAAATTGGCGCAGCCGAAGGTTACCAAAGCGAATTATAATGAAACTCAGGATTTCCTGAGGAGAGTACGAAATGAAGTGAACCTGAATTTCCTGAAAAGATACGGAATGGATGAAGAACAGATTGATGCATTTCTTCTTTATGCTGATAAAACGCGTTCATTGGCAAAAAGATACCGGAAAGATTTTAGTATAAGTGTCGTTGAATATGAACTTAAAGTTGCCTTCGCAGAATATAGTAAAACCCATAAATTAGAAGGAATCCAGGAATAATATATACATTAAAAGTTGGCTTATATCACTGAAAATATTGAAACATTAAAGCAAAGAAATACTTTTCTTTTCCTGCTGCTGCTTTGCAGTACTTTTGTTATGTCCCAGCAGAAAGTAACGGGACGAATAGTGGATGACAATGGCGAAAATCTGACTAAAGTGATCGTGATTAATATGTCTACTGATAAGAAAGTATATTCCGATTCTGAAGGTGTATTTTCTATTGATGCCAATCCCAACGATGAATTAAGATTTGTAAAAGAAGATTTCAACAGAGTCTCCAGAAGGGTTCTTAGCAATGGGAATAACTTACCTCTGTTTATTACACTTCACCAGATTCCGAGAGATGTGGGTGAAGTAAAAATTGTAAAAAAACTCACCGGAGATCTGGAAACAGATTCCCGGATTGTAGCCAAAGTAGATAAAGGAGAGCAGGTAAGAGATGCCGTTGGCCTTCCGCAGCCGGTAGGAAAAATGAGAGAGAAGCCGGCAGAAGTGAAAAGTGTTCTTTTACCAATACTTTTAGGAAACCTCAATGTTCAGGGCGTATATGATCTGATTAGCGGGAAAGCCAGAAGACAGAAAAGACAATACAGGTATGATGATCTTCAGGAACATATTGCCTGGGTTCGGGATAGAATAGACGATGAATATTTTATCAAAGCCGGAATTCCTGGTGACAGAATTTCAGAATTTATTCAGTTTTCATTTCTGGCAAAACCTCAGGTACGAACTTATGTAAAAGCAAGAAATCTTTCCGGTGTCATGCTGAGGCTGGAAGAAACCGTACCACTTTTTATGGAAAGACTAAAGGAGAATCAAAAGTAATTCAAATGTTAATAAAATCTTAAAATATTGGAATAGAAATTGATACCATATAATGTAACAATCCAAATTCACAAATTTTATGAATAAAAACATTTTTGCAGTAGCTATTGCAGCACTGGGATTTATCATTGGTCTTGGCTTTTTAGGAAATGCTATTAAAAACAGAAATAAATCTGAAAATACCATTTCCGTAACAGGATTAGGAACAAAACAGTTTACATCAGATCTGATCACCTGGTCCGGAAGTTTTTCCAAAAATAATGTAGACCTGAAATCAGCCTATGATGAACTGGCAATGGATAGAAAAGTAATCAATGACTATCTGCTTTCAAAAGGAATACAACAGAAAGAGATCGTATTTTCTTCGGTAGATATTCAGAAACAGTTCAGAAGCTATAATGATTCAAACGGAAACTATGTTCAGGGGGAATTCTCTGGTTACAATCTTACCCAAAAGGTTTCTATTGAAAGTAAAGAAGTGGGAAAAATAGAAAACCTTTCCAGAAATATTACCGAAATTATCAACAGGGGAATTGAATTCACTTCTTCTTCACCAGCCTATTTCTACACCAAACTGGCTACAGTGAAACAGGAAATGATTGCCAGCGCCACAAAAGATGCAAAAGAACGTGCTGAGAAAATTGCTGAAAACTCGGGAAGCAGTCTGGGAAATCTGAAAAAGGCAACGATGGGAGTGATTCAGATTACGGCACCCAATTCCAATGAAGATTACTCTTACGGTGGAACTTTCAATACTTCATCCAAAGAAAAAGAAGCCAGTATTACTATCAAACTGGAGTATGAAGTAAATTAATATAAATATCAGTAAAATAAAAACGCCGGAATAGCTTCCCGGCGTTTTATATTTTAAGCATAAATAATTTTATGAATTTCTTTTTTAGCTTCCTCTATATTTTCAGGAGTGTAGTTAGCAAGCAGCCATAAGTTCAAGGATTTTTTTCCTTCACCATAGCTAGGCTGTACATGAGTGGTATCAATCAGGCTGAAATTATTTCTCTGATAAAAAGAATAACGTCTTGCAGCATCTTCACTCAACTCTGCAGGCTCAATTTCGAGGATAATCTGTGGATAATTGTCCGATAAATGATTCATGATATGAGAACCTAATTTTTTACTTCTGAATGCTTCAAACACTTCAAAATGCTCTACAAAAACAAAAGAACTCAGTTTCCAGAGGATGAGGTAGCCAATAGCTTCCGATTCGTGGATAACAGACATGAATTCTACATAAGGATTTGAAAATAAACTTTCAAACTTATCTTTATCTCTTTGCTCGTCTACAGGAAAAGTTGTGGTGTATGAAGCATAGATTTCCTGAACCCTATGATCTTCTGCAGAAGTAATCGGTAAAAATTCCATAATTTATAAATCAAAGACACTCGGTCTTCTGGTGATGAAAATATCTTTAATCCAAAGGGTAAATGCCAATCCTAAGTAGATCAGAAAGAAAAATCCAGCCGTTGCAAAAGTAGAGTAGATGAAGAAAATTCTCAATTTAGAAACAGGAATTCCCAGCTTGGCACCTGTTCTTGTCAGTACACCAAACCATTCTCTTTCCATTTTATGACGGATATTACTCAGCATTTCCAGATTGTTATTTAAGAGTTAATCTAATACTCAAAGTTAAGGAATTTTTTTGACAAAGTTTTTTGAATGATATAACCGGTTCAGATCCCGTTATTCTTTTAAAAGTTTGAATCCGATAGCGCAGGATAAACAGTTTTTCGGCTCACAAAAGGTTTTATGATGATAAATAAGACTTTGACTTTCCAAGGCATTGGTAACCTGTAATCCAAGTTTTTTCCAGCTTGTAATGATAGAGTTTTTCTCTGCGGCAACAGTCATGTAAAGCTCAATAATGTCGTCTGCAATATCTTCCTGATGGTATCTGTAATAAGCATATTGTAAAGGAATTACTGTGTTTACAATGAGAAGATCTACAAAATCTTTACTCAATGTTTTAGGCTGCATTTTGGAAATACTTCCGAAATTAAAATGAAAATCCCAATACTCAGAGGCTTTTATAGATTTGAAAATAGTGTAGAGTTGTTCTGCACTTCTCGCTTCCATAATTTTTGAGAACAAATTCTGATGTCGGTAAAGGTCTGCTAGCTGAGACAATCGGATGGTTGGAAAATTGGGAGGTCTTAATCTTAAAAACTTAGGATGAAATTTTAAATCAGAAATGGAAAATTTAGCTTTAATGAAATCAAATTCTCTTTTCCATATTGTCATCTGCCCGTCCTGTGGTTTTTCAAGCCATCCTGAAATTCCGAATAATAAAGCTTCAAGCTGAAGAGGATTCTGACGGATTTTATTGACAATACTGTAATCTATACTTTCTGCAATCTGCCGGAAAATTGAAGCATTTACTTTTAAACCAAATGAGTAGGCAAAACTGTGAAACAGCACTGCTTCAAAGTTATTCTTGTACAGATGTAAGTTCAGTTCAAGCTCTGAAGATTTTTCATCCAGTTTTTTCAGGATACTCTCTTCATGAAAATTGACGGGTATTTTTTTCGGATCAAAAATCTTTTCGCAGGCAATAAATTCATCTCCATTAATAAGTTTATCATATTTCCATACGATATTTTCATCAATATAATTATGCAGTTCCAATGTTGGAACCTGCTTTTCTGTAAGTTCACGAATTTCTATGTCGTGCTGAAATACCACATGAAGAATGATATTGTGGTAATTGGGATCTGGGGAATGATTGTGGAAGATCCAGTCTGAAGAGCGTACGTGCAGTTCTATATTTCCTGCGAGAACTAGGCCGTTGATTTTGATTTTAGCATCAAGAAAATCAGGGCCTGCATTTTTATTCCATTTTCCGAAATGGATGATCTCAACGGAATTTCCTTCAATATCCTTGAAGTCAAAATGTTTGAAAATCTTATAGTTCCAAAGATATTGAAGTAGTTTTTCCGTCATAAGTGTGACGTAAATATAATAGAAATATTATACTTTCGTCAGCTCCTTATTAAAATTTTCTATGGTTGTTCTATACATTTTCTCATAGATAGGAAGAATGTTTTTCAAATCGAATTTTATCGCCTGATCTTTCGCATTTTGCTTCATTTTGGCTAAAAGTTCATCATTACTCAACAGCTTGATGGTGTAGTTGCTCATGGCTTCCACATTTCCAATTTCAGCCAAATATCCTGTTTCTCCCTGAATATTCACCTCAGGAATTCCTCCAGCATTGGAACTGATGACCGGCGTATAAGCTGCCATAGCCTCCAAAGCTGCAAGACCGAAACTTTCCTGTTCAGAAGGCAGAAGAAATACATCTGAAAGCTGCAAGATTTTATAGAGATCATTCACCTTTCCTAAAAGGCGGATTTTTGAGATAAGTTCCGGGTTTTCTTCCAGAAACTGATTTACTTTTTCCATATCAGGACCTTCACCAATGATGATCAGCTTGGATTTAACTTTTCTTTCCACATTTTTGAAGATCTGCAGCACTTCGTCTACACGTTTTACAGGACGAAGGTTGGATACGTGGATCAGAATTTTTTCATCAGGATTGGCAAACTGTGTTCTCTGGCACTCAGAGCAGTCATCAAATTCAGAATTATCAATAAAGTTGGTAATCACCTGAATTTCTTTTTTGATATTGAAAAACTGAAGGGTATCTTTTTTCAGACTTTCAGAAACTGAAGTAATCGCATCAGACTGATTGATCGAAAATTCTACTGCGTGTTTATAACTTGGGTGCTGCCCTACAAGGGTAATATCTGTGCCATGCAGCGTAGTGACCAACGGAATATCATTATTGTCTTCCTTCAACATTTGTTTTGCCGTAAAAGCAGCATATGCATAAGGAATGGCATAATGTGCATGAAGAAGATCCAGTTTGTAAAGATTGACAACCCTGTAAATCATAGAGCTTAACGCAATATCATAAGGCTGATACTGGAAAAGAGGATACGTCTGAACATTTACCCTGTGAAAGAAAATATTCGGGTTGGTGATATCTAATCTTGCAGGAAGTGCAGAACTGATGAAATGTACTTCATATCCTTTATTGGCAAGGGACATTCCTAATTCTGTTGCTACAATTCCGCTTCCTCCATAGGTGGGATAGCAAAGTATGCCTATTTTCATTAGATTATTGTTGTTTTAATTTTGTATTATTTGGTTTTTGTTGAGGTTGTCATAGGAAGATCTATACCCATTCCTGGTTTCAACTGATCATTAACCAGTACCGGAAGTTTTCCCCATATTTTTGTTTTTCCGTTGAAAGCATCCGCAGTTGCATTCATAGAATCATCATTGTTTTCATACGAAACGAGAACGGTTGAAACTTTTGAGATGTCAATATCCTTTAAGGCATAAGCACTTCCGAATACATTCAGAATGACATTTTGATTTTTGGTAAGATCAGAAAGTACTCTTTTAGATTCTGCTGAAATTTTATAAGGTTTATAAGCCGTAGAATTATCTTTATGGAAACCTACGATAACTGTAGATCCTGCCGGAATAGTTTTAATTTCCCCAGCTTTTTTAATGATAATATTATTTCCCAATCTGTTGGCGAAAGTCTGGTAAGGAGCTTCTTCAAGAGGAACATAATAAATCTGTTTTCCTGTAAGAGGCAGTAATTTCTTTTCGTCTTTTAATAAAGTCAGTGCATTGGAATAAAGATTCTGTACCAATTGGGTATGAGAATTATTATTCAAGTCAGTATTGATATTTTCAGGATTTTTAGGAGTATATTGAGTTAATCCAAGGAAATATTTGGTTAAAAGGATTTTTTTCACACTTTCCTCTACTCTGGATTGAGAAATTTCTCCTTTATCAATTGCTTTCTGAATCAGTTTTTTACCTTCAGAAACACCTTGTGAGAAAAGCATGATATCATTTCCTGCTTTAAAGGCCATTGCATCCAGTTCACCAGGTTGGTATTTATTGGCTACAGCGCCCATATTTAATGCATCAGTGATGATTAAACCTTTGTAACCCAGCTTATCTTTCAGTAATCCTGTAATAATATTTTTAGAAACAGAAGCGGGAATTCCTTTTTCTGATTCTAAGCTTGGAACATATAGGTGGGCAACCATTATCCCTCCGATTCCTTTATTCATTAATGCCTTAAATGGTGCCAGTTCCACGGTGTTAAGTCTGTCAATATTGTGAGAAACTACAGGGAGATCAAGGTGAGAATCTGTGCTGGTATCTCCGTGACCCGGGAAGTGTTTAATCGCAGCTAAGATATTATTATCCTGAAGACCATTGGAGTAGGATAGGGCAGAGGTGATTACATTATTCACTTCAGAGCCGAAGCTTCTGTTCCCGATAATCGGATTATCAGGGTTGGTATTGACATCCACTACAGGGGCAAAATCCCAGTTGATTCCCATTCTTTTGCAATCCTCTGCAATTTTTGCAGCCATCTGATACACAAGATTTTTATCCTGAATAGCACCTAATGTCATGGCCCATGGAAATTTGTGAGCGGTGGCAATTCTCTGGTATATTCCCCATTCTGCGTCCATACCGATCATCAAAGGAACTTTAGACTTTTGCTGAAATTCATTCACCAGGTTTATTTCCCTAGCTGCATCATCCTGCATTAAAATCAGACCGCCTATTTTATCATTCGTAACGATATTTCTTATCTCGCTGATATACTCTTCTCCTCTGTTGGTATACAATGCCACAATAAAAAGCTGTCCTAGTTTTTCATCCTGAGAAAGATTTTTATAGGTTTTATCAACCCATTCCTGAGCTTTTTTTACCTCTTCCTTAGTAGCATTTTTTGGCTGATACTGGGCTTTCACCTTAGGGCTTATCAATGCAGCAATAAAGAGTGAAGTGTATAATAATTTCTTCATGACTTTTTGAATAAGAACAAAAATACAATTAAAAAAGTGAGGAAAACAAAGTTTTTGAAATTTTTGGTATATGATTTGAATACGCAATATAAATAATAACTAAACTTTACTAAAAATGAAAAAAATACTTCTTTTCTTATTCCTGGGGGCTGTAGGTTTTACTGCTTATAGCTGTGATAATAGTGATGATACTGTAGTACAGGGAACAGATTACGATACCATAAACCAATCATTTGATATATCTCCTACTTTTACAAGAGTTAATGACAATCTTTACAGATGGAGTGATGATTTTAACAAGCCATTGATACAATCTGATATGGTGCTTATCTATATGCAGATTGGAATGGATGGAGATTCTCCAGTATGGAAGCTTTTACCATATACTTATTATGTAGGGAATGCCAATAATGATGCTGTAGATTATATTTATGAATTCAGTAAATATGCTGCTACCATTAATATTAATTCCAGCAATACATTCAGCTTAACAGCTAACCCATCATACTATCAGAATAAAAAATTCAGAGTTCTTATTCTTCCTGCAAACGGAACAGGAACAGGTGGTGCAAAAATGGCTAAAGGTACTGGTGTAGATTATAATGATTATAAGAGTGTAATCAAATATTATAATATCGACGAGTCTAAAATCAAGACTAAATAATTTAGAAATATCTTTTCAGTTTTTTATAATTAAAAAAGTCCCGGGAGAATATCTTCCGGGGCTTTTGATTTATTATTAAAGGTAAGGAAGATATTGAGAAATTAAGCGTTTTATGAAGTGTTTTTTGACTCAATATAATCTCTTCCCGAACCAGATATTCAGAAGGTAATTTGTGGTTTGTATGAGCCCGAAAAGGTCAATAAAAAGCCTCAGAAATTTCTGAGGCTTTTCTTTTATTTAGTTATCATTGTCATCCAGAAGATGTCCAAAAAAGTCTTTTTTTGTCTGCAGATAACCTTTGCTTATTTCATTGGCAGGAATCTGTAGCGGTACTCTTGAATTAAGGTGAATATTGCTGTCTACAACATATTTTACCTTTTCAGGATTATTGGTGAGAAGGTTGATATCTTTTACATCCAATAGATTCAGGATTTCAATGGCTACGCCAAAGTTTCTGTCGTCCGCAGGAAGTCCCAGTTCAAGATTAGCCTGTACAGTGTCCAGACCTTTTTCCTGCAGGGAGTATGCCTTCAGTTTATTGATGATCCCGATGTTCCTTCCTTCCTGGCGAAGGTAGATGATAATCCCACCGTTTTCATGGATATATTTCATTGCAGCATCCAATTGTTGGCCGCATTCACATTTTTTTGAATGGAAAACTTCTCCGGTAATACATTCTGAATGGAAACGAACATTGACCGGTTTTGAAAAATCTGTATTTTCAGCAACAATGGCCATATGCGGCATCCAGTCGTTTTCGTTTTCGGAGAAAGCGATCATTCGGAAAGTGCCGTGCTCTGTGGGAACATTGGCTTCCGCCTGAATTTTAATCATTGATAGTTCAATTAGTTTTTAACTTCCTGGCAAAGTATCTTCAATAACAGAAATATTGGTTTTTAAACGCACCAGATATCTGTTCAGCACTTCATCGTCGTCTCTGTCAAGATTTTGCCTTAGCTTTTGAATTTTTTTGTATGATTTTTCGAAGCTTTTAAGGGCTCTGCCTTTTCCTGCAGAATTGCTGGCATCAATAGCATATAAATAATTCTGAAGACTGTATTTCAAGCTGGTGATCTCGTCATTTAATCCATTGTTTTTAAACTTGGGAAAAGTAGAGATCATGTTTGAAATTTCAGAAGCATTTACATTCTGTTTGATATTGATATTAAAATTCTTCTTAGAGCTTCTGTCTGAATCAGACCCTTTAGCATCACTGTAAAAATTATTTGACAACGGAGAAAGATTGAGCTTCTCCGATGCGCAGGAAGATGTTAATATGATAAGTACTCCAAAGAAAAATAGTCGTTTCATTTTTGTTGCCCTTTTTGATAAAGGATTGGGTTAAGACTTTCATCGTTGTACATTTTCATTTGTTTGTACACTTTCATCTTAACGTTACCGTTTTCAATATCAGTAAGCAACTGATCTATAGAAGTTGATAGGTCTTCTTTCTGAGTAAGCAGAACATCCAGTTTAGCCTGGCAGTTGTTTCTGTGTTCTTCAGAAGCCGATTCTCTATTAGCTTCTAACGACATATGATAAACCTTTAATGCAAGAATTGATAGCCTGTCTACTGCCCAAGCGGGAGTTTCTGTATTTATTTTTGCTTCAGGTTTAGGAGTTATATTTTCAAACTTATTAAGAAACCAGCTGTCAATATATTCTACCAGATCAGTTCTTTTCTGATTGGAGGCGTCTATTGTTCTCTTCAGTTGAAGAGCGTCTGCCGGATCAATATTTTCATCTCTAATTATATCTTCCAAATGCCATTGAACGGTATCAATCCAGTTCTTTGCATACAAAATCCGTTCCAAACTATCTTTTTCGAACGGGTTATTAATTAGAGTGTTAACGTCATCAGACACGTGATAGTCTTCAATAGCTTGATTGAAGACTTTCCATGCAGTCTCGGTAAATTTCATTAATTCTGCGGAATTTTAGTTGCTGGAAGAATTGTTATTGTTGGATGCCGATTTATTTTCAGAACCAGGTTTATCTTCTTCTTTTACTGCATCTTTAAATTCCTTGATTCCTGAACCTACTCCTCTCATTAATTCCGGAATTTTCTTTCCTCCAAAAAGTAATACCAAAAGTATTGCTACGATAAGGATGTGCTGCCAAGATAAGGCAAGTATTGTTAGTGTATTCATCTCTTAAAATTTTTGCAAAGTTACACTTTTTTTAATATGAAATCCAACCTAATGGATCAACTGGTGTACTTCCGTTCCATACTTGGAAATCAAGGGTATAAGCGCCATCAAAATCCTGAGCTATTGTACCTACCGGAGTTCCTGATGAAACCTGCTGTCCTTTGGAAACGCTTACATTTCCTAAGTTGGAATAAATGGTAAAATAACTTCCGTGTTTGATGATCACAGTCTTTGTTCCGTCATTGTTGGCGAGAACTGAAGATACTGATCCCGGGAACACTGATTTTGCGCGTGTACCTGAAGGAACGGAAATTTTAATCCCGTTATTTTCTTCAGTAATATTTTTGAAAACAGGGTGTGGCTGTCTTCCGAAACGGTGAGTGATTTGTCCGGCTCTGTCTGCAGGATAACCAAGTCTTCCTCTGTTATCTGCAAAACTGCTTCCTGTAGCGGTGGAAACTCCGTAGCTTGTCATGGCTTTGGTCTCTGCTGCCTTTTTCTCCTCTTCTTTTCTTTTTGTAAGAGCTGCTTCTGCTGCTCTTGCCGCCGCCAATTTATCAGCGGCTTCTTTAGCTCTTGCATTGGCCTCATCCGAAGCTTTTTTAGCGGCTACTCTTCTGGCTTCATCTCTGGCATTGGCTTCTGCTTTTGCTGCTTCTTCATTACGTTTTCTTTCTTCTTCCGCTCTTTTTGCTGCAAGATCTGCTGCTCTTTTGGCTTCTGCTTCTGCAAGTCTTCTTTCCCTTTCAAGGGCCTCTGCTCTTGCCTTGGCTTCCGCTTCAATTCTTGCTTTTTCTCTTTCAGCAGCTAGTTTTGCCAAACGTATTTTTTCTGCTTCCGCTTTCTTTCTGGCTTCTTCTTCTGCTTTGGCAATTCTTATTTCTTCTGCAATAATAGCTCTGATCTGTCCTTCCAATGCTTTAGACTGAACTTGTTTTTGCTTAAGTTCAGCGGTCAGTTTAGATTCGTTTTTCTTGAAATCAGCAACCAATTGCTCCTTTTGAGCTCTCTCGGCATTGATGGTTGCCAGGTCTTTTTGTTGGTTAACCAATAGAGTTTCCTTCGCTTTTACAGAGTTTTGTTTCTGAGCGATGGTTTTTTTGATGAGATTAGCGGCATCTGTGATTTCAGCTGCTTTTTTATCCTGGTAGTCCGAGTATTGCTTCAGATATTGAACTCTTCGTATGGCTTCTCCTAAATTTTTAGCAGAAAGTATAAACGTTACTTTGTTCTGTACTCCTTTGTTTTTATAAGCATTCACCAAAACTTCAGCATAGTTTTTTCTTAAAACAGCCAGTTCTTTATTCTGACGGTTGATTTCCAGCTGACGTAAATAGATATCATCTTCAATGAATCTTTTTTCTTTCTGCGTATTATTATAAACCTTTTCTCTTAAAACCAATTTTTGGTTGACATTAGAGAGATAGGCTACGGAAAGTTTAGATTCACTTCTGGTTTTGGCTAAATCGGTATTTATTTGTGCAATTTGTTTTTTAAGTTCGGCATTCTGCTTTTGCAGCTGTTCTTTGGTCTGCTGTCCATGGTGCAGTCCGAACATCAAAACACCTATTAAAAAGCTAAATTTTCTAATCATTTAATCTCAATTTTCTTATAACTGGATGGTACAGAATAAGGTGTTTCCATCCTCGAAAAGTCAAATTTCGTATTTTCCAGTAAAATCTGACTAGATTTTGAGCCTTTTATAATTATTTTAACATTTTTTGGAAGGCGAATTCCTTCGTATTCATTCCAGTCACTGTAAGAAACCTCCAGTTCGTCTGACGATAGAATATCTTTTAAATTGACAGCGAGTAAATCGTAATTTGTATCATACTGGAGAGCCACTTTATACTCTCTGTTTTTTTCATCCGTTACTATTTTCTGGTTGGTATTGGAAATCATTTTAAATCCCTGTGCATTTTGTGTCAGGTCAAACTGTCTGTCGTTAATTTTTACGAAAGTTCTTCCCAGCAATATTTTTTCCAATGATTTATAATCAATGAAATTAACATTCAGCATATTATTAAGATAATCAAAGTCGGAATCTATATAGGTTTTATTGATTTTATCCTGTCCTTTTATCCCTTCCGGTGTAGCAATACCTCTTGCTGCATTGATGAACAAGGCTCTGAGATTCATCCACACCTTTTTATCATTTTCAATATAAATGGTTGCATCCAGTGTAGGAACATAGCTTCCGGTCTCTACCCTTACTTTGCTGTCTATTTTGATTTGATCAAATTTTGGTGGGATCAATACATGTTCGTAAAAAGTGAGCTTATCCCGCACCGGTTCATTGACATCTTTTGGGCTTCCTTCATCTTTTGTAGTATTAATGCTGTCACGGGTCTGATCTGTACCACTTTGAGCAGTGTTACGGGTCTTACAGGATGATAGGGCAAGAATCAGTAAAAGAAAAGGGATCCAGTTTTTCATGTATTTATCTTTAATTAAAAATACGTTGCAATATTAACGCCAAACCACACAAAATCTTTTGTGTGGCTTGATGATATGATGTTTATATAAATATTTTCTATTCTTATTTAGATAAAAAATCTAAAACGGAATAATCTCCTAAAGAAATTTCTCTGGCAACTCCGAAATACTGTGCAGAATTACCGATCATAGAATTGGAAAGATTTCCATGGTTGATTCTTGTATTTTCCTGAATAAGAGAGTTTTCGATATTAGAGTTTACAACAGTTGTGTTGTTTCCTAATGAAACTCCAGGGCCTACTTTTGAATTGGATATTTTCACATTTTCTCCAATAAAGCAAGGTTGAATAATCAGAGAGTTTTCAATCACAGCCGAAGCCGGATAATTCTTCATTTCCTCTTTTTCATATTCAAGGATTTTGCTGTTGGTTTCTACTGTAGCATTTTTGTTACCGCAATCCATCCAGTCGTTTACTTTTCCAAGGGTAAATTTCGCTCCTTTAGCTCTAAGGTTTTCAAGAGCTGTTGTCAATTGATATTCACCACCATTTTTAATATCATTATCCATGATATAATTGATTTCTTCCATCAGCTTTTCAGCGCTGTTGAAATAATAAATACCAATAATGGCAAGATCCGAAACGTACGTTGTTGGCTTTTCAACAAAGTCGGTAATGAAACCGTAATTATCCAGTTTTACAACCCCGAAAGCCGATGGATCTTCAACACTTTTCACCCAGATTACTCCGTCAGAATTTTTGTCCAACTGGAAGTCTGCACGGAAAAGAGTGTCTGCAAAAGCAATAACGATATCACCCTGCATAGACTGTTCCGCACATTTAATGGCATGAGCGGTTCCAAGAGGATCGTTTTGATAATATATGCTTCCTTTTGCTCCCAGCTTTTCAGCAATCTGAATAAGGGATCTTTCGATCTCAGGGCCAAAATCTCCGATGATAAAAGCTACCTCTTCAATATTTTCTCCTGCAACTTTAGCAATATCCTCTACCAATCTCTGAACGATCGGTTTTCCAGCAATAGGAATAAGAGGTTTTGGAACTGTCAGTGTATGTGGACGTAATCTGGAACCACGTCCAGCCATAGGCACAATAATTTTCATAAATTATATGTATAAAAGATGTTTTGTTAGTTGTTTTTGATATTTAGGTTAAAGATAATAATTAAAACCTTTGGAAAAGTATGATTTATATCTTTTTAAATAATTGTTTAAATTAACAATAGGTTGGTGTACAAGCAAAATAAAGACCAAAGTTTAATTCTTCCTGATTCTTGATAAAATCAGGTTTTTTTCAGAATAAATCAAAATTCCTGTAAAGATCAAAAAGAGTAAATTACTGGTAATAATATTATAATTGAGAAACTTTACAATGATGAAACTGAAGATACCAAGCAGCAATAGAAAGAAAGACATTTTCTTCATTCTGTAGGGAATAGGATAATATTTTTGACCTAAGAGATAGGAAACGATCATCATAACAACGTAAGCACCAAAAGTAGCCCATGCAGATCCTATCATGCTGTGATAGTAATTTAAAGCAAGGAGATTAAGTCCTATATTAATTCCTGCTCCGAGCCATGAAATGACAGTTCCCATACTGGTTCTGTCTGTTACCTTATACCATGTTGAAAAGTTATAGTATATTCCAAAGCAAAGATTGGCAATAACAATAATCGGAATAATATCTATAGCGATCCAATAAGACTTATTAGGAATAAAAACTGTTTTCAGCCATGATATATTCGCAATGATTCCCAATGCTACAGCACAGGCGAAAAAGGCAAAATATTCTGCAACTTTGGCGTAAGTTTTTTTCGCATCTCCTTTATCCATTTGTTTAAAGAAGAAAGGTTCAATACCCATTCTGTAAGCGGTAACAAATAATGTCATCAGTACAGCAAGTTTATAGCATCCTCCATAAGCTCCGGCTTCTTCATCTGAAATATGATTTCTCTGGATAGACTTATCAAAATTTTCATTAATCATAAAAGCAAAACCTGCCAGCATCAGCGGAAAGGAATATTTGATCATGCGCTTAAACAAAGAGGTTACAAACTGGAATCTTACCTTTAATATGATAGGAAATAATAATAAGAAGCCCAGCGCACTTCCTGCCAGGTTACTAAAGAAAGGATAGTCAACATTTTGGTCTAATCCCATGCTTTTTGATATACCTGCCGGAATCCAAAAGAATAAAGCTGCGGTAAAAACAGCCTGAAATATAGACTGAACAATTCTTACAGCAGAATATTTAATGGGTTTATTATGGAAACGCAGCCATGCAAAAGGAATCACCAACAGATTATCAAAAAAGGCAATCAGGGCAAACCATCTGATGTATTCAGGGTTATCGTGGTATCCTGCATAATCAGCAATCGGTTGATTGAACAAATAGCACAATGCAAGGAAAAGAGTGGACGTAGAAAATAAAAACCAGAATGAGGTATTGAAGGTTTTTTTCTCATTATCCTCTTCGGCTGAAAATCTGAAATATGCTGTTTCAAAACCAAAAGAAAGGATAATGTTCACAAATGAGATCCACGCATAAAGCTGGGTGAAAATCGCAAAACCTTCATTGGGAATCTTATAGATCAAAAGTGGATTAAGGATAAATAGAATGATTCTTGGCGCTATTGCTCCTACTCCGTAGATGATTGTTTGTCCTAATAGTTTCTTGTACAAAGCCGAATTTTTTTTGCAAATGTAAAACTTTAAGCATTCGTTTTGCGATTTTGGGGTGAATTAAAACTTAAAATCTTAATTTTACAGCGAAATAAATTGAAATGAAAGTTCTTATAAAAAACGTAAATATCGTTAACGAAGGAAAAGTCTTTGAAAGTGATATCCTGATAGAAAATGATTTGATTTCTAAAATAGCGGCAGGTATTTCTGAAGATGCGGATCAGGTTATAGATGGCTCAGGAAAGTATCTTCTTCCCGGAGTAATAGATGACCAGGTGCATTTCCGTGAGCCGGGACTTACCCATAAAGGAGACATTGAAAGCGAATCAAGATCTGCCATAGCTGGTGGAATAACCAGTTTTATAGATCAGCCCAATACTGTTCCCAATGCAGTTACCCAGGAGTTACTGGCAGATAAATATGAGATTGCTTCTCAAAAGGCATATGCCAACTACGGTTTTATGATGGGCGGAACGAATGATAATCTGGAGGAAGTTTTGAAAACAAATCCTAGAAATGTTCCCGGAATTAAGTTGTTTTTAGGTTCATCTACAGGAAATATGCTTGTGGATAATCCGGAAACACTGGAGAATATTTTCAGTAATACCAAAATGCTGATTGCCGTTCACTGTGAAGATGAAGCTACCATCAGAGCCAATACTCAGAAATATATGGATGAATACGGGGATGATATACCTGTAAAATTCCATCACCTGATCAGAAGTGAAGAAGCATGTTATAAGTCTTCATCCAAAGCTATTGAACTTGCCAAAAAAACGGGAGCTAGACTTCACGTTTTCCATCTTTCAACAGCAAAGGAAATGGAACTTTTCCGAAATGATATTCCCTTAAAAGATAAAAAAATTACTGCTGAGGTTTGTGTTCATCACCTTACTTTTACCAATGAGGATTATGAAACAAGAGGAGGTCTTATCAAATGGAATCCGGCGGTAAAAACCCAGAAAGATAAAGATGCCCTTTGGGAAGCATTATTGGATGACAGAATTGATGTGATTGCTACAGATCATGCGCCACATACTGCAGAAGAGAAAAATAATGTATATACAAAATGCCCTTCAGGAGCACCTTTGGTGCAGCATTCACTGGTGGTGATGCTTGAAAACTATAAGAACGGTAAAATATCGCTTGAGAAAATCGTTGAAAAGATGGCTCATAATCCAGCAATCCTTTTCAAAGTTGAAAAAAGAGGTTTTGTAAGAGAAGGGTATAAAGCGGATCTTGTTTTAGTAGATTTAAATCAGGATTGGACGGTTTCCAAAGACAATTTACTATACAAATGTGGCTGGAGTCCACTGGAAGGAATGAATTTCCACTCTAAAGTTACCCATACTTTTGTCAATGGACATCTGGTTTATGATAATGGTACAATTGCTGAGGGAAAATTCGGAGAAAGATTGCTTTTTGAACCAAGAGATTAATAAAATATTATTAGGATAAATCAATAGGAGCGGGCTTTAGCCCGCTCTCTTATTTTATATCTTCCATTGGCTTCAGCCAAAACTTATTCTTAGTTCTCGCAGATGTAGGAGATTACGCAGATTTTTTTACCCAATCATCTGCTCAATCCGTATTATCTGCGAGAATAGATTTATTCATTATTTATTTCTTCGCTTTACTCCCCATATAAAAAGTAAGTTTCCCGCCATTCATAATATCAGAATGCTTCAATGTAAAGTTTTTAATCTCTTTTCCATTCAAAAGAACCTTCTGTATATATACATTTTTCGGACTTTGATTGATCGCTTCGATTTCAAAAGTTTTTCCGTTTTCCAGATTCAATACAGCGTTATCAATCGCAGGGCTGCCGATAGCATAATCTTCAGAACAGGGAGCTACAGGATAAAAACCTAATGAACTTAAAATATACCATGCACTCATTTGCCCGGCATCATCATTTCCGCCCAGCCCGTCCGGTGTTGCTTTGTATTGCATTTCCAGAATACGACGGATTTGTGCCTGTGCTTTCCATGGCTGTCCGGCCCAGTTGTAGAAATAAGCAACATGGTGAGCAGGTTCATTTCCGTGAACATATCCACCGATAATTCCTTCCCTCGTAATATCTTCAGTGTCTGCAAAGAATTCATCAGGTAAATGCATGGTGAACAGTTCGTCCAGTTTGGATGCAAATTTCTTCTTTCCACCCATCATCGTGATCAGCTCATCAGGATTTTGTGGAACAAAGAAACTGTAGTTCCACGAGTTACCTTCAATAAAACCTTGTCCATGAGTACTTAGCACATCAAAATCTTTCTTAAAGCTTCCATCTGCCAGACGTGGACGCATAAACCCGATGGTTTTGTCAAAATTATTTTTCCAGTTTTCAGATCGTTTGATAAACTGATTATAAATTTCTGTTTTGTTTAAATACTTTGCCAGTTGAGCAATCGCCCAGTCATCATAGGCATATTCTAATGTATTGGAAACTGAAGTCCCATTTTTCTCGGCAGGAATATATCCAAGATCAATGTATTGTCCGATGCCTTCATAATTTCTTTTATTAGCTGTTTCTATACATGCTTTCAAAGCTTCTTCAGGATCACCCGTATAATTTCCTTTAATAATAGCATCAGCCACTACACTTACACTGTGATAACCGCTCATACACCAGTTGTCATTGGCGTAATGTGACCAGATCGGCAGCATTTTCATAGAAAACTGATTGTAATGAGCCATCATTGATTTTACCATGTCGCCATTTCGTTTAGGCTGGATGATATTAAAAAATGGATGGAGTGTACGGTAAGTATCCCAAAGAGAGAACGTTGTATAATTGGTAAAGCCATCCGCTTTGTGAACATTCTGATCCAACCCTTTATATTCTCCATTAACGTCCATATAAGTGGTAGGATTAATGAAGGTATGATACATTGCTGTATAGAAATTCGTTTTTTCTGTGTCCGAGCCTTTTATAACAATTTTATTTAATTCCTTATTCCAGTTGTCCTGGGCTTGTATTTTAGCCTGATCGAAGGTTATATTTCCTGCTTCTTTTTCCAGATTTTCCAGGGCATTGGCCTGGCTTACCGGAGAAATGGCCAATTTTACTTCAATAGCTTCATTTTCATTGGTATCAAAATCAAAATACATTTTCAGGTTCTTGCCTGCGATTTCCGGGAAATTCTGATTTTGGTCAAATTTTCGCCAAAACCCTTTATAAACTTGCTTTTCATCGAAATTTTGCTGGCCGTAAGATTTAAAAGGTTTTGAAAACTTCATGGCGAAATAAACCGTCCTGGTTCTTGCCCAGCCGTTGGTCTGCCGGTAGCCTGTGATGGTATTTCCGTTTTCTACACGAACGTATGTCCAGACATTTTTACCGTCATAATTATAAATACCGGCCATCAGATCCAGAATAATATGAGACTGGTCAGATTTCGGGAAAGTATAACGGTGAATTCCTACTCTTGGTGTTGCCGTCAGTTCTGCAAGGATATTGTGATCATCCAGTTTTACTTTGTAATATCCGGCTTCTGCTGTTTCGTTCTGGTGTGAAAATCTGCTTCTGTAGCCGCTTTCAGGATTAGCTGCTGTTCCGGGATTTAACTGAAGTTTTCCTACGGTAGGCATCACCAGAAAATCTCCCAGATCAGAATGTCCTGTTCCGCTGAAATGGGTAGAGCTGAAACCTACAATGGTTTTATCTTCATAACGGTAGCCGGCGCAGTATTTATACACCTCACCATTATACTTTCCGTTAAGTTCATATGAGATGGAGTCTGTTTCAGGGCTTAGCTGTACGGCACCAAAAGGAACAGTGGCTCCCGGATACGTATGTCCCATCTTTTCGGTTCCGATAAGTGGGTTGACATATTGGATTAATTTTTCAAATTTTTGAGCCTTAAACTGTGTACTTACACATAAAAGAAATAGAAAAACAGTAGATCTGTGATTTTTCATTAATGATCAATTTTCAAAGTTTAAAATTAATTAAAATCATCATTTGCTGTTGTGTTTTAAAGTAATTAAGGGCTATTTATTCTTTTTCAGAAAATCGGAAACCTATTCCGTGGAGGTTTTCTATTAAAACATTTTGCTCTTCAGCCAGTACTTTTCGTAATCGGGAAATAAATACATCGAGGCTTCGTCCCATAAAATAATCATCATCTCCCCAGATGGCCCTCAGAATTTCCTGTCTTTTGACTACCAGGTTTTTGTGGCGGATAAAATATAAAAGGAGATCAGATTCTCTTTGGGTAAGGGTAACACTGTTTTCTATGCCTTGGAGGGTGTAATTTTTAGGATCAAAATCATATTTCCCAACTTTATATTTGAGCAGAGAAGTATCTGTTTTCTTTGTGCGCTTAAGGAAAACTTCAATTTTCAGCATCAGTTCTTCAATACTGAAAGGCTTTACCAGATAATCATCAGCCCCTATTTTAAGGCCTTTGATTCTGTCTTCTTTTAAAGCTTTTGCAGAGATAAAAATAATCGGAACCTCAGCATTTTTACTACGGATTCGCTGTGCTACCTCAAATCCGTTCATGCCGGGCATCATGATATCCAGCAGACAAATATCGAAATCCTGACTGTTAAATGCTTCCCATGCAGATTCACCATCAGAATAACA
The DNA here is from genome assembly GCF_003347605.1 of Chryseobacterium sp. KLBC 52. GTDB lineage: Bacteria > Bacteroidota > Bacteroidia > Flavobacteriales > Weeksellaceae > Chryseobacterium. The sequence goes on along the minus strand of NZ_QDFZ01000018.1, from coordinate 94,838 downwards.
ACTGATATCATAATAACTTTCCAGGCTGTCTTCCACCAGAAAAGCTATTGTTTTGTCATCTTCGGCATATAAAATTTTAGATTTCTCCATACTTATACATGATTAATTTGAAAACGGGAAGAAGAGTGTTGTAGTAATTCCTTTGTCCTCATTATTCTCCACAGAAATTTTCCAGTGATGCTGTTGAACGACTTTTTTTACATAAAATAATCCCAGTCCGAAACCATTTACTTCTTCGCTTCTTTTGGTATGTACCCGATAAAATTTTTCAAAAATATGAGGAATATTTTTAGCGGGAATTCCCATTCCGTTGTCTTTAAACTTTAAATATAAGCCTTTTGAATCTTTATAGGCTGAAATTTTGATCACAGGATTTGTTTCACAATACTTGATGGAATTATCCAGCAGGTTGTAAATGATATTGGTAAAGTGAAATTCATCTGCCATTACGGAAGTACTGTTTTCAATATCGATCTCAATGCTGAGGTCCTTGTTTTTATGCTGCACATTGTCTGCAATTTCCTGAATAAAAGGAAGAAGCAGAATTTTTTGAGGTTTTAATGAAAGCCCGGCCGCATCGTTCTTCGCAATATTCAATATTTTCTCGATATGGCTATTGAGCTTGTGACTTTGATTGATAATAATGGAAGTATAGGTCTGTAGTTTAGAGTTTTCCTGTACCATTTCCTGTTTATTAAGCGCTTCCGAAGCTAAAAGTATGGAGGATAAAGGAGTCTTGAACTCATGAGTCATATTATTGATAAAATCACGCTGCAACTCCGAAAACTTCTTCTGCTGGATGATCGTATAAATAGAATATACATACACCAAAAGAATAATGATAAGGGCAAATGTAAGCAGATACCAGAATCGCAATGAACTGATCAGATAAGTGGTTTTGTCCGGGAAGCGGATGGAAAAGTAATAGATCAGATTTTTATGCTTCGGAAAATTGATCACCTTATTGCTGGGGCTTTCCTGATGCGAGGTCATGTATTTTCCATAGATCATTTTATCGCTGTGGCAATTGTATAATGCATACACATAATCTGTATTGATCTGAAAACGGGTAAATTCTGTCTTCAGATAATATTCAAGCACTACGGGGTGAAATTCATTGTTGATATTCACCACATAATAGTCATTGGCAATATTCTGTACAGGATTTTCGGTATAGAATGTTTTTCCTCCGGAGAGCTTTTCTGCAACTTCCATTAAGGCAATATTGACCTTTTGGTTAAACTTTTTATCTTCAAGATTATAAGCCTGTATCGTCCACATCAATTGTGCTATTAAAATTCCGATAATAGCAATGAACCCCAGTGTGATGATAATATTGAGCCTTTTTATTTTCATTTCCTGAAACAATATTATCCAAAAATATCTATTTATCTTTTATCATTAACAACTCATTAACAAATGTTAGACAGCGGTTAACAAGTTGTAATCACAGTCTGCTTTACATTTGCTATATCGAAAGAAAATAATCAGTTTCAAATATTAAAATGTATACTCATGAAAAAACTAAAAATTACAGCTCTTTTGGCCGTGTTGGCATTCTCTCCTTTTTATGCTAATGTATTGACTACAGACGCTCCATCCATTGTAAAAATGGTTGCAGATGCTATTAAATGGAAATCAGAATCTATTGATGTGGGAAATATTCCTCAGGGAAAACCGAAATTGATCAGATTTGAGTTTACGAATACAAGCTCAAAACCAATCATTATCCAGAATGTAGCGCCTTCTTGCGGATGTACCACTGCGGATTATACAAAAACACCTATCCAGCCTGGAAAAAAAGGATTTGTGGAAGCCAGCTATAATGCGGCGGCAGTTGGACCATTTATGAAGACGGTAAACGTTACTACCAGTGACAGCAAAACTCCTAAGACACTTTCTTTCAAAGGAGTGGTAGCTTCTTAATACATTGTTTTAACAAATGAAAAAATAGCCTGGTAATTGTTATCAGGCTATTTTCTTTTTACATAGTTGATCTATTTTAAGAATAATATAAGGAACAATTATTTGTAGCATTATTTATCAACCCATTTTAAAGGATTGCATTTCAATATTTAGTATTTTTAAGAAAAAATATTTTATGAGTCTATATACACAACCTATGCTGCGCGAAGGTGCACTAAAAGATAAAGTAGCAATTGTAACAGGAGGTGGAAGCGGCCTTGGAAAAGCGATGACCAAATACTTTCTTGAACTGGGTGCCAAAGTAGTGATTACTTCCAGAAATCTGGAAAAATTACAGGGAACAGCTAAGGAACTGGAAGAGGAAACCGGAGGTAAAGTGCTTTGTGTAGCTTGTGATGTAAGAAACTGGGATGAGGTGGAAGCGATGAAAGAAGCAACGTTGAAAGAATTCGGAAAGATTGATATTTTATTGAATAATGCTGCCGGAAACTTTATCTCTCCCACCGAAAAACTGACTCACTCTGCTTTTGACTCTATCCTTGATATTGTTTTAAAAGGAACAAAAAACTGTACCCTTTCCGTAGGAAAACACTGGATCGATTCTAAAACTCCGGGAACTGTACTGAATATTGTAACAACCTATGCATGGACGGGTTCTGCCTACGTAGTACCATCTGCCTGTGCAAAAGCCGGAGTGCTGGCGATGACAAGATCATTAGCGGTAGAATGGGCAAAATATGGAATCCGTTTCAATGCCATTGCGCCAGGACCTTTCCCAACGAAAGGAGCTTGGGACAGACTTCTTCCGGGAGACCTTCAGGAAAAATTTGATATGAAGAAAAAAGTTCCGTTGAGAAGAGTAGGAGAACATCAGGAGCTTGCCAACCTTGCGGCTTATCTGGTTTCCGATTATTCAGCGTATATGAATGGGGAAGTGGTAACCATTGATGGTGGAGAATGGCTTCAGGGAGCTGGAGAGTTCAATATGCTTGAAGCAATTCCTAAAGAAATGTGGGATGCGTTAGAAGCGATGATTAAAGCAAAAAAATCGAATTAAATTAAACTTATATTAAAAAAACTCCCGGATGTGTAACAAATCCGGGAGTTTTTTTTACCTATACACTAAATAATACTTTTTCAAATGAATTTTAAACTTCCAACCCTTGTTTCGACGCTTGCCGTGGTTCTGTTCTCAGGATCTGCCTATGCGCAGCAAACTCCGAAATATGATTACGTAGAAGCATTTAAGCCGTTCTTTTATCCGCAGACAGGTACAGCAACCCGCTCTGCAAGCGGACAGCCGGGACATGCTTATTGGCAGAATTCAGCAGATTATCATCTGAATGTCAGTCTGAATGAAGATAAAAAAGAGATTACAGGTACAGCAGAAATTACCTATACCAATAACAGCCCTGACAAATTAGGTTTTCTGTGGCTGCAGCTGGATCAGAACCTGTTTGCAAAAGATTCCAGAGGAAATGGGGTAGTTCCGCTTTCTGGAAGCCGAAATGGAGCTCATGGAGAAGAGTTTAATGGTGGCTATACCATTAAATCAGTTAAACTTGACGGTAAAAAAGAAGTAAAATATACCATTAGTGATACGAGAATGCAGATTGATCTTCCAAAGGAATTAAAAGCCAATGGTGGAGTTGCAAAAATAGAAATTGAATATTCATTTATTTCTCCTGATTATGGGTCAGACAGAATGGGAATTCAGGATACTAAAAACGGTAAAATATTTACTATCGCACAGTGGTATCCGAGAATGTGTGTATATGATGATGTCATGGGATGGAATACGCTACCTTACCTTGGAGCTTCAGAGTTTTATTTGGAATACGGGAATATTACAGCCAATATTACAGTGCCTGCCAATCAGTATGTAGTGGCATCCGGAGAACTTCTGAATGAGAAAGAAGTGTACAGCAAAGAAGAAATCAGCAGATGGAACGAGGCCAGAAACAGCGATAAAACGGTAATGATCCGTCCTGAGTCTGAAATCGGTAAAAATAAAACTTCAGGAACAAAAACCTGGAAATTTAAAATTAATCAGACAAGAGATTTTGCATGGGCATCTTCTGCAGGATTTATTTTAGATGCTGCAAAAATCAATTTACCTAGTGGAAAAAAATCTCTGGCTATTTCAGCTTATCCTGCGGAGAGTGCCGGTGATAAAGCATGGGGTAGATCTACAGAATACACAAAAGCAGCTATAGAACATTATTCCAAAAAATGGTATGAATATACCTATCCGGCGGCCACCAATGTTGCAGGGAATGAAGGTGGAATGGAATATCCGGGAATTGTTTTCTGCCATATGGATTCCAAAGGGGAAGATCTTTGGGGCGTTACCGACCACGAGTTCGGACACAACTGGTTTCCTATGATCGTAGGATCTAATGAGAGATTATTTGCCTGGATGGATGAAGGATTCAATACATTCATTAACGGACTTTCAACTGAAGCTTTCAATAAAGGAGAATATTACCGTAAACCGAATCTGGCACGATCAGGAACGTATTTGTTAACTGATAATCTTGAGCCTGTAATGGTAGGACCTGATAATATGAAAGAAAGAAGTATCGGAGCTTTGGCTTACTATAAGCCGGGAACAGGATTGGAAGTTTTAAGAGAAACAATTCTGGGCCCTGAAAAATTTGATAAAGCATTCAGAACCTATATTGACCGTTGGGCATTTAAACATCCGACGCCATGGGACTTCTTCCATACAATGGAAAACGTTTCCGGAGAAGAACTGAACTGGTTCTGGAGAGGATGGTTCTTTAATAAATGGAAAATTGATCAGTCAGTTAAGAACGTACAATATGTAAACGGAAACTTTAAAAACGGAGTTCAGATTACGGTTGAAAATATTGGCCAGCTGCCAATGCCTACAACTGTACAGATCAAATTCAAAGATGGAACTGCGCAGACAATGAAAATTCCTGTTGAAGTTTGGAAAAGAAATACTGAATGGACATTCAAGGTAGATTCCAGCAAGGAAATTGATGAGGTAAAACTGGATCCGGATTCTGTTGTCCCGGATGTTAATCTGGAAAACAACAGTAAAACGCCGGCATAGAAACGTTGAATCTATTTAAATTGCCGACTATATACAATTTTACGCCATTGTCATTCTGACGAAGGAAGAATCTCACATAAAACCTGGATTCTTTCATTTCACTCCGTTACATTCAGAATGACAGAGTGATAATAATAAGTAAGATAGCAGATTAATGTAAAATTGTATATAATTACCTTTAAATTTAACGCAAAGATTAAAATTTAATGCTGAATTTTTAAGGGAGCAAAGATGGAATCAACTTTATTGATTCTTTCTAAGCGTAAGCATATCCATACAGCTTCATCAGCAACTTTGTTGCTTTCTTAGCTTCCTTAAGAATAATAATAGTTAATATGATCTTTGCGTCTATAAAATAAATATTTGCTATATGCATTACAAAAGCCTGAACTTACCACAGTAAGTTCAGGCTTTTTATTTTTAGGGTGTTTTTCCGGGATAAGTAGAGGGGTTTCCCTACAATGTTTTGGTAGTCAGTGATATAATTTTGTCTCACAATATTAATCAAAACAAAAAACATGGAAACATTAAAATCGGTGCTTGAAGCAAGCCACGCCAAAAAAACAAAAAATGAGTTAATTGACCTTTTATCAGGAGTAGAAAAAGTTCTTACCCCGGCAGTCTATGAAAAGGTATCGGGAGTTGAAACTTCAGAACTGAGTTCATTGACGAATAAAGAATTATTAGCCATCGTAGACGAATTCAAAAAAAGCTATGATGAAAAATGGGAAAAATCTTTCTCCGGTGCATCTTCAGAAATTATGAAAATGATTGCAGGTAAAATAGCTGCTGATGAAGAAATTTTCAGAACTTCTGATGCAGCCAGCGCAGATTTTGCCGCAGAATTGGGAAGTATTGACTTTGCAACTATTATTGGCGGACCGTTGGATGCCTGTGTAAAAGCACAGTCTAATGCCTCTATTGCCACCGTAAATTTCATCAATGAAGTTGGGTTCGAACTTACAGATCCAGCCAATGCTGCCAGTCCTAAAAAACTGAGAATGGCAGAATTCAAATACAAAAAAAATATTCCGAACCCGGATTTTAAAGAAGATGAGCCGGTAAGTGCTACCAACCCAAAAACGATTCCGAATGATGTAGAAATTTCAGTGCCTTTTATTGCGCTACTGAATGTTCCGAGTTTCAGGATTGAAACCTGTGAAGTAGACTTTAATGTTAAGCTTAATTCTACATACACAAAAGACGTAAGTGATGAATTCGGGATCAATGCCGGAGTATCAGGTGGATGGGGACCTGTAAAATTTAAAGTGGATGTATCTTATAAGAGAACTTCCAGTACAGGAATCAAAGTGGAAAAAGAATATTCTCTTGGGGTAAAAGTACGTGCCACCAATGATGAAATGCCTGCAGGGCTTGAGAAAGTGCTTGGACTTCTTTCACAATAACAGATTTTACGAAAGATGATAAAACTATCAGATTACCTGGATTATCTCAACAACGAGATAATTCAGGCTCGTAAAAAAGCAGACGAAAATGCGGTTCTTATTGCCAAAGAGTACGCCCGTCATGAATACCTTAAATATTTCAAGGTTCCGCGTTATGCGCTGCCCAGTGTAAAGATGGATATTCCGATCAAAATCACAGATATAGATTCAGATTCTAAGTATAATTTTAAACTGAATGAAGATCAGTTTGTGACAGAAATAAATGAAAGAATCCGTCTGGTGAATAAGGAGAAGAAATTTAATATTCCTGAAATAAATAAAAGGCAGATTCAAACTGAAGAGTTTAAAACCCTGTTCAGTAAACTGGAAAAAAATGATCAGAAATTCGGACAGCTCCCAGCCACTGAAGTTCTTAAACTGGATCTCAGAAAGAAAATGCAGCTTCTTAATTCCGGAATATTCCGACCTCAGGAAGGAACAGAAGAAGAAACTGATGAACTGAAAGAAATTTTTTCAAAGGTTCTTTTGAATAAATATACGTTGGTGAATGCAAAACTGAACAGCATTTACATAGATCCTAACACCAGTGCAGCAGAAGATAAAGATAAACTATTCATCAACCTTCATGTAGAAATGGAGGAGGAAGGAATCAGGATTGTGTCCTATAAAGATAAAGACGGCAACGAGATAGAACAGATAACTTTTGAGTAATGCAGGAACTTATTCACTTTACGGTACAGAAAATCAAAGAATTGCTGGAACAGTTCAATGAGGTTCAGGCTTTATACCTGTCAAAATCATTTGACTTTGATGCCAGGTTTGATGCATTTCTCAACGAAGTTCTGGAATATTTCCGTACTAAAGGAAACACCAGCCACGAATCTGAGGTGTTGAAAATTATGAATATGATTTCCACCGTTAAAAAAGGTTTTAATCCTATAAAAATGGAGAAAATAATGAATGGGAGAAGGGAAATACTCGGAGGATTCTCATTCAACGGAATGGAAAGTATTTATGGTATTCTCATGGAAATTTATGCCAGGGAAAATAAAAAACTTGAGGATGCGGAAGAACTTATTTCAGGAATCATTGTCTCATTATATCAGAACGGTATTCTGGACGATGAAAAGTTGAAAGACATGAATTCCGTTCCCAAAATTGAACGTTTCTGGACTTCACTGGTTGAGCAGAATACAGCCATATCAGGAATTAATAAAAAACTCAGACTGACCATTATTCCGGAGGATATTTTTCTTATTCTGGAAAAGGTATTTCTGAAATTAATTTAAAAAAGATTATTATGGAAACCGGAAGATATATCGTTCTGTTGCAGAATCAGCAGAAAACAGCACTCAAAAAAATAGAGAAAGAACTGGAAGTGAATATCACCTCTTCAGAATTTCTCTCCAAAGAAAACCGTTCTTATGAAATCATTGATCAGGACAATGGTGTGCTTTACAAAAACCTGGGAGTTCTTGTGGTGGATAATATGGATGAAGATCAATTGAAAAGTGCCGTGAAAGATGAGTCAAACTCTATTGTATACTACGAAAAAGAGAGGGAATTTTTTCCTGCAGATGAATTGCAATTGATTAATGAACTCAAAAAACAGTCTGCTGGACTCTCAGAAAAAATTTCAGAACTTGAAAAATATATCACCAGCAAACCTTTGCCTCAAAAATCATTCATTGAAATGGAATGGGGATTAAAAGCAATCGGACTGGAAAATGCGAACTATACAGGAAAAGGAATTGATGTCTGTATTCTCGATACCGGCCTTGAAACTTCTCACCCGGATTTTTCAGCTGAAGAAATTGAAGGAAAATCTTTCATAGATGGTGAAGACTGGAGCAGAGATCCCAACGGACATGGTACACACTGCGCAGGAGTAGCTACAGGAAATACAAGAAGTGATAACGGAAAGCGGTACGGAATTGCCAGAGACTGCAACCTGAAAATAGCAAAAGTGCTCGCAGACAATGGAAGAGGAACTACCAGCAGTGTCATTGATGCGATAGACTGGGCAATTACGAAAAAATTCAGAATACTATCCCTTTCACTGGCATCTCCGGTGAGGCTAGATGATCAGCCTTCCGTTCTTTTTGAAACCATTGGGGAAAGAGCATTGGAAAATAACTGTCTTATTATAGCCGCGGCTGGAAATGACAGTAACAGACCGCAGATTCCGCAGCCTGTTTCAATGCCGGCCAATTCAAAATCAATTATGGCCGTAGGAGCCATTGATGCTCAGATGAAGATCGCGAGATTTTCAAATGCCGGCCTCAATCCGTCCACAGGAGGAAGTATCAATGTCTGTGCTCCGGGAGTTGACATTATCAGTTCGTATCCTAAAAATGCAAAAAATAAAAGTAATTTGTACTACAGCATGAGCGGTACAAGTATGGCAGCACCCCATGTTTCCGGGCTTGCCGCTTTGTATATGGAACAGTTTCCCGATAAATCAGCAAAAGAGATCTGGGAACTGATTGAAAGCAAAGCAAGACCTATTGAAGGCATAAAATACAGAGATATTGGAAACGGTTTAGTACAGATATACTTATGATCACTTACCTCGCAGTTTTAAAGAAAGATATAAATTTAAAAAAGCTTGAAGTTCTCCTCAAAAGCAAAGACATAAAGCTGGCTGCTCACTACAAAACCATTGGTGTTGTAAAGCTAGAAAGTGATATTTCCATTTTGGTGTCTGAATTTCAGGAGTATTTTATATCTATAGAAGAAGAAAAAGATAATTTAACAATATAATCACATCAATAAGGCTTTTCTGTCGCAGAGAAGTTTTATTTTTGTCTCTTAATGATAAAATAACATATGAATTTCAGATTTTCAATGGTGTTTCTGATGTTTTTTGCATTAGGATTCTCACAAGACCTTACCGTAATGAGTTTTAATATCAGACTGAATGTAGAGTCGGATAAAGATAATGCCTGGCCAAAAAGAAAACAGGACGTTGCCGATTTATTGACGTACTATCATCCTGATTATTTCGGAGTACAGGAAGCACTTCCGGAGCAGATGAAAGATATTAAAGCAGGTTTAAAAAACTATGACTATATCGGAGTAGGAAGAGATGACGGTAAAGAAAAAGGAGAGTTTTCTGCCATCTTTTATGATACAACCAAACTGGAAATTGTAAAATCCGGGACGTTCTGGTTATCTGAAACTCCGGAAAAACCTTCAAAAGGCTGGGATGCAGCACTGAACAGAATCTGTACCTATGCCGTATTTAAAGATAAAAAATCGAAGAAAGAATTTCTGGCTATGAATCTTCATTTTGATCACATTGGAAATGTAGCAAGAGTAAAATCTTCCGAATTGATCCTGAAAAAAATCAAAGAACTGAATCCAAAGAATCTTCCGGTGACACTAAGCGGAGATTTTAACCTGACAGATGATTCAGAACCGATTAAAATTCTTTCCCAAAATATGAAAGATACTTTTTATCACTCAGAAACCAAGCATTATGGCCCGGTAGGAACTTTCACAGGCTTCAATGTGAATGAAGTTCCAAAAGACAGAATCGATTATATTTTTACACAAGGTTTTAAAATAAGATCTCACCGACACATCAATGACAGAAGAGAAAACCTCTTGTATCCGTCAGACCATTTTCCGGTGATTGTGAATCTATCCCTATAAAAAATCAATTGGTTGGAAAATCAATTTCAAATCCAATTCCTCTCAGGGATTGGATTTTTATTTGGGGATCACTGTTGAAATATTTACGAAGCCTGCTGATAAAAACATCCAGACTTCTTCCTGTAAAATAATCATTGGTTTCCCAGAGATTATCCAGAATATTATCCCTTGTAATGATGGATCGGTTATGTTTCAGAAGATACAGCAAAAGCTCTTGCTCTCGTATGGTCAGACGGTTGTTTCCGTTAGGATGTGACAACAGAAGTTTAGTGGTGTCCAGTGAAAATTCTCCTATTTTTATCTGGCTTTCCGTAACGGCGGGAAGTGTTCTCTTTAGAATATTTTTAATTCGTAAAACAAGTTCTTCAGGATCACAGGGTTTCGCAATATAATCGTCGGCACCTATTTTCAATCCGGTCAACCGGTCAATTTTTTGATTTTTAGCCGTTAAAAATAACAATGGGAAATTACTTCTTTCTTTGATAATCATTTTCGCCAGCGAGAAACCATCTATATTGGGCATCATCACATCCAGAATTCCTATCTGAAAGGGAAAATCAGCCTGAACCAATGGTACGATATCTTCCGGATTCTGAAACCAACTGACTTCAAAATCTTCCAATTCAAGATACTGCTTAAGAATCATTCCGAAATCCGGATCATCTTCTGCCAGAAGGATTTTAGTTTTCATAAGGAATTGATATTTTAAAAGTACTGCCTGTATGAAGCTGGCTGGAAACTTCTATTTTTCCACCATAGTTTGTAATGATTTTTTTAACGAAATAAAGTCCCAGCCCAAGCCCTTTGCTATTGTGAATATTGTTATTCTGTATTCTGTAGAATTTTTCGAAGATATTGTTCAGTTCTTTTGTTTCCATGCCCTGACCATTGTCGGAAACTTCAAATTCTAATTGTTGAGAACGGTTACGGACATCTATTGTAATAACCGATGCTCCATATTTTACACTGTTTTCACAAAGGTTTTTAATGACCGTTTCCATCAGGTTTTTATCAAAAGGAAGCTTTTGTGAAACTGTATTTTCAAGGTTAAAATCAATGTCTGAATAAGTAACAGATAAATCCTGAATAAAAAAGTTCCAGTCTTCAGGTTGTATAGCGGTCATTTCGTCTGGGATTTCATCTTTATGAAGCTGAAACATCAGGCTTTCAAGGCGTGAAATCTGCCTGTCAATAAGAGGAAGCGTTTCAGGATTCCACTCTTTTTTTAATGCTTTCGAAGCTATTTTTAAAGTAGCGATAGGCGTTTTAAACTCATGCGAAATGTTATCCACAATGTTGTGGAGAACTTCCACCTGTTTCTGCTGCTGAATAAGATTTCTGATCGTGAAAATATAAAGCAGAAGAACTCCTGAAAGAAGAATAATGCAGCAGATAATCAATAAGGTAAGCTCTTTGAAAACAATACTTTTTATATTTCGGATTTCAAAATCTGTCTGGGTTTTTACAAGAAAGGTATTCTTTTTTTCAATATGACCTTTATCTGTATCATTTCTTTTGGTGGTTGAGGTTTCCCAGCTTCCGTTACTGGCAATGCGTGGATTTTTTAGCTTATCCTGCGTTTCAAAAATAACAATAGGTTCGGTAATTACTTTTGAGCTGTCCGGAAGGTGGACAATGGAAAGATACCGTATTCTTGCGGAGATTTCGTAACCGTCTTTTTGGTAACGGCTGTCGATATAATGAATCAGTCTTTCTCTGGCAGATTTCCTGTTTTCTATGAAATAACGGAGAAAATCTTTTTTGTTGATCTCCTTATTATGATACTGTATAATGATTTCCTGAAGAGAATCATCATTTCTTTCTTTAGCCTCCTGGATGTCTTCAAGATTGTCTGTGTAATTGGTAAGCCCATCATTCACAGATCTGTAGATATCCCTCTCTTTTACCTGGTAGGTTTTATACATAAAATAAACCTGGATTCCCAATAAAAGCAGGAATAGAGCGGCAAAAACCGGGATGAGAATTTTACTCTTGGCTATCATTAAAACAAAGATAAAACTTTAGTCATTTTCCGGAAATGATTATTTTGTTATTAACCTTCCATTAACCATAGTTTTGAACAGCTTCATCCATCCGTTTGGATCTGGATGTTTTGATACCATAAAAGACATTAACCCATCATTAACCTTCTGTTAACCGTGTTTTTTCCAGTCAATACAGAATTTTGTCCCCATAGAACAGAACAATAGTTTTTGTTGGAGAAGATAAAAAAATAACCATGTATAAAATTCTTTTTCTTTTGTGTTTTCCCATCTTGATTCTTGCCCAGAAACAAAAAGCCGGAGGAACAGTGATGAATACCGAAAACGAAAAGCTTTCCTCTCTAAAGGTGGAAGTGTATAATGCTCAGAATACATTAATCAAAGAATTAAAAACAGATGATAATGGGAAATTTGTACTGGAAGATATTTCAGAGGAAAATATAAAACTGGTCATTAAAAATCAGGGATATTCTTTATTTGAGAAAAAAGTGGATTTAAAAGAGTCTGAATCTCTGAATATCATTCTTAAAAAAGAATCTCAGGAAATAGAAGGGGTGGTAATGACGAAACGTAAACCTTTAGTGAAAAGAAAGGTAGACCGTCTGGAATTTAATGTGGAAAACAGTAATATTTCCTCACTCAATGCCTGGGAAATTCTAAAAAATACACCCAGTGTTACCATCAACAACAGTGTACTGAGTGTAAAGGGAAGTATAGGAATTCTGGTGACAATTAATGATAAAAAAGTAATGCTGACAGGGGATGAGCTTAAAAATCTTCTGGAAAATACACAGGGAGATGAAGTGAAATCTGTGGAAGTGATTACCAATCCGCCTGCCAAATATGAAGCTTCAGGAAGCGCAGTATTGAATATCGTTCTGAAAAAGAATAAAATTGAAGGCTACCGCGGTATTCTTTCATCCAAATACGTGCAGACACAATATGCAAAAGGCGTTTTTGGTCTCTCTCAATATTACAAAAAAGATAAACTTTCTTTAATGGGAAGCTATTATAAAGGGCTGGGAACGTACTACCGGGAAGGAACAGACTATGTAAACTATCCGGAAAGCCAAACCCGATGGGTAAGTACTATGAACAGGAAGGATAAAAACAATAACCAGAATACCCTGAATTTTAATGCGGAATATGAACTGGACAGCCTGACCAATCTAAGCCTCAACTACTCAGGGTATTTTTCTCCAAAATCCTTCGGAACTTATCATGTTCCTACATTGATCTATAACCAGCAGGATATAGTGGAATCTGATTATACGACGATCAATGATCACCGTTCCCGTTCCATCAATAACTCGGTAAGTTTTCAGATAGATCGTAAGCTGAATAAGAAAAGCAGTCTTTCATGGATCAATTATTTTACCGGAAATAATGTGGATAAATACCAGAATGTAATTACATACCTGAACTTTGCCGGACAGCCACCGAAAGAAGATAATTTCCTCACACAGAATAAAGCCGATGTTCAGCTGTATTCCACTCAATTTGATTATCAGTGGAAAGGGGATAAGCTGGAAATAGAATCCGGTACGAAATATAGTTTTGTAAAGACAATCAGCCAACTTGATTTCTCCGATAATGAGAACGGGGTATTACAATACCGGCCGGAAAAGAGCAGTATTTTTGATTATAAAGAACACAATTTTGCCCTGTATTCATCATTAGCCTACAATATCGGGAAATGGAGCTTCAAAGGTGGACTTCGTGCAGAAATGACCAATCTTGAAGGGGAAGTCTCAGAACCTTATGAATTGAATAAAAGTAACTATTGGAAATTCTTTCCCACGTTTTATGCACAATATACCACAGAAAACAAACAGGAATTTGGGTTCTCCTATGGGAAAAGAATCAGTAGACCTTCTTATTCATGGCTGAATCCTGCAAAATCTTATTATAATCTTTTTTCCTATTATCAGGGAGACCCAAAATTAAAAGCCACCATTACCCATAACCTCAATCTTACTTATTCCTGGAAAGACTGGAATCTGGATGTATACTACAGAAAAGAAATATATCCGTCCATGGAAATCTCTTATCAGGAGCCAAGTACCAACAGTTTGATTTATTATTTTACCAATATTGAGAAAGGAGAAGCTTTCGGAATCAGCTTATACAAAAATTTCCAGGTGAAATCCTGGTGGAATATTATCCTTTCTGAAAATCTTGAGCACAACGAGAATTATTTCATAGGAATTGATGGAATGTTGTATAAAAATAAAGTCTGGAACTGGGTTTCAAACATCTCAACAAGCTTTACGCTGGATAAAAACAGCGACTGGAAAATGGAAATGGGACACCGCTACTATTCTCCCGGTATACAGGGAACCTTCAGAATATCTTCTCTATGGTCAGCCTATTTTGTAATGAATAGAAAATTCTTTGGTAAAAAACTGGAAGCCAGTCTTGTTTTTAGCGATATTTTCAGATCCACAGAGCAGAAGGTCAGCACAAAATATGCAAATCAGGATAATTATTTTCTTGATTATTCCGATACTCAGGGAGTGACATTTTCATTGAAATTCAACTTTGGAAATCAATCGGTTAAAAATGCAAAAACCATTAAGAAGACCGCCGAACAGGATCGGTTGTAGAATATTTTAATATAAAAGTTGATTGCAGTGAAATATTATCTTGAAAGAATAGCCGTCTGATGGTACATTTTCGCTATTTTTGATGCCTATCTTTAAAAAGATCGCTATGAAGAAAATTTTTTCCGGAATGCTGATCGCAGTTTCTTTACTGCAATTGTCAGCTCAGGAATTGTATATGCCGAGGAATATCAAAAAAGCGTACGAGAGAGGAACACGTGATATCTCCGGAGCGCCAGGAAAAAACTACTGGCAGAATAAAGGAGTATATAATGTAGAGGTGAAAGTAGATGCTGCTACAAAAATAGTTTCAGGAAAAGAAACTATTGTTTATACCAACAACAGTCCGGATAACCTGAATGAACTGGCTATCCGATTTGTGAATAACCTTCACAAGCCACAGTCGCCAAGATCGGGATTTGTATCCAAAGATTTTCTTTCATCCGGATTGAAAATTAAGTCTTTTACTGTAAACAATGTAAAATATGAGATCAACAGTGATGATTGGAGTACTGTTGAAAAAGTAAAATTAAAATCAGCACTCAAATCTAAGTCAAAAGCTGAGGTTAAAATAGAGTGGGAATATCCATTGTCGGTTCAGAGTGGAAGAGAAGGACAGATTGATCCTGAAACCTTCTATGTGGCCTACTCTTTTCCAAGAATTTCTGTGTACGATGATTACAATGGATGGGATATGCTTCAGCATTCGGACAGACAGGAATTTTACAATGATTTCAATGATTACAGTTTTGCTATCACCGCACCAAAAAATTATGTAGTTTGGGCAACCGGAGATTTTCTGAATCCGGAAGCTGTACTTCAGCCTCAATATTTAAAAAGATATAAAGCCTCCCTGAAAAGCGATAAGCTGATGCATATTGCCACAGAACAGGAAATGAAGTCCGGAAAAGTAACAAAGCAGAACAAGTGGAATGTCTGGAAATTTAAAGCAAATCATATTACAGATTTTTGTTTTGCGATGAGTAACCATTATGTGTGGGATGCTGCCAGTGTTCAGTTAAAAACAAAAAGAGCCAGTGTTCAGGCAGGATATAAAAACGGAGCAAAAGATTTTGAACATTATGTAGACTGGATGCGCTATAACCTGGATTGGTTTTCAAAAAACTGGCCGGGAGTAGAATACCCTTACAATGTAATGACGGCTATTCAGGGATATGCAGATATGGAATATCCTATGATGATTAATGATACCAGTATTCCTGATGATCTTAATGATGCCAGGTTGACGGCAGATCATGAGATTGCCCATACTTATTTCCCTTTCTATATGGGAATCAATGAAACAAGATATGCATTTATGGATGAAGGCTGGGCGACCACGCTGGAATATCTTATAGGAATTGATGAAAACGGTGAGGCGGCAGCTAAAGAATTTTATAAAAACTTCCGTGTTAAAAAATGGATCAATGATCCTTCTGCAGAGCAGGATCAACCGGTGATCACGATGAGTACACAGGTGAGCGGTGCCGGATACGGAAACAACTCTTATGTAAAATCTTCATTGTCTTATCTGGCTTTGAAAGATTATCTGGGAGATGAACTCTTCAAAAAAGCATTGCACCATTATATGGACAACTGGAATGGGAAACATCCGGTTCCATGGGATTATTTTAATTCTATGAATACAGGATCAGGAAAAAACCTGAACTGGTTTTTCCACAATTGGTTTTATACCAATAATTATATTGACTTAAAAGTAACAGGAGCATCCCAGATGAATGACATGCTTACCATCAACGTAGCGAATGTAGGAGGTTTTGCCATTCCGTTTGATGCAATATTGTCTTATGATGACGGTACTACGGAAAGGCTGCATTTTTCACCTTCAGTGTGGGAAAAAGATCAGAAACTGACCGATCTTGTTATTCCTATTAAGAAAAAAGTAAAATCTGTACAGCTGGACGGAGATATCTTTATGGATTATACTCCGGATGACAACCGTAAAAACCTATAAAAGTAAAAGAGGCTGTTCCAAAAGTCAAATAATTGGCTTTTGTCATTGACTACGTCGAATCTTCGATTTCTGACGAAGGAAGAATCTTATTAATAGTCAATTGAGATTCTTCACTATATTTATGAACTTCGTTCGCAGACTTTCAGTCTGTGTTCAGAATGACACTTTTGAGACAGCCTCTTTTGTATTTTTAAAAGTAGGCAGTTAATCTTAAGCCTAATGTAATATAACTGATTTTTTCCTTAGCAATCAGGTTGTTCAGTTCCTGATCCAGTTCTTCACTTTCCTTGATCTCATCGCTGAAGGAATATTGAATTGTAGAGTTGATTTTATTATAATCTGTATAGAAAGTAAGGCCTAATCCCGGATTGAACTTATAGGTCATGGAAGCTCCTGTATTCCAGCGGAAAGCCGGTTTGGGTTTGTATCTGGCGATCTGAAGTTCATTGTTGGGAGCATCAATATCGTTTCCTTTTAAAAATACTTTTCCACTTGCTGTTGCAGCATATCCTCCGGTTACCTTTACAGTAAGCTGCCATTTATCTGATAATTCATGAGAAAAATAAGGTCCAATACCTGCAGAAAGGAATCCCATGGATTGTGTTTTGATTTCGTGATTGCCAAAATCCTGTTCGTCATCAAATGTTATTCTTTGAGATTTAATCGGGAAGCTGCTGAAAGACACATCTGCACCCACACCCCATTTTTTTGAAAAGAAGTAAGCTCCTTCCAATCCTCCCTCAAAACCAATTTGTTTTTTATCATCCAGTTCAGATTCCCTCAGGAAGTTAGTGGTGCCCAACGCAGTTCCCATTTTTAAAGAGAGAAAAGATGGATAATTGTTACCCTGTATCCTGGATAAAATACTTAAATTATCACCCTTGTTTTTATAAATTTTGTCAATAAAGAAATATCCCAGTTCCGTTGATATAATTCCGATACCTGCACCAGCCAGAATATCCGGAACCCAGTGTCTGTTGTTTAAATTTCGCCCAAGCCCTGTAAGAGTGGCTGAACCATATCCTGCAATACTGTAGGCAGGATTTACCAAACCATATTCTTTATGTAGAAAACTGGCATTGGTAAAAGCCATTGCCGCATGTCCTGAGGGAAAAGAGTTATTTTTGGATCCATCCGGACGTTCCACTTTTGCAGTATATTTAATGGAATTGACTAAAATCGCCATGATGGCTAAACTGGTACCATAAGATAAAGTTGCCCGTCCCAAATTATTACGGCCCTTTACGCCTGCCAGTTTTAATCCGTAAACAGCTGCAGCAGGAGCATATTGAAGATAATCATCATATTTTACTTTGAAGTTGGGCAGATATCGGTTTCTTACTTCACGTATATTTTCTTTTTCTCCCCATGTTGCAGCAGCTGCAGTAAAAAGAAGAGCCGGAGCTACCGATTTTTTTACCCATTCTTTTTTGAAAAAAGGAGTTTTCTGCTGAATAGAATTTCCTGAACTGATCATTGCCAGGTCTTCTTTGAGATTTCTGGAGGGTATCGTATCCTGTGTTTTAATTTGGATCGTATCCTGAGCTTTAATACAGTATAAATGCAATAGTATTCCTGATGCTAATGCTATTTTTTTCATCTTAGTGGTGTTGAAATTTAAATCGCGTAAAAATATTAAAAAAATCTATCCCAAAAATTGAGATAGACTATTTTAATGTTTTTATAATATTTGAACTGAGGTTATTGGTTATCTTAACCCCGCTCTTGGTCCGGAAGCAGCTACCACAGCCTGCATTCTTGTTTTCTGGTTGGCAGAAAACATCACCATAGATTTGTCATCTACATAATCCATATAGTTCATGAACATCTGAGAACGGCTTACACCACCACAAACTCTGTTTAGAGGGTAGGTAGGGTTTCCGTAGTTAGGGCCGGGAGATGTAGGAGTATCATTGGAGTAATCTGTCTGGCATCCAGCATCGGATGATCCCCAAAGGTGTGGAAGATTCAGGTAATGTCCTACTTCATGCGTTACAGTTCTTCCTAAATTGAACGGGGCAGAAGCACCTGTTTTACCTATATACTGATAGCCTATTACAAGACCATCATACCATTGTCCTGCATTTTCAGGGTAATATGCGTAGCCTAGAGTTCCAGGTTGGTTGTTTTCGTCAAGAATTGAATTAACTACCCAGATATTCATATTTTTATTGACATCAGTAGCATCAATACCTCCGGTACTGGCTTTTTTCATTTGTTCCAGATCAGATCTCCAGCCTGTTTTTGTGCTCTGCTTACGGTTGGTAGCGACTAGTTTGAAACGGATCTTTACATCACCCGCTGCGACTGGCTGGAATGCAACAGGGATTTTGTTGATATCAGAGTTGGTAGCACCATAATCGGCATTAAGGACTGCAATTTGTTCTGCGATTCTTGCATCGGAAACATTTTGAGCGGAAGTGTTGTAAATGACGTTAAAAACAACCGGGATTTCAACAGTTCCATCGGCAAGAACTTTTCCCACTTTAAGATTTTCTGCAAACTTTTCAGTACTGAATTCAATATCAGCCATTTTTTGTTTGAGTGCAGGGTTTTTCAGAAGCATTGCCTGTCTGATTTCTTCTGACGGACAACCTCTTTTAAGAGCGCTCGGAACAGTGTTATCCTGATCCGGAGAAGTCTCGTTTTGGTTGGTTAAGCTGTCGTTGTTGCATGCCGACATAAGGCCCAGAATCAGGGCTCCAAATAGGAATTTTTTCATATCGTTATAATATAATTTGGTTGAGGGCGTGAAATTATATCATTTAAAATTAATATGCAAATTATTTCTGTAAATATTTAATGAATACTTAATTTTTAGTCAATTTGATTGAATTAAAATCAATTAATTTTAAAATGTATTGAATTTTAGTTAAATTCTATTATTTATTTTATATTTCACATTCAAGTGTATTTTATTGGTAAATAATTTTATCATTTTTATATTTTTTATAGAATATTTTTTATAATAAATCTCAGTAATATTGTTTTTAAAACGAATTCAGAACCTTTGATTTCAATATTTTCATTTGTGTGCTGAAAATGAGTGCAGATACAAAAAAAGTCTGTCTCAAACCTGAGACAGACTTTACATATGTAAAAATATTTTAATTTTAATACACTCTCAATCCGGATCTTGCGCCAGAAGAAGCTACTACAGACTGCATTCTTGTTTTTTGTCCTGCAGAGAACATAAACATGGCCGCATCATCTACATAATCCATATAGTTCATAAACATTACAGATCTTTGTACGCCACTGCAAGTATTATAGAGTGGGTAAGAAGGTTTCCCATAATTAGCAGTAGTTTGTGTAGGGGTATCACTTACCTGGTCATTTCCACAATTGGCATCTCCCCAGATATGTCTTAAGTTCAGATAGTGACCTACCTCATGTGTTGCAGTTCTTCCCAGGTTGAAAGGAGAAGAAGCTCCTGTCTTTCCAAAATATGGAGCTGCAATTACAACACCATCATTCCATAAACCTGCAGATTCAGGGAAAGTCGCGTATCCAAGAATAGTACGGCCCTGGCTGGTCATTTTGCCTACAACCCATAAGTTTAAATAATTGGTAGGATTAGTAGCATCAATTCCTCCTTTGGATGCTTTTTTCATATCATCATTAGTTGCCCAGCTTGTTTTTGAAGTGGATTTTCTAACGGTATTTACCAATCTGAATTTTACTTTTGTATCACCTGAACTTACGGTTTGGAATTCAGTCGGGATTTTATTGGCATCACTGTTGGTGCCTGAATAATCTGCATTCAATACCGCAATCTGCTCTGCAATTCTTGCATCAGAAACGTTTTCAGCTG
The DNA here is from genome assembly GCF_003347605.1 of Chryseobacterium sp. KLBC 52. Taxonomy (GTDB): domain Bacteria; phylum Bacteroidota; class Bacteroidia; order Flavobacteriales; family Weeksellaceae; genus Chryseobacterium. The sequence goes on along the minus strand of NZ_QDFZ01000018.1, from coordinate 74,372 downwards.
TAGTTTTGTAAATGACGTTTACGACAACAGGGATTTCTACAGTACCATCAGCAAGAACTTTTCCGAATTTCACATCATTGGCGAATTTTTCTGTATTGCTTTCTAATGCCGCGAATCTTTGTTGAAGTTCAGGGCTTTTTTTCAATGCTTCCTGTCTGATTTCCTCAGAAGCACAGCCTCTTTGAGCTAAGCCAGCAGAAATTGCAGCTTCGTCAGTTGTGTTTTCATTTTGATTGGTAATGCTGTCATTGTTACATGCAGCCATTACTGTGAGCATAAAAGCTCCAAATAATAGTTTTTTCATATCAAAATCATTTAGGTTGAGGATGTGAAATTATATTATTTAAAATTAATATGCAAATGATTTTCGTATTTGTTTACGATTGTGTTAAATATTTCCGAATGTTGTTGGTTTTAATTTAATGATTTTAGAAATGCGTTGAATTTTAATTAATTTTAATTAATCTACTAATGTGATCTTAGTTTTTAATTATTTTCTGTGAATACTTTTCGTTTAAATTTTAATTTTAAAGAATTTTTTCATGGTGAAAATCTAATTTGCGAAACCATTTTTAATGGCAAAAACTGCAAGTCCTACACGCGTCTTAAGATCCAGTTTTTCACATAGCTGGTCACGATAGCTTTCTACTGTTCTGGGGCTGCAGCACATTCTGTCTGCAATTTCCTTATAGCTGAGTTCCGTTACCGTGTATTTCAGAAATTCTTTTTCTCTGTCGGAAATTCTTATGGCAATTTCAGTTTCTGTCTCTTTATTCAGGTTGGAAAATATGATTTTGGAAGCCCAATCCGGATAAAAAAAGCCGTCCGTATTGAGGCGTGTAAGTGCTGTTTCCAGATCTCTAGGGTGGGTGTTTTTCAGAAGATAACCTTTGGCTCCGCTCCTGATCATTTTAATAACACTGTTGTCATCTCCCTGCATACTGAGGGCCATGATTTTAATATCGGGATGGTTTTTGGTAAGCCAGGCTGCGGTTTCAAAACCATCCATAATCGGCATACTGATATCTAAAAGAATAATATCAGGAATGGGATGGCCTTCTTCAAATTTCTGGATGAGATCTTTGCCGTTTTCACTTACATAGATTACTTCAAACTCGCTGAAGTTGCCGATAATCCCTTCAAGAGCTTTTGCTATAAGTATATGGTCGTCAACAATGACAATCGTTTTTTTCATGACTGTTTTTTTAAGATAATATTGATTTGTGTTCCCATATTTTCCTTACTTTCCATACGAAAATTCGCTCCTATAATTTGAGCCCTGTTTTTCATATTCGTGAGCCCTATTCCGTTGGATTTGATCTGTGAAGTATCAAACCCGATTCCATCATCACGGATATCAAGCTCCCAAAGAGTGTCTTCTGAAGTGTTCAGACTTATAAAAATATTTTTACAATGGGAATGTTTTATACTGTTCTGAATAAACTCCTGAGTAATTCTCAGAAGAACATTTTTATGAACAAAGCCTAAATCCAGTTGTTTAAAATTGTGTTCAAAACTTACATGACATTTTTTGAAGGAATTGGTATTATCCACTTCTTCCTGTATCAAAGTTACAATTTCCTTCTGGTTGATATTGTCATCTGTCAATGTTTTGGACAAGCTTCTAAGATCCTGCAGGGACTGGTTGATAATCTGTGAAACCTGATCAATTCTTTCATTTGCTTCCGGTACCTTATTCTCATAAAGCATCTGCTGTACATAAAGACTTACGAGGGTAAGTTTCTGTCCAATATTGTCGTGCAGCTCCCGGCCGATCTGCTGCATGGTAGCCTGCTGTATTTCCAGCTGGGTAGACAGAAGTTCTCTTTGATGAAGTTCGGTTTTCATCTCAATCTCATTTAAATATTCTCTTTTCCTCTGTCTGTAATTCCGGATGTATATAAATACGGCTATCACAAACATCAAAAAAAAGATATTGAATGAGATAATGGTGATTAAGAGTTCTGTTTTCCCCATATAAATGAACTTGCAAATAAAATATACATCACTGCTCCTGAAACCTGAAAATAGATAAAATAAATGTCCCAGATGTCTATATATTTCCAGAGGAGAGAGTTAAATGTCATAAATGGCTGATTGGCAATATAAAAAAGCGTAATTCCAAGATTAATATAAAACATTCTGTTTTTACTGAAATTAAGAATCTCGGATGAATTAACCTGTTTATAATACTCCATAATCACGAGACCCATTAAAAGTAAACAGCCAACATTGTAATTGAAAGAAAAAATGACTTTCTTTTCGGGGAAAAAAAGCCCCCTGAGGATATAGGTTAAAATATATATACCCGTCAGAATGTAAAAAAGTTTTACCTTTTTCAGAGACTCTTTTGCATACAGCCAATAAAAAAATATAAACTGCAATGGAATTACGAAGTAGTTGTAAAAATTTATTCTGTCTATTTTAAGTGGTTTCTCGCCCCATTTTACAGCTGACTCACACAGGAAAATAATAATGAGATAAATGGCAAGATACTTCCAGGGTTGTTTTTTTACACGGTTATAATAAATCAGGGAGATTAAAGCAGCAAAGGCTTCTCCCCAATACATAAATGATGAAAAAATTTTCTGAATTTCAGTCATACAGCGTTTAAGAATGGTAATTAATAGGAAGTGCCCATAGGGGGAGCCGGAGGAATAAGCGTTCCGCTGTTTTCTCCTACTGTTCCGTCATCATCATGTTTGTAAGCTGCACTTTTACTTTTTGCTGTGCTTAGTCCAAATGCTTTGCCTTCCCCGTGTGCTTGAAGAGTATTAAAATCAGAATCATAGGCTACTCCGGTTTCATTTGTCTTTTTCATGGTAGGAATTAAAACCAATGTGTGCTTTTCAGCATATTCCTGAGGTACCGGATGAGATGCCATGATATCCCAGTTTTCAGTTTTAGGATAAGAAGCATAATAAAACCGGATTCCCAGATCTTCCGCAGAGGTAGCAGGATCTACTTTTGCCGCTTCTTCTTCGATTTTTGCAATGAAATTTTTTAATTTCGGAAGGTCAAACCAAATAGAATGCGCATCTTGTATTCCTAAAGTAGTGTTGATTGCGCTTAAGTGGTTTTGACGATAATTGTCGATCAGAGCCTGGATAAGACTGTTTGACATAGTCCCGGGCTGTAATGGATTGTTTGATTCTGTATTCATAGCTTAGTGTTTTGCGGTAAAACTCAATTAATATGCAAATCTCGTAAAAAATATTCTAGAAAATCTATTCCTTAATTGGGAATTCCACTGTTATTTTTACCGTGTTTTTACGGATTGTGTGAAAAAAAATAACAATTCAGAGCTGATAAGGCTTTGGTTCATTCAATAAAAAAAACGGAGAAATTCTGCTTCTCCGTTTTTCTTTAAATACATGGATACTTTCTCCAGTCCCTGCATATGTATCCTGATGTACAGCATAAATTGGCAGGGCAATTCATGTTTTCATCACACATAATGATGGGAGCGATAAGACCGCCATCGATTTTTTTCAAATCATTTCTTTTTAGCTTTTTCATGCTGATTCTGTTTTAGTTATTAGTATAGTAAATATAAGTTTATTTCACTTAAATAAGAAAAATAGTTAAAAAAATAAGTGCTGCAGATTATTCTACAGCACTTATTCACAAAAATAATGTATATGAAAAAAACTATTTTATTGTTCGGTAGGTCGGAAAACTAATCCTGTTTCTACAAAGTAATCCAAAGTGATTCTGTCTCCGTCATTTACATTTCCTGCAAGAATTTCTTTAGACAACTTGTTGAGAACTTCCTGTTGGATCACTCTTTTCAATGGTCTTGCTCCGAAGGCAGGATCATATCCTTTATCCATCAGATAATCTACCGCATCCTGAGTGAAAGTCATAATAATGTTTCGTTTAGATAACATTTCATTGAATCCTCTCAATTGGTACTGAACGATTTTTCCGATCTCTTTTTTTCTTAAAGGCTGGAAGAGTACAATTTCATCAATTCTGTTCAGGAATTCCGGACGCAGCGTCTGTTTTAAAAGATCAAAAACTTCATCTTTTGTTTTATCCACAATTTCATCCTGATTTTCTTCCGTAAGATTCTCAAAATTCTCCTGAATCAGATGTGATCCTAAATTCGAAGTCATGATGATGATAGAATTTTTAAAATTCACCACTCGTCCCTTATTATCTGTCAGACGTCCATCATCCAGAACCTGAAGTAACGTGTTGAAAACATCAGGGTGTGCTTTTTCAATCTCATCGAGAAGCACTACGGAATAAGGTCTTCTTCTAACCGCTTCAGTCAGTTGTCCCCCTTCATCATATCCTACATAGCCTGGAGGCGCTCCCACCAATCTTGAAACACTGTGACGTTCCTGATATTCACTCATATCAATTCTTGTCATATTGTTTTCATCATCGAATAAGAATTCCGCCAATGCCTTTGCCAACTCGGTTTTACCGACTCCGGTTGTTCCCAGGAATAAGAAAGATCCGATTGGCTTTTTATCATCACTTAAACCGGCTCTGTTTCTTCTGATCGCATCTGCAACTGCCTGAATCGCTTCATCCTGCCCAACCACTCTGTGATGGAGTTCAGATTCAAGATTCAATAGCTTGTCTCTTTCTGATTGCAGCAATTTGGTAACAGGAATACCGGTCCATTTCGCAATCACTTCAGAAATATTTTCTGCAGTAACCTCTTCTTTGATCAGTTCATTCTGATGATTCTGCATTTCCAGCTCTACTTTGGCTAGTTCTTCTTCTTTTTCACGAAGTTTTCCGTATTGGATTTCCGCTACTTTTGCATAATCTCCTGCTCTGGAAGCTCTTTCTGCCTCGTGTTTCAGGGATTCTATATCTTTTTTGATCTGGGTAAGATCTTCACTTTTCTGTTTTTCTTTCAGCCATTTCGCATTGATCTCATTTCTCTGTTCAGAAATTTTAGCAATATCTTCTTTAAGGTGATCAATTTTGGTCTGATTGCCTTCCCTTGAGATGGCTGCCAGTTCAATTTCCAGCTGCATCAGTCTTCTGTCCAGAACGTCCAGCTCTTCCGGCTTGGAATTGATTTCCATTCTCAGTTTTGCAGAAGCTTCATCAATAAGATCGATGGCTTTATCCGGTAAGAAACGGTCTGAAATATATCTTTGAGACATTTCCACCGCGGCAATAATTGCCTCATCTTTGATTCTTACCTTGTGGTGCGCTTCATATTTATCTTTAATACCACGAAGGATAGAAATTGCAGATTCTGTATCCGGTTCTTCCACCATTACTTTCTGGAAACGTCTTTCCAACGCTTTATCTTTTTCAAAATACTTTTGGTATTCATTCAATGTAGTGGCACCAATCGCTCTTAATTCTCCTCTTGCTAAAGCAGGCTTTAAGATATTGGCAGCATCCATTGCTCCTTCACCGCCTCCGGCTCCTACCAAAGTGTGGATCTCGTCGATGAAAAGGATGATCTGTCCATCAGACTTGATCACCTCATTCACAACGGATTTCAGACGCTCTTCAAATTCACCTTTGTATTTGGCTCCGGCGATCAAAGCGCCCATATCCAATGAGAATAACGTTTTATCCATCAGGTTTTCAGGAACGTCGCCACTGATAATTCTGTGAGCAATTCCCTCAGCAATAGCTGTTTTACCTACACCAGGTTCTCCAATAAGGATTGGATTGTTTTTAGTTCTTCTGGAAAGGATCTGTAAAACCCTTCTGATCTCTTCATCACGCCCGATTACAGGATCCAGTTTTCCTTCAGCTGCTAACTCGTTGAAATTTTTCGCATATTTATTTAAAGACTGATACGTTTCCTCTGAGCTTGCAGAAGTTGCTTTACTTCCTTTTCTTAATTCTTTGATAGCGCCTTCCAACAGGTTTTTGGTTACGCCCATATCTTTCAGCATTTTGGATACTTCAGAAGTAGTTTCCAAAAGAGATAGCCATAAATGTTCAATCGTTACATATTCGTCACCCATCTTCTTGGCAATGTTGGGTGCATCCAGCAATACTTTGTTGGCAGATTGTGAAAGATAAATATTTCCTCCCTGTACTTTTGGAAGTTTTTCTAAATTCTCACGGTTGCGCTCTCTTACTAAATTAGCATCTGCTTCAGATTTTTTTAATAAGAAAGGCGATATATTTTCATCCACCTGGAAGATTCCTTCAAGGAGATGTTGAGGTTCGATACTTTGATTGCCCAGTTCCATAGCAACCTGTTGTGCTGCCTGGATGGCTTCCTGTGATTTTACAGTATATTGGTTTAAGTTCATATTTTTATATATTTTTGGTAATGGTTTGTTTAAAGTTTAGTTTTTAAAAAACATCAAGAAACCAAATTTTGAGGCTTAGTTTCTTAATGCCATCAATTATTTAATCATTTATTCGATGACTGTATCGCAAAAACTGTTCAATTATTAAATTTACAAAAAAATAGGACAAATTTTCCGGATATTGTATTTTTAACGGAAATTTAACTTGACAAAATTTCCGATTTCGTAATTATTTCTTGGAAATCATGAACAAAAAGTCATAACAAGACCAATTAACAGAATATCTAAACTACGGTTCGCAGGTCTTTTTTCTTTTTATGTTCAAAAAATGAACAGTTTAATTCAGAATAATTACTTTTGCATTTTACCAGATGGAACTAAAAGAAAAACAGAAAAAAATATTAGACGTAGCTGTAGAACTTTTCAAAGAGAAAGGGTATATGGGGAGCTCAGTAAGAGACCTGGCAACGAAACTGAATATCAAGGCAGCATCGCTGTATGCACATATCCGTTCAAAGGAAGAAATTCTGGAATGGATTTGTTTTGGTATTGCACAGGAGTTTTTCGATGAGCTTCAGGAGGTGAAAAGTACAGCTATTGCTCCAAAGGAAAAGCTGAATCTGCTATTGGATAAACATCTTTCTGTTGTTCTTAAAAACCGTGATGTTACCCATATTTATTCCAATGAATGGAAACACCTTGAAGAAAGACTTCCCGAATTTGTAGAATTAAGAAAAAACTATCAGCAGGAAGTTGAGAAACTGATTTCCGAGATTTACAAAGCCGAAAAATGGGAACTGAAATCACCATCATTCACCACAAGATTTATCCTTCATACCTTAAATAATTCCTATTTCTGGTTCAAAAGAAGTAGTGATTCTACGGATGAAATTACCGATGAGATCAGAGAAAAGATTCTTTTTGGCCTGCTTGGAAATCAGAAAAAATAACCACTTCGTTTGTCATTGACTACGTCGAATCTTCGATTTCTGACGAAGGGAAGAATCTCGTTACAGATTGTTAGATTTTTAAAAGATTCTTCACTACACATTCGTTCCGTTCAGAATGACATTGGGCATAATTTTAATAATTTTTCTTATTTAGAATCATTCAAAATATGACAAAAGTCATAAAAATTTTGCCAGCTAGCAAAATCTTTTTAAATTTACACCTAACAAATGTTAGTTAGTTTTATGGATTTTTCAGTTGAATATCTGGAGCTGGGTCAGTTGAGACAGCTTCAATCCGACCGGTTGATCAGCCTGATCAACTATTTGGGAGAGAAGTCGGAATTTTATAAAAAGAAATTTGATGAATTACAAATATCTCCGCAGGGTATAAGGTCGATTGAAGATATCGCTAAACTTCCTATTACTTACAAACAGGATTTAAGAGATAACTATCCTTTCGGATTATTTTCTGTTCCTAAAAATGAGCTTCAGCGTATTCACTGCTCAAGCGGAACAACAGGGAAGCCGACTGTGGTAGGATATACTAAAGAAGATGTGGACCTTTTCAGTGAAGTGGTGGCAAGATCTTTACATGCTGCAGGAGCAAGACCTGGAATGCAGTTGCACAACGCTTATGGTTACGGAATTTTTACAGGAGGTTTAGGCCTTCATTACGGAGCTGAAATGTTGGGGATGAGTGTTCTTCCTATTTCCGGAGGAATGACGTCAAGACAGGTAGATCTGATTGTAGATTTCAAACCAGAAGTGATCTGTTGTTCACCGTCATATGCTTTAACGATTGCGGATGAATTTGCCAGAAGAGGAATTACTGCAGAAGAGATCAGTCTTAAATATGCAGTACTAGGTTCAGAACCATGGACGGAGATTATCAGAGGTCATATTGAAGAAAAATTAGGCGTTCATGCAACCAATATCTATGGATTAAGTGAAATTATCGGTCCGGGAGTTTCCATGGAGGATTTTGAAGAGAAAGGAGGAGCTTATATCTGGGAAGATCATTTTTATCCTGAGATTTTAGATCCGGTTACCAAACAGCCGGTTCCTTTTGGAGAAGAAGGCGTTTTGGTGATCACTACTTTAACCAAAAAAGCAATGCCGCTTTTACGCTACTGGACGAATGATATTACAAGTCTTTACTACGATGAAAATGCCAGAAGAACCATGGTGAAAATGAAACCTATCGTTGGAAGAGCTGATGACATGCTGATCGTAAGAGGGGTAAACGTATATCCAAGCCAGATTGAAGATGCTTTTTCTTATGTAAAAGGAGTGGTTCCGAACTACTATTTAACCCCCGTAGAAAAAGAACATATGTGTATCGCTTTGGATATTGATGTAGAAATAGATGATGAATTGGTAAAATCTCAAAAAATAGAAGCCAATACCGATGATTATTTTAATTTTGTCGGCAACTTTGGGAAAAACATAGAAAACGAAATAAAAAAGAGGGTAGGAATCACTACGAAAGTAAAAGTTCATGCTCAGGACAGCCTGCCGAAGTGCGAAGGTGGAAAAATTAATAGAATACTTAAAAAATAATGAATTCATTTTATAAACTTAAAACAGTTAAAGTTCAGAAAGATACTTCCGAAGCAGTGAATGTGGCGGTAGAAATCCCTGAAGAACTGAAAGATAAGTTCAGGTTCAAGCAGGGACAGTATCTGAATTTCCGAATGATGATCAACGGAAATGAAGAAAGACGTTCTTACTCTATCTGTAATGCTCCAAGTGAAAAGGGCAATACGCTGGAAGTATTGGTGAAGTTGCTTGAAGGCGGAAAAGTATCAGGCTATTTCAATGAACACCTTCATATGGATGAAGTGCTGGAAGTAATGCCTCCGATGGGTGGTTTCAATACTTCTTATCACCCGACAAACGTAAAAACTTATGTTGGTCTGGCTGCAGGAAGCGGAATTACTCCTGTATTATCCAATATTAAAGAAAGTCTTTATCAGGAACCGAATTCAAATGCCTATTTGTTCTACAGCAACAGAAGCATGAATCATGTTTTAAGAAAGGCAGAGATTGATAAACTTGTAGAGCATTTCAACGGAAGACTGAAAGTGATTTACCTGGTAAGCCGTGAGAAACACGAAGATCCTGTTTTTGAAGGAAGAATTTCGTCAGAAAAATTAGAGCAGCTGTTTGAAAGATATACAGATATTGATGTAAAAGAAGCTACTTATTTTATTTGCGGACCTTCAGAAATGATTAAGGGGATTGCAGACTATCTGAAAAAAGACAAAAAAGTACCTGCTATTCAGGTTTTATTTGAATATTTCACCGCTCCGGATGAAGAAAATACGGAGGAAATGAGTGATGAATTCAAGGCCATTGCCAATATTGAAAGTATGGTAACGGTAATCATTGATGATGATGAATATTCGTTCCACCTTAATTCTAAAAAAGAGAGTATCTTAGATAAAGCATTGAAAGATCAGCTTCCGGTTCCTTTCGCATGTAAGGGAGGCGTTTGCTGTACGTGTAAAGCACAGGTTCTGGAAGGAGAAGTTTTCATGGAGAAGAACTATGCGCTTACCGAAGAAGAAGTAGCCAGAGGCTTCGTTCTTACCTGCCAATGTCACCCTACAACCAATGTGGTGATGCTTAATTATGATGTTTAAGACAATTTGAAAATGAGAAAATGGGCTAATTTGAAAATGCTATTATCATATTTAAATTTCCCAATCGCCTAATTCTCAAATTCTCAAATTATTTAATTTTCAAATTCAAAAAAGATGGACTTAGAAAAATTTGTTCAATACGTTCACGAAGAAAATAAAGTAGAACCAAAAGATGTAATGCCGGATGATTACAGAAAATTATTGGTTCGTCAGATTTCACAGCACGCGCATTCTGAAATTGTAGGAATGTTGCCGGAAGCCAACTGGATTTCCAGAGCGCCTTCATTGAGAAGAAAAATGGCTCTTTTAGCTAAAGTTCAGGATGAGGCAGGCCACGGCTTATATCTTTATTCTGCCACTGAAACGTTAGGTGACGGAAGTATCAGAGCAGACAGAGATGCTACTTATGATGATATGCTGGAAGGAAAAGCAAAATATTCAAGTATTTTCAACTATCCTACCTTAAGCTGGGCAGATATCGGTGCCATCGGTTGGTTAGTAGACGGTGCTGCGATTATGAACCAGGTAATGCTGATGGGGAATTCTTACGGTCCTTATTCAAGAGCGATGGTGAAAATCTGTAAGGAAGAATCATTCCACCAAAGACAAGGATACGAAATTCTTATGGCATTGTGCCGTGGTACAAAACAACAGAAAGAAATGGCTCAGGCTTCATTAAACCGTTTCTGGTGGCCAGCTCTGATGATGTTCGGACCTAATGATGACAGTTCACCCAACTCCAAAATCTCTATGAATTACAGAGTAAAAAGAGAAAGTAACGACAGTCTTCGTCAGAGATTTATCGATGTTACTGTTTCTCAGGCTGAGTTCCTGGGATTAACCATTCCTGATAAAGATCTAAAATGGAATGAGGAAAGACAGCATTATGATTTCGGAGAACTTCCGTGGGATGAATTCATGGAAATCTTAAAAGGAAACGGACCTTGCAACAAAAAGCGTATCGAAACGAAGAGAAAAGCGCAAAGAGAGAATGCTTGGGTAAAAGAAGCTGCGGCGGCTTTTGCAGAAAAACAGAACGAAAAAGTAAACTAGAAAATCAGTGAAAACCTTACTTCAGATATTTTTATTATTGGCTGTTTCTTTTTTTAAAGGTCAAAGTGTTGATATACTTGCAAACATACCTTTAAAACTTGACAGAGAAAATGAAGTAAGAATTTACGTTGGTAATGGAATTACAAACAGTGGAAAAGTTTTTAGAATTTATCTTAACGAAAATAAAAAATGGAATGTCGAATTAGTACAATGGTTTTTTCCAAAAAAGATAAGTGAAGATGAATTTCAATCAATTCCTCCTATTGTAACAAAGCCAAAATCAAAAATTCCATTAAAAGAAGTCTTTTTAAATCTTGAAGCATTAAATATTGGAGATCTTCCGAAAGAAACATTTTTTAATTATAAAAAATCAAAACGAAAAGTTATTTTTGATGAAGATGAAAAAGATTATGTTTTAATGTCGCAGGAGATGAGTGTCTTAGATGGTGCAGATTTCTTAGTGAAATATAAGTCTTATAATAGACAGAATGAGTTTCATTATCTTAATCCCCAAGTCTATTTAGATAAGTACCCAGGGATTGATGAATATGAAAGTTTCATGAAAATTTTAAAATATGTTGAAGATAACTTCAATATCAAATTAAATTAAAAAATAAAAATAGATAATGAGTCAATTAGATATGTGGGAAGTGTTTATTCAGACTAAACCGGGATTATCTCACAAACACGTTGGAATTGTACAGGCACCAACAGCAGAAATGGCTTTGCAGAACGCAAGAGACGTTTATACAAGAAGAAAAGAAGGAACTTCTGTTTGGGTAGTTCCAAGTAAATATATTGTGACTTCAGAAGGTGTGGATAAAGAAGCATTCTTTGATCCGGCTGATGACAAACTTTACCGTCACCCAACCTTCTACGAGATTCCAAACGACGTAAAAAATATGTAATAAGACTTTTGAGATAATAGACAGATAGATAAAAGACCTTAAGGTTTACTTGTCTATTTTCTATCCATCTATCATCTATCCGTCTTTAAATTGATTAAACAATGAACCCATTATATAATTATTTATTAAAACTAGCAGACGACAGTTTCATTATGGGGCAGCGTTTGTCTGCGTGGTGCGGTGAAGGTCCTTACTTAGAGGAAGATATTGCATTGACGAATATTGCGTTGGATGAACTAGGTCAGGCGAATAACTTTTACGTTTACGCTTCAAGAGTGATTGACAACGGTAAAAGTGAAGATGATATCGCATTTTTAAGATACGAGCATGAATATGTGAATGCACACTGGGTAGAACTTCCTAATGAAGATTATGCACAGACTATTCTTAAAGTATATGTATTGTCTGTCTATCAGAAACTGATGTATGAGGCATTATCAAACTCTGCTAATGAAGAATTGGCTGCCATTGCTCAAAAATCATTGAAAGAAGTAAGATATCACTACACTCATGCGTCTTCATGGATGAAGATCTTTGCTCAGGGAACGGAAGAAAGCCGTGGACGTTTGGTAAAAGCCATTGAAAATATCTGGGAATATACGAAAGGTCTTTTTGCTAAAACTGAAGGTGAAGATGACCTGGTTGTTTTAAATATTGCTCCCAATTCAGATGCTCTTTACGAAGAATTCCTTGCTGTTACCAAGAAAGATTTTGCAGACTTCGGTTTAGAATATCCTGAAAATGCTTTTATGCAGCCAAAATCAAGAACAGGATATCACACAGAATATTTCGGATTTATTCTTTGTGAGCTTCAGTATATGCAGAGAGCGTATCCTGGCTGTACCTGGTAATAAATTATGAAGAAGTTGCTTCTTGGGATATTGGCTTTTTTTCTTTCAGCCTATGTGATACTATGTGTTGGGATTTATTTCTATCAGGAGAAAATTATTTTTTATCCTGAAAAATTACCGGAAAATTACAAGTTTACATTTGATGGTGATTTTGAAGAAGTACCCATCAAAACGCAAGATGGAAAACATTTGAGTTCTGTTTTATTCAAAGCTCAAAATCCAAAAGGAGTCATCTTTTATCTTCATGGAAACGGAGGATCAATAAAAAGCTGGGGAGAAGTCGCTCAGCTCTATCGAAGTATGAATTATGATACTTTGATACTTGATTACCGTGGTTACGGAAAAAGTGAAGATAAAATTAATAGTAAAGACCAGCTTTTTTCGGATGTTGAAAATGCTTATAAAGAACTTTTAAAAAGATATCCGGAAAACAAAATTATTATTTTAGGATATTCCGTAGGAACGGGATTAGCCGCAAAATTAGCATCCATGCATAATGCAGGATTATTGATTTTACAGGCGCCGTATTACAGTATAGAAGATGAAATGAGTCAGAAATTCTCATTCCTTCCAAAGTTTTTACTGAAATATAATTTTGAGACTGGTGAATATTTAAAAACCGTTCAATCGCCCGTCGTTATTTTTCATGGTGATAAAGATGAGGTTATTAACTATAAAACCTCTTTAAAGCTTAAAAATAACTTTAAAAAAGGTGATCGTCTGATTATATTAAAAGATCAGTATCACAACGGAATAACAGATAATTTGGATTATCAGAATGCAATGAAAGCCATTCTTGATTCTGATAAAAAATAAAATATGAATCAGCTTTTAGATTTATTAAAAACCATTCCTGATCCGGAAATTCCGGTCATTGATATTGTGGAATTAGGAATTGTAAGAGATGCACAGATTACAGGTGAAAATACCTGTGAGGTGATCATTACACCTACCTATTCCGCTTGTCCTGCCATGTTTACCATTGAGGAGGATATTATCAAAATGATGAAAGAAAACGGATGGGATGCGAAAGTGGTAACCAAGATGTTTCCGATCTGGACAACAGACTGGATTACTGATGAAGCGAGAGAAAAACTCCGTGTTTACGGAATTACACCTCCGGAAAAAGGAGCAGACGAACACCACATCGGCAAACCGAAAAAATGTCCGCGCTGTGGTTCCGAGCATACCAAGCAGATCAGCAGATTTGGTTCTACTTTGTGTAAGGCATCTTACCAGTGTTTAGACTGCCTGGAACCTTTTGATTATTTTAAATGTCATTGATGAGTTATTCATCAATCCACCACAAACTTTACGGCTATGCAAAGCATAACGAAGGAATTGTTAGAATGTTAAATTATTAGACGGTTACATTAATTTATATTGTTAAATTAGTGCGTTGTTAAATAATAAATTAATAAAAACTATGTATACACAACTTGATATTGAAACGCATTTTGACGGAAAGCTGAAAATCGCATATCTTAATCAACCAGACACGATGAACGCCCTTACTAAGCCGGCTTTATCAGATCTCAGAGACTTTGTTAAAGAGTGCAGCGAAGACGAAACGGTAAGATGTGTTGCTATTTCCGGAAGAGGAAGAGCATTCTGCTCAGGTCAGAATCTGGACGAAGCTTTTGTAGTAGGCAAAGAACACCATGATCATGACATCATCAGAAAAATTGTGGTAGACTATTACAATCCATTGGTAATGGAAGTTACCCGTTGCAAAAAACCGGTTATTGCTTTAGTAAACGGTCCTGCAGTAGGAGCTGGAGCAATGTTGGCGTTAATCTCTGACTTCGTTCTAGCGAATGAGAAAGCATATTTTGCTCAGGCATTTTCAAATATCGGTTTGATTCCTGATACAGGAGGAACTTACTTCTTACCGAAACTTCTAGGTAGACAATTGGCCAATTATTTAGCATTTACAGGTAAAAAATTATCTGCAGAAGAATCCAAAGCGCATGGCCTTGTAGCAGAAGTGTTCACTGAAGAAGAATTTGTTCCGAAATCTATGGAAATCCTTGAAAGAATGGCAAACATGCCGACAGCAGCCATCAAGCTTACGAAAAAAGCATTTGCCAATTCTTATAACAACACGTTGAAAGAACAGCTTGAATTGGAAGGTGATCTTCAGCAGGAAGCTGCAGAAACAGAAGATTTCATTGAAGGAGTAAACGCCTTTTTACAGAAAAGAAAACCTAATTATAAAGGAAGATAAATCATAGATATTAGATTTTAGAAGTTAGATGTTAGTCAATAATCTAACTTCTAATTTCTAGCTTCTAACATCTAAAAAAATGAAAAATATTGGAATTATCGGTGCCGGAACCATGGGAATCGGCATTGCACAAGTAGCCGCAACGAACGGATGCAAAGTATGGGTTTACGACGCCAACGCAAAACAAGTAGAAACGGCAACAGTAGGTTTGGAAAAAACCTTGACCAAATTGGTTGATAAACAAAAAATTTCAGGAGACAAAATGACTGAAATTTTAGCTAATATTTCCATTGCTACGGAATTGAAAGATTTCAAAGATTGTGAGCTGATTATAGAAGCCATTATCGAAAACAAAGAGATCAAAACCAAAGTGTTTACAGAGCTTGAAAACTATGTTTCTGAAAGTTGTGTTCTCAGTTCCAATACCTCATCTATTTCTATCACCTCTCTGGGTGCAGAACTCAAGAAGCCGGAGCGTTTCATCGGAATTCACTTCTTCAATCCGGCTCCATTAATGCCTTTAGTGGAAGTCATTCCATCCTTATTAACAGAAAAAACATTAGCAGAAAAAATCTACAACCTCATGAAAGAATGGGGAAAGACTCCTGTTATTGCCAAAGATATTCCAGGATTCATCGTCAATAGAATCGCCAGACCTTATTATGGAGAAGGCCTGAGAATTGTTGAAGAAAACATCGCCACACCGGAACAGGTAGATGATGCTATGAAAACATTGGGGAACTTCAAAATGGGACCTTTCGAACTGATGGACCTTATTGGAGTGGATGTCAACTTTGCAGTAACAACTACAGTTTACAAAGATTATTTCTACGATCCGAAATACAAACCGTCTTTACTACAGCAAAGAATGTCTGAAGCCAAACTTCACGGAAGAAAAACAGGAAAAGGGTTCTACGATTACAGCGAAGGAGCAGAAAAACCTGTAGCTCAGAAAGACGAAGCTTTATATCAACAGATCTTTTTAAGAATCATTTCAATGCTGATCAATGAAGCTGTTGAAGCCAAAAGATTAGGAGTTGCCAATGATGAAGATATCGAGCTGGCAATGCAGAAAGGCGTCAACTATCCAAAAGGATTATTAAGCTGGGGGAAAGAAATCGGGTATGCAAAAATCTCCGAAACCCTTCAGAGCCTTTATGAAGAATATCAGGAAGAAAGATACAGACAAAGTCCTTTACTGAGAAAACTATAAAGATTAACAGCATATTTATTATGAGTAGGTCAAGGAGGAAAACTCCCATAACAGGAGTTACAACTGCAGTGACAGAAAAGGAAAATAAAAGAGATGCCAATCGAAAATTAAGAAGGTTGAACAAAATCAAAATCCATAAAAGAGATTATGATTTATTTCAATTAAGAGAGATCTCAAATGTATGGGGGTTCGATAAAGATGGTAAATATTATGTCAAAAATCCCAGCAAAAGATTTTTAATGAAGTAAATGGAAAAAGAGATAAATTTTCATGAATATAGATGAATTCAGGGCAGAGCTGGAGATCAGACTTTTAATTGAGAAACAGTATTTAACTCAGGAAGCTTCCTCCGTTGATGAGCAGGAAAGACTTGAGCTTTTAGGAAAGTTTAATGAAAAATATAAAGAGCTGATCAAAAGATTAGCCAGCGAAAATGGAATTGATTTAGACGAATCTTATCCCTCTGAAGATTCATCAGACTCAGAAAACCTTTCATACGGGCAGATTATTCTTGGGAAAACCATGAGTGTTTACGACAGATTATCTGATGAGCTGTATGAAGAAATAATAAACATATAATTAACAGAAATGAATCCAAGACAAGTAGCAGATTATATGTTCAATCAGGATTATTTTTCCCAGTGGATGAATATCAAGATGATTGAAGTAAAAGAAAATTACTGTTTAATAGAAATGCCAATTAAGAAGGACATGCTGAACGGACTGAAAACAGTTCATGGCGGAGTTACCTTTGCTTTTGCAGACTCTGCACTGGCATTTTCTTCCAACAATAAAGGAGATGCTGCAGTGGCATTGAACTGTATCATCAATTTTACCAAAGCAGGAAAAGAAGGCGATGTTTTCAGAGCAGAAAGTATCTTGGTAAATGATACGAGAAAAACAGCTGTTTATGACATTCAGATTACCAATCAAAACAAAGAACTGATTGCAAAATTTGTAGGAACAGTTTACAAAATAGGAAAAAAAGTAACAGAATTATAAAGAATTTGGAAATTTGAGAATGAGGTGATTTGAAAATTATTGTACTCCATTAATTCTTTACTTGCCTGAATTTTTCAAATTCTCAAATTGACTCATTTTCAAATTAAAATTATGAACAACGTATACATCATAGACTATGTCAGAACTCCCATCTCAAAACTACAGGGAGGATTATCAGAAGTAAGAGCCGATGATCTTGCTGCTATTGTTATTAAAGAAGTAGTAGCTAGGAATCCTGAAGTTCCTGTTGAGGAAATTGAGGATGTTATTTTCGGATGTGCCAATCAGGCGGGTGAGGATAACAGAAATGTTGCCAGAATGGGACTTTTATTAGCTGGTCTTCCTTACAAAATTGGAGGAGAAACTGTCAACAGACTATGTGCTTCAGGGATGTCCGCAGTAGCGAATGCATTTCGTTCCATTGCTGCAGGAGAAGGAGAAATTTATATTGCAGGAGGAGTAGAGCATATGACGCGTTCTCCTTATGTAATGTCAAAACCTAGCGCAGCTTTCGGTAGAGACAGCCAGATGTTCGATACCACTTTCGGATGGCGTTTCATCAACCCAAAAATGAAAGAATTATATGGCGTTGACGGAATGGGAGAAACTGCTGAAAACTTAGCAGATATCCACAAGATCAACAGAGAAGATCAGGATAAATTTGCCCTTTGGTCTCAGCAGAAAGCGACAAAAGCTCAGGAAAGCGGAAGACTGGCAGAAGAAATTGTAAAAGTTGAAATTCCTCAGAGAAAAGGAGACCCAATCATTTTTGAAAAAGATGAATTCATTAAGCCTGCTTCATCTATGGAAGGTTTGGCAAAACTTCGTCCGGCTTTCAGAAAAGAAGGAACAGTAACGGCTGGAAATGCGTCAGGAATGAATGACGGAGCTGCTGCTTTGATTTTAGCAAGCGAAGAAGCTGTTAAAAAATATGGGTTGAAACCCAAAGCAAAAATTCTGGGATCTTCCGTAGCTGGTGTAGAGCCAAGAATCATGGGAATCGGACCTGTAGAAGCTACCCAAAAGCTATTGAAAAGATTAAACCTTTCCCTGGAAGATATGGATATCATCGAATTAAACGAAGCATTTGCAGCACAGGCACTGGCTGTAACAAGAAGCTTAGGGTTGAAAGATGACGATGCAAGAATAAACCCGAACGGAGGTGCAATTGCCATCGGTCATCCACTGGGAGTTTCCGGAGCAAGAATCGTAGGTTCTGCAGCAATGGAACTTCAGAAGCAGGATAAAAAATATGCATTGTGTACCCTTTGTATCGGTGTTGGACAAGGATATGCAATGGTCATTGAAAAAGTATAATGAATTTGAAAATGAGGTAATTTAAGAATTTGAAAATGTTTAAAGACATTCTTAATTTTCTAATTATCCCATTCTCAGATTTTCAAATTAAAAAATATGAACATCTACTCATACCACGGGATTCGTCCCATTATAAAGGCCTCTGCCTACATTCATCCGCAGGCAGTCATTATCGGGAATGTAGAAATAGGTGAAGAAGTATATATTGGTCCCAATGCAGTAATTCGCGGTGACTGGGGGAAAATTATCATTAAAGACGGAGCTAATGTACAGGAAAACTGTACCCTTCACGTTTTCCCGAATATAGAAACGATCCTTGAAGAATCAGCACACATCGGACATGGCGCGATTATTCATTCCGGACACATCGGAAAAAACTGTCTGATCGGAATGAACTCCGTGGTAATGGACAAAGCCTATATAGGTGATGAAAGTATCGTCGGAGCACTAGCTTTTGTACCAGCCAATTTCAGATGTGAACCAAGAAAACTGGTGGTAGGAAGCCCAGCAAAAATTATCCGTGATGTTTCTGACGAAATGATTCACTGGAAAACAGAAGGAACAAAATTATATCAGGAGCTGGCAAGAGAAGGAAAAGAAGCTATTCTGCCTTGCGAACCTTTTACAGAATATGTTCAGCAGATCCCAACTAAAATTGTGGATTACAGTATCTGGGATGATATAAAATAGTATGAATTTTTAAAATAATTGCTGATAATCAAACCCAACGGGTTTTTAAAACCCGTTGGGTTTAAATTAAATACCAGATTTAAAAAGAATGATTAATACAGAAAATTTTGAATTTGAAGGTACCTATCACATTTTCTCTCATGTAAATGGGACTGAAGTGATTTTTCGTGAACCCTCAAATTATCAATTTTTTCTGGAAAAGATAGAAAAATATATTCTTCAGGTCGCTGATATTTATGCTTATTGTCTGTTACCTAATCATTTTCATTTGTTGTTAAGATTTAAGAATTTTGATGATGTGAATAGTGAAAATGGACATCAGTTTTTAATGAAGCATTTTGGTAATTTATTGAATGCTTATGCTAAAGCTTATAACAAAAAATATAATAGAAAAGGAGCACTTTTTCTGAATGTGGTAAAACGAAAGAAAATATCTGATGAGAAATATTTATTGAAGGTTCTCCATTATATCCATAATAATCCGGTTAATCACGGATTTGTAAATAAAATTGATCAATGGAAGCATTCTTCGTATAATTCATATTTGAATCCTGAAAAAGAAAGTAAATTGAATAGAAAGGAGATCATGCAGTATTTTGATTCGGTAGAAGTTTTTAGAAATTATCATCAGTCTACTGTTGAATATGACTTTTTAAATTTTGAATAATTGCTAATAATCAAACCTAACGGGTTTTTAAAACCCGTTAGGTTTAACAAAAATAAATATGATTAAAAAAATTGCGCTTGCATGCAGCATAATGTTGGCGGTGGGCTGTACGTTATCAGCACAGACTGTTACGACAAAACCGCTTACAATAGGAGAAGTGAGGACCATTAAGTCCAAAACATTAAATGAAGACAGAACGCTGAATATTTATCTTCCACAGGGATATGATAAAACAAAATCATACCCGGTGATCTATTTATTGGATGGAAGTATGAACGAAGATTTTATTCACGTTACAGGACTAGTACAATTCTTTAATCAGATGTATTCCATGCCGGAAACCATTGTGGTGGGAGTTGCTAATGTAGACCGAAAAAGAGATTTTACCTTTCATACGGACTTAAAAGACTTACAGAAAGACTATCCTACAACAGGACATTCTGATAAGTTTATTGCATTCGTTGAAAAAGAACTAAAACCTTATGTGGAAAGTCAGTTTAAAACTACAGATAAATACCTTTTCGGTCAGTCTTTGGGAGGACTTTTGGCAACAGAAATCCTTTTAAAAAAGCCGGAAATGTTCAATAACTATTTTATCATCAGCCCAAGTTTGTGGTGGGATGACGAAAGTCTTTTAAAACAGGCTCCACAACTGCTTTCAAAATCTGCGGATACTAAAAAATTCGTTTATGTTTCTGTAGGGAAAGGTGAACATCCGGTGATGGTAAAAGACGCAGAAGCTTTCTATGATGTTTTGAAAAAAGCAGGAAAGAAAAACTGGACATTGGAATATAAAATGATGGAAACAGACAATCATGCAACCATTCTTCACAGAAGTTTATATGAAGGATTGGTGAAAATGTTTCCTTATCAGGAACCGAAATAATTTGTAACTGAAATAATAATATGGATCTAAACCTTATAGGTCTCAAAGACCTATAAGGTTTAGATGAAATTATTAAAAAGATTAATCAAAGCAAAAAGTAAAAAACTATATGGAAAAGTTAAAAAACTATATCTACGGACAATGGGTAGATGGTACCGGAAGCGGAGTTCCTTTGTACAATGCCGTTACAGGAGAACAGGTAGCTGTTTCCGATACAGAAGGGCTTAATTTTGAACAAGCTCTTGACTACGGAAGAACCGTAGGATATAAAAACCTTTCTTCAATGACTTTCTACGATCGTGGAGAAATGCTGAAAAAAGTAGCTCTTTATCTGTTAGAAAGAAAGAAAAAATACTACGATTTATCATACAAAACAGGGGCTACCCACGTAGATTCTTGGGTGGATATTGAAGGAGGTTTCGGAACTTTCTTTACCTATTCCGGATTGGCAAAAAGAATGCTTCCCAATACTTCATTTTGGGTAGATGGAGACACTCAGAAAATTTCTGCTAACGGAACTTTCTTAGGAACTCACATTCTGACACCTAGTGAAGGAGTTTCTGTACAGATCAATGCTTATAACTTTCCGGTATGGGGAATGTTGGAAAAACTATCCACTTCCTTATTGGCTGGAGTTCCTTCTATTGTAAAACCATCTCCTTTCGGATCTTATCTTACCAATGCGGTATTTCAGGATATGATTGAAAGTGGAGTCTTGCCTGAAGGAGCTGTGCAGTTAGTGTGCGGAGAACCAGGAAATATCTTAGATTATGTACAGGATGGAGATTCTGTATTGTTCACAGGTTCAGCCAATACAGGAAGAAAATTAAAATCACTGCCATCTATTGCAGGAAATGCGGTTCGTTTCAACATGGAAGCAGATTCATTAAACTGTTCAATTCTTGGATTGGAAGCAAAGCCCGGAACTCCGGAATTCGATCTATTCATCAAAGAAGTTCGTAACGAAATGACAACAAAAGCAGGGCAGAAGTGTACTGCAATCAGAAGAATCATTGTTCCTGAGCACTTAATCGGTGACGTTCAGAATGCTTTGTCTAAAGCTTTGGATCAAACAAAAATCGGAAACCCATTAAGCAGAGAAACCAAAATGGGATCTTTGGTAGGAAGACAGCAGTATGAAGAAGTTTTAAGAAAAGTAAATCTATTAAAATCAGAAACAGAACTTGTTTATGACGGAAAACACGAGCTTGTAGATGCCAACTATGAAAATGGAGCATTTATGAGCCCGAAATTATTCCTGAACGACAAGCCTTTTGAAAAAAATATCTCTCACGATGTAGAAGCTTTCGGACCGGTATCTACATTAATGCCGTATAAAGATGCTGAAGAAGCAGCTGCATTGGCAAAAAGAGGAAAAGGAAGTTTGGTAGGATCTATTATTTCTCATGACGAGAACTTTATCGCAGAAACTTCATGGAAAATGGCTTCCCAACACGGAAGAATCTTTGTATTGAACAGAGATAACGCCAAAGAAAGCACTGGTCACGGTTCACCGCTTCCGACATTAATGCATGGAGGTCCTGGTAGAGCTGGTGGAGGAGAGGAAATGGGCGGACTGAGCGGTCTTCATTTCTTCCTGCAGAAAACAGCAATTCAGGGATCACCGGATGTGTTGAAAGCAATTACTAAGATCTACCAGCAGGGAGCAGAGAAAAAATTCTCAGATAAACATCCTTTCCAGAAATATTTTGAGGAAGTAGAAGTAGGAGATTCTTTGGAAACAGCAGGAAGAACGGTTACTGACGCGGATATCGTTAACTTCTCCAATGTTTCATGGGATCATTTCTATGCGCATACGGATGCTACAAGTTTAACAGGTACGATCTTCGATAAAACTGTTGCTCACGGATATTTCATCCTTTCAGCAGCAGCAGGATTATTTGTTTCAGGTAAAAAAGGACCTGTTATTGCCAATTACGGATTGGAAGACTGTAGCTTCTTCAAGCCTGTATACGCCGGAGATACTATTACTGTTTATTTAACAGCAAAAGAAAAAATCAACAGAGGCGTAAAAGGAAGAAATATACCTTCCGGTGTTGTAAAATGGTTGGTTGAAGTAGTGAATCAAAGAGATGAGGTAGTTTGCGTAGCAACAATTTTAACATTGGTGGCAAAACAATCTCCTTTCATTGATCTGAATGTGAAAAACGTTCAGAAAATATTGAACGGATTAACAGAAACAACACCTTCTCTTTGGGGAAAAATGTCTCCACAACAGATGATCGAGCATTTAGAGCAAGCGGTATTGGTGAGCTTTGGAGAGCCCGAAGCAGAAAAATGTTTTACTCCGGAGGAAAATCTTGAAAAATGGCAGGACTCTCTTTACAACCACAGAGCAATGCCAAAAGAATTTACAGCTCCATTCCTTCCGAAGGACGGTTCACTTCCTGAACTAACACACAAGAATCTGGAAGCCGCAAAATTATCATTCATGGATAACCTGAAAAAGTTTGTGATCTATTATAAAGAAAATCCACAGGCAGAACACATGAATTATGTTTTCGGAAAACTGAATAAAGAAATGTGGGAACTGATGCACAAAAAGCATTTTACGCACCACTTCCAACAGTTTGGATTGATTTAATTAATGAAAATATAAGTTTGAAATCCCTTTCAGTAATTGAAAGGGATTTTTTAATGGACGATTACCCTTGTCAAGGTTTTAAACCTTGACAAGGGTAATATTATTTTATATTTTCAAAGTTTAAAAACACAAAGTGAAATGGTAGATATTAGAACAGCTCCAATTGAAGCAGATTGTTTTTACCACATTTATAATCGTGGTATTAATGGTGAAGCTATATTTAAATCAGATCGGAATTATTTGTACTTTATCAATAAAGTGAGCGAATTTCTTATTCCTGTATGTGATGTATATGCCTATTGTCTGATGCCTAATCATTTTCATCTTTTGATTAAGATAAAGTCCGATTTAGAACTGAGTAGCTTTATTGTAGATCAAAATTTTGGAGAGGCTTTAAAAAATGGTCTTCATTCTCCTCAGAATATTTTCTCAAAACAATTTGCCCGGATTTTCAATTCTTATTCCCAGGCTTTTAATAAAGAAAATAAAAGACATGGTGCTCTTATTGAATCTCCTTTTAAAAGAAAGTTGATTACATCAGATAAATATTTAATTAATAGTATAATTTATATTCATCAAAATCCACAAAATCATTCAATCAGGCAGTTTACAAATATAAATTTTCCTCCTATCAAACCATTCTAAGTAAATCAAAAACTTTATTGAAAAGAGATGAGATTATTGAATTATTTGATGATAAAGAAAATTTTGTATTGTCACATCAAAGAGACATTGATTTTGATGGCGAATTTTAGTTTAAAAGTCCAGCTTACCCTTGTCAAGGTTTTAAACCTTGACAAGGATGTTGGTTGGTTGTAATGTATTTTATTTCAGTTAGTTATTTTGTTTTTGTTTAAAATTACTAACTTTAATAGGCGAAATCCGAAAAGCATATAGAGTAGGAGAGAACATCAAAACAAACCGCTATGAAAAACTTAAAAAAACTTTCAAGACATGAGTTGAGATCTCTTAAAGGTTCTGGACCAAACTGGTCTTGTGCCCTTAATCCTTGTCCTCCCGGAAGCTGCTGTCTTCCTGGTAGATGGCCTGATATTGCCAGAGCATGTTATATATGTGCTGATTCTTAGATTTTTTAAACTTAAAACATACATAAAGCTGCAAGTCCCATGGTTTGCAGCTTTATTTTTATGATCTGCTCCTAATTTTAAAATATCCATACATTAAAAGTGGTAAAGCCAATATCTGAAACAAAAAGATAAGCAGTGAAGGAATTCCTTCCAGATGGTTTATATTGGCTTTCATGAAGATTTGCTGGCCCAACGGACCGTTTGAAAATACAATAATATTAAACAAATTCCAGCCCAGATGGAGACCTGTTGGAAGATATAGAGATTGAGTTTTAGCAAAAGATACGGCCAGCATCCACCCAAAGATGCCGGTTATCCCAAAAATAATTCCCATTTGAAAAGGATTTCCGAATGCATTATAAGAAAACCAATGATAGATTCCGAAGCAGGCAGCAGATAAAAGGCAGGCTTTTGTCATTCCCCATTTTTCTATAGCAAGATAAAGCAATGCTCCTCTGAAAAGTAATTCTTCAAACAATACAGATTTTATAACCCACCATGAGCTCATTAATGCAGCAGAGAATGTTAACTGTTTATTCAAAATCCAGCTATTATTGATAAAGGATGTTGTCATGATATGATAAAGGCTGCAAATGGCAGCAGCCAAAAGAAAACCAGTACTCCAATGAACCAGCCTGGTTGGGTTAGGCTTGAATCCTAAAACAGAAAGATCTTGTTTTGCTATAAACTTAAGGAGAAGCCATGAAATGATAAGCTCAATGATAATTCCGATCATAGGTTAAAAGTTTTAGTTGGCTGAAGTTGCTATTTCATTGAAAACGAATTTAATAAAAAAAATAATATGAATTAAAACCTGGAAATGGGATGATAAAATATGATGATTCAGTTTCTTTTTGATCAGCAATTTATTGAAGTGAATAATTAAGTTGTAAGAGATTCTTAATTTCAACTTCTTCTTTCTCTTGCAAAAAAGTACTAATTTTAAAATTCAATCATAAAATCGAGAGCAATGAACGAAAACTGGATGCAAAAATGGGAAGAAGTAAAGGATATTCTGGTTTGCCCTACAGATCTGGAAACCTATTTTACTTCTGATGAAATTATGGGGCTGAAAATGGAGACCATGAAAATTGGAAATGTTTCTCTTCCCTCCGGAAAAGTGGTGGTAAGAGATCCATTGGTATGTCTGAATGCCAATCAATCGCCTTATTTTATTCAGGCTCCGAAAGGCAATTTTCCTGTCTCTATTGCTGTAGTAAAGTCTGAAGATTGGGGAGATAGATATGCTGTAGTAAAAGTTGAATTTACCAAAGAAAAACCTGTTATTTATAGAGAAGCATTGGTTGGAATTGAAGAACTGGAAGGAGTGACTGACGAAGATTTTTTTGGCTTTGAGGTGGATGCCGGTTTAGGTTGTATTGCAGATAAAGAAGTGCTTCCTTTTGTAGATCAATTTGTTGATGAAATAAATGTCGACAATGTTTATGACGATTATTTTGCAGGGCTTTTCTCACAAAGCTATAAAGATTATCCTAACAATCAGAGAGAAGCAGGAGACTGGATCAACTGGATGGTTCCAGGTACCAGCTATCAGATTCCGATGTTTGCCAGCGGCTTTGGTGACGGCAGTTATCCTGTTTATTTTGCTTATGATGACAATGGAGAGCTATGTGGTTTATATATTCAATTTATTGATATTGAATTGGCTTTAAGTGACGATGATGAAGAAGATGATGATGAAAACGATCAGCCTGAAAATTTTATTTTTTCTAAAAACTAAATATGAATACAACTTTTGCAGACCATGTTATTACGTTCAATAAAAACCTGAACTATACAGGTAATTTACCTGAAGGTTTTGATGTTCTGAATCCGTATCTGGAAAATCCTGAAACATTAATGGTAATGCAAAAGTTTTATCATAAATATTATAATGATTCGTCCCAAAGAAAATTTATCATTGGAATCAATCCAAGCCGTCATGGGGCTGGAGTAACCGGAGTTCCGTTTACCGATACCAAAAGATTGGAAAGTGTCTGCGGAATCAAAATGGAATCTGCCCGTACTCATGAAATTTCTTCCGTATTTATGTACGATATGATCGAAGGCTATGGTGGAGCTGATCTTTTTTATGAAGATATTTATATCAATTCCCCATTTCCGCTTGCGATCGTAAGGAAAACAAAAAACGGATGGCTTAATGCTAATTACTATGATGATAAAAAACTTTTCGAAGCTGTAAAAGACTTTATGGTCGAATCTCTGAAAAAGCATATCAGTCTTACTCTCGATACATCAGAGGTTTTTATTCTGGGTAAGAAGAATGCTGATTTTATTTCAAAATTAAATAAAGAAGCAAAATTGTTCGATAAAATGACGGTGTTGGAACATCCAAGATATATCCAGCAGTACAAATTGAAAGAAAAACAGCTTTATATAGACAAGTACATTTTAGCCTTAAAAAAATGACAAAATCCCTTCGTCGAAAGGGATTTGTCATTCATGAATTAGAATCTTTGTGGGAATATGGAACTTGTGAAATTTCTTACAATTAGTTTTTAATAATCTTGGTAGATTCTGTAGCTGTTTTAATAATATAAACTCCTTTTGGAAGCTCTGAAATATTGATTTCATTATTTCCCTTTTGAGTTGGTATAGTTTTCAGCATTTTACCATCCATGTTGTAGATTTTGGCTTCACTGGCTTTTTCTGTAGTAATAGAAATAGGTCCGTTGGTTGGATTAGGATAAACAGTCAGGTCTTTTTTTATGCTTTTAGTTTCCGAAGTACCCAATACAAGATTACTGTCTTTTACCCAGGTAAAGGCATCAAAACCTACATATCGGAAAGCTCCGTTTGCAGTGATTTGTAACTCATCAATCACAATGTTTGAGTAATTCTGACCATTTAAGTTGGTGAGATCAATCAAAGTATATCCATTGGTGCTGCCTAAGCTGGTTGCAAATCCGGTAGTTTTTGTTTGCGTAAATTTTGTTACTCCGCTTAATTTTCCGGTTACAGTAAGTGTTCCTGCTACGTTAAGATCCAGGTTCAAAGCAGAAAGATACATCCAGAATCTGTTTACTTTAAATAAATTGGAAGTAGTCTTTATACTGAATGATGGCGGAGATTGAGTATCGTTGGAGTTATCAATGTATCGGTTATCATTTGATGTTCCACTCCAGCCGGTTCCCGGGAAATTCCCCTGAATGTCAAAAACACTTACATGTGAAATGATATTGAAAATGACTCCGTTATCGGTGAAGCTTGTACTCCCGTTCGATTCTGTCTCAAATTGTTCTGTACTGGTCTGCCCGAATGAGAAAATTGAAATGAGCAGACTACAGATGGTTAAAAAAGTAGTGCTTTTCATGATATTTGTTTTAAATGTTAGGTTATTGTATAGATATTAATCTCTTGGTGGGTAAATACCTTCAACACAAATGATATAATTTAAACCCAGGTATGGTGGCATGTTATTCACAGGCAGATTTTGTCCTATGAAGGCAATACTTTGATTATTAATAATCGTATCAGGGTTAGCATCATTCACGAAACTAGGTACTGCATTGAAATCTCTTCCCACTTGTGTTCCTGAGATAGCGATTGTTGAAGTGGCCATGGGAGTAGATGAATTGGCATTTTTATTGGCTACCTTAAGCTGAAATCCTGCTCCTACACTTGGAAGATTGGATGCTAAAAGTGTATTTTGTGTAGTTCCGGACACTACTCCCAAAGGATAAAACTGGTTGGCATTTACATTTCCTGCTCCTAAAGCCATTCGTCCTTTTAAGTTAGGGAGAGCGAAAGTAGTAATACCGTCTCCGCCATAAGTTGTTCCTAAAATAGAGAATAAGGCAGAATTTCTTGAAATGCTTATCAGACTTCCGTCGCAAAACATCCAGCCTCTAGGTGCGAAATTTCCTGCAAATAATTTTACAATTCCAATGTACTCGTCCATGATAATATGTTTTTTGTTTTTAAATTTCTTACTCTCTTGCAGGCTTTTCAGAATCCGCCTTTTGATTATTTATGCTCAGTTCAAAGGAACGATTAATAACAGGGTGGTGCTAGAGTAGAAAATACCAAATTAAAAACTCCGTATTTCTACGTAATAAATGTGAGGGAATATGCAGGTTTCAAAAGAAAATTTGTCCTTTAAGTTTCTCTGAACGAGCTGTATTTCGTATTTTTGTAAGAATCCAATAAAAAGAAAAATGAGCGAATTTGTAGCATCAGAAATTAAAAATAATATTGCCGAAATCAGTTTCGGAACACTCAAAAGCAACTCTCTTCCGGGAGCAATTTTAGAAAAACTTGCAGAAACCATTCTTGAAGAAGGAGCAAAAGATGAGGTGAAAGCTATTTTAGTAAAAAGTGCAGGTGAGAAAGCGTTTTGTGCAGGAGCAAGTTTTGACGAGCTTTTAGCCATTGAGGAACTGGAAGCTTCTACGAAATTTTTCGGAGGTTTCGCTAAAGTTTTAAATGCAATGAGAAACTGCGGTAAAATCGTAGTGGTACGAGTTCAGGGGAAAACTACCGGGGGAGGAGTCGGAATTGCCTGCGGAGCAGATTATTGTTTTGCTACTAAAGATTCAGCGCTGGCACTTACTGAAATCAATCTTGGAATCGGACCTTTTGTAATTGGGCCTTATGTGGAAAGAAAAATAGGGAAGTCACAATTCTCGGCAATGGCAATAGACGCAGACTTCAGATCTGCAGAATGGGCTGAGCAGCATAATGTTTATCATTCCGTTTCAGATACTATTGCGGAAATGGATGAAAAGTTAGAAAAGTTTTTACAGACTTTAGCATCTAGAAGCAGCGATGCTCTAGCACTAATTAAAAAAGTTTCATGGGAAGGAACTGACCACTTCAATGAGCTGATGCCGGCAAGAATTCATATGAGTGCCAGTCTTATTCTTGAAGATTCTGCAAAGAAAAATATTGAGTCCATTAAAGAAAGACTAAGGGCAAAGTAATTTGTTTTTTAATGGCTGGAAGATAACTGGATTCTGATCCGGATGTGATCCGTAGAATAATTGTTTTCTACGGTTTTTTTATGCCTTATTGTCTTTTTATACAGCTTGTTTGATTTTTTTAAAAAAATAGAAATGATAGTATATTTTACTCGCGTTTAGGAATTGAATTATTATTAGTTTATTGTATGTTTTTAATGTTTTTAGTATAAATAAATATTGATTTTAATATATTATCGACAGTGTTTTAACTTATTTTAAATAATTGTTTAATTTTTATTAAACTCATATAATTGAATTTTAACTTATTTTTTTAATTGATAATTAATAATTTATTAAAATTATTAATCAATTGTTTTGAATTCAATTAAAGTTCTTTTTTATTGGTTTTTTATCATTTTTTATTACATATATTTGCGTTCATACTGTTAAAATGTGTTAAATATGAAAATGAAATTAATATTAAGTACTGCTGTGCTGTTCTTTGTAGGAGGTCACATGGTAGAAGCCCAAAAGGCTAAACGTGACACCATACCTCAGGATACTAAGATTGATGAAATTGTGGTGGTTGCTTATGGAAGCCAGAAAAGAGAAACAATGGTTGGCTCCAATACAGAAGTTAAAGCAAAACAATTTGCTGACCGTCCGATAACAAGTATCGGGCAGGCGCTGGACGGTGCCAGTGCCGGTGTTAAAGTAAGTACGGGTACAGGGCAGCCGGGAAGCTCGCCAAGTATTCAGATCCGTGGAATAGGTTCTTACGGAATTACAACAAATCCTTTATACGTAGTAGACGGGACTATATATACCGGATCTCTTGCGGCAATTAATCCCAATGATATCGCATCATTCAATATCCTTAAAGATGCTGCTTCTACCTCTCTGTATGGTTCTGCAGCTGCTAATGGTGTGG
The DNA here is from genome assembly GCF_003347605.1 of Chryseobacterium sp. KLBC 52. Lineage (GTDB taxonomy): Bacteria > Bacteroidota > Bacteroidia > Flavobacteriales > Weeksellaceae > Chryseobacterium. Next base: position 44,166 of record NZ_QDFZ01000018.1, on the reverse strand, counting down.
TTCTCATTACTACAAAATCCGGGAAAAAAGGAAAAGATTCTTTTAATTTCAGCATGAGTACCGGAGCGGTAGGAAGATCGATCCCGGAATATGACAGAGTGAATGTTTACCAATATTATCCGCTTATTTGGGAGTCACTAAGAAATGGAAGATTTGCATCTAATCCCTCATTAGGGCTCGCTGCTGCTAATAATTATGCTTCTATAGTTTTGGTTACTGGAAATACTGCATTCGGACCAGGGGTTCTAAAAACGAATGTATTTGACGTTGATCCTCATCAGTTAGTTATTGATGGAGTATTAAACCCAAACGCTAAATTGAAATATACAGATTTAGACTGGCAGAAACCTTTGATGAATACAGGATTCAGACAGAACTACGAATTGAATTACAGTGGAGGAAGTAATACTACAACATATTTTTCTTCCGTAGGATATACCAACGAAACCGGATATCTTATCAAATCTGATTTTGAAAGATTTACAGCGAGATTAAAAGTAGATTCGCAGGTTAAAAGCTGGCTGAAATTAGGAACAAGTATCAGTGGAGTCTCTTCCAATGGAAACAATTCGGTAGAAGGGGTGGATAACAATTCTGCTTATATCAACCCATACAGATGGACAAGAACGATGGGGCCGATCTATAGCCCCTATGCTCATGATCCTAATACATTCGCTACCCTTTATGATGCGGCAGGGAATATTGTGTATGATGCAGGAAGTGCCAGAGGCGCTGATGCAGCGGCTGGAAGAAATGTAATCCAGGAAACACTTTTAAACAAAGATCTCTCTAAAAATTATTATATTATTTCCAGAGCCTATGCAGAAATCAAAGTAGATCCCTATCTTACTTTGTCTACCAACGCAGGGTATGATATCAGAAACAACAGAAGAAGTACCTACGGAAATAAAATTATTGGTGACGCTGCTCCCGGAGGTTCGGCAGAAAAGTATAGCTTTACAGAGCAAACCTTTACCTGGAACCAGCTCCTGAATTATAAAAGAAAATTTGGAGACCATAATTTTGAATTCCTTTTAGGGCATGAAAATTATAAATTCATGTACGAGTACCTGTATGGATATAAAAAAGGCCAGATCGTAGATGATAATGACGAGCTGGTTAACTTTGTTACTCCGTCAACGCTTACTTCACGTACAGACAATTACAGAAAAGAAGGTGTCTTTTCAAGATTAAACTATGACTACAAATCAAAATATCTGCTTTCAGGATCTATCCGTTGGGATGGTTCATCCAGATTTGCCAAAGATGTAAGATGGGATTCATTCTGGTCAATTGGTGCGGGATGGAGACTGAAAGGAGAAGAGTTCTTAAGTAATTCTAATCTTATCAGTGAATTAAAGTTGAGAGGTTCTTATGGTGAAGTAGGAAATGACAGAACAGACAGTTATTATATGTATAAAAGTACTTATACTTTAGGATATAATAATGCTCAGGAACCCGGGATTTTATTTGGGTTTCTGGCAGATCCTTCGATTACCTGGGAGGCTAACAAGCAAACCGATGTAGGGGTTGATTTCGGATTTTTGAATAATAGAATTACAGGATCTGTAGAATATTATAACAGAGTGACTGAAGATCTTATTTTCCCGGTTCCTCTTCCGGTTTCTGCCGGAGTTCCTGATAATACGATCAGTAGAAATGTGGGGACAATGTATAATCGTGGCTTTGAATTCAGTATTAATGCAGACGTTATTAAAACGCAAAATTTTGTTTGGAATATCAATGCCAATGCATCAACACTTAAAAACCAGATTACAGAACTTTCCAACGGGATAACGGAAATTATTAACGGAACTAAAAAGATTTCTGTAGGGCACTCAGTGTATGATTATTGGTTAAGACAATGGTACGGTGTAGATCCGGCTGATGGTTCTCCATTATTCCTGGTAGCTGATGCCTATGCGAATACAACAGCTGCTGATATCAGAACCGTGAACGGCGAAAAGGTTACTACCAATTTCAATAAAGCGAAGTATGATTATTCCGGAACAGCAATTCCTGATTTGTTTGGAAGTTTCGGAACAACAATTTCCTATAAACAATGGTCATTATCTGCAATGTTTACCTATCAGTTAGGAGGAAAAACGTATGATTCCAACTATGCTGCTCTGATGTCCAGCTACTCACAGGGTGGAGCTTTAAGTACGGATATTCTCGACAGATGGACAACGCCTGGGCAGATCACTGATGTCCCTGCTTTGAGTACATCAACATATACCAGTTCAAATGCAGCTTCGTCAAGATGGCTGGTAAGCTCAGATTTTCTTACATTCAGACAAGCAACTTTAAGTTATAGCTTTAGTCCGGAAACTTTATCTCAGCTTGGAGTTTCAGGATTAAGGATTCTTGTGTCTGGTGAAAATTTGTGGAGTAAAACAGCAAGAAAAGGACTGGAACCTGCTCAGGCATTCAACGGTACTGCATCAAACAGATATACTCCGGCCAGAGTGGTAACAATTGGATTTAATGTATCTTTTTAAAAAATTAATTATGAAAAATATCGCGAAACAATATATAAAATGGGCTGTTGTGCTTTCAGTCTTTACAGGAATGGTCTCATGTGAAAGTGATTATCTGGAAACAGATCCTACTACTGCGGCTTCTGAAGAAGCAGCGTATTCAAGTTCAGCTAACCTTATGGCCATAATAAATGGAATGCATAGAGATATGTATTACAGACAAAGTGATCAGGGACAGAATGGTCAGGGTGGAATTATGATTATAATGGATGCTCTGGGAGATGACCTTGTCTTTCCGTCTACAGGAAATGGCTGGTATGTCTCAGCAGTAAGATGGCAGGATCAGGTAAATGATAATGCCTCCAATGATCTTTATCCTTACCAGTTTTATTATGCATTGATCAGAAATGCAAATATGGTTATTGCTAACGGTCCTTCTGTTCCTGCACCTACTGCAGCTGATGCCGCTACTATCAAAACAGCAATTGGTGAAGCATATGCATTCAGGGCTTTCTGTTATTATATGCTGGTTCAGATTTATGGTAAAAGGTACGTGCCTGGTACTAATAATACTCAACTTGGTGTTCCTATCAGATTAGTAGCAAACGAAATTCCTTTAGCCAGAAATACAGTAGAAGAAGTGTATACCCAGATCAATAAGGATCTTGATGAGGCGGCAAGCAGATTGGCTGGGGTTTCCAGAGCTACAAAATCACATTTTAATGATAAAGTTATTTTTGGATTAAAGGCTCGAATTGCATTGACGCAAGGGAATTATCCCGCAGCGGTAACTGCTGCTCAATCAGCTCGTGCTGGATTTCCATTGATGGATAATGCTACCTATAATGCCGGCTTTAATAATTTGGCAGGCAATGGAGAGTGGATGTGGGGAGCAACCATTGTCGCAGATCAGGGAGATACATTTTCAAATTTTGGAGCATATATGTCAAGGAACTTTAACTCTACGAATATTCGTCAGGCTCCAAAAGCGATCAACAGTAAATTATTACTTTCATTTCCATCTAGTGATGTAAGAACCAGGAATTTTGATCCGTCAGGTGCGCACACGGCACTTGCTTTACCTTCAACATATTCGAAATTCCCCTATACAAGCCAGAAATTTCTTGCAGCAAGTCAGGCAGACAGTAGAGTAGATGTTCCTTACATGAGATCTGCAGAAATGTACCTTATTGAAGCGGAAGCTTTAGCAAGATCCGGAAATGAAGCCGGTTCTAAAGCCGTTTTCAATGTATTTGCGAAAAACAGAAATCCATCTTATGCAGGTGCTGCTACAACAGGTGCTGCTTATATTACAGAAATTCTTGACAGCAGAAGACTAGAATTCTGGGGCGAAGGTTTCAGATTCCTGGATCTTAAGAGACTAAATCAAGGTTTAGATAGAACAGGTGCCAACCATTCTTCTGTGGTAACCAATAACTTAATGACAGTAGCTAATACAGATTTACGTTGGGAATTCCTGATTCCAAGAGCTGAGATCAATGCCAACCCATTGATTGTTCAGAATCCATTGTAACACGTACAGATTTTAATATATGATTGAGAATCCTGCTTTAGTAGGGTTCTCTTTTTTTTAGTAAACGATGAGGTTTTCTGTAAAAAATATTATCAAAATTTAAAATAAAGAGTTGGTACATTCAAAATAAATTATAACTTTGTAATTCAAAGTTCTTTTTATGGATTCAAAAAACTATCACGAAGACTTATCCCATATCCGTTCTATGATGGAACGGTCCTCCAGATTTATTTCGCTAAGTGGTTTATCCGGAGTTGTTGCAGGTTTAACGGCTATTATTGGAGCTGTATATGTGTATTTTGTTTTTCAGAGAGAAGGAATCAGTTATTTTGATGGGGACAGAAATATTCTGGGGCCTGCCTTGGTTAAGGAACTTGTTCTGATTGGGATTGCAATTTTGTTTGTAGCTGTCCTTAGTGGTTATATTTTTACCGCCCATAAAAGCAAAAAGAAAGGTTTGAAGATCTGGGATGCCACGACAAAGCGACTTTTGATTACCTTTGCAGTGCCTTTGGTAGCAGGAGGAATCTTTTGTCTCGCGCTTCTTTATCATCATCTTTTTGTTTTCATTGCTCCGGCTACGCTTATTTTTTATGGATTGGCTTTGGTAGCCGCAGAACGATATACATTAACGGATGTAAAGTATTTAGGATATCTTGAGATTATTTTGGGACTTGTTTCTTTGTTCTTTTTAGGATGGGGATTGCTGTTCTGGGCTATTGGTTTTGGTGTCCTGCATATTGTGTATGGATTGATCATGCATAAGAAGTATAAGTAATGGGAATTGGTTTCGTCATAATTATACACCTTTTTATGATTGCTGTTCTCAGTTTTATCTTTGCGGTGATAAGTGGTACTTTTACTTATTTTATCAGCAAAAAAGAAAATAGAAGACGGAAAATAATATTAGCATTAATAGCTCCTTTTGCAGCTTTGTACACGTTTTATATTGTTGGAATTATCGGTTTGTCCATGGTGTCTAATAATAAGAAAGTGGATGTTGGAATAGGTGATGCCTGGTATGTTCCTTTGAAAAATGCTCATCAGCTGTTATTTATTGATTTGCCTGAACAAGCGAGCATTAATACCGGAAGTGGGCTGACATTGGTTTCGCAAGTGACTAAAATAGAAGAATTGGGTAATTACGTTTTTGGAAAAACATTTGAAAACGAATATTTTTTCGTGGATTTACAAACAAATGAGGTAAAAACTTTTCAAACAGAGAAAGAGCTAAGTGCCTTACATGTAAATAAAAAACTCAATCTGGTAGACGCAACTGAGTTTTATTCAGAAAAGAAAAATGCTATTATGGGCTATTGGCCTTTGTTGATAATGTTGTTATCTCTTATTATCAGTATTGGAGCGGTGTACATATGGAAGTTAATATTAATTTTTTAGGTATAAAATTACATCAGGCCGAATTGATAGAGAAGTAAAGAAAATAAAAGATAGTCAGATTTTGACTGTTCCAGAATAGATAAGATAAAGTAAAATGATCAAAATAAATCAGCTCAATAAAGAATTCGAAAGCCGTGTAAGACTGGGTATTATGTCCGTTCTTATGGTTAACGACTGGGTTGATTTTTCCGAAATGAAAAACCTGCTCGAAATAACCGATGGAAATCTGGCAAGCCACAGCAATGCATTGGAGAAAGCTGGTTATATAGAAGTGAAAAAAGAATTTGTAGGCAAAAAGCCTAAAACCTCTTACCGCGTTACCCAAAGTGGAAGACAGGCTTTTAAGGAACATTTGAATGCACTGGAAAAATTATTGGGGCGATAGTCCTATATTTTTTTGAAAATTAACTTTGAATTACAAAGTACTTTTTAGATTTAAATTAAATAAAATGATAACACAAAAACAAAAAACACTCGCAATTTATGCCCTTCCACTGGCTTTACTCAGTATCCCATGGGTTGGAAATCTAGTGTCTAAAGAAGTAAACTGGTCAGGATCCGATTTTCTGATTGCAGCAGCTTTGCTTTTTACAACCGCTTTTCTCATCAATCTGGTCAGAAACAGAATTATAAAACAAAGTCAGAAAGTGATGATATGTATTTTCATTTTGTTGGCTATAGCATTGATATGGCTTGAGTTGGCAGTAGGGATTTTCGGAAGTCCGTTTGCCGGAAGCTAAAATTTGGTTTGTGATTAATCCTAAATACTTATGAAAGATTCAGAAATAATAAACCTGGGCAAGGCAGTATTCGGAATATTTTTTTCAATTGGAACTCTTTGTCTTTTAGGAGCTCTTATTACAAAAGATAGCTGGTTTGCAGGAGCAGGGTATTTGCTAATCGTTTTCGGAGTGCCAGTCAATTTATTATGCATATTGGGGTTTTTGACCTATGGTGTTATAAATACATCAAGATTTAAAGAATGTATGATAGCCATACTTATTTTGACAGCCAATATTCCCATCGCATTTACTTATGCTGTTATAGGCTTGGGGTATCTCAATTAATATCTATAAATATATCAATACTATTATGAAAAAAATACGCGTTCGATTCCTGCTTTTTGTATACGATAAAACTCAAAAATTATACAGAAAATATTTCAAAAAGAAAAAAAGACAGTGGCAGTTCAATGAAAAACAGCTACTGGAGTTTCAGGAAGATTCCTTAGGCCGAAAACTGGGAGAATTTTACAGGAAACACGGCTTCTCTATGATCCCAAAGATGGAAAACCATGATGTTCACCACCTGATTACCGGCTGTGGAACCAACTTCGAAGATGAAATTGCCATGCAGTATCTGCTCCTTGGAAACGGTAAACTCAATGCGCATCTTCTGGCAGCTGTCATATTAGGAACAATTATTCTCCCTGAATATGTGAAAATTTATATCAAAGCTTATAAAAAGGGACAAAATATGAGAACCTTTCATCATTGGGACTTTGAAGAATTGCTATGGCAGAATTATGAACATGTGAAAGACTTTATTCAACAGAAAGAAACAGTAGTTCTTCATTAAAAACCAAAGATAATGGGAAAAATAAAATTCAGTGCGCTGGGAGAAAAAACATTTTTAATTTCCTTTTTGCTGGGTACCTCTTTGTTGCTTTTATTTTGGATCACAAGAGCTGAATTTCTGATCATATTCGGGTTTTATTACGTTGTGATTGCTGCTGTAACGAACCTGTTGATCACTTTATATGAGTTGATGGAATACCTGAGTGATGTTTCCGAAAAGAAAAGAAACGGAAATTCTGTTCTTCTATTGCTGCTTAATATTCCTATTACTTTTCTCTACCTCACCCTATTCTTAATTTTTGATAATCTCAATACCTGGCCACATTAAATCTTTCAATTCTTTAAATTTTCAATCTTCAAATAATTGACCTCATGAAAACACATCATTATATATTTCTTACAGCCCTTCTCTTTGTCATCGTCTTTTATGATCAGGATGTTGGGCTGAATCTTGGAATTCTTGGAATTGTCTATGCCGTATTAACACTGTTTAGAACACCGGAAAAGAATAAAACAAGAACATTGTATGCACTTTTTGGAACAAGTATCCTGTCCAGTATTGCATTTGCCTGGTTCGGAGATTTTCCATCCTTTATTGCGGTGGTAAGCTCGCTGCTTTTGCTGGGATATAAATCGAAGAACAAGAGGTTGAAGATTCTCTTTTTAATTCCGGTTTTTATCGTAAACTGCTGTACTTCATTCTGCCGTTTTTTCAGCTTTGATGAATGGCTGCCTAAGAAGAATATTCCAGGATTATGGCAAAAGACATTCGCTTTCATCTTGATCCCGCTGGTGCTGGTTTCTGTTTTCTTTGGAATTTACTCTGCAGGAAGTGATCATTTTGCTGCTCTTTTTACAGATTATGAGCTGGATCTTAATATCTGGCAGGTATTCTGTCTCTCGGTTTTAGGGTTTTTTATCGCCTTTAATTACTGGAACTATGCGGTGGAAAAGCTTATCTACAAAAACAATCATGTCCTGGATAATGAGTTTAGTAAAGATTCCAGAATTCCCAAGGCTACTTATTCTTTTCTTGATCTTGATACAGAAAGAATGAGTGGAGTAATCTCTTTTGTCTTATTGAATGTCTTATTGGTGTTCTTTATTATTACCTATAATTATGAACAATTTTATGAAGCCTTAAAAACACCGGTTCAGCTTTCCGAAGAAACCCATGAAAGGGTGAATGCTGTAATCATGTCTATTATAATGGCAATTCTGGTGATCATGTTCTACTTTAAATCCGGATTTAATTTTGATCCAAAAGCAGGTTTGTTGAAAATTTTAGCCAAAATCTGGATTTTCCTCAATGCTGTTCTTGTGGTTTCCGCTGCCCTTAAAAACTATGAGTATATTATTAATTATGGATTTACCTATAAAAGACTTGGTGTATTTGCTTTCCTGCTTTTATCATTAGTTGGTCTGGCGTTGACTTTTATTAAAATTCAAAAGCAAAAAAGAAATATTTTCCTTGTTAATACAATGATCTGGTATTTTTATGGAGCTGTCCTTGTGTGCAGTTACTTCAACTGGGGTGGTTTTATTACTTCTCAGAATATGAAACGAAAGGATTTTGCGGTCAACTATCATGTAACGTCTATCAACTTCAGTGAAAAAGCACTGCTGAAATATGCGGATGAAAAAAATGACCAGAAACTTAAAAAGACCGTACAGGATAAAGTGAAAAACGAAACATTCAAAACATTCCTTTCCAGGATCTTATATTATCAGACCATCAAATAAAATATCATGAAAAATGTAATGGAATCCTCAAGATTTAAAATTAATGTATTGTTAATACTGATGACCCTATTCTGTTTCAGCCTTTCAGCTTTCAGATATTATATCAGCGATACAAAAGTGTTTTTGTTTCTCAACTGGAATCTTTTTCTGGCATGGATTCCTTTATTACTAAGTTCTTTTATTCTTGCCTTTAGTATCAAAAGCAAAACTTCACTGATCTTTATTATAATAGTCTGGATATTGTTCTTTCCCAATTCTCCCTACATTCTTACAGATCTTTTTCACCTCAGAGTAAGGAATGAGATACCGATCTGGTATGACCTCATTGTGATTCTTTCCTATGCCTGGACAGGGCTGATCAGTGGTTTTATAAGTCTTAATGATATTGAAAAAAGACTTTCTGATTATATGAATAGAACTATCATCAGCGGGGTCGTTGTCCTCTTTCTTTTCATGAGCAGCTTCGGAGTCTATCTCGGCCGGTTTTTGAGATGGAATAGCTGGGATGTTCTCAATAATCCCTTTGGTCTGTTCTCGGATATTGTGGTGAGATTTATCTATCCCATGGAATATACCAAAACATGGGGTGTTACTCTTTTGATGGGAATAATGCTCAACTTGATATACTTTACATTCAAATGGGCGGGAACACATCCCGAAAAAGAATTGCAGCCGGAAAATAAATCATTAAACGGATTGGAACAATTTTAGCATTTCAATGAGCGCAGCATCATACATGTTGATCCATTCTTAAAATTAATTATTATGAAAAAAAGCTTATTGTTAATTCCTTTGATTATTGTTGCCTGTAAAAAAGAACCTGCTGTGACAAACGTTCCGGAGAAGGACTCTACAGTGGTAACAGAAATGCCGGACTCTGTGGTAAAAAAAGATTCTGTAGCATTAAGGAAAAAAGATTCAATTATTAACAATGCTCCGGCCACTAAAGAAGTATTGCGCAAAGGCGTAATGAGAGATGAAAAAGACGGCCAGATTATAAGAACTGCAGACGCCAATCAGTTACCTTTTACCATTGGAGAAGAATTTACAAAAGACGATCAGGATTTGATTTTAAAACTGACCCGGTACGACCGTCCCAATATCAAAGCGAAAATATCAACAAAAGAGAAAGATTTCAATATCCGTTTCAATCAAATCAGACTTCCCAACGGGAACTATGACGGACCTTTTGGAAGAGAAATTACTTATGATACACCCGGAAATGGCGAAGTATGGTTAATTATCGGAAAAAGTAACATGGCTTCGGGAAATACCAAAGGAAGTTTCACAGTAACCGTGGAATAATACCGAATCAATTTGGTACAATTTCTGCAAACTAAATCTTTAAGTTTAAAATTTAAAATTATGAAAAATATAGTTCTAACAGCAATGGCCGCCTCAGCTGTACTCGTAAGTTGCGGAACCGTACAGTCGCTGGTTCAGAATACATTTCCCTACACAACAAATGTTTTGGTGTCTACGGGAGTTCCTGCAGACAAAGAAGTTTCTTCCACTGCAACAGCTACCAATGTACAGACATGGTTCGGAGGAAATAACAATGCGAAGATTAAAGATGTAAGAATTTCAGATGCAAAAATCTCCGTGGCGTCTCCTTCAGGGGGAAATCTGAGCGCATTCAAAACCGTAAAAATATACGTTTCATCCAACGGAACGGGGGAGAGATTGATTGCTTCACGCTCTAATATCTCGACCAATTCTTCCAGTTTAAATCTGGATCTTAATGATACCGGATTCCTGGATGAAATTGTAAAAAGCTCAGGATTAACGGTAAGAACCGTTTATGAATTGAAGAATCAGACTTCTTCAGATATGAATATCAAGGTAGCGCTTAATTTCAGCAGCGTTCCTGCAAAATAAAATCAATATAATTTGATAGCAAAAACCCTCTTTCAGTTTACTGAAAGAGGGTTTGAAGTAAAATGTATAAAAAATCTTGTATTTAGAGTTTGGTTAATTTTTCAACAACTCTTCTCTGGCCCTCATAAATATTGATGATGTACTGCCCTGTTGGAAGTTGTGAAATATCAATTTTTTCATTGGGTACAACAGAATTTTTAAGCACCGTACGCCCCTGAAGATTAATAATCTCTACATCCAGCTTTTTATTTTCACTGCTTGTAATGGCAATGAAACTGCTTGATGGATTGGGATAAATTTTAACTTCCAATGAAGGTAAAGTCTTAACAGGTGCTGCAAAATTACTTTCTAACTGAAGGATAGCATTCTTCACATTAGGAAGAGGACCAATCTTTTGGCCAGTCACAGTTCCTCCCTGAGGAATCCCCGTTGAAATTAATAGGTTTTTCATTGCTGAAGGTGTTAAATACTGACCTGTAGTCTGACGATAGAAAGACTGGATCAAAATAGCTGCAGATGAAACCACCGGTGTTGCAGAACTTGTACCGCTGAAATAATTATAAGTTCTGTTGTTATCATTGTCATATTTCGCATAAGATCCATACCCTGCTGCCATCACACTGCTTCCCCAACCCTGAACATCCACTCTGTTTCCAAAAGTACTGAAGCTTAATTTTGAATGGGTAGTGTTAGGAGATCCGGCCCCTACAATAATAGCTCCACTGTTTCCTCTTGCAAGGTAGGTCGCATAAAACGGGTCATCAAGATTCTGATTTCCATTACCGGCCGCTGCAATGATAATAATTCCTGAATCAGTAGCAGCTTTTGTAAGATCCCAGATTACTTTATCATATTCCGCAGGACAATACTGACCGTCTTTTCCACCAGTCTGCATTTCGTATAATATAATATCTCCGGCCTGAGATGCATTGATAGATCTGCTCACCGCAGAAGCTCGGTTGTATCCCACCGTCGTCCATTCCATATATCCTTTTATTTCAGAAGCACTGTAAGCAGCTCCTGTAAGCCCTATATTGTCTTTTATAGAACCTAAAATACTTACTACAGCAGTTCCATGGTCGCGGTAATTGTTATTAGCCAATCCAGCATTCGGAGAATAGCCGGGTTCAAGTTGTATAGAGTTTTGGTTAGACAGCATTTCATGAGTTTTATAGAAACCATATTCTACATCACGCACACGGATATTTTGTCCTGTGATTCCTCTTGACCATGCATATTTGGCGTTGATTCCCGGATTGTCATTCAGATAGGTCTGCAGGCTTTCCAGATCAGGAGTGGCCACAAAAGCATTTACCAAAGGTGGTTCGATAGGCTCGGCACTCATTACAGATACATATTCTATCTCAGGAAATTTTTCAAGAGTGTGGATGATTTTTTCTGAAGCTTCTTTGTTTTGAAGGGGAATGTCAGCCTTATAAATTCTTTTCAGCTTTTCCACAGACTCTCCGGAATTACCGATGGCTTTGCTGCTTCTGGCCATCTCATCGAGTTTGCTGTCCGTAAAATCCAGATCATACTTAAATGAAATGTGGTTTTCTCTTGAAAATCTTTCCAGGTCAGCATTTCTGCTGAAAGCCGTTTTTTCAGAATTGATGCCTTTTGAAAAGCAGACGTAAATAATTGAATTGTGATCGTTAGCCATTTTGGGCTGGCTGTCCTGTCCGAAAGACAATGTAGAACAGAACGCAAAAAATGCGAAAAGATTGATTTTTGTTTTCATATAATTTTGTTAAATGGTTGTGAATCAGTTTTGATTTACATCAAAAATAACAATAAAATAAAAACAAATCACATTTTTGTGAATTTAATTTTAAAATTTTCACTCTTTCCTTTTGTGTAAAGGATTTCTTTACTTACGAAAATAAACGTGACAGGTTTTCAAAACCTGTCACGTTTAAAAAAGATTATTTAATACCCGTATATCAAAAAAAATACGCTTCATAAATTGAAGCGTACCGAGTGTATTTTACACATTTGTTTTTCTCTGCTTAGCTTTTGGTGATAGAATCCATCACAATGGTAACCGGTCCGTCATTGACCAGGGAAACTTTCATATCTGCTCCGAAAATTCCGCTTTCTGTTTTTAATCCCGATTTGGCTATTTCTTCTTTAAAATAATCAAAAAGCGGTATAGCTTTATCCGGTTTTGCTGCCTTTATGAAAGAAGGCCTGTTGCCTTTTTTATAATCTGCAATCAGTGTAAACTGACTGATGCAAAGGATTTCTCCTGAAATATCTTTTACAGAAAGATTTAACTTGTCATCTTCATCTCCAAAGATTCTCAGGTTTAAAACCTTCTGTACAAGCCAGTCCGCATCCGTCTTTTCATCGTTTTCATCAATACCTGTCAGCAGCATAAGTCCTTTCCCGATTTCTCCAACAATTTTTCCGTCCACTTTTACACTGGCTTCGGAGACTCTTTGTATAACGATCTTCATCTTGTATTTTTAATAATAAACATTTAAAATTTTACTTGCAGCGTCGTAATTGTAAGGATAAGTTTTAGGCGGCAGGGAAGTTTTTGCGCCTGATTCCGGCTGCCCCGTACTTAAAATCCATCTGGTATTATCTTCAGGACATACAATGGCAATATTATCTTTTACCTCAAGAGTTGTATTGTTACCAGGACATATATGCGGGGCATTTCTGTCGTACACTTTAAATCCGTTGGCTGTTCGTACAATAATCAATCCTCTGGTTCCCGACTGCTGCTCGTTCACATAAATCCAGCCGTTGATATTGTTTAAAGCGTAATAAGCAGGAAGGTTTAAATTAAGCGATACATTGATGGGAACATTGGGGAAGCAGTTCACCGTATCTTCTCTGCTTCCACAAGAGTTTATGGTTAAATTGCTGAAAATCAATAGAATGAAAATGGATAAGATTGAAAAAGTTTTTTTCATTTCAATTTAAATTTTTATATATTTGTAAAAATTAAACGATTACAACACGAAAACATTGTCCGGCAAATGTCGGATTATTTTTTTATACTAAAACTAAATTTTGAAAATTATGGCAAGCTATGTTACTAAGGAGGGCCTAGAGAAAATGAAAGCTGAGCTGGAACAGTTGGAAACTGTGGAGAGACCAAAAATTACTCAGCAGATCGCAGAAGCAAGAGATAAAGGAGATTTATCGGAAAATGCAGAATACGATGCGGCTAAAGAGGCTCAGGGGATGCTTGAAATGAGAATTTCCAAGCTGAAAGATGTAATCTCTACCTCTAAAATTATAGACGAAAGCCAATTAGATACTTCAAAAGTTTCAATCTTAACAACAGTGAAACTTAAAAATAATGCTACCAAGCAGGAACAGGTATTTACATTGGTACCGGATAACGAAAGCGACCTGAAGACAGGAAAGATTTCTGTGAACACTCCTATCGCAAAAGGTTTGTTAGGAAAAGCTATTGGCGAAATTGCTGAAATTACTTTACCCAACGGAAACAAACTGTCTTTTGAAGTATTAGACATCTCTTTATAGTCTGATATTCCTTTCTATTTCTGAACTTCTAAATATCTAACCCAAACTTCCGATAAAATGAGCACTATATTCACAAAAATCATTAATGGCGAAATTCCCTCTTATAAGATTGCAGAAAATGAAAACTTTATTGCATTCTTAGACGCAATGCCTTTGGTGAAGGGACATACTTTAGTAGTACCCAAAAAAGAAGTGGATTTGATTTTTGATCTTGAAAGTGAAGAATACAAAAACCTTTGGGGATTTGCCCAAGAGGTAGCCAAGAAGATCAAAACTGCAGTTCCATGTGTAAGAGTAGGAGTAGCAGTGGTAGGACTTGAAGTTCCTCATGCACACATCCATCTGATTCCTTTAAATAAGATGGAAGACATGAATTTCAGAAATGAAAGATTAAAATTAACGAACGAAGAATATACAGAGATTCAACACTCAATTATTAATTCTTAACAACCAGAAAATCGTAAAAAAGTAATTTTTTACGATTTTCTTTAACATATACATATATATTATATCATATGAATTCCAACCAATGTTCTTTCTGTGGCAGAAAAAGAAATGAAGTACAGATGCTGATTTCTGGCCAGAATGGTTTTATTTGTGAAAATTGTATAGAGCAGGCGCATGCTATCGTAAAAGATGGTGCATCAAAAACAGGATATTCACCTGCTGATAGTATGGAAGAGCTTAAAAAGCCCAAAGAGATCAAAGAATTCCTTGATCAGTATGTGATCGGACAGGATCAGGCAAAAAAGCAGCTTTCCATTGCTGTGTATAACCATTATAAAAGATTGCTTCACGCTCAGGACGAAAACAGAGAAGTAGAGCTTGAAAAGTCAAACATCATCATGATCGGGGAAACCGGAACTGGTAAAACCCTTCTGGCAAAAACTATTGCAAGAGAGCTAAATGTTCCTTTCTGTATCGTGGATGCTACTATTTTAACCGAGGCAGGATATGTAGGAGAAGACGTTGAAAGTATTCTTTCTAGACTTCTGATGGTGGCAGATTACGATGTGGAAAAGGCTGAAAAAGGAATTGTTTTTATTGATGAAATCGACAAGATTGCCAGAAAATCAGATAATCCAAGTATTACAAGAGATGTTTCAGGAGAAGGTGTACAGCAGGGATTGTTAAAGCTGCTGGAAGGAAGTATTGTGAATGTTCCGCCACAAGGAGGAAGAAAACACCCGGATCAGAAATATATCCAGGTCAACACTCAAAACATTTTATTTATTGCGGGAGGAGCTTTTGATGGGATCAAAGAAATCATCGAAAGAAGAATGAACAAGCAGGCAATCGGCTTCAGCTCCGAAAAAATAAATAAAACAGACGAAGACGAATATATATTAACAAATATTAATGCAATTGATCTTCGTACTTTCGGTTTAATTCCGGAACTTTTAGGAAGATTTCCAATCATCACTTACCTCGATAAACTCACAAAAGAAACGCTGGTAAGAATCATGAAGGAACCTAAAAACTCTATCGTGAATCAATTTGTGGAACTTTTTAAAATGGATGGCACAAATTTGGTTATTACAGACGGAGCTATTGAAAAAATAGTAGAGGAAACTATTGAAAAAGGACTCGGTGCAAGAGGCCTTAGAGGGACTACCGAAAAAGTTCTAGAAGACTATATGTTTTCAATAGGAGAGGAGAAAGATATCATCTTAACTGAAGATAATGTTTTGATTAATAGATAAAAAATTTTTTTTTTAAGAAAAATAATAATACCTTTGCGGGTGAAGATTGTATTAACACACAAATAATTTATACAATGAGAAAAAGTTTATTTGCTATAGGTCTTTTAGCAATTAGTTACTCTGTTCAGGCGCAGATACTATGTCATGTTGACACTAATGCTAATATGTATGTGAGCGAAGGCACCCTAGTTTATAGCGGTGGAGGTGTACAAACAAAGGGTAATGGCCTTTTGGACGTGCATGGAAATATCATGGTTGTAGGATCTGGTACGGATCTCTTAAAAACAATTGATGCCAGCGGTGCTGATAAGACTGATGGCGGAAATATCATCTTAAGACTTAATACCCCTGCTTCTTTTGCTACTTCCACGTATGGCCAGCTGTACATCGATGGACTATCCCAGTCCAACATTACAGGTATTGTAACCAAAGAATACCGAACTACAAGTAATGGAAGTGGTAATTATTTCCAGCAAGTCGCTTTACCTTTCTCTGGTAAGGCTTTAAGTTCTTTATCTACTGAAGTTGGTAAGACTTTCAATACTGGAAGATACAGCAATCCAATTCTAAAGTGGGATAACGCCAATGCAGTTTCTGCACATTTTACAAATTTAGCATCTACTACTACTGACGGTCCGGGATATTATATGCTGAAAGTGTCCAACAATGACTGGAATCCAAGCACACCTGCAACAGGAACGGTTTTCAATATTAATGGAAAACCATATGCTCCGTTAGCTGGAGCTGTATCATTACAGAATGCCGGGAAATCTAACGTGGGACCTTCTAATGTTGTATTCGGAGCTGGAGGTAATGCTGTGAATTCTTACAATGAAAAGTATAACACTTATCTTGATGATTCCTTTGAATTTACTACAACGCCATGGTCCGGAACATTCGGCCAAAACTTCTATCAATTCGGTAACCCTTTCCTTACCAACCTAGATTTATCTAATATCGGATATACTGAAAGTGTTACAGGATCAGACGGAAATGCAGTAAAAAATATCTGGGGTATTGAATATAATCCGGGTACTGTTGTTACACTTCCTGGAGGTTCTACTTATGCTACAGGAGCACAGGTTGTTACTTATGTGGCTACAGGTGACGGAGTAGCTCCGGCAGTTGGAGATGTGAACTTAGATAAAATGGTTATCAAACCTATGCAGTCGTTTAAAATAAAGTTAAGAGACAATACAGCTCAGACTTTAGACTTTAATACACTGAGAAGATTCAAATCAACCGCAAGAACAGCAGGTACTCCAAATGGTGTAAATGCAGCTAAAATGGCTGGTAAGGGTACAAATAGTACAGTGAAACAGCTTGGGGTAATTGGTCTTGATGCTAATGGTAATGAGATTTCCAGAACGTATTACGTGGTTTCTCCATCATTTACAACAGGACACCAGGTTTCTACAGCTACAACAGTTCAAAGTTCAGCGGGTACTAGAATCATTGGTACTTACGAAGAAGCACTAAATGGTGGGTATGATAATAATTATACTAACTATTGGTTATATATTAACGAAGCTAATGAGAATAACTTCCAAGGTAAAAATGTTAAGTTAGTTAACTATAAACTTGACCAGGTTAAATCTTATAAGTTTGAGATCAGAGAAAATGCAGAACTTATTCCTGCTGGTACACACCAGTTATCTTCAGGAATTGGTTTCTACTATCAGGCAGAAAATGGAAATTTGGTACAGGCTAAACAGGGAGATGTTGTAGCGGTAACAAATGAAGAAGCTAACTTGTACTATGGTGAACCAAGTAATATTACTTTAGGTGTGGATAAAACAGCTCCTGGTGTTTCAAGAACACTTGTTGTTTATGATCCGTCTATTACAAATTACATTGTTAGATTCGATCCAAAATGGAAAAAAGCGGACATTCAAGTTTATGATATGAGCGGTAAACTGGTAATCTCTAAAAAAGCGGTTGAAACATCCAGAGATTTTGTAATCGAGCTAGATGGCTCAGTTAAAAATTCATATGTTGTAAAAATCGTTTCTGATAAGGGAGAAACTGTTAACACTAAAATCTTAAAATAAACCACATGAAAACTATTAATAAACTAGTCTTGGCATTTTTCCTGTTTGCTATATCTCTGGCAAATGCCGCTCCACCACAACCAGCAATCCCGGGAGGAGGAGGTAACGGAGGAAACGGTACCGGGTCACCTGCCTCACCAATTGATATGTATGTATATGTACTGGGTATCGTAGCAATAGGATTTATTGTTTACTTTACAAAAAAGTACAAGAGCGTAAAAGCATAAAATTTTATTAAAATAATATTAAACTCTCTGATTAGTCGGGGAGTTTTTTTATTTTTACTTTATGAAAAAGATTTATACGCTATCAGCGGTTTTGGCTGCATTGGCTTTGCAGGCTCAATTTACTGTTACAATTCAGACTCCGGCAGACTTTAAAGATAAGGATGCTATTCTATATACCTTAAACGGATCAAAAGATATTATTGTTACTAAAGAACAAAGTAAGAATAGTATATGGACTTTTAAATATCCAAGCCATTATATGGGGATGATGAAAGTTTATTTTCCGGGTTCTAATAATACCGTAAGCTTTATTTCTGAAAATAAAGATGTCAACTTTAAACTGGATATTCAGAACAATAAAGTAAAGGATGTTGCTTATCTGGATGAAGCCAATAATCTGATGAGTAAACAACAGGAAGGCTCACAAAAAAAAGAACTTATTTTGCCGGCTTTGGCACAGATCAAAGAATATTACAAAGACAATACGGATTTTGGAAAAGCTCTGAAAGCAGAAATTGAGAGACTTTCTGGTGCTTCAAGTTCTATTGATGCTACACAACACCCGTTTATTACTTATTATAATACGAATTACAGCAAGTTTCTTTCCAACTCACCCGATTCCGTGAAAAAAGTAGATCAGGAAGAAATAATCAACTTTCTGGACAAATCAAATGATATGCTGGAAAGCTCATCATTATTGAGACCTGTATTGGTAGCTTATCTGAATTCAGGAGGGAATACCAATGTTACGGCTTCTGTAGATAAGTTGTTAGACCGTCTAAAAGTAGAAACGCCAAGAGGGCAGACTGTTTTGTCTGAATTGATTGATATTTTTGATGTCTATCAGATGGATGAATACAAGAGCAAATATCTGTCTCTTGCCAAAAATCTTAAATGTACCATCACTGACAGGCTTGCTTCTACATTAAAATCGAACGCCAACATTGAAATGGGAGCAGTTTTCCCTAATTATAAGTTCCAGTCACCTGTTAATACCACTGCAAAATCATTACACGATATTAAAGCAGATAAAAAGGTTGTTGTCTTCTGGTCATCCACATGTTCACACTGTGAAAGTGAACTTCCGAAACTTTTGGAAAAATACAATGATCTGAAATCAAAAAATATTCAGATTGTAGGGCTGTCTTTAGATGTAGATAAGAATTCATATACTCAAAAAATTGCTGCATTTCCTTGGGTGAATGATTCAGAATTGAGAGGATGGAACAGTACTTACACAGATTTGTACAATATTCATGCAACTCCGACGTATTTTATTTTGGATGCTAACAATAAGATAATCAGCAAACCAGATCATGTTGGAGATGTTTTAGAATATTTTAAGGTAAAATAATTTTGGAGGTAAAGAAATATTTTCTATATTTGCACCACCAAAACGGCGAGGTAGCTCAGTTGGTTAGAGCGCAGGATTCATAACCCTGAGGTCACGGGTTCAATTCCCGTCTTCGCTACAATAAACCGCAATCATTGATTTAATGATTGCGGTTTTTACTTTTATAAGAGTTGCTCCTTTATCTTTTAATTCTTTCACCTAGATTTTACTTTTTCACGATTTCCTTCTTCTGATGGAATATTAAGGGAATAATTATACTTTTTCTGCTTCATTATAATGTTCGTTTAATTTTCATGATCAACTAATGCTATGATTGTCCTCATATTCGTCGTTTTCTTGCCTTTTTTTGAATGATCATATTTTTTGCAATAAAACCCTTTACTTAGGTAGTTTGTGGCTGTAACAGGCAGTTTAAACGAATGAGATTGATTGAACTTCTGCAAAACATTATCAGATGACTCGGAATTTTAAAAATAAATAATAAAAACCCCGTTTTACAATTTGTAAAACGGGGTTAATTTTTTAATAAAGCTTATTAAACCTGGTATCCAAGCAGCTTTCTGATCTGATAGAAGAATCTTTCAATCAACCGCAGATCCTGTGTTACAATTTCTGCGCTGCCTCTAAGCTCTTTATCGAATGTAAGCGTTTTGTTGTAGCTTGTTTTTAATCCTTTTGGTAAAATTACATCTACATAATAATTTCCTTTATCATCAGGAATCAGAGAGATGTTCTGTACCTTTCCTTCGATGATACCATATTCCTGGAATCGGTAGTTATCCAGTTTAATCAATACTTTCTCGCCTGGTGTTATTTTTCCTGAATTCGTGGTAGGAACAGACATTCTGCCCACTAATTGTTCTTTATTTTTAGGAAGAATAGAAAGGATGGGTTCACCTACCTTTACAAACTGGTTCTCGCCAAAGAACTGCTGGAAACTGGCAACACCATCAGTGGATGAGATAACAAGATAGTTCAGTTCCCACTGTTTTAAAGATTTTCGCAGCTGTTCAAGAAGTTGTAGAGTTTGTGAAGAGTATGTAATTCTGTCTTTTTCTGTATTAATGGCAGTTCCGCTTTTGGTCTTATTCAGATTGGAAATTCCTTCATCCATTTGGGATATGGAGATTTTAATATTCTCAAGGTTTTGCTGAGCCTGAAGATATTTGATCTTTTCGTTTTCAAGTTCCATGGCGGAAATAACCCCCTGGTTGAATAATTCCTGAGATCTGTTGAAGTTTTTCTTTGTCAGATCATATTTTATAGATTCCAGGTTCTTCTGCTGTTTCAAAGTAGCAATTCTTATTTTATATTCTGAAATGCTTTGATTAGCGGCCAGGTTTTCAGGAGCATAAGGCTGCAGTCTTGTGAAAAGCGCTTCATCCTGAAATGCTTTTGCAAAACTGTTATATTCACCCTGCAATTCACCCAGTTTAAATCTTGAAGCCTCAGCAATAGGGAAGGTATACAATTTATCAGGGGTGATAGAGTCTACCAGTTTTTTAAGCTCTAAAATATCTTTATAGTTAGCTGCAGATTGCATCACCATCAGAACATCATTCTTTTTAACTTCCTGATGGTCTTTTATGAATATTTTTTCAATTTTGGAGCTGGTTCGTGCTTCTATTTTCTCAGGAGGGTTCTGAGAAGTTACAATAATAGGAGCCGGTACAAATTCCGGATATTTTATAATGTAGCTCATAAAGAGGATCAACAGGAGGATCACAAATATCACAGTATTTCCCCATCGGATCATCCAGTGAGGTGGCTGGGTCAGAATATCCTGTACGCTCTCTGAGCGAAGTTCAATATTGTCTAAAACGTCTTCTTTCATTGTTCTGAGGTAAAATTTCTCCAATATTTCAGGGAGAATATAATTTAAATAAATGGAAAGTTTCCATCATACCCATTCCGGTGCTGAAGTATTTGCATCAGGCGGGTATTTTAGATTTTTCATTATTAATATTAGTCTTTTATTTAAGCTTTTCGAATTCTACTAAATACCATTAGCTGCCTAATTCAAGCTGATTTCTTACAAGTCTGTAATATTCCCCTCTTAAATCTACCAGGTCGGCATGGCTTCCTTCTTCAACTACTTTTCCCTGATCCAGTACAATGATTTTATCAGCATGTCTTACCGTTGAAAGTCTGTGGGCAATCACCACTGCTGTTTTACCTTTAAAGAACTGTTCAAGATTTTCCATAATCACTTTCTCATTATTGGCATCCAGTGCAGAGGTAGCTTCATCAAATAAAATATATTCAGGAGATTTGTAAACAGCTCTTGCAATGAAAAGTCTCTGTTTCTGACCACCACTGACACCAACTCCTTCATTTCCGATCTTAGTATTATAACTTAAAGGAAGGCTTTCAATAAAATCTTTGATATTGGCTATCTCTACAGCACGTCTCAGTTTTTGTTTATCTATATGATCTTCACCTACCGCAATATTATTGGCGATGGTATCATTAAATACATATCCTTCCTGCATTACAACTCCACAATGATCTCTCCAGTATCTCGGAGAAATATTTTTCATATTGGTATTTCCGATTCTGATTTCACCCTGGTCCGGATCATAGAATTTCATCAACAGTTTCAATAAAGTGGTTTTTCCGCTTCCGCTGGCTCCTACAATAGCTGTGGTCTGCTGATAAGGAATCGTAAGGTTCAGGTTTTCAAAAACCGGAACGTCAGAACCGATATACCTGAATGACATATCTTTGATTTCGATATCTTGCTTCGGAACATCTGTGACATACTGTTCATTTTTATCTTCTTCATCATCTTTATCATGGATTTCTCCTAATCTTTCAAGCGAAATCTTAGCATCCTGAGTCTGCTTGATAAAGTCGATAAGCTGAAGAAGCGGGCTGTTTAGCTGTCCAATAATGTACTGAACAGAAAGCATCATCCCCAAAGTAAGATTTCCACTTAAAACAAGTTTTGCAGAAAGGAAACTCACCAGAATATCTTTCATCTGATTGATGAAGTTTCCTCCAACAGACTGCCATTGTTCCAATGAAAGAGATTTTATCCGGATCTTAAAAAGTTTTACCTGTAGAAATTCCCAGTCCCATCGTTTTTGCTTCTCAGCATTATGCATTTTGATTTCCTGCATACCGTTGATAAGCTCAATGACTTTACTCTGTTCCTGAGATACCTGA
Source organism: Chryseobacterium sp. KLBC 52 (assembly GCF_003347605.1). Classification (GTDB taxonomy): domain Bacteria; phylum Bacteroidota; class Bacteroidia; order Flavobacteriales; family Weeksellaceae; genus Chryseobacterium. Next base: position 21,549 of record NZ_QDFZ01000018.1, on the reverse strand, counting down.
GAGAATCTTTTATAATCAAGCTCTTTTCTCTTTTTTAAGAAAAAACTGATCCAGCCAATATATAATACGGCTCCTACAAGATAGACGATGAAAAGCCTGTAGTCATAAAATAATAATACAATACTGAAAATAATAAGGTTGACCAATGAGAATAATGTATTTAGTGAAGAGCTTGTAAGAAGCTGCTCAATTCTGTGGTGGTCATTAATTCTTTGCATGATATCTCCTGTCATTCTGGTATCAAAGAAACTTATCGGAAGTTTCATCAATTTGATAAAGAAATCGGAGATAATCGAAATGTTGATTCTTGCAGAAAGGTGAAGAAGGATCCAGCTTCGGATGGTCTCAATTCCCATTCTTCCCAGAAATAGCATGATCTGAGCAAGTAAAACTACATAGATAAAATTAATATCCTGATTCTGAATCCCGACATCTACGATACTTTGGGTAAGAAAAGGGAATATCAGGGAAAGTAAACTTCCTCCCAATAACCCGATGGCTAATTGTATCACAAGTGTTTTATACTTGAGAAGATATTTGGATAAGAAGGTAAAGCTTGCCTTACTCTCTTCAGCGTCAAACTCTGTCTGGAAGAATGCAGGCGTTGTTTCAAGAATCAGAACAATTCCTTCTTCTGTATTTTCGTTGGCATTTTCTCCAATCCAGGACTTGATGAATTCTTCTTTGGTATAAGTAATCAGTCCATAGCTGGGATCTGAAATATAGACTTTGTTGTTTTTGTCGATTTTATAGACAACAACAAAATGGTTTTTATTCCAGTGTGCTACACATGGAAAAGGAACTTCTTCCTTGAGGGTATTAAAATCAATCTGGACTCCCATTGAGCGGAACCCAAGATTTTCGGCGGCATCGCTCAGGCCAAGAAGGCTGCTTCCTTCACGTGTTGTTTCGGAAAGGTTACGAATCTGCTGCAGGGATATACTTTTACCATAATACTTACTGACAATTCTGAGGCATGTAGGCCCACAGTCTTTGGTATCTGGTTGCTTGTAAAAAGGAAACTTTTTTTTCAAAACTACTACTCATTATAAAATGCCGTCAATAAATGACGACATTTTTGCTTTAATTCAATTATAATTCAATGAAATGGTAAACAGGAAATAGTCCCATTAATCACCGTTTTTCTACTCTTTTACATCTTTTCAGATGGTTATTTTGTTTTTCCTAAGATAGTGAAATTTTTAAATGAATGAGATTTATTTACTAGATCTCATCATCTTCTATTAATTCATCAATAAAGAATAAAATATCTTCACGATCGTACTTGTCAGGAAACTGATATCCATTGATGATGAAGATGGGAGTAAAGCTTAATCCTGCGTTACTGTTTTCTATGGACATCTCTACCAATGGATTCAGATTTTCTGAATTTACGTTTCCTCCGGATAGTGCATTGATTTTGCTTTCATCTTTCGTTTCAAACCATTCTTCTACAGCATGTAAAAATTCTTTTTCGGGTTTGTTATGATAGATATGAGTTAAATCTGAGATAAGCTGAGTGTAATTTTCAGGAGCTCTGTCCGGGCTGTAATTGAATCTCATCTGTAATGAAATATGCTCAGGATATTTTTCCAGAAGACCTTCAACAAGCTTATGTGCATCTTTACAGAAACCACAGTATGGATTGGAAACGATAGAAATACGAAGCTTGGCATCTCTTTTTCCAACAGCAAAAGTTTCAGTATCCTGGAATTCTATTTTTGGATTTTGCTCCATCTGATTTTTGAAAAGCTCATAATTTCTTTTGAAGCGTAGATTTTTCGCATTTGATTTTTGAAGTGTTTCTTTTTGCTCAAGTAGCGTGTTGAAATAAATAACTGCAGAAAATACAAGAGCCCAAAGAATGACAGTCAGTAAAAGTGCACCAACGCTGAAAGAAAGATTCTCAAAAAATAAGCTGCTTATTACAATTTGTCCTACAAGAATTGAAATAATCAAAAGGCATACTCTACAAAATGTTTTTTCTACAAATGCCTGGATGTACAGAGAATATCCGATGGCGAGTACAGAAACGAATGTAAAACCTTTTACAATATAAGCTGTAGCTGGTAAGAACAATCCTAATATAGCAAGTCCAGCAAAATAAATCAGAGAAAAGTCTGCAAATTTTAATCCCAGAATACTGGTTTTGTCCTGTTTGATAATCTTATCACATGAGTTGGCAGTCTGACTTGCTGCAGTGCCTCCGCCTCCACATATACTTCCAATAACAGTAGAGGTATTCCCGAATTTCTGATTGAAAATTTCCAGGGAAATATAAACGCCTGCTAATGAAAGAATATTGAATATAGCTTCGTAAATAGATTGACTAAGAAAAGAATAAGCTATAACAGCCGCAAAAATGAGATAAAGAACCGGTTTGAAATTGAAGGCCAGTTTGTTTTCTGCATTTTCCGTTTTCTCGAACAGCAATACGAAATCTGTTGATTTATTGTAAAGTTCTTCCTTACCGAAAGTCTTTGCTTTTTCTGAATATACTGAATAATTGCTTCCTGACTTTTTCACCAATGAAAATGAGTTTTCCACAATAGCAATAAACTCTTCCGGAAGTTCATCCCAATATTCTTTGTCAAGTTCATAAGCATCATTTTTTACCCCCATAAAGTTAAGAGTATCACTGAATGCCAGTGCAGATGGGTAATTGGGATGGGAATTGAACTGGAAAATAAATTCCTGTTTATCGAGTTTTAGGTGGTTAATTAGTTTGTCAAAAATCATATTAATATTTTTATCTAAAATACACAGATGTTTTAAATATACAAAAAAAATTTTCCTTTATTAGTGAGATATAAATGGGTGTTGGTAGATTTTATTTGATCCTCAGTATTTTATTTTGTGGAATTAAGAGCCTGTAAGAAGATCCTACCCCTGTAGTGCTATAGTATAAATGATAAATTCTATCTCCTGTTCAACGCAATTTATTTATGTTGTTTCCTGATCTTACTAAAGTTTTAACACCAATATAGAGGTTATACAATCTATTGTTTATTGAAAGAAGGCGGTTTCCCACAGGCGGGCATTATAAAGTTCTCATGGTTAAGTTTTACATTAAATTTTACCTGTGGGAGTAACAGACGCCTTGCTTTAAAAAAGTATATTTCGTGTTTTTACCTGAAGCAAAGATGCATCTGTAGCTTTTATGACACAAGAAAAGGATGCCGGAATTGACCAATTTTGGATTATTTGTGATCCGCTACTCGCAATTTTTTCGTATAATGTTTTGATTATCTGATATTTATGTTTTATTTGAGGGAAAAGATGCAAACGTAACAGAGTGTAACTTATGCTTTTGGAAAAACACGTACATAAGGCCTGGGAGGTGCTTTTATTGATTGTTAAGGAGAAATTAGATTAAATTGGCTGGCACAGTTTGAGCAGAATTCCGCTTTTTACGCAACACAAGAATTTAATTCGGATCGGGATTTTTTTTCAAAATAAATGATGTAAAAAGCTTTTGAAGATAAAATGGTATAATAACAACTGTATAAAATCCTATTTTGAGACAATAAATCGTTCGGATTTTAAAAATACGTTCTTTTTTGCTTATCATCTCATGATGTTTTTGAAGTTGAATTTTTAGAAATATCATATAAAATACGGATGATAACTCCATTTTTTAAAATTGGAAAAAAGAGTGTAAAAGCGATATTTTTTATTTAAACAAATGTTTTGTTTTGTAGTTTTTTTATAGCTTGTACTGCGTTTTAACCTTGTTTTGTTTATTGAATGTCGCTATTTTATGTAATTTGTAACAAGCTGAAATGAACTCAAAAAAACTTAAAAAATCATAAAGTTTTCATAAAGTTTTAAAAAAGGATAGAAATGTTTTTGTATTTATAAAATATGTTGTACTTTTACATCGCCTTGAATGAGGGAACAAGTCAAGGTAATAAATTTTTTTTCATCATTTGTGTTTTTAGAATCGTATCGCCTGATACGATTCTTTTTTTATTTATGATTCATAATTTAAGAGCAGATCAATAAAGTAAGAATAGGTAACAGAGCCTTCTTGTTGATTACTTTTCAGAAACAGATTATTGGTAAATCCAAAGAAGTCATCCAGCCATCCCTGATGCTGAAAAACAAAGCTTTTTTCATAAGCACGGTCTCTTTTCATAGCAGGCGAATATTGAAGGAGAACATTCTTTACAAACTGAGGGTCTTCTTCCACAATAAATCTTAAAAGGCTTTTTAAAGTGAAAAGCTCAGTGCTGTATCTTAACTCCTGATTACCGGAATGAATGCCTATTAAATACCCCACAAAATTAGCTTCCTGCTCTCTGGCAAAACCCAGCTGATGAGAACTTTCATGAGCCGTTGTAAAGGGGATGAATGTATGGGGTAATTCACTGTTATACTGAGCTTCGGCTGTAAAAGGATTATAATATCCAAGAATTCCTGTAAAACTCATAACACTTTTGAATAAACTTGGCTTGATATCCAGAATTTGAGGTGCTTTTTTATCCGAAATATAAGAGGGCAATTTTGTCTGCTGATCCAGAATTTCCTTTTGTATAGAGGTAAGGTTGGTGATGACAAATACGCCGTTTCTGTCTTCGTGTACAGACTGTCTTGTTGCCTTGCATTTTTCAAGATAAACGAGGGCTAATTTTTTTGCCTTATTTATATTGGGTTCCTTCTGGCTGGAAAGTTTTTTAATAATCGGAGTCTGGAAATACAGCATGCCCCAGAGGATTTGATAAATAAAATAAAAAACATTTATAATAATAAGAATCCTTATCAGAGAATCATTTCTTCGCTGTTTACTGAATGAAGTAATCAAATAGTATAAAAGGAATATTCCCAATAGAATATACATCAAATCTCCAACAGAAAACGGAATCCAGCTGAACAGTGTCTGATGAGTCCCTTTCTGAAATTCAAAAAAACTTTCAAAAAAAGAAATCATCACTTTGGATTTTGAGAATCCATAAAACAAAAGAAATTGGGCAAGTAATACACCTGCCCAAAATCTCTTTTTCTTATATATGTTTGTTGTAGTATTAATGACCATTACCTTTAGATACTTTATCCAGATCAATACCCTGAGATTTCAGAATACCACTCACACGGATCGCATAGAACGCAAGATAAGCAAAACAAATTACCCCTACGATATAACTGAAATGAATATTGGTAATATCCGCAATATACCCCTGTATAAAGCTCACAATACCTCCACCCATAATCATCATGATAAGGTATCCTGAACCTTGGTTAGTGTGCTTTCCAAGTCCGTTGATTGCCAATGCGAAAATACAAGGCCATAAAGTAGAGCAGAAAAGTCCTACGCTGGTAAATGCATACACAGATACCATTCCTGTAGTGAACATTCCTATAAGTAAAGCGGTGATCCCTGCCAGAGAGAAGATTAAAAGCATTCTTGCCGGGTTTCCTTTACTTAAAATATCACAGATAATCATCGCAATGATGATGAATCCATATACATAGAAAGGAGAAAGGTCATGCTTGGCCAATGCATTCACGAATAAAAACACACCAAATGCAAGATAAGGAGCTAAGAATCTTAAGATCTTTTTAAATCCGGCATTCACGTCAAATGCTTCTACAGCACCTGTCCAACGGCCAATCATTAATGATGCCCAGTATAAAGAGATGTAAGGAGCTACATCTTTTGTTTCAAATCCTAGATTTTTTTCCATATAAGCAGGAAGGTTACTTGCAGTAGAAACTTCCACTCCTACATATACGAATATGGCGATCATTCCCATTACCAATTGAGGATACTGGAAAGCCGAAGTTCTGTGTTCTCCCGGAGTTACATCATCTGTATTCTCAGTATTCGTTGGCGTTACAGCAGGAAGGGAAGAGAATTTAAGCATTAAAGCTACCAAAGCAAAAGCTGCTCCTAATATAAGGTAAGGTACTTTTACACTTTCTATACTCGCTTCCGTATTGGCAGCGCTTGCAGAACCAAAAATAGCAAATGCAACGATAAGCGGTCCGATAGTCGTTCCTAAATTGTTGATCCCTCCAGCCATTGTCAATCTCTGAGATCCTGTTTCCGTAGGACCTACTTCAATAGCTAACGGATTGGCAACAATCTGTTGAAGGGAAAATCCTAAACCTACAATAAATAATCCGGAGATCATTAAAGGGAAAGAATGCATATTGGCAGCAGGGTAGAACAACAGGGTTCCCAGTGCGGAAATCAAAAGTCCTACTATAAGGCCGTTTTTGTACCCGATTTTGTTGATCAAATCCTGTTTCAGGCTCTTTGACACAAGCATATAAATTAAAGAACCTACAGTATATGCTACATAGAAACATATCTGTACCAGCATACTCTCAGTTTGAGACAGATTGAAGGCTTTTTGAAAAACTGGGATCAGAATATCATTACTGGCTGCTACAAATCCCCAAAAGAAGAATACAGTAACCAATGGAATGAATTGAGCCCAATTGGTTTGTTTAGAATAATTTGACATATTTATTATAGATTTCACAAACAAATATAACTATTTCCTTTCAACGGAATACCTGATTAAGGTTTTTTTTATTTTCTCATAAGCCTCTGCCTTTAAGTCTTTTGGCGAATCTGTAGGCTCAATGATTCCATTAAAATATACCTTTACTCTTCCGGGGAAGCCTTTTGAGTTTTCAAAAGGGAACATTTCCTTGAGTCCCACAAAGGTATAAACAGCTATAGGAGAATGATGTTTTGAAGACAGCATAAAAGCTCCGTCCTTAAAATCATCCAGAATAACAGAAGTGTCGTCCGGCACACCGCCTTCAGGAAAAATCGCAATACTGTTACCTTCCTCCATCTTCTCGGCACATCTTCGGTAAACATCGGCACGGCTTCTTGCACTTGCTCTGTCTACCATTACACATATTCTTTTATATATAGTTCCGAAAATCGGAATTTTTACCAGTTCTTTTTTTCCTACAAAACATATCGGGTGATCAGGGAAGAGAATGCAGACAAGCATAATGTCCATAATGGAAGTATGGTTGGAAATAAAAACATAAGGTATATTTTTGTCTTTTTCCTGTGTGGAAAGCTTAATCAGATCATATCTGAAGCCCATTCCGTAAAACATGCCGAAACACCAGATTCTGACGAGTTTGTAACCGTATTTGTAATGCTTTTTATTAAAAGATAAAATGTAAACCGGGATTCCGATACTGACTGTCAGAAAAAATGCCAACAGAAGCAACCAGAATCTCCAGAGATAATTTAAAATTTTTGCCACAGCTTAACCGTTAAAAATTACTTTCTTCTTTATCGAATAATTCAGAATGGAAACCAGCAATATTGCTGCAATTTTGCTGATCATTTCCGGGCTCAAGGTATAAAAAAATAAATTGATATTATCTTTAAATATGAAACTGTAGAATATCTGGAAAAAACCTAAGCTGAGTAATGTTGAAAAAAAGGAAACCACCATAAAATAAGCAAACTCTTTTCTCTTTGAATGTTTTCCTCTTTCAAACACAAACCAGATGCTCAGAAAATAATTGGTAATAATCCCGCAGCTTGTGGAAAAAATGTTACTTAAAGGGTAGTGTACTCCATAGAAGTTGGTTTCTTTTAAAAAGAAGTGCGGAAGATAGGTACTGAAGATCTTAAAGCTTCCTATTTCTACAATGGCACTCAGTCCTCCTGCAATGATGAAGAACAAAACCTGTTTCTGGCGTAAGAGTATTTCTTTCATGTAATGAGTATAATGGTTGTACATATCGGATAGCACAATGAGCGGATTGATATCTCAGCAGGTAAACACTTTAGCGGATCCCTTCTGTTAATAGCCGTTTTAAAATCCCAATAATTATATGGCTTCACAATATGAATATGCAAATTTATAACTATATGTTAAACACTGAAAAAAGTTGTTAAAATATTTTTTTTAATAAAAATTATTTCTAATTTTAATATTCAGAATGATGTAATTAAGACCTGATAATAAATTCATTTTCAACTCCTTGTGTTGATGGTTTTTTCTATCTTGTAGTGCCTGGTTAAGCGCATATACTCCAACATTTTATGACCCAATTTTTAATAATATTTGTATGAAACGTCAAAACAAATACAGAAAATTCCAGCTTCAACAGAAAAATATTGAGGCTCTTGAGAAAGAAAATTCCCGCTTCAAAAGAGTGTATTCAGAGTATGAAAATATGTCAGACGAATTGTGGAATCTTGAAAACTCCAGCGGAGAACCCGTACCGGATGATTTTATCAATGCAATGGTATTACAGACTTCTTATCTGGAAGATGAAATAGAAGATTGGCTTATACAATTCAACGAAAAAAAAACACAAATCAAACATTAATGATTTTAGACAGCTTCCAAGTTGTTTTTAAACGCTAATTGAAGATAAATTCATAATTTAGCACCCTTAAATTAAAATCTAAAATATGGTTGCTATTGTAGATAGTGGTTCTACTAAATCGGATTGGGTAATACTTGATGACTTTAAGAAAGTTTTTCTGAAAACAGAAACCATCGGTTTTAATCCGAATTTTATCAACAGAGAACTTATCGCTCCTGAAATTCAGAAGAATAGCAATCTGATATCGGTTAAAAATTCAATTACCAAAGTCTTTTTTTATGGTTCCGGATGCGGTGTGAAAAAAAACTGCGAGACCATAGAAGAAGAGTTGAAGAAGGTTTTTGGAAAAGCAGAGATTATTGTGAAGGAAGACCTGATGGCTGCGGCTTATGCGGCATACAGTGGGAAGCCTGCTATCGTGTGCATTCTGGGTACAGGATCAAACTCCTGTTTTTTTGATGGTAAAAATGTAAAGATAGAACTGCCTTCACTAGGATTCCTGATCGGGGATGAAGGAAGCGGAAGTGCTATCGGAAAGCAATTGGTGCGCAGATATTTTATGAAAAAACTGCCTGCAGATCTTCATAAAGAATTTGAAGCAGATTATCAGCTTACCGTAGAAGATGCATTGAAAAATATGTATCATACGCCGAGACCAAATGCCTATCTGGCAAATTTTACCAAATTTGTAATCGAAAGAAAAGATCATCCTTATTTCAAAGACATGGTTTTTGAAGAAATGAAAAGTTTCTTCGAATATCAGGTTCTTCCTTATGAGGAAGCGAATGACGCTGAAATCAATTTTATCGGTTCCATCGCTTATTATTATGAAAATACACTACGTTCTGTAGCTGCAGAACTTAATTTAAATGTGGGACATGTTGTGCAGAAACCAATTGAAAGCTTAGTAGATTACCACATTAAATACATACTTTAACAAAAAACAAAATTTTATGTCAAGTAACAACAATCGTGACGAAAAGAACTTTAGCCAGGCAGCGCTAGATTATCATAAAGCAGAACCCAAAGGAAAAATTGAAGTGATCCCATCAAAGCCGCACTCTTCTCAAAGAGATTTGTCATTGGCTTACTCTCCGGGAGTAGCAGTTCCTTGTATGGAAATTCATGATAAGCCGGAAACTGTATATGATTATACAGGAAAAGGAAACCTGGTAGCAGTAATTTCTAACGGTACTGCCGTACTTGGACTGGGAGACATCGGTGCTGAGGCTTCAAAACCGGTAATGGAAGGGAAAGGACTTTTATTCAAGATCTTTGCAGATATCAACGTTTTTGATATTGAGATCGATGAAAAAGATCCGGATAAATTTATTGAAATTGTAAAAGGAATTGCTCCTACTTTCGGAGGGATCAACCTGGAAGATATTAAAGCGCCTGAAGCTTTTTATATAGAACAAAGACTGAAAGAGGAATTGAATATTCCTTTGATGCACGATGACCAGCACGGAACAGCCATTATCTCCGCAGCTGCATTGATCAACTCTCTGCAGATTGCCAATAAAGATATTGATAAAGTGAAAATGGTGGTGAACGGAGCGGGTGCTGCAGCCATTGCATGTACCAAGCTTTATATTTCATTAGGACTGAAAAAAGAAAACGTCCTGATGTGTGACAGTAAAGGCGTAATCAATCATAAAAGAGAAAACCTTACTCCTGAAAAATTAGATTTCATCGCTCATACAGATATTGAGACATTAGAAGATGCTGTAAAAGGATCTGATGTTTTTGTAGGATTGTCAAAAGGAAACGTAATGACTCCTGAGATGTTACAGAGCATGAATGAAAACCCTATCGTATTTGCTCTTGCCAACCCTGATCCGGAAATTGCTTATGATCTTGCTCTTGAGACTCGTAAAGATGTGATCATGGCAACAGGAAGAAGTGATTATCCTAACCAGGTAAACAACGTATTGGGATTCCCTTATATCTTCCGTGGAGCATTGGATGTGCAGGCTACAGGAATTAATGAAGCCATGAAACTGGCAGCGGTACACGCTATTGCTGATCTTGCAAAAGAACCGGTACCGGAAGCTGTAATTTTGGCATACAATGTTCAGAATCTTCAGTTCGGAAGAGAATACTTCATTCCAAAGCCATTTGATAACAGACTGATCACAAAAGTATCAAGCGCTGTTGCTAAAGCAGCTATTGAAAGTGGTGTTGCGAGAAAAACCATTACGGATTTTGACGAATACGAGCACCAGCTTTTAGACAGAATGGGTAGAGATGAAAGATTGGTAAGAATGATGCAGAGCCGTGCGAAATCCAATCCGAAAAGAATTACCCTTGGAAATGCTGAAGAATACAATGTATTGAAAGCGGCTCAGATTCTTTATGAAGAAGGAATTGCTTACCCAAGTCTTTTAGGAGATAAAAAATACATCAAGGAGCAAATGGAGCGTTACGGAATTACTCTGGATGTTCCGATCATTGATCCAAGTGATGACGATCAGAAAGAAAACAGAAAAAAATACAGAGAAACACTTTGGAAACTTCGTCAGAGAAAAGGAATGAACGAGTACAAAGCGAAAAGATATGTACGTCAGAGAGACTATTTCGGACCTTTGATGCTGAAGCATGGTGATACCGATGGACTTATCGTAGGATTCTCTAAAAACTATACTTCCGTTTTGCGTCCTGTTTTAGAAGTGATCGAAAAAGATAAAGGAGTAGACAAAGTAGCGGCAATGATGATGATTCTGTCTGAAAAGAAACCTATTTTCTTCGCAGATACTTCTATCAATCAAAACCCTACAGCAGAAGATCTTGTGAATATTGCTAAAATGGCAGAATTTACAGTAAAATCTTTTGCGATTGAACCAAGAATTGCAATGCTTGGATTTGAAAACTTTGCTGCCATCTCTGAAACTTCTAAAAAAGTGGCAAAAGCAGTAAGTATCCTTCATGAGAAATTCCCTAAAATGGTTGTGGATGGTGAAATCCAGCCGGATTTTGCAATGAATGCAGACCACCTGAGCGATTACCCATTCTCAAAATTAGGAACTACACCTGCCAACACATTCATCTTCCCGAATCTGGAAAGTGCAAACCTTTCTTACAAAATCCTGAGAGGAATGAAAGTTGCCCAGGTAATCGGACCTATCTTAATGGGATTAAAACAGCCGGTACACGTACTTCAGATGCGTTCAAGCGTTGATGAGATTGTAAACCTTGCTACCATTGCTGTACTTGATGCTCAAAGAAGAGAGAAGAAATAATACAAAGATTTGAAGGGTAACTGTAAATCAGTAATCCATCCCTCTTATTTAAAAAATGACACTGTAAACCGTGTTCAGATAGTAAAAAGACTCCATATTTTGGAGTCTTTTGTTTTTCTGTTAATTCCTTGAATTCTCATTTAAAATTTAAGTTAAAAATCATTCCTACATCAAATGAAAACATTAATTAGTTTAAATTGCTATATTTGGGAGTTTTAAAAATTAATAATGATATTTTCTTTACAAGGCACTGTTCAAGAACTTACGCCTACCTACGCTGTCATCAATGTTCAAGGAGTTGGTTACTATGTGGGAATCAGTTTGATGACCTCACAGACGCTGGTTTTGAATCAGCAGACCTTTCTATTTATTCAGCAGATCATTCGTGAAGATGCTCATCTTCTCTTTGGATTTAACACACGTTCAGAAAAAGAAATGTTCAATCTGTTAATAAGCGTTAATGGAGTGGGAGCTGTTTCAGCACTGATACTGCTGTCAACATTGAGTCTTGATGAGATTGCTTCTGCCATACTTTCCGGAAACAGTGCACTGATCCAAAAAGCAAAGGGAATTGGTGCAAAAACTGCCGAAAGAATTATTGTAGATCTTAAAGATAAAGTACAGAAATACAGCGATCCAAACGCGAACATTTCTGTGATGGTGGATAATAAAATCAAGGAAGAATCGTTATCTGCATTAGAAGTTTTAGGCATTCCTAAACGAACGAGCGAGAAGATTGCGGATAAAATTATAAAACAAAATCCAAGCATCTCGGTAGAAGAATTGGTTAAACAAATCTTAAAAAACATTTAACATTTGGTGGCGAATATTAAGCATCTTAACATATTTTTGTTCCTGTCGTTCCTGTGTATGTCTGTCAGTGCTTTTGCACAGGCGCAGAAAGACACAGCGATCATAAGAAAACAATATGAAGTGGCTGACCCTACGAGGTATGAAGCCTATTACGACATTAAAACCGGGATGTACTATGTGTATCCCAAAATTGGAAATACCATTACAGGTCCGCCTACAGCCATGTCTCCGGAAGAGTATAAAGAATATATGCTTGCCAGCCAGACCAGAGCTTACTATAAGGACAAATCTGATAAGTACAATCTTCTTTTCAGAAAAGATAAATCAGATGCAAGGAGAAAAGGGCTTATCCCTTCTGTGATGATCAATAACAAACTTTTCGAAACCATTTTCGGAGGTAACAAAATTGAAATCATCCCTTCAGGATATGCATCTCTGGATTTTGCAGGACTTTATCAGAAAATAGATAACCCAATGATCCTGCCTCAAAACAGGACCAGTTTTACCTTTGATATCGATCAGAGAATTCAGCTGGGATTATTAGGAAAAGTAGGGGAAAACCTTCAGTTGAAGGCCAATTATGACACTCAGAGTGGTTTTGCTTTTGAAAACAGAATGAACCTTGTCTGGCAGGCAAAAGGAAGCTGGAAAGATCTTCAGAGTAAAGGTCTTGGAAATGTAGATAAACCCAACGAAGGAGGAGAAGATAAAATCATCAAAAGAGTTGAATTTGGTAATGTAAACATGCCGCTTTCAACCAGTCTTATCCGAGGTTCCCAATCACTGTTCGGGGTGAAAACAGAATTCCAGTTAGGAAAAACATTTGGAACCGTAGTCCTTTCCCAGCAGCAGGGAGAGGCTCGTAATATTGTCGTACAGGGTGGTGGTGTGATGAACAATTTTAAAGTCAATGCCATTGACTATGAAGAGAACCAGCACTTCTTTTTAGGACATTATTTCCTGAACAAATATGATGATGCCTTACTTAATTATCCGCAGGTCAACTCAACCATCAATATTACAAGAATGGAAGTCTGGGTATTGGATCAGGGGAACAGCAACCTGGCGTATCAGAAAAGTATTATCGGGATCAGAGACCTTGGTGAAGGTCCAGGAGGAATTACGTTGCCTGATAACTCTCTGAACGGTCTTTATGATGCTGTTTCATCGGTAGCAGGAACCAGAGAAGTAGGAAAGAATTATGGGACTATTTTCCAGGGACAAGTGCTTCCTGGTGATCCCACTCCTTATGATAACGGAGAGCAGTTCATTTACAATACAAAGGCAAGAAAACTGAATGCTAACGAATTTACCTATCAGCCGCAACTGGGATATATTTCATTAAATCAGAAACTTAATGATCAGCAGCTATTAGCCGTTTCCTACTCCTATACAGTTAACGGAAGTAATAAAGTATACAAAGTTGGGGAATTTTCTGAAGAAAGCCCGGTACTGATTACCAAAGTGTTGAGAGTAAACAATAAGGTGAACACGCAGTCTCCCATGTGGGATCTGATGATGAAGAATATCTATTCTATCGATGCAGGACAGGTAGCTCCCGATGGCTTTATCCTTAATGTATATTACAGAGATCCAAAAACAGGGGGTAAAGTAAATTATCTTCCTGATACTCCTGTGAAAGATCAGAACTTATTGAAATTATTTAACTGGGACCGCCTCAATATGAACGGCGATATCCAGAATAATAAAGATGGAAGTAAAGGAGACGGTATTTTCGACTTTGTGAACGGGATTACCATCAGGCCTGAAACAGGAAGAGTCATCTTTACCAAAGTGCAGCCTTTCGGTAAATATCTGGAATCAAAATTGGGTACAAGTGATCCTCAATACGTTTTTCAGGATCTTTATACCAAACAAAAACAACAGGCGATCTCCAGTAACCTTTCACAAAGATATACCATGGAAGGCCGTTATAAAGGTGTTCAGGGACAAGGTATTTCTTTAGGAGCTGTAAACGTCCCTCAGGGATCAGTAAAAGTGGCAGCAAACGGAGTACAGCTTACGGAAGGTGTAGACTATACCGTAGATTATATGCTGGGTACGGTTACGATCATTAATGAAAATGTAAAACAGTCCGGACAGGCCATCAATATTTCACTGGAAAACCAGTTGACCTTTAATACCCAAAGAAAAAGATTCTTAGGATTAAACTTAGAAAGAAGATTCAGTGAAAACTTTATCTTAGGAGGAACAGTAATCAATTACTCAGAATCTCCACTGACCCAGAAAGTAAACTTCGGACAGGAAGCGGTAAACAATACCATGGCAGGGATCAACCTGATGTACAACAATCAGGCCCCTTATCTTACAAGATTGACCAACAAACTTCCTATGGTAAAAACGGAAGCTCCATCCAACTTAAACTTTAAGATGGAAGCAGCCTACTTATTGCCTGGATTGAATAAAGGAACAAATAATCAATCTTACATTGACGACTTTGAACAAACAACTTCTAAAATATCATTAAAAGAACCGGCAGCATGGAGCCTTGCTTCAAAACCGGAAAAAAATACATTGCCGCCGTTTAATACAGTACCGGCAAATGATGATATTACAAGCGGATATGGAAGAGGATTATTAACATGGTATAACATCGACCCTAGATTCTGGAACGTTGGAGGAAAAGCTCCTTCAGGAATTACACCACAGTCTGTATCCAACCACGCTTCCAGAAGAGTACAATATTCAGAGATCTACAACAACCGGGATTTCGTAGCAGGAGAACAAACCTTTACGAATACTTTCGATATCTCTTATTTCCCTAAGGAAAAAGGACCTTACAACGTAAACCCATTGGCAGAACAACCACAAAGCAGATGGGCAGGGATTATGAGATCAATCAGTGTTCCGAACTTTGTTACTTCAAATATTGAATACGTTGAATTCTGGATGATGGACCCATATGCCGATGGTAAAACACTGGGTACCGATCCAAAACTTTTACTTCACTTAGGGAACGTTTCTGAAGATGTTCTGAAAGATGGAAAAATGCAGTATGAAAACGGACTTCCAACTCCAGGTAATCCTTCTTCTACAACGAATTCAAATTGGGGAACACAACCAAAGCAACCACCAATTTTATATGCATTCTCTACAGAAGGAGATGAAAGAAAAACACAGGATGCCGGATATGATGGTCTTACTTCTGACCAGGAAGCAATGAGATTCGGAAATACTTTTGTAAACCCGGTAACCAATATTGCTGACCCTGCAGTGGATGACTTCGTATTCTATCTTTCTGATAAATTTACAGGAAGCCAGGCTGCTTCTGTTGTGGAACGATACAAATATTTCAGAAACCCTGAAGGAAACTCAGAAGCAAACTCTCTGAATGTAGCTTCTCAAACTCCGGATGCGGAAGATATCAATAAAGATTACAACCTTGATCAGACTGAAAACTATAACCAATATGTTATAAAGCTTGACCAGCCAAGTTTGTCACTTGGGTCAAACAATATTGTAGATGTTAAAACAGTAAAAGCAACTTTCCAGAACGGGCAGACTTCAGATGTTAAATGGTACCTGTTCAGAATTCCTGTAGCGAATTATGATCCAGCTGAAGGAACACACGAAGATGCAGTATTGAACAACGTAAGATTTGCAAGATTAATGCTGGCAGGATTTGACCAAACGTCTACCTTAAGATTCGGAACAATGGATCTTGTAAGATCAGACTGGAGAAAATATACCAGTAAAATTGCCAGTGTAAATGTTCCTAATTCCGACGAAGGAACCGGAACTGTGACAGATCCAAACTTTGAAATAGGAAGTGTAAATATTGAAGAAAATGCTTTGAACCAACCTCCATATGTATTGCCTCCGGGAATTGACAGACAGGTATTGAGTGGAAATGCAGGAGCGCAGAGACAGAATGAAGCATCACTTTACATGAAAGTGAAAGACCTTAAAACTGAGGCAAGAGGAGTATTCAAAAATACAACATTGGATATGAGAAGATACAAAAAGCTGAAGCTGTTTGTACACGCTCATGATCCATTGAACAGAGTGATTGGATTGGATGAGAATACCAAATTCTTTATCCGTTTCGGAAGCGATGCCACTGATAACTATTACGAGTATGAATCATCTTTAAGAATGACTCCTACTACAGCAACAGCTCCTATGGAGATCTGGCCAATGGAAAATGAAGTTGATTTTGATGTTCAGAACTTTGTAGATGCTAAAATCAGAAGAGACAAATCTGGTGTTGCTATTACAAATAGAACCGTTGACACAGGATATCAGGAACCTTATAAAAATATTTATATCAAAGGTAGACCTAGTTTAGGAAATATTACCACCATTATGATTGGGGTACGAAATGCAGATCCAAGAACAAACTCTACCATAACAAGAGTTCTTTGGGTTAACGAAATCCGTCTTTCTGAAATTGAGAATGATGGCGGATACGCAGGAAATGCCAGCCTAAACTTTAATATGGGAGACCTGGCAACAGTGAATGCCAATGCCTCTTATACATCGGTTGGTTTCGGAAATATCGATTCAAAGCCGGCGGAAAGAACACAATCTACTCAGTCGGCATTCAGTATCAATACCGCAATCAATGTAGATAAATTCCTTCCGGAAAAAACAGGGGTGAAAATTCCTTTAAACTATTCTTACTCGCAGACTATTGAAGATCCAAAGTACAATCCTCTGGATACCGACGTAGAATTCAATAAGGCACCAAACAAAGAGCAATTGAAAAAAGTAGCGAGAACCTATACTCAACAGAGAAGTATAGGAGTCGTTAACATGCATAAGGAAAGAGTAAATCCAAATAAAAAGCCTAAATTTTATGATATTGAAAACGTATCAGTAACTGCAGTTTATAACGATGACTACTTTAGGGATATCTATACCAAGAGAAACTACAGACAGTATCTGAGAGGGTATATTGATTATAATTACACCTTTAAACCGTGGGTACTGAAACCTTTCAACAAGATGATCAGTGACACGGCAAAATCTACGAAGTATCTGAGATGGGTAAAGGAATTCAATATTAATCCAATTCCTACAAGAATCTCTTTCAGAACTGAAATCGACAGAAACTACAACGAGCTTGAGTTCAGAAATGTGGAAGCGATCCTTAATGGTGATATGAATAGTAATTTCGATGCCATCAGAAACAGAAACTTCTTCTTTGGATGGCAGTATGGATTAGGATTCAATTTTACAAAATCATTAAAACTGGAAATCAACTCCGCAACCAGAACGTTGAATGACAATCTGGATGTAAATTCGATGGACAGCAAATCGATCTTCGGAAATGTATTCAGAGCAGGACGACCGGTATTGTATAATCACAGAGCACAGCTGAATTATAAACTGCCATTCCAGTATCTGCCTTATCTGGATTTCATTGATGCTGAAGTGGGATACGGATTTACCTATAACTGGGCGGCGAGATCTACATCATTGCTTGGATTTACAGACCCCAATACAAATCAGACCGCAAGTTTAGGATCTGTGGGACAGAATACCAATGTGATTCAGGCAACAGCTTCTGCTGATCTTCCTAAGTTCTTTGGCCAGTTTAACTATTTCAAAAATATTAATGCCAAACTTCAGAAACGAAGACAGGAGATGGACTCTCTGAATAATGTGTATTCAAAACAATGGGAGAAGAACAGATACCGATATAAGAAATATAAATTTAAGAATAAACTTACGCCACTTCAAAGTGCTGCATTCTTCTTAACTTCTTTCAAACAGCTAAACGTAAGTTATAACGAAACGAATGGAACAGTACTTCCGGGATTAATATCAGCGCCAAACTGGTATGGATACGGACAGACATTGGGAGGTCCTACACTTGGGTTCCTTTTAGGATCACAGGCAGATATCAGAAGAACAGTAATGGAAAACGGATGGGTGAGTGAATCCAATTATATGACAGATCCGTATGTAAGAATGTCGACCAAAGAGCTGAGAGCAGATCTACAGGTGATGCCTATGAATGACCTGAGAGTCGATCTTAATGTGCTGCATACCTTCAACAGTAACTTCTCGCATACAGGATTTAATTATACCAATGGTGGAGTTCCTGATCCGGATTTTACATTCGCCAGCGAAATGATAACATATTCCAATACAACAACACTTCTCAGTACATCATTTAAAGATGGGCAGGCCGTGTACCAGGCGATCAGAGAAAACGCAAGAGCTCTTTCTCAACAGCTTGGAGGTCCGGGAGCAGTATTGGATAACAATGGATTTGCTCAGCACTATAGTATTGGAAATGCCTATGTATTGATCCCTGCCTTTAGAGCAGCGATGGAAGGGAAATCTGTAACCCCGATGTCTAATCCTAAAAAAGCAGGATTCCCGTTGCCAAACTGGAGAATTACCTATTCAGGATTAAAAAATATTCCGATGATCAGCGGACAGTTCTCAAAGTTTGATATCTTACATGCTTATACCGCTACCTATACAGCAACTGGTATTCAAAGCAATGTAGATTATCATGGAAACCCGAAAGGATACTATCAGACGGTAGATAATGCAGGTAATGTGATCAAGGATGGAGGTGATAAGATCAACCCGTATACATTCGCACAGGTTGGATATGTAGAATCTTTCTCACCACTTATCGGAGTAGACGTTACCATGAGAAACAATATGCAGTTCGGAATACAGTACAACAGAACCAGAATGATGGTACTGGGATTAGTCAACCAGACGCTTACCGAAGATGCCAATACAGAATATGTAGTAAGACTGGGGTATATTGTACGAAACTTCAGACTGGGAACAGCCAATATCCGGGGAAGAGGAACAAGAGGAAAAGGAAGCGACCTTAATATCAGAGGAGATATTTCATTAAGAGACAGTAAAACATCCATTATGAATATCCTGTTGAATGATGCTCAGGTTACCGGAGGACAAAGATTGATGAACATCAAACTTTCAGCAGACTACAATGTCTCCGAGAATCTGAATCTGAGAGTATTCTATGAACAGATGACCTCAAAGTATAAGATCTCCACAGCATTCCCGCTGTCTACAATCAGAGCAGGTATCTCAGCCACATTTACATTCGGAGATTCCGGAGGTGGATTCTAAAAATAATACAAACATAAAAGTCCTTCAGTTTTGAGGGACTTTTTTTATATCCAATATTTGAAACTACTATATTTTTGAATACATTTGTACAAAATAAAAATTTAAAAATGAACACACCATCAGAATTAAAGTACACGAAAGATCACGAATGGATCAAGATCGAAGGTAACGTTGCTACAATCGGTATTACAGACTTCGCACAAGGAGAACTTGGAGACATCGTTTACGTTGATGTAGATACTGTAGATGATGATCTTAATGGAGGAGACGTTTTCGGAAGTGTAGAAGCTGTAAAAACTGTTTCAGATCTATTCTTACCTATCTCAGGAAAAGTTATCGAGTTTAATTCAGAATTAGAAGATCAGCCTGAACTGTTAAATACAGATCCTTATGGAGACGGATGGATCATCAAATTGGAAATTGCTGATGGAGCAGATCAGTCAGAGTTACTTTCTGCAGATGATTACAAAGCAATCATTGGATAAGATTTCAAAAATATTTAGTAAGATACTGCCCATTTATTGGGCATTTCTTACTTATATGCTTCTCAAGCCAGGAGAAGAAAACCATGAATATTGGTTCATGTTCAGCGGTATCGACAAGGTATTGCATGTTAGTATATTTGCAGCTTTGGGTTTCTCTTTCGTTGCTGCATTTCCCAAAATAAAATTCTCATACTTTTTTCAGATTATCCTGCTCTATGCTTTCCTCACCGAAATTTTACAGGAAGAAATGGGATTAGGCAGATCTATGGAAACTTTAGACATCGTGGCAGATACCATTGGATGTCTCTTAGGATATTATACCTATAAGCTATTAATCAAACGTTTCTTTTAACCCATCGTTGAAAAAACAACCATCGTATTTCAAGCCTTTCTTATATATTTATATTATATAAGGACTTAAATACTCACCACCCCAAACTCTATCACTCTCCAACCCTCCAACTCTCCAACCCAATAATCAGGAGCTTTATCCTGCTATCCATTCATACTCCTCGCGCCCGCGCACTCCCACGCTGTCACCCTGAGCGAAGTCGAAGGGTCTCCTGAACCCACCCACCCTCCAACCCAAGCTGCGGGGTAACCATTACTATCAGGGCTAGGGGAGGAGCTGTAAATGATGAATGATGAATGATGAATGATGAATGATGAATGATGAATGATGAATGATGAGGTTCTCGGGTTATTGAGTTTCGGGTTTCGGGTTGTCGGGTAGAGTAGTAACATTCGTATTGCGTTCTCCATATTTCTGATTTCTATAGAAAGTGGTTAGTTACGAACATACCTCCATTTCCCTTGTGTTATTCCGGAGGAATCCCAACTTCTTTACAAGAGTCTTAAAGGAATTAAAATAACAGTATAATGTCTAAGGCNGGGTATTGAGTACAAATCTCTATTCCTATTGTGTCATTCCGCAGGAATCCCAACTTCTTTACAAGAGTCTTAAAGGAATTAAAATAACAGTATAATGTCTAAGGCCTTTTAGCAGTTAGTATTAGCCGTGTCATGCTGAGCCGAGTCGAAGCATTGTAATTAATTATCGTATACGAGTTAAATCTTATCACTCTATATTATATATAAATATATTCTTTAGCATTTCCCATTCTTCCCATTCTATATATAATATAAAAGCAAACATCTTCTCTGTGTCAATCTGCGAGATCTGTGGGCAATCATCACCCCAAACCCCGCATCCCGCACCCTGAATCATCCCTTTTCACCCTCTCCAACACAGAAACTCTCCAACCCTTATCGTTCCATATAGTATAAATGTATATAATAAGAACATCTTCCCTGTGTCAATCTGCGAGATCAGTGGGCAATCATCACCCCAAAACCCCGCATCCCGCACCCCGAATCATCCCTTTTCACCCTCTCCAACGCTCAAACTCTCCAACCCTCCCACGCTCTCACCCCATCCTCCAAACAAATGTTTAAAATTTTTCACCCTGCCTTCCAGTTGATTAGGGTAAAATCCGCTCCGAATATGAAATTTATGTTAAATAAACTTGCGTAGAGTATATGAAGTTTCTACCTTTGCCCCACTGAAAAACGAAAGACATTCAGCAGCGCAGAAGAGCCTTTAG
>NZ_QDFZ01000017.1 GCF_003347605.1 Chryseobacterium sp. KLBC 52 | reverse complement strand
ATCAGAGTAGGAATTTTCCTATTCTGATTTTGTTTTTTGTATGTTTTTAATTTCACGTTATTTTTCATATGCACTTGGCTAGGGATGTTATAATTTAGGGAAAAATGAGGTCTTAAATTATTATAATAATAAATTGATTGATCAAGCTGCTGTGAGAGATTCTTAAAGTTTTCAAAAGTATCAATCAATCCAAACTCATATTTCAGAATGCCGTTTACCCTCTCTGCTACAGCATTCTCATAAGGATCCGAGTTCTCGGTCATACTGATAAGAATATCACTTTTCCTTAACGTTTCAGTATATTCTTTACTACAATACTGCAATCCTCTGTCTGAATGATGAATTAAAGAATGTTTATACACCCTGTTCTTTATGGCTTGTTTTAATGCTTTCAATGTGGAGGCAGTCTGTAAATTATCACTTAGTTCATATCCTACAATTTTCTTTGAATAGGCATCGGTAATCAAATGAAGATAATAATTTTTCTCTTTAGTCTTCAGATAGGTAATATCTGCAACCCAAACTTTTTCTGAACATTTCAACTCCTTTTCTTTAATAATATTCGGGTATTTCTTCATCCAATGTCTGGAATTGGTTGTTTTAAAATAACTGTGTCTTCTGGGAATTAAAAGATAATTCGATCTTAAAAGTTGAAATAGCCGATCTCTTCCTATACGAAGATCCTCTTTTGAAAAATCATTTTTAAGTAATACATAAAGTTTTCGAGTCCCTATTTTAGGCATCTTCTTACGAATTGATAATACCAGTTCTATAATCCTTTTTTGATTATTGATAGAATCAGGCTGTTTCTTCCTTTTATAATAAGCTTGTTTACTGTATCCAAACAATCGGCAGATATCTTCCAGTGAAAGATTTGTATACGGCCTTATTTCCTGGATTGATTGGAACCAGACTTTTTTACAATTTCAATCTTCAACTCACGCTCTGCGATTTCTATAAATCTCTTAAACACTTTGAGCTCTTCTTCCTTTTTGGATAAAGCAGCTTCAAGCTCTTTAATCTTTTGTTTCTGTGGATCTTTCATAGGTCTGCCTTTACTTAATTGTTTTTCATAAGTAAAGTTACCATATTTTATTAACCAACTTGAAATGCATGAATTACCCCGAATATTGTATCGAGTTTGCAATTGGGATTTTGTATATAATCCCCGTTCATATTCAGAGACAACTTGTCGTTTGAATGCCTCACTGTATTCTTGGACAGGGGACGATGTTTTTTTTAGATTCATAAGGGTGACTAATTTTATGGTTTTTTAGTCAACCTTTTTCAGGACGAGACATTATATTAAAATAGCCGTCTTGAAAAGGTCGGTTTTTTGTTTGTGTAAATACCGTAGAAATACGGATTTCGGCAAGGCTTTATTACTTCTATCTTTATCATGCACTTAAAAGAACAAAATAAAAGAATATGTTTAACCTGAATTACGACCAGATAAAGACAGAAATAGAATCCGAAGTATGCGAAGAACACGGCATGCATCCGGAATTTGTAAAAACTGACGAAGGTTTTGGAATAAAAGCCTGTTGTGAACCTTTCAGAGAAGAACTGGTTGAAAAGTCAGGAAAAATGATTGAAGAAGAAACAGAAAAGATCCTCGAAGAAATGATGAAGGATCTGTTTAAAGAATAAGTTTTTACGATGTTAAGATAACTTTGTTATCGGAAGCTGCTCCGGATGGGGTGGCTTTTTTTGTGGGCACTACTAAATAAAATTATTAATATTAATAGAGCAGGATCGTAAACAAAAACCACCCCAAAACAGGGCGGTTTTCTCAGTAAAATAAATTGAAAAGTTATATATTCTGTTATCTTTTCTTCATACTCGTTCCGGCTAAGGAACTGATGAATACAAGGCCAAACCCGATATAAGCGGCAAACGCCGTCAGGTATATAATTAAGCTGTTAAAGCTTGGTTCTAAGGCGTATACCAATACAGAAAATGCAGCAAAACTTAACACCAGCATTAGGCTCCATATATGCAATTTTGCAGCATCTTCATTTCTCTTAAAAATCATTTCAAAAAAGGCTCTCATCATTACTAATATTTTAAGGGTTATACATTAATTAATAGGATAAAGGCGCACTCATCACGGTAAAAAGAATACATTCTTTTACTGGGCTAAGGTTCACGATGACTTTGCCATTTATTTATATCATAACACCGGGCTAAAAGTCCGGGATATTTTTGTTTTTTTTGAACCAATAAATGATTCTTGCTTATTGTGATACCAGTCAGATACGGGTGCAAAACTGCTGTGAAAAACTAACGGGGGTTAATTAATCACGAGCCCGTATCTTTTACGGCATCGTAGAAAAAAAAGGATTCATATACTAGATATGAACTTGAATCAGTGGAAAAACTGAAAATCCACAGAAAACCTCTTTTCTCATCCTTAGTGTTTTTTTAATTTTTTCTCAATAACTTACATGCTAATTTCATGCCAAAGTTCTGCTTTTACGATTAACACATTGTTTCACGGGATTAGCGAAACCTGTAGTGAAGCGTGTTTTCATCTGTTATTTCCTTAAACGAAGAAAAATTTTCTGTTTTTGGCAGGGAATAATTTATTACGCAGAAAATATTTCGGAGAAATTATAATTCTGTAAATTGATACCATTCCAGAATATTTTAAAAATGAATCAGAAAGATTTTAAAGATCATTGAATGGGTAATTACTGATCGTAAGATGATGATATCATCAGGATCCGTGTCAATCTGTGGAATCAGTGGGATACATATAAGTTTCGGCTAAAGCCATTGGAAGAGATTCATTTAAAATAAACGGGCTAAAGCCCATTTCTATTGATATTATTAAATTTGTATTATTCGTGAAATCATTCGTGTAATTTGTGTTTAATTTTAAAAACCACAAGTAACACCAATATTCCTTCACAAATAACACAAATATATATACGCAATCATCCGTGTCAATCTGTGGAATCCGTGGTTATAAAAATTTTAAGTTTCGGTTAAATCTCATTCCTATTGAATTTGTGTTATTTGTGAAATCATTCGTGTAATTTGTGTTTAATCGTAAGAAACACAAATACCACCAATATCTTTTCACAAATGTCACTAAGAAAATACGGTGAAATTCATTATAAGCTAATGAGTCATTCCTATTAAAATAAAAAAACCGCCTTTAGAAGACGGTTTCGTATTTTACCAGTTTTTATCGATCATATAAATAATCTGGGTTAAAGCGGTAGCTCCCAATAAAAGCTCTCTTCGGTTGACCTTTTCAAAAGTATCTTCTTCTGTGTGGTGAATATCGAAATATCGCTGCGAATCCGGCATCAGCTCAGCAGCTGGAATTCCCATATCGTGAAGCGGATAAAGATCTGTTCCTGAAAACCGCTCTTCAAAATTGTAAACTCCGTAGGGAAGAAATAAATTCGACCAGCTTTTAATCTGATTTCTTTTCGCATCATCCATATCCAGGGCAATACCTCTCGGTGCAAAACCTCCGGCATCTGTTTCAATAGCAAAAAGATGTTTTTCGTTTTTCTCTTTTACGGTTTTACCATATTGAATTCCGCCTTTTACGCCGTTTTCTTCATTAGCGAAGCAAACCACTCTGATGGTGTGGTTGTTCGGAATACCTAACTTTTTAAAGGTTCTTAATACTTCAATACTCTGTACAATTCCGGCTCCGTCATCATGAGCGCCTTCACCTACATCCCAGGAATCAAGATGTCCACCGACAACGATAATACTTTGATCTTTTTTACCGGTGATTTCCCCGATCACAGAATGGGAGAGTTTTTCTCCTTTCATTCCACAGTTGGAATTCAGTTTTGCCGTGACTTTCTGGCTTTTCAGTAAAGCTTCCAGTTCATCTGCAGTTGTGCTTCCGATGGCTACCGCAGGGATTTTGGAAACTTTGTCTTCATAGCGCATTGCTCCGGTGTGAGGCACATCATCAAAAGCAGAAGACAGAGATCTTACGATGGCGAATTTTCCTCCTTTTTTAGCGGTTAAAGAAGCTGCCGTCGTTCTGTATTTTGCAGCATCACCATAGGCTTTGAAAGTCTCTACAAATGACTGGCTGAACGCATAATTGAAGAATACAATTTTATCTTTCACTTTTTCAGCCGGAAGCTTGTCATATTCTTCCATCGATTTTACCATGATAATTTCTCCTGAAACATCTTTCCCTCCGGTTCCTTCAGAATTTCCAAGGGAAAGCATTTTAAGGCTTTTCCATTTTCCGTTGGAAGTCCGGATGTTCAGAGATTCTTTTCCTCTTTCCCAGACCGGAATCATGACCTCCTGAAGCCATACTTTATCAGCGCCTGCATCACGAAGTTTTTGTTCAGCCCACTTTACAGACTTTTCATAGGCTTCAGAACCGCTTAAACGGTGGCCTATGTTTTTTGTAAGCTCTCTAAGCTCTGTGTATCCTTTTCCGTTGTTCAGAATTTCTGTTGAGATTTTTCTGAACTGGATAGAATCTTCTTTAGACTGGCCGAAAGCGACCATTCCAAAAAGCAATAATGAAGTTCCTAATATCTTTTTCATTGTTTACCAATTTTTATCAATCATATAAATAAGTTGTGTCATCACCGCAGAACCAAGCAATAGCTCTCTTCGGTTGACTTTTTCAAAAGTGTCTTCTTCGGTATGGTGGATATCGAAATAGCGTTGCGGATCCGGAACCAGTTCAGCAGTGGGAACTCCCATTTCATGAAGTGAGGCGATATCTGATCCGGAATATTTACCTTCAAAATTGTAAGCGCCATAAGGTAAAAAAAGATTTATCCAGCTTTTGATCTGGTTTCTTTGAGGCTCGTTCATTTCCAGGGAAATTCCCCGTGGTGAAAATCCTCCTGCATCCGATTCTATAGCAAATAGATGTTTTTCGTTGTTTTCTTTGGCAACTTTACCATATTGTTTTCCGCCTTTTGTGCCATTTTCTTCGTTGGCAAAACAAACGGCGCGAATGGTATGATTATTCTGAATACCTAATTTTTTAAAGGTTCTTAAGACCTCAATACTTTGAACAATGCCGGCTCCGTCATCATGAGCACCTTCTCCAACATCCCATGAATCTAAATGTCCACCAACAACAATAACACTTTGGTCTTTTTTACCGGTAATTTCTCCAATCACAGAATGGGAAAGCTTTTCTCCCTTCATCCCGCAGTTGGAATTAAGCTTTGCGGTGACTTTCTGATTTTTTAATACTGTTTCAAGTTCATCAGCTGATGTATTTCCGATTGTTACGGCTGGTATTTTGGAAATATTTTCGTCATAACGCATGTTTCCTGTGTGTGGAACATCATCGAAAGCAGAGGAAAGAGACCTGACAATGGCAAATTTTCCTCCTTTTTTAGCCGTTAATGAAGCGGCAGTTCTTCTGTAGGGATTTGCATCACGATAAGAAATGAATGTCTGTACATTTCCCTGATTAAAAGGATAGTTGAAAAACACAATTTTATCTTTCACTTTTTCAGCGGGAAGTTGATCATATTCTTCCAGTGATTTTACCATGATGATTTCTCCGGAAACATCTTTTCCGCCCGTTCCCTCAGAGTTTCCAAGGGAAAGCATTTTGATACTTTTCCATTTTCCGTTGGATGTTTTGATGTGCAAGGATTCTTTTCCTCTTACCCAAACCGGGATCATCACTTCCTGAAGCCACACTTTATCGGCTCCTGCATCACGAAGCTTTTGGGCAGCCCATTGTACGGATTTCTCGTAGGCTTCGGAACCGCTTAAACGGTTGCCTATTGTTTTGGTAAGTTCTCTCAGTTCATTGTATCCTTGACCGTTGTTCAGAATTTCAGTGGAAATTCTTTTGAATTGGATGGAATCATCTTTAGTCTGGCCCAAAACGGCCATACCGAAAAGTAATAATGTTGTTCCTGCTATCTTTTTCATTGTTACCAGTTTTTATCAACCATAAAAATCATCTGTGTGATGGCGACAGCTCCGAGAAGAAGTTCTCTTTTGTTCACTTTGTCAAAAGTATCCAGTTCTGAGTGGTGATAATCAAAATATCTCTGGGTATCTACTACAAGCTCTGCTAGAGGGATATCCAGTTTTTTTAAAGGTGAAATATCCTGAATGGCTTCTGTCTGGTCAAAATCATAAACGCCATAAGGAAGAAAATATTCTTTCCACGGATACACGAGTCTTCTTCTTTGAGGAGACATATCCAGGGAAAACCCTCGGGGAGAATAGCCTCCGGCATCGGTTCCTAAAGCAAATATATGTTTTTCGTCTTTCTTTTTTACGTACGCAGCATACATCTCACGGCCCTGGCCTCCGTTTTCACTGTTGGCATACAAAACTACGCGGATCGTATGGTTGTTTTCATATCCAAGTGCTTTCAGGGTTCTTAACACTTCAATACACTGCACAACCCCTGTTCCGTCATCTACTGCACCTTCACCAATGTCCCACGAATCCAGCTGAGCCCCTAAAACAATTACTTTTGAATCTTTTTTGCCTCCAATTTCAGCAATGATATTGGGATTGGTAGTGTCACCTTTTGATTCTGCAGTCATGTTGATTTTCGCAGTCACTTTCTGTTTTTTCAATGTTTTTTCCAGCTCATCTGCAGATCTTACTCCAATTGATAAAGCCGGAATTTTAATTTTATCATCTGGTTCGTAGTAAATCATTTTGGCATGAGGAGTATCGTCACTAGCAGTGGTCAGTGATCTTATAATTAATGCTTTTGCTCCTGTTTTAGCAATCACAGAAGCGGAAATTAATTTTGATTTTGCACTCTGTAAATAAGAGTCACTGGTATTGATAATTTTCGGGTCCATAGGAACATTCACAAAAACTATTTTGTCTTTTAACTGCCCCAGTGACATGGTATTAAGTTCTGATGTGGAATTGATTAAAACGATTTCACCTACCAGGTCTTTTCCGCCTGTTCCTTCAGAATTTCCGAAAGAAAGCATTCTGATATTTTTCCAATCTCCATTTCCTGCTTTGATCTGTAAGGATTCTTTTCCTCTGATCCAGACCGGAGCTTTGGCTTCCTGCCTCCAGATCATATTAATCCCAATTTCCTTGAATTTTTTTTCAGCCCATTCTACAGATTTGGTATAACCGGGAGTTGCACTGAAACGCGGACCGATTCTTTTGGTGAGTTCTCCGAGATTATCGTAAGCAGTACCGTTTGTCATAATTTCATCTGAAATTTTTCTGAATTCATCATGATAATTAAATCTGGCAACAGTACCTTTTTTTGCAGGGCCTTTTTGTGGTTTTTTCTGAGAAAATAAAAATCCACTCAAAAAGAGTGGAAGTATAATGAATATTTTTTTCATTTATTATTTACTTATCTTTTCCGTTGATAAAAGTAGGGAAAAAATAGTAATTTATTAAGGTTTCATATCGTACATTAAAAGGGCTGTAATCAATTTTGGCTCAATAAATGTACATTTCGGAGGCATGCTTAATTTTAAGTCTGAAATTTTAATCATGTCATTAAAACTTACAGGATAAATTCCAAAACCAACTTTACCTTCACCGTTGTCTACTTTTTCTTTTAAAAGATTGATTCCATTGATATTGGAAGTTCCTTTTACATAAGAAATAAGTTCAGAGCTGTCCGGATCTTCAATTTTCAGAATGTTTTTGAAAATATATTTATCCAAAAGATGGTGATCAAGATTATCCAGAGACATTTCTTTGGAACGAAGATCGTGTTTCACGTGAAGAGAGTAGAACTTCCCATCCATATACATTGAAATATGGAATTTTTGAGAAGGATAGTATGATGCTTCTCCTTTTTCGTGAATAAGGAAATATTTCTCAAGTTCTTTCAGGAAATCTGCCGGAGAAATACCATTCAGGTCATGTAAGATTCTGTTGTAATCATGAATCTTTATAGACTGGTTGGAAACAATGAAACTGTATACAAAGTTGTAATGCTCTGTACCATTATGCTTTTTGTTTTTCTCCTTATGGTATTTTGCATTGATTGCTGTGGAACCGATTCTGTGGTGTCCGTCAGCAATATAAAACGAATCAATCTGATCAATCACTTCTTTAAACTGTTGTAGCTTAAGGCGGTTATCTATTCTCCAGATTTTATGTCTGATCCCCATAGAATCGACATGATTGAAGATAGGAACATTTTTTTCCTCATGATTCATCAGCAATTCAATTTTTGAATTGGCAGGATAGGTAAGAAGTACAGGTTCAGCCTGTAGGTTTACTTTTTCAAGGTAATGAGCCAGTTTTTCCTTTTTTTGAGGAATGGTACTTTCGTGTCTTTTGATTTTCCCATTCCAGAAATCTTCAATACTTGCCAATCCCAGAAGTCCTCTGAACATCTGTTTGTTGGGATAGATCTGCTCATAAAGATAGTAGGCTGAATTATCCTGGACCAATTTCTTTTCTTCCAGAAGTTCTTCAAATGTAGAACGGATCTTTCGAAGGTTCCGGTCAATATCTTTAGATTTACTTACAACATAAGGTTTAATCATATTGATGTAAGTATTTTCAACTTGAGCCTTCTCTGCGATCTCTTCCTGGGTGAAATTATCCAGTGGATGGGTAGGGAAAGTACTCTCAAAGTCTCTATGAGGTCTTATTCCACGGAAAGGTTTAAAAACAGGCATATTTATCTTATAGTTTCTTTTTGTAGCTTAATAATTTGTTCTGCAAGTTCGATACCGATTTTCTCCTGCGCATCTACTGTATTGCCGCCTACGTGAGGGGAAAGTGATAATGCAGGGTTCATCAATAAAGGCAGTTCCGGGTTGGGTTCGTTTTCAAAAACATCCAGTGCAGCTCCGGCTACTTTTCCTGACTCGATAAAATCGATAAGGGTCACTTCGTTGATGACACCTCCTCTTGCAGTATTTACAATATAGACCCCATCTTTCATTTTCTCAAACTGAGGGGTGTCTATAATATACTCATTCGTTTTCGGCGTATTGATACTGATGAAATCTGCATCTTTAAGGAATGCATCCATATCATTGGTGGAAGTGATTTCAAAGTTCACAGACTGTCCGTTGAAGAAGTTCAGCGTAAGAACTTCTGTCTTCGGGCTTCTTGTCAGAACGGTTACTTTCATTCCTAAAGCAATTCCAATCTTTATAACTTCCTGACCAATGCTTCCAAAGCCGATTACTCCCAATGTTTTTCCTGAAAGTTCATACGCATTGCTGAATGACTTTTTCATGGCGTTGAAATGAGTTTCTCCTTCCAGAGGCATCAATCTGTTCGATTCGTGAAGGAATCTTGCCAATGAAATAAAGTGTCCGAAAACCAGTTCTGCCACTGATTTTGAAGATGCTGTAGGCGTATTGATGACTTTGATGCCTTTACTTTTGGCATATTCTACATCAATATTGTCCATTCCGATACCGCCTCTTCCGATAACCTTAAGGCCCGGGCATGCATCAATCAGATCCTGTCTTACTTTCGTTGCACTTCTTACCAGAAGAACGTCCACATTATTATCGTTGATAAAATTAATAACGTGATCCTGAGCCACTCTATTGTCCAGAATTTCAATTCCGGCTTCTTTTAGAGTATTTTCTCCTGCTTTTGAAATTCCGTCGTTTGCTAAAACTTTCATGAGTTATTGTATGATGTTAGATTGAAGATGTCAGAAGTTAGATTTTGAGTTCTGTTATCTGACATCTTTTGTCTGATATCCTTCTATTTTTCGGTCGCCTAATATAAGCTATTTTATTGACTTCATTACATCCACCAAAACCTGTACACTTTCGATAGGTAAGGCATTGTATAAACTCGCTCTGTATCCGCCAAGGCTTCTGTGTCCGTTTAATCCGCTGATGCCTGCAGCTTTCCATGCGTTGTCGAACTCTTCTTTCTTGCTTTCGTCTGTAATTTTGAAAGAAACATTCATGAGTGAACGGTCTTCTTTTACACAGAAAGTTTCGAATAACGGATTGCTGTCGATTTCGTCGTATAAAAGCTTAGCTTTAGCTTCGTTTCTTTGTTCTGCAGCAGCAATACCTCCGTTTCTTTCAAGATACTGAAGGGTAAGTAAAGAAGCATATACAGGAAATACCGGTGGGGTATTGTACATAGATTCTTTAGCAATATGCTGAGAATAATCCAGGATAGAGAACATGTTTTCTCTTCCTGTTTTACCAAGGATTTCTTTTTTGATGACCACTAGAGTAACACCAGCAGGGCCCATATTTTTCTGAGCTCCGGCATAGATCAGGTCAAATTTAGAGAAATCAAGTTGTCTTGAGAAAATATCAGAACTCATATCACATACCATCAGTGTATCCACTTCAGGGAAAGATTTCATTTGAGTTCCATAAATGGTGTTGTTGGAAGTGCAGTGGAAATAATCGTATTCTGCACCTACCATATAATCTTTAGGAATAAAAGAATAGTTTTCTTCTTTTGAAGAACCTACTACATCCACTGTTCCTACTTTTTTTGCTTCTTTAATAGCTCCGGCTGCCCATGTTCCTGTATCCAGGTAAGCTGCTTTTCCTCCTACTTTCATCAGGTTGTAAGGAACCATTGCAAACTGCAGGCTGGCACCACCACCTAAATAAAGTACTTCATAATCATCACCAAGATTCATCAATCTTTTTACAATGGCACGCGCTTCGTCCATTACCGCAACAAAATCCTTGCTTCTGTGAGAAATTTCAAGAAGTGACAATCCAATACCGTTAAAATCAAGGATAGCCTGTGCTGATTTTTCAAATACCTCCTGTGGTAAAATACATGGTCCTGCGCTGAAGTTGTGCTTTTTGTTCATATTTTTATTTTTTGGGTGCTTTGGGAATGAATATCCTTCTGCTTTATTTTGATTTAATTGGATTTTGGGTTAAAAAAACCGCCTCACAGATGATGAGACGGAATTTTTTATTCGCCGTGTAAGAATGCTTTTTTATTAAGAAGAGCTTCTTCAGATTCTACATGATCTTCATCCGGCACACAGCAGTCTACAGGGCATACCGCTGCACACTGAGGTTCTTCGTGGAATCCTTTACATTCTGTACATTTATCTGTTACAATGAAGTATACATCATCACTTACAGGTTCCTGTGGTGAATTGGCATCTACAGTAAGTCCCGACGGCATCGTAATTGTACCTTGAAGAGCCGTACCGTCAGAAGCTTTCCAATCTACAGCTCCTTCATATATTGCATTGTTTGGGCATTCCGGTTCGCAAGCCCCACAGTTAATGCATTCATCAGTTATTTTAATAGCCATCGCTAATTTTTTTTAAATTTGCACAAAATTACAAAATTTTACCCAATTTTAAAGTAATTATGAATACCGAAAATCAAGTTTTAGGACTTATTAAATTAAGTGGTTATATAAAAGCGTTTTTAGCGAAGAAACCGGAAGATCACAATGAAGATGATTCTGATATTGAATTATTATTAAAAAGATCAGAAATAGAAAATCCATGGTTTACTATTGATAATCAGAAATTTGCTTTGCAGCAATGGACAGATCTTCTGACTGAAGAAAATATCAAAAACTGGCTTGGAAATTATTCAATCTCTAAAATTTCTAAAAGAGTTGGACTTATTTTAGCTGGAAATATTCCTTTGGTAGGGCTTCATGATGTCATGTCTGTTGTTTTAAGTAATCACATTCCTGTCATTAAGCTGTCTTCAAAGGATAAGTATATGATTCCGTTTTTGTTAAAGAAGTGGAATGAGTTTTCCAATGAGAATGTAGCGTTTGAATTTGTTGAAAAATTAGAAAATTTTGATGCCGTTATTGCTACAGGAAGTAATAATACAGCAAGATATCTGGAGTATTATTTTAAAAATCATTTGAATATTATCCGTAAGAACAGAACTTCTGTTGCAGTGTTGAAAGGGGATGAAACGAATGAGGAACTGCAGCTTCTGGCAAAAGATATCTTCCAGTATTTTGGATTAGGGTGCAGAAATGTGACGAGAATTTTCATTCCTCAGGATTTTGTAATTGACAGGTTGTTTGAAAACTTCTTAGGCTTCCAGGATATTATCAATCATAATAAATATGCTAACAATTATGATTATAACAGAGCGGTTTATCTTTTGAATCAGGATAAATTCTGGGATAATAATTTTGTAATGCTGAAAGAGGATGACAAACTCTTCAGTCCGCTTTCTGTAATCAATTTCAGCAGATATGAATCGTTGGATGAAGTGAAAAGTTTTATCGCAGAAAATGAAGAAAATATTCAGTGTGTAGTAGCAAAGGAAGAGCTGGGACTGAATGCTATTTCTTTTGGTGAAGCTCAAAATCCAGGCCTTGATACGTATGCAGATAATGTAGATACAATGAAATTTTTAGAACTGGTCTGATTTTCGTATCTTCCATCACTTATTTCACCAGAACAAAAATGAATATTATGAAAAAATTATTGCTGGGACTTGCTCTTGTGGGCGGACAGCTGATTTTTGCACAGAAGATAACAGGTGCAAAGGTTGAAAACAGTCCCAAAAAAGAACAGCAGGCCAGTATAAGTAAGGAGAAGGTTAGTGTATACAATGATAACTTCCTTAAGTTTGTTGAGGCTTTGCAGGCTTCTGACCGTACAGCCATTAATGGATTACTTTCTGATAAGGTAAAGGAAATTGTTACGGATGATGTTCTTAAGAAGGTCAAAGAAGGTATTGATCCCAATAAAAAGCTTGAAATTTTAAAAGCGGGGTATTATAAAACGATGGACGGTACTAATCATCCAAGTATTAAATATAAGTATGCAGGAGAATCATCTTCGAAAGAGGCCATTACAGCAGTATTTGAAGATGATGGTAAAATCCTGGGTGTTTTGCCTGCGAAATAGATGAAATTGTTTTCGATTAACTAAAAAAATATTAACTATGATGACAGATGTTTTAGTCGCTCATTCTTCGGACGTGGAGAAGGCGAATTTTTACAAGAAGACGTATTTGCATGTTGCTTTATCGATTCTTGCATTTATTGGAGTTGAAACGATACTATTAAAAACTGTTCCTGTAGAATTGATTGCCATGATGTTCGGTCAGAGATACATCTGGCTGCTGATTATCGGGGTTTTCTGGCTGGCTTCTGTTTTAGCTTCCAAGTGGTCACTTTCACAAAGTAAATCTACCCAATATTTAGGATTAGGATTTTACATCTTGCTGGAAGCGATTATTTTTATGCCGCTGCTTTTTATTGCGACCAATATTGAAGGAGGAGCCAATGTTATTTTTCAGGCTGCTACATTAACGGTTGCTATGTTTGCAGGTATTTCTGCGGTAGCATTCACTTCTAAAAGAGATTTTTCCTTCCTGAGAAACTTCATTGTAATCGGTGGATTTATTTCCATTGGACTGATTGTAGCGGGAATGATCTTCGGTTTTAACCTTGGATTGTGGTTCTCGGTAGGTATGGTGCTTTTAGCATGTGTTACTATTCTTTATCAGACAAGTAAATTAAAGGATTCATTTGGAACGAATCAGTATGTAGGAGCGGCATTGCAGCTTTTTGCTTCGATTATGCTTTTATTCTGGTATATTCTGAGTATTTTGATGAATAGAAGAAGCTAATTGATAAGTTGTCTTAGCTTTAAAATATAGTCCCGGTGATTCTTCATCGGGATTTTTTTATTATTTAAATGCAAAATTTAAACACAAATGTCACTAATGATTTCACGGATAACACGAATTCAATAGGAATGGTTTTAGTTTGTTTTTAACCACAGATTTCAGAGATTGACACAGATAATTGTGTGTAATTTATTTGTGGTACTTGTGGTTTTTAAAAAATTAAACACAAATGTCACTAATGATTTCACGAATAACACGAATTCAATAATATCAATAGGAACGGGCTTTAGCCCGTTTATTTTAAATGAATCTTTTCCAACGGCTTTAGCCGAAACTTATATGTATCCCACTGATTCCACAGATTGACACGGATGATTGCGTATATTTTTTTTTAAAAACGAATTTTAATATTTGTGAAATTTGTGAAAAACATTTGTGTTATTAGTGTTTTAAACCAAAACCAAAAAATCCTGATGAAAATATCACCGGGATTTTAATGGGTTATCCTTTACAATTTTTCATACAACTTCCAGCCTCATGTGACCGGTTAAAGTCCTTTGAAGTACATTTTAAGTTGAAAGAAAAGATTCTTAAAGAATAGAAAAAAGTATAGTAATGAGGAAAACCTCAGGTATTGTATAGTTTGTGTTTTTACAGTCTTTGATTAAAAATAATCGAAAGAAGTTATTTGTCAATTGATCCTAAAACCTTCTGAGCAAAAGAGTTTAAAGCATCTTTCTCGCTCATTCCGTTTTGTACATTAGCGTGAACTTCCAGAGCTCCACAGATGTTGGTGATCAATTCTCCTGCAACATTCAGATCTTCTTCACTTGTTCCTCTGAATTCGCAGAAGCTTTCCAGTACTTCTAAAGTCTTTTCAAGATTTTCAGGAGTCTGATTCTGATAAAACTGTCTGATTACGGGTAATTTCATTATGCTAATTCATTAAAAAGGTTAATTAAACTTTCTGCCTGGTTAGATTGAACCTGGTTCACTAGTTCTCCGTTTTTAAAGATGGCGAAAGTAGGTAAGTTGTCTACTTTTGCTAATTTTCTGCTTTCAGGAAGCTTTTCGGCATCAACATATAAAAATGGGATAGAATCATTTTCAGAGGCTAATTTTTTGAATTTCGGCTTCATGATTCTGCAGTTTCCGCACCATGTTGCGCCATACTGAACAACTACTTTTTCATTGTCGTTCACTATATTTTGTAATGTATCTTCGGTTAATTCTGTGTACATGATTGTAATTTGAAATTTGTTAATTTGAAAATGTGTCAATGCTTTGTAAAAAGAAAATGAGATAACTTTTGATAATTCTCCAATTATCTCATTTTCAAATTAACACATTATATTAGTTCTTCGCTAAGTATTCTGCTGTAGAAGTTCTGTCAGCTTTCATAGCATCTTTTCCTTCTTCCCAGTTTGCAGGGCATACTTCACCGTGCTTTTGTACGTGGGTGTAAGCGTCGATTAATCTTAAGAATTCTTTTACGTTTCTTCCTAGAGGCATATCGTTTACCGCTTCGTGGAAGATTTTTCCAGTTTCATCGATAAGGTAAGTTGCTCTGTAAGTTACGTTAGAACCTGTGAAAACTTCATTTCCATCTTCATCGTATTCGAAGTCCTGATCAACAATTCCCAATGTGTTAGCCAATTGTCTGTGAGTATCAGCTAAAAGTGGGTAAGTTACTCCTTCAATTCCTCCGTTATCTTTTGGTGTGTTCAACCAAGCGAAGTGTACTTCGTTAGTATCACAAGATGCACCGATTACTTTAGTGTTTCTTTTTTCGAATTCACCTAAAGCCTCCTGGAAAGCGTGAAGCTCAGTAGGGCATACGAAAGTGAAATCTTTAGGGTACCAGAATAAAAGAACTTTTTGCTGGTTGTTTACTGCTTCATCAAGGATGTTGATTCTTAAATCGTCACCCATTTCAGACATTGCGTCAATTGTTAAATTTGGGAATTTTTTTCCTACTAAAGACATAATTTTTCTGTTTTTATATTTAAATTTCTTATGCAAATATATGAAAGATTCATCTATCGAACAAACTAAAATCGATAAATAAAATCTATAATTGTTTTTGGTGTGTTGTTAAATAAAAAAGCCCTGATATCAGGGCTTTTTGTTTATTTTAATAACCAAATATTTCAGTTAAATTAAGTTTTTTCACTTCGCCTAATTTCTGCATATCGGCCTCATTCACTTTGTCTTGAGAAGCCACAAGGCAGTAGGTGTAGTTCTTGTTTTTC
Organism: Chryseobacterium sp. KLBC 52; assembly: GCF_003347605.1. GTDB lineage: Bacteria > Bacteroidota > Bacteroidia > Flavobacteriales > Weeksellaceae > Chryseobacterium. The sequence goes on along the minus strand of NZ_QDFZ01000017.1, from coordinate 123,579 downwards.
ATTTCCTTATCATGGAATGAGTTGATGTCTGTGAAAGACAGTTTTGGTGCCTGTTCATAAACATTTTTTCTCATATCAAAGTTGTTTCCAAGCTTTTGAGATTTCAGATAAGAGAAGATGATTCCATCCTGAGTAATTCTTTCAGAAGCAATTGATTTTTTCAATCCGCTTTTCGCTGTTTCAAATAACTGCTCAGATTTCGGAAGAGTAGTCAAAAGCTCATTCATAGCTGTTGTAGACTCATTGAATTTGTCTGCCTGCGTTCCTACATAAGCCATCACCATGTCTTTGTCTGTTTTCTTACTTGGAAGGGCAAAATAAGAATAGGTAGAATAAGCCAGTGCTTTTGATTCTCTGATCGTCTGGAATACAATAGATCCCATTCCGCCTCCGAAATAGTTGTTGAATAAACTTACCGTCGGAGTAGTGGATGCATTGTACGGATCAGAATTTCTTACCCAGAATACTTCTGCCTGTACCATATCATAATGAGCAAATAAAACCTTGTTTTTATCAGTTGGAATCTGAGCGAAAGTTTTAGACTTAGGAAGATCTTTCAGGGTGGCAGGAAGTTTGTGGACAGGTTTCAAAGCTGCTACCACATCATTTCCTGATTTTGGTCCATAATACAATACTTTGTGCTTGAAATTGAACAAATCATGAAGAACATTAATTAAGTCTTCTGCTTTTAATGCATCAAGTTCAGCATCGCTTAGTACGTTGTTGAAAGGATTCTGAGGGCCATATTGAGCATAACTTCTCAACCCGGACATGATGACTCCTTTATTCTGTTTTGCGTTCGCTCTGGCTTTCTTCAACCTAACTTTGTAAGCATCAAGAGCAGCCTGGTCTGCCTGGCAGTTTTTGATTAAATCTTCAAATAAAGAAATGGTTTTATCAAAGTTTTCGTTTAAACCTTCCAGTGATACGTAAGTTTCCTCGTTTCCTGCACTTACATTGAAGCTTGAAGCAAGTTTGTAGAATTCCTTACTGATGATTTCAGAAGATTTGTCTTTCGTTCCTAAATACTGAAGATATTCTGCTGCCAATGGAAGGATTTTGTTGTTCCATTTTCCTGAATCAAAGTGATAATACATTCTGAACAAAGCATTGTCCGTATTTTTTACAGAAAGTACATCTACAGCAGCTAATTTGTTTTTAGCGATGTCTTTGTCATAATTCAACCATACCGGAGCGATAGGGTTTTCAGGCATTTCATCAATCTTCTTAAGGAAAGGAGACTGGTCTTCTCTGTTCACGGAAACCGGTGTAATGGTTGGTTTGTCAACTTTTACAATGCTCTTATCTTCTCCTTTTCTTTTGTAAACGGCAACGTAGTTATTGTTCTGAAGATATTTGGATACAAAATCCATGATATCTTTTTTCGTCAGTTTTGAAATTTCGTCCACATATTCCAGCGATGTTTTGTGGTCAATATCCGAAGTGAATTCATCCATCAGGATACTTGCTCTTGACGAATATTTTTCATCTTTCTGAATAATACCTTTCTTCTCGTTGTTGACGATAGACTGGATAAGATCATCAGAAAAATCACCCTTTCTTAATTTGTCAATTTCCTGAAGAAGAAGGTTTTTTACTTCATCCAGAGATTGTCCTTCAGTGGGTTTACCCTGTAAAAGTAAAACGGAATAATCTTTCAATGCATAAGACCCAGCGTACGCACCCAGTAATTTCTGTTTTTTTACCAGGTCAAGGTCGATTAACCCGGCTTGTCCATTGGTAAGCATATTTCCAACAAGGTTCAGCATTCTGGCATCTTTGGTAGAAGCTCCCGGAAATCTGAAACCAAGCATTACATTTTCAGGATTCGGTCCTACCACTTCTTTTACAACCGGAGTAGTAATAGGTTTTTCCTGTCCTACTTTATATTCAGGAATGGCTTTAGGCTTCATATAGGAGAACGCCTTATCAATTTTTGCAATCACTTCATCCGGATTAAAATCTCCGGACATGATGATTCCCATGTTATTCGGAACGTAATAATTGTTATAATATTCTCTGATAGCATGCAGAGAAGGGTTTTTCAGGTGTTCAATGGTTCCGATGGTGGTTTGCTTTCCATAATTGTTGTTAGGGAAAAGGTTGGCAAACATGGTATCGAAAACTTTATCTCCGTCATCATCAAGAGATCTGTTTTTTTCTTCATATACCGCTTCAAGCTCCGTGTGGAAAAGTCTCAGAACCGGTTCCCTGAATCTTTCTGCCTGTACAGCAAGAAATTTGTCAAGAACATTGGCAGGCACATCTTCCGTGTACACTGTTTGTTCAAAAGAAGTGAAGGCATTGGTACCGTCAGCTCCCATACCAGCCATCATTTTATCGTATTCATTTGCGATTGCAAATTTTGCTGCCTCTCCGGAAACCCTGTCAATTTCTTTGTAGATCTCTTTTCTTTTGGCTTCATCCTTGGTCTGGTTGTACTTTTCGTAAAGAGCATCAATTTGGTCCAAAAGAGGTTTTTCTTTTGCCCAGTCTTTAGATCCAAACTGGTTGGTTCCTTTGAAAAGCATGTGCTCCAGATAGTGGGCAAGACCTGTGTGGTCTGCAGGATCGGTTTTGCTTCCGGCTTTTGTTGCAATATACGTTTGTATTCTCGGGTCTTTATTGGTAGGACTCAGAATAACAGTTAATCCGTTTTTCAAAGTGTAATACCTTGCGGAAGTTGGGTCATTGGTTACATATTTATACTTGTAGCCATTGGAAGTAGCTTCTTTCCACTGGAAATCCTGGCCAAAAGCATATCCTGTGAAACTTGCAGCGGCAATACTTGTCGCGATGGTTAGTTTTTTTAACAGATTCATTGCTGTCGTGTTTTATTTGGGGGTTATTAGTTTGTTAATTGAATTTCTCCAATAAATCTTTAATTCGTTTCATTGCCTCTCTTAAATCTTCTTCAGAAGCAGCATAAGAGAATCTGATACATTCCGGACTTCCAAAAGAGAATCCGCCTACACATCCGACATGAGCATTTTCCAGGATGAACATGGCAAAGTCATCAGAGTTTTTAATTTCGGTACCATTAAGAGTTTTTCCGATATAATACGAAATATCCGGGAAGAAATAGAAGGCAGCCTTTGGAAGGACCACTTTGAATCCTGGGATTTCTTTGATCAGTTCGTAGACAAGATCTCTTCTTTTTTTGAAAGCATCAATCATATATCTGTATTCGGAAGAATCTGTTTTCAGGGCAACAATAGAAGCTCTCTGTGCTACGGTATTGGCTCCGCTGGTCATCTGTCCCTGTACTTTTTCACAAGCTTTTGCCAGCCACTCCGGACATGCAGAATACCCGATTCTCCATCCGGTCATCGCGAATGCTTTTGACATTCCGTTGATTACGGCTGTCTGTTCATATACTTCGGGAAACTGAGCAATTGAAGTGGTTTTCGTTTCATAATTGATATATTCGTAAATCTCATCAGAAATGATCGTTATCTGAGGGTATTTGGCAATTACTTTGGCGATTGATTTTAATTCGTCATACGTATAATATCCTCCTGAAGGATTACATGGTGAGCTGAAAAGAACGGCTTTGGTTTTCTCTGTAATTGCTTCTTCAAGTTGTTCAGCAGTCACTTTGAAATCGGTAACATAAGACGTAGGAAGCATTACAGAAGTTCCACCCATCATTTTTACCATTTCATCATAGCTTACCCAATAAGGTGCAGGAAGCAAAACTTCATCGCCATCATTGATAATAGCTGCCAGAACATTGATAATAGCCTGCTTAGCTCCATTGGAAACACAAATCTGGGTAGGTTTGTATTCCAGGTTATTATCTCTTTTTAATTTATATGCAATAGCCTCACGCAGTTCCAGAAATCCCGGAACAGGAGAATAGTGGCTGTAATTTTGATTGATGGCATCGAATGCTGCCTGTTTGATATTGTCCGGAACATCGAAATCCGGTTCGCCAAGAGTTAAGCTAATCACATCTATTCCGCTGGCTTTCATTTCTCTGGCTTTGTTAGACATTACAAATGTCTGGGAGTATCCTAATCTTTTTACTCTATCTGAAAGTTTATCCATTGTATTTTTTTGAATTTTAACAAATATATAATAAAAACGTGGTGTGTAGGTAATAAAAGTAGGGGGACTTTAAAGATTTTTGTCAGGTTTTAGTCAAATCTTCTTTTAGGTTATAAAAATCTTTTCTTTTGATGTATAAGACTGATTTTAATCTTATTTTAACAAAAAAACTTAATTCGGCGAAGAAGATATTCAATGCGGGAAATGTTGAAAATGGCACTAAATCTATTGAAAGAGATTGGAATAAATTCTTATAAGGAATGATTTTACAGCGTAGGGTTTTGTATCTTTAAACAATCTAAGATCCGTCCTATGAAATATTCCGTTTTTTTATTACTGATTTCCTGTACTGTTTTTTCTCAGAAGCAGTTAAAAGATGACGAAGTGAAAAAATATGTCTCGCAGGTGAATGAAGATTCATTAAAATCATATATCGGAAAGTTGGTGAGTTTTGAAACCCGGCATACCTTGAGTTCGATAGATGATTCTAAGCATGGAATAGGTGCAGCAAGGAATTGGGTGATCAAAAAATTCAATGATTATGCTAAAAATTCGGGTGGAAGAATGGAAGTGTATCTGCAGCACGAAGACGTTCAGCCGGATGGAAAACGAATTGACCAACCTGTAAATCTTGGAAATGCTGTTGCTTTTCTGAAAGGAACAGATCCGAATGACAAGAGAATTTTTCTGATCGGAGGACATCTGGATTCCAGGGTAACGGATATGATGAACAGAACTTCCAAAGCGCCTGGTGCCAATGATGACGGGAGTGGAGTAAGTGCTGTGATAGAATCTGCCAGAATACTGAGCAAATCTTCGTTTCCGGCATCTATCATTTTTGTGGCCTTTTCGGGAGAAGAACAATCTTTGTTAGGCTCCAAGCAATTGGCCGGGAAAATTAAAAGAGAAAATGGACAGCTGGAAGCGGTTCTGAACAATGATATGATCGGTAATCCCAAAGCAGGAGAAACGGGAGAAATCAATACCCGTATCCTTCGTGTATTCAGCGAAGGTCTGCCTTACAAAGATCTGGATAAAAAAGCAATGACTATCAGAAATCTTGGTTTTGAAAATGATAGTGAATCCAGGCAGCTGGCTCGTTATATCAAAGAAATTACAGAACAATATGTCAAAGGATTGGAGATTAAACTGATCTATAGGAATGACAGATTTTTGCGTGGAGGAGATCACACCAGCTTTGTGAATAACGGATTTCCTTCTGTTAGACTGACTGAATATTATGAAAATTACGATCATCAGCATCAGGACATAAGAATTGAAAACAATAAGCAGTATGGTGATCTTCCCGAGTTTATAGATTTTAAATACCTGAAAAAGAATGTCGCAGCCAATGTTGCCGTGTTGGCAAGTCTTGCAAAATCTACCTCGAAACCGGAGAAAGTTGAAATGGATGTGAAAGAGCTGACAAATTCAACAACTTTACATTGGGAAAAACCAAAATCCGGAATCCCCGCAGGATATTATGTGCTGGCAAGAGAAACGGACAGTGCGGTATGGCAGAAAAAAATATTTACCACTGGACTTTCTATGAAAATTCCGCTTTCGAAAGACAATTATATTTTTGCTGTACAGAGCGTAAGCCCGTCAGGAAATCTGAGTGTCCCTGTTATACCAGGAATTGCAAAGTGATGGATTGTGCTGGAAACCAGAATTTACAGCCGGATCAGGAAAAGTAGATTTGAATACAAGAGAAATAAAACTTATTTTTGCGTTTTATAATAATTCACATGTCTGCATCGTTACTATTAAAATATTTCCCGGATCTTACTGAAAAACAGAAAGAACAGTTCGGAAAACTGGAAAATCTGTATAATGAATGGAATGAAAAGATCAATGTAATTTCCAGAAAAGATATGGAATCACTGTATGAAAAGCATATTCTACACTCGTTGGGAATTGCAAAAGTGATGGAATTTGCCCCGGGAACCAAAGTTTTGGATATTGGAACAGGAGGTGGTTTTCCAGGTATCCCTTTAGCGATCCTCTTTCCTGAGGTAGAATTTACTCTGATCGATTCTATTGGTAAGAAAATCAGTGTGGTACAGGCTGTAGCAGACAGAGTAGGATTGACCAATGTAACAGCTATCCATGGAAGAGCAGAAAAGCTTAAAGAAAAATTCCATTTTGTAGTCAGCAGAGCGGTAACTCAAATGCCGGAATTTTTAAGATGGCTGAAAGGGAAATTTGAAAAAGAACAGTTTAACCCTAAACATAACGGAATTTTATATTTGAAAGGAGGCGATCTCGCAGAAGAACTTGCCGGACTTAAATGTGAAATTTTCAATCTTAAACACTATTTTGATGAAGAGTTTTTTGATACGAAGAAAGTAGTTTATGTATCAAAAGGTAATTTTAATTCCTGATTTTTATGTAAATAAGGAATAATTTTTGCTAATATTTGTTAATAATCAGAAAAGTAAAGGTTATGAAAAAACTTTTAAATATTGGATTTTCAGTATTCGTGTTTAGCGTGCTTCTGGTTTCGTGTAATGATGATGACTATCATACCATTGAATCTATTGGTAAAATCAAAATAGACAGTGTCAAAATTGTCAATGATACCATGGATGTTTTTGCCATACAGAGCATCAAAACGTATTCCACTTATCCGTCTCATTGTGAGGGTTTTTACGGATATGATTATGTTTACAATACCAATCTGGAAAGAACGGTTACTTCTTACAAATATATCACCAACGGACCTTGTACGCAGGGGAATTACGTGGGTGCAAATAAAATCAACTTCAGCCCTCAGAGAAAAGGAACTTATACTTTTAAATTCTGGAATGGAGGAAATAACTGGATTACCAAAACAATTGTAGTGGAATAATGAGATTGACTTTTGTATTATGTTTATTGGCAACACAGGCTGTATCCGGACAGAAAATTATCTGGGAAGAAGGCAAAAAATTAACATGGGAGAACTTTAAAAGCCCGGTTAACAAGAAAAAGAATCCTGATGTAGCGGCTTACACCCATTGTGGCTGGGAGTTTTATGCTGAAAAATCTTCGAATCCGAAGGCGCCGGTTACAATTACCATTAAAACACTTTTTCATGAAGATAAATCATGGAAAGATGTTAAAAAAATGGATGACTATATTCTTCTTCATGAGCAAAAGCATTTTGATATTGCAGAATTATTTGTGAGAAAATTCAGAAAAGCAGTTGCGGAGAGAATTAAAAATTCCGGAGATTATAATAAATATTTCCAATCTATTTATGACGGGATATCCGTTGATTATAAAAACTTCCAGATGGCCTATGACAGGGAAACCCGCCATGGAATCGATAAAGAAAAACAAACCGAATATAATCAGTCAATTTCTGAACAACTTGACAACTTAAAAAGCTATAAAACCCTTTGAAATTCCTCAATAAGATCATTCACGAACTGCTGGCACAAAACACTGACCTTTCTGCGTTTAATATCATTCTGCCCGGAAAACGTCCCATTGTGTTTATCCGACAGATTCTGGAGGAAAATAACTATTCAGGGTTTCTTCCTAACTTTTTTACCATCGAGGAGCTTATCAATAAAATAGCGGACCATCAGACTATTCAGGGAATTCCGCTGTGGCTTTTCTCTTTTGATGTGTACCGAAGCCTGAACCTTATCCCCAGAGATGATTTTTCCGATTTTCTAAAGTGGTTTCCCACCTTACAGAAAGATTGGGATGATATTCTCAAGTTTTCGGATAGTGATCAGGCAGTTCTGCAGTATATGTTTGATGAGGAAAGGATCAAAGAATGGGCTCAGGACCTTGGAGAAGATGATGATGTCCCAAGAAAAAAGTTTCTTAATTTCTGGCAGAATATGAACGTTTTTCTTCCTGTGCTCAAGGAGAGACTGCAGGAGAGAAACTGGGCAACTTCCGGAATGATTCACGAGGCGGCTAAAGCCAGGATTGTTGATTTTGCGAAAAACACCAAAGAAGAATTTGTTTTTTGTGGTTTCAATGCCTTTACTCCGGTAGAAGAAAAGCTTGTAAGAAGCCTTTTGCAGTGGAATAAAGCGCAGTGTTTCTTTCAGGCAGACCGCTATTATTTCAATGATGAAAGACAGGAAGCCGGAAAATTTCTGAGAAATCATAAAACCTGGAAAGAATTTGATGATAACAGAGCTTTCCAATGGATAGAAGACGATTTTAACCAACCTAAAAAAATTAAGGTATACGAAGTGTCCGGGAATGTAACCCAGACCAAAGTACTGCCTGAGATCTTTAAAGAGATCAATAATAAAACTTACTCCAATACGGCGGTAGTACTGCTGGATGAAAATCTTCTTCCGGCCAGTCTTGATGTGATGCATGGCGTTGATAATTTGAATATTACAATGGGATTCCCGTTGAAAAATTTATCTTTCTCCAATGCGGTGAAACGTCTTTTCTACCTGCAGAAACAATTGGAAAAAAACAAACTGTCTTATTATTACAGAGATGTTTTCCCCATTTTGGAAGAACTACCAAAATCTGTAGAAGATGAGCAGATTATCAATGAGTTTAAAGCCAAAGTAGAAGAGCGGAATATTGTTTATATTTCCAGGAAACTTTTACATGAACTGCTGAGCGGTCTGTCTTATTATGGTCTTCTTCAGAAAGCAACAGGAACCAACGGTTACCTGGATATGCTTATTGAGTTCTGCCAGCAGGTAAAATGGCTTGAAATAGATGATATCCAGTATGAGAATGTCTCTCACTTTGAAAATGCATTCAGAATCATCAAAAACCAGCTGACTCCCTACAATATTGAAATTAAAATGGAAACGCTGGAAATTCTGATCAACCAGCATATCAATTCTGAGAGTATTGACTTTCAGGGAGAGCCTCTGAGAGGGCTTCAGATAATGGGATTACTGGAAACGCGTCTTCTGAACTTTGAAAACGTTATTCTGCTTTCCGTCAACGAAGGAAAACTTCCGCTTGGAAACTCTCAGAATACCTATATTCCTTTTGATATCCGAAGGTTCTTTGATCTTCATACTTTTCTTGAAAATGACAGCATTTATGCCTATCACTTTTACAGACTGATTCAGGATGCGAAGAATGTACATTTACTATACAATGCCTTAAGTTCCGGAGTCAATACCGGAGAGAAGAGCCGTTTCATTACCCAGATCGAAATGGAAAGTTCTCATGAGATCGAACATCTCATTATTGAAAATTCTTCAGAGCCTATTGCCACCAAACCGATAGAAATTTCCAAGACACAAATTGTGCAGGAGCGTCTTCAAAAATGGAAGGAAAAAGTATCTGCTTCCCACCTGACGAGTTATCTTTACAATCCGATTGATTTTTACCTTTCCAAGATTTTAAACACTTCGGAAACGGATGAAATTGAAGAAGAACTGTCGATAAAAAATTACGGAAATCTGGTTCATTATTCACTTCAAGAAGTGTATGAGGTATTGAAGGGTAAGGTTTTAAAAGAAAGTGATTTAAAGAATTCAGTTAAAGCGGTAGATGAATATATCAATATTGCTATTGAAAAACTGAAACACCAGCCGGAATTCTATGAAAAAGGGATGAATTATATCCATAAGGCTATTGCTAAAAAGGTGATTGAAAATGTATTGAATCATGATCTTGAACTCATAAGGCAGGGCAATAAACTGGAGATTATTGATATTGAAAGAAGGTTCGAAAATATAGATTTTCCTCTTGATGGAAATGATAAAATTTCTTTCTTCGGATTCATTGACCGGATTGACAGGCTGAATGGTACTCTAAGAATTATTGATTACAAAACAGCGAAAATTAAAAACCTCAATGTAAAGATTGATCAGGATAATGTAGATGAATATTTTCATAACAGCGACAGAAAACAGGCACTTCAGCTTTGTATCTATCATTACGTTGTTCAGCATCTTCCTGAGTTTTGGGGATTCCCGATTGAAACAGGAATATGGAGCTTTGCAGATGCTAAGAAGGGAATGGTTTCCTTACAGTTTGATAAAGGAAATATTGATGATGCGATGAAATCAGTTAAAAGTCTTATTCTTGAAATCCTGAATCCGGATATCAATTTCGTGGAAACGATAAAAACATATTAAAAATTTTTAGTCTTAGTAGATTTTTTCTCTCTGTTTATTCTTAATAAATAAGCTGGGTTAGAATTGTTTACTTCATACCATGCAGTGTTAAAATCAGGTAACTTTTTGTGTATCTTTATTACTTATTAAAAACTTTTAAAGTTTAAATCAGATACATTAAGCAGCACCAATGAAAAAGATCCTGATATTTTTAGCTATTGCTTTTTCTCTTATTATCAAATCTCAGCAAAAGAATGATTCTCTGAATATGGCCCTTCAGAATGTAACGAAGGATACTAAATTTGGTCTTGCCCTCAGTGGTGGCGGTGCAAAAGGGTTTGCCCATATCGGAATTCTGAAAATGATTGATTCATTGGGAATAAAAGTAGATTATATCACTGGAACCAGTATGGGAGGAATTCTGGGAGGCTTATATGCAATGGGTTATAATGCTGACCAGTTGAAACATACGATCTATAAAATGGACTGGAACAGGATTTTAAGTAATAAAATTCCTTATAATAAAGTCAATATCAGTGAAAAAGACGAATACGACAAGTATATCCTTGAGTTTCCTGTTGTCAAAGGATTTCCCACTCTTCCAAGTTCTTATATAGAAGGTCAGTACATGGGAGAGGTTCTTAATACCCTTACTTTCAATGCCAAACATATTAATGATTTCAGCAAACTGAGAATTCCTGTGCAGCTTACTTCTTCCGATATTGAAAACGGAGGTCTGGTAATGCAGAAAGAAGGATCATTACCGTTGGCTATTCGTTCTACACTGGCCATTCCTGCTGCGTTTGCTCCTGTTTATATCGATGGAAAGCTTTTGGTAGATGGCGGTTTGGACCGTAATTATCCAGCTAATGAAGTTCGTGAGATGGGTGCTGATTTTGTTATTGGAGGCTATACCGGATTCAGGCTTTTTACGAAAAAGGAGATTGAAAACCCGATGAAGATGATTTATCAGACTCATGCCATCCGTTCCGTGGAAGACTTTAAGCATCAAAAAGAATTCTCCAATATTCTTGTAGACTTTGTAGATCCTTTGGGAGAGATTACCACGAAGGATTTTGCCAGATACAGAAAGATTATCAAAATAGGAGAGATTGAAGCGAGAAAACATCTTCCTGAGTTTGTAGCTCTTGCAGAAGCGCAGCGAAAAGCCGGAATTACATATGAGCATACGATGATTGAAGAGGTAAAACTGCCTACCACAAAATTCACTTTTAACGAAGAAGACGGAACGCCTATTACTGATGCGGCTGAAATCGAAGTATTGAAAAAGCAGATGGGGCTTACGGAAGGGAAGTATTACGATGCAAAAACCGTTAATGAAGCTATAGACCGCGTTTTTGGAATGCGTCAGTACGTTAAAGTGTATTATACCTACACCAATGTAAACGATGGTCTTGTGATGAATGTATTTGTGAAAAGAGCGAAAAAAGGGGCATTTAAACTTGCGTTGCACTATGATACAGAACAGTCTGTAGGAATTATTGTCAATTATACGTACAGAAATATTCTCCTGAACCGATCAAGATTTCTGGCAACAGTAGATATTTCCGAACGTTTCAAAGCGAAACTTGCTTACCAGCAGTTCCTGGATAGCGGAGAGCGTCTATGGCTGGATCTGGAGGCTAAGATTGTTCATCTTAAAAGTAATGACCTGAACTTCAGGTTGTATGATGTAAATGAAGATGGAGGTGATCGTTTTCCTAACCATATGTACCGTAATATAACCGGAAAGATTGCGCTGAATTATAATATCAACCCCAACGCTTATATATCATTGGGAACAGAATTCAGTACGGAAAGAATGTACAGCTTACTGGATAAAGTAGACCAGTCGAAAGTAGATAATTACAGTAAAAAGCTGTATAACCATAGTAATTTTAATACTTTCCTTAAGTTTGAGCAGAACAATCTTAATAAAAGATATTTTACAACAAGGGGGAATCATCTGCAGGTAAGTACAAGATTTTATTATGGAGATCAGTATGAACTTTATGATCTGAACGTTGTACAGCCTCTCCTGTATCAGATCCTTAACCCGAAAGAATCTTACTATTCCGAACCTAAAAACCTTGTTTCATTCACCTTAAATGAGAACTTTTTCCATCCCATCACAAGAAGACTGACGGTAAAAGCTAATGTGTTTCTGGGGACAAGCTTTGGATCAAAGAAAGAAGATCAGGTTCCCTATCTGTTTTTGAATCAAAAATATAATCTGGGAGGAAGCGAATATAATTATGATCTGCTAAGCCCAGAATTCAATGGGCTTCGTCAGAAAGAGCTTCCGATGACTTCGGTGGCTAAGGCTTCGGTGGCATTTCAGTACAGAATTATGAAAAGACTATACCTTACTCCTTCGTTCAGTTATGGAAAGGTAAGTGAAGAGCTTTCTCCTTTTAATGACAGTTTTGATATGTTTGGGTACGGTTTAAACCTTGGCTATGAATCTCTCATTGGTCCTATTGGTCTGAATATTTCCAGAAACAGCCAACTTGATTTTTCAAGGATCTATTTCAGTATCGGCTTCAAATTTTAAACAAAACTTTTATCAATTTAGAAGATAGTAAAAATCCTTTTATCTAAAGTACTATTCAGATAAAAGGATTTACTGTTTATAGAATCAATTATTTAATCTGTTTTCTTGGGATTTCCGGTCTTGGCATTTTGTAATAGCTTCCTGACATGCTTTTTAAAAATGCTACAATAGCATCTATTTCCTGCTCATTCAGACGTAAAGGTTTTATCAGATGATCCGTAACCGGAAAGTTAGGATCGGCTTTCTTTTCTTCCGGAGTAGGGTTAATCATCTGCATGCCGCTGTTGTATAAACTGACAATGCCGTGCATATCATCCATCAGTCCGTTATGCATCCATGGGGCAGTGTAATCAAGATCTCTCAGGGAAGGAGTTTTAAATTTACCTGTATCATCAGAATTCTTAGTGAAATGATAGAGGCCAAGATCTTCATATTCCCGTTTGTAATAGGTGAGTCCTATGTTGTGGAAAGATTCGTCTGTAAGGTTTTTTCCGTAGTGACAGTTCATGCACCTTGCCTTGGTACGGAACAGATGCATTCCGTAGATTTCTTGATCACTCATTGCTTTATAATCCCCTTTGATGAACTTATCCAGTTTGCTGGGCTGGCTTCTGATGGTCCTTTGAAAAGTAGACAGTGCTTTGGCGATTTTATCAAAGGTAATCTTATCAGTTTGATAGACTTCTTTGAAAAGCTTTTTATATTCTTTAAATTTTGAAAGTTTTCTGGCCAGCTTTTCCGGTTTCATATTCATTTCGTTATGAGCAGAAATAGGTCCTACAAGCTGTTCTTCCAATGTTTTGGCTCTTCCGTCCCAGAAATAGGACTGGCGGTCTGCAATATTGAAAAGCGACTGTGTATTCCTTTTTCCCTGCAAATGATCGGTTCCCAGCGCCACTTCCTGACCGTCTGCCCAACCCAGTTCCGGGTTATGACAGCTGCTGCAGGATACCTGGCTGGATTGTGACAGTTTAGGATCAAAAAACAGTTTTTTCCCAAGCATTACTTCAGGAAGTTCCTGTGTGTCATAATAATTGGAATCCCATTCTATGGCTTCAAATTCTTTCCAGTTGACATCTGCATCTACTGCAGGTTTGGGCCAGTATTTTATGGACTTTTTATATTGTTCTACAGCCTCTCCATAATCTACCTTGTACTTTTGGAGGGTGTGTTGCATAAAAAACAAGGAAATTCCTCCAAGAACAACGGCTAATTTAATATCTGAAAATTTTATCATCATATGTTTAAAAAATACTTCCTATACTGATAGCAAACAAAGTATCGCTGCCATTGTTAAAATTACTGTAAATCATCTTGCCTCCTACGAAAGCATTTTTCACGACAGGGAAGTTAAAATGAAAATGAATATCAAGTTTTGCCTGCCAGAAATTCGAAGACTGGAAGGCATAGTTTTCCTGAAGCATCGTATTGATGGACGGTTTTCCGGAATTATTGAAAAGCGCATCTTTTTGATAGACATTGGTTGCTGAAAGTCCTGCTATAACAGACAGTGTTTGTAAATTTTCGAAAGTTTTCAGCCATTGATAATCTGCTCCGTATATAAGCTTACTTAATTCTATTCTTGATAGTGGGCTACTGTACTTTTCTTTTTCCTGAATCCATCCAAAGAAGGGAAGCAGAGACGATTTTGCCTTTTCGTTGCCCATCTGTATAAGTCCTTTGAAAATAATAGTATTGATCTTATGGTTGTATTTTTCCACACTTCCAATCTGTATATAATTTCTTGAGTTCTCGTTCAGAAAGAGATTTTCAGTTCCTCTTCTTTCCGTACTGTTTCCTTCTGCAGAAATTCCCCAGACTGTTTTCCCTGAATCAAAGAATTTTGCGGCTGAAAAGGTAAGCTGCTGTTCATCAATTTTTGAGGCATTGAGGTCCGCGTATTCTGTCAATAATTTATCAAGATTAAACTTTTTAAGACCTATATTCAGATACCAGTTTCTGTTGTCTGCTTCAAAGATCTGTAAACCTCCTCCGTAAGACCAGCCTTCGTAATAGGCCTGACGAAGTTTTCCGGAAAGCAGCTCGTTGTAATTTCCCAGTCCGCTCATATTATAAATCATAGGATATCCCTGATTGCTGACAAAGCTCAGATAATGTTTTTGAGTATATTTTTCAGCATGTACATGAGCTCCGACTCTGAATTTCTGGAACATAAGCTTATCAGCTCCCATTGCCAGAGAAAAATGAGCGGCAGTATTTTTCGGTCGCGGATCTGCATCTCTGTAACTCAATGTTGCCTGGTAACTTCCTTCAATTCCTAAAGTATAGGTATTGATTTTTTTAGAATACCCTCCTGAAAAACTATAGTTTTCAAATTTCATATCACCACCCACGCTGTCTGCAGCTACATAAGGGTAGATCAGGTCATAATCTGAATTTTCATTCCATATCACCTGCTTATTTTTCCCTTGTGTGTAAGAAGCATTTCCCCAGACTGATGTTTTATCATCAAGCTTCTGTAAGCTGTACACTTCTGCGCCCCATAAGTTTTTTCCTTTTCCTTTTTGCTGCAGCTGATTGGGAGTGTTGCTTTTTTCTGTCAATATAGTAAAGGTTGTGATGCTGTGCTTCCTTGCTCCTGCATAACTGGCTGGATTGAGGGTAAGACTGCTTTTGATAAGCCTTTGAAAGCTGTATTCTTCGCGTACTTTCTCTGTGATAGTGTCATTGATCTGGGCATGCATTTTTATCCCTGAAAAGGAGAAGAGCAGGATCGATATGGAAAGAAAATATTTCATTTTAATTGAATAAAGATGGCTTTACACCATGTTCAAAGTCTGTAGTGGAGTTGTTGGTATCTTTAAGGATATTTTTACCATCCATTGTTTTTCCTGCCACTTTTCTGCGGACAGCTTTTCCGAAACGGTTTTTATCTCCGTCAAAAGTAGTCACGGAAGTCCATCCCATATCCAAAGAAGGTGACGTTACCAGCCATTGGAATGAATCCTGTACACTTAAATTAATGGCATCTGTAATCCATTCATTGGGGATTTTAACAGCGGTTCCGTCCATAGGATATATATCACCGCCAATCGTAAGGTTATATGTGTAAGTATAAGAGTTTTGAGTAATCAAAGCTTCATTAGTCATTCCCTGAGGCATACGTGCCAATGCATACGCGTAATATCCTTGGGTATGAATCACCATTTTATCAAAAACATTCACCATTTTCGGAACAGAAGGATTATCGATATCATCTGAGTCTTCCTTGAAAATCTGGAAATTGGCATTGGATAGATTAATAGAAGAAGGATTAAAATCTTTATGATTAATAGCATCTTCTGCAATAATAATAGATTCTCCGGCTTTTACGGGATACATGGTTCCATCTCCCGGAATTCTGATGATAGCACCTGCAGATAGAGTAGTTCCCATGATATTCGGGCTGTAATCCTGCTTTTCATTGGTCATAAAACTGGATTGGATTAGTAGCATACCGTCTGCGTACAAGGTCTTATCTGTATTATTGGTGATTTTAAAATACTGATCACCGAAATACATGGCTCCCTGTGGTGTTTTTGTTCCGGTAAAGAAGACTTCTTCTAAGATTAGATCACTGCTGTTACCAGATTTCAAAGAGAGATCCAGCGTTTTGCTGGTTTCATTACCATTGATAACGATTCCGTTTTGTACACCGGCAACTTTAGATTCTACCGATCCGGAGTTGTCACCATATACAATGCTTCCTTCTGCAGTAATGTTATACGTTCCAGAAGGAAGAACAACCTGCAAAATATTGTTATTTTTAAGTTCCTGAGTAATCGTAAATCCGGAGTTTAACTCTTTGAAGCTGATCGTAATATTTTTATATTCTTTAACCTGAATATGGTCAGGAACTACTTTAAGTTCCAGCTTTAATGAGGTTTTTGCTTCCGAAGCTTCATTGGAATCTGAAGAACAGGCTGTAATGGCAAAAGCTGCACACAATACGAACAGTGTTCTTAATACATGTTTTAACATAATTTATTGAATTAAAATTGTTTATAAGTTGAAATTGATTTCCATTCCGAAATAAGAATCATAAGCTCCTTTTCTGTTGATGGTAAATCCGTTGATATTGTAAGGCGTATAATAACTGAATAATCGGTTGGCAAACATGGAAACGATCACTGATTTATTTCTGAAGCTTTTGGTTACTTTCAGATTGAGATTCATTTCCATAGGTCTTCTGGTGGCATTGTATACATCCTCATTCTGAGCAATGATCAGGCTTTCCAGAAGAGTTCCTTTTACTGAATCCGGATTATAGGGGAGAACAGTGCCATTCTGATCCACATAATGACTTGGAATTCCGCTCATAGGAAGAATTTGTCTCGTAGAATACCAGGAAAACTGGAATGATGAAGAAAAAACAAGATCCAGACGGGGAATATAAGTATCCAGCATCAGATTGGTATTCAAAACTTCATTCACCGAATTGGGTTCCATCCCTTCATATAATCCAAGATAAGGGTAAGGTCTTCCGTTGATCAGTAAATCTCGTCCTCTGTATACGGGCAGACTGTTTCCATATTTTGTCCGGAACCAGGCTCCGTTTAATGTAAACCTTGTGTTGATCACGGGAATTCTGTTGGAAGAATATTGAAATTCAATCCCTTCTTTATCTACTTTGCTGCCATTTCGCTGAGTCGTATAGAGAAAGTTTTCATTCACTGTATGATAGGGAAGTGTATTCACGTCCGGCGGGGAAGTGATGGCATCATGATTCAGCCCTGAAGTATCATATTTTTTATACTGATACAGAGCATATTCATTCATAGAACGGAATGCATTACGCATATTTTCTTTGAAAACCGTCACAGACAGCTGATGTGCGCCGAGGCTGAAATCTACTCTTGCTTCAAATTTTTCATTCATAGCCGGTTCTAAGTTTGGATTTTGCGGATTATAAATCAATGTTTTATAATTGATTCTTCTGTAGTTTGGATTGTTGTGAAAATAATTTAACTGTTGGATATCTTTATAAATAAGCTCCGGATATAAGAGATTGAGGTCGGGAAACAGACTTTGCTTACCATATCCTAAGGTTAAAGCTATGGCTGTCTTTTTGTGCATCAACTCAAAAGAGGGAAGTTCCCATTGAAAATTGGCTCTGGGATCTGCATACCACTTTCCGTTCATCTTGAAAGAAGAAGGTAAATTCATCATGGTGTTTCCTCTTAATCCTAGGGCAAGTGTAAGCTTGTGTTTACCCGCATTCAATGAGTTGATAGACTCCAGAAACAATGCAGAAGTCATGTAAGCAGTAATATCACGATACGCACGCGGTCTGAAGGTAGCTTTAGGATCAATAGGTCTGTAGATATCAAATAATTGTCCTTTCCCCCAGTTTTTGCTCATTTGCCAATCGAATCCTGCATTGAACTCATGCGTCATCGATTGGGAATTAAGCTGAAAATTATTAATCATTTTAACAAACAGATCAAGAGGTTTTCCGTCTACTGTATAATTTGAAATGTAGCGTGGTTCAGGATAGTAACCATCATATTCTCCTACAGTTGTGGATAGGGGAAAGGCCGTTGCATTTTCAAGCTGGATAAACTTGGTTTGTTTTATTTTGTCAAATCTTTGGTTAATCGTTGCCTGAATTTCAGTGGAGCGGTAGAATGACGGTTCATTTTTAGTATAATTGAATATATTGGAAAGGCTTAGGAAATGGTTATTCACTTCATAAGAATTGAGTTCGGACAAATCGATATCCGGATCAGATTTTGAACCGTCCAATGAGCCTGTGTAGCTGAGATTGCTTTGCCATTTTGCCGTTCCATGATCATATTTTTTTTCTTTAATGATACCAAGATGGGCGGTGATTCTTTTATAGCTTTCCAATCGGTCTCTTGGATCGGTCTTTGCATTCAGATAATCCAGTCCTGTATTGATTTTCAGATCTTTTTCTTTATTTTCAAAACCTTTGCTCACTGCAAAGAGTTTGCTGTAACCATCTGCTTTGAATCTTGCTTTCCATCTTGTATATCCGGATTTGTTGGTGATTTTTACAATTCCTGAAGTCAGATTTCCATAGACTACGGAAGGAATTCCACGGAGCACTTCCACACTTTCAATCTGATCTGTAGAAATGGTTCGCATATCAACACCACTGTTTACAGTAAGCCTTCGCTTCAGTCCGTTATTGGTTTTGTCTAAAAAATCATAGGAATACTGAAGATTAGCAGTAGAATTTAAAGGAGCACCATCCACCAGAAAGGTAGTTCCCATGGAAGAAGTATTGTAATCAGTACCAGGCCTTCCGGTTTCACGGAGACTGATTTTGTTGGCCTGATTAAGAACCGGATCATTGGATCTTCCCCCTGGGAGAAGTTCCAGAAGATCGGAAAAACTTGACGGCTGCAAATGCTGCATAGCCCGCTGATTAATAATGGAGGAAGAGGTAAGGCCTTTTCCTTCTTTGGCGGTAATCACCACTTCTTCGATCGTGTTGAGTTTCTCCTGAATGGGTAAAATAAATGTTTCTGTCTTCGATATAGATATTTTACCGGAATATTCAAGGATTTCATTTTTCCAGACTTCTGTTTTATATTTTCCGGGAATCAATGGAATTACTGCTATTCCTTTTTCATTCGTAGAAACTGAATAGGAATTTTCTTCATTGTAGATCCTGATTTCAGAGCCATTGATTAAGTTTGAATCAAGACTCTTTATTTCAAAAGTGATGGTGAATTGGAAGTTTTGTGCCTTTACGGCTGTCATCGTAATGATAAAAATAAGAAAACTGAAAAATCGAAGCCTCAAAGGAAAGCGGGAGTCATGATGTACCATCTGGCATTATTCTTTCGGCAAAAGTAGCGTCCTCAATGTAAGTTTACTAATTTTATTTAGAATAATTCAAAATAAATGACAAGAATCATTTATGTTATTTTGATATAATTTTTGATGAAAATTTAAAATGGATGCTGTAAACTGATAAACAATAATGGATTACGTAATTTTAAATGTTTTTAGATGAAATTTATCTCCAATTATTTTTAGTGGAGTTATTCATCCATAAAAAAGCACTTCATTGCTGAAGTGCCAAAAATTAACTTGAAATAAAGATATAGAGGAGTGATTGATTTATAGTTTTACTTTCTTATTAATAGTTTTTCCATTAGAAAGAGTTATCTGCACCAGATATATTCCCGATTCCAGGTTTCTGGATTCAAATACTGGTTTGTTTACTTCCTGCTGAACAATCAGAGCACCGGAAATGCTGTAAATACTAATGCTTTTAATTTCATTGCCGGATTTAGCTACAATTTGCTGTCTTTGAACATAGATATCAGTACTGTTTTCTGATGATATTGTTCCACCCACCGCTTTACTGAACTGAAGATTGTAGTAAGGAGTAACCACTTCAAACGTATAGTTTTTGTTTTCCAGCTCCTGAACATTGATTCCTCCGGTTTCACGATATTGTTTTTGGGAAATACTTCTGATCAGGGTTTTGTTTTCATCAAAAATATTCACTGCAGTAAGTTCTTCCTGATCTATTTTTAATTGCAAAACCGATGCAGTCACAGATTGTACAATTTCGTTTTCGGTAACTTCCTGAGGTGTGCTTTTGATGTATGGAATGATTTTATTTTCATTGTTTTCTGATACTTTCAATAAATAAACTCCGTCTTTTAAAGTTGATAAATTTTGGTTACCGGCCGTTCTGCTCTGGGCTTTTTCTTTATTGAAATCTGTAATTTCAACAAGTTGCATGTTGCCTAAATCCGGTTTGATCTGTGAAGAAAGAAGGGAAGATTTTTCAGATATTTTCTCAGCTGATTGTTTACCGAAAATTGATCCTGCAATAGCCCATTCATTTAGAAGCCCACCGCTTCGCAGCGTATTGAATTTAGCATTGGAAGCTAATGTAAAGGGAAGAATTCCTCCCACATGGCCCAGTGGTCCCCAATAAAAAGAATCCAGCTTATACTTATTCAGATCCCACCATGGATAATAGCCACGCTGAACATCAATGGTTTTAGAAGTATTTTCAGGCGGGATCGCTAAATCTATGGTTGAATGGCCTAATGTCATAGGTGTTTTATTATACCAGTCATAGACATCCTTAGGTTTCATACACAGCCTGAGCTTATTGTTTGGATTGTTGGTGACATCATTGACGAAGTTGGTGGTAAACAGCTTTCTCCATATAACAGGGCCCCACAAAAGTCCGCCGTTATCCTGAACGACATGATAGTTGTATTTATCGAGATATTCTGCAGAAATAACTTCTGAGATGTCATTATTATAGGTTTTATATCCCGTATTGTTGCAGGTATGAAGGACATTGGCCAGGAATGAGGTGAAAGGGTAGATATCTTTTTCCAGAACTCCTTTATTTAAAGTTACTCCTGAGAAATCATACGGCCCGTCACCCATGTAGGCATATTTAAATTTTATATTATTGGGATTTGAAATGCTTAATCTTTTTAAGGTAGACATCGCAGCATGAGCGCCCTGAGAATATCCGGCTAAGAAATATTCGTCATAACGTTTAATATTCAGCTGTGCCAATACTTTATTCGCGGCGGTTATAAAATCTATGGTGGCACCTGCTTCTGTGGCGTAATCTACATAAGGGTGAGTTCCGTCCCCAGTTCCCATCCCAACGTAATCGGGTGCCATCAAAATATATCCGTTGAGTACATAGGAAAGCTCAACAACAAATCCAGCGGTTAAAGCTCCTTTGAAATTAGAAGGAACATTATGCCTGCTGTCTGTTGTTCCGTGATCGGATACTACTGTTGAGAGTTTGAAGGGTACGTTAGGGTACATCAATAGTCCTGTAGCTTTTACAAGGACATTGTTTTCATTTTTGGTGTAATAAGTGATTTTGTAACCTTTCAGCCCAAGATTGAAGCTGTTCAAGTAGTTGGCAAATTCCGGAGTATTCTGATCACCCAGATTACCGGCGATAAAATTAATGACTCCCTGAGGAGTTAAATCCAGTTTCTGTTCGGCACTTACAACATCACCAGCCTGCTGTGCAAAGTAAAGTGAAGCGGTAAGAGTTAATAAAAAAGTTGTAATTTTTCTCATATTGTTTGTTTTTATGTGGTATTAAAGTAATAATTTTAATAAAATCACAAAAACTTTATGATATCAATAATTATTCATTGAATATAAATTCTCTGCAAAGTGAGTAAAATAAAAGAGTCTGACCATTGGCCAGACTCTCTATTTATATTTTTATCTTTTTTAGAAAGCGTTGATTCCCGTAATATCCAATCCGGTGATTAGCAAGTGAACATCATGCGTTCCTTCATAAGTAATTACAGACTCAAGATTTGCAGCGTGTCTCATCATTGGGAATTCACCCATGATTCCCATACCTCCAAGGATCTGTCTGGATTCTCTGGCGATTTCAATGGCCATATGTACGTTATTACGTTTAGCCATAGAGATCTGAGCAGGCGTTGCCTTGTGGGCATTTTTAAGATTTCCTAGCTGAAGACATAATAACTGAGCTTTTGTAATCTCTGTCAGGAATTCAGCCAGTTTTTTCTGTTGAAGCTGGTAAGAACCAATTGGTTTTCCAAACTGTTTTCTTTCTTTAGAATACTGAACAGCAGTACAGTAACAGTCAATAGCAGCACCAATGACTCCCCATGAAATTCCATATCTAGCAGAGTTCAGACAAGATAAAGGTCCTTTTAATCCTGTTACTCCGGGAAGAAGGTTTTCTTTCGGAACTTTTACATCATTAAATACAAGTTCTCCGGTTTTGGAAGCTCTCAAACTCCATTTATTGTGAGTTTCAGGAGTGGTGAAACCCTCCATTCCTCTTTCAACGATTAATCCCTGTACTTTTCCTTCCTCATTTTTTGCCCACACTACAGCGATGTCGCATAAAGGAGAGTTGGTGATCCACATTTTAGCCCCATTTAAAAGATAATGATCTCCCATATCTTTAAAATAAGTTTCCATAGAACCCGGATCGGAACCATGATTAGGTTCAGTCAATCCAAAAGATCCGATCATTTCTCCGGCAGCAAGTTTCGGAAGATATTTCTTTTTTTGCTCCTCAGAACCGAATTCGTTGATAGGGAACATCACCAATGAACTTTGTACCGAAGCTGCAGAACGTACTGCAGAATCTCCTCTTTCCAACTCCTGCATAATCAGACCATAAGAAATCTGGTCTAATCCTGAACCGCCATACTCAACCGGGATATAAGGTCCTAACGCTCCGATTTTCCCCAATTCTCTCATAAGATTAGGAATATCTGTATGATTTTGAGCGGCCTGATCTATCTGCGGCATTACAAAACTTTCCACCCAGTCTCTTACAGATTGGCGGATGAGTTTATGTTCTTCAGTAAGTAAAGCATCAATTCCATAATAATCAGGGATGCTTGTAAGAGGATAATATGACATGATTTTTTGATTTGGTTAAAAGTAACATTTTTCGTGATGTCTTGAAAATTTTTTTAAAAACTTGTTTTGCTATTGATTTTCAGAGGGCTACTGCTACTTTGTTTATGATTTTAGTTAAATTTATATTTTTATGACTCCTCATCATTAGAGATAGGATACTGATTGGTAGAATTATGAACTTTAGTTTTAAATTTATACAGATAAGGGGCTTTATTGGCCGAGCCGTCATATAGTTTTTCCATTCTGTCCAGAATATTTAAACTTAAAATCTTTCGCTGAAAATTATTTCTTCTGAATTTCTGTCCTAAAATAGTTTCATAAAGAGCCTGAAGATCTTTCATGGTAAATTTTTCCGGAAGCAGGTTACTGGCTGCAACCTCTGTATTGATATTCATTCTCAGGTATTCAAGGCCTGTCTCTATAATTCTGTCATGGTCGAATGCCATTTTAGGCAGATTGTTGACCTCAAACCATTCACAGCTTTCATTAAAAGCGTCAGGAAAAGTGTCAGTCAGTGAAAAATCGATAAGGCTGCAGTATCCTACTGTAACGAACCGCTGGAAAATCCAGTGATCTTCAGGAACGGTTATTCCTTTATTTTTAAGGAGAATCTGATGTACATTGTTTTCTGTACGGTCTATTCTTCCAAAAGTGTGAAACTGTTTCAAAAATAATCCTTTAAGATGGGTCCTTTCAAACAAAACCCTTTCAGCAGCTTCCCGAAGGTCTTCGTCATTGAAAACAAAACCACCAGGAAGTGACCACAGATCCAGGTCATGATATTTTAAAAGCAAAACTTTCAGAATGTTATTATGAAAGCCGAATATGGTGCAGTCAACGGAAATATGCGCTACGAAATCTTTCGTGTCAATGAGTTCCTGTAGCGTTTCTTTACTTTTTGTGTCTTTAATTTTCATGGGAGTAAAAATAAAACTATTTTCTATTTGTGACAGTAAAATATATAAAACTAATCACAAAAAGCAGAATTACAGAAGATAAGATGTATAATGGATAATAATTCAACAATTGCTTTTCAAACAGAACAGCCATAATAATAGAGCTTACAGAGCTGCCCAGAGAAGAAAAAATAACAATAAGAGAGGTGAAAAGATTGATCTTATCTTTATCTACCTGCGCAATCATTCTTGAGTTGATCACTGGGTAGAGGGGCGAAAGGAACAAGCCAATAACCGGAAATAAAAAAAGTAAGAATCTCGAATCTTCGGAATCAAAATACTGTATCCCCAGTATAATGATCAGTAAAGTAATAATAAATGCCATACAAGTAATATAATACCTGGGTAATGAAAACCTTTTGATAATATTGGCAGTAACCGTTCGTCCGGCATAAGAAAAAATGGATAGAAAAGAGGTAGCCTGAAGCGCAAAAAAAGAATTGACTTTCAGGTGGTTTTTATAAAAAGAAGGAAGCCATGAATTGAATCCTTGTTCTACAAAGACGATAAAAAAGACCACTCCTAAAAACAAAGCTACTGCAGGTGAGGTAAATCCTGATAGTTCTGAGAGAATACTTTTGCTTTCCATAGGCTTTGACTCTACTATTTCTATCTTTGAAAGCAGAAAAATGGTAAATACTGATAATAAAGCAATCAGCAAGAAACCAAACTTCCAGAATTCTGAATACTGACTGGAAATCACCCATCCAAAACCTGTATTCACTACGAAAATTCCGATCATAAAAGAGGCCTCTACATTATTCATCGTCTTTGCGAGGGATTTTTCATCTGAAATATTATTCCTTATAATCCCAAAAACACAGATTTTACCAATAGCGAAACAGGCTCCTATAATAGCAAACCACAGTTTATAAAACCAGAAGACCTTTACAAAAGGAAGAAGACAGGAACAGAATCCGACAATAGCCAGGGCCAGAATCAATGCTTTTTTAGGACCGGTTTTGTTGATAAAGCTCACGGCAAAAAGTGAAATAAAAGCAATGGGCAGATCTTTAAAAGATTCTAAAAGCCCCAGTTCTCCATAGGTGATTTTCTCTTCTGACAACTGCAGAATCACAAGGCCCATGCAGTTTAAAACCATTGAAAAAATGAGAAAGGTAAGTTTTAACGGGAGAGAAATTTTGGAGGACTTGACGATCATTTTGGGAGATAACTTTATTAATTTTTTATGATATTTTATGAAATATTGATGCGAAGATAGGGCTTCTAACCCTGAAAAATAAAAGAAAAATTAAAATATTTATGAATAGAATGTTAATTAATTAAAAAAAAATATATTTTTATTGTCTCAATTTGAGAATTAAACAATAACTGTATATGAATGTAAGAATATCAAGAAGCGTAGGAGTGGTTGCCGTCCTCTATTTTACGGCCAACTTCAGTGCCCAGACCACCAAGGCGAAGGACACACTTGCGAAAGAAAACAAAATAGACGAAGTGGTAGTTATCGGTTATGGTACTCAGAAAAAGAGTAACGTAACGGGAGCTATCGCGAGTATTAAAGCCAGCGATATAGAAAATATTCCGTCTGGTAAGCCGGAACAGGTTTTACAAGGCAGGGCAGCTGGTGTTTCTGTTGTTACCAATTCAGGACAGCCCGGTGCTGCTGCTACTGTACGTGTAAGAGGAATTACCAGTTTTGGAGCGGGAAGTAACAGTCCGTTATGGGTAGTAGACGGTATTGTAGTAGACAATATCGGATGGCTTAACCAGTCGGATATTGAAAGTATTGAAGTGCTAAAAGATGGTGCTTCCTCTGCGATCTACGGGGTCTCTGCTGCAAAAGGGGTAATACTGGTAACAACCAAAAAAGGGAAAAAAGGAAAACTGACTTTGTCTTATAATGGTTTTTACGGTTTTTCAAATGCCTCAAAAAAGCTGGATCTTCTGGATGCTACACAATATGCTAAAATTATTAATGAAGGCTTTGTTAATGATGGACAAGCACTCAGATTTACTAATCCTGAATCATTTGGAAAAGGAACCAACTGGCAGGATGCTATTTTCGGAACAGGTGAAAAATCGTCTCACGAAGTAAGCATTACGGGTGGTAATGAAAAATCAACCTACTATACATCATTCGGATATTTTGATCAGTCTGGTATTGTATTGAGTGATATTTCTTACTACAAAAGAATCAACGCAAGATTCAACTCAACCCATAAAGTTACGGATTACCTGACCATAGGGCAAACCTTTGCCTATACCCATGTGAAATCTCAGGGAATAAGTGCAAACGAAGAATTCGGAGGACCTTTGGCTTCAGCCGTTAACCTGGACCCTATCACCCCGGTTGTCGTGACAGATTGGTCAATGGTAGATTCGAATGGTTATAGTAATCCTTATATCATCCGTGATTCTGAGGGACGTCCTTACGGAATTTCCCCATATGTAAATAACGAGATGACCAATCCGCAGGCTTTCCGTCACATACAACAAGGCAATTATAACTGGTCTGATGATTTTGTGGGGAATGTTTTTGCAGAGCTTAAGTTTCTTGATCACTTCACCTTCAAAACAAGTTTAAATGGTAAGAAATCCTATTGGGGAAGCCGCTCTTTTACACCGAAATATTATTTAAGTCCAAATTTTAATAATACTGGTTTTAACAGTTTGAATAAGGTGGACGAAAATAAGTTCGAATGGAGCATGGAAAATACATTGACCTATCAGAATAAGTTTGGTGATCACAACATCAATATTATGGTTGGGCAGGGTGTTTACCGATACAACATTGCGGGCGGTGCCAGTTTGACTTACAGTAACCTTCCTATTGATAACTGGCAGGATGCTTCCTTCAACTTTGATATTCCCAGAGAAAATATCACAGCAAAAGGATGGGACGGAATCGAGACCCGTAAAGCATCTTATTTTGGTAGAATCATTTATGATTACGCAGATAAATACTTATTTACAGGAACGATCCGTAGAGATGGTTCTTCAAAATTTGCTACCAATCAACACTGGGGAACTTTCCCATCTATGTCATTAGGGTGGAATGTTCATAAAGAAAACTTCTGGCCGGAGAATAAAGTGGTAAATAACTTAAAATTAAGAGGAGGTTACGGAGTGTTAGGGAATGACGAAATGGATAACTTCAGATTTGCAAGTTTCATGGTTTCCGGTAGTAATTATACCAACTCCAGTAATAATATTATCATTGGGTATGCGAAAAGTACTCTGGAAAATCCTAATTTGAAGTGGGAGCAGACCAGCCAGCTGAATATTGCTGCAGATTTGAAATTATTCACCAATTTTACTCTTACCGCAGACTGGTACAAAAAGAAAACAACAGATATTCTTAGACAAATCAATATCCCTGGTTATGTAGGAGTTCCTGTTTCACCTTGGGCAAATGTAGGAGATATGGAAAACTCAGGGGTTGAACTTGAACTTGGCTACAAGAAAAATTGGGAGGATTTCAGCATTTCGGTTAATGGTAACTTCGCAACTATAAAAAATAAAGTTCTTAGACTAGAGGATGATATTGAATACTTCAACCTGGCTTCTTTCCAAACCATGGGAGCGGTATCCAGAGTAGCAGTAGGGCAGCCCTACGGATCATTTTACGGGCAAACATATAGTGGGGTTTTCCAGAATCAGGCACAAATTGACAATTATGTAAATGCCAATGGTGTAAAATTATTACCCGATGCAAAACCTGGGGACTTTATCTGGCAGGATAATAATGGAGATGGTAAAATTGATGACAATGATAAAGTAAACCTAGGAAGCTCTATCCCAAAATATACTTTTGGACTTACCGTGAATATGAGCTATAAGAATTTTGACCTGATGATGTTTGCACAAGGGCAGGCTGGTAACAAGATTTTCCAGGGGTTAAGAAGACTGGATATTCCTGATGCGAATTACCAGACAAGAATCCTGGACAGATGGACAGGTGAAGGATCTACCAATGATAATCCAAGACTTACCCGCAATGATTCTAACCACAACTATTCATGGATGTCAAATTATTACCTTCAGAAAGGAGATTATGTGCGTCTGAAAATTGTTCAGCTAGGATATACTATTCCTCAGGATGTTACAAAACGTTTTGGAATGAGCAAGGTAAGACTGTACATCACAGGAGAGAACCTGGTTACTTTTACAAAATATACAGGATATGACCCTGAAATTGCGGGAAGAAATAATTCTGAGCAGGATATTATCGGTGTAGACAGAGCATATTATCCACAAGCCAGAACATTCCTTATAGGAGCTAATATTCAATTTTAATGACCAACAAAATGAAAAATAAAAAATTAATATATAAAGGACTTGCCGTAGCGTTGCTGACAGGTCTGAGTTTTACCAATATCGGTTGTAGTGATTCCTATCTGGATGATGTAAAGAATTCAGGATCTTTTAATACAGATTTGTATTTTCAGAATGAGCAGCAGTCTTTCAGTGCATTGATTTCCGTATATGATCCTTTAAGAAAGTATTCGGCTGGATTTGAAAATACCGTTACTTTCTTTAATGCGGGGTCTGATGATTTTTATTCCGGTGGGGGAAATTCCAATGACGGAGCGGGTATCCAGGGAATGAATAACTATATGATCAATCCCAATACAATGCCAGCCAGCTACTGGAGGGATTACTATCAGGGAGTCGCACGTGCTAATCTTTTAATAGAAAGAGTTCCGGGGGCAAATATGAATGAGGATCTTAAAAAAAGATATATCGCAGAAGCTAAAGTTCTTCGTTCTTTATATTATTTTGAATTACTAAGAATGTTTGGAAATATTCCTTTGATTCTTAATACCATAAAGTTTGATGATAATTATTGGAACGTTCCACAGGCCAAGCCAAGTGATGTTTATGCACAGATAGAAAGCGATATTGTTGCTGCTATTCCAGACCTTATGATGACGCCGAGTATCAGTGATAAGGGGAGAATCACGCAGGGAACGGCCAGAGCTATTTTAGGTAAAATTTATCTTTATGATAAAAAAATGCCTCAGGCCGCCGCTCAATTTGCTGAAGTAAATGGTATACCAGGAGGAACCAGTCAGTATGGCTACAAACTTGTGGCAAATTATGCAGATTTATTTAAAGTTGCCTTGGAAACTGATCAGGATCCAAATAAATACAAATTCTTATCAGAATCTATCCTTGAAGTAATGCATACCAATAAAGGAAGTTCTGACTGGGGATTCTGGGGGCAGGGAAAAGACGAAGGAAACTCTATCAATGTGATGGTAGGACCTCGTTCTTATTCATTAAAAAATATTCCAAATAATAATGCTCCGGATATCTATTCAGGCTGGGCATTTAATACCGTAACAGAGAACTTTGTCACTTTTATGCAGGGAGATCCAAGACTGGACGTTACCGTTTTCAATGCAAAAAAATTGGTGACAGAAGGTAAGGTTACTTATGCTCCTGCTTTTGCAGATACCGGATATTTCCTTAACAAGTATTTACCTACAAACGCTTTAAAAACATCGCTTCCGGGGCCTCCTGAACTGAATTTCAGACAAAATTATATCGCCATCAGATTGGCGGATACTTATCTGATGGAAGCTGAAGCTTTAGGAGCTTCAGGAGCAAGAGCCCAGGCTTTATTAGATGCAGTAAGAGCAAGAGTTGGCCTATCATCAGTTCCTGTTTCTTTACAGGCTATTAAAGATGAAAGAAGAAGAGAGCTTGCAGGAGAAGGGCACAGATGGTTTGACCTTGTCAGATGGGGAGATGCCCCATCAGTACTTGCATTTAAAGGATTTAAGGCTAATAAAAATGAAATTCTTCCCATTCCGTTCAATGAATTGCCGAATACAGTTTTAAAACAAAATCCTGGTTACTAAAATATGAAGTTTCACAACTTATATAGTTTCTTTAGAGGTGCCGCACTACTTAGTGGTGTGGCCCTTTTTCCTTTATCATGTACGTCAGTGACATCCAATAAAGGAAACGAAGTGCAGTACTGGCTTACCAAAGGGGATGAAAGTGTAAAATTACAACAGCAGACTTCCGTTAAATTTGTAAACAATGCCAACAGCTTTCAGAATATTGAAATTGACGATACTCAAAAGTTTCAATATGTTGACGGCTTTGGCTATACATTAACAGGAGGAAGCGTTGAGGTAATCAACCGGTTGTCACCTTTCAAAAGAAAAGCGCTGCTTCACGAACTTTTTGGAAATGATAAAAATTCAATATCCATCAGTTATTTAAGAGTAAGCATAGGCGCATCTGATCTTGATGGTGAAGTGTTTTCATATGATGATCTTCCTGAAGGGCAGATTGATCCTTCGCTTTCAAAATTCAGTCTTTCAAAAGACAAAGCTTTGATTGGAATGTTGAAAGAGATTCTGGCAATCAATCCTTCTGTTAAAATCATTGCTGCCCCATGGTCTGCTCCGGTTTGGATGAAGGATAATGGAAAGTCAAAAGGAGGAAGTTTAAAACCTGAATTCTATGGGACGTATGCTCAATATTTTGTAAAATACATCCAGGGAATGAAAAAAAACGGGATCACCATTGATGCTGTAACTCCTCAGAATGAACCTTTACATCCTGGAAATAATCCAAGTTTGTATATGCCGTCTGAGCAGCAGGGAGATTTTATTAAGAACCATCTTGGTCCGGTTTTTAAAGCCAACGGAATCACTACTAAAATTGTGGTGTATGATCACAATTGCAACAAACCTGAATATGCGATTGATATTTTAAAAGATTCTGAAGCCAATCAATATATAGATGGATCTGCTTTTCATCTGTACGAAGGAGATATTTCTGCTTTAAGTACAGTACATGATGCTTTCCCTGATAAAAACTTATATTTTACCGAGCAGTGGACAGGTTCAAAAGGAACTTTTACCGAAGATCTGAACTGGCATACAAAAAATGTAATTATTGGTTCTATGAGAAACTGGAGTAAAACAGCTTTGGAATGGAATCTTGCCAACGATCCGAAATTTGCCCCTCATACAGATGGCGGATGTACAGAATGTAAAGGAGCCATAACGGTTTCCGACAGTGAGAATTTCACCAGAAATGTGTCCTACTATATTATTGCACACGCTTCAAAATTTATTCCTGCAGGTTCTCAGCGCATCGCTTCCACGCAGACGGATAAACTTTCAACGGCTGCTTTTAAGACTCAATTTGGGAAAATAGTTTTAATTGTACAGAACGATAATCAGGCAGATGAGAATTTTAATATTAAATTTGCCGGCAAATCCGCTGCAGTAACAATTTCAGGACGTTCTACAGCAACCTATATTTTTTAATTGGATACTATGAAAAGAGTTTATTTCTTACTGGCATTTTCTGCATTGGGATTGAATGCTTACGGACAAAAGACCATTGATCAGAAAGTAGCAGAGCTATTGTCTAAAATGACTTTGGAAGAAAAGGTCGGACAGATGGTACAATATAGCGGCTTTGAATATGCCACAGGACCACAGCACTCCAATTCAGCTGCTGTTTTAGAAGAAATTAAAAAAGGAAAAGTAGGTTCCATGCTGAATGTAGCAGGTTCTGAAGAAACCAGAGCTTTTCAGAAGCTGGCGATGCAGTCCAGACTGAAAATTCCTTTATTGTTCGGGCAGGATGTTATCCATGGCTATCGTACCACATTCCCTGTCAATCTTGGACAGGCGGCAAGTTGGGATCTGGCCATGATTGAAAAATCAGAAAGAATTGCCGCAACAGAAGCTGCCGCTTACGGTATTCACTGGACGTTTGCTCCGATGGTAGACATTGCCAGAGATCCAAGATGGGGAAGAGTAATGGAAGGTTCAGGAGAAGACACTTATCTTGGAACAAAAATAGGTTTAGCCAGAATTAAAGGATTTCAGGGCCGAGGCTTGGGAAGTCTTGATGCGGTAATGGCCTGTGCAAAACACTTTGCTGCCTACGGAGCCGCTGTAGGCGGAAGAGATTACAATTCTGTAGATATGAGTCTCCGACAATTGAATGAAACGTATCTTCCACCATTCAAAGCGGCAGCAGAAGCAGGAGTGGCCACTTTCATGAATTCTTTCAATGATATTAACGGAATTCCTGCGACAGCCAATCAATATATTCAGAGAAACCTTTTAAAAGGAAAATGGAATTATAAAGGTTTTGTCGTGTCAGATTGGGGAAGCATCGGAGAAATGGTTCCTCATGGTTATGCTAAAGATGGTGCTGAGGCTGCTGAAAGAGCAATACAGGGCGGAAGCGATATGGATATGGAAAGCCGTGTTTATATGGCAGAACTTCCCAAATTGGTTAAAGAAGGAAAAGTAGATCCTAAACTCGTAGATGACGCAACGGGAAGAATTTTAACCAAGAAATTCGAAATGGGTCTTTTCGATGATCCTTACAGGTTCAGT
The DNA here is from genome assembly GCF_003347605.1 of Chryseobacterium sp. KLBC 52. Taxonomy (GTDB): domain Bacteria; phylum Bacteroidota; class Bacteroidia; order Flavobacteriales; family Weeksellaceae; genus Chryseobacterium. Next base: position 91,232 of record NZ_QDFZ01000017.1, on the reverse strand, counting down.
AATGAGAAAAGACAGAAAGAACAGACCGATAATCAGGAAAACAGAAAATTTGGGAGAGAATTCGGATCAAAAAGTATCGTTCTTCTTAAAAACCAGGGAAATATTCTCCCGCTTTCAAAAACGACAAAAACAGTGGCTCTGATTGGCCCTTTTGGTAAAGAAACAGTAGCTAATCACGGTTTCTGGTCTGTTGCTTTCAAAGATGATAATCAAAGAATTGTTTCGCAATTTGACGGAATTAAAAACCAGCTGGATAAAAATTCTACCTTATTATATGCAAAAGGCTGCAATGTGGATGATCAGGATAAAGGCCAGTTTGCTGAAGCCATAGAAACGGCAAAAAAAGCAGATGTTGTCATCATGACGCTGGGAGAAGGCCATGCGATGAGCGGAGAAGCAAAAAGCAGAAGTAATATCGGATTTACAGGTGTTCAGGAAGATTTGTTAAAAGAAATTGCCAAAACAGGTAAACCTATCATTCTTATGATCAATGCAGGAAGACCTTTAATTTTCAACTGGGCATCAGATAATATTCCTGCCATTATGTATACATGGTGGCTGGGAACAGAAGCGGGGAACTCTATTGCAGATATTATGTTCGGCACGGTGAATCCAGGAGGGAAACTTCCAATGACGTTTCCGAGAACTGAAGGTCAGATTCCTGTCTATTACAATCATTATAATACAGGAAGACCGGCAAAAAATAATACAGACAGAAACTATGTTTCAGCCTATATAGATCTTGATAATGATCCGAAATATCCGTTTGGATATGGCTTAAGCTATACTGATTTCAAATATTCTGATATGGTTCTAAGTTCCACAAACCTTACAGGAAATCAGACGCTGAACATCAGTGTTACTGTTTCCAATGCAGGAAAATATGACGGGGAAGAAGTGGTACAGCTGTATATCAGAGATTTGTTTGGAAAAGTAGTAAGACCCGTAAAAGAACTGAAAGGCTTCCAGAAAATATTCATCAAAAAACGAGAAAGTAAGAAGATCGATTTTAAATTAACACCGGAAGATTTGAAATTCTTCGATGATAACTTGAATTTTGACTGGGAAGGCGGGGAATTTGATATTATGGTCGGTACGGATTCTCAACATGTTCAGACCAAAAGAATTACCTGGACGAAATAAATTGAATTCAATAGGAGTGGGTTATAATCCTGAGCATGGACGAAGGAAGCCCACTTACGAAAATATAAAAAGAACGGCTTTAGCCAAAACTTAATACACATGAAAATCAAATTCAGAAATACAATAAGTACCTGTGTAATAGGAATATTCTTTCTTTCTGCTTTCAACTGTGCTTCAAACAAGCCAGATTCCCGTAGAACACTGATCTGGAATGATGAATTTAATGGCAAAGGACTTCCGGATTCATTAAAATGGAATTATGATACCGGAGGAAGCGGTTTTGGAAATGAAGAAGCTCAGTTTTATACAAAAAACAGACTTGAGAACGCCAGAATGGAAAAGGGAAATCTCATTATTGAAGCTAAAAAAGAAAATTGGGAAAACAATAAGTATACCTCTGCAAGACTTTTAACCAAAGGAAAATTTGCTTTTCAATATGGTACAGTAGAAGTCAGGGCAAAACTTCCTAAAGGCCGTGGAACCTGGCCTGCTATCTGGATGATGAGTGAAAATATGAAGAAATGGCCGGATGATGGTGAACTGGATATCATGGAACATGTCGGCTATCACCAAGGCTATATTCATGCATCCGTTCATACCAAAAAATACAATCATATTCAGGGAACACAGAAAACAGATACCTTGTTTGTGAAGGATGCAAGCGAAAAGTTCCATGTCTATAAAGCAGACTGGACACCGGAAAAAATAGATGTTTATATAGATGATAAGAAATTTTTCACCTACGAAAATAAAGAGAAAAAGAATGAAGCATGGCCTTTCGACAGACCTTACTTTATCATTTTAAATCTTGCTGTAGGAGGATTTTGGGGTGGAAAAGAAGGCATTGATGATGAGGTTTTTCCACAGAAGTATTATATAGATTACGTAAGAGTTTATCAAAATAAATAATGAAAATGAGGACCGAATGGGTCCGGAAACAGAAAAAAAATCATGAGAAAACTAATTGTAAGTTGTTTTGTAGTAGGCATTGCCATCAATATCAATGCTCAGAATTATTGGAAAAAAAATGCAGGAAAAACAGCTAAAGTGGTCCTTACCAACTCAAAAGCAAATGAGAAGATGGTGGATAAAGGAGCAGTTACATTTGAACAGTTCGGACAGCCTAAAGAAACGGATGCCTGTATTTTTGTAGCTCCCCATTTTAAATATCAGAAACTGATAGGAATTGGCGGGGCGATTACAGATGCCTCAGCAGAGACTTTTTATAAAATGCCAAAGAATAAGCAGAAAGAAATTCTGGATGCTTATTTCGGAAAAAACGGATTGGGATACACCGTTGTTCGTACCAATATGAATTCCTGTGACTTTTCCAGTGATTCTTATACCTATGTAGAGGATAATGATACTTCGTTAAAGACTTTTAATGTAGCTCATGATGAAAAGTATAAAATCCCGATGATTAAAGAAGCTCAGAAAGCCATTGGGAATAATTTTACCTTTTATTTCTCTCCATGGAGCCCGCCAGCATGGATGAAATCAAATAAAAGCTTGTATAAAGGCGGAAGATTGGAAAATCAGTATTACCAGACCTGGGCAGATTATTATATCAAATTCATCAAAGAATATGAAAAGAGAGGGATTAATATCTGGGGATTAACCGTTCAGAACGAACCCATGGCTACCCAAAGCTGGGAATCATGTATTTATACTGCTGAAGAAGAAGGAGAGTTCCTGAAAAAGAATCTCGGTCCAACGCTTTGGAAGAACGGATATAAAGATAAAAAAGTAATGATCTGGGACCACAACAGAGACTTGATCTATCAGAGAGCAACCACCACTTTAAGTGATCCGGAAACCTCAAAATACGCCCATGGTATCGGTTATCACTGGTACGAAACATGGAATAACAAAACCCAGCTTTTTGACAACTTAGCAGAAACACACAGAGCTTTTCCGGATAAATTCCTGGCTTTTACCGAAGGATGCAAAGAACAGTTCAATATGGATAAAATATATGATGTAAGCCTCGGAGAACTGTACAGCAAAAATATGCTGAACGACTTCAATAAAGGAAATGCTTTATGGACTGACTGGAATATTCTATTGGATGAAACCGGAGGACCTAATCACAAAGGAAATTTCTGCTTTGCCCCAATTATTGCTGACACCAAAACAGGAGAGGTGTTCTATACGTATGAATACTATTATATAGGACATGTCTCTAAATACATTAAGCCGAATGCCCAGAGAATTGGAAGTTCTTCCAACAGAGCAGCTTTGACGTCTTCCGCATTTATGAATGAAAACGGACAGTTGGTAACCGTTATCATGAACGATTCAGACAATGATATTGAAACCAATCTATGGATAGAAGGAATGGCTGCCAAGCTGAATGCGCCCGCACACTCTATACAGACTGTAATTTTATAAATTCATATTAATTTAATATTATTTTTGACAGTTCCGGCGGCCTCTTCGAGGCCGCCGGATTTATTTATAAGGATAATTATCAAGATGATACAAACAAAAAACTCATGAAGTTTTTCATGAGTTTTATTTATTGTGAGCGAAACTTTGTCGGTTCGCTATTTTTTCAGGAATGATGATTATTCAGCATCATACTTGCTGATTACTTTCTGAGTAACTCCTGAGCTGCTGAAACCTCCATCATGGAAAAGGTTCTGCATCGTTACTTTCTTCGTAAGATCAGAGAATAAAGTTACGCAGTAGTCTGCACATTCAAGAGCTGTAGCATTTCCTAGTGGAGACATATCTTCTGCATATCCAAGGAATCCTCCGAAACCTTTCACACCACTACCGGCAGTAGTCATTGTTGGAGACTGAGAAACTGTATTTACACGTACTTTTCTTTCACCCCAATAGTTTCCGAAAGTTCTTGCAATACTTTCCAGATACGCTTTGTTATCAGACATATCATTGTAGTCCGGGAATGTTCTCTGAGCTGCAATATAAGTAAGGGCCAAAATACTTCCCCATTCGTTCATACAGTCTTTTTCCCAAGCTACACGCATTACTTTATGGAAAGAAACAGCGGAAATATCCCAGCCTTTTTCCAACCAGTCGTAATTCATTTCTGTATAGTGTTTTCCTTTTCTTACGTTGATAGACATTCCGATAGAGTGAAGGATAAAGTCGATTTTTCCAAATTTTGCAACAGCGGCATCAAAAAGTTTTTCAAGATCTTCTATAGAAGTAGCATCAGCACCTATTACTTCAGAACCTGTTTTTTCTGCTAAACCATTAAGTTCTCCCATTCTCAAAGCAATAGGAGCGTTAGATAAAATGAATTCAGCACCTTCCTCATGGCATCTTTCAGCAACTTTCCATGCGATAGATTGTTCATTAAGGGCTCCAAAAATAATTCCCTTTTTGCCTTTAAGTAAACCGTATGACATAATTTTTTAATGTTTATTATACTACAAATGTAACAATAATTGTGCTTATGGCATAATAAAAAATGGAGCCTTATCAATTTAAGACTCCATTTTATTGAAAATATTTATATGACTGAATTACTAATTGGTTTTCTTATTCCATTCTGCCTTTACATCCTCCGCTGCATCTTTGGTTTTTTCCCATGCTTCATCTGCTTTATCCTTAATATCCTCCCAGGCATCGGATACATTAGCTTTTACCCTATCCAGCCAGTCTTCCTGGCTCGCTTCCTGATCATTATTCCTCTTCTCATTGATATAATCTTTAGCCTTATCTGCCAATTCATCGATTTTCCATTTGGCTTTGTCTGTTGCATTCTGTAAAGAATTTTCTACATTGTTTACTGCATTTTCCGCTTTGTTGTACTCTGAATTGTTCATAATAGTATAAATTTTAATTTGGTATAAGTAATTAAACAATAACCATTCCTAAAACTGAAGGTCATTGTTAAACTTTTCATAATGTTTTGTTATATTTTTCAAAATCAGTAGTAACTTTAACCTATAAAATATGATAATTATGGAAACTATCCGCTGTGGCTGGTGTGAAAAAGACGACCTCTATAGAAAGTATCATGATACAGAGTGGGGAACACCTGTTTATGATGATGAAACAATATTTGAATTCCTGATTCTTGAGAGTTTTCAGGCCGGATTAAGCTGGTATACGATTTTATCCAAAAGAGAAAATTTCAGAAACGCTTTTGATCATTTTGATTATAAAAAAGTAGCAGCATATTCTGACAAAAAGATTGAAGAATTGATGAATAATCAGGGAATTATCAGAAACAGACTTAAAATTCTGGCAGCGGTTACCAACGCTCAAAGATTTATGGATATTCAGAAAGAGTTTGGAAGCTTTTCCAGCTATATCTGGGGTTTTGTAGACGGAAAGCCCATCGATAACAAACCCGAAAAATTGTCTGATGTTCCCGCGACAACAGAGATTTCTGATCTGATCTCCAAAGACCTTAAAAAAAGAGGATTCAAATTTGTTGGTTCTACAGTTATTTATGCCCATATGCAGGCTACAGGAATGGTCAATGATCATTTAAAAAGCTGCTTTATCAGAAAATGATAACTTATTGATATTTTTGTATCATCAAAAAAATGAAAACTTCTGTTGAAATATGAAGAAAATAGGAATCATAGGTTATGGATGGCTGGGAGAAAGACTTGCTGCTTTCTTATCTGAAAAATACGCTTTATCAGCGACAACAACCACCGAAAATAAAGTAAATCAGCTGAGTACAAAAGGAATACATGCTGTGATAGCTTCTTTTCCGGATTATCAGCTGGCAGAACCTCTTTCTAAATGGGAAGAAATAAAAAATATGGACGCTTTGATTATTACAATCCCTGTTTCTGAAAAAAGTTGTTGTGTAAGTTCTTTGTATAACAGAATTCAGAATTTGTCAGCCTTTATCGGTGATTTTAAAGGGCAGATGTTTCTGATGAGTTCTACAGGTGTTTACCCCGATATTGCCAAAGAATTTACAGAGGAAGATGTTCCATTAGTGAACGTATCAGGGGAAAGAATGCTTAGAAATAAGTTTCCGCAGCTCAATATTCTGAGACTTGGCGGTTTGATGGGAGGTAACAGACTTCTGAAAAAGTATAATGTAGGAAATCTGGATCACGCTGTAAATCATATTCATTATGCTGATATCAGCGGGATTATCTCAGAAATGATTGAACAGAAAAGTGAATCGAAACTATATAATGTTACCGCCCCCATTCATCCGGCAAAAAGTCAGGTGATTAACGCACAGAAAAATATTGAAGATGATGAAGTATTTGAGGTGAAAGGGAAGAAGGTTCTGTCTTCAAAGCTGGTTTCAGAACTGGATTACGTATTTCAGTATCCGGATCCGAGAACGTTTCATTTGTAATTGTTGTTTCATTTATTTTACATGCAGAATTTCTTTTGACGACAATGTCATTCCGCAGGAATCTCTTCTATATTTGGATCTCTACAGAATGAGAAAGGTGAGTGGTAAGTTTATTCATCGTGAAAGAATCAATATTTTCAGCAAGATACAATTCAATAGCAACGGGCTTTAGCCCGTTTTCAAAAAAGATAAAATTCCATCGGCTTCAGCCAAAATCTAATAAAAAAAACCTCCGGAATCTGCTTCCGGAGGTTTTATCTTTATTATCAATAAATAATTACTTAATAATTCTTTCCAATACCCATTCAATAAGGTTTTTCTCGGAAGCGTGGTGGTCTGCAGAGAATTCTCCACGTCTTCTGTTGGCAATCACGTTATTCACCGTAATGGCTTTGTGTCCTAATAATTTTGAAAGAGCATAGATGGCAGAAGTTTCCATCTCGAAATTGGTAATTCCAAGATCATTTAGTGTTTCAAGGAATTGATCATCTACCGCTTTCAAACGAAGCTGTCTTCCCTGTGGAGCGTAAAATCCCGGGAATGTAGCTGTATTTCCGTGGTATTTGGCATCTTTGTAGTATGCTCCCATTTCTTCCGCCCAGTCTGAGAAATAAAGCATCGGCTTGATTCTTTCGTAAGGGAATTTTTCCATGAAGCTTTTAGAAAACTCATTTTCGAAGTTGTAATCCTGGTAGAAGTGCATCAATCCGTCTAAACCTACAACATTCTGCGTTACCAGCATATTGTCAACCTGTACATCAGGGTTTACACTTCCGCAAGTTCCCATACGGAAAAGCTCAAGCGCTTTGTGCTCAGTCTTGAATGCTTTGTTTTGAAGATCAATGTTCACCAAAGCATCCAGTTCGTTCATCACGATATCGATGTTTTCAGTTCCGATCCCGGTAGACATTACGGTAATTCTTTCTCCACGAAGTGTTCCTGTATGGGTATAGAATTCTCTTTTATTTTTTTTGATTTCTACAGTATCAAAGTATTTTGAAACTTTTGCCACTCTGTCAGGATCACCTACAAGAATGATTTTGTCAGCAATATCTTCAGGTAAAAGATTTAGGTGGTATACACTTCCGTCTTCATTCAGAACAAGTTCTGAGGCAGCAAGTTTGTTTAGCATAATATGTATATTTTTTGTTTTTTAATTAATCATAATGGCTTCTTTATAAGGAGATGCCATCACCTCGTAGATGTCATTGTATTCTTCTACAATTCTTTTCTGGCCGTTCATTACCTCATATACAGTAATAACCGTCTTTTCAATGTTTTTAGGATCTTTCCTCTGTGAAGTGATTTCGTAGAAGTGATCCTCTTTTTTAAGAATAGAAATCAGTTCTTCCTTTGTTGAATTGTTGGAAGTCATCATTCCGGGGAACTCTGTAACAATATCTTTCAGATCAGAATAATTTTTATAAGGCTTGGTTACTCCATTGGAATGTACATAGACATTGGGAATATTTTTATCTTTTTCCAGGCGGACCAAATAATAATCAGATCCTCTTTTTTCTACGTATACAGCCATTTCCTGAGGTTTTCCGGTTGACCTTTCCGGCTGCTTTTTTTCTGGGAAAATGCCGTCATAGAAAGGAAACTTGCCATAACAGCAAACCATAGTTTTGTTTTCATACTCCTATTTAGTTTTTTTGATGTGTTGAATTTAATTTAAAAAAATCCTCTCCCAATAATCTCCCGCCATTATTTTCCGGTATTTCGAAGAACCGTTCGCTTTAGAATAATGAATTTGATTTCGGGGTTTAAAATTAGTGAAAAATATTGTATCAGAAATATAAACATTATTTAATCTGTTATTAAAACTGAGATAACATCAGATGAATACTTTTGCCGCTAAAAATTCATGAGATCTTATCCACTGCTTGTAATCGTCCTTCTGATAGGATTTGCAGTAATGTCTTTTAATCCTGTTTATAAAGGAAAAGAAAGTGAAAATACATTTGTCAATAAAGGGTTGTCCGACTTTAAAACCAAGCTTGAACAGCTGAAATCAGATGTTGATAAGTTCTCCGAAGACCGTATTTCCCTGGAAGAACTGCAAAAATCATTGAGCAGTACAAGAAATTCATTCAAAGAAGTTGAATTCTATATCGCTTATCATTATCCTGAATTTACCAAAACCCATCTTAACGCAGCACCTTTGTTTCACATTGAGGCGGCTGGAACATCTTCATATACACTTCCCCCGGAAGGATTGCAGGTGCTTGATGAACTTATATTTTCAGAGGAAGCAGAAAATGAGAAAGAAAAGATCAAAACCATTACCACCTTTTTATATAACAGCTATTCAGGTTTTTATTTAAGTGCTTTAAAAAATGGGTTGAGCAAGGGCAACAACAAAACATTGCCCTTGCGTATAGAGCTGATCAGAATCTATTCCCTTGGGGTTTCTGGTTTTGATACGCCTGGTTCTCTGAATATTTCTGAGGAAACAAGCCATGCTCTTGCAGGAATACAGAAATACATTAATGATGATCTTTATTTTAAAAATTATAATACTGAAAAGGCTGACCAGATTTTAACAGAAGCTATCAGCTATCTTTCAAAGAATACCGATTTTGAAACTTTCGACAGAATTGAGTTTTATAAGAAATATGTACAGCCTTTATACGAAGAGTTCGGGAAATGGGATGGCAGACCAGATGACCTTAAAGAATTCTCAGGATGGAATGTGGGAAACAAAAACTTTTTCAGCAGTGATTTTTTGGATCCTTATTTTTATACCTTATTGAAATCTTCTGAAGATAATCCTGAACTCCGAAACCTTGGAAAATCCATTTTCTACGATCAGAACTTAAGTGGTAACGGGAAAATGAGCTGTGCAACCTGCCACCTTCAGGAAAATGCCTTTACAGATCTGAAAGCAAAATCACAAAGTAATGTTGAAGGGAAAACAGTGTTGAGAAATTCGCCCTCTTTATATAATGCTGTTTTTGCCAAGAGGTTTTTCTATGATCTTCGTGCTTTCTATTTAGAACAACAGGCGGAGCATGTTATTTATAATGAACAGGAATTTAATACCAGCTATGAAAGCATTATCCAGAAATTAAAAACAAAAACTGAGTATAAAAAAGCATTCCGAAATGCCTTCAAGGATGGAAAAATCAGCAAAGAAAATTTCTCGAAAGCATTAAGTTCTTATGTGGCTTCCCTGTACTCGTTTGACAGCGATTTTGATCGTTTTATGAGGAATGAAAAAAATGTTTCCGATGATGTCAAAAAAGGATTCAACCTCTTTATGGGAAAAGCCAATTGTGCAACCTGTCATTTTGCACCCACATTTTCCGGATTGGTACCTCCATTTTTTAATGAAAATGAATCTGAAGTCCTGGGAATAACTACAAGGCCAATCAAACAGCTTCCTGTAGAGCTTGATCAGGATTTAGGAAGAGGAAACAGCCCTGTAAAAAAGGAAAAATCATGGATTTATGATTATTCTTTTAAAACCGTAACGGTGAGAAATATTGCCCTTACCAAACCGTATTTCCATAACGGAGCTTTCAATACCTTAGAAGAAGTTCTGGATTTTTATAATGAAGGAGGAGGAGAAGGATTGGGATTAAAAATGAAAAACCAGACGCTGGCACCGGATAAATTAAACCTTACCGAAACAGAAATAAAGCAGATCATTGCCTTTCTGAATGCTCTTACGGATGTGAGTAAAGCGAAATAGGCGGGTTACGGGGTTTGAGGGTTTGAGGGTTGGAGTGTGGGAGAGTTTGAGAGTGAGAGTGAGAGTGAGAGTGAGAGTGAGAGTGAGAGTGAGAGTGTAGAGATTCGGGATTTCGGGTTTGTGAGAGCTGAGATTCGGTAGGAATGATAGGGTTTTAATAAAAATAGGCTAAATTTTGAAACTTGTGTAAATGTGATCTACGAAGGTTTCAGAATGTAGCCTAAATTTTTACAGATTGGGTCAACCTGTCTGTTTATTTGTTTTGAATCAGCTTTTCCAGCTTATCAATCATTTCCTGCTGTTGTTTTAGCATACGCTCATACAGTTCAACCATTTTGTCAAGAGGATTGAAAGTGGGTTGGTTATTAAAAAAGGCTGGTTGTTGACAATTATCAAAAGAGGCTGTATTAGAAATAATATTTATCGCTTGTTCTTCATCAAAATTCTCAATAGCTTCTGTCGGAACCTTCAAAATTTGAGCTACCTGCGCCAAAACATCAGACTCTACAACTTCTTTTTGTTCCAAAAGAGAGATTTTCTTCTGATTCCAGTCGTCACCTAATTCAAAAGCTAAAGCTTCCTGCTTGATACCAAGCATTTCACGGAAACGTTTAATATTTCTGCCCTGATGTATTTTTTTGTTTTGCATAGCTGTGTCAATCATAATAACAAATATAAAGTTTTAAGAGATAAGAATAAAGCTCGTTTTTAAAATAAATTATCTTCTAAAATACTCATGTTTTTGAATAAAATTTCCTTTCTCTTACAGATTTGTTATGTCGAATATATTGTGCTTGCCATCAATCTATAAATAAAATAATTACACTTCATTCCAAATTATGTATGCATCAAACCAAAACCTCGCACCTCGTATTCCAAACTTCACATCTCACAATTTGTATCCCGCAACTTCAACACTCTCACTCTAAAACCCTCCCACACTCCAACCCTCGAACTCCTCACCGCTTAACACAAAATTAATCCCCTTAACATTAGGTTTTTGATAAGTTAATATTGGGTGATTTAGATTTAAAATCCTATTAACAGAGAAAAAGCTCTAAAAAAATAGTTTTGCAAGGTCTAATAAATCAAATAAAAAATGAAGAAAAAACTACTAACAGTGGGAGCTTTGGCTATACTGGCCAGTTCTGGTCTTCAGGCGCAGACCTTGATATTCAATAAGAATGCGTCATGGAGCTATAAAGATAACAACCAGGCGCAGCCAGCCGGTTGGAATGCTCAGACGTATGACATTTCAACATGGGCAGTAGGAAACGGTCCGCTAGGATATGGAGATCCTGTAACTACTACCATCAATTCAGGGCTTACGACAGCTTATTTTGCTAAAGATTTTACAGTAGATCTTTCAACACTTTCCGATACGATGGAACTTGGAGTAATGAGAGACGATGGTATCATTGTGTACCTTAACGGAGAAGAAGTTGTAAGAGATAATATGCCTGCAGGTGCAGTTACATTCAATACTTTCTCCAGTACTACTATTGATGGGGCAGCAGAGAGTGTTTATAACATTTTCTCTATTCCAAAATCCAAGTTTGTAAATGGTGTTAACAGATTTTCTATTGAATTACACAACAGAAGTACCACCAGTTCAGATTTAAGAATTGATGCTTATCTGAAAACAACCACCAATACAACTATTCCTGTAGCTTGTAACGGAACACACATCAGCTGCTTTACTTCCATTGTTCCTACAGCACAGACTAATAAATTAATTCTCCCTGCTGAACACAAATACCAGCTGATTTTAAAAGAAGGAGACAACTATACTGAAGGCGGAGGATTGGTTGGTGGTCAGAATGACTTTACCGCTTATGTTCCAAAAACAGGAAGCAGTACCAATGGATATCTATCTGTAAACCATGAGACGAATCCTGGAGGAGTTACCATGGCTGAAATTAACTATAATGCGACTTCAAAACTTTGGCAGCTGACAAAATCAAGAGCCGTAAGTTTCTCAGATCCAAGTTTGGTGCAAACCATCAGAAACTGTTCAGGAGGAATTACGCCTTGGGGAACAGTGGTAACGGCAGAAGAATCTGTTACTTCTAATGATGTGAACAATGACGGTCACAAAGATTACGGTTGGTTGGTAGAAATTGATCCTGCTACAGCACAGGTTATTTCTAAAAATGCTGACGGTACCAAAGGAAAACTATGGCAGATGGGCATCATGAATCATGAGAATGTAGTGATTAATAATGCAGGAACTATAGCTTATTATGGAGAAGACGGTGGAACTCACCTGGTGTACAAATATGTAATGGATACTCCTAATGATCTATCTTCAGGAAACCTTTATGTATTAAAACTGGATCAGGGGTTAACGGCTGCAGGAGATCCGGTAGGAACTACAGCAACATGGATTCAGGTTCCGAATAAAGAAAAAGCAGATCAGAATAATACCAATACCAATGCTCTGACTTTGGGAGGAACAAAATTTAATGGAGTAGAGGATGTTGATATCAGCCCGCTGGATGGTAAAATCTATTTTACAGCCAAAGGATTAGACAGGGTATATCGTCTGCAGGATAACGGAACGACGGCTTCTCAGGTAGAAACATTTGTAGGAGGAGGTTCTTCGGTATATTCTTTCAATACCGCTCAGGGAATGAAGTCTGAAGCATGGGGAGACGGAAATGACAACCTTACTTTCGATGAACTTGGAAACCTTTGGGTACTTCAGGACGGAGGAAAAAACTATATCTGGGTAATTGCTCCTGATCATACACAAGCCAACCCTAAAGTAAGATTGTTTGCTTCTATGCCGGCAGGTTCAGAGCCTACAGGTCTTACTTTCACACCAGATCATAAATTTGGTTTCTTCTCTATTCAACACCCGGATTCTACAATCTCTACAGATGTAGATGCAACAGGGAATACAATTGATTACAGAGGAAAATCAGCAACGATTGTCATTGCACTTAAAAATAACCTTGGAACAGAAGGTACTTTGGGAACTATTGATTCCAAAACTGCAGAAAATACAGTAACGGTAGCACCTAACCCAACTTCAGGAATCGTAAAAATCAATTCTGTAAAAGGATTGAAAGATATTTCTGTAACAGCTTACAGCATGGATGGGAAAATCGTTTACACAAAGAAATTCAACGGAACGAACAAAGTATTGGACCTTGATTTCACACAGCAGTTGGAAGGATCACGAGTTTTAGTTTTAAATATTGAAGCTGAAGGAGGATTCCAGAAAACAGTTAAACTTGTAAAGAAATAAATTATTTATAATTCTTGTCTGTCGGCAGCTTGGGTTGCTGGCAGACCTTTTATTTTTATGAAAAAGCTTTTCTTATTGATTTCCATCCTCTCACTTTCTCAGATCAAAGCACAGATTGATCCGGTGAAATATCCCACTTTTACCAATATTGAAGAGGCTTTAAGGAGTGATAAAACGGTTTACAGCATGAGTTTCAGAGAGAAAGGTCTTTTTAATATTCCTCCTCAGATCGTAAAACTGAATTCATTGTTCTTTTTGAATATCATGGCCAATAAGCTTGAGAAAATGGATCATGAGCTCTTTACCTTAAAAGAACTGGAAATTTTAAATGTGAATGAAAACAGCATTAAATATATTCCGGATGAGGTAAGCAATCTGAAGAAACTGACTACTTTTTCAATGAATCTGAACAGTTTGACAAGTATTAATCCTAATCTTGCAAAACTTCAGAACCTTAAAGTGGTACATTTTGACGCCAATAATCTGAACACTTTTCCCGAAGCCCTTATGGAAATTCCCACACTGGAAGAAATAAACCTTCAGGGAAACCAGATCAGCTTTATTGCAGACAGACTTAATCAGATCAAAAACCTGAAATTTCTCAACCTTTCAGATAATCAGATCAATGACCTTGGGAATTTGTCTTTTCCTGACAATTTAAAATATCTTGAACTGCAACAGAATGCTATTATGAAACTTCCGGAAAACCTTTTCAAAGCAAAGAATCTGGAATTTTTGAATGTAAGTGGAAATAATATCACAGAAATATCGCCCAAAGTAAAAGGGCTGAAAAATATTGTCAGCATGAATCTGGCCAACAATAATCTGAAAGACATTCCTGTAGAAATCAAACAGCTTAAAAATCTGAAAACATTGATTCTTACAGGAAATCCTATAGAAAAATCTACCATTGAAAACTTAAAAACCTTACTGTCGGGAACCCAGATCTATTTCTAGAACTATCCGCCAACACGTTTGGTTTTATAGCCCATTTCTTTAAGGATATTCATGATTTTATCACGGTTATCCCCTTGAATGATAATCGTTCCATCCTTCTCAGAGCCGCCTATACCCAAGGTGGTTTTTATTTTTTTTGAGATTTTTTTCAGGTCTTCCTCACTGCCTTCCCAGCCTTCAACAATCGTTACAGGCTTACCGTTTCTTCCTTTTTTCTCAAATTTGCATACCAAAGGCTCTTTCTGCTTGAATTGCTCTTCAGGCATCTCAAAATCCTGCTCTTCATGATCAGGAAAAAGATTCTTCAATTGATCTCGTAAATCCATACTGCAAAATTAAAAAGATTTACTGATTAATGAAGGGGAATAATCAACGAAATTTTAATTTTTTTAACCCTGTCAAGGTCACAAAAAATTTGATACAAGTTAATTTCGATTCTGTATAAGTTTTTATATTTTTAACCGTTTGATAAGATATCTTTAAAAACTAATATGAAAACCAGATACATCTTTACATGTCTTCTTCTAGCTTCCGGAATTATAAAAGCACAGACAAATTTCTCCACCGATCCCCTGAACGCAGTTTTCGAAACTAAAGATACAGACCGGTTCTGGAAAGCATTTGATAAAATGGATGTCTCAAAAGAAAACCCTTTTAGAGATTATATCAACAACGGATCTCAAGGCGTAAAAGGTTTTATGGAATACCGCATAATCAATGCTGATTCTTTGTATATCATGGTGAAAAAGAGAAAAGACGACTATCTGAAAAGCCGTCATGTTCTGGCAGGAATCAACCAGAAAGAAAAAAGAATCAGGGCTGTTTACAGCGCATTGAAATACTGGTATCCACAGGCAAAATTTCCACCAATATATTTTGTATACGGAAGGTTTAATACAGGAGGAACATTTTCTAAAGACGGAATTATGATCGGTACAGAAACTCTTCAAAATCTGGATGGTATTGCAGGACTTGTTTCCCATGAGACGATTCATTTCCAACAGGATATCAAAGGAACTGATAACCTTTTAAAATACACATTAAGCGAAGGAAGTGCCGATTTTATCAGTGAATTGGTGTCTGGAGAAACCAATAACAGCCCGTTTTATCAATATGGAGAGGCCCATGCTGATAAACTGTATAAAGAATTTGTAACTGTATTAAAGAAGAATGATCCTACAGACTGGCTGTACGGAACCAGTAAAAAAGATAACAGGCCTAACGATCTGGGCTATTGGATGGGATATAAGATTTCTGAGGCCTATTTTAATAAACAGTCAGATAAGCATAAAGCTATTGACGATATCTTACATATTCAGAATCCTCTTCTGTTTCTTAAGGAGAGTGGCTTTCTGGATCAGTATATCAGAGAATATGCAAAGCAAAAAAACATAAAATTCGAAGATTTTTTTAAAGAATAAAATGGATTAATGCGGGTAATTATTATTAACCTTGACAAGGTTAAAATTTCAAAAGCAATCAATTGATCATCAGTAATCCATAAAATTCGAGTCTTCAAATTCTTCTATTCATAGGAAATTAGGTAAATTTGTCTAACAAAAGTTTTACAAAATGTCGAAAAAAGCAATATTGGCCATTCTTGACGGATGGGGATTGGGAACAAACCCCAACGTTTCTGCAATAGATAAAGCAAATACACCATTCATAGACAGCTGTTACCAAAGATTTCCCCATACTACGCTTGAAGCAAGTGGATTGGCTGTAGGTTTACCAGCAGGACAGATGGGAAATTCTGAAGTGGGACACATGAACCTGGGAGCCGGAAGAGTCGTTTACCAAAACCTGGTAAAACTGAATATGGCTGTTGAAAACGGAACATTAGGGCAGGAAAAAGTGATCCAGGATGCTTTTGAATATGCTAAAAGAGAAAATAAAAAAATACACTTTATCGGATTGGTTTCCAATGGAGGTGTACATTCCCATATCAATCACTTAAAAGGATTACTGACCGCTGCAAAAGAATTCGGATTGAATGAGAACGTTTTTGTTCATGCGTTTACCGATGGTAGAGACTGCGATCCGCATTCAGGATTAGGATTTATCGATGAACTTCAGAAGCATATGGATGCCACTACCGGAAAGCTGGCAACAGTGGTAGGAAGATACTATGCCATGGACAGAGATAAAAGATGGGAACGCGTAAAATTAGCGTACGGTGCCCTTGTAGAAGGGATAGGAGAACAGACAACGGATGCTTTGGCAACAATCAAGATGTATTATGATAATAATGTAACCGATGAGTTCCTGAAGCCTATTATTTTAATGAATACTACCGCTACAGGAAATGTAGTACCGGTAGCAAGAATCATTGAAGATGATGTGGTGATCTGCTTCAATTTCCGTACAGACAGAGGAAGAGAAATTACAGAAGTTCTTTCACAGAAAGATTTCCCGGAATTTGGAATGAAGAAACTGAACCTGTATTACATCACATTAACAAACTATGATAAAACATTCCAGAATGTACAGGTTGTTTTTGATGAAAATGTACTGACGGAAACCATGGGCGAAATTCTTGAAAAAAATGGAAAAACCCAGATCAGAATTGCAGAAACAGAGAAATATCCGCACGTTACTTTCTTCTTCTCAGGAGGAAGAGAGGAGGAATTTGCAGGAGAAAGAAGGCTTCTTTGCCCAAGTCCGAAAGACGTTCCTACCTATGACCTGAAGCCGGAAATGTCAGCCTATGATATTACTAATGCTATCGTGCCAGAACTGGAGCAGGGAACGGCTGATTTTGTTTGTTTGAATTTCGCCAATACAGATATGGTTGGACACACAGGTGTTTTTGAAGCCGCTGTAAAAGCCGCTGAGGTGGTAGATCAGTGCATTGAAAAAGTAGCTACAGCTGCCTATGAAAACGGATATGCTGTTTTCATTCTTGCCGATCACGGAAACTCGGATGTAATGATCAATCCGGACGGAACTCCAAATACTCAGCACTCTACAAATCTGGTTCCTTTTATCGTTATGGATAAAGACCACACATGGAATTTAAAACCAGGAAAACTGGGTGATGTAGCCCCTACAATCCTTAAAGTAATGGGTGTTGAAATACCGGATGCAATGACTGGAGAAGTTTTGGTTAATTAATATTCAATAATATTGTTAAAAAAATGCCGTTATGCTTTTGTAGCGGCATTTTTTTTATGATTTATGTCAGATAAGGTATGACTTGCATACTTTATTATGCGTTAAATAATAAATAAATCATATCTTTGTAAATTAAAACTGAATAGTAAAATGTATCAAAAGCTTGTTAGGAAAGAAGTAATGGGATTATTGGAAAAGGAAGTAGGTTCTTTTCTTGATAAATTTTTAACGCCAATTGAAAAAATCTGGCAGCCTTCCGATTATTTACCAGATCCTTCAAGCGATGAGTTTAAACACGACTTAGAAGAAATTCAGACTTTTGCCCGTGAAATGCCTTACGATCTCTTTGTAACATTAATCGGTGACTGTATCACAGAAGAAGCACTTCCTTCTTATGAGTCCTGGTTGATGGGTGTTGACGGAATCAATCAGGAAGAAAAAGTAGGCTGGGCCAACTGGGTAAGAGCATGGACTGCTGAGGAAAACAGACACGGAGATTTATTAAACAAATATCTTTATCTGTGTGGAAGAGTAAACATGAGAGAAGTGGAAATCACGACTCAATACCTTATTAATGACGGATTCGATCTGGGAACAAGTATGGACCCCTACAGAAACTTCATTTATACAAGCTTCCAGGAAACCGCTACCAATATCTCTCACAGAAGAGTTGGAACATTGGCAAAACAATCCGGAAACGGAAAATTAGCAAAAATGTGCGGGGTTATTGCTGCAGACGAAGCAAGACATGCTAAAGCATACAAACATTTCGTAGCAAAAATCCTTGAAGTTGACCCTTCAGAAATGATTCTTGCCTTTGAAGATATGATGCGTAAGAAAATTGTAATGCCTGCTCACTTAATGAGACAATCCGGACAGAAAGCGGGTGAACTTTGGGGCCATTTCTCAGATGCAGCACAAAGATGTATGGTCTACACAGGTCAGGATTATATCAATATTATGAAAGACCTTTTAGATGAATGGAAAATTGAGCACGTAAAAGGACTTACAGAAAAAGCAGAAAAAGCTCAGGAATACCTGATGAAGCTTCCTGCAAGGCTGCAGAAGATCACAGACAGAGTTTCTACTCCGGATCTTCAGTTCCAGTTTAGCTGGGTAAAAAGCTAATAAGATCTTTATTATTATTTAAAATATAAAAGTATTGAGTGCCTTTCTTTTTGGCACTCTTTTTATTTCTTATCTTTGCAAAGCTAAAAAAAGAACAAAATGTTAAATAATAAAAAGATTGCTGTTGACTTTGACGGGACTATTGTTGATGATGCTTACCCGGCCATTGGAAAACCGAAAACTTTTGCATTCGAAACTTTGAAAAGACTTCAGTCTGAAGGATTCAGATTGATACTTTGGACTTACAGACACGGAAAAACGTTAGATGAAGCAGTAGAATTTTGTAAAAAAAATGGAATAGAATTCTATTCTGTGAACTCAAGTTTTGAAGGAGAAGTTTTTGATCCTGAAAATCAGTCCAGAAAATTAGATGCAGATTGGTTTATTGATGACAGAAACTTAGGAGGATTTCCGGGATGGGGCGAAATTTACAACATCATTCAGGAAAGAATAGAATTCCGCGTTGAAGGAAAAGAAGTTCTTGCTTATTCAAAACTTAAAAAAGAAAAGAAAAAAGGACTTTTTTGGTAAAATATAGAAATTAGAAGCCTGCTATTAGAGGTTAGTTTTTTAATATCAAGTGCTTTTGGTCTTTTATAATTTATAGGAGAAAGTTCAGTAGATGATGGGAAGTAAAAATAAGCATAACGCTGGCTTCTGACATCTAATATCTAACATCTATACAACAATGATTCAATTAAAAACGATAGACGAATTACGTCTGATGAAGGAGAGTGCCCGACTGGTTTCTAAAACATTGGGAATGTTGGCAAAAGAAATTAAACCGGGGATTACTACCTTATATTTAGATAAACTGGCTCATGATTTTATTAAAGATCATGGTGCTGAACCCGCATTCTTAGGATACGGAGGATTTCCAAACTCTCTTTGTATCTCTCCGAATGAGCAGGTAGTTCATGGTTTCCCAAACAAAGATGTAGTGAAAGAAGGAGATGTTCTTTCTGTAGACTGTGGAGTTATTCTTAACGGTTTCGTAGGAGATCATGCCTATACTTTTGAAATCGGGGAAGTAAAACCTGAGGTTAAAAAATTATTGCAGGTTACCAAGGAATCTTTATACAAAGGAATTGAGCAGGTTGTCAGAGGAAAAAGAATTGGAGATATCTCCCATGCCATCCAGACACATTGTGAAAAAGAAGGATATGGAGTAGTAAGAGAGCTTGTAGGACACGGATTGGGTAGAAAAATGCACGAAGATCCACAAGTTCCTAACTATGGAAGACAAGGAAGCGGAAAAGTAATTAAAGATGGTTTAGCCATTGCAATCGAGCCGATGGTTAACATGGGAACTGAAAAAGTAAAGTTCCATAATGATGGCTGGACAGTAACTACTTTAGATAATATGCCATCTGCTCACTTCGAGCATGATGTAGCAGTGATCAATGGTAAGCCGGTATTGCTTTCTACATTTGATTATGTATACGAAGCTTTAGGGATTGTAAGTGATGAAGAAAAGCAGTTCCAACTGGATTTTTAATGAAAAAGGTAACGAAGCTTTTACTGAATAAAATTCCACGCCCTATGCTTATTAAAATGAGCATCTGGGCAAGACCGCTTATTTATCAGTTTTTCAAAGGTGACAAATTTTTTGATCCTATTGATGGAAGATCTTACAGAAAATTCCTTCCCTACGGATATGGAAAACAAAGAGAAAATGCACTTTCTCCCGGAACGTTGAGTTTGGAAAGACACCGCCAGATGTGGCTGTATCTTCAGAACGAAACCGATTTTTTTATTAAAAATTATAAAGTGCTGCATATTGCTCCCGAACAGGAATTTTTGAGAAAGTTCAAGAGAATGAGCAACCTGAATTATATTTCAGCAGACCTCTATTCTCCCATTGTAGATGTGAAAGCTGATATTCTGGATTTACCTTTCGAAAATGACAGTTTTGATATCATTTTCTGTAATCATGTGCTGGAACATATTGAAGACGATGCCAAAGCAATGAGCGAGCTGTACAGGGTAATGAAACCTGGCGGATGGGGAATTCTTCAGGTTCCGATGAAAAATTCGTTGGAGAAAACCTACGAAGACTTCACGATAAAAGACCCAAAAGAACGTCAGAAACATTTCGGACAGTACGATCATGTTCGTTGGTATGGAATGGATTATTTTGACCGCTTAAGAAAAGCAGGCTTCGAAATAGACCCCAACTTCTATTCACAGAAATTCTCTGAAGAAGAAATAAAAAAATTCGGGATAAGACATAATGAAATCTTACCTGTAGTTTATAAAAAATAAGATAAAAACCGTTTCAATAACTGAAACGGTTTTTTATATATATGAAATATTCTGTTTTTATTCTTTGACAAAAGGATAGGACTTATAATTTTCTATCGTTACAATATATTGCCCTTTCTGTAAACTGCTAGTATCAAGTGATGTTTTGTTGCCGTTAGTTGTGGTTTCAAACACCAGTTTTCCTGACAAATCGTAGATCTTAAGAGGAAGGTTTTTCTCAATATTTTCAAGATGCAAAATTTCTTTTACAGGGTTAGGGTATGCTTTGAAATTTTTCGTTACTGCAGCAGCTTCTTTAGTGCTCAATTGGTCAGTATTGTTATAGTAGATTTTATTTCCCGAAGGATCTGTAATCACCAAAGTCTTTACACTTCCGTTGGTTGTGATCTGATAACTGTATATTGAGGCGTAAGCTCCTAAGCCATAAATGTCACAGTTTTTCTGATCATAGGCACGCACAGGCGCTGCATTTCCTCCGTTATAGAACAAAAGAGTACATGCGTTTGACGTTTTGATCAGATTGTTGCTTCCGGGCATAATCCCGAAACCCATCATAGAAGTGTTGTAATATCTGGAATTAATAACATAGCTCGTTCCTCCCGCCGAATTAAATGTAGTCGCGGGAACTCCGTTATCTATTAAAGGTGTATTGGTAGTCTGCCCGCTGCTTGTTACCATTTTGGAAATATACCAGTTGTTGGAAAGCAATTCGGAGGTTTGCTGGGCAGTCAGTAAACCACCTGCTAAAAGGAATAGAATTTTTTTCATAGATTAAAAGTTTCCGGTAAAGATATAAAAGAATTTCTTTTTCTTGTCAAATAAATCAAAACCTGAAAATGATTTAAAAAACCGCCTTCAGTACGAAGACGGTTCCCATTTTTAAATATAGATAGAAATTTATGCGCTTTTTAATGTGAGGAAGAAACAGCCTTTAATCCTACCACAGAGCCAATAAGCGTTACAATAAAAAATACTCTCCAGAAACTTACAGGATCCTTAAAGAATATAATTCCCATTAAGGCAGTTCCCACAGCTCCGATTCCCGTCCATACCGCATAAGCAGTACCAATAGGCAAAGTTTGAGTAGCTTTGATCAGTAAAAGCATACTGATTGTCATTGTGATCAGAAATCCTGCATACCAAAGGTACATTTCAGTTCCGGATGTTTCTTTTGCCTTTCCCAGACATGATGCGAAGGCAACTTCAAATAATCCTGCGATAACTAATATTAACCAATTCATTTTTTAAAATTTTACTACTGCAAATTTCAGAATTTGACAGGAGAAAAAATTTTACAATTGTTAAAAAATGAAATTGAGAATAGTTGTAAAGGAAGGAAGATGGAAGCTGGAGGATTTGAATAGGAGACTGCCATCAGATCAATAGGAGTGGAATTTAGTCCGCTTATAATATAAAAGATCATTCCGTTGGCTTTAGCCCAAACATAAATTAAGGATCAAAGAATTTTTTAATCTACTTGATTTCGGCCCGTATTCTACTCAAACTTACCTGAGTAATCCCAAGATACGACGCAATATACCCCAGCTGAACTCTTTTAAGTAAGTCCGGCTGATAATTAATAATATCTTTATAACGTTCCAGAGAAGTTTTGAACTGCCTGGAAATAATCAGTTCTTCAGATTTTATCATTTCTGCTTCTGCCAGCTTTCGTCCCCAGTTGGCAATATGGATATCTTCATTGAACAGTTTTCTTAGGTTTTCCGTTTCCATTCGGTACAGATCACAGTCTTCAAGTAACTCAATACTTTCATAGCCAGGTTTGTCCTCTACATAGCTTTTCATCGAGAGAATACATTGTCCCTCACTTCCGAACCAGAAAGTAATATCATTGTCAGCTGTTGAAGAATAAGCGCGTGCGATCCCTTTTCTTATAAAATACAGATAAGGAATCACTTTATCAGCTTCCATCAGACAAAAGCCTTTAGGATGGGAAACTTCGGTGATATGCCCTTTTAAACTGTTTTTTGAGGTCTCAGGAAGAAGGTAAACCTTATCAAGAATCTGGTCTATATTCATAAAGATGAATTCTAATAGTCAAAAATATCAGTTTTAAGTAATGCAATACAAAATTATCAGATATTTTTTATTAGAAATATTGTAATAAAATTATTCCGAATTCAACTTATTTATCGTCAAAATTACAAAGGAAAGAGCAAAATTCCCCTCCTCTGGAGGGGTGGCGAAAATTCAAAGAATTTTTGACGGGGTGGTTTAAGCTTTTACAATCCTGTATTTCACAATATAACTCTCTTTTTTCTTTAAAAATCAAGATTAACCGTAAAGACCAATTTTGTTTTACTAACTTTGCAGTTCGTAATATTATTTTTATGCACAAAGCTGGATTTGTAAATATAGTTGGAAAGCCCAATGCGGGAAAATCGACCTTGCTTAACCAATTGATGGGAGAGAAGTTGGCGATTGTAACGCAGAAAGCTCAGACAACCCGCCACAGAATTTTTGGTATTTATAATGAAGATGATCTTCAGATTGTATTTTCTGATACTCCGGGAGTATTGGATCCAAAATACGGACTGCAGGAGAAAATGATGGATTTTGTAAAGGACTCTTTGCAGGATGCTGACGTTTTCCTGTTTATTGTAGATGTTACCGATAAAGCAGAACCATCAGAATTTTTAATTGATAAATTGAATAAAATCCCTGTTCCTGTACTTCTTCTCCTAAATAAGGTAGATCAGACGGACCAGGCAGGTCTTGAAAAATTGGTAGAAGACTGGCATGCCAGAATTCCAAAGGCTGAAATTTTACCTATCTCTGCATTGAATGCCTTCAATACAGAAGTTATTTTACCTAAAATAAAATCTCTGCTTCCTGAGAATCCACCTTACTACGATAAAGACCAGTACACAGATAAACCTGAAAGATTTTTCGTTAATGAGGCCATCCGTGAGAAAATTCTTTTGAACTATGATAAAGAGATTCCTTACTCTGTAGAAGTTGTGACTGAACAGTTCAAGGAGAAAGAAGGAATTATCTTTATAGACTCTATTATTTATGTAGAAAGAGATACCCAAAAAGGAATTATTATCGGGCACAAAGGAGAAGCGATTAAAAAAGTTGGAACTGAAGCCAGATTAGACCTTGAGAAGTTTTTCACCAAAAAAATTCATTTAAACCTTTTTGTAAAGGTGAAAAAAGACTGGCGAAAGAACGATAGAGATCTTAAAAATTTCGGTTACAGATAGACTAAAATAGCTTGTAATCCCGTTGTATTAAAAGATTTTTTACTACCTTAGTATAAATTTTTTAGTACATGAACTATAATAATTCAAATTCAAGCTCAATACCTAAAGATATTGTTTTATTAGTGGTGAGAGTGTTTGTAGGTTTTGCCATGCTTTCTCATGGCTTTCCAAAACTTCAGATGCTGCTGGCAGGTGGTAAAATCGAGTTTTTTGATTTTCTGGGATTGGGACCGCAGGTGTCATTGATCCTTACGGTTTTTGCTGAATTTGTTTGTTCAATACTCCTCATATTGGGGCTTTTTACAAGAGTTGCTCTGGGATTTTTAATCTTTACAATGATTATTGCAGGTTTTGTAGTGCATGGAGCAGATCCATTCGAAAAAAGAGAAATGAGCCTTATCTATCTTTCCGTTTATCTTTTGCTTATGGTAATCGGAGCTGGAAAAGCTTCAGTAGATCATATGATTGAAAGAAGAAAAAGAGCTTCAGATTGGTAAGTTTACAACAATATAAAATAAAATAAACAAGGCACTTCAGGAAATGGAGTGCCTTTTCTGTTATTAATAATTACAGTTAGGTAAGCATTCCCAGATCAGGGCTCCGTTTTCATCTCTTACTCTGCAGGCCATAAAGCCTGAATCGCATAATGGAGCACTTCCTCCGTTGATCTTTTTTAAATTTACCTTTGATAATTTTCATATTATTTTAATTTGTAAGATCAATGTAACAAAAAATAAATATGACACCAAAAGGAGTCTTATTTTAATGTTAATATTCTTTTAAAATTCACTACATTCGTAGAAAATGAATTTTATATGAAGATAAAACTGACTATTTGCCTTCTGGCATTTCTCAATTTTTACGATGCACAGGAAAATATTACGTATCAGAAACCTTCTGCTGAGATTTTAAAACTGGCAGATTATGAAAGACCTCCAAGTGTTCTGATGAACAGTAAAAAAGACTGGGTAGTGTTTACTTATCGCCCTACATATAAAACATTGGAAGATCTCAGTCAGAATGAAATGAAACTTGGCGGACTGAGAATCAATCCGGTAACCAATATTTCAAGCAGTATGACCTACTCAAATAATCTGAAGATTAGAAAGATCAATGATAAAAATGAGATTCAGGTAAAAAACCTGCCTTCCAATCCAAAAATTGCTTACGTCTCCTTTTCACCGGACGAAAAGAAACTGGCATTTACCAATACAACAGCTAAAGGAGTGGAGCTTTGGATTGTGGATATGGAAACTGCAACTGCCAAAAAAATTACAGCCGATAATCTGAACGCCAACTTAGGAATGCCTTATATTTGGTATAATGACTCTCAAAACTTTCTGATCAGAACTCTTCCACAAAACAGAGTCGCTCTTATAGATGCAGACAAAGATCTTCCGACAGGTCCGATTGTTTCTACAGCTGATGGTAAAGTCTCTCAAAACAGAACCTATCAGGATCTTTTGAAGAACCCTCAGGATGAAAAGAATTTTGAAACCCTTACTGCTTCTGAAATTTATAATGTAGATCTTACAGGAAATCTTAAGAAACTGAAAGATCAGGATATGTATGCCGGCTTAAGTTTTTCTCCGGACGGAAATTACCTGTTGGCTACCGTGATTAAAAAACCATTCTCCTACATAGTGCCGCTCAGCAGATTTCCATCAGCAACATTGGTCTATGATATGAAAGGAAATACTGTAAAAACAGTAAATGATGTTCCTTTGAATGAAATCATGCCAAAAGGATTCTCCTCTGTAAGAACCGGAAAAAGAAGTATGGCATGGAGAAGTGATGCTCCTGCCACTCTTACCTTTGCTGAAGCTTTGGATGGAGGAGATCAGTCTAAAAGCGCAGATTTCAGAGATGAGATATTTACCTGGGAAGCTCCGTTTACAGCATCTCCTAAATCCTTCTTCAAAACAAAACAAAGATATAGAGACGTAGTCTGGACTAATGATCATTATGCCATTGTTTCTGAAGGCTGGTATGACACAAGAAATACAAAATCATATCTGCTGGATCTCAACAACGGAGAATCTAAAGTTTTCGATGACCGGAATTACCAGGATGTTTATAGTGATCCCGGAAACTTTAACACTACGAAGAATCAATACGGAAGATATGTGATTGATATGAAAGGTGGAAAAGCTTATCTGATAGGAGATGGGTTTACCAAAGACGGACAACATCCTTTTATTGATGAAATGGATGTAAAATCCCTGAAAAAGAAAAGACTTTACACTTCGAATTTAAAAAATGGTAAAGAAGAAATCATTGATATTCTTAATGCATCAAAAGGTGAAATTCTTACAACTCAGCAGTCACCAAGCCTGTATCCTAATTACTTTAAAAAGAATATTAAATCCAGCAAAGCAGAAGCTGTCACCAACTTTGCCAATCCTTTTGAAAGCATCAAAGATGTTTACAAAGAAGTGATTACTTACAAAAGAAATGATGGTGTTACGTTAACGGGAACTCTTTATCTTCCTGCCAATTATGACAGAAAAGCAAAAAAAGAGAAACTTCCTCTGTTAATTTGGGCTTATCCTACAGAATATAAAGATAAAAATACGGCAGGGCAGAATACCCAAAACCCTAACGATTTTACATTCCCTTACTACGGATCTTTTGTATACTGGACGACGAAAGGGTACGCTGTTCTTGATGATGCTGCTTTCCCGATTATCGGAGAAGGAAAAACAGAACCTAATGATACATTTATTCCTCAGCTCGTAGCCAATGCAGCGGCTGCCATTGATGCGGTAGACCATTTAGGATATATCGACAAAAAGAAAGTGGCTGTAGGAGGACATTCCTACGGTGCATTTATGACAGCAAACCTTCTGACCCATTCTAACCTTTTTGCCTGTGGAATTGCAAGAAGTGGTGCTTATAACAGAACGCTGACACCATTCGGATTCCAGAGTGAGCAGAGAAATTATTGGGATGTTCCGGAAATTTACAACACAATGTCTCCGTTCATGCATGCAGACAAAATGAAGACACCGCTTCTTCTGATTCATGGGGATGCAGATAATAATCCGGGAACATTTACATTGCAGACGGAAAGATACTTCCAGGCACTGAAAAATCTTGGAGCTCCGGTGAAAATGGTTCTTCTTCCCAAAGAAGCCCACGGTTATCAGGCCAAAGAAAATATCTTACACCTTTTATGGGAACAGGATCAGTTCCTTGAAAAGTGTTTGAAGAAATAAATGACAAAAGAGACTGTTTGCTATAAACAGTCTCTTTTTTTGATTAAAAAATATAATAAGGAAGTTGTATTAAAACTTAAAGCGAAGCTCATCTTAATGATCTTATCCTCTTAATAAAACTTAATGGTTTTAAAAATTAAAGATGCTTCAAAATCTCATCAATACTTTTAAGCTCTATAAAATTAGGATGTTCAAGGTTTACATCATGCTGTTCATGACTCCAGGTGACATGATAAGGAATATGAGCAGCATAACCACCGATTTCTAATACCGGCAGAACATCAGATTTGATAGAATTTCCAAGCATCAGAAAGTTTTCAGGTTGGCAGTCGAGATGTTTCAAAAGCTTTTTGTAGTCGTGTTCTTTTTTGTCACTCATGATTTCAATATGATGAAAATAATCCTGTAATCCTGAATTTTTCAGTTTACGTTCCTGATCTAGCAAATCGCCTTTTGTGGCCACAACCAGTCTGTATTTTCCTTTTAAACTTTCAAGAGTTTCGGTAACTCCATCCAATAATTCTATAGGTTTCTGAAGAAGCTCCTGACCAAGAATAATAGCTTTATTGACTAATTCCAATGAAGCTGTATTATTAGAAACTCTAGTGATGGTTTCAATCATACACAGCATAAATCCTTTTACTCCATAGCCATACAGATGGAGATTCTGCATTTCTGTTGTAAACAATTCCTGTGATACCGAATGTTGTGGAAGATAATTCTCAAGGAGTATACAGAATTCTTTTTCTGCTTCCTGAAAATAAGGTTCGTTGATCCAAAGCGTGTCATCTGCATCAAAGGCAATCGTAGTAATATGATTATTCATTTTTGTTTTGTAATTTTCTGTCCGCAAAATTCAATATAAAAAGTCAATAAGAAAAGGACATTTGTCCCGGGTGAATATGCTAAGAACGAATCGGACATTTTTAAACTATCTGGATGAACTGTATAAAAAGCAGAATGATAGTGATGATATTATAGTAAAACCTTTCTCTGCAGGGGATAGAATACTGGTACAGGATCATCAGCTTTCTCATGTCATGCTGATTAAAGAAGGCATTGTCAAATGTTATTTCGTGGAAGAGAATGGAAAAGAATACATTGTAGAATTTCTGGGAAGCGGTGAGGTAATAGGAGAAGTGGAGCTTATCAAGAATATCAATTGCTTATGCAGCATTGAAGCACTCTCGGAAGTTACCGTATATGCTGTAAAGATTCCTGCTTTTAAATCTTTGATTAAAAATGATCTTGTGCTGAACCATCTTCTTTTAGAGTCTTTCGCAGAACGGATTATTAATACATCCAGCAGAGCATCCTATCAGCAACTCTATACGGTAGAACATACTTTGAAACAGTTGCTTCAAATGCAGTCTAAACAAAATATTCAAATTTCCAAAGAAGATATGGCTGCCTATCTCGGAATTGCAGTAAGAAGTTTAAATAGAATTTTAAAAGATTTGAAATAATTTTGTTGAATATGCTAATGGAATTAGGGTAATTTTTCCCGCAGATTGAGGAGATTGCGCAGATTTTTCACTAGCGATCTTAATCAGCATAATTCTCGAGCAATAAAATGATCAGAATTTAATTTTATGCGAGGTAAAATCGTTGCGCCTTAAAAATATTCTAGCTTTCAATCTTATTGCGCCTTTGCGTATTCAAAAACATTAAAACAGATTTGAGTGTTGGTGTTATTTCAAGGGTTTTTTCTGTTTTAATATTAAAATTTGGATAAAATAGATGAAATCTACAGGGGTGTTTTTAAAATTTTGTATTTTTGTATTAGAATTAGTTGAATCTAATATTCATGGAAAAATTAAAATTCAGAAATGCTGAGTTGGCAGATTTAAATAAAATCGTAGCCATCTACAACTCAACCATTGCTTCAAGAATGGTCACTGCAGATATGGAAGAAGTCTCTGTAGAAAGCAAGTTAAAGTGGTTTGAAGAACATAATTCTCAGACAAGACCTCTTTGGATAGTTGAAGATGACCAGAAGCAAACCGTTGGTTGGGTAAGCTTCAGTTCATTCCATGAAAGAGCAGCTTACAGTGGTACGGTAGAAGTGAGCATTTATCTGGATGAAACCTCAAGAGGCAAAGGATATGGGAAAATCATTCTTCAGTATTGCATTGATAACGCTGGAAAGTTTGGAGTAAAAAACCTTGTAGCGCTTATTTTCCTTCATAATGAGCCAAGTTTAAAACTATTCAGGCATTTTGGATTTGAAGATTGGGGAAGTCTTCCTAATGTAGCCATTCTGGATGGTGTTGAAAGAAGTCTGAAGATTTTAGGGAAGAGGATAGATTAAATAGAACATGAAAATAAATACCTTGTGTCTATTTGTGAATTAATTTGTGCTATTGGTGTTTAGAAAATACACATAATCCTGTAGATGTGAGAAAGGACATAATTCAATGTTCTGTTTTAAGAAGAATAAAAAAAGCTGTATCAAATTGAAACAGCTTTTTGCTTTTATGAATTCTGCTTAATTCTTTTTGCAGACATATTCAGGAATCGTTTCACCAGGAAAACAGCGGAGACTGTTAATCCCAGCCCCAGTGCGATCCACATTCCGAATGCACCCATTTCCAAAGTAACACAGAAGAAATATCCTAGAGGAATAGTGATTACCCAATAGGCAATGAAGGTATAAATAGAAGGAATTTTCACATCCTGTAACCCTCTCAGCATTCCCAAAGCGGTTACCTGAATTCCATCAGAAAGTTGGAATAAAGCAGCGATGATCATCAGTTTTGCAGCCAGGGTAATAACTTCTACTTCTTCTTTTTTCGTGAAGAAAGTAGGAAGAATATTTCTGCCTAAAATAAATACCAATCCGCAGATACACATAAAAATAAAGGCAATTTTCAGGTTGTTGATTCCTACCTTTCTCAGTTCCACAAAATTCTGTTCACCCAGTTTTCTACCAATCATGACCGTAGAGGCAACACTGAATCCTACACATAAATTGAAGGTAAATGAAGCCATGCTTAAAGCAATCTGGTGAGAAGCAATATCGTGAGCAGAAATCAGTCCACAGATAAATGCTGCTCCGGCAAACGCGGTTACTTCAAAAAACATCTGTAAAGCTGTAGGTAATCCGAGTCTCACCATTTTATCAAACATCTGCTTTGAGAAATCCTGAATTTTTAAAGAGAAATCTTTGATATAACGTCTTGTTCTTTCTTCTTTCACCAAAACAAAATAAAGAAAAACCACCATGAAAATTCTGGAAATCAGAGTAGCCAGTGCAGATCCTTTTACACCCATTGCCGGAATTCCCCAAAGTCCTTTGATGAAGACATAGTTTAAGGCAATATTGATGATATTGGCAATAATGGTTGCTTTGGTCACTCCAATGGTATAGGATAAACCTTCAGAAACTTCACGAAGCGTCTGAAATGCCATGAATGGAATCATACTGATCACCATGATGCTTAAAAAGCTTACCGTATCAGGAATAATCTTAGCGGGTTGTCCGGAATGATAGAGCAGCGGCATTCCTAAAAGGAGAATGACCATCAGGATAATCCCAACCGACATATTGATAATAAAACCGTGGCTGAACACAGAATTGATTGTAGCGTGATCCTGTTTTGAATGCGCTTCCGAAACCAATGGCGGGATCGCAAATGAAAAGCCCAGTGCTAATACAAATATGGAGAAAAACACAGCGTTTCCCAATGAAACTGATGCCAGGGCATCAGCACCCAACAATTTACCGACAATAATATTATCAAATAAGTTTACTGAAACTTGCCCCACCTGAGTAAGCATTACAGGCAGAGCCAAAGTCAGGCATTCTTTTGTATAATTTTTGTTTAAAAAGTTCATAATATTTTAAGATTCATATAGTTTATTATTCAAATAGGGTCAAAAAAAAAATTTGCAGTGGTAACACTGCAAATTTTTATAATATGGTAAATAATAAGGTATTATTTCCTTACAAAACTTGCAACGTCACCTTCGGAAACAGTGTTTCCACCAAGAATAATCAGCCTCTCGACAACATTCCTTAACTCCCTGATATTTCCAGTCCACGAAAGTGCTTTTAAAGCATCAATAGCTTTATCATCAAACTTTTTCGCAGCAGTACCATGCTCATCAGCAATCATACCCGAAAAATGCTCAACCAATAATTTGATATCCTCTTTTCTTTCATCCAACGGTGGAACATAGATTTCAATAACAGAAAGTCTGTGGTAAAGGTCTTCTCTGAATTTTCCTTCCTCAATTTCTTTCTGCATATTTTTATTGGTTGCCGCAATTACTCTTACGTCAACTTTAATTTCTTTATCACTTCCCACAGGAGAAACTTTGCTTTCCTGAAGTGCTCTCAATACCTTAGCCTGAGCAATAAGGCTCATATCTCCAATCTCATCCAGGAAGATCGTACCACCATTAGCCTGCTCAAATTTTCCCTGTTTATCTTTAATAGCCCCGGTAAAAGATCCTTTTACGTGTCCGAAAAGTTCAGATTCAATAAGTTCAGAAGGAATAGCAGCACAGTTGACCTCCACCATAGGACCTCTTGCACGGTCACTCTGATTATGGATTGCATGAGCTACCAGCTCTTTTCCCGCACCGTTGGGTCCTGTAATCAGAACTCTCGCATCAGAAGCTGCTACCTTTTCAATCATATCCTGAATCTTTTGCAGAGCAGGAGAAGTACCAATCATCTGGTATTTCTTACTTACTTTTCTCTTTAAGGTTTTATTTTCCGTCTGAAGATTCTTATTTTCTTTCTTCAGGGTTTCTTTCACCAATGCATTTTTTACACTTGTAATAAGTCTGTTGATATCAATGGGTTTGGAAATAAAATCATATGCACCCTCTTTCAAACAGGAAACAGCAGAATCGATGTCTGCGTGTCCTGAGATCATGATAAAAGTAGTTTCTGGTTTTAAGGCAAGACTTTGTTTCAAAAGCTCGGTTCCTGAAAGCTTTGGCATTTTAATATCAGAAATCACCAATGCGAAATCTTCTTTTTCTACCTGTTTGTAACCTTCAAGGCCATCTTCGGCAATAACAAATTCATAATCGGTGAGTTCATCCGAAAGAATACTGTGAAGTACTCCCGAGATTGCTTTTTCGTCTTCTACTATAAGGATTTTTTGCATAGTTGCAAATTTAAATTTTTTGTTTCAATTATTAGCAAAAACTGTACCTAAATATTCTATTTGGAGTAGTCTCTTCTCCCAAAAATGGCAGATCCAACCCTCACGGAGTTAGCTCCACACTCGATCGCTATCGGGAAATCGTCACTCATTCCCATTGATAAGGTCTTTAGTGTTTTTAGTTGATTTAATTCATCAAAAAGCTTCTTAAGGGTTGAAAACTCATTTCTAACCTGCTGTTGGTCATCGGTGAATGTTGCCATTCCCATTAAACCAGTCATTTCCACATTGGGAAAATTGCCTGCAATACATTGTTGGAAGAGATCTTTTGCCTCAGAAATTTCAAGTCCGAATTTACTTTCTTCTGCCGCAATTTTTACCTGTAGGAGAACTTTAATCTTCCTGTTGTGTTTTCCTGCTTCTTTATTGATTTCTGTCAATAATTTTTCAGAATCCACACTTTGTATGGTATCTATAAAAGGAGCAATGTACTTCACTTTGTTGGTCTGTAAATGACCAATCACATGCCATTGGATATCCTGAGGAAGGAGAGGGGCTTTTTCCATCAGCTCCTGTACTTTATTTTCTCCAAAAATCTTTTGCCCGAGATCATATACTTCCTGTACTGCAGAAACCGGATGGGTTTTAGAAACAGCAACCAGCTGCACATTGGATGGCAGCTGGTTTTTTATAGCGTTGTAGTTCTCTTTAATACTCATAATACAAATGTCCGAAAATTCTCTGAATGTTCAAAGTGTAGTGATATCAGGTCTGAAGTGGTTATTAATTCAAAACCTCATTGATCTTGGGATACTGAGAGATTTTTCTGAAGACAAACTTGTTGCTCTTCTGCAATTTTTCAATAAACATATCCAGTTCATTGATAGAGTCTGCATCTCTCAGATACTGGTCATGGGTAAGGAATACCAGGTGTCTTGAAGTCTTCTCAAGGTCGTTCAGGAAAATACTGTCTACTTTCTTGATCATGGCTTCATGACTTCCTTTTAAAGTCATTTTTTGAGAAGGTCTCCATTCAAGATCCCAGCCAATTACTTTGTAACCTGCTTTTTTAAGACCATCTGCTGCAGCTGTTGAGCTTTTGATATCTGTTACGTTAATATTGTTGAGTCTCCAGATATTTCTTCCCGGAGTTCTTGCTATTTTATCGGTAAGCTTCAGACTGTCTTTGGCGATATCAAAATCGTGAACTACAGCCTGTGCATTTTTATAAAAATCAGTGTATTTGTTATGGGCATGCGTGAAACTGTGATTGGCAAGTTCTACAAGAGGGTTCTGCTTCAAAAGCAGAAGATCGTCTTTTTGTCTTTTACTTCCATAAGCATGTTTTCCTACCAGAAAGGCAGTGGCACAAACATTTCTTTTGTCAAGGATTTTTAAAAGATTTTCTGTTCCCTGATTGGGGCCGTCATCGAAAGTAAGATAAATTACTCTTTTATCCGGGTCTACACTTTCTTCTTCCTTATTATCGGGGACTATTTCTGCGGAAGGATGTTCCTGTGAACTGACGACGGGGTCAGTATTCACTTCATTTTTGAAATTACAGCTGTTCAGTAATGCTGAAGTTGCACTCATCAATGCAACCATCCCGAGAAAAGTCATATTTCTTGACTTTCCCGCAAAAATTTTTCTCATAAAGATAATGGAATTTAAATTGTTAAAAATCGTTAAAAACAACAGTTGAAAATTAACAAATTATATGCCAAGCTGTGCAGCGTTTTTTCTTTTTAAGTTTATTTTAAGAACTTTATTTTAAGGGAGATTTCCATTACCTGACGAATTGTAAATTTATGATTTTCTTTTCTTTAAAATTTAACATTTATAAATGTGAAAACGATAGTATTTTTCTATGTCTGTTAAGATTTTAATATTCTTCAATTGACGGGGAATTATTTTATTTTAACAAAATCAAATCATTACAGCCCGTCTATTATGTTATAATGCTTTTTAAGTACAGGGAATTTTTGATAGCTGCTGTTCCCCAGGTATTATTGAAGAAAATAAATGAGGTTTGCGTGGTATTTTTAATCTTTTCGGCTAATGCATCCATGAAATCTTTACTATATTCTGATTTGTAAAGAACAGGTTTTCCATGAAGCCTGTAATAGAGTATTTCCGGATGATTAATAATAAGATCTTCGGGAAGATTGCCGGGAAAACTGACCCCTGAGAAAATAATATTGTGCTTTTTTAAAAGATCAAAAATTTCCTTTTGCCACCATGAGTTGTGGCGGAATTCAATGACGTTAAGAAATCTGTGATCAATATTATCAATGATCCGCTCTGTATTTTCTGCTGTGTTTTTAAAGGAAGGAGGAAGTTGGTACAGAAATCCGGAAAGCTTATCTTTCAGACTGTCCTGAATGTGGTCGCAGAAGAGAGCAATCTCATCTTTGGAATTTTCAAGCCGGTTTTGATGCGTAATAGCCTTTGGAATTTTAATGAAAAATCTGAAATCGTCAGGTGTTTCATCATGCCACTTCGTCAGTGTTTTTGAAGTTGGTTTTCTATAAAAAGTAGAATTGATTTCTACGGCATTGAACGCGGTTGAATATAAAGAAAGAAAATCTTTACTTTGGGCATTTTCAGGATATAAAGACCCTTTCCAGTCGTTATTGTAAAATCCCGAACATCCTATGTAAAGATTTTCTTTTGTCATGTTATTATTTTATATCCAGATCCACGGAGTTTAATCTCAATGAATTCAGTATCACAGACAGGGAACTGAAGCTCATGGCTGCAGCTGCAATCATTGGTGATAAAAGAATTCCAAAGAATGGATACAATAATCCTGCCGCAACCGGAACGCCCAGTACATTGTAGATGAATGCGAAGAACAGATTCTCTTTAATGTTTTTGAGAAGTTTTTCACTAAGCAGTTTAGCTTTTGCAACGCCTAAGATATCTCCTTTCAGTAAAGTAATTTCAGCACTTTCAATCGCAACATCTGTTCCTGTTCCCATGGCAATTCCCACATCAGATTGGGCAAGGGCAGGAGAGTCATTGATCCCGTCTCCGGTCATCGCTACGATTTTACCCTGCTGTTGGAGTTTCTTTACCTCATTCAGCTTATCTTCAGGAAGACAGTTGGCTTTGAAATGTTTGATTCCTAATTCATCAGCAACAGCTTTTGCGGTATGTTCATTATCTCCTGTCATCATGATGACGTCTATTCCTTCGCTCAGCAACTGCTTAACAGCTTTTTTCGAGCTTTCTTTGATTTTATCTGTAAAGCTTACGAATCCCAGCACCTGGTGATCCTGTGCGATATAGGAAATCGTATGGGCCTTAGACTGAACTTCTACTGCTTTCTGTTTTAAGCTGTCAGGAATCATAATCTGATGGGAGGTCAGGAGACTTTCATTTCCAAGATAAGCAATCTTACCGTTGATATTTCCTTTTACTCCTTTTCCGGAGATATTCTCAAACTGGTCTACTTTTTCAGCTGTCAGATTCTCTTCTTTTGCTTTTTTTATTACGGCATTGGAAAGCGGATGTTCAGAATTTTGATTCAAAGAAAAAGCCAGTTTTAAAATCTGATACTGATCCCCGTTTATGGTTTCAATATGTTCTACTGAAGGTTTCCCTTCTGTTAAAGTTCCTGTTTTATCGGTAATCAGAACATTTACTTTATTCATCTGCTCAAGAGCTTCTGCATTTTTGATCAGGATTCCGTTTTTAGCACCTTTCCCGATTCCAACCATTAAAGACATTGGAGTGGCCAGTCCAAGGGCACAGGGACAAGCCACAATTAAAACGGCAACAGCATTTACAAAAGCAAATAAGGTTCTTTTTCCTTCCGGACCGAAAAACTGCCACAGGATGAATGTAAGAACTGCAATAAGAATGACTACAGGGACAAACACTTTTGAAACCTTATCTGTAAGTTTCTGGATAGGAGCTTTGCTGCGGCTGGCTTCATTCACCATTTTAATGATTTGGGAAAGAAGGGTTTCATCACCTACCTTTTCTGCCTTCATAATGAATACCTGATTGCCATTTATGGTTCCTGAAGATACTTTATCGTCAACATTTTTTTCAACAGGAACAGGTTCTCCGGTAATCATACTTTCATCTACAATAGAATTTCCCTCGGTAATTTTACCGTCCACAGGAATTTTTTCGCCTGGTTTTACTTTTAATAAGTCGCCTATTTTTACCTGAGAAAGCAGCACTTTCTTTTCCTCTCCATTTATCATGAGATTGGCTTCATCAGGTGAAAGGTTCATTAATTCTTTGATGGCATTTCCTGTTTTTTTATGAGCTGCTGCTTCCATCAGCTGGCCTAAAATGACAAGCGTTAGAATCACGCAGACTGCTTCAAAATATAACGGGATTTCATGATTGTGCCCACGAATTTCATGTGGAATAATGTCTGGAAATATCAGAGCAACAATACTGAAAATAAATGCTGCAGCAACTCCCAGAGCAATAAGGCTGAACATATTCAGGTTCCATGTTTTGAAGGAAAGCCATCCTCTTTTCAACAGAAACCATCCTGAATAAAACATCACCGGAAGTGTTAAAGCAAGTTCAATAAATCCCTGGATCTGATGAGAGAAAGGGAAGTTGATCAACATTCCTCCCATTGAAAGAATGAAAACCGGAATGGTAAAAACAAGTGAAAGAATGAACTTCCTTTTTAATATCGTATAGGTTTCATCTTCGTCATCATCACCACTGTCAGGCATTCTTACGAGATCCATTCCACATATCGGACAGTCTCCTGGTTCGTCACGGATGATTTCCGGGTGCATAGGACATGTGTATTTTGCGGTTTTCTTTTCGGGATATTTTACAAGATCCATTCCGCAAACCGGACATCCTACATTGGAGTCGTAGGTTTTATCGCCTTCACAGTACATTGGACAGTAATACCTGCCTGCCATTTCATCAGTTACTTTAGGGGTTTCATGATGATGGCTATGGTCGTGATGATGGTGAGAATGAGAATGGGAATGAGCGTGATGCTGATGTGAGGTTGCTTTTTGAGCGAGTTCTTCAGTAATTGGCTCTAAATCCATATGACAGACAGGGCAGCTGCCTTTCTCATCGTATACTTTATCCCCTTCGCAAAACATCGGACAATAATGCTTTCCGATACTATCT
The DNA here is from genome assembly GCF_003347605.1 of Chryseobacterium sp. KLBC 52. GTDB lineage: Bacteria > Bacteroidota > Bacteroidia > Flavobacteriales > Weeksellaceae > Chryseobacterium. Next base: position 53,678 of record NZ_QDFZ01000017.1, on the reverse strand, counting down.
TTAAAGTTTTCTGGAAGATTGGTTGATGAATAGGTTGGTTTGTGATTAGGATCTTTAGCCAGCTTTTCTTCAATAGGAACCAGATACATTTTGCATACAGGACATCTTTCGCCCTGTTTGAAATATACTTTATCTCCTTCACATTCCATTGGACAATAGTATACCGAAGATGGAGATACACGGTCCTGAGGTTTTACAAAGGCTGTTTCAGGATGACCGGGATCTTCAAGTCTGTATTTTCCTATCTCAGTCAGAGCATCATTTAATACTGAAAGTTTCACTTCATGATCAGAAGTAATGGTGGCGGTATGGGTTTCCAGATTTACATCGGCTTTAACACCATCAACACTGTTCAGTTGATTTGAAATTTTTTTCTGGCAGCCGGAACAGGTCATTCCGAGTATTTTATACTGTTGTTCCATGATTCTTAAATTTATACTACAAATTTCCAAAATGGAAACCTAAGGTTGTTATAAATTTAAGGATAATAGTTATAAAATTAGGTGAGTGGGAGAGTTTGAGAGTATAAGAGTTTGAGTGTTGTAGGGTATGAGTGTTTGAGTGTTTGTTAGTGTGATAGGAATATTTAACTCCTATATGCCTAAACGCTCAAACACTCAAACGTATTAAAGATTGTCAAGCGCTTTGCGATTGTGTTCTTTGAGTTTTTTGAATTCAGTAGGAGTGAATCCGGTCACATTGCGGAACTGGGAAGAAAGATGCTGTACGCTTTTATACCCAAGCTTTCCTGCAATTTCAGTAAGGTTGAATTCGTTGTATAAAAGAAGTTCTTTTACCTTTTCTATTTTCTGAAGAATAAAGAATTGCTCTAATGTGATATTTTCGTTTTGAGAAAATGTCTTGGAGAGAGCACTGTAATCCTTGTGAAGTTTTGAACTTAGAAATTCGGAAAGCAGAAAGTCTTCCGGGATATCAAGGTCGCTTATTTTTACAATGATCAGGTTTTTGATTTTTTCTACAGTCTGATGCGCAGAATCCATAATCCTTTCAAAACCTGTATCAAGCAGTCCTTTTTCTATGAGTTGCATTTTTTCAGGAGAAACATCAGCTTCCGTTTCTACTTCTCCCAGTAAGATATTTGTGATCTTTACATCTGCATTACGGAAAATATTTTCTACTGCCGCAATGCATCTGTTGCAGACCATATTCTTTATGAAAATCTTCATAGGCTGTTGTTTAACCTGTCTTTTACGAATTCTATCTGGGTTTTCCCATGAGGAGCAGGATTGCCTTCTTCGTTAAGATTTACCATGACAATTCTTTCTACGGTAATGATGGTTTGATGAGTCATTTTGTTTCGTACATCACATCTTAAAGTAATGGAAGAAGAGCCGAAATGAGTAGCTTCAATTCCTATTTCTATAATATCGCCTTGTTTGGCTGAGCTGACAAAGTTGATTTCAGAAATAAATTTTGTGACTACTTTTGTGTTTTCCAACTGAATAATAGCATAAAGCGCAGCTTCTTCATCAATCCATTGAAGAAGTCTTCCTCCGAAAAGTGAATGATTGGGGTTTAAATCTTCGGGTTTCACCCATTTTCTGGTATGGTAGTTCATATCTTTTAATAATTTGCAGTACAAATTTAGTGTTAAAAGCTGATCTTTTCAAAAGAATAGTATTTATTGATCTGAAAATAATCATTCATTTTCTCAATCATTTTCTTTTGGAACGCATGGCCTTCGTTTTTGCTATGGAAGGGTCATTCAGCAATTTTTGATATTCTTCACTTTCTATGGCAATGAGCGCGACCTTTCCTTCTATATTATGATGGAATCCAAATCCATATTTTTTCGCTAAGGGAGAACACCGGAGGCAAGGCTGACCTTTGGAAAAGAACTTTTCTCTTTCAAGCTCCTGTTCACTTTCCGGAATTTCATTTTTAATGGCGTAGCATTCAAAAATGAGATCATCAGAGGAATATTGATAAGGACTTTTTATAAGTTTCTCATACTGGAGATTGGCGAGTGTTTTGTCCTTCTTTTCGGGAGGAATCTGTGCGCGGAAAACGGGACAGTCTTCGGCTACTTCAATGAATGTATTGGTATAATTTGTGGTGTAAGATTTCATATTTGGTTTCAGTATTTAAAATTTTATGAATAACAGGGAAGTAAGGAAGTTGATCAATAGACTATTGTCTGTCATATTGACTTGATTTTGAGGACTCAGCGTTGGCATTTGCTTTAAATATTTAACTAATTTTATAATAAAATGTATTGTTATGTAATTGATTAGTATTCAATGGGTTAAAATAGTTTTATGCACTTTTTTTATTTGTAGATTCAACATAATGTGAGAAATATTTAAAAAAAGCTTTGATTTGAAATTTTTAATTGTATCTTGCATACGTTTATATTTGGAATCAATATTTGTTCATTAATTTATGTTGTTTTTCTTTTATATACCAAATTTTTATTAATTTTTTAATTTATTTAAAATGAACATTTTTGTTTCAAACATCAATTACGCAACTAAAGAGTATGAGTTGCACGATCTATTCGCAGAATTTGGGGATGTATCATCAGCTAAAATCGTTACAGACAGAGAAACTGGTCGTTCCAGAGGTTTCGGTTTCGTAGAAATGGGTGATGAAGAAGGAAAGCAAGCTATTGAAGCTCTTAACCAAAAAGAATTTAACGGAAAAACTCTAAACGTATCTGAAGCTAAGCCAAGAGAAGAGAAGCCAAGAAGAAGCTTCGATAACAACAGAGGTGGAGGTTATGGTAACAACAACAATAGAGGCGGAGGCTATGGTAACAACCGTGGCGGAGGCGGAAATCGTTGGTAAAAATATGAAGCGGCTTTTAAGCCGCTTTTTTTATGGAATTTAATTTCCAGTGAATCATTTGATTATAACTTGGGTTGGAAAATGATGATGTTTTGGCATAATTTTAGAAATTATCAATCAATCAAAAAATAATTATAATGAAAAAACATTTATTAGCATTAATGATGGTGTTTGGTGGGTTGCTGGTCAACGCACAAAGCATTTATGCAGGACAGACCATAAGACAGGACAGAAAATACTGGGCAGATAATAATGAATATTACCTGATCTTTCAGAATGATGGAAATCTGGTTTTTTATAACAGATCCGGTGCACCTGCATGGGAATCAAAGACCACCAACAGAGGAGTAAGAGCAATTTTTCAGGAAGATGGTAATCTTGTAGTGTATACCCGTGGAAATGGTGTTGCCTTCAGTTCAAATACTGATGGTAAGGGAGCTGATAAATTATCAGTTCAGGATGATGGTAATCTTGTTATCTATAATGGTTCCAGTCCTTTATGGGCATCTAAAGGCGGTATCAGAAATAATAATGGCTGGGGAAACCGTAACCGTTACGGAAGCAATGATTATGTTTCAACAGGCTACAGATTCCGCAAAGATGCAAAATTGTATTCTTCAGACGGACGTTACTATCTGGTTTTCCAGGATGATGGTAATCTTGTTTTAGCTAATAGAAACGGAAATGCTATTTGGGCTACAGGAACAGATAATAGAGGAAGCAAAGCTGAATTTCAGGGTGACGGAAACCTTGTAGTATATGATTCTTATAATAGAGCCGTGTGGAGTTCAAATACAGAAAACAGAGGTGCTGTAAAACTTACAGTACAAAATGATGGAAATCTTGTGATCTACGGAAGAAATTCTCCGCTTTGGAGCTCCGGAACCAACAGATAAATCATACAACACGAAAAAAAAAGAGACTATCCACAAGATAGTCTCTTTTTTATGCTTATTTTAATTTTATAAGGATGTAAACGTTTTCGTAATAAATACTGGCATTGTCATCTTCAGAGTACTTTTCTCTTGTAATTTCACTGAAAATAAGTTTAACGTGATATTTACCTAAATCAGATTCCATTGCAATTTCAGGAATTACTACATTTCCTTTCTTGTTTTTATTTTCCTCAAATAGTTTAATGATCTGTGGTCCGAAATCTATTTCTTCCTGATCATTTAAACTGAGTTTTAATGAGGATTTTTCTGTCAGGTCATCTGTCAGCTCAAACTGGTCATTATTCAGTTGTTGGGGATCCCTGCTATACCGATGGAAAGAAATTAAATATTGATAATTTCCGATTTCTACAGCCTGTTCTTTACGAATAAGAACGAGTCTTTTCATTTCATATGCTCTGTTTTTTACGGTGACATTCACATCTGAGAACTTATTCTGAATATCGTAATTGATACTATAAAATGTGCCATTTTTAATATTGTCGGCTAATTCAGCCTGATCTTTTTCGTTCAGTAAACCAGATAGAAATTCACCTTGTTTTCTTTCAGCCAGAAATTCAAATTTGCTGGCAATTTCATTACGAACCGTATCTGTAACTTTTTTCTGAAAATTAATCTTGCCGGCACTCATTAGCTGATGCTGGTTTAAAATATTCATCAATTCTGCTTTCTGGCTTCTCTTAGCCACACTGAATGCATTAAGGTATGGGAAAACCAATGCAAAAGCACCAAATAAAAATAAGCTGACAGGAATGAACTTTATCGTAGTTTTTTTGTTGAAAATAAAGTAAACAACAGTGCCTAACAGCCATAGGGCAAGCAGGAGAACGAAATACCTTGGTTCTGTATAACCATATTCTAAAATTCTAGTAAAAATAGCAGTGAAAAGCAGAATGATCAAAGGAACAATGGTATAATAGAATGCTTTTGAAAATATTCTGACCCAGGATTTTGCGTTTTCTTCTTTCAACGGATGAACCAGAAGTAATGCAAGGATGCCAACAATGCTATACGCTAAAACAAGGTAAGAAACCCAGCCTCTTGGAAGCTGCCAGTTGATTACTATTTTAACAGAATAAAAATAAAGAATTGTTACATAGATAAGGAGTAACGGAATTAAAATAAACTGAGTGAAAAATTTCAAAACAACAGGATAGGTACCGTCTTTTTCAAGATTATTTAAGCCTTTATCATTAAATAAAAGGAAAATAAAACTGCTTCCAAAAATAGCGAGAACAAAGAATGTATCTCTGTAAATTCTGTCATGAAAATTGAAATCAAAAAGTTTATCAACCGCTAAGATGGCTAATTCCACACCGCCTGTAAGAACTCCTGTAAATACGGCAGTGAGAAAGATATTGATAAAAAGATTTTTGTTATACTGCCAGAATCTGAGCTCTCTGTCTTTCTCCAGAAATGGAACAAATGATACCAGTAAGTGGGAAAGAAGAGCAGTAACAGCAATGATATATCCATAAACTTCTGTAAACCCATTCTTCTTATCAGGCAGAATAAAATAAAAACCTATAAGAAAAATAATACCGGATGCCTGTAGTAATATCTCTTTCCCGATCCTCTGTGACAACATTTTTAATGCAAACATCAGAGAAATTCCGAGACATGTACAAATGGTGAACTTTATATAAGAAGTAATTTCACTGCGCTCTGTTTCCACAATACATATGGTCCCAATAGAAGCTAATAAAGCCATGACCAAAATCATTGGATATCGGAAAATGACTTCATTGGCCCGGCTTAGAGTTTCCTGGAATTTTGTTTTCATGATTTGGTGTTTTTAAGGTTTAGATTAATCTTTTTTCTTTTTTTTCTTTTTGTCCTTGTCTTTTTCTTTCTCTTTTCCCTTGGTTTTCTTTTCTTTTTTAGGATTCAGGATTTCTTCAGCAACTTCGAACTTAGGTTCTTCCACTTTGGCTGGCTTTATTTCGATTTTTAGATCAAAATAGCCCTTCATATCTTCCTGGGAAATTAATTTTTCACTTAATAAAAGCTCCAGAATTTCTTTCCCTGAGTTATTAAAAAAGTTGTGAGAAAGCTCTTTTAACAGGAATTTTTTATACTCTTCTAAAGGAACAAGCACGCTGTATTTGAAGATTCTTCCTTCTTTTACAGTAGATAGATAGCCTTTTTCAACTAATATTTTCAAATAAGTGGAAACCGTGTTCTGGTGTGGTTTCGGTTCCGGATGCTGCTCCATAACGTCCTTCAGATAGAAAGATTCCATTTTCCAAAACAGCTTCATAAAGTTTTCTTCTGCGGCAGTAAGATGATTTATTTTCATAGAGTATTCTAATGTTGAAATTGAATATTGCAATAAAGATAGATAAAAGATACCAGAAAAGCTATTCCAGCCCCCATAAATACTTCTTTTACGGTATGTCTTTTTAAAATAATACGGGTGATTCCGACCAAAATAGCGATTCCCAGCCATGCAAGACCCATTTTCCAGTCCAGTGAGAAAAAGAGCGCAGCTACAAATACATTGAACGCCGTATGCATCGAGCTTTTGATAAAAAGATTGCTGATCTGAAGAGCGAAAAGAAGCACCAGAATAAATAGCATGACAAGATCAATATATCCGTTTCTGATATAATTAAAAAGAAGATAAGCGATTACACATACTGCAATAAATATATATAAGGTTTTCCTTTGGACACGGTTGGAAACATCCATATTGGTATATCTTCCGGTCTTTACATTCCACACCAGCCATATCACCACCGGAATAATGATCATCAATAATACAGGAAGAAAATACAACATAGAATCTTTAAGGGAATATTCTCTGATGCTCATGTAGATAAAGAAAATGATCAGAGAGACCAAAGGATTAAAAAAATCAGAGATGACTTTTGAAATTTTGTGTAATAATGAAGATTGTTTTTCTTCCATAATCAAGTTTAAAAACCAAATATACTATTATAACCTCAAAAATCAAATGAAAACCATGTGATGGAATCGCTGATTCAATAGATAAGTTGTTTGATTACCAGTTGTTTTTGATAAAATGAAATGTTTAATTTTAATTGATCAGTTTTTAATCATCATTATCATGAAGCATCTATACGTATTATTTATATTGTTAAGTTATTTAGCCTTTGGTCAAAAGGTTTCCCGGGAAAATAGTGTTACACCACAACCTGTTCATCAATTAAGAATCTATGAAATTCGAAAGGAAAATAAACGGGTTTTTCTTTACCGCTTCCTAGATCATGCATTGAGAATCATGAAATAGGGATTTACCATGATCTGGGAATCGGAATTCAGAGAAAAAACAGAATTTGTTTACCTGCTAGTGGTAGATAAAGAGTTGGAAGGAAATTAAAGCCAGAACCGCAAAGCAATACGGTAATTTCGTTAGTGAAATTGAAGCCAGAACCCCGAAACTTACAGATTTTTCGCCGGAAAAGAAGCTGTTGAAATAACCAAAATATATATTAACAATAATTAAAGAGGAATAAAATAGGAGAAGAAAATGTAAAGAATCCTGATATCTCCGAATCATGTGTCGTTTCGGAAAATCCCTATGGATAGGACGATTTCTGAAATCTGATAGAAAGAATGTAACGGATAAAACGTAGTTGTATCCTTCTTCCAAGGGGTCGGAAATTAAGAATAATCCATACAGCCCGCAAATAGATTTTGCAGAAAAATCGAAAAGTTATCTATGTATAGAATAAAAACAAAGTTTTTTTCATAATTTTGCTCAACTATTTCATCATAAAAAAGCAAGAGCTAACACATGAAAGAATTTTCTAAAGAGGTATACCTGAAGTGGTATGAAGATATGACAATGTGGAGAAGGTTTGAAGACAAATGCCGTTCTCTTTACCTAAAACAAAAGATCAGAGGATTTTTACATTTGTATAACGGTCAGGAAGCTATCCCTGCCGGGTTTACACATGCAATGGATCTTACAAAGGACAGTATGATTACTGCTTACAGATGTCACATCCATCCAATGGCGATGGGAGTAGATCCTAAAAGAATCATGGCTGAACTTTGTGGTAAAGCTACAGGTACATCCGGAGGTATGGGTGGATCTATGCACATTTTCAGTAAAGAACACCGTTTTTACGGAGGACATGGTATCGTTGGAGGACAAATTCCATTAGGTGCAGGTATTGCTTTTGCTGATAAATATTTCGACAGAAAAGCAGTAAACATCTGTTTCTTTGGTGACGGAGCTGCAAGACAAGGTTCTTTACATGAGACCTTCAACATGGCAATGAACTGGAAACTTCCTGTAGTATTTGTTGTAGAAAACAACCAATATGCAATGGGAACTTCTGTAAAAAGAACTGCCAACCACGAAGATATCTATAAATTAGGATTAGGATACGAAATGCCTTGCCTTGCTGTAGATGCCATGGATCCTGAAAAAGTAGCAGAAGCTGCTTACGAAGCTATTGAAAGAGCAAGAAGAGGAGACGGACCTACGTTCATTGAAGCAAGAACTTACCGCTACAGAGGACACTCTATGTCTGATGCTGAGCCATACAGATCTAAAGAAGAAGTAGCGCTTCATAAAAATGATGACCCAATCGAATTGATAAAACACAGAATTTTAGAAAACGGATGGGCTACAGAAGCAGAATTGGAAGCTATGGATAACAAATCCAGAGACTTTGTTGAAGAGTGTATCGAATTTATGGAAAACTCTCCGTATCCGGATGCAGAAAAAATCTATGAGTATGTGTATGCTCAGGAAGATTATCCATTCCTAGACAAATTAGAAAACTAAAAAATAAAAATTTATTTGAAATTTGAAGTTTGAAATTTCTGAAATCTCAAATCTCAAATCTCGAATCTCAAATCAATATAGATTATGGCAGAAGTAATTACGATGCCCCGCCTGTCCGACACAATGACGGAAGGTAAGGTGGCAAAATGGCATAAAAAAGTAGGTGATAAAGTAAAAGAAGGAGATATTTTAGCTGAAATTGAAACTGATAAAGCAGTTCAGGATTTCGAATCTGAAATAGAAGGTACCCTTTTATACGTAGGTGTAGAAGAAGGAAGTGCTGCTGCTGTAGACTCTGTTTTAGCTATTATCGGGAATGAAGGAGAAGATATTTCAGGATTAACAGGTGGGGCGGCTGCTCCCGCTGCGGCAACTGAAGAAAAAAAATCAGAAGATCAGCCTAAAGCAGAAACTGCTGCGCCAGCTGCTGCAGAAGTTCCGGCAGGAGTAGAAATTATTACAATGCCAAGACTTTCTGATACAATGACAGAAGGTAAGGTTGCTAAATGGCACAAAAACGTAGGCGATACAGTAAAAGAAGGAGATCTCCTTGCTGAGATCGAAACAGATAAAGCGGTACAGGATTTCGAATCTGAATTCAATGGTGTATTATTGAAGCAAGGTGTAGAAGAAGGAGGTGCTGCTCCGGTTGATTCCGTATTGGCAATCATTGGCCCTGCAGGAACAGATGTTTCCGCTGTAGGAGCTCCAAAAGCTGCCGGTCAGTCAACTGAAAAACCAGCTGAACAAAAAGCAGAAGCTAAAACAGAAGAAAAAGCTGCTCCGGTTGCGAGCTCTTCATCTTCTGACAGAGTAGCAATCTCTCCGTTGGCTAAGAAAATGGCTCAGGATAAAGGGGTGGATATCAACAGTGTTCAGGGTTCTGGTGAAAACGGAAGAATCGTTAAAAAAGATATTGAAAATTATCAGCCATCTGCAAAACCAGCTGCTTCAGCTCCTGCAGCAAGCGCTGCTCCTGTTGCAGTAAGCTTCGTACAGGGTGAAGATACAGAGACTCCAAACTCTCAGGTAAGAAATATTATTGCAAAACGTCTTTCTGAAAGTAAATTCTCTGCACCTCACTATTATCTGATGGTGGAGATCAATATGGATAAAGCAATTGAGGCTAGAAAAGAAATCAATTCTTTACCTGATACTAAGATCTCTTTCAACGATATGATTATTAAAGCAACTGCAATTGCTTTAAGAAAACATCCTCAGGTAAATTCAAGCTGGGCAGGTGATAAGATCATCCACAGAGGAAATATCAATATTGGTGTGGCAGTAGCTATTCCAGACGGATTGGTAGTTCCGGTATTGAAAAATACAGATCAGATGACGTATACTCAGATTTCTGCATCCGTAAAAGATATGGCTTCAAGAGCTAAGAGTAAAGGTCTTAAAGCTAATGAAATGGAAGGATCTACATTCTCTATTTCAAACTTAGGAATGTTCGGAATCGAAACATTTACAAGTATCATTAACCAGCCAAACTCTGCAATCCTTTCAGTAGGAGCTATTATCGAGAAACCAATCGTTAAAGATGGTCAGATTGTAGTTGGAAACACGATGAAACTTTCATTGGCTTGTGACCACAGAGTGGTAGACGGTGCTACAGGGGCTCAGTTCCTACAGACATTAAGAACTTATTTAGAAAGTCCATTAACTTTGTTACTGTAATTTTCTGAATTGAAAATATGGAAACCTCCCAAATCGGGAGGTTTTTTTGTTTCTTCAGTAAATGGAAATTGAAATGGAAATGGAGATAGCTAACAAAACCTTATAGGTTTAGAAAAAAGTGTATATTACAAAAATTTTTATAAAAAAATAAGACGGGAATAATTAAAAAAATTAATGGAAAAGACCTATATGAATAGATCAGAGAAATCTAATTCAGAGAAATCTAAAATAAAATATAAACCGCTTCAAAAAGCGGTTTTTTATTTGCAGGCAATTCACTACTTTTGAGTCATGATTAAAGCAAGAAATATCCATAAATCTTATGGGAATTTAGAAGTACTGAAAGGAGTTGATATTCAAATCAAAACGGGAGAAGTGGTTTCTATTGTAGGAGAATCAGGAGCTGGTAAATCTACATTGCTGCAGATTCTGGGAACCTTGGATCACCCTAGTCAATCTAATAAATATGATACTGAAATTGAAATTGCAGGAGAATCATTTATTAATATGAATGATAAGCAGCTGTCAAAATTCAGAAATCAGAATATAGGTTTTGTATTTCAGTTTCATCAGCTTCTTCCGGAGTTTACAGCGCTGGAAAACGTCTTGCTTCCGACAAAAATAGCAGGAGCCAACGAAAGAGAAGCTCTTGAAAAAGCTTATGCTTTATTTGAGGATCTGAAGATCGAACAGAGACTGAATCATAAACCCAACCAACTTTCAGGTGGAGAAGCACAAAGGGTAGCGGTAGCAAGAGCTTTAATCAATTCTCCGAAAATCATTTTTGCAGATGAGCCTACAGGGAATTTGGATTCTAAGAATGCGGATGATCTTCACCGCTTGTTTTTTGATCTTAGAGATAAATACAACCAAACTTTTGTGATTGTAACGCATAACCCGAATCTGGCCGAAATTACAGACCGAAAGCTCGTTATGAAAGACGGAATGATCATAGAGTAGTATATAAAACCGGATGATGAAACACTTTATTTTTCTTTTTTTAATTGTAATCTCCTGTTCAAAAGCTGAATCCCAGCAGTTGAGCTCATTGGCTATTCCTCAGACAAGAATTTCGGAGATTAAAAATTATATTAAAGGAAAAGAGTACAATCAGGAACTGGCTGTTTTCATCAACTTTAAAATTCATTCCGGGAAGTATCGTTATTTTATTTATAACCTGAAAAATAATACAATTCTTCAGCAGGCAGTAGTTTCTCATGGTTCAGGTTCTGTGATTCCAAAATCGGATGCTTTGAAATTCAGTAATATTGAAGGATCTTATCAGTCATCACTTGGAAAATATATTATTGGAGAAAGTTATATAGGGAAGTTTGGTAAAGCGTACCGCCTTGCAGGGCTGGATGCAACCAATAGCAATGCCATGCAAAGAGCAATAGTCCTCCATTCTTACGGATGTATTCCTGATGCAGAATCAAAATCTCCTGCATGTCTGAGCTTAGGATGTCCTATGCTTTCCGTCAATGCACTAAAAGAAACAGCAAAATATATTGATAAGTCTACAAAACCTGTCATTTTATATGCTTTCTATTAATTGATCATATTCATCTATAATTTTTTTCCATGGCCATAAAACTCCTTGCCGAAGATGACAGACCCAGAGAAAAGTTTTTGCAGAAAGGCAAAAGCTCTCTTTCTGATTCCGAACTTCTGGCAATTATTATGGGAAGTGGAAATAGAGAAGAAGATGCGTTGGAATTAGCAAGAAAAATTTTAGCCTCTGTGAATAACAACTGGCATGACTTGAGCTTGCTTTCCGCCAAAGATCTGATGAAATTCAAAGGTATTGGAGAATCAAAGGCCATTTCAATTATTTCAGCTTTAGAAATCGGAAAAAGAAGAGCGGTACAGGAAATTCCTGAAAAAACAATTATTGGAAACAGTCACGACGCTTATGCGATTCTCAGAAACCAGCTCTCTGATCTTAGAACAGAAGAATTCTGGGCAATTTTCCTTAATAATAGCAATAAAGTGATTCATGTTTCTCAACTCACGCAGGGAGGGATCAGTCAGTCTATTGTAGATGTGAGAACGCTCTATAAGGCAGCATTGGATCATTTTTCAACTGGCATTATTATAGCCCACAATCACCCTTCCGGAAGTTTAAAACCAAGTCGGGAAGATATCAATATCACACAGAAAATAAAAGAAGCGGGAAATACATTAAGTATTCAGGTTTTGGACCATATTATTGTCACGCAGGATTCGTATTTTAGTTTCTCAGACGCAGGATTATTATGATTAGAAGATTGAAATACCATGAAATTGATTTTGTAAAATATGCTCAATGTTTAGAAAATTCCGAACAAAGAAAATATTCTGCTGCAAAACATTTTTTAGACACAACTTCTACAATGCCCTGGGAAATTCTTGTTTACAAAGATTACGAAGCAGTAATGCCTGTTCCTTTCGTAAGAAAATACGGGATGAAAATTGTACATAATCCTAAGCTTTGTCAGCAGCTTGGTGTTTTTTCCGGCAAAGATGATGTTGATCTTAATGAGGCATTTTTAGAATATCTGGAAAAAAATTATATGATCAGGGCATATCCTTTCAATGATGTCAATCAGCTTCGTACAAAGATCAGAATCAAAAAGAACTTTTTATTATATCCTGAGGTTTATGAGAAAGTCTATTCGAAATATTCACCTAAAAGAAAAAGAAAACTTCGGTTAGATGAAGCTGTTTTAAAAGAATCAGAAATCAAAGTAATCCCTTATGAGAAAGCGAAAGCTTTCATTGAATCCAATACAATAGGATTGAATAAAGACCATGATCTGTTTGAATTCATGAGAATTTTTGAAAGTTTTTATAAGTCCGGATATCTGAAATTCACAGCTTTTTATTATCAGCAAAAGATTGTTAATGTGATTGCTACGTATTCTGATGGTAATATGATAGCGCTTTTAGGAAATTTTAATGATAAAGATTATGTCAGATTATCAGGAGCATCTGTATTGATTGATCATCTTATTAAAGAAAATATAGAAACTCATATTTTTGATTTTGAAGGGGGAGAATTACCTAATATTGAAGAATTTTTCAGGGGATTTCGTCCAGAGCTGAGACCCTATGGAATTATTGAAAATTCAAAAAAGAACCTTTTCAAAAAGTTAGGATATCTTGTATTAAGAGGAAAGTCTTTTTTATGATGAAAAGCATTGTTTAGACCGGTTCTAATTAAGTAATATTCCGTAACTTTATAAAATCCTTAGTAAAACAGTTATGTTACAACAGATTCGTCAGTACAAATTATCATACATGCTTTATAACTTGTTTAAAAAGAATAAATTAAAGCATAATATTCCTTTATATAAAAAATACGGAATCAATAAGAACTATTTTTCAAGTATTTCAAGTAAAGATTTTGCACACCTTCCGGCTAGCGACAGAATACTGGATGATACAAAACTCAAGGAAACTCCTTTTTTTAAGAAGCTTTCTGACGAAAATAAAGAAAGTGCTCTTCAGTATGATGAGAATGGCTATATGATTCTGAGGAATTTCATAACTCCGGAAACAGCGGATCAAATCAATATTGAAATTGATAAACTGATGAAGGATGGGACTTTGAAGTTCATATACGGAGGAAAGCTGATGTTTGCAATCCATCATTCAGAAATCATTAAAAATATTGGGAGTGATCCGGAACTGTTAGACTTTTTATCTGTTCTTCTGGATGGAAAATCCAAACTTTTCCAAAGCATCAATTTTATCAATGGCAGCCAACAGAAAACCCATTCTGACAGTATTCACATGACCACGTATCCATTAGGCGGTTTATTAGGAGTATGGATTGCCCTGGAAGATGTAGATGAGAATAACGGAGCACTTCATTATATTCCTAAAAGCCATAAACTTCCTTATTTCCTGAATTCTGATTATGATAATGAAGGGACAGCTTTGAAAATTGGTAAGAAAAGCTACAGAGCTTATGAAACTTTCCTGGAGGATAAAGTAAAAGAATTAGGCTTGAAGAAAGAAATCTTTAAAGCCAAAAAAGGTGATCTATTAATCTGGCATGCCAATATTCTGCACGGTGGAGAACCTCATACCGATAAAAACAGAACGAGAAAAAGTCTTGTTTACCATTTCTTCGATGAAAACAGTGTATGCTACCATGAAGTAACCCAGAGGCCGGCACTGTTTGAACTTTAAGACAAAAGATTCCCCTTCGTAAAGCTTTTTATAGGAATACAGATTTAAAAAGATAGTTTTTTTACATTTGTATTCTTATAATATCAGTGTATGGAAAAAAAGAAGAATATTCTTGTTTTTGTATTTTCAATCTATGTATGCTTTATGTCATACTACCTGTACAGCCATCATTATTACAACACTGATATGGAAGCGTATATGGGGCTGATTTATAAAACGGAATATCCTGAAATGAAAATTGAAGAAATTCATCAGAAGGTATATGACGAACTGAGGGAAAAGAATCCCGATTTTGCAGGCCTTGGCCCCGTTGATCCTATGGTTGAGGAAGTAGCAAAAGGGGAGAGTACTTATTATAAAATCATCTCACAAAATCCCAAAGCCTACGAAGAAGAGCTACAGCTTTTTGTGGTAAAACCTTTTTATAATTTTATCGGCTGGTCATTGTTTAAGCTTGGTTTCAGTGCTTCTGCTTCCATCTCTTTGATTTCAGTTATTTCTTACGCATTCATTCTTATCCTGATTTTCAGCTTTTTGATAAAAATTCTGAGAAATTATCCTCTTGCCTTTATCCTTACAATTTTAATTTCACTGTTTAAACCTTTACCAGAGGCGGCCCGGCACGTTTCAGCAGATTCGTTATCATGTTTACTGCTTCTTTTGAGCTTTTATGTGTTTTTACTGAGAAAAAATTTCTTCTTCGCAGGCATATTGGCTATGCTTTGTGTGCTTACAAGACCTGAGTATTTTATTTTTTATTCATTCCTGTACGCCGTTATTTATTTTTATAGAGATAGCCTTCATGTTAAAACAGGTTCATTATTGATATCATACGGGTATATATTTCTATCCTTCTTTTTGATACAGGCTTTCAATCAGGTTTCGTGGTCTACGCTTTTTATGAATCAGTTTACGAAAGTTCAGATTTATCCTGTATCGCAGCCTGATCCATTTTCCTTTGCAGATTATTTTCGTTTTATTAAAAGTAATATCATGCTGGAGTTCAATACTTCCTATTTTCCAGTCCTGTTGATTTTTATCGTAGTCATTCTGGCGAATCGTTTTTCATTTCATAATAAAAAGAACCAGTCCCAGGCCTTGTTTTTTGCAATTATTTATGGAACTGTTTTGTTGAGATTTTTGGTTTTTCCGTCTCTCGTAAACAGGATGATGCTTGGCTTTTATCTGATAATCATGCTTGCATTGGTCTATATACAAATTTCTAAAGTGGATATCTTTAAAAACTCTTTAGAAGACGGAAAATAATTAGTAATTTTGCAGTCTAAAATTATGACGAGTCTATCAGGATATTTACCTTATGCATTTGCATTAATTATTGCAATTCCTTTTCTGGTTTTGCTCAGACAATTTGTACACTCATACATTACGCTTAAGAACCAGGAAATCAAACTGCTTACCGTGAAATCAAATTCAGAGAATAAAGCACATTCTTATGAAAGAATGACCTTGTTTCTGGACAGAATGAAACCCTCCAATCTTATCCAGAGGTTCGACAGGGGACTGGCGGTTCATGAATTTATTTTCCTGACAGAAAAAGCAATCAATGAAGAATTTGAGTATAACTCTTCACAACAGTTATACATCGCAAAAAATTCATGGAAGAATATCGTAGACTCAAAGAATGCAATTATAGAACTGCTTCACAAAACCTATGACGGGCTAAAAGGAGAAGTTCAGCTGGATGAATTCAAAACGATTTTCATCATGAATTATATGGAAAGCAACGACTATATTGCTGAAACCATAGAAGATTTAAGAAAAGAAATTTTAATAATAACTTAAAAAATAACAGATAAATAATGATTCCAAATTTTAAAGCACATCCATGGCACGGAATTTCTGCAGGAGAAGATGCGCCAAATGTTGTCAACGTATTTGTGGAAATTGTTCCTTCAGATACTATTAAATATGAAGTAGATAAAGAAACAGGATACTTAAAGGTAGACAGGCCACAGAAATTCTCTAACATTATCCCGGCTTTATATGGTTTTGTTCCAAGAACATACTGTGATAAGGAAGTGATGAGACTTGCTGTAGAATCAGGTGCTGCTGACGTTACTATGGGTGATCATGACCCACTTGATATCTGTGTTTTAAGTTCTCACAATATCCATGCCGGAGGTTTATTGATGGAAGCTATTCCAATCGGAGGTTTCAAAATGATCGACGGAGGTGAAGCAGATGATAAAATTGTTGCCGTAATGATCAATGACCACGCTTTCGGACACTTCAGAGATATTTCTGAATTACCGGAAGCAGAAGTAAAAAGATTGATGCACTACTTCCTGACATATAAAAACTTACCGGATGAGCCTGCAAAATGCAGAATCCAGGAAGTTTACGGAGCTGAACACGCAAGAAAAGTGATCAAAGCTTCTCAAACAGACTATGCAGATAAATTCGGAGGATAAGATGTTCTTCCCTAGAATAATAAAAAAGCAGATGAAAAATCATCTGCTTTTTTTGTGAATATTTTATTCTGTATCAGCAGGTTAATTTCTTTTATACACTGATTTTCCCTCTTTTATCGTTTCCAGAACTTTAATGTTTCTGAGGTTTTCAGGAGCTATGGTTAAAGGATTCTGATCAAGAATAACAAAGTCAGCTATTTTACCAGCTTTAATAGACCCTTTTCTGTTTTCTTCCTGCAATTGATAAGCTCCGTTAATGGTAATCGCTTTTAACGCTTCAAGTGGAGAGATTCTTTCATCAGGGCCTAAAATCATTCCAGATCGCGTTTTTCTATTCACTGCTGCGTATACGGCTGTAATCAGATCGGGTGGTGTAACCGGAGCATCATGATGAATCGTAAACGTAATTCCTGCTTTTAATGCTGAATTGGCCGGACTGATAAAAGCAGCTCTTTCAGGGCCGAAAACACTCGAATAATGCCAATCTCCCCATAAATAAGCATGCGTAGAAAAATAAGAAGGGATAACCCCTAATTCTTTTATTTTTTGAATATGATCGGGGCGGCTGTTCTGTACATGAATTAATGTTGCCCGCAATTCCGGTTTGTAAATGTTTTCATCTTTCAACCTTTGAATAACACGGATGGCCTGATCAATTGCGGCATCTCCGTTTACATGAAGCTGGGCAGTAATGTGATTTTGGAAAAGGACTTTCAGGTCGTTATATAAGGTTTCATCCGTAAAAATAGGAAATCCTTTATAATCCTTAGACTGACCTTCTGGAGGAACTAAATAAGGCTGAGTGAGCCAGGCCGTTTTACCTTGTGGAGAACCGTCATCAGAAAATTTGAATCCGGCTAATTTCAGATGATTTTCATATTTCATATACTTTGGTTTGAAACTGTTGAAATCCTTTTTGAAATATTCATAATCAGGGAAGTAAACAATATCAGCCTTAAAAAGGTTTTGAGCCGCCGCCTTTTCTAACAGAGCAACACTTTCTCCCATTGTTCTCCCGTCACAAATAGTAGTCTGTCCATAGCTGAGCCATTCATCCTGGGCCTTCATCAGATTTTTCATTGCATGAGCCTGAGTATCTTTTCCCTTATTCATTTTTTCTGTTAAGGTCAATAAAGCGGTGAAACTTGCATTCTCTTCTAATTTTCCATTCAGTTTTCCTGTTTTTTTGTCTCTTCCTAGGTGACCTCCTTCGGGATCTTTTGAGGATTCTGTTATTCCCAGAAGTTCTAACATTGCACTGTTTGCTACGCTGGCATGACCTGAGGCATGAATAACAATAATAGGATTGGTTGTACTAATGACATCCAGTTCAGCTTTTGTAGGATGACGGTGTTCTGTCATAATTGCATCATCATAACCATTTCCGATAATGGGTTGTTGACCTGTAATTTTTTTGTCTTTGATATAGTTTTTAATTGTAGTCTGTAAATCTTTAATTGAATTTACAGTGCCATAAGGTTCAGGAGATAAATCTACAACATCCATCATCCCGGCTCTTGAAGTAAGATGTCCATGAACATCTATAAACCCGGGAAGAAGAGTGTTTCCATTAAGATTAATCATTTTAGTCGCTGGCTCTGAAAAACGTTCTGCATCCGATTTTGTTCCCGCAAAAAGTATTTTCCCGTTTTTTATTGCTACAGCTTCAACTTGTGGAGAAGAATCCTCCATTGTGATAATAGGACCTCCGAAGTAAAGTATCTCGGCTTTTTCCTGTGGAATCTTATTTTGACAGCTGCTTATACTTGCAGATAAAAAAATAGTGTATAATATCCTTTTCATAAATAATTAATTCAAATCACGGTGAGAAACAAATTTACGAAATAATAGATAATTATTAGTGAATTTTATTATGTGTTTATAATTTCATTATATTTATAAGACTAATCTCAATTTTTTAATATAAAATAATAAACTATGGATCTATTTGTGTTAGTGCCAATTTTTGGTGTCATAGCTTTGCTTTATACATTTCTTCAGAGCAACTGGGTCAATAAACAGAATGCAGGAAATGAAAAAATGAAAACAATCAGCGGCCATATTGCAGACGGTGCAATGGCTTTTCTAAAGGCTGAATACAAAATCTTAACGTACTTTGTTGTAGTAGTTGCCATTCTATTGGCAGTAATGGGGTCCAGTAATGCCAACTCACACTGGAGTATCGGAATTGCTTTTGCCGTAGGAGCTGTATTCTCCGCTTCAGCAGGGTTTATAGGAATGAAAATCGCTACCAAAGCGAATGTGAGAACGGCAGAAGCTGCAAGAACTTCACTGTCAAAAGCCCTTAAAGTATCTTTTACAGGAGGCTCTGTAATGGGAATGGGAGTTGCCGGACTGGCTGTTCTAGGCCTGGGAGCGTTATTTCTGATTATTAAACAGATTTTTGCCCCTGAAGCCACAGTAGACTCTCATGAAATGGAAAAAACTATTGAAATTCTTACAGGATTTTCTCTTGGCGCTGAATCTATTGCCCTTTTTGCAAGAGTAGGAGGTGGTATTTATACAAAAGCTGCAGACGTAGGTGCAGACCTTGTAGGAAAAGTAGAAGCCGGAATTCCTGAAGATGATCCCCGAAATCCAGCGACTATTGCAGATAACGTAGGAGATAACGTAGGAGACGTTGCCGGAATGGGAGCAGACCTTTTCGGATCGTATGTGGCGACAGTTCTTGCCACGATGGTATTAGGTAGAGAAACTGTTTCTGATGATGCTTTCGGAGGTTTTGCCCCGATTCTTTTGCCGATGCTGATTGCAGGAACAGGAATTATATTTTCAATGATCGGAACTTTATTTGTAAAAATCAATGATAATGACGGTTCGTCTACTTCCAGTGTACAGAATGCATTAAACCTTGGAAACTGGGGAAGTATTGTGATTACTGCCATTGCTTCTTATTTCCTGGTAACCTATATCCTTCCTGAAAAAATGGTTCTCAGAGGTCATGAGTTTACGAAAATGGGTGTATTCGGAGCTATCATGGTAGGTCTGGTAGTGGGAACTTTAATGAGCATTATTACAGAATATTACACTGCCATGGGGAAAAGACCCGTTTCCAGTATTGTGAGACAGTCTTCTACAGGGCACGCAACCAATATTATCGGCGGGCTTTCCGTTGGAATGGAATCCACTTTACTTCCAATCATTGTACTGGCTGGAGGAATTTATGGTTCTTATCTGTGTGCCGGACTTTACGGAGTGGCCATTGCCGCAGCTGGAATGATGGCTACCACAGCCATGCAGCTTGCCATTGACGCTTTTGGACCTATCGCAGATAATGCCGGAGGTATTGCTGAGATGAGTGAACTGCCGAAAGAAGTAAGAGAGAAAACAGATATTCTTGATGCCGTAGGAAATACAACCGCTGCTACAGGAAAAGGATTTGCCATTGCTTCAGCTGCTTTGACTGCGCTGGCTTTGTTTGCGGCTTTTGTAGGTATTGCAGGAATTGACGGTATTGATATTTACAGGGCAGATGTTCTTGCCGGACTTTTTGTAGGAGGGATGATTCCGTTTATCTTCTCCTCATTGGCGATTACCGCAGTAGGACAGGCAGCGATGGCCATGGTAGAAGAAGTAAGAAGACAGTTCCGTGAAATTCCGGGAATTCTGGAAGGGAAAGCGCAGCCGGAATATGAAAAATGCGTTGCCATTTCTACAGATGCATCCATCAGAAAAATGATGCTTCCTGGTGCGATCGCCATCGTTTCTCCTTTGTTAATAGGATTTATTTTTGGTCCTGAAGTATTGGGAGGATTTCTGGCTGGTGCTACAGTGTGTGGTGTCTTAATGGGAATGTTTCAGAACAACGCTGGAGGTGCCTGGGACAATGCAAAAAAATCCTTCGAAAAAGGAGTTGATATCAATGGGCAGACGTATTATAAAGGTTCAGAACCTCATAAAGCTTCCGTAACAGGAGATACTGTCGGAGATCCGTTTAAAGATACATCAGGACCTTCGATGAATATCCTGATTAAATTAATGTCAATCGTTTCTTTGGTAATTGCACCTACTTTGGCTGTTTTGCATAAAGATAAAATTGAAGCCAACAGAAAAGCAAAAATTGAAAGTCTTACAGGAATTTCCGGTTCTGCACCTACTGTAAATGGAGATTCTAAAATCATTACAGTCATTCCGGGAGAAATTAAAGGGCACCTTAATGAAAACGGAGACTTTGTATATGAAACAGGAAATATTCAGAAAATAAAACTGGATGGAGGGAAAACAATTGCCCTGGGTGATGGAAGCCAGCTTTACCAACTTTATAATGTGGTGAAACAAAAAGATAAATCAGCTTTAGATCCAAATAAGTGGTACACGATTGAAAATCTTTATTTTGAAACAGGTTCAAGTGATCTGAAAGCAGAATCCGCACTTCAATTAATTACTTTGTCAGAAATTTTAAATGCTTATCCGGATCTGAAAATAAAACTGGGCGGATATACAGACAATAGCGGTAATGAGGATAGTAATCTTAAGCTATCCAATCTGAGAGCACAGACAGCCAAACTTAAACTGCTTGAGTTAGGTATTTCAGCAGACAGAATAGAAGCAGAAGGCTATGGATCACAACATCCTGTATGTGAAGCTAATGATACTGATGAATGCAAAGCAAAAAACAGAAGAATTGATGTAAGAGTATTGGCTCTTTAAAATCAATGTAGAAATAGTACAAAAGCATCGCAATGGCGGTGCTTTTTTAGATTATAAAACGAAAACTCACACAAATAAATATCTACAATCATCTGTGAAAATCTGTGCGATCTGTGGGAAAAACAACTGCAGCAACATCAAAGATTCCTTTTCAAATGCTCCAGAGCCTGAATGATCAATTCATCTTTTTTAGCAAAACTAAACCTTATATAATCAGAATTTTGTCTTGAATTATAGAAAGCAGAAAGTGGAAGGCAGGAAACCTTCTTCTCAATCGTTAGCCACTTGGAAAATTCCACATCCGTCATGCTTTTAGAAATAGTCCTGAAGTTAACTACTTGAAAAACACTTCCTTCCGCTTGTTTTTCAATCTGAAATGGTGTTTCCTTCATCATTTCATTAAAAATATCTCTTTTCTTCTGCATAAGTTTTTTATTGATATCCGGATCAAATACATCGAGATATTTTGCAATAGCATATTGTGCGGGAGCATTCGCACTGTAAGAAATATACTGCTGGTGGCACTGGAATCTTGCTGTTAAAGCTTCTGAAGCGAGCATATAACTCACTTTCCATCCCGAAGTATGAAACATTTTACCAAAAGAAAAAATGCAGAAAGTCTTTTCCCTGAGTCCAGGATGGATGAAAGAGCTATAATGTTCGGTTTCATCATAACAGTAAGTATCATATATTTCTTCTGAAATTAAATAAATATCACGGTCTTTAATCAGTTCATAGAGCTGATGCCAGTCTTCTTTTTTCCATACTTTTCCGGTGGGATTCTGGGGAGAGTTGACAATGACTGCTTTTGTCTTTTCAGTAATACAATCCTTAAACAAATTCCAATTGATGGTAAAATCTCCATCAAGATCATAATAAACAGGAATTCCTCCATTCATAACAACAGCTGGTCCATAAGTGTAGTATGAAGGTTGAATAATGATGACTTCATCACCTTGATTCAGAATAGATTTAAGAGAAGTATATAAAGCAAAGGTTGCACACGGAATAATGGTGACTTCTTTGTTTGTAACAGAGATTTTATGCGTTCTTTTTGCATTGAAACGAATAATGCTTTCTATCAGAAGAGGATTGCCGGCAAGAGGTTCATAGTGATGCGTATTGTGTTCAGCAGCTTCTTTTAAAAATATTTTCAGGCGTTCATCAATATCAAAATCGGGAAGTCCCAGAGAAAGATCAAAGCTTCCGTGCCTGGTTGCCAGCTCGGACATTTCCGTAAAAAAGGAATAATGAGTAAATCCGTAAATTTTATCCACCTATTTTGTATTTTAATCAAATATAATAAAATTTTAATATCAAAATTATACTTAAACTCCATATGTTAGTAGATTTGTAATGAATTGCATATTATTTTGTCCTGGTGATTATTGATGCCGGGATTCAATAAAAATTATTATTTTTAAGAAATTTATCTTTTATGAGAAAAATACTTATTCCGTTATTGGCAATGGCTGTAGTGACCAGTTGTGGAACGGCAAAAATATCTGACGGGAATGCTTCACATCCTGTTTCAACAAAACATAACAAAGCATTTAACAATGCCTATAAAGAGATTAATGCAGAGGATTTAAAGAAAAACCTGTACGTCATTGCAGCAGACGATATGGAAGGGCGTGACACCGGAAGCAAAGGACAGAAAAAAGCGGGTGAGTATATGATTAATTATTATAAGAATCTAGGTATTTCAGCTCCTAAAGCATTAGGCTCTTACTATCAGAAAGTACCTTCTGAATTCATGAAAAAAAGAGGAGGGGGAAACCTTCCTGATTCTGAAAATATTTTAGCTTTTATTGAAGGAAGTGAAAAGCCGGAGGAAATTGTAGTTGTTTCTGCTCATTATGATCACGTAGGAACCAAAAATGGAGTGGTATACAATGGAGCAGACGATGACGGAAGTGGAACTGTAGCCGTAATGGAAATTGCTAAAGCATTCCAGCAGGCTAAAAAAGCAGGTAAAGGACCTAAAAGATCCATTCTGTTTCTTCATGTTACAGGAGAGGAACATGGGCTGTTTGGTTCAGAATATTATTCAGAGAATCCGGTTTTCCCTTTAGCCAATACTGTTGTTGATCTTAATATTGATATGATCGGACGTGATGATCCTGCCAACAGAGGAAAACAATATGTCTATGTGATTGGCTCTGAAATGTTAAGTTCTCAGCTTAAAGTAATCAACGAAGCGGCGAACAAAAGAACCAATAACCTGGAACTGAATTACAAATATGATGACTTGAATGATCCTGAACAATTGTATTACCGTTCAGACCACTATAATTTTGCCAAACATAATATTCCTGTCGCATTTTTCTTTGATGGTATTCATGAAGATTATCACAAGCCGGGTGATGATCCTGAAAAAATTGATTATCAGTTGTTGGAAAAAAGAACTCAGCTTATTTTTACCACAGCCTGGGATATTGCCAACAGAGAAGAAAGAATTGTCGTTGACAGAAAATAATCACCAATTTTAATTCGGATTGATTCTAACCCTTGTCAAGGTTTAAAACCTTGACAAGGGTTAAAAAAAAATCATTCCCATAAACTTGCCAACAAAAACATTACCATGAAAACCATAATCCGGGAAGCAAAGCCAGAAGATATTCCACACATACAGATTGTGAGAAACTTTGTGAAAGAAAACATGCTGTCAGATCCTGGATTGGTTACAGATAAAGACTGTGAAGAGTTTCTGTTCCAAAGAGGAAAAGGTTGGGTTTGTGAGGTGGAAGATCAGATCGTTGGTTTTTCCATTGCAGATCTGAAAGAGAACAATATCTGGGCACTTTTTGTACATCCGGATTTTGAAAACCAGAGAGTGGGTAGAAAACTTCATGATATCATGCTCAACTGGTATTTTGAACAAACTGAAGATACCGTATGGCTGGGGACCTCACCAGGAACAAGAGCTGAGATCTTCTACAGGAAATCTGGTTGGAAGGAAGCTGGAACTCATGGAAACGGGGAAATCAGGTTTGAAATGACTTATGAAAACTGGAAAAATAGAAAAACTATGACCCCAAAACTGAAATCTATCAGACCTTTTGTCGGAGCACAAAACTTTGAGATCAGCAGAAATTTTTACAAAGATCTAGGATTTGAAGAAATTGTTCTGGAACCTAAATTATCTCTGTTTATAAGAGAAGAAATAGGGTTTTACCTTCAGGATTACTATGCAAAAGACTGGGTGGATAATACCATGATCTTTATGGAAGTTGCCAATACAGATGAATTCTGGAAAGAACTTCTTTCTTTGGGGCTTACGGACAAATATGAAAATGTAAGACTCACTCCTGTAAGAACAATGGATTGGGGTAAAGAATGTTTTGTTCACGATCCGTCTGGGATATTGTGGCATTTCGGTGAGTTTTTTTAAGGAAGAAAGAAATATGATTTACGCATTTGATACCTATTATTATGAGGATTATGCCAATACCGTATGTATTGCATTTGAAGACTGGACCTTTGAAAAAGAAGTAGAAGTCTTTATAGAACAGATTCCCGTAAGTTCAGAATATGAAAGCGGAGCCTTTTACAAAAGAGAATTGCCCTGTATTTTGAGTCTGTTGAAGAAAATAACATTAAGACCAGAAGACATTATCATTGTCGATGGATATGTCACTTTGGATAATGATGGAAAAATTGGTTTGGGTGGACACCTTTACGAAGAACTGGAAGAAAAGTATCCTATTGTTGGGATTGCAAAAAATGAATTTAGAACTCCTGATTCCCACCGAAGAAATGTGGTGCGTGGAGAAAGTAAAACGCCACTTTTTGTAACAGCGAAAGGAATAGATGTAGATGAAGTTCAATTAAAAGTAGAACAGATGCATGGCGATTACAGAATGCCCACACTGCTAAAAAAACTTGATCAGCTAAGCAGAGCATAAACAATAGAATCTTACCAGAGCAGTAAGATTTTTTTTATCTTATTAATATACCGATTGGTATATTTTGATTATCTTTGTGAGATTCCTTTGTCAATATAAAAAGGGATTTTTTTTAATTAAAAATATACTGATCGGTATATTGCAAAAATAAAATCTATGAAAGAAGTATTTATAGTAGCAGCAAAACGAACTCCGGTAGGAGGTTTTATGGGAAGCCTGTCCGGATTTACAGCGCCTCAATTGGGAGCTCTTGCCATTCAGAATGCTTATGAAAGTATTGGGCTTTCTCCTGAGCACATTGATAGTGTGTATATGGGAAATGTACTAAGTGCCGGATTGGGACAGTCTCCTGCAAGGCAGTCGTCAATTTTTGCTAAAATTCCTGTTGATAAGGATGCAACAACAGTTAATAAAGTCTGTGCATCCGGAATGAAAGCAGCGATGATTGGGGCTCAGCAGATCCAGCTTGGACTGGATCAGATTGTTATGACTGGAGGAATGGAAAGTATGAGCAATGTTCCGCATTATGTTAAAATCCGTCAGGGAACAAAACTGGGAGATATGAATCTTACTGATGGATTGATCAAAGATGGACTATGGGATGTTTACAATGATTTTCACATGGGAAGTGCAGCCGAACTGGGTGTGAAAAAATATGGACTTACCAGACAGGAGCTTGATGAATATGCATTGTTTTCCTATCAGAGGGCGCAGGAAGCAACCCAAAATGGTAAGTTTGTTAGTGAACTGGTCCCAATATCGATTGAAAGTAAAAAGGGAACTACAATCGTTGGTAAAGACGAAGATATTGATAAACTGATCCCGGAGAAAATTTCCCTGTTGAAACCTGCATTTGGAGAAGACGGAACACTTACAGCAGCCAACTCCAGCAATCTGAATGACGGTGCTGCAGCCTTATTATTAGCATCCTCTGAGGCGATAGAGCTGCATAATTTAAAACCACTGGCAAAAATAATTGCCTATGCAGATGCCGCTCAGGCACCGGAATGGTTTACCACTTCACCTTCCATCGCTATTCAAAAACTGTTGAAACAAACCGGTCTTAGTCTTTCTGATATCGACTTTTTCGAGATTAATGAAGCGTATTCTTCAGTCATCTTATCCAATCAGAAAATTCTGGGATATGATATCAGCAAAGTAAATGTATACGGAGGAGCAGTGGCATTGGGACATCCGATCGGTGCTTCGGGAGCAAGAATTATAACCACTTTAGTGAATGTTTTACACCAGGAAAAAGGGAAGTATGGAATTGCTGCCATCTGTAATGGAGGAGGAGGCGCTTCCGCAGTTCTTATCGAAAATATAGGCTAAAAGGGATAAATTACCTTAGATTTCAATTATTCTAATAAAAAGATCTTTCTTAAAGTTAAATTTGAGAAAGATCTTTTGCGTTGGTAACAGATTGATTATTCATTGATCAAACAGAATATTCAATGAGTAAAAACGAAAGGTAAATGCTCTATTTTTATTAAACTGACAAATATCATCATATTGTTATTTTTATTCATTCTAAATAAATATAAATTTGTCTCAAGAAATTTAACAAAGAAAATGAAAAAAATAACTACTCTTTCTGGTATTGTACTTGCATCGCTCATGAAAGCGCAGCTGCAATATTGTATGCCAACCTTTCAGTATGGAGCCGACAGCAACATGATCAGTCATGTAACTTTCGGAACAATTAATAATTCATCACCAGTTCAGTCCTCAAATGCACAAATTTATGAGAACTTTACGACAATATCTACAGATCTGCAGTCGGGAAGCTCTTACCCAATCTCGGTGAAAGGCCCGTCCAGCACATTTCCAAGTGATGTAGTCGTTTTTATAGACTTTAATCAGAATGGTAATTTTGATGATGCAGGAGAAAGTTTTTATATCGGAAGGCTTGAAGCGGCTAATCCTGCCAATGCTTTTACCATCAACAATACCATCATGATTCCTGCCAATGCTGCCAGTGGAAGCACAAGAATGAGGGTTCTTAAAAATACCAATGTTCAGGCCTATTCCAATCCGGCAGCTGCTAATTCTATAAGTTCAGCTTGTGACAGCAGTTTAAGAGCAGGGCAGACGGAAGATTACACGGTTAATATCATAGGAAATACAGCGAGTTTCCCGGCTCCTTATTGCGGTACTGAAAATATTACAAGCTCAACCGTGAGTGAGATCAGTACGGTAGAATTTGCCGGAGTTGTTAGAAACAGTGCACTTGACGGGAATTCTGATGTTCTTGAAAACTTTACAGCAACCGTTTTCAATGTGAATCGTGGAAATAGCTATCCAATAAATGTGACAGGAGGCACACACGGGCAGACTACCGTATCTGCTTATGCTTATATTGATTTTAATCATAATAATCAGTTTGACGCTGATGAGCAATTTAATCTGGGCTATCTGGATAATTCAAATCCGGTTTCTGGTCACCAATCCGGGGTTACAACAGGTAATATCACCATTCCGGCAGGAGCACAGTTGGGAGAAACCCGTTTCAGACTGGTAAAAGCCTATGAATCCAATTCATGGATGGGAGCTTTGAAGAATCTTCCGTGTCCTTCAGATTGGTTTATCGGTCAGGCAGAGGATTATACTTTAAATATTCAGCCTGAGAGCCTTTCAACCATTGAAGTTTCTAAAGAGGCATCAGCCCAAGTTAGCATATATCCGAATCCTACATCAGGTTCAGTGACAATCAAGATGAAAGAAGGATTGGAGAAATACGAAATTTACAATATGTCCGGACAAAAGATGCTGGAAGGTAATTCGATGACCGTTTCAATGGATAGTTTTGTTCCGGGAACCTATCTTATTAAAATTCAGACAAAAAATCAGAAAACAGTCACAGAAAAGATTATTAAAAAATAGACACATCATATCTAAATCATATCCATATCAATTTTTGTTTTTTAATCGACAGGTCCTTTACCTGTCGGTTTTTTATTTGTCAGGTTTAAGTTCAATATTATGAATCAGATCCCAGTAAATCCATCAAATCCTGCTTAGAAAGCCCCTGAAGCTTCTTTCCATCGGTGGTCAACAGATTCTGGGTCAACTTTTTTTTCTTTTTCTGAAGCGTAAGAATTTTTTCTTCCACAGTATTGGAGCAGATCATTCGTACAGCAATTACATTTTTGGTCTGTCCTATACGGTAACTACGGTCAATAGCCTGGTTTTCTGCTGCGGGATTCCACCATGGGTCTACAAGGTAAATATAATCTGCCTTCGTAAGATTGAGGCCAACACCTCCAGCCTTTAAGCTAATCAAAAATACACGGATATCTTCATTGTTCTGAAAATGAGCTACTTTTTCACCTCTGTCTTTCGTTTGACCCGTTAAATATTCAAACTGAATGTTATGACGTTCCAACTCAACTTTGATCAAATCAAGCATGCCTACAAACTGTGAGAAAACAAGGATTTTATGATCTTTTGACTTTCCAAGGATTTGCTCCATCAAAATTTCGATTTTAACAGCATTTTCACCGGAATATCCCTCTTTCATCAGAACAGGGGAATTACATATCTGTCTGAGCCTCGTAAGGCCTGTAAGAACATGCATACTATTCTTGTTCAGATCATCGTCATCATTGGCTGCAATAAACTCACGAAGTTCTTTTTCATAGGCATCGTAGATCTTGCGCTGTTCCGTATTCATTTCACAGTAAATAACTGTTTCTGTTTTATCCGGAAGTTCCTTGGCAACCTGTTTCTTGGTTCTTCTGAGAATAAATGGCTTTATCTTTTGCTGAAGCTCTATAGCACGTTTGCTGTATTCGAATTTATCAATAGGAATGGCATAAATATCTTTAAAATACTGTTTACTTCCCAACAATCCGGGACAGGCAAAAGAAAGCTGGCTGTAAAGGTCAAAAGTGCTGTTTTCAATAGGAGTTCCCGTCAGTACAATCCTGTTTCTTGATTGAAGAAGTCTTGCGGCTTTATATCTTTCAGAATTGGGGTTTTTAATCACCTGTGATTCATCAAGAAATACATAATTGAAATTAAAATTTTTCAAAAACTTAATGTCCGAAAGCAGCATTCCATAGGTGGTAAGGACTACTTCATAATCAGGCATATGAGCCGTTGTTTTCGGTCGGTCTGCACCATAATGAAGCAGAACTTTTATAGAAGGTGCAAATCTGCTCATCTCTTCCTGCCAGTTGAAAAGCAGGGAAGTAGGAACTACAATCAGATTGGTGGTGTGACCTCGTTTTTCCCTCTGTGACAGAATAAACGCAATGATCTGGATCGTTTTTCCCAATCCCATATCGTCCGCCAGACATCCTCCGAAGTTGAAGCTGTCAAGAAAATTAAGCCAGTTCAGTCCGTCATGCTGGTAGTCTCTCAATTCAGCATTCAGTTCAGCAGGAATAGCTGTTTCTGGAATGTCTTTTACTTTTGAAAACTTCGTAGAATAAGAGGTAAGTTCTTCCTGAATCTCCTGGCTCAGGATTTCTTTTTCAAACAGTGAGGTAACCTCTGTGAAATTAATTTTTGGAATTTTTAAAAGTTCTTCATCAATTTCTCCTGCCCGAAAATAAGCGGATATTTTTTCCATCCATTCTTCAGGGAGAATTCCCATGCTGCCGTCATCCAGTTGAATGAATTTACTCTTGTTCCGAATGGCACGGTGAAGTTGCTTTAAAGAAGCTTCTTTGGGTCCAAATCCTACTTTTAATTGAGCATTAAACCAATCCAGTCCGCTGGTGATTTGAATATTGATTTTAGCCCGATGCGGATTTAATTTATTGTTTTTTAATTCGTTAAATCCAAGTATGATGATTCCTTCATTTCTCCAGGTCTCAAATGCTTCAAGAAACCAGTTGTTATCCAGGAACTTATCTCTGTGAAGATAAAAATACTGATAACCATCCATCTGTTCTTCAAAATCAGGATGCTGTTGCATCACCAATGAAGTAAAGCGGGCTTCGGCTGATTCATTTCTTTCTATTTTAAACGGATTTCCATTCTGGTCAGTATCAAAAATCTGCTTTCTGGAATACACCGGAACTTCTACATCACCGTATTTCATAACGGGAGTAATTCCTATATAATTTTCCTGCTGACGGAGATAAATGACTTTTTCAGTCTGATAATTCTTATCTTCAAGCTGTACTTTTGTTGCAGGCTGTATGTAGCTGTAATTAATATGAATACGCTCTTCTATAGAGGAGAGAATATTCTGCATAAAAGCTTCATATTTCGAAGAATGAACCAGTAAAATTTCATTATTAGCCTTAAAAAATCTGATGATTTTAAGCATGTCCCGATCATCTACAAAGCTGAAAACGTTACGGTTATAGACAAAATAGTCGTTTCTGAGAACAATATTTTTAAATGGAAGAGCAACGTCATTAAACATCAATTCTCCGGTGATTTCAAAAAACGGATCTTTCTTAAATACAGATAATTGAACCTCTGCATCTAAAGTATTTAATTCAACCTTGGAAAGTGATTTTGCGGAAACAGTTTCTGCGATTTCCCGGTCGTGATAATAGACTTCCAGCTCCAGAGGATTCTGTACAATGAGCTTTAAAGCTTCCAGTTCAGACGGATTGTAATCTTCATTGTAATTATTCTGAAAAGAATTGATAGCAGTGTAAAATTTAATGTCTGCCGGTTTCTCTGCTTTCCATATTAGTTGCATGGCATCTACGGGAGTGATAGGATTTTTGATTTTTCCTGTCTGCGTGATCTCTGCCTCCATCAGAGAGAAGGTCATATGATTGTAATAACGGTGTTTACCGATGACCAATATTTGTTTTTTACCCGATTCCAGTACAGCCAGTTCATCCAGTTTAGAAAGATGCTGAGGAAGCAGATCTCTTGTCAGCATTACATCATCTACCGGAAGCATTTCCTTGATCCTGGGCAATATTTCAATTTGGCCATCTTTGTATTCAAGCTCAAAATACTGGTCAAGATCCGGCTCGTTTTCCAGACCATATCCTCTTGCCTTAGGGAGAAATATTTTTTTGCGCAGAGCCTCATCAAAAAACAGACGGTAATTTTTATCCTCAATAATACAGTGAATAATTTCCGCCTGATGAGCGCAAAGCTGGTCTTTGGCATTATCACAGGTGCAGGAACAAAGTAATGAAGTCCCTATTTTGCTGATGGTAACAACTGGAAAATCCTGTAGTGGAGACTGTTTTGTAAATATTCCTGTGTTGTTTTCAATAGCCACAGGATAAATCTCACGAAAATCCCTGATCCCGATAAATGCACTGTCTGAGGTATGTTTCAGCAGGTCATAGACGGAAAGTGTACTGATATTGATGTTGTCAAGAATATATTCTGCCATAAAAATAGATGGGGACAAACTTACAAAAAACAAATGTATTGAAGAATCCGTTTTGGCTACAGCTTACCCCATTTTGGCAACTCTTGGGTTTCTTCTAATGCAGAACTTTGTCCTGTAATTTTAAACCAAGAAAAATGAAAACAATTTTTATAACAGGTGCTTCTACAGGATTAGGAAAAGCAACTGCCCAATTATTTCAAAACAAAGGATGGAAAGTAATCGCTACGATGAGAAACCCTGAAGCAGCGGCTGATCTTGCGGCTTTGGAAAACGTAACGGTACTTCCTCTTGATGTAACCAATTTTGACCAGATACAGTCTACAGTAAAGCAAACTTTGGAACTGACTGATGTGGATGTGGTTTTTAATAATGCAGGATATGGCCTTATGGGACCATTGGAAGCGTTAAAAGATGATCAGATTGCAAGACAGTTAAACACCAATTTATTAGGCGTTATCCGCGTAACGCAGGCCTTCATTCCATATTTCAGAGAGAAAAAGAACGGAATGTTTATTTCTACTACTTCCATCGGTGGTTTGATTGCTTTCCCCTTAAATTCTATTTACCATGCTACAAAATGGGCGTTGGAAGGCTGGAGTGAAAGTATGGCTTTTGAGCTGAATCAGTTTGGTATTGATATTAAAACCGTTTCTCCAGGAGGAATTAAGACTGATTTTGTAAGCCGTTCTTTAGATTCTGCATCAAGTCCTGCCTATGAAGAAATGATTGATTCCTTGTTTTCCAAAATGGGAGGAATGATGGAAGTGGCTTCTACTCCTGAACAGATTGCAGAAGTAGTGTATGAAGCAGCGACTGATGGCAAAAGAAATCTGAGATATGTAGCCGGAGAAGATGCCAAAGCTTTGTATGCTCAGCGCCTGGAATTGGGTGATGAAGTATTCAGAGACCAGTTAGGAAAACAGTTCCTTTAATCAGGATTTTTTAAAGGTAGTATAAAGTAAATCTTCTTTATGCTGCCTTTTCCACCAAATAATTTATAATTTTATATCATGGAAAAGAAAGATAATGCTCCTTTGAAAATTTCATCCATATCAGAACTGCACAGCATGCTGCAGCTCCCTAAACCGCTTCATCCTCTGGTAAGCCTTGTGGATAATACAAAGATGACTGTCAAAAAGGATATGCTGAAGCGAAGTTTTATCCTGAATTTTTATAAAATCTCTTATAAATATTCTACCAACGGAAAAATGGGCTATGGACAGGGATATTATGATTTTAATGAGGGAGGAATGATGTTTACGGCTCCCGGACAGGTTCTTTCTACGGATGAGAATGCAGAATACTGTGGGTATACGCTGCTGGTACATCCGGATTTCATCAGAAGTTATCCTTTGGCAAAGAATATCAAAAACTTCGGTTTCTTTTCTTATGATACGAATGAAGCACTGCATTTGTCTGATCAGGAAAAGACAACCATTACAGGGTTACTGGACAATATTGGAAATGAACTGAATACCGCTATTGATGAAGTAAGCCAGGACGTTATTGTGTCTTACATTGATGTTCTTCTCAATTACAGCAACCGTTTTTATAAGAGACAGTTTATCACCAGAAAGGCGGTTAATAATGATTTATTGACCAAAATGGATGATGTACTGGAAACCTATTTCAATCAGCAGGAAACCTTAAATAAAGGACTTCCTACGGTAGAATTTCTGGCTTCCACACTCAATTTGTCGCCTCATTATCTGAGTGATATGCTTCGTAACCTTACAGGATTGAATGCTCAGCAGCATATTCATGAAAAACTGATTGAAAAGGCTAAAGAATATCTTACCACCACAGGTTTTTCTGTATCTGAAGTAGCTTATGCGCTGGGGTTTGAACATCCGCAGTCTTTCAATAAGCTGTTTAAAAAGAAAACTGATAAAACACCTCTGAGTTATAGACAATCTTTCAACTAGATAAAAACACCCGGTCCAAAATATCGGGTGTTTTTTATGGTATACTTTTTTAGCTCACATTTTGTTTTGCTTTGATCAAAGCTTCAATTTTAAGTTTTGCAGTGGTCCATTCATCATCCAAAATACTGTAATAAGCAGCATTTCTTGTACTGCCATCGCTGAGAACCTTGTCTTTACGTAAAATGCCTTCAAATACACCGCCGATTTTTTCGATGGCTTTTCTGGATCTGAAGTTATCATCTTTTGTTTTTAATTGTACTCTGTTGGTTTTCAGGATTTCAAAACAGAAGGTGAGGAGTAATAGCTTGCATTCAAGATTGATGGCTGTTCCCCAGAATTCTTTAGTGATCCATGTCCATCCGATTTCCAGTTTCCGGTCTGCGGGATAGATTTCAAAAAAGCGTGTGGATCCGATCAGTTTTCCGGTTTCTTTGTGACGAATGACAAAAGGGTATTGATTTCCGGTTTCTCTTTCAGATAATGCACATTCATAGTTTTTATCAAACAAGGTTTTGTCTGAACAGTCTGTAGGAACCAGTTCCCAAAGTTCTTTATCTGCAGCCGCAGCATATAATTCTTCAAAATGTTCTTTTTCAAGAGGAATTAATTCAACGGTTTCTCCTTCCAAAATAGTTGGATAAGCAATCCATTTTTCTTTCATGGCTCATTATTTATACAACGAAATTAATGAAAAATGAAAATCTGTGTTCAAAAAATAAAGTGATTTTCCACCATAATGAGGTCGGCATTTCCATTATTGGTTAAAATGGAACATAAAAATGACAAAAATGAACTAGATTTTAATGGGTGAGCGTGGCTAAATTTGCAAACGGAATTTTTATCAAACTGTCATAATGAACGAGAAAGAATCTTTTAATGCCAAAATGCCAACAGCCTGTTTTTTACTTTTCTTTGCCCATGGGCTTGTTTTTTCTTCCTGGGCGAGCCGGATTCCTATCATAAAAACGGCTCTTTCCATCAATGAAGCACAGCTGGGGACACTTTTGCTGCTCATGCCTATAGGACAGCTATCAACGATGGTTCTGGCCGGAAAACTGATCAGTATCTACGGAAGCAGCGGGATTATTAAAAGATGCTTTATGCTGTATCCTTTTTTCCTGTTATTAATTGGTTTATCTCCTTCATACTGGACATTAGGTGTTGTACTGTTTTTCTTTGGAGTTTCAGGAAATATGTGCAATATTGCGATCAATACTCAGGCTATAGAAATAGAATCTATCACGAAAAGAACGCTTCTTTCTTCCTGTCATGGAGCATGGTGCTTTGCAGGGTTAACAGGAGCAGTAATCGGGTTGCTGATGATCAATCTCCATGTGGGAACTTTTTACCATTTTGTTATTATTTTCATTCTGGTAGGAATACTTTGGTTGTACAGTACAAAAAATCTGACCAATATTATTCATAAAGCAGAACCGCAGACCCGTTCAATTTTTAAAGCGGTGAATCCTACACTGATTGGTTTGGGAATTATAGGCTTTCTGAGTATGGCGATTGAAGGAGCGATGTTCGACTGGAGCGGGGTTTATTTTCAAACTGTAGTTAAAGCACCTGAAAACCTTGTTATATTGGGATATACAAGTTTTATCTTAATGATGACTTTAGGACGTTTTATCGGGAATAAAATCATTGAAAAATATGGAAAAAAGATCGTTCTGCAGTGTTGCGGCCTATTGATGAGCAGCGGCCTCTTTCTAAGTGTTTTCTTTCCGGAACTGTGGATCTGCATCATTGCATTTATGATCATTGGTCTTGGAAGTTCCCTGAGTGTACCGTCCGTTTACAGCACAGTAGGAAAAGTGAGTACAGTGGCACCGAGTATTGCTTTATCATTTGTTTCCAGCATATCATTTTTAGGATTTCTGATGGGGCCGCCTCTTATCGGATATATTGCAGAAAGTTTTGATCTTAGATACTCATATGGTCTTTTTGCCTGCTTTGGGATTTTACTGGCGATTATGGCGGGTCAGATGAAAGTCTTCAGAAAATCATAATCAATTTCTTTTTAAGGGATTTTTGACATCTTTTAAGCATTTTTTGACATGTTCCGGCTCGTGGTTGTTACCTAATCTTACATTTTAAAATACTTTCTATCTTTATTAAAAATTTCCTTTTATGAAACCGGTCTCAGGAATTGTATCAGAATCTGTTATTGACCATTCTTTTTCCGTAAAGCGATTGGAAGATGATCTGCCGTATTTAGTGGATTTTGTGAGGCTTAATTATCATCACATGGTAATCATTGAAAAGGGTAAAGGAGTACTGACGATTGATGAGCATTCTTTTGATATTGCAGACCATGAGATTTTTTTACTCTCCAAAGGCCAGATCTGCAGGTTTGAAAATGATTCTGAAGTCTTTGGCTATCATATTTCCTTCGGCGACTGTTTTTGGGAAAGAGTTCCTTCCAGTGCCAGCAATTGCAAGGCAGTTCTGTTTAATAATGCTGCGGCCAACCAAAAGTTAATCCCGGATCAAACCGAAACAGATGAATTTTTAAACTTATGTAAAAGCTTACTAACGGAATATAAAACGGAGTCTTATACCAATCAGATGGACGTGCTGGCTGCTTATCTGAAAATCATCATGATTAAGCTGGCGAATGTAAAAATGGTAAAAGAAGAAACTTTTGACAGTCAGGATTATATCATTTACCGTAAGTTTATGGAATTACTGAGCAGTAAGTATCACACCCTTCATGCTGTGAATGATTATTCGGAGTTGTTGAATACTACGCCAAGAAGGTTGAGTGAATTGTGTAAGCGTTGTTCTGATAAAAGTGCCAAAGAAATCATCAACGGGCAGATTATCGCGGAAGCCAAAAGACTTCTTCAGTTCAGTTCGCATTCTGTAAAAGAGATTGCTTATCAGCTTCATTTCGGTACATCGGAACAGTTCAGCCACTTCTTTAAAAAAAATACGGAAATATCGCCGGCAAACTATCGCAGTAAGTTCATTCATATCGGAGTATAGTTTCGGCGGAAATTTTGACATCTCATCGGTATTTATTGATATTCCGAAGCATTTGTAATCAGGATATCTTTGGGTAAAATTAAATAAAGATATGTCAGTACATCGTATGAAAGAAGTCGCGGGAATCATCATCCCGGACAGTAAGATTGCAACAGAAGCGACAGAACTTCTATTGGAACACGGAACAGAATTCATCTACAATCATTCCTTGCGTGTTTTTCTGTTTTCTTCCTTAAATGCAAAACGTGAAAACAAAGCGCATGATTCGGAATTACTGTACGTGGCCTCCGTATTTCATGATCTTGGACTTGTTGCTCATTACAGCAGCCCTGATCTGAGATTTGAGGTAGACGGAGCCAATGCTGCCAGAGACTTTTTGAAAGGCCATGGTATTGCTCAGGATAAACTTCAGTTGGTTTGGGATACTATTGCACTTCACACTACCATTGGGATTGCAGAGCATAAAGAAAATGAAGTCGCTTTAATGTATTCAGGAGTGGGATTAGATGTGATGGGAGAAGGCTATGAAAACCTGAGCGCAGAACATCGGGAAGAGATTATCAGAGCTTTTCCGAGAAATGATTTCAAGAAGAAGATTATTCCTACATTTTTCGGTGGTTTTGAGCATAAAACAGAAACTACTTTCGGAAATATAAAAGCAGATGTCTGCGCCTTCATGATCCCGAATTTTGAAAGAAAAAACTTCTGCGACTGTATTTTACATTCCCCGTGGTCTGAATAGGAAAATAGCTTTTTCAAAAAATTGACAGCCCTGGACATTCTTAGATGATCAGGGCTGTTATTGTTTATATCCAGTTTTCGATAAGATTAAGCCATAGTGCCTTTTCTTTATCGATCAAAAAGATTGCAGATGATTTTCTTTTAGTTATGATTTCTCCTGTGACTTGTGTTTCAATATAGGTCGCAAGTCCATGATCGCCAGAATGATTAACTTCAATATTTTCAACTTCAATATTTCGCTCCGGAAATTTCCCAAATACGGTGGGAAGCCATTCTCCAAGCATCGATAGGGTAACAGTATCTCCGTTTCCATTAATCATTTTAAAATCTTGTGAAAATCCGGATAACAACTCCTGATAAAGACTTTCCTGATTTTCGGCTTTTCCCTGAAACCATTTTTCGATATTCCTGTGGAATTGTTCTATTTCCCAGATGATCTTTTCTGTATTGTTCATTGTTAAATGTATTATATTTTTTGATTTAAACTTATTTTTCAGTCAATAATGTTCCTTAATCTGTTTCCTGCCCAAAGTCCAGCCAGCTGAAAAAGACCTATCATTCCTATAGCGGCTGCAAATGCTTCCGTGAACCCCAGAATTGGGATCAGATTAAAAAACAGGGTACCAATAATAGCTCCTCCGGTGACACTCCCAATCTGAATACTGATGCTTACCAGCCCTGAAGCCTGCCCGGCTTTGTCTTTTGAAACCAGGGAAATAGCTGTCCGCATCATGACCGGCATAATGGTACCATGTCCAAATCCGGCAATAAATAGGGGAATATGAGTGACAAACGAGGGTTTCTGCTGAATATAAAAAGTAACTGCACTCATCAGAAAGCCTGTCATCAATAAGCTTAATCCCAGATAGATCATTTTGTATGCTTTCATTTGTACTCTGGAAGTAACCAAAGGAGCTATGAAAAAAGCAAGCCCATAAGGAACAATAGCCAAACCTGTCTCCATTGAATTTTGATGAAGAAACTGCTGAAGATAATAAGGATAGCAAATGAATAAACCGGCCGTAAAATTGTAAAAGAAAATAATCAGAAGACTTAAAGCAAAAGGTTTTTGCTGCAACAAAGCCGGATCTATAAGAATCGGACGATTATTTTGAAGCTGTTTCGTTTCATATTGTAAAAATGAAATTAATACTACAATTCCAAGTATAAGAATTCCAAAAATCCACCAAGCCCATCCAAATTTCTGTCCGAAAATAAGTGGACAGATGAGCATGAGTAAAGCAAGAATTAACAACAAAGCTCCTGTAAAATCAATACCTGTTTGTGCTTTATTATTCTTATTGTCCATGGTAAAATGAATGCCCACAATACAAATTACCGTAATCGGTACATTCACAAGAAACACCATTTCCCATGAAAATCGCCCCCAATGCATGCTTAAAAGAATTCCGCCAAACAATTGCCCGATTACCGAAGCAAGACCAAATACCGAGCTGAAGAGGCTTACAGCTTTAGGTTGTTCCTGACTGTTGAAAAGGTCTTTTATGGAAGCCAATACCTGTGGAGCAAGCAATGACGCACCAATACCCTGAAACAATCTGAAAATAATCAGCCACGTAACATCCGGAGAAAAAGCGCAGGCAATAGAGGAAAACAGAAAAGTGTACAATCCTGCAATAAATATCTTTTTGCGACCGAAAATATCACCCAGACGTCCGCCACAAACAACAAGTGCTGCATAAGTGAGTCCATAAATGGCGATAACCATCTGAAGTTCATGATCACTGGCATTCATTGCTTTTTTAATAGAAGGCAGAGCCATATTGACAATAAAATAATCCAGTGGTGAAAGAAAAGCACCTGCAATCAGAAAGTTGAGTGCCTGCCACCGTTTCGGATGTATGTTCATATTTTTTTATGCAAAATTACCCGCTTTGTGTTCTGTTAAAATTGTACTTTTGGAGGAAAATACAGTGTATCATGAAAGGATTGCCTCTTGAAGAGATTGATTTAAGAGAATTAGAACTGAAAGAAGAGATCATTTTTAAAACCAACACTTTTCTCTCATTCATTTATATTGTCAAAGGAAAAGGAACGTTTACTTATGATGGGCGAAAGATTAATTTCTCTCAGGGTAAGCTCTTTATTATTCCACAACATGAGGTCTATCGCTTTGAAAGTGAGTCTGCTCAGCTTATCCGTATTCAATGTCCGGTGGAATTTATTGATAAAATTCGTCTGGAAGCGGATCGTATTGAAAGCTGTGAGAATTTACATAAACTGCAATACATCAGCCATAATTATCATGCAAGAGCAGGGTGTGTTTTCAGAAATAAAAATGATGAGAACTTTGCAGAAACCCTTATTCTGCAGATCGCCAATGAATTCAAAAATAAAGCTGATGATTATTTAATTATCCGCAACTGCATGTCGATCCTTCTGAATCTGATTGCCCGAAATATCATTCAGAGTGAAACTTCAGCTCTGCAGGAAAACCGGAAAGCTTTTTCCATTATGAAGATCATTGCTTATATTCAACAACATATTAAAGACCGTGAGAAAACCGGAATTCAGGTTATTGCCGATCATTTTGGGATTTCCGGAAATTATTTCGGAGAATATTTTAAACAGCAGACAGGGATTTCTTATCAGGATTATCTGCTGGACTATAGATTAAAACTGGTTGAAACCTATTTAAAATACAGCAGTGTCAGGCTAAGTGAGATTGCTTATGAGCTCCAGTTCAGTGATGAAAGCCATCTTTCCAAGCTGTTCAAGAAATACAGAGGAGTAACTCCCGGAGAATACAGGAAAAGTTTTAAATAAAGATCTTTTTAGAAGAGGGCTTTTTACTAAGTTAAAATTTAATTCCAAAAATATAAAGTTAACTATATAGTTGACTTTATATTTTTATATATATTTACAGCAAATATATTTCAGATGGATTTTGATTTTATTAAAGAACTAGGATATAAAGCGTTGGATAGCAGATTGAAGAGAATCAGTGACCGGATGTCTCATGATGTGCGGAAATTTTATAAAGAATTCGGAATTGATGTGGAACCTAATTGGTATCTGGTTTTTATGCTGCTGCAACAAAAGGGTGAAATTTCTATTACCGATATTGCGGAACCGTTGGGATATTCCCATCCTTCGGTGGTGGTTATCGTTAAAAAAATGAGCGAAAGCGGTTACCTCATTATTAAAAAAGACAGTGTAGATAAGCGGAAACAGATCATTTCATTATCTCCCAAAGCAATTGAAATGCTTCCTCAGCTGGAGCAGATCTGGGACAGTTGTGAGAAGACAATTCTGAAGATATTATCAGAAGATTTGTCAATTTTCAAGTATCTGGATCATATTGATCAGGAATTAAAAAATGAATCCTTTCACCACAGGTTTAAACAGGAATATTTAAAATCAATTCAATCATGAAAGCATTAATTCTCATTACAGCATTTCTTTTTTCCACAAGTATGATTTCGGCAACGGAAACGAAAATCATGATCAGAGCGAAAGCAAGAGATGCCAAATTTATCGGAACTTCATTGGGCGGCGCTCATATTATCATCAGAAATAAGCTTAATCAAAGAATTCTGGCAGAAGGAAATACCACCGGAAGTACGGGAAACACGGATCTGATTATGAAAATGCCCAAAGTAAGAGGAAACTCCATTGCAGATGAACAGACAGGAGGTTTTATGGCTGCCGTGGATATTGATGAACCTACATTTG
The DNA here is from genome assembly GCF_003347605.1 of Chryseobacterium sp. KLBC 52. GTDB lineage: Bacteria > Bacteroidota > Bacteroidia > Flavobacteriales > Weeksellaceae > Chryseobacterium. The sequence goes on along the minus strand of NZ_QDFZ01000017.1, from coordinate 12,613 downwards.
TGAATATAGAAGTAATCTCTCCTTTGAACAGCAAACAGGCGCAGGCGGTGGTAAGTACAGAAATCTGGCTGATTCCCGGAAAACATATTTTGGGAGAAGGAATTATTCTCGAAATTCCGGGATATATTATTGATATTCTGAAACCCAGAACCCATCAGTATATTGCTTTGAACAGTATTAAAGATAAACCTTTCCTGTTCCAGGCTAATATTGTGATGATGTGCGGATGTGTTATTGATAAAGGAGGTGTATGGAATTCCGATGAAATAGAAGTGAAAGGAATTTTGAAAAAAGACGGAAAATTTGTAAAAAATGTAGAGATGTCTTTAGTTTCAACCAATCTGTTTGAAGGAAATCACACAATCAGTTCTCCGGGAAATTATGAACTTGTTTTGTATGCTTATCATGAAAAAACGGGAAATACAGGCGTAGATAAGGTCAATTATGTAGTTTTCGAATAAACGAAACTCAATATATTGGAATAAAAAGAGACTTTTCAAAAGTCTCTTTTTATTCAGAACCAATTATAAAACCTGAAGCTCTTTAAATACTTCTATAATGGCTTCAATAAGTCCTTTGTCTATATTTTTTTCCGCAGCAGCATCCGGAAGGAGAGCCCTTAAATCACCGTGATCATCACGCTCAATAACGACTTCAGTTCCATCTACGTCTACATACAATTTATACCCATAAGAGAATGTAGCCAGCTTTCCATTGAAAAGCAGTTCTTGACCCTTATACATTACCGGTACTTCAAATTCTTCCATTGCTGAGTTCTATTCATTTAAAAATCGGGACAAATGTCGGAAAATTTTAATTCATATTATCATATAAATTGTAATGATAAAGCCAAATCATATAAATTACTAAAATTATTTATAGGTTAAAATCTGTATATTTATCAATAGTTATGAAAGCATTTCTAAAACAGAAATGATCCATGGAATTGAAACGAATTTTTATGAAAAATACAATTACCCTTTTCTGGTTCAGACGTGATTTGAGGTTGGAGGATAATGTTGGACTTCATCATGCACTCCAGTCTGATGCTCCGGTAATCCCCATTTTTATATTTGATACCGATATTCTGGGAAAGCTGGAAGATAAAGAAGACCGCAGGGTTGACTATATTCATCAGGCCTTGACGGATATCAATGTTTCATTGAAAAAATATCATTCAAAAGTCAATACTTATTATGGAAAACCTATAGAAATATTCAGAAAATTATCTGAAGAATATACTATTGAAGGTGTTTTCTGTAACCGGGATTATGAACCTCAGGCGATTGAGAGAGATAAGGAAGTCTATTATTTTTTTAAGGAAAAGAATATTCCTTTTAAAGCTTATAAAGATCAGGTGATTTTTGATAAAGACCAGATTATTAAGAAAGACGGTTCTCCTTATACCGTTTACACCCCTTTTGCCAGGAAATGGTGGGAAGCGTTAACACCTGAACATTATCAATCTGTTAAATTAAATTTTAAAAACCTTTTTCCACAGAAATATTCTGAGATTCTGACTTTAAAGGAAATCGGTTTCAAAAAAACGGATTTTGATTTTAAAAAACCGGTTCTGGAGGCTTCTATTATAGATCATTATGATCAGTTTCGTGATTATCCAGCGTTGCAACATACTACACAACTCGGCATTGCTTTACGCTTTGGAACCATCAGCATCAGGAAATGTGTGGCTTTTGCATTGAAACATAACGCGGTATGGCTTTCGGAGCTGATCTGGCGTGAGTTTTTTATGCAGATTTTATATCATTTTCCTCAGGTGGTTCATCAATCTTTCAAAAAACAGTATGATAATATCCACTGGCGGAATAATGAAGATGAGTTTAAACACTGGTGCGAAGGAACGACAGGCTATCCCATCGTAGATGCCGGAATGAGAGAATTGAATCAGACGGGTTATATGCATAATCGGGTAAGAATGATTGTGGCAAGTTTCTTATGTAAACATCTGTTGATCGACTGGCGTTGGGGAGAAGCGTATTTTGCCTTAAAACTCAACGATTACGATCTGTCTGCAAACAATGGAAACTGGCAGTGGGCAGCAGGTTCAGGTTGTGATGCGGCTCCTTATTTCAGGGTCTTTAATCCAACGGCCCAGACAGAAAAATTTGATAAAGACTTATTGTACATCAAAAAATGGCTGCCGGAATGGAATACGCCAGCATATCCTTCTCCCATCGTAGAGCATACCTTTGCCCGTGAAAGAGCTTTATCAGAGTATAAAAAAGCATTGACATAAATAATGTGATATGAAAAATGCCCGGCAACGAAAATGTCACCGGGCATCAACCAATTGATATTTAATATGAAAAGTTACTTACTGAAGTAACAGGCTCATCAGATTGTTTTCAGATACAGCTCCTGTAATTCCTGTGCTGTAAATGCTTTGGACGGTAAATTCTGTACCAGTTCTCCCTGCTTCATAATCCCGATATTCGTAGCTACACTCACTGCATTGAAGATATCGTGAGTCGCCATTAAAACCGTTCTGCCTTCTTTGCCCAGCTGACGTACAATTTCTGTAAACTCTGCTGTAGCAATAGGATCCAGCCCGCTGGTAGGCTCATCCAGGAGAAGTACTTTCGCATCTTTAGCCAGTGCAATGGCAATTCCTACTTTCTGGCGCATTCCTTTGGAATATCCTCCCAATGCTTTGTTATGCGCTATTTCCTGTAATCCTGTGCGCTTAAGTAACGCTGCAAGTGCATCTTTCTGATAATCAAACCCTGCAATTTTAGAGAAAAAATCAAGGTTTTCTATACCCGTGAGATTAGGATATAAAAGGACTGTTTCTGGAATATAAGCCAGATGTTTTTTTATTTTTTGAGGTTCTTCTTTTACCGAAATATCATTAATGAAAGCATCTCCGGAAGTCGCTTTAATGAGTCCCAGAAGAATATTGATGGTTGTACTTTTTCCGGCTCCGTTTTGTCCGAGCAGCGCAAAAATTTCTCCTTTTTTTACTTCCAGATTAAGAGCATGAAGGGCGGTAAAATCGTTGTATTTTTTATGTAGGTTGACTGTTTTTAACATAGTTTTCTGTATTTGTATTGTGAAAGGATGATGAACAAAGCAATGAAGATGAGGTAAGGAAGAAGGATTTTTATCCATTGTATATGTTCGGAGAATTTAAATACCTGTATGGTTTGTTGCGCCCAGTTGATAGATTCCGCATTTTTTCCCGAGAAAATAAGAGGGTAGAAGAACAACCTTTTTTTCTCATGGAATTTCTTGAGTGATGCAGCATACTGCAAATGATTCTGCATATCAGATTTTGCCAGATGACTTTCTAAAAGCTGAGTATGAAGATTCGGAAGGAGATATCCCAAATAGTTTGCTGCCTGATTCCTTTTTTGCATTTTTTCTGTATACTGTTCTGAAGATTTTGCAGATTCAAGATCTCCCATATGCTGCATGGCATAATACCAGGTCCATGTGAAGGCATCATTTTCTTCTACTTTAAAATTGCTGTATTGTGGATAGGCTTTGTAAAACTTTTCCATAGTGGGACTTTTGGCCTCATCCCATTTGTTGTGATAGCCCTCTCTCTGTTCCATTACGGCTTTAAGAGATTCATGAACCGGATAGATCTTTTGTATCAGAATATTACTGCTCATCGGGATAATAAAATTGATTCCCACCCATACGGTAAGAAGGATTAATGCATTTTGAGCCGATGATTTACGGAAAGAAACAATCCATCTGCACAGGGCAAACCAGAACAGAATATACAACCAACCGCTGATCATAAAAGCAATATAGGAAGAGTCTAAAGGTATTTTTATCCAGATCGAAGCGATGATAATTAATGCAAGATAAACAGCCGTTACAGCCAAAAGACGGATGAGCATCTTTTGATCCAGAAGCTTTTGCAAATTACCGCTCTGGACAGAAAGCAGTTTCCACGTTCCTCTTTCTTCTTCTTCAGAAATCAAATTATAACAGAATGCGACAATCACCAGTGGGAAAAGGAAAACAATGACAAAACTAAAGTCAAAATTTCCAACCGCTGCATTGGCAGGATTATAAAAATCAGCATTGTAGCGTTGTTCCTCCAGATTTCGGATGGTTAATCCCTGAATAGAAGGATTTAAATCACGCATTCCGATATTTAAAGCAGCCAGTTTGGGTGTTTCATTTACCAGATTGAATTTAATATAATAAAGAACCAGCCCCAGATCATCTTTATGAAATTTTGTATTCCTTTCTATACTTTCTTTTTGGAAAGCTCCGCTTTTGGAGATAATATCTTCATTTCTGTCTAAAAACTTTTTCCCTGTATAAATAGCCATCAGTCCGGCTATCAATAAAAACAGCAGTGCAATGATATAGGCTTTGTTACGGTAAAATTGGGTATATAAATAACGATTCATTTAGATTAATTTTAATTTTCTTCCACTTATTTCGATCGCAATAATGCAGATAGCCATCCATAGAACTAATGCAGCAGCAGGTATTGGCTGTTGTTTCAGACTATCCAGAACGGAAGTATACCGGTACTGGAAATCCGGAAACTTTTCCCAGTTGTGTTGGTCGATGACAGCAGGTGGCCCGCCGTTTTCCGGTTTAATATTGCTGATCTGCTCAATTTGCAAATCATTTAAATGTTGAGCCATCTGATAGCGATATTCTTCTGCCTGTTTTTGAAACTGGTTATAAGAGAAGAAATCTGTGCCTGTAGCAATCATGGAAAAGTTTTTAATGGCTATCGCAGGATTAATCAACCCTGAAAAATCTGTCAGACTTTGCTGTTTGTTGTAAATGGTCTGCAATTCTTTTTGATGTCTGATGTAAATCTGTGAGCTTATTTTTTCTCCTTCCTTCATGACAAATCCACCGTAGTTGAAAGGAAGTTCATTGGTTGTTTTCACTTGATACTTTGCCAGTAAAGAATCTTTAATTTTTTTAAAATGCGGATCATCAGGATTATGACTGTCACCGGATTTTAAAATATCTTTTTCCAGAGTGGTTTCGAAAGCAATCCGGGAAGGTGCAGGATATAAATTCTGTGCTGCAAACTGAATTCCTTTAGGCAAAACAATAATAAAAAGAAGCCAGAAACCAATAAGGCTGATCAGTGCTGATGAGGTGCTTTTACTATTCGCAGAAACTACTACGGTTAACGTACAGATAAAAAAATAATAGATCATATAAGCTGGCAGCAGAAATGATAAGCGTAATACAATATCCGCTGTATTGGTAGTCTCGGACATGAATGCAGCCATGAAAACAACAGGAATAACCGGAATCAGGAAACATAAAGAAAACAGCCAGAGTCCCAGAATTTTACCCCAGATAATATCTCTTCCGGAAGCTCCCTGCACACTGATGATCTTTAAAGTGGCATTCTCACGTTCCTGAACAATTAATCCAAATCCCAGAAAAAGAACAATCAATGGAACAATACTCTGCAGAATAAATGCACTGCTAAACGCCCCGAATCTGACTAAAGTTCCGGAACTTCCTGCTTCCGAAAGGTTGGCAGTGTTCTGTTTATGGGCCTCCAGAAATATGACGTTTCCTAAATAATCATCCAGTCCATTATCAAAAATATTCAATGGATGCCCGATTCTGAAAACCAGATATCCATAGTGTGCCATACGGTGCGGATGTTTATCTGGTCTGTGCTCCCAGCTTTCCCGCACTTCTTTCCGGTATTCTTTTATTTTTGAAAAAGAGTCCGTGTATTTTGTATATCCTATGCCAATACTCAGCATACAGAACAGGAGTACGGCAATCGTGGTGAGCAGATTTTGTTTTCCTTTAAACAAATCCTGCCAGGTTTTTCTCACCATCAATTGTAAGTTTGAAATAGCCATAGTTTAAAATTTATAAGTAGCAGTTAGTAAATAATTTCTTGGAGTTCCCGGGAAAAGCCTGAGGTAGTTCTGAGCTCCGATCCAGTAGACTTTGTTGGTGATATTATTCAGATTAAAAGAAAGCTGAACAGATTTTGCCGGAGTATAATACAAAGCAGCATCTATCGTAGTATAGGCGGGAAGCTCAAAACTCCTTGTAAACCACGGGATTTTAGAGCTCTGATAAAGCATTCCTGCCCCAATTCCAAAGTCTTTGAGGAATTCAATCGTTGAAAAATTGTAGCGCGTCCAGATATTCACCGAATTCTTAGACGTGTTTTCCTTTCTCTTTCCCACAAGATCAAGGTTGGTATCATCCAGAATTTTAGCATCAATATAACTGTAGCCTCCGTAAATATGCCATTGAGGAAGGATATGTCCGGAAAACTCAGCTTCAAATCCCCGGCTTCGGTCTGCCCCGCGCTGTACAAGCTCATCAGGTTCTGAAGGATTATTGGCATTGATTAAAATATTTCTCTGGTTGATTTCATACACAGCAAGATTCATTGAGATTCTGTCAAAAACTTGAGCTTTGATTCCTAATTCTTTAAGATCAGAAGTTAAAGGTTTGAGTCTTGCTGCCGATCCCGTAAGACCGGAGGTGTTGGGCATCAACGTTACGGTATTGGATTGAGGCTGATAACCTGTAAGATACGTCCCGTAAACATTGATATGATCCGTTACACTATAAGTAATACCGAATCTGTATAGCAGTTTGTTGTTGGTAAAAGATGTTTCATTGGTTTCTTTGAAATTGGTGATATCCTGAAACCACTCCTGACGGATTCCCGATAAGATTTTAAACTTTTTCCAGGTAAAAAGATGCTGAATATAAGCTGCATGGGTGGTAGTAAGAGCAGAAGGTAAAGGTGTAATCACATTAAGGGTATTAAAATCAGTACCCTGATAATTTACAGCATCCGGATTCAGATCAAATGGAGTGACATTAGGTTTAGGAATAATCGTTCCATTATAGTTAACCGTTTGATATTCCGAGGCTTTTGAAGGGTTGTAAGAAGAAGCTACAGAACCGTTCTTCAAAAGGAAACCTCTTGCAGCATTCTGTTGTCCGCCTTTGCGTTTTTCCCAGATCTGACTGTCATAGCCCATCAAAGCCTGATGCAGCACAGCACCGGTTTTGAATTTAAAATTAAAATAAGCATTAATGTTATCTGTGGCCCAGTTCTGCTTTCTCTGTACAAACTGCATCATGGCAAGGCTGGAAACCGATTTGTTATCCATATCAGGCACAAAAGAGTTGGTTGTTCTGTGTTCCTGCAGGTTTTCTCTCCAATATTGCTTCATATAGGAAGCATTAAAACTGATGGATTGGTTAAAATGATGGGCAACCGTTCCCATGATTATGAGTTCTCTGGTTTTAAAAAAATCATCCGGAGCGCCTAAATTCAGGCTTCTTGGAGTGCTGTACAAATCTGTTTTTCCGGCCACAGCTCCGAAAATCGGCTGTCCGCGGTCAAGATTTCCATAGAGATCATTGAAAATCATTTCTACATTCACAGATGTTTTTTCATTCGGAACAAAAGTGATAGAAGGTGAAATGAGAATACCGCTGTTTTTAACATGATCCCTGAATGAATGAGCATTCTGATACGCTCCGTTAAAACGGTATAATAAAGTTTTGCTCTTATTTAAAGGACCTGTAAGATCTGTAGTGACACGGTAAGTTTCAAAGCTTCCACCTGATAAACTGATTTCATGACGAGGGTTTGACAATGGCTTTTTGGTAACCATATTGATCGTTCCTCCGGGATCTACACTGGACATGGTAATACTTGCCGGCCCTTTAAAAACCTCCACACGTTCAATATTGGAAGTCATCGGCTGTAAAAAATAATATTGCCTTGTCCTCATTCCATTGATGATCTGGCCTTCTTCATTCTGGCTGATGCCACGGATGTTGTATTGGTTATAGTAGCTGGAAGGAGAAACTCCGTTCACATTTTTCATCACATCTCCAAGCTGGAAAGCCTGACGGTCGGTGATCAGTTCTTTGGTAACGGTATTGAGTGTTAAGGGTAGATCTTTGTTTTTCATTGCAATCTTGGTGGCGGCAAAAGAGTAGTCAGAAGTGTAATCTTTAGACTTTCTTCCGATGACCTCAACGGTTTGAACCACTGTAGATAATGAATCTTCAGAACGGGATTGGGCACAGAGAAATGATGATGCGGTGATGAAACTTACGCTAAAAAGTTTCATAGAATTTGGGGAAATACAATGAATTATTTCCGAATAATTAAAATTACTGGTAATCATGAACAGGGATGTACGGGCAGTGAATTTGCCCATTAATAAAAAGGATATCCTTACTGGTGTGAAGACACAGGTATCCACGGAATTACAGTACAGACTAAAAAATCTGTAAACGAAATATTAGGGCAGCATAGATTACGCTACCGCAGAAAATAGGGATGGGGGAGCTCTGGAACTGAAAAAGTCCAGAAGACAACGATATGAAATGGCTTTTGGTTGTGGCATTTCACTATCATTGGTTGTGTCAATAGCAAAATCCAAATTCAAAGGTTCAGGGAGAAGAATATTGGTCATATGCAGATGAAGCGCACACTGACATTCGTCGTCCTGTGAAAAGGTAGGAATTTTCTCTTCTTTTGAACCTTTTTTATAAATCACTTTACTTTTGGCGTGCCTGGCATGATCAAGACATGTCGTTACCCCGCTGACATTCGAAACAAATATCAGAAGTAAAGAAAAAACAAAAAAGACTCTGAGAAATTTTTGCATAATAGAAAAACAAATGTACAATTTAATTTGATAAAAATTGAATGATGAATAAAAAGTACTGGATATTTTTAGTTTTGGGTTGAAATGAAGATGATTTAATTATTTTCATAAATCGTGTTGATTTAGTCTTTAAAATTTGAATTAATTTCAGTAGAATATTAGCAAATTATTTATATTTTTGATCAATTAACTAATTGATTAAATTTATGTTGATTTCAAAAACTGCCTTTCGGGGCTTAAATTGCGCAATCGGTTGCATTACTTTCGGGTTTTTACCTGCTCAAAGCATTATTCAGGTTACGAATCCTTTGAGTTTTGCCAGAAATGAAGTGGTAGCAGTTCCCAATACTGTATTGAAATCATTTTTAAGTAAGCATACTGAAAAAGACCTTAGAATAAAAGATGTAAAAGGAAAGTGGATTCCCATTCAATGGATTGATTATGATGGAGATGGAAAAGGCGAAGAATTGCTTTTTCAGGTGAGTATTGATGCAGGGAAGACGAATTCTTATACAATTGTAGCGAACGGAAAGGTTCAGATTCCGGAAAGCAGAATTTCCACTTATTCGAGGCTGGTTCCGGAAAGGGTAGATGATTATGCCTGGGAAAACGACAAGATTGCCTTCAGAGTATATGGTCCGAAAGGCCAGCAGGAAGCTTTACAGGGAATCAAAAGCAGTACTCTTTCAAGCGGCGTAGATATCTGGCTGAAAAGAACAGATCTGCCTGTGATCAACAAATGGTACAAAGGCTATCTCACAGATCCGATGTATTATCATAAAGATACAAGAGGTGAGGGCTACGATCCTTATCATGTAGGAAACAGCCGTGGAACGGGTGGAATCGGGATATGGAAAAATGAAAAACTTCAGACTTCCCAAAACTTTATATCCTCCAAAACAATTGCCGAAGGTCCTTTGAGAACTGTTTTTGAACTTACTTACCAGCCATGGAGCGAATATGGAGTGAAAGAAACCAAAAGAATTTCTTTAGATCTGGGTTCCAATTTCTCAAAATTTGAATCCACTTTTGAAATAGAAAAGCCCGTTCCGAATTACACCATCGGGATTACCCTTCACAAAAACGAGGGAAAAACTCAACTGAATGATAAAAGCGGATACTATCTTCATTGGGAAAAAATTGATGATGCATTTGTAGGAGAAGGAATTGTAATAGATCCTAAAATTGTTGAAAAATCACTTGCCTTCACTTCTGAAATTCCAGATGAAAGTAATCTGTATGTTGTGACCAAGCCTTCAAAAGTCTTAACCTATTATGCAGGATTTGCGTGGCAGAAAAGCGGACAGGTTCAGACACAGAGCGATTGGGAGCGATTGCTTGAGAAACAGTCGGAGATCATTGCGAAACCTTTGGTGGTGAAAGTTATTAGATGAGAGAGTTTGAGGGTTTGAGAGTTATAGGGTGGGAGTGTTTGAGGGTAAAATGCTCAGTTTAATTTTAAATAATAAAAAATGAATCTAAAAATATACACATTTGCATTAGGAATATTGTCGGTTAACTGTTCTGCTCAGGTGAAAGATACATTAGCGGAGAAAATGCTGATCTATCAGCTTCCCAATGGTGGCTGGGGAAAACAGCTTGAGGATAAATCGGTTGTTAATTATAATCTGCCGATTGATGATGCTCTTTTAAAAAAGATAAAATCAACAGGTGATGATCACGCTACAATTGATAACAATGCCACCTCAAGGGAGATCACTGCGTTGATTAAAGCCTATTCAACAACCCAAAATCCGGATTATTTAAAAGCAGCGGAAAAAGGAATCAGTTATCTCCTTCTTATGCAGTATGAAAACGGAGGTTTTCCTCAGTATTACCCTAATTCAGGGCTCTACAGAAAGCAGGTGACCTATAATGATAATGCGATGATCAACGCTTTGACGGTTCTTTTTAATGCAGCGGAAGGAAAGAATAATTTTGATGTGGTTTCCTCATTATTAAAAGAAAAATCAAAAATTGCCGTACAAAAAGGAATTGGGTGTATTTTAAAAACTCAGGTTCTGCAGAAAGGAATTCCTTCCATTTGGGCAGATCAGTATCATGAGATTACACTGCAGCCGGATAAGGCAAGAGCTTTCGAACCCATTTCATTAGCCACCGGAGAATCTGTTGGAATTATAAGGTTTTTAATGATGCAGCCGGTAACTCCTGAGATTGAAAAATCAATCAAAGCTGCCATACAATGGTTCAGACAGAATAAAATAGAAGGGTACAGCTACAATGTGACAAAACAGAATGGAAAAGCGGTAAGAGTATTGGCTGAAGATAAAAACTCTGTGATCTGGGCTAGGTTTTATGATATTCATACCAATAAACCTTTGTTTGGAGACCGTGATGGAAGTGTAAAATACAATTATAATGAAGTTTCGGAGGAGAGGAGAAACGGATACAGCTGGTTTGGTGATTTTGCAGAAAAGCTTTTAGCCAAGGAATACCCGAAATGGCTTGAGAAAAATAAATTAAGTGAATAATTGATCTTTAACAGGAGCGGGTTTCATCCCGCTTATTTTTTTCAAATAAAAAAGAGCATCTCATTTCTGAGACGCCCTCTTCCTTTTATGACTACTTGTCTCGTCCTGAAATAGCGATACACAAAAAAGAATCGTTATGGAAGAAACATTAAGATCCACGTACATTAAACGCACACAGAAGGATTACAGTTTAAGTTTAAAACTTCAAATCGTGAAAGAAGTTGAATGTGGAGCATCCACTATTACTAGTTGTCGTAAGAAATATGGTATTCAATCTCATGGTACTATTTTAAATTGGCTGAGAAAATATGGTAACTTTGATTGGGAAAACCAAAGACCTTATGCCATGGAAAAAACACCTGAACAACGTATTATGGAATTAGAAGCCCAGGTAAGGCTTCTTGAAAAGCAAAAGGCTTTTTTAGAAAAGCAGGCTTATATTGCAGATAAGAAGTCCATATTTTTTGATATGATGATTGATCTGGCTGAGAAAGAATATCACATTGATATTCGAAAAAACTCACCACCCGAACAATCGATTACTTCCGCAGTAAAGAAAAAGAAACTTTGATTTTTACTTGTGGATTGTTAGGGTTAAATAGACAAATCTATTATAGAAGTATCAAGCGTACGAAAGTTTGTAAAGATAAAGCTTCAGAGGTAGTAAAGCTGGTAGAGAATCTTCGTGTTAAGATGCCCCGGTTAGGAGGCAGGAAATTATATTTTATTTTACAGAGATCCTTAAGCTCCATTAAGGTAGGGAGAGATAAATTCTTTGCCATCTTAAAAGCTAATCATTTATTGATTGAACCTCGCAAAAGCTATCACATTACAACCAACTCTCATCATCGTTTTAGAAAGCATAAGAACCTGCTCCTTGACTATCAGATAACAAAGCCCAACCAGGTATGGGTTGCAGATATTACTTATATAGGGAACCGAAAAAATCCAAGCTATTTAAGTTTAATAACTGATGCGTATTCTAAGAAAATAATGGGACACTTTGTTGCAGACAATTTAAATACACAGAGTAGTATTATAGCTTTAAAAAGAGCTCTAAAGAAGTATAAAGGTATGAGAGAATCTTTAATCCATCATTCCGATCGTGGTTTACAATACTGCTCGAATGAGTATCAAAGACTTTTACAGAAACATCAATTAAAATGTAGTATGACACAAAACTCTGATCCTTATCAAAATGCAGTAGCAGAGAGAATAAATGGTATTTTAAAGCATGAGTTTGATATTGATAAACATGATATAAACAACAATTTAAGGAAAAAGATAGTAAATGAATCTATCGAAATCTACAATAATTTACGCCCACATTTTTCAAATCATTATCTAACTCCAAACCAAATGCATAAACAGTCACAAATTAAAATGAAAACCTATAAAAACAAAAACCAAAGCAATAGTAAAATTACTCTGGTTTAATTATTTATTTTTGTACTATAATCTGTATCAGATTTTCAGGACTAGTCA
>NZ_QDFZ01000016.1:82636-141663 GCF_003347605.1 Chryseobacterium sp. KLBC 52 | reverse complement strand
ACAGAATTTAACGTTTCGGGCAGTAAATTGTATCTTTCGCCGATAATTGACCTTTACAATGGCGAGATTATCAGTTACGATCTCTCAGAAAGGCCTGCCTTTGCGCAGGTTGTGAATATGCTCAAAAAAGGATTCAGAAAAATTAAAAATACTGAAAACCTCATTATCCACTCTGATCAAGGCTGGCAATATCAGATGAAAGCCTATCAGCACCTGTTAAAAGAAAAAGGCATTATCCAAAGTATGTCCCGCAAAGGAAACTGTCTGGATAATGCAGTAATAGAAAACTTCTTTGGAACTTTAAAATCTGAAATGTTCTATACTAAGAAATTTAAAACCATTGATGAGCTCAAAAAAGAAATAAAGAAGTATATCAAGTATTACAATAACGACAGGATAAGACTTAATCTAAAAGGAAAGAGTCCGGTACAGTACCGAACTCTTTCATATAATAATATTGTTTAATTTTGTCTAAACTTTTGGGTGCAGTCTATAATATAATTCCCGGATTTTAAATTTTATCTGTATCGGGACAATACATACAAAATCAAAGGCCTCCTGAGGAAGCCTTCGAAACACCAAATCACAAAATATTAATATGAAAAATTAATTTATAAAGCAGTTGCGGTATAAGTTACTGTTTGCGTATAAGTTCCCGCTGGTTTACCTAAAATATCAGACGATGATGATTTTGCTGCTGGAATAGTATAGTCCAGATTCAATGTTAATGCACTTCCCAGCGGGGCATTGGTAACTAAATTCTGATCTGTTGCAGATAAAACTACAGTATTTTTTGTTCCACCCATTGATCCGGCAGCTGTAGCTGCTTTAATCGTCAAAACATTCACAGGGATTAAGTTCGTTCCATTCATAAAATTAGCACCTCCTGCTTTTACTTTAACATTAAAGTTCTTTGTAGAAGTAACTTTCAAAGAGTTCGCTTTGGTAATGGTCTGATCAGAGTTGTAGTCTGCTGCAGTAACATAATTGAAGTCAACCGTATTACCTATAGCAGTACTTCCTGCATCGATAGAGATTACGTCATTCAGGGTAATGTTTACGGTTGTAGTTGCGGTTGTATTTTGAGCTTGAACATTGCTAGTTCCCAATATGATGGCTCCAAAAGTTAAGGCTGTGATTACGATTTGCTTTTTCATGATGGTAATATTTTATTGTTATTTTTTACTTACTTGTTATCTTTTGTATACTGCAAATTTATAGTGGTGCTAAAAGTTTCTTTGTAGTGGAAAAAGGAAGTTCACGTAGTAAAATCACTACACGGTTTATCATTTTGACTTAAATAGTAAAACCCTCAGCACTTAGAAAATATTGAGGTCGTATATAAATTGCTGTTATTTCTATTATAAAGCTGTCGTAATATAAATTCCCGGATTTTGAATTTTATCTGTATCGGGACAATACATACAAAATCAAAGGCCTCCTGAGGAAGCCTTTGAAACACCAAATCACAAAATATTAATATGAAAAATTAATTTATAAAGCAGTCGCTGTATAAGTTACTGTTTGCGTATAAGTTCCGGCTGGCTTCCCTAAAATATCAGATGATGAAGATTTTGCAGCTGGAATAGTATAGTCCAGGTTCAGTGTTAATGCGCTTCCCAGCGGGGCATTGGTAACTAAATTCTGATCTGTTGCAGATAAAACTACAGTATTTTTTGTTCCACCCATTGATCCGGCAGCTGTAGCTGCTTTAATCGTCAAAACATTCACAGGAATTAAGTTCGTTCCATTCATAAAATTAGCACCTCCTGCTTTTACTTTAACATTAAAGTTCTTTGTAGAAGTAACTTTCAAAGAATTGGCTTTGGTAATGGTCTGATCAGAGTTGTAGTCTGCTGCAGTAACATAGTTGAAGTCAACTGTATTACCAATGGCAGTACTCCCTGCATCGATAGAGATTACGTCATTCAGGGTAATGTTTACGGTTGTAGTTGCAGTTGTATTTTGAGCTTGAACATTGCTAGTTCCCAATATAATGGCTCCAAAAGTTAAGGCTGTGATTACGATTTGCTTTTTCATGATGGTAATATTTTATTGTTATTTTTTACTTAATTGTTATCTTTTGTATACTGCAAATTTATAGTGGTGCTAAAAGTTTCTTTGTAGTGGAAAAAGGAAGTTCACGTAGTAAAATCACTACAAGGTTTATTCATATGATCAATAGAAAAGCCCTCAATACTTTGACAGTACTGAGGGCTTTCCTATTTAAAATTGTATTTACTTACAGTGCAGTGGCAGTATAAGTTATTTTTTGTGTGTAAGTTCCCTGTGGTTTTCCCAGAAGGACCTTGGATGCATTTTCCGCCGAAATGGAGTAAGCAATATTTAAAGACTGTTTGGTACCTAAACTTGCATTACTCACCAGCACCTGATCAGCAGTGGATAAAGTGACCTCATTCAGGGTTCCCACCAAGCTTCCGCCCGGTATTGCCTTGACCTGTAATATATCTACAGGAATTACATTTGCACCACTTACAAAGTGTGTGCCTTCAGATTTTACTTTTACATCGAAATTTTTAGAGGAAATAATGACTAAACTATTCGGAACGGTCACATTTTTTGATGAATTATAGTCTTTTGTGCTCCCATAATTAAAATCTACAGCACCTTCTGAAGCAACAGAGCCAATGTCCATTGCAATAACATCCGATAAAATAATATTTACTGATGTACTCACCTGCTCTGAATTTTGTGCCATAACCCGGTGGGTTCCTAAGGCGACTGCTCCCAGAGATAGCGCAACGATAAGGATTTGCTTTTTCATGATTAATAAATTTAGTGAGGTGTAATAATATTGTCATTCAGAATTCATTATAAATCTAATAACATTATCTGACATTACCAAAGTTTTTTTCATCATTAATCAGATATTTTTATGATAAAGTTCACAGATATTCAATCAGATAGAGTAATTCCTATTACTATCTCAGACTCGAAAAAATATAGATTTGTCACCAAGATCGTAGAATCAGCATCTGTACTAAGAGTAATTAATCAAGTTAACAGATCAAAAAGATTTGCTATGATTTCCCACTTTTCAGAATAAAAAAAGTCCTTTTGTCTTAGAACAAAAGGACCAAAAAATTAAGACCGGAAACTTATACCGTTGCCACTATTTTAATTTCTACAAGCTGCCCAGGCAATGCAAGTCCGCTTACTCCAACCATTGTACTGGCTACCGCTTCAGGATGATCATAAAATTCTGTTTTGAGATTTTTTCTCGCCTCAAACGCCGTCGTCATATCCATTGCATAGATAACTTCTTCCACCACATTTTCCATCGTCATATCATACCTCGACAATAATTCTTTGATATTTTCATAAGTTTGTTTCATTTGAGCTTCCATTCCTTCAGCCAATTCACCTTTCTTATTGTGACCTAACTGACCGGAAATCCAGACGGTATTTCCTTTTTTTACCGCCTGCGCGTATCCATAGATATCTTCCCAAGGCATTCCAAAGCCTTCTGCTGTTTTGTTTTCCTGTACCATTTTTTTATTGTTTAAATTAATAAAGCAAATATAGAACTGATAAAAATCTCAGAAATTGAACTGGTTTAATAAATGTCTTTTTCTTTTATTCCCAATAAAAAAAGTGGTTTACACATTTTGTATAAACCACCCTGAGAATTCTTCGGACTTTCACTTTCACTTCGAGAAAGGGAAACTTTATGCTTACTATTTTTGTTTTTCTTTAGTAGCCAGACGTTTTCTGATTGTACTTACAAACTCCTTAGAAACTCCAAGGTACGATGCAATATAATACTGTGCCACGCGCTGCGGGATAGTAGGATAAACCCTGATAAACTCCAGATAGCGTTCTGTAGCGGGTTGAGAAATTGTATTAATCAGGCGGTTTTGAAGGGTTACCACATACCGCTGCATCATCAGACGGAATGCTCTTTCAAATTTCGGAACCTTCTGCAGTAATTCCTCCTTAGTTTCCGGATTCAGTATATAAACTTCGGTATCTTCCAGGGCTTCTATAAAAATCTTCGAAGGTGTTTTATTATTAAAAGAATCAATATCCGTAATCCACCAATCTTCAACAGCAAACAGAAGGGTCACTTCAAAACCGTTTTCATCAAGATAATAAGTTCTTGTACAGCCCTGCTTTATAAAACCTTCAAACTGACAAATTTCTCCTTCGCGCAGAAGGTGTGTTTTCTTCGGGTACTTCTGAAGCGTCAGCAAACCTTCATAAATGTTTTCCTCTTCTTGTGTTAAAGTAACAAACCGTGAGATGTTTTTGATAATATTTTGAAACATAAATTTATTTTACGGCTGCAAATTAGAAAAAAGTGTGTAAATTTCAATCTTCGGGAGCCCGCTTCTACAGCCATAATGATCAATTACCTTCCAATTTTTGGTTTAGATTTTTACAAAAATCTTCAATCTCATTTTCAAATCTCTGATCCAATTCTGAACCAGGCAAAACAATATCTGCTTCATTTTCTTGGACATAATCCAGACGAGCGCTTTCTCGATGCCGGATCTCCGCTTTCCACCCTCCGTTATTTTATGGGATTCTTTACATAATTCCATGATTTTTTACAATCACAAAAAATTTAGGTTGATGTGTTAGTTTGGAAGAGAAAGTAGATACGGATTTTGAAAGCAGCATTCTGAGTGGGTCGAATGGAGGATAGAAATAGCTATCAGAACAAAAAAATTATAAAATTGTACGAAATTAAACTAGATTAATTTCTACCTGCTTTATCCATCATACATTTGCTGAAGAAATAAGAAAACAAATACTTATCAAATAAATTAACCAAACATTAAAAATTCAAAACAATGAGCACACTACAATTAAAAGACGGAACAGAGATTTTTTACAAAGACCAGGGAGAAGGACCTGTATTAATGTTTCACCACGGATGGCCGTTATCATCAGACGATTGGGATGCACAGGTAATTTTCTTCCTTCAGAGAGGTTACAGAGTGATTTCTCACGACAGAAGAGGCCATGGTCGTTCCAGCCAGAATATCTACAATCACACTATTGAGCAATATGCTTCTGACGCTGCAGAATTGGTTGAATTCCTTGACTTGAAAGATGTGGTTCACATTGGCCACTCTACAGGAGGTGGTGAAGTGATCCGTTACGTCAACAAATATTCTAAAGGAAGAGCAAAAAAAGCAGTTTTAATCAGTGCTGTTCCACCGGTAATGGTAAAGAGTGAAAACAACCCTGACGGTGTTCCGATGGAAGTCTTTGATGGGATCAGAGAGCAGACTCTGAATAACAGAAACCAGTTTTATTTTGATTTGACTTTCCCTTTCTACGGATACAACAGAGAAGGTGCCAATGTAAAAGACGGGATACAAAGAAACTGGTGGAGACAAGGAATGATGGGTGGAATCGTGGCACATTACGACGGAATCAAAGCATTTTCCGAGACTGACTTTACTGAAGATTTAAAAGCTGTAGATATTCCTGTTTTGGTTCTTCACGGAGAAGATGACCAAATTGTTCCCATCGAAAACTCTGCCATTAAATCTGCAAAACTGTTGAAAAACGGAAAACTGATTACCTATCCAGGTTTCCCTCACGGAATGCCAACTACGGAGCACGAAACCATTAATAAAGATCTTCTGGAGTTTATTGAAGCTTAATATAAGATACTATAAAAAAGGGGAATCGAAAATGATTCCCCTTTTTTGTATTGGCATGCCTGATTTTATGAATCTTTAAATGAATATTCATCATACACTGTATCAATAAGCTGATCAGAATTGATATTCCGTGAAAAAATCGGATAATGAAAACGATCCAGTTTATTAAGAATGCGTATCAGTTCCATCTTCTCGTAATAATTCAGATTTCCGGCAACGATATTGGTAGCATGACGAATTTTTTCCATTTGATTGCCCAGAATCTGCAATCCTCTTTCAGTAATACGGATCAGTTTGCTTCTTTTATCCTGGTCAGAGTCCGTCTGCTCAATAAGTCCCTGGCGCAGAAGTCTTGCAATGATCAGCATACCTACCGGCTTATCATGAATATTTTTTTTGATAAGAGCCATTTTCGTCATCTCACCGAAAGCCTTAAGATTAATCAGATAAATAAAATCTTCCTGGGTTGAAAACTCAGAATCTGAGATGGCAGACTTTGAATAGGTTTTTGCATACCGGTTAAGATGAACAAGCAAAGTACTTATCGCACTTTCCGGTGTTCTCCCATTCTCCTTACCTTCCCAATAAGGTTCCTGAGCCTGATTGGCTCCTGTATTTTCGCAATCAGAAATCCAGGCTTTAAAGCCCTGAATGTTTCCCGGATAGACACCGGGAGAAGCCTGCACTTCGTTTTCAAATTCCTGAAGCAAGTCTATAAAGTCTTTAATAAGCGTGTAATTCATTTTATCTAAAAATAGTTTACAAATATACCAAAAACAATACAATATATAACCAGGACTTTATCAACAGAACGGATTCTGTCATTCTTCATATCCGGGCTATTGGATGCCAGTCCAACGGTATTCATCATTCTGGCCAGTTATAAGGCACTTTTTTTCATTTACCTATGAAAATCAATTTTCTTTTAGTACGGTATAATAATTGTTTAAAAATAAACTGAAGTAAAATAATTGTATGGATCATATAGAAACAACACCAATAGATTTAATAAGAGATAAAACTTTTATTGATAAGTACTTCAATGTCATCATAAAAAGAGAATTGAAAGCGGATATCAATGTGGATAACGAATATATCGTTGCACAAAACATAATTTCCAGAAAATTGATTCTGGTTAAAACCTTTTCCGAGGCCGTCATGGAAAATCCAGAACTGTATCTATTACTGGTTTCTTTAATTCACGATGTTAACTCGCGTATTTTAACAAAGGAATACATTATTAAGACCCTGGAAAAAAAATAAAAGATCTCTCAGGGATTTGAGAAATCTTTTATTTATCAGTTATGTAAAGAAGGTTTTATACCTGTTCTTTTACATGTTTCGCTACCATTGCTTCAAGATCATCAAGATCAAAAGGTTTTGAAACATAATCATCAGCTCCTGCTTCGGATGCTAAAGCAACAATATCACTATTGGCTGTAACGTAAATTACAGGAATATGTTTAAATGCTTCGGTACTTTTGAGAAGTTTTGTAGCTTCCACTCCTCCTATTTTGGGAATCCAGTTATCCATAAGGATAACATCCGGCTGATAGTCTGCCACTTTCTCAAGGATGTCATGCGAAGTCTCTGAGATTTTGACATCATATCCGTTTTCTTCAAATATAATGGTGATTACTTCTAAGATCGCTGTCTCATCATCAAAAATTAAAATCTTCCTTTTACTCATATTATGTAGATTATTTTATTCTTAAATATTACAATTGCTTTATATAATTTGCCAAACCAGCTGGTCTGAAAATTAAATCATATTCAATTTCTTCTATGGCATGCTCAGGCATAAATTTTATTTCTGCCGTATCAGGATCCTGAATCCATACCTGCCCATTATTTTTTTTAATATAACCCAATCCTTCTACACCGTCAGCATTAGCTCCGGATAAAAGAATACCGATCAGGTTTTCCCCGTAGATTTCTGCCGCAGACCTGAATGTAACGTCTATGGATGGACGGGAATAATTCATTTTCTCAGAGCTGTCCAGTGACATCCACTTTTTGTTCTCAAACAATAGATGATAATCGGCAGGAACAATGTATATTGTGTTATCTTCAACCTCTGTTTTATCTTCCACTTCTATAACCTGTATTTTCGTAAACTGCTGCAGCAAAGTCCGCAAAATATCTCCGGATTGCGCTTTGCGGTGTATCACCAGTACAATGGGAACGGGGACTGCATCACCCAGGTTTTTGACCATTTCGATAATGACCTGTAAACTTCCTGCCGACCCTCCCATTACAATTAATTCAATACCTGTCTGTGATTTCATACCCGTACTTATTTAATGATGGTCAAGCTTTTTCCAGATCTTCTGGTCTTCAATCTGATGATAATTTTTTTCTATAGTAGAAAACCTGAGTGTTTCTTTTGCTCCCAGCGCAAGAAATCCTAAATTTTCCAAACTATTATCGAAAAGTCTGAATACCCTTTCCTGCAGCTCTCTATCAAAATAAATCAAAACATTTCTGCAGATAATCAGCTGAAAGCTATTGAAAGAACTGTCTGACACCAAATTATGAGTAGACAAAATAAGTTTTTCCTGTAAGCTTTCATCAAACTTTACACTGTCATAATTGGCTGTATAATAATCAGAAAAATCTTTTTTCCCACCTGAAAGCATATAATTTTCGGAGTATAATTTCATCTGTTGTAGCGGAAAAACTCCAGCTCTGGCTGTTTCGAGCACGGCAGGATTCAAGTCTGTTCCATAAATCAGAGATTTATGATAAAGACCGGCTTCTTTCAGTAAAATAGCTATGGAATAGGCTTCTTCTCCCGTAGAGCATCCCGCAATCCATATTCTGATCAGCGGATAGGTACCCAATTGCGGCAGAACCTTTTCCCTCAATGCTTTGAAAAAAGAAGGATCCCGGAACATTTCTGTGACATTTACGGTAACTTCTTCTACAAAACGTTTTAAATACTCACTATCATTCATGATGGTATACCTAAGTTCAGCAAAGCTTGTAAACCGGTCTAAAAGGCATATCCTGTTTACTCTCCTTTTAAACGAAGCCCTGCTATAACCGGAAAAGTCATAGCCATACATCTCATAAACATCGTTGATCAGATATTCTATTTCTTTATCTTTTACGATACTTGGTTCCAGCATTTATGAAAATTTTTCTATTGCCATCATAAGAAGATCCACATCAATTGGTTTTGAAACATAATCATCAGCTCCCACCTCGATACATTTCTGACGGTCCTCTGGCATTGCCTGCGCTGTAACAGCAATAACAGGGATATGTTTGATTTCCGGGGTATTTCTAATGATTCTTACTGCTTCATATCCATCTATTCCAGGCATCATCATATCCATAAGCACCACAGAAAACCCAGGATCAGCCTTTAGCATATCCAAAGCTTCCTGAGCCATGACGGAGGTTTCAACTGCATAACCACGAGCCTTAAGGGTGAGTTTCAATGCAAATATATTACGTGGATCATCATCCACAATTAAAATTTTCTTACTCATCAGAATTTTATCTGTTTAACTTTCATATAACCACACGCGAAGCAGCGACAATAGCTGATCAATATCTACAGGTTTCGAGATATAATCTGAAGCTCCTGCCGTAATGCATTTCTCGCGTTCTCCAATCATTGATTTTGCTGTTACCGCTATAATAGGCAGCTTCTTAAAGGCAGGCATTTTTCTTATCTGCTTTATTGTTTCGTAGCCATCCATTTCCGGCATCATCATATCCATTAAAATAACATCTACATCAGGATTGTGATGAATTTGCTCAAGGGCATGCTTTCCGTCCATGGCAACAATTACTTCAACTTTATATTTTTCCAGTGCTTTTGTTAAAGAAAAAATATTCCGTACATCATCATCAGTAATCAGTACTTTTTTTCCACTCAGAACTTCTGTTAAAGACCCGAGCATTCTGCCTGTAGTATGATCTGCTGAATTGTTTTTTTCTTCCACCAGATGCAGGAAGAGTCCTACTTCATCTAAAATCCTTTGGTAAGAGTGTGCTGTCTTTACCACAATAGAATCTGCATACTGTTTTATTTTAAGTTCTTCTTCTTTAGATAAGTGATGTTCGGTAAAGATGATGATAGGAAGATTCTCCAGACCTTCATGGCTTTTGATGGATTCGATTACATGATAATCACTTCCTTTTGTACTTCCAATATCCAGAATAACGCAGTCAACAAGATCAGAAGTAAGTGCTTTCACACTGTCTTCCACGGTATGTTCTACTGATAGAGAAATATTAAAGTTGCTCAGGAAATAGGATAATGCACTGGCATGTTTGGCATTTTCTTCTACAATCAGGACTTTCTGAGATCCTTTTTTTAAGGCATCCTCAATCTTTCTGAATACGTCTGTCATTTTATCCAGTGCTACCGGCTTATTGATAAAGTCTACTGCACCTTTCATAAGACTTTCCTTTTTAAGATGAAGAACAGACATCATATGAACCGGAATATGTTTGATATAAGGATCAGATTTCAGCTCATCCATTACTTCCCAGCCATCTTTTACAGGAAGCTGTACATCCAGTAAAATAGCATGCGGCTGATATTTGAGAGCTGCTGAAAGTGCATGATCTCCTCTTACCACCACCACTGCTTTATAGTTTTGCAGGTGTGCATATTTCAATAAAGCTTTTGCAAAATTGATATCATCTTCAATGATCAAAATAACTTTATCTCCTTCCCGGATATTTTCTCTGTCGTCCGGTACATCTTCAGGGATCTCAAGCATATTTAAAGTGACGGATTTTACTTCACCATCATCCAGAATATTCTGAATTTCTTCCACATCTTCCCGTATCACTTCTACAAGATCCTGATCTGTCTCGGACAGAGTAATTTCCGTTACCGCGTATACAGGAATAATAAAGCTGAATTCACTTCCTTTATCTACCTCACTTTTCAGAACCAGCTCACCTCCAAGCAGCCTGGCAATTTCACGGCTTATAGAAAGCCCAAGACCTGTTCCTCCAAATTTTCGTTTGGTAGATCCGTCAGCCTGCTGAAATGCTTCAAAGATAATTTTCTGCTTATCCTCCGGTATTCCGACACCGGTATCTTTAACTGAAAATATAACAAAATCAGGTTTTTCAGAATGTTTTTTGATATGTAAACTTATGCTTCCTTTTGTCGTAAATTTTAAAGCGTTAGATAAAAGGTTTCTTAAGACCTGATCAATTCTAAGGCGGTCACTTTCGATAACTTTCTGAACGTCTGCTTCAATCCTAATATTAAATGGAAGACCTTTCTCCTGAAAAACAGGATTGAAAAGACTCTTTAAATCTTTTACGACTTCTTCAATAATCACGTCCTGATATTCAAGAGTCATTTTACCGGATTCTATTTTGGCAAGATCCAGAATTTCATCGATAAGAGTTAATAAACTTGAACCTGAACTATGAATTACTTTTGCCGATTCCACCTGATCTTCATTAAGATTTTCCTCCGGATTTTCTGTCATTAATCTTGATAAAAGAAGAATTGAATTTAGTGGAGTCCGCAATTCATGGGACATATTGGCTAAAAACTCGGATTTGTATTTAGTGCTTAATGCCAGTTCCTCAACTTTTTTCTGAATTTCATTATTACGTTCTGCAATCAGATGATTTTTCTCTTCCAGCAATCTTGAACGCTCTTCCAGTTCCGCATTAGCCTGCAGCAATTCTTCCTGCTGTACTTTGAGTTCTTCTTCCGAAGCCTGAAGTTTCTGTGTTTGTGCTTCAAGCTCCGTATTCAGGTTTTCAAGTTCGGAATGCTGAACCTGCAATTCTTCAGACTGAGCCTGTGTTTCTTCCAGTAATTGCTGCTCTTTTTCTCTGCCTTTAGCGGCGCTCAGGGCAATTCCTATATTCACGCAGCACTCTTCAAAATAATTTATTCTGTCTTCATCAAAGTTGGAAGTGGAACCAAGTTCCAAAACTCCTATGATGTGGCCGTCTGCAAAGAGTGGCAATAATATAATACCATAAATTTTAATCGTACTGCTGGCAAAAGTAACAACAAAGTCATCCTCATGAAGATTATTGTAGACGTGTGTTTTAGTATTAACAAAAGCCTGTCCAACCATTCCTTCACCTGGCTCAAAAGCTTTTTTCATATTGGATTCCAGCCCCAATGCTTTATTAAGTTTTAAAATGCCTTCATCGTACAAATACAGAGATCCGTTAATACAATTCCCATATTCAGTCAATTGTATTAGAGCTTTATTCGAAACTTCCTGTACAGATTTATTCCCTACCAGTGATTCATTCAGCAAAGCAAGACCTTTCTGGCGCCAGTCGCTTTTGTTAATTTTCTCAAAAGAGGTTTTGAGAGACTCTGTCATGTGGTTAAGGGATTCAACAAGATCTCCAAGATCATCCTGAGCATTATCCACTACTTTTTCACTATAATCACCATTCGCTACTCTATTGGCAATCCTTTGAATGGCACTTACACGGCGGGTCATTTCTTCATCTTTCTCCTTAAGCATTTTTTCCAGTTTATCTCTTCGGATAAGATCTGCCCGCATTTTTATATAGAAAAATGTAGTTACCACTATTGCGGCAATGGCGGAAAAAATGATAAAAAGAACGGTGGTCCCGGACGAGCGGTTAAGGTCTTTATTTTTAATTTCAAGCTGGCTTTCTTCATATTGTACAAAATCACTGACAATTTTCCGGCATTGATCCATATAGATTTTTCCTTCCGTAATCTGCTGCTGAGTCATGATGATTCCTCTTCGCCTGTTCTCTACCAGGTGCTTTAAATTCTCCATCACCTGAGCTACTGAAGTTTTTAAGCCGGCAAGTCTTTGTAATTGATTCTGATCATCTATATCCAAAGCCTCTGCACGTACCAAAGCTTTAGGGTATTCTCTAAGCCCTCTCCTGTAAGGTTCAAGAAAGTCTTCTCTCCCGGTCAGCTGATACCCTCTGTTTCCGGTTTCTGCATCCAGCAGCGCAACCAGAACATCTTTCACGGCGGTCACAGAACGTCTGCTTTTAGAAAGACTTTCCCTATGATTCATCTGGTTTTGGATACTCCAGTAGGAGGCCAGTGAACTTACAATTAAAATCAACAGAGAAAATCCTACTCCAAATTGAAGATTTCGTATTATTTTTTTTGGCATTAAAATTAGTTTAGTGGTAATGTGAAATAAAAAGTAGAACCTTCATCTACGATGCTGGAAACCCCGACGCTTCCATGGTGCTGTTTGATGATTTCAGAGCAGATAAACAAGCCTATTCCCATTCCCTGAAACTGCAGTGAAGATTCTTCCACACGATAGAATTTTTTAAATACAGCATCCTGTTTAAAATCAGGGATTCCAATTCCAAAGTCGGTTACATTCACTCTTACTTCTTCGGCTTCTTTATCTACAAAAGTACTCACAATAACCTGGTTATTATTGGGTGAATATTTGATGGCATTGGTGAGAAAATTGATAAGTACCTGTTCTATCCGGATTTCGTCTAAGGGAATTAAAATATCCGGTTTTATTCCATGGCGTTCTATCTTTACCTGTTGCTCATCATGGGTCTGCAGGATGGTTTCAATAGCATTGCTGATCAAATTTTCGAGGTTAACAGGTTTTTTATTAATTTTCAGCTTTCCATTTTCTATTTTAGAAACATCCAGCAGATCTGTAATCAGTGTATTGAGTTTCTCAATCTGCCCCTGAACTTTCATTACAAATCCCGCTTCGGAACTTTCTTTATCCAGCTTCAGCTTTCTTTCCAATAGCTGCACGTACGCTTTAATGCTTGTTAAAGGCGTTTTAAGTTCGTGGCTTGCAATGCTTAAGAATTCATCTTTTTCTTTTTCAACTTTTTTCTGATCATCAATATCGGTAAAAGTCCCCACCCAGTTTTTAATACGATTTTCCTCATATACAGGAGTTACCCTAAGCAGATGATAGCGGTAATTCCCTGAAATGACATTCTTAATTCTCATTTCCAGCTCAAGAGCTTTTCCTTTTTTCCGACATCTTTCAAATTCTTCTATGATATCGGGATCATCGGGATGCACTTCAGGAAAATGCTGCCCGGAGTCTGAGTACTCATACCATTTACCGTTCACAAAATCAACGGTTCCTGATTCATTCAGTGTAAATGCAATTTGTGGGAGTGATTCAAGCATTAAATGAAAATGGTCTATCTGAGACTTCATCGTCACTTGCGATTCACGTCTTCCTTTAACCTCCAGCTCAAGATTCTGCTGGCTCTTTTTCATTGCTATATTCTGTTCCTGAAGATTGTAGAAGGTTTTCACCTTAAGTAAGAGGATCTCAGGATCCACAGGCTTGGTTACATAGTCTTTAGCACCTGAAGCGTAGCCTTGTGTTATAAATTTTTTGTCTGTATTGACAGCGGATAAAAATATAATGGGAACTTCTTTGGTTTTACTGTAATCTGCCAGTGTTTCTGCCACTTCAAAGCCATCCATATCAGGCATCTGAACGTCCAGAATAATAAGGGCGTAGTCATTTTTGAGAGCTTTTCCTAAAGCCTCTTCACCAGAATTGGCTGTTTCCACTTGGAAATCCTTGGATTCAAGTAATTTTTGCAGTGAATAAAGGTTGCTCTGATTGTCATCAACAATTAAAATCATAGAAGTAAAAATCAATAATTGGTTACGGATATTTAAACTTCAAAAATACTTACAATATTTCAAAACATAGCAATTTTTAAAGGGTTATGAATAACTATTTCATACCACATTTTACGGTTGAAATAATAAATGTGGGAGCGTTGAATGGCTGCTGCTATTTTTTAGAAAAAATTATAATTCTGTAGGAAGGACATTCTATGAAAAAAAACGGGAAGATGCATTATGATTGGTAGAAAATACTTAAGAAATATGGGCGCGTGTTGATAAAACCGAAAACTGGTAACAGAGAGAGCTGGTAAAAGACGAATAGTACACTTCGCAGGTAATTTTTATAATATCAATATCTCCACGGATTAGAAACCGTAAATATAGAATACAAATAAACCATAATAAATAACAAAAGACCAGAACTTTCAGAGTTCTGGTCTTTTATCAAACTAACTTTAATTTGTTTTCTTTCTCCATTCGGCTTTTACATCTTCAGCTGCATCCTTTGTTTTCTCCCAGGCCTCGTCTGCTTTATCTTTAATATCCTCCCATGTGTCAGAAATATTGGATTTTACTCTTTCCAGCCAATCTTCCTGAGTTGCCTCCTCATCATTATTTCTTTTTTCATTGATATAATCCTTGGCTTTATCTGCAAGATCACCAACTTTCCATTTTACATCGTTAGCCGCATTTTTTAGATTATTTTCTGTTTCGTTTACTGCTTTTTCCGCTTTGTTGTAATCTGAATTATTCATAATATAATATTTAGGTATTTGGTATAGAAATAAACAATCTTCATGCCTAAAAAAAAATACGACATGTTAAAATTTTCTTAAAATTAAATAATGATAGTTTTAACTGATTATCTATTTATCAAAGGGACTCTTTTTATTCTGCTTCACCCATATCAATTTTGAAGTATCATATCCTATTTCCTGAGCCTTGCTGATAAATTTCTGCTTTACGTTTTCAGGGATGTTTTTTTCACGGGAAAGAATCCAGAGATAATCCAGATTTTTCCCTGCAATCAGTGCATATTGATACTCTTCCAGGGCAACTACATTATATCCGGCATAAAAAGGTCCGAAAAAACTCACCTTCAAAGCGGCCACATTTTTTTCTCCTCTGAATTTGGCAGTACCATTAACAGAAACCCATTTGTTCTTTTTAAAATTGTACCCGCTGTTGACTACGTTTACATTTCCGTCTGCATTAAGGCTGTACTGAGCAATTGCATTATCAAGATCTTTTTCAAAGCGGTAGTCGAATCTGGCGATCTCATACCATGTTCCTAAATATCTGTTGACATCAAACCGCTCAACTGGCTGTGCTTTTTCAGGCATAGAAGAACAAGAAGCCAAAACGTTGAACAGCCCGAAACATACTAATAAGGTAAGAATGATTTTATTTTTCATTTTGAGTTATTTTTTTAAAGAAATAAATATTTAATAGAAACTGGGTGTAGCCATAAACAGCATCTTCAACAGGAATTGTTCCCATCCTGATCCCTAAAAAGTCATCAGGATTATAGTTGACAACAGGTGACGGAATTAGAGATCCTGTCAATATTCCATTCACGGCGAAAAATCCCGGCATCAGAATAATATATACAAAACTGGCTTTTCCTATCCAGTCTTTTTCTGCAATAAAATGAAGATAGCAAAGGGTGAGCAGGGTTATCACAATAGTTACCAATGTATATATTTTCTGATAATAAAGAAGCCCTGCCACACTGAGAATAATAATCCCTGTAAATACAATAAGGTTATTGAAAACACTAACCCAATCCATGGTAAAAAACTTTTCAATACAGTAATAAGTAAAAACGCAGGCAAAGGGGATACAGTAAAAAAACAACCATTCCTCGATGGGAAGTCCCGCAATTTTAAATCCGAGAGTGTAATGAAGATCAAACCACCAAACACCTTTTGAAGTAAACCAGATATCCCAGATAATAAAAGGAACGGCCACGATGGTGGATGAAAGCAGAAATTTCCCAAAAAATCTATTGAATTGTATCCTTCTGTCAAAAGAGGCCAGAAAGCATATTATGACAGTGAAAAAATTTATTAAAATATAAGTGTAACTCATCATTTTTTATGGAAATACATTTTAAAATATTTAACAGGAACCCAGAGAAATCCAAAACACTCTCCCTCTTCTCTTCCCAGATGCTTATGATGCTGTTTGTGTGCCCGTCTGATCGCCAGTAAATAAGGATTACTGGTTTTCGTAAAAACTTTTGCTCTCTGGTGGATAAAAATATCGTGCACAAAGAAGTACGCCATTCCATAAAGGCTTATTCCCAGACCTATATAAAACCAGTAACTGAATTCCTGCTTCACTCCCAGATACAATAAAGCGATGGCCGGGCTGGCAAAGATGAAGAAGAACATATCATTTCTTTCAAGTTTACCATTATGGCTATGATCATGGTGGTCTCTATGCAATATCCACAGAAAGCCATGCATAATATACCGATGGATAAGCCAGGTGGCTCCTTCCATTGACACAAAAACTCCCAAAACAATCAGAAAATTCATTGTAATTCTATTTTTTATTAAAAAGATCATCCAAAACCCTATATCTGAAATCGAAAATACTTCTGAGCTTTTCTTTTACAAATATGCGATGGGCTATTTTACCTAAAAACCCCATGGGAAGTTCATAATCTACAGTATCTCTTATGAGTACTCCATCTTCATTTGGAATAAATTCATGAAAATGATTCCAGTGTTTGTACGGACCTTCTTTTTGAAAGTCAGTAAAGCTTTTGTAGTCTTCTACCTGGCTGATGACTGTTTTCCATCTCATCGGAATTCCCAATACGGGAGATACTGTATAGTCTATCTCCATTCCTTTGAAGATAGGTTCATCACTCTCTGAAAGAACCACAAAGCTCATACTGGCTGGAGTTATTTCAGATAAGTTATGAGGAGATGAGAAGAACTCCCATGCGGTTTCAATATCGCATTTCAGCTGCTGTTCTCTATATAATCTGTACATGATTTATTTTTTTTATTGATCTTATCACTTTAAAATCAATTGTTCAACACAATTTAAGTTTTAGAAATAAGCAGATTTATAACGTATGTAGCTTTTGAATGCGACCAGTAGCTTCTGTGAGTTGGCAATTCTGATTCTTTGCGTCAGCATATTCTGGGAACTTGTCTTTTTAATTTTTTCAAACAGAGACAAATAATATCTGTAGGCCAGGTACACTCCAAAAATGGATGAGCCTGGCAGCTTTTTAATTCCTAATAATGCTTCTTTAAATTCTTCTTCAATCTCCTTTTCAATATGGGCTTTTACCGCATTATCAAATACCGCCATATTCAGGGATGGAAAATAGGTTCTGCCAAGAATCTGAAAGTCATCTTTAAGATCTCTCAGAAAATTAACTTTCTGAAAAGCAGATCCCAGTTTCATCGCATAAGGTTTAAGTTTTTCATACTGTTGTTTATTCCCTTCCGTAAATATCTGCAGGCACATAAGGCCTACCACCTCTGCGGATCCGTAGATATATTCTTTATACAGCTCTGAATTATAATCAATTTTGTGAAGATCCATCTCCATGCTGTGCAAAAACTGACTGATCAGTTTTCTATCAATATTATATTTATTAACTGTTTCCTGAAATGAATGCAAAATCGGGTTTAGTGCTATACCATCTTCCAGTGCCTGAAAGGTTTCAACCTTTAATCTATTCAGGAGTTTTTCTTTATCATAGCCATGAAAACTATCTACAATTTCATCTGCAAGCCGCACATAGCCGTAAACAGCGTAAACGGCAGGTCTTATGGAGGGCTTCAATGCCAGTATTCCCAATGAAAAACTGGTGCTGTATTTTTGTGTAGTGTACTTACTGACTTCGTAAGACAATTCATCAAACAATTTTTTCATCGTATTATTTCATTTTTAGTTTACTCACTTCAGCCGCTACAATTTTCCCGGAAATTACCGAAGGCGGAACACCAGGCCCGGGAACAGTTAACTGCCCTGTATAAAAAAGATTCCTGATTTTTTTATTTCTTATTTTAGGTTTTAAGACTGCAGTCTGCGACAACGTATTGGACAATCCGTAAGCATTACCCTGATAAGCATTATAATCAGAAATGAAATCACTTACACAATAACTTTTTTTATATTCAATTCTTGAAATAAGATGCTTTTCACCAGTGTGTTTTTCAATTCTGCCAAGCATTTCGACAAGATATTTTTCCCTGACAGACTCGTCATCCTCTATTCCAGTTGCAAGAGGTAACAACAGAAAAAGATTTTCACAATCCTCAGGTGCCACATCCGGATCGGTTTTTGAAGGACAGCATGAATAAAAAAGCGGTTTATCAGGCCATTTTTTATCATTGTAAATAGAGTCTATATGATCATCGAGTTCATTTTCAAAAAACAGGGTATGATGTTTTAAATGAGAAATTTTCCCTTTTATACCCAGATAGTAAATGAGACAAGATGGAGCAAAAGTTCGGGTCTTCCAGTATTCTTCGTTATAGTTTCTGAGCGATTCAGGTAATAGGGTTTCTGTATGATGGTAATCTGATGAGGCAATAACTGCATCAAATTCGTAGTCTTTACCCTCTACTGTGATTGAAATAAGTCTTCCATTTTCTGTATTGAGCTGCTGTACTTCATGATTGAAATGAAAAGCTACCCCCTGTTGTTCTGCTACCTTTTTCATGGCCAGAACGAGCTGATGAAACCCTCCCATTGGATACTTTGTTCCCAAAACATAACCGCCATAATTCATAAGGCTGTACAATGCAGGAATATTTTGGGGTGAAGCACCAAGAAATATAACCGGAAACTCCATGAGCGATCTCAGTTTTGAATCAGAAAAATAGCCTGAAACATATTTCCTGAAATCGCTTAAGAGATTAAGCTTCACAGCACTGCCTGCTATTTTCAAAGAAGCAAATTCAAGCCATGTGTAGCAAGGTTTTGTAACAAAATCTTTCATTCCCACTTCGTACTTGAACCGGGCGGATTCCATAAACTGATCATATTTATTTCCAGCTCCCGGCTCTATACTTTCAAACAAATCCCGTATGGCATCATTTTTTTCCGGAACTGAGACTTTTTCTTTGGCAAAAACCATTTCAAACTGAGGATCCAAGGATACCAGTGTAAAAAAATCAGAAACTTTATAATCAAAATCATTGAAAAAACGCTCTATAATGTCGGGCATCCAGTACCAGCTGGGTCCCATATCGAAAACATATCCTTCATCTGTAGAGAATTGCCTGGCACGGCCGCCAGGCTGATCATGCATTTCAAATACATGCACTTCATTTCCTGATTTTGCAGCATAAGCTGCTGCCGACAGTCCCGAAAATCCAGCACCTATTACTGCAATTTTCTTTTTTATGTTTCCGGTATTCATTATTATTTATTTAGTGGTTTGGCTGATACTTTTACTAATGATCAGTTCAATCTTTTATATGCAACATCTATCAGATCCATGGCTTCAAGGTTCATCCGGTAAAAGGAATCATGAAACTCATCCAGTTTAGAGAGTATGGCTATCAGCAGCATCTGCTCGGAATGCGTGAGATTTCCCACAACTACCTTTGAAGCTTTTCGGATCTCTTCCATATGTTCATCCAGCACAGCAATTCCCTTCTCCGTTATAGCAATATGTTTTGTTCTTTTATCTTTCTGAGAAACCTTTTGTTCTACCCATTCATTTCTTATCAGACGATTGATAATAAGGACACCTGCCGACTTCTCATGTACATTATGTCTTATCAGTTCCATTTTTGTCATTGCTCCTATCGTTTTCAGACTGATCAGGTAAATAAAATCGTCCTGGCTTGAAAAAACAGACTTCCCTATCGATCTCGAATAGGTCTTCGCATACCTTCCGATTCTTATCAATAATGTATTGATGATACTATCAGAACTTCTTCCAGATTGCTTCCCGATCCAAATCGGATCTTCTTCATCCGAATCATCTTTAAAAGAAGCATTGATCCATTGTGTAAACCCATGAAGATTGTTACTGTACAATACCTGATCTTCATTTTGTTCCATAAATTCCTGAACGAGTTCTACAGCTGCTTTTATAAGATCAAAATTCATATTCAATAGATTTAGTACACAAATGTACTTAAAAAAGTTTATAAATATACTTTTATTTTATTTTTAGAATGAGATTTATCAACTATTTTTTAAGAGACCTGCCTGCATGGCTATTATTTCGCTGATGTATAAAGAGAAAATACCTTTTGCTGAATTGCAAAAAAGTAATTGATTATAGAAAAAAAATGTAATAATATTCTATTTTCAAATGTCTTATAGGTACAAAACCAATTAAATATTTCTAAATGAAAAAAATACACCTCATCCTACTGCTTTCTTTATCGTTGAATGTTTTTGCCCAAAGTGTGAAGGATAAAATACAATCATTCGAAGACAATCTGCTCAGCTGGGATACATCGAAAACAAAAAAGTGGACGCTCAAAGAAAGAATGGCTTTCTACAATATGAATGCGGTAAGCATTGCGGTCATAAAAGATTATAAGATAGAATGGATAAAAGCTTATGGTTATGCAGACGTTGCTGAAAACAGAAAAGCTACCCAGCAAACACTTTTTCAGGCCGCATCTATCAGCAAGTCTATCAACAGTCTCGGTCTTTTAAAATTGGTTGAACAAGGAAAATTAAGCTTGGATGATGACATTAATAAGTATTTAAAAACCTGGAAATTTCCATACGATTCGGTTTCAAAAGGCAAAAAAATTTCTCTTGCCAATCTGTTGAGCCATAAAGCGGGTTTATCTGTTCATGGTTTCGGAGGGTATCAAAAAGGGAAAGAACTACCTACTCTCCTACAAATTCTCGATGGACAAAAACCAGCCAATTCTCCCGCGGTGCGGTCTGTGTTTGAGCCCAATCTTAAATTTCAATATTCAGGAGGCGGTACAACCATATCACAATTAATCCTTGAAAATACTACCGGAGAAAAGTATGAAGATTATATGTTGAAAAATGTTTTGACGCCGTTAGGGATGAACGAAAGTTCTTATCATCAACCACCTTCTTCAGATAAAGAAAAATTACTTGCTACGGCTTATAATAACGGAAAAGAAGTACAAGGTAAATATCATATTTATCCTGAAAAAGCAGCAGCCGGTTTATGGACCAACCCCAATGATCTGGCAAAATATATCATCGAAACACAGTTGTCATTAGCAGGTAAATCGAATAAAGTTTTATCAAAAGAAATGTCTGTAAAGAGACTTGAAAATAATTACGGTGTGTTTCTGAATGATTTCAAAGGCACAAAATATTTCGGACACAGTGGTGGGAATGAAGGTTTTGTGTGTTATTATATTGGAAGTGTTGAAGACGGAAACGGTCTGGTTGTAATGACGAACGGTAATAATTTCAAACTCATCGATGAAATTCTTTTAAGTATTGCCAGTTTGAACCAATGGAAAAATTACCCCATTGAGCCTCAAAAAGAATCCATTGCCTTAACCATCAGAAAGGAATGTTTAAAAAATATTGACAAAGGAATGGCGCTGTACCAGAAACTGAAAAAGAATAATCCCAATGAATACAACTTCTCCAATGAAAACGAACTCAATGAGCTTGGCTATGAATTTCTAAAGGATCATCAAACAGATGCCGCACTTAAGATTTTTAACTTAAATGTCAGTGAGTTTCCAACGTCGGGAAATGTGTACGACAGCCGTGGTGAAGCTTATTTTAATAAAAAAGAATATACATTATCAAAAAACGATTATCAGAAATCACTGGAACTTGATCCTGCCAATCAGAATGCGAAGGAAATGATTTTGAAAATCAACCAACTTTTGACTACCCAAAAATAAATTACACTTTGTACTACTACGTGATAATAATCTTTAATACCATATCAAAATAATAAACAAAAATCCCGGATTAACCGGGATTTTCATTTCTTATATTTACATTTATTTGATCTCTACAGGAACAGAGATCTTATCCCAATCCATTGAGAATCCATTATTGTTTATTTTATAGACCAACGCTTCCTGTGTTGCTGGTAAAGCTTTTGTTTTTACATCAACGCGTAAAGCATCTTTAGCTTGCTCGTATTTATAAGCGCCCCACTGTTTTGGCTCTTTGTTAAAAATCGCAGTCCAGGTTCCGCTTTGTTTAGGGATTAAGAAAAAGCTGTATTTACCTGCAGGCAGTTTTTTACCCTGAACCATAATATCTTTATCCGTTTCGAAAGTAGTGGCTTCATTAGCACCTGCACGCCAAACTTTATCATACGCTTCCAAACCACCCCAGATTGTACGTCCTTTTACAGAAGGGCTGCTATAAGCAATTGTAATATTTACATCTTTAATTTTTCCTGTAGCAGTAGCCGGAGGGCTGGCAGGTTTTTTAGTTTCCTGTGCAAAGGCGTTTACTGAAAGCGTCACTGCTGCGAAAAGTACAGTAGCAGATTTAATCATTGTTTTCATAATATCTTATTTGTTTGTTTTTATTATTATTTGCTTACGAATTTACTGTTTTCTGCTTATAAAACAGCAATCCGATTGCTGAAAATATAATCACCGCTGCTGCCCCTATCACATTAAGCCAAAGGAAAGAAATGATATCGAACTGGTAAACGGCAATAACCGTAATTTCTGAAAGAATTGCAGCAATAAACACATTCGGGCCGTCAATTTTTTTATAGTAAAACGCTACCAGAAAAATTCCCAAGATCGGACCGTAGAAAAGAGAACCCAATACATTAACCGCTTCAATAAGGGAACCCATCTGCGTGGCAAACATAGCTACTCCGATGGAGAAAATTCCCCATGCTAAAGTGTGCAGACGGCTGTACTTCAATTCGGTTTTCTCATCAGGAAGTTCTTTTTTAAATAATAAATGAACATCTTTTAATGAACAGGCAGCAAGGGAATTCAGCGCAGCCGAAATGGAACCCCAGCTGGCCAGAAAAATGACGGCAAACAGCAAACCGATCATTCCTACGGGCAACGTATTTTTTACGAAATACAGGAAAATGTAATTCGTATCCGTTTTTTCCGCATTATAGTTTGATTGATTGATAGCCTCCTCTACCCTGCTGTGCAATGCTTTTACTTCTGTCTGTGTATTTTTAAAATCCTGAATTGTTCTTTGGAGTTGAGGAGAATGAGTTTCTTTTAATTTTAAAATTTCTTTCGATTCTGCATTAAATTTTAACTGTAAATCCTGATGCTCTTTTTCAAAAACGGCAGCCTGTTCAGGATTTGCTTCCTTTAAATGCTGATAAGAACGTTCGTTAAAATAAATCGGAGCCGGTTTCAGAGAAAAGAATGCAAAAAGCAAAGCTCCGATCAGGAGAATAGCAAACTGCATCGGGATTTTCACCAATCCATTCAATAGCAAGCCCATTTTAGCATTGGTATTGTCTTTCGCAGTGATATATCTCCCAACCTGGCTCTGGTCTGTACCGAAATAAGAAAGTGCCAGAAAAAAACCACCAATCAGGCCACTCCAGATATTGTATTTATCTTTCCAGTCGAATTCTGTGGTGATCACATTAAGCTTTCCGGATTTCCCCGCCAGGTACAGCGCATCATTAAAACCAATTCCATCCGGCATATTCTGAATAAGTAAATATCCTGCAAATGCCATTGTCCCCAGAATAATAAGGAACTGTAATTTCTGGGTGTGAGCGATCGCTTTTGCTCCTCCAATATAAGTGTAAATCAACAGAATACCACCTGTTAAAACATTGGTTAAATAAATATTCCAGTTTAAAACACTTGATAAGATAATACTCGGAGCGTAAATGCTGATTCCCGTTGATAACCCTCTGGAAAAAAGAAAAAGCAGTGAAGTGAGTACCCTTGTTTTTTTATCAAAACGGTTCTCCAAATATTCATAGGCAGTGTAAACATTTAAGCGCTGAAAAATCGGGATGAAAGTAATACAGATCACAATCATTGCCAACGGCAAACCAAAATAATACTGAACGAAACGCATCCCGTCTGTATAAGCCTGGCCAGGTGCCGAAAGAAATGTAATGGCACTTGCCTGGGTCGCCATAATCCCGATAAGTACAATATACCAGGGCATTTTATTATCTGCTTTCAGGTAGGATTCGTTATTTTTTTGGCCACGGCCGATCAATACGCCGTAAACCACCACTGCCACAAGTGTAACAATAAGAACCGTCCAATCTATATTACTCATGCCCATAATTTAGTAAACCCATAATAAAATACGATCTGTACTACTAATGCAACGGCTAATAGTATGTACCAGATATTCCAGTTTTTAAGTTGTTTGTTCATCAGTTTTTCTGTGCAGATAAAAAGTTAAAAAATAAACGGGCAGCCCCCACATTTCCTGCAGGCAACTGTCTGAAAAACGCCAACGGGGTATAAATAAAATTACCTTTCCCGTATCTGGCATATAAAGTAGATCCCTGAAGAGGTTCTTCGTCTGTATCATGCATTTCAAAAAGCGGTTCATACGCTGCATCCCATTGAGCAGGGAAATAGGCTCCCCTTTCCTGAACCCAGCCTTTAAAATCATCTGCCGTAATTTTGTTCGGAAAGTTCAGTAATTTATGATTGGGATTTAAAAACGTAACTGCAGCATTTTCTTCGGTAACACGCTTATTGGCAATACTGAAATTGTACATTCCCAATTTGTCAACGGTTGTATCCTGGTTGGTATTATACTGCATCACCAGATTCCCTCCGGCTTTGGCATAGGACCATAAAAACGGCATCCAGCGGCCCAGCTTTTTCTCAGTGTTATTGGCACGAACCCCCAATACGATGGCATCATATTGTGATAGTTTGTTTTGATTACCGTTTCCACCGGATTCATCTATGTTTCCATAAAAATCTTCGTCTTTCAGGACATCTACCTGAATACCGGCAATGCGCAGGAACTCCGGAATGAAATCACCGGCACCTTCTACGTAACCAATTTTTTTAATCTTCGCCTGGATATCTCCTTTCATTACGATGGCAGTTGCGGGCACAAAATATTGTAAAGAAGGTAAATGCGGGTACTGAATTAATACTTGTTTTTTATTATAAGCTACTCCATCTGCCACAAAACTGGCATCCAATGGCATACGAGTAGAATGTATAGAGGCAAGCTTCGTTTTTGGAATAACGTAATCAACGGTAAAATCTTTCCCATTGACCGAATTGACATCAGTGCTCCCTAATCGTTCTCCGTTATACATAATGTTCAAAACACCTTTAGTGAAAGGTTTGCTGGAATTTACCTTAAAATTTAAACTCAAATGTAAATCTTCATTTTCTTTGGCCCAATAAAGTGGTTGTGTAAATTTCAGTTCCAAAGCAGGAACAATACGAAGGGCTTCCACCACATCGCCACGCACCGGATCTAGTTTCTTGAAAGATAAAGGAAGCTTAACCTGAAACTTTTGCGAACCGATTTTCAAACCCAGCAAAACATTCAGCGGTGATTCTGCCTCCGGTAAGCCAACTAAAGTATCATCAGGAACGGAGAAAGTGGCCGCATTTACGGGAGGTTTTGCCAACCAGTAAGGTTCTGTGAGTGCTGCATCAGCAGGAATCTGAATGTCGTGCTGAATGGTGATCAAAGAATCTTTTGACAGTTTTCTATTGAAGTTTTCTGATTGATTTAACCATTGTATATCCTCTAAAACAACAGGATTTACAGCTCTTGAAATCAGATTTAACCTGAAATTGTACTGTTCTCCGGCAACGGCTTCAGCCTGATTGGTAACGGCCTCACCCATAAACCCGGCACAGCTTAAAATAATATGGTCCAGAGATGTAAGTTTATCCCTTTTCTGATCTCTATCTTTGAGTGCCATGACCTTTTTTCGCAAAGCAAGCAAAGCAGGCAGGCTGAGGTCAGGATTATTGAAATTGAAAGCAGAGATAATCTGATCCAGTGACTGGTCAATATCAGCGTTTCCTTGTGAAGTCCAGGTTTTCACAACTCCATCGAAAAGTGTTGTTTTTGCCGGCTCACCGATCACGTGGGAAAAATATTCTGTTCTGATCCCGGCTACAGACTGTGTTCCTGCCCCCTGGCTTTTATGCAGACTTCTGCTTAATCCTGCCAATTCACCATAGCCCATTCCCAGTTGTGCATCATATTGCCCAACGGTCACTTTCAATTGATTTTCAGCGGTTGTATTCACTCCACCAAAGCGGAAAGTATTCCACAATACACGTTTTGGCTGCCATACATTAACGTATTTCAGTTGATCAGGGAAAGCCGCTTTATCGCCAGCCAGCTTAAAAGCTTTTTCCGCCACCACAGCAGAAGCCGCATGCTGTCCGTGCCCTGCCGCAGCAGTAGGAGGAAAACGGCAAATGATAATATCGGGACGGAATTTACGGATTACCCAGACTACATCTGCGGTAATGCTGTCTGCATTCCATTGTTTAAAAGTGTCGGTCGTATTTTTAGAAAACCCGAAGTCTATCGCACGGGTAAAAAACTGTTGCGCACCATCTAACTTTCTTGCCTCTAAAAGCTCATGTGTTCTGATTAATCCCAATGCAGCTCCTTGTTCTGTGCCTAATAAATTCTGCCCGCCATCGCCTCTGGTTAAAGACAGATAGCCCGTTTCCACATTCTGATCGTTGATTAGCCAGGAAAGCAATCCCGTATTCTCGTCATCGGGATGAGCCGCCAGGTATAAAACTTTAGGAAGATGCTTCAGCGTTTTGATTTCACGGTAAATTTCAGATGATTTGGAAGGCCGGACCTGCTGGGCCGAACAAAATACCGTATAAAAGCCAAGAATAAATACAGTGCTTACTTTTTTGAACATTTAAATTTGCTTTGCGGCAAATATAAGTAAATCATCTTTCTTTCAACCATAAAAGAAAAAGCATTCGGCAACACCAAATATTCTCTTATATTTTTCGCAAAATCATAGTGTGAAGATAAGAAAAGATAAACGCAAAGTTCATCAACAATTCTCCTTTATTCTAAGCAGGCAAAGTGCTGCGGCTTTGTCGATGATAAATCGATACGCTTATCCATACACTTCATTGAATCAACTCTGTTGATTCTTTCCTTTCCTTTGCTTTATTACAATCAACAGTTTCAAAAATGTAAGCTTTGCGTCAGAAAAACAGATCAGTATATTTAATCAACTTTATCAACCGCTTACAATAGGTTAGACACAAACAACTTTCTTATTCTTACCTGGTCTCAGTCCCCTTCTTTTCTCTCCTTCTCTGAAGAATAAGGTGTGCGGCATCCAGCATTTTAACCGTATGAATGTAAGGCATCACAATATTTCTTTCCGGTAGGTTTTCATAGACCCCCATTGAAAAATAGACAATTCCGGACATAAAATAATCAAACTCTTTGATGCTGTAGGCTCTGAATGCTTTTTTGAAAACCATCAGAGGATTCCGGTATTCCTGCTCCGAAAGCAGACCAAGTACCCATGGGGAAATCTTTTCCGGCTGTGTATCGACCGTCCATTTTCTTTCCTTCAGCATCATGAGATAGCCTGCCCGGATCAACGACCTCATCGATTGATGAAACTCAAAGATCACCGCCGGATCTTCATGGATCCAGCTGTTTCTCTTTACCGCATAATTCATAATGTTGCTGAGCCTTTCTTTGGAAACATCCAGCTCATTGAACTGAAAGAAATTTTCCATCAGCTGCAACCCGGAGTTCTTCTTTTCTGCCCGAAAGCGGGGATCAAAGTTTGTTCTACTTTTTTTCATGTTTGTATTTTTTTATAAATGTAATAAAAAAACACAAACATTCGGACTCAAGTCCGAGATTTTTATAAGAATATGTAATTTATTTGTTTCTATGACAGAAGCAAATAGACAAATTGTTGAATTTATAAGGGATGAATGGGTTATCCCTATGAACAATAACAGCAAATTTGCAGTAGATCATAATATTGATGAAAAAACCGTTCGAAGAATAAAAGATGATAAAGATTATCAAATTGCTCTTCTTACTATAATGCGAATCTGCCATGCCAGAAATTTAACTCTTACCAGCTTTTTTAAAATGGTTGGAATATAGATTACTAAAACAATATAATTGATAAATCCTGACGAGAGTTGGGATTTTTATTTTGCAAAAAACTGTAAATTAGTTTTGATATTTTACTTACTTCTCTTATATGTTATGAACGCTATAACATAGTAATATTTTAGATAAATTTGAAAAACATAAACCAAGAAAATGATAACAGAAAGAGTTAAAGATATATTTAGTTTTATCGATTTTTTGTATTCAAATATCGAGAATTTTAACAAACAAGAAAGATTACTTGATGAGATTACTGAGTTAAGAAAAATATATCATGATTTGGATCCTAAAACAAATTTTGAACATAAATTTGAAAGAGAAGAAATAGCTGAAAAAGGTAATAAGCTAAAAGATATTTTTCATCGAGAATGTAAAAATACTATTAACGAAAAAATAAATGAATTAGAAATTACAGACTTAAATAATATTGGTAATGATCATTTTTATCATATTGGAGAATTTATAATACTTGTGGAAACTCAAAAGTATGATAAAGAGGATGTTAAATTAATTATAGAAGCAAAAGAAAAATACGTTTCGATTTTAGAAAATTTAAAACTAAGTCTAGACAATTTTTTACCCTATGGTCTGGTTAAAGATTTTAATGAAATTTTACTTGATTGTTTTAAGCCTTTTCTATCTTTAGAAGATAAACTTAAGATTAATAAAAGTAAAGAAATACAATTCAATAGGCATATGGTTACCATTGAAAGTTTAGATATTCAAGGAATTAGAAATGCAGTCAATAAATTGAAAGGTAAATCCATTGAATTCGAATTTGATATAAATAACTGGTTAATAAATGACAAAAATATTTTTGAATTTTCTCAAGATATTAGCCTCTCATTGTTAACTATACAAGCTGAGATATTGAAACAGTGTAAAGCACAAAATACAAGTAAGCTCAATGATTTTCTAAAATCTGAAATCAATATTTCAAGGCTAATTAGTGGAACCAACGAATTGTCAATAGAAAGAATGTTTAAAGACTATTTGGATTTAAATATTGGATCTCCTGAATTAGAAACCCCAATGACAATGAATGTTAATATTTTATTGGGATACTTAAAGATCGAACTATTTAGAATATATTTAGAAAATACAAACAACTTATTTCTTCAAACTGAGAGGTACAAAGAAAAATTTCAGAGTTTACAAGAGGAGTTTATCAATTCGAATATTGATGTTAATAAAATTGATTTTATTAAAAGTGAGTTAGAAAAATGTAAATCACTTTTAAAAGAATTAGATAAACCTGTTTACAATGAAATGTCAATTTTAGGTGATACTGGAAATGAGCCTTGTAACTTCAAAAAACAATTTTTAAACACCTTGGACAAAAGACAATCTTTTTTAAATTCAAAACTAGAGGAATTCAAAAATTTGTCAGAATCACAAGACTATGAACAATCTATAAGAGTTTCTAGAGATGTAGCTGAAGAAGATCTTGAAAAAAATCTATTTTTTAAACAAATTGGAATAAAAGAAGGAGATAACTGCTCTCAAATCCCAGAACCAAAAAACAGAGAGGAAGCAATTGAGCGATTAAAAAAATATGATGCCCAGAAAAGATTTGAATATCTAAAAGAAATTTTTTCACAAAAATACGGGAATAACATAAATTTAAAAATAATCGAAGATGAGCTAAAGCCTATATACAGATTCATAGAAGAAGCAAATAAATTGTCAACTCTAGCTGCTTTTGAAAATAAAGATACATCAGATTATTTAGAATACTTAAGACTAGCAAATAGATATTATGAAAATGCTAATTTACCATACTATAGTTATCATACATACTTTAATTATGGGCAAAAAAACAATTCTTTGCTGACTTACGCAAAGTACTTTCTTTATAAAGGATGGTTAGAAGAAAAAAGAGAAATTTATACTAAGAAAAACACACAGACTATTGGTTATTTTTCGACACCGCATGATTTTAATATTGATGATGATTGGGATACACGGAAAAAAAAATGTGAAATGCATAACCAGTCTATTTACCAGAGGTATGAAAAGAATTTAAAAAATGGAGAAGAACAACTTTCAGATTTGGTTTCAAAAATGTTATCGGCAACAGAAAAGCCATTGCAAACCTCTGAATATGATTTACTAGAGCGCCAATTTAATCAGATAAAAAGTATTTGTTCCATTGCTTTAAACTC
Source organism: Chryseobacterium sp. KLBC 52 (assembly GCF_003347605.1). GTDB lineage: Bacteria > Bacteroidota > Bacteroidia > Flavobacteriales > Weeksellaceae > Chryseobacterium. The sequence continues at coordinate 111,226 of NZ_QDFZ01000016.1, read as the reverse complement.
TAAAATAGATAAAGGATGTGTGATTGAAGGTGTAGGAAACTCTCTTATTGAAGATAAGTTCTACGAACTACAAGAGTTTCATAAAAAGTCAATAGTTGATGTAGACATACATTTAAAAACTTTAGAAGGATTAAAGAAAAGAGATCTTGATAGAAACTATAATTCAAAGCAAACTGAACAATTAAAAACCAAAGCACAAATATTAAGCGAAATCTTATACATCTATGGTTTTTTTGAACTTGATAAATTGAAACGGCTTTCGGAAAAAAATCAGAATATTTTAGTTCAATTGATAAGTGACAGTAAATTACCTTATGTAGTAGCTATGCTTGATTATTTAGATTATTTCACTTACTTAGAGAGAAACCACTTTAATACTAAATATAGATTACACATCGAAGTTTCCAAATGGTTTAATAGTGATAAGGAAGGCAGAGCTGTTAAAGGTAATATTAATAGCCTTTTGAAAAACTCAACCGAAAACAAGACCCGTTACACAGCCTTTAAACATAAAGAAAAGGTAATAAGGGACTATGAAAAATTAAAATAGGGAGTACGCCCTTATTGCTGCCCCTAAATGCCCCCCATAATATTGCAAAGTATAAAACAATAAATACTTTGTATAATGAAAACATTAAAAATTAAGCATTTCCCAAAAACAGAAATGCAGCTAACTAAAGAATTTGATAATCCAAAAATTTTGCTTTTTCAAAAGAGTAACCAGCATCTATATTTTGAAAATCAATTGAAAATAATATTTCAATATTTACAAAGCAATATTGCAACAGCTTCAATGATAGCTAAGGCAACTGGCATTCCTCAAAAGAATATTTGCAGGTACAAAAGATATCTAGAAAAAGCAGGAAAGCTTTGGGAATTGGAAAAAAAGAAATGTAAGGAAACAGGCGTTAAAGCATGGTACCTTACAACAAACCCTAAATACTTGTCAAGATTTGAACAAGTAAATTTATTTTAATCGATTTTTCCTAAGGTTTACAACTTATGTTATCAGCTTGAAATCAGGATCATCTCCTTAGCACAAATCAAAACAAAAAAATCCCAGCTTTTCGTTGGGATTTTAAGCAAATAATCTTCAATTCTCTATTGTTAGAGGATTTACCTTATATTTTCACCATCTTCACTCTATGGTTTTGTACCTTGCTCAACCGGGGCTTTCTGCAAAATCTGTATTGCTCCGGTAGAGGTATTTCCATAAAGCTGAATATAAATATCATCGCCATTTGACCTTCTGATGACATACACTTTTACGGGTTCATTCCAATAATCTATGGAGCCTTCTTCACCGAAGTATTTGGCCTCTTCTTTTATTCTGTCAAGCTCTTGCTGAGAAACTTTACCATCAAATATTTTTACACCACCTGCTTTTGTAATAGCATCATCATAGCTTTTCAAAAAATAGGGCAATGACCATTCTTCTGTATTACCTTTCGCATTGACTACATATGTTTTCCATACTTTTCCTTCTACGGGTGTCATTACACCATTAAGTGGAAAATACAGCATGTCAAAGCTTCTTTGTACCGGTTTGTTTTGAAAGTCCAGTCCTTTGGGAAAACTGAAAAAGGGAAAATCTCCTACTTCAGCGGTGGAAACCGGCAAAGAGTTGATATCAAATTGATGTGTTTCTCCCGGAGATTTTTCTGCGGCTGTCGTATTTCCTATGGCGACAGTATCCTTAGCTGCCTCTGTTTTCTGTTCAGTCTTTTTGTTGCAGGCAGCAAGTAAAGCGCCTATTGATAGAATAATCAGTGTCTTCTTCATTTTAATAAATTTAGTTTTTGGGTGTATAATTTTTTTAAAATAGTGAAAGACAAAACAATACGAATCCTTCTTCATCAGAATCGTTCTGTATATTTTTATCCTGCATTATTTTTGCGGCACTAACTTACAAATAAAAATAAGGATGGAAAATCCCTAATTTTAAGGAGTTTAATGAATAAAAAGATAATATACGGATGATATTTTTGACGGAGATTTTTATTTTTGAAACTGATGATTTTTAAGATAGCAAAAATGTAGAATCAACTTTGCTGATTCCTCAAAACGCATGGATAAGCGCACCGCTTCATGAGCGACGAAATCGAAGCACTTAGCACACTTACAATACAACGAAATGATCAATGGACTTTGCATTAAAAATAATTCCGGATACGAACTGATGAAAGATTTAAAAACTTATGTCTTCCTAATTTCATTCCGCGTCAGACTGATATAATTAAACATACAAAACGTCGCCACCGCCCCGAAAGTATGCCATAAAAAGTGCGTTCCGAAGCTGAACCATTCCCATTTATCAGCGATCCGGAAGGTCAGTGCAAACACAAATGACAATACAGCAAAGCCCACCCATTTGCCAGCTTTCCATTGGGTATACATCAAATACCTTAGTACCGAGAAAACTACAAATGAAGCCATAATGGCATAATTGACATTGATAAAAAGAGAAGGGTTATCTGCCAGAATCCAGTTTCTCAAACCTACCATAAGTGCTGTATATATCAGAACCAGGACAACAGCATAATACCATCGGGTACTCTGCGCGATAAAATAAAAACCGGCAGACAGACAGAGCAGCATAATAGGCAGCCAATCCATCATGATAAATACCGGCCATTGTCTGAAAGAATGGTAAACCGTTCCCCCAATGGCACCAATATATAATAAAACCAGGCAGTAGCTTAAAAAAGGATATCTTTTAAAGTTCCCCTTCATTTTGAGAGTCCAGAAAATGGCGATGGCTAAAAATAACAGGGCTGTTATGGCATTTAAAGGCTCAGGGAAAAACTGAGACATATCTGTTTCTTTATATAACAGGCCTCCGTCCGGAGGTATTAGGTTTACTGGCATTGTCTTTTTTTATAATATTTACAGGCATGTTTAGAGTGTACAATACAAACACAAGCCATTTTTCTAACTATTAGTAAAACATTTACTTACTTCTTATAAATATAGAAAAAATTATAGCATCCTATACCTGGATGTGCCGGTTATATTTTATAAGACAAAAAAATAAACCATTTTATTATTTCCGAATAGTAAGACAAAGGCTATTCCGGCCATTGAAAGCAAACCGGAGAAATGCTCTGAAAACGGATCAAATCCGGGTCTGCCAGCCACTCCTTTTCTTGTAATCAAAAGAACAGAAACTACTGATCTGCTTAAAAAAGTACCACATTTCTGTCCAATGGCAAAAAAATTGTAATTATTTAAATCAAAATAACAATCGTATGAACAATATCGTAAAAATTACATTGGCTCTTGCAGCAGGAAGTTCTTTGCTTTATCTGGGCCTGCGAAAAAAAAGTAAGAAAAGTAAAGTTTATCTTGCTCCTGATGGAAACACTTATAAGGAAAATCAGATTTACCGTACTTACGATAATACACTTTATAAGAACGGCAAGGAGTTTCATTATTCCATGCCCCAGATAGATAATGACCAGTATTCCAATAAAAATTACAGCAGTACCATTGACAATGTTCAATCCAACTATAAAGCTGATCATAAAAGCACCCAATATCACCATAAAGGGGTAAGGCATCACTAAGAGAAACCACTATACATAACACTAACCACAAAAAAATAATATTATGAGAAATTTACTATGGCTTGTTGCAGTAATCTGCATCGCTGTCTGGCTTCTGGGAATGCTTGGCATAATTCCGGGTATGGATACAGGAAGTTTAATTCATACACTTTTGGTTGTTGCCATTATTGTAGTTCTGATCAATATTTTTACCGGCAGGAAGCCTCTTAACTAAAAGAAAAAAATCAGAGCAGCAATAATCTGCTCTGATTCTTTTCTGATCAGCAAATATGTAAAAAACAGACTACGAATTATCTGAAAAAAGCATATCTTTTTCAGTGGCTGTTTTTACGGCTTTATCATTCACATACACAGGTATACCGCCTACCCAGGTTTCCAGTACCGGAATGTCTCTCATTTTCATGTATTGTAACGAAGGGGTATTTAATGAAAGAGGATCCTGTTCCAAAATAACAAAATCAGCAAAGTAGCCTTTGTTTAAGGATCCTACCCATTTGTCTGCATAGCACTGCCAGGCAGCATCATAAGTAACGGCAATCAAAGCCTGTTCCGGAGTAATACGTTCCGCACTGTTTAAGACTTCAATCTCGTTTGGATTTTTCTCCATAATTCTCGTAATCGACTGTTCCATCATTCTCAAAGGACCTAAAGGGCTCACCTCATTATCGCTGTGAAGGGTAATTCTCATCCCTGCCGCAAGCGTTGAACCACAAAGATCAAGCATTTGTGCCTTTTCCCCGAATATCACTTCTTTAAAAGCATATCCCCAGTAGCCTACGTGGCCGATCAGGAAACTTGGGGAAACTCCCATTTGAAGCATATTGGTAATTTGCTCTGATGTAAGCAGTGAGCAGTGCTCAATACGGTTACGAAGCTCCCGTCCTCTATATTGAGCCAAAGTACGCTGATACGCATTAATGGCAAATGTTACCGCCTGATCTCCATTGGCATGAACCATCAGCGGCCAGCCTTTTACAGCGACCACGCTGTTGATTAATGTATTATAGCCCGGCGGAATCGTATGAGCAGGAATACCTGTCTGCGGAAAATTAAATACTCCGGTATTGTTGGCAGGATTACACAGATAAGGAGCACTCTGATACCCTGTCAGTCCCTGGTTGGAGCCATCTGAAACCACTTTAATATGCCCATAATATACAGGTTTATAGTGTTCCGGCTCTTGATAAGGCTCCAGGTTGTCAACATCTTCCTGGCTTGAGCAAAGATACGCGCCGCCAGTTCTTACCCGTTCGGGGTGAGTTTCGAAATATTTGGTTAAAAGTATTTCTGAACCTTTATTCAGTCCGGCATCATACATAAAAGTAACGCCTCTTGAATTGGCTGTATTGAAAAGTTTCGTAAGATACCTGTTGATTTCTATGCTCATCGCAATGATCTGCAGCTTTACCGTCTTCAATGCAGGAGTCATTTGTAAGCCTTCCTGCAGCTGACCTTTGGTCTCAGCTATATAATTTTCAACGGTTTTATACTCGTTACTGATATCGGAATTATTTTTAAATACATATTCCAGCGCCTTGGTATTCAGATAAAGAGTGTGCATGGAAGCACTTAACAGCATCATTTCTGTAGTATGATTAATACTGTCTAGTAATATATTATCAATAGTTATTAATTCTTTTTTGCCGTCTTTCTCCTTGAAAGGCATTAATGACGGGTCTAGTCCTCTCCCTAAAATAACAGTTCCCGGAATTTTAGGAATATGATTGTTGATGATGGTTCCCACAGAGTTTAAGTCATAGACCGCTTTTAAATTCTGTCCTTCAAAAGGACTCAGATCCAGCCAGCCCTGCATCATTGCTGTTGGAACCATATGAACATGAGGCTCTATCAGACCAGGGAGTAAAGTTTGAGCACCGGTCAGCTCTTTTCTTTGAAACCCCTGATAGTTCGCTTTCATGTATTCTTCCACCTGGTCTTTTGTACCGGTTACCACTACTTTTCCATCAGCGATCCCAACAGATTCAACGGTAGCAGTTGATCCTCCAATCATAGGGCGGATAATTCCTCCGCTTACCATCAGCGTCTGGGGTTTTTCGTGGGTTGCCTTTCCGGAACCAGGATTGAGTTTCGTCATATTTTCTGCACTGAAAATTTCTTCTTTCAGAACATCCAGGACAGGATTATGGCAAGAGCAATGAGTGCAGCCATGTGTGTGATTGTGTGATTTTTCCATAGGAATAATTGGATTTAAGGATTTGTTTAAGCTTAATTTTGTTTGTGTTGTTTTTTAATCAGGCTTTATCCTGATCTGCATAGAAATGCAGGCCTCTCATCAGATGAGGCTAACTTATCGGTTAAATGAAAGAGAATTTTTAAGGCACTAGGTCAAGTTGAATTCGGGAACGTGAATAAATTTCATATATTTTCATGTTTTAGTTTATTTTATAAAAATAATAAAAATATTCATTCAAAATATTTTTTATCACTCAATGTTGATTAATTTTAAGTGTCTAAAATTTTAATTTACAGCACATTCCTTTTTAATTCACGATTCCATATGAGTATTTTCTAATGCTACATCATGCACTGCGTCCTGATATTTCCGGCATTAAAAACATTATTAATGTCTTTTCTCTGTTGTGAAATAACATGTTAAATATCAATTCCGGAAGTCTTTAAATGACTACATTAGCGAAGAATTAAAATGTGCTGAGATTTTTATGAAAAATATGTTCTGTGTATTGCTTCTTTCGATGGTACAACCTGTACTGGCGCAAACCAAACTGGAAAAAGCAATTGCTAATCTTGAGAATAATTACGAGCAGGAAAAAGTATATGTGCTCACCGACAAATCGCAATATGCAGCTGGTGATAAAATCTGGTTCAAAAGTTTTGTGTTTGACGGATACAACCGCTCCACATTATCTACTACCTTGTTTGTTGAGCTGTATAATTCTGATAAAAAATTAATAGACTGGAGAACCGTACTTCTTACAAATGGTGAAGGAAACGGGGATTTCCAGCTGAAAGAAGACCTTCCCGAACAGGTTTATTTTGTGAGAGCTTACACTCCTTACATGACCAATTTTAATGAAGATTTCCAAATTGTTAAAACAATTCCGGTTTACAATCCAAACTCTGCAGAATCACTGGTCATTGCAAAAAGCTCCGACTGGTCTGCCAAAGTTTTTCCGGAAGGCGGAACTTTCATTAACGGTACGCCTACAAAATTTGCTGTCAGGTTATCTTCCAGTTCTGCTCTCCCGGAAAACTGGTCCGGAAAAATAATAGACAGCCAGAATCCTAACAACCCTGTAGCTACATTCAAATCTTTTGATAAAAATGTGGCTTCTTTTAAGATAACTCCTGTTTCAGGAAAGAAATACCAGGCTATCATTCAGGATAATACCGGAAAAAGTAAAACAGTAGATTTGCCACAGGTTGCAGACAGCGGCCTGAATATAGAAGTTTCAAGTTCCAAAGAAGGGATAAAATATAATATAAAAGGTGTTAATCTGAAACAGCAGCTTCAGGGTTATAAAATTGTCGGACTCATCAATAACCATCTTGCCTACAGAGCCAATATCAACCACCTTACGAATGAAGCATCAAGTCTTATTCCTACAAAAATCAGTAACGGCGCGAATGGCATTTTGCAGTTAATAATTTTTGATGAGCAGGACAATCCTGTTGTACAAAGGCTTTGTTTTATAAAACCCGGTAATTTAAAGATAGAGAAAGCAGAAATAGTAGGTCAGAGCTTAAAACCAACGCCAAGAGCTTTCAACAGTATTGATCTTTCTCCGGAATCTTATTTCAAAAATTATACAGTTGTGGTAAGTGAAGATAATGGTACCCCAACTCCTGAAGATGAAAATATTCTGAGCAGTCTTTGGCTAACGGGAGATTTTACCACAAGAATAGACAGCCCGGCACAATACTTCTCTAAGAATGCCAACACCGAAGCTTTGGACGCTCTTCTTATTTCTGAAAACTGGAAAAGATTCGACTGGAACACTGTACTCAGCGGAGCTGCGCCGGCTATTAAAACCCAGTCTCAACAGTATCTTTCCTACAGGGTAAAACCTGTTAAAAATAATGCACTTCTGGTCAATACAACGGTTAATTTATTATCGAAATCGGGGCAGAACCAGCCTGTATTCAGTCAGTTCAAAACAGATCAGAGCGGATATATTTATTTAAACAACCTCAACAATCAGGAACCTCTGGAAATTTCAGCCTTTGTGAATTCAGAAAATAAAGAATCAGGAAATGATGATTTGTTTGTTACCATAGAACCTTTAGTTACGCCTACAACCTTCAAAGGCAATTTTCCTGCTACAAAATATACGTTGGTAAAAGCTGATAAAAATAAAGTTCTTCCTTCAACTATTTCCAGAGCCATCAATACTCAGAAAAATATAAAAAAGAAAGAGAATAATGATATACAGATCCAGGAAGTCGCTTTAGTAGGAAAAAAGAAAGATCCAAAAGCTGAACTGGATAAACAGTTGTCCAGCGGAATGTTCAGTTCTGTTAACTCTACCGTATTCGATTTCGTGAATGAAGATCAGAACACTTCGGGATACACCAATATTTTAGACTGGCTGCAGGGAAAAGCTGCTGGTTTAACATTTCAGAGAAACAACTCAGGAGCTAATGTACCTTATATCCGCGGCCAGCAAGCTAAACTTTATTTGGATGAAGTACCTACTGACCCTACCATGATTTCCAGCCTTCCTGTGAATAATATTGCAATGGTAAAAATCATTAAAGCATCAGGATTGGTAGGTGATGCCGTAGCCATCTACACCATGAAGGGTAATATGCAGGCTAAAACCAATGAAAAAGAGACGAAAAAGAACAACTCATCCATCATCAAAGGCTATGATACCCCTTCAGAATTCCCTATTGAAATGATAGATGATGATGCTCCGGAAAAAATTGAAAATGATACCCGTGAAACACTGTACTGGAATCCTAATTTATTTGATAGTGATTATGTTCCGCCAAGAATTAAATTCTTCAACAACGACAGTGCAAAACAATATAAAATGTTAATCATAAGCTTTGATGAAGATGACAATATTCTTTATGACCAACAGGTTTTAAAATAATCCTTAAAAAGGTTTTGAAAATAATAAAAGAGACAAGTCTAAATACAGACTTGTCTCTTTTTATGACATTGTATGAATTGCCCATATTTTCCAGCATGACAAATCAAACATTCTAAAAACAACAAAACATCCTTGTCAAGGTTTAAAACCTTGACAAGGATGTCTGCATAAGTCCCTTTGCCTGAAATTTATACCAGACAGGCAAAAATCTTATTTTATATTTCAATAGAGATCCTTATGATTAAAAAGGAGTGTAAACAACAGACATTGTGGCTTCCATCTGTCTGTACGATCCGCCTTTATTACATGCGCTGTACGCATGAAATTGCTCTCCCGCATTCAAAATAAAAACAGCTGTAATATTGGTATATCCATTGCCTAAATAATTAGATCCATACTGTTGGGTAAGCTTGTCTCCCCCAGTATTCCTTACCCCCACGGTTACGCCTCTGTAATGGCTTTCATCTACTGTTCCCTCAGGAACCTGGTCGAAATGTGCCGTAATGTTTATAGTGTATAATCCAGTTTTGGTTGCCTGAAAGGTACCGTTATCTATTCTTGTGAGATAAGCATTATTAGAAAGATGGGTATTCTCAAACCACATGATGGCTGCAGAACCATCTGCCAATTTTAATGAAGGTCCTGTTCTTGTTGCTACCAAAACACTGGCTGGCGCTGTAATATCTACTTTTTTAGCAACCCCGTTAGCATCCAATGCCATTAACATATCTGTACTGTTCATTGTGGATGACGGAACCCCTCTGAATCGTACATTTCCGTCCACATCAAGCTTTTGCGAAGGAGACATTGCAAAATTGGTATCATTACGTCCTATTCCCATGTCTCCGTTTTCATTAACGACAACAGCCGGCCGGTCACTGGTAGAAAATGTAAGAGCTGAAGAATTGGTTAACCCGTTTCCCCAGTAATTCGCTTTTATACCTGCCAATGGAAAATTAGCTCCTGCAATCTTTCCGTTAAAGGACAATTTTCCAAGCTCTGCTCCGGAAGATAAATTATTGACAGCTGTTCTTTCCAGATTAATTAATGGAGCACTATTGGTTGACTGCACTTTCAACTGATTACTGTCAGCATTACCGTTTTCCTTTATATGCAACGCTGTATCAGGGGATTCTGTCCCTATTCCCACTCTTCCATTGTCTTTAATAACAAAATCGCTGTTTAAAGATCTGGCAGTTCCTGTAGAAGCTGCTCCTAATTTTACCATTGTATTGGCGGGATCATCAATAAAGGCATCTGTCGTAGGATCTCCCACAGCGACAGTTCCTGAGTTCAGCTTTTGCCAGCGGTTCAGATTGCTGTCAAAATAAAAATACCCCGTGCTGGTTACTTCTGCTGTCTGTCCGGCAGGAGCCGTATCGGCAGCTGTTACATACACCAATGCTCCCTGTTGTTTTTGGGTGTATGCTTTTGCCCTGAGTTGTGCTCCCGTAATTCTGGGAGCAATAATACCATCAAATACATTTGTGGAGGTGGGCTTACCTACGACATCCAGGCTGGCCTGAGGATTTGGTGTATTAATACCTACTTGCGAGAACACCTGAAGGCTTATTAAAAAGCTTCCAAGTAATAGAATTTTTTTTTCCATCATTTGATCATTTTGTTGGCGCAAAAGTAATGAGATAAGAGACATACCAACAATATGTACATACATCAAAAATGCATTTTTAACAAATTATACATACATCAATGATGCATTTATCCCTTGTATACGACATATAAGCTGGCTGTATTATTAATCTGTTGTAAACGTGTTCTGACTATGGATTTTAAAAAGTGACAGATCTGATTCTGTTTTTCTCTTTCATTTTTTGTACAAATTCCTCATCTGATTTTTAGTATTCCAAAGCAAACATTAAGAACAACAAAAGGGTCTAAATTTTTTTTTGATCAGAATAATCTATTGCCCTATCTTCTGTACGGAAAATATCTTTGCTAAGGTTTAAAATCCTGACAGGGAGGAAAACAGTACTTTAGTTTTTTTACTTTAGCCCTGTTAATCTCTGGAGATTTCTTATGTCAGGAACAACGGGAATTTCAAAAAAAACATCATCTTTCAAAAGAAACTCTCAAATATTCCGTTTAATTCTTAAATTTGGCTTATGCGAAAGAATCTTTATTTCATCATTCTATTATGTACACTTACCAGCTGCTATACCTATCAGGTAAAAAAGCCCGCAGATCCGGCTCCTGCTGCTAACAACAATCAGGGCGCTAGAAAGAATACCGACATAGCGAATAATACTTCTTCTCAAATGATGGGTACAATCACTGCCGCTCCAAACCTTGGTGCACAGCCAGCTCCTGCACCCGTCAATATTCAGGAAAAACTGGCTGCCGGTAAAAATGTCAGAATTGAAGTAGATAGCAAGAGTTATAAAATCATTGTTGACCGTTGGGAAGGAGACAGTCTTGTGGCCCATCCGGTACGTAATGCTAAAAAAAGTCTGAAATTCCATAAAAACCAGATCAACAGCGAGAGAATTGCAGAGAAACGTTTTTCACAGCCTATCGCAGATATTCTTACTGTCACAGCTTATGCTGCCATTGGGGTGGGAATCTATCTTCTGGTCAAATAGATCCCAACCAAAAAAGTCTGAAAATTGACAGAATAAAAAAACTCGAATTAAAATATAGCAAAATAGACTGCCTTGTTGAGACAGTCTATTTTATTATACTTATTTTGTTGTTTAAGGCCAGATTACCCCGGATTGTTTAGGGCTTGTCCATGGTTTTCCTGCAGGGCTTGTTCCCGGATGGGCAGCAAGGCATTCACTTACCCATGTAGCACCTACAGCGTGCGATTTCACTTTTTTCACAGAGCAATAGGTAGTGCCGAAGTTATCTTTATACAGCTGATAGTTGGGATAAGCTCCTTTAGCAACGAATTCTTCATCACCAAGAAGTTCAACATCATCACTCACCTCAGCCGGATAATCCACAATAGCACCAAGAACCCATGCTATGGAATCTCTGTTGTTACCTGCCACAAGACTAGGTGGAGGGCTGAGTGTGATCTTGATTGTAGATTTGGATTGGTCTACGGAGATAGAAGATGAATAAGTAGATTCTTTAACGCTTGCCAATGGGATTCCTAAGAAAGAAAGCGTGGCAGAAGTAGACTGTTCAAAGGTTTTCTGAATACTTTTATAATCTTCACCGGTTACCGTGATTTCTACAGTAGGATAATTGGAAATCGCTACTCCATTCAGTAACCCGAAAGGTCCTTCAGGTCCGAATTTAATCCCCGGATCCGGAGAAAACTTATATCCTGAGATATGTTTTTCTTCCTCTTTGTCACGGCTGTTGATCTGTGCTTTACGGATAGGATCAAACCATGCCCAGTACATATTGCTGGCAATATTAAAATCTTTTGGTCCAAAGTTCACAAGAGTAACCCCCGTAAACATCATGGATATTTGGATGGAGTTTTTGCTTGTCGCAATATCTTCACTGAAATAATTGGCATTGCCTCCGATTCCCAGCGTAAAGAAATCAAAGATAGGAATAGAAAAACCCGTTTTCCCTTCGACGGAAACCCGGAAACGGCTATCAGATTCACGGCTTACTTGCATATCAATCTGAGCAGTCTGAGAAGTATTTTTAAGACCATTTAAGATCTGGTCAAGCGGCGTGGTCACCTCAAAGGCCGGTAAAACACTGTCATCATTCAGGAGCAGTCCCCCATTTTCTTTTTTAGGATTCTGTACATTCTTCAATGCTTTGGATAAGTAGCCATTGTTCATTGTCACATTGTTCTGCAAAGATATTGTGGCGCCCAGCGCATCCAGATAATTGGCCAGCACAGGAATAATAGGTTTGCCGCTTGCCGGTGTCTTATTCAGTAATGCATCAAGGTTATCACTCTTCTGAATCTGGTATAAAGTAGTAGCCGGATTAGCCCATTCTGTAGCAATTTTATCCATAATGATATCAATAGGCTGCATAGTATCAGTAGCGGGAGGAAGTGTGTTATAAGCAGCTACCCACGCATTAAGTAAGGCCATTTGCTGATCTGTAGCTCTTGTATGCGCATCGTTCAGTACAGCGGTATCTTCTACAGATAAGGAATAGTTCACTTTTGAGAAAGCGTCAATAAAGTAATTGGTAAATACCTGGTCCAGCTGGACAGGCTCAGTACTGGCTCTAAGATTGGAAGAGATCCAGTCATACGTTTTCTTATTAAACTTCAGGTTAGAAGGGTCCTGCCAGTAATAAGGAAAATTTCCTTTTCCATTAATAGTAATTGCAGACAGGTCTGTACTTAACACACTGGCAAGAATATCATTGGCTCTGTCTTTCAGTTCTGTAATAATTTGTGCTGCTTCTACAAAGGGAGCAACATTTTCTGGATTTTTCATGATAATAATATTGGGTATGGTTCCTACTCTTTTCCTGGCTTTTCGGATGCTGCCGTTGTTCAGGGTTTTGAAGCTTCTTTTGAACATACCAAAGTAACGATGAAAAAAAACCGGATTTCAGAGTATAAATTTCCGATTTTGAAGCCAGGTATTTGTACTGTAGACGATAGGCATTTGTACGTATAAAAAACAACGCATCATTTTAACCATAAGCTTCTGTGAAAATATGCGTTATCTCTGGGAAAATATAAACCACAAAAGTCACAAAAGTTTTTAAACAATTTAATAAGATGAAGAGCATATTCTTACGCTGAAAAGTACACATAAGAATAAAACAACGCAATCCTTTGCCCCAGCATCTGTGAAAATCTGTGCCATCTGTGGTAAAAAATAAACTACAAAAGTCACAAAAGAAATAAATATTTAATTAAAATAAAGAGAAAACTTTGACATAGAGTAGTTCAAAAAATTTTTGAAAATAATAGTATTAACATAAATATCTGTAAAATCTGTGCCATCTGTGGGAAAAATAAATCTTCTGTAATTTAATTTTTAAAGATCAAACCATTAAGTAAATAGCGCAAATAAATTCTATATTTGAAAACCAACCAACACCTATCTCACACCATGAAAGATATTCAATACGATATTAAACTCAGGCCGACTGTAGTGGAAGATTTAGAAACTCTTTTTCAGTTTCAGCTTGATGATGAAGCGAATCATCTCGCTGCATTTACATCCAAAGATTCAGCGAATAAAGAAGCCTATATCGCCAAGTTCACCAAATTACTGGTAGACCCCACAGTGAACAACCAAACGATCATTGCCGGAACAGTGACCGTTGGAAGTATTGCCAGGTTTATCATGGAAGGCGACGCAGAAATCACCTATTGGATTGATAAAAATTTCTGGGGAAAAGGAATTGCCACAAACGCTTTGAAAGATTTTCTCACCCTTGAAACCGCAAGGCCCATTTTTGGACGGGTTGCCTATGATAATCTCGGCTCACAAAAGGTGCTGGAAAAATGTGGTTTTGTAAAAATCGGAACCGATAAAGGATTTGCCAATGCCAGACAAAAAGAGATTGAGGAGTTTATTTACAGACTTGATGATTAAGAGACAACAATATTCATCTGCATAGGCTATAAATGAATTATTTGTATCTTCGATAAAACTAAAATCTATCATCATGAATTACAAAGTACTCTCCAATTTTATTTTAGAGAATTTAGAAAAGGAAGTTAACGACTACATCCTCCGCGGCTGGAAACCTCAAGGCGGAATATTCGTTAATGCCTCAGGATTCTACCAGGCCATATCCAAAGTATAGTACACCTTTATCATCTTGCTGCTGAGGATTAACTGTCCATGACTGTAATTAAAAATCAAACTCCAGGCTTCTCTTTTCGTGGAGTTGGAGGGAATCGACCCCTCTTCTGAACTTTCCTGGAAGAAGGGACTCGAACCCTCAGCAGATCATCAGATCTCCCTCACAAAATATTTCCATTTCTCAGAATACCTGACTCATAATCAGGTAGCCGTAAACTATTCTCTGTAAGGAAGTAATATAAAAAACATCCATTTTTAACTGCCCATTATCCATTCCACTTTGCAACAGCAAAAATGATAAATGCCACCTAAAAATTTAAACTACAGTAATTGCGAATGCATATTAACCAAAAAATCGTTCATTCATCTTATTAATTACCGTTTCTATACCTTCTTTTTTCAGCCATTCATATTCAGAAGTTGCCAGTTCACCAGCAATATAATGAAGCTGCTTTTTGTTGTCTGTAGCGGCTTCATACACGATATCAGCAATGGTTTCAGGAGCATCCCGTTTGGCAGATGAATCCGTTCTCATGGCTGTTATATATTGATTAAAAACAGGCTGGTAATCGGGATGGGAAACCATTTGCGCATTGCTTCCGAAATGGGTCTGCATATAAGCAGGAACTACTGTTTTACTCCTGATCCCCCACTCTTTCAGTTCGTAACTCATTCCTTCTGTCCATTTTTCCAATGCAGATTTTGTGGCAGCATATACGGAAACAAACGGGTAAGGAATATTGGCAGTAGATGATGTTATGGTAATAATTGTTCCATTTTTTCGGGCTCTTAAATACGGAAGAAATGCCTTTGTTACCAGTAGTGTTCCTAAGAAATTGGTATTGATCTGGCTGGCAAGCTGTTCATCTTCAATTCCTTCAAAAGGCCCCATCAGCCCGTAGGCGGCATTATTCAGGACTACATCCACCGAGCTTATTTTTTCTGCTTCTGAAGCAATGCCGGAAATCTGTTTCGGATCACTGATATCTAATTTCAGGAGATGGATGTTGGGAAATTCTGTAAGTTCAGTTTCCTTTTCGGGATGCCTCATGGTGGCAATTACAGTCCAGCCTTTTGAGGCAAATAGTTTGGCGGTGGCTTTTCCCAGTCCTGATGAAGCACCGGTAATGAAAATTGTTGGGTTCATTTTTTATTATTTTAGATTGATATTGCAAAGTTGCAACGATAAAAAAAGAACCTGTTTACCATTTGGTAAAAAGCATCTTACCGGATATTTTTTCTGATTCTGCTTAATGACTGCTGGGTAATCCCGAGATAAGAAGCAATGTAAGACAAAGGAATACGATTGACCAATGTGGGATATTTTTCCATAAATTCCAGGTAGCGCGTGGTAGCATCCTGAGAAACTAACGGACTTACTCTTTCCAGCTTTTGGGCAAGGGCTTTATTGGTTACTTTTTGAATAATATTTTCCCAGTCGATAATGGTATCTGAAATTTCTTTCCAATCCTGATTAGAAAACACCAGCAGTTTACAATCCGTAGCGGCCTGAATATATTCTGTAGAAGGCACATTTTTCAGATTGAAGAGCAAATGTTTTTCTTCAATAAAGATCTTGGTAATTTCTTCCCCTTTGTTGTTATAATAGCAGATACGAATGATCCCGTCAAGAATAAAACCTACCTGCCTGAGGACTTTTCCTGCTTCTGCAAAATACTCATCCTTGCTCAGCTCAATCTCTTTTGCTTTGCTTGTGATGAGGTCTATCTGCTGCTGGTTCAAATGACCAAACTGCAGGATATATTCTATAAAATCTTTCATGATAACAAAGTTAGCCATTATCATCTGGGCATATTTACCATTTGGTAAAAAATGACATCATTAAAATGACTGTAGCGCTATTCTTTAAAATCTGTGGATGAGGAAAGTTCCTTCCAATATTGTATCTGTTCAGTCAGTTCTGCAATTTTGGTTTCGGCTCTCTGGGTGGCATCACTTCCCAGGAATAGCAATACCGGAGGATTTGCATGATCTGCCAGTTTGATGAAAACGTCTGCTACCTTCTCAGGGTTTCCTAATTGTTTACCATCCATTTCATTCATTCTTTGATGAGCAGCCCTCAGGAACTGATAATCATCGATCTGATTTTGACTGAAAGCGATAGAATCCGGCTTGGCAAAATGGGTACGGAACCACCCAGGCAAAACTGCTGTCACAGAGATTCCTAATGGCTTCAAATCATTAGCAAGTGCTTCTGATAAACCTGTTATTGCAAATTTTGCAGAAGAATACATACTCCATCCCAGCCCGGGAGCAAAACCTGCAATGGATGAAATATTAATAATATGTCCGGAACGCTGATTTCTTAAATAAGGCAATCCCTGTTGAATGACTTTTACAACAGCGAAAAAATTAATCTGAAAATTTTCTTCAATTTCTGTGTTGCTTACTTCTTCTATTGCTCCACCCAGCCTATAACCGGCATTATTCACTACCACATCCAGCCCTCCAAACTGCTGTACTGTTTTTTCAATAGACTGTGCGATAGATTGTTCATTTGTTAAATCCACTTCCAGAGGAAGAAAATTTTCCGGATTCACATCCAGCTTCTCCAATGCTTCAATGGTTCTTGAAGTAGCAGCCACTTTGTGCCCATTTTCTAAAAGTTTTTTAACCAATGAAAAACCTACTCCCTTAGATGCTCCGGTGATATACCAGATTTTTGTTTGACTCATGAATTTTATTTTTCACAAAATTACCGCATACACGCAACGGTATTTTGTCATATACAAACCAATAATTGTCAAATTCAAACCCTTCTTATACTTGTTGGGCTGCTGTCTGTCTGCTTTTTGAAAAATTTATTAAAATGGGATTGATCTTCAAAGCCCAGCACATAGCTGATTTCTGAAATATTCCAGTCTGTATATTTTAAAAGAACCTTGGCTTCAGAGATTAGCCTTTCAAATATATGCTCTGTAGTAGTGCGCCCTGTCTGTTTTTTTATAGCCCGGTTGAGATAATTGACATGAATATTCATCCGATCGGCAAAAGCTTTCGGAGAACGCAATTCGAAGCGCTGAGCTGTTGATTCAAGGGGAAACTGCCTTTCCAGTAATTCCATAAACACAGTAGTGACTCTTAACGATGCATTGGTCTGCCCAGAAGCTGTATTGACGGGCTGCAACTTCATCCCATAATAAATCAGTTCACTGACATAATTTTTAATGAGATCATATTTATAGACAAAGTCTGAATCAATTTCTCTGATGATCTTTTCAAATATCGTTTTGATTTCTGACGTTTCTTCTTCGTCTAAGCTGAAAACAGGATGTGTACCTGCCGTAAACAAAGGAAGTTCGAACAGATTCAAACGAAAATTTCCTTTAAAAAACTCATCTTTAAAAACACAAAAACAACCATGAGTACCCGCTTCCAAAGATTCATAGGTATAAGGCACATGAGGATTAAAGAAGAGCAAAGTATTGCCTGTTAACGGAATACTTCGGTCTCCGTAATGAAATATATTATTACCACTGAACAGCATAATTTTATAGAAATCTCTTCGGATAAAGGTGGGTGAGGAAGTATGAGAGCTTATTCTGTCTTCAATTCTAAAGACATTAAACTGGCCGTCATTTTTTGGAAAATCACTTGATAGTGCTCCATATTTATTCCTGTAAAACTCATCAAGTGTCTCAGTAGTTTTTGCCATAGCCTTTATTTTCCTGTTACAATTTATACCTCTAAATGCATATCAATAAAACATTGTAATGCTCTTGACTGCGGTCCGTCTTTTCTAAAAACAAGAATGGTATTCATTGTTCCCAGCTGCTTATTCAATCCATAGGTTTTAATTCCTCTTCCTGCATAATACTTAGTAACCACTTCTTCCGGCAATATGCTGACTCCCAACCCTGCTTCCACAAAGTTGATGACTCCTTCAATAGAATTCAAAACTGTACTTTTATAATTAAGAATTCCTTTGTGACTTAACCAGGATTCTAATCTCTCCCTGAAAATACACCCTTCGTCAAAAACCACTATTTTCAAGGGTTCTTTATCCATCAATGTCTGCAGACTCGGACCTTTTGAGGAAGCCAGAATCACAAGCTGTTCTTCCTTAATGCAGATTTTCTCCAGTCCTTTGGCATTCACAGGAGCAGAAACAAAGGCAGCATCCAGGTTGTAATTTAAAACATCAGACAGCACTGAATCTCTTGTGTCTGATTTGAACTCAAGCTCAATACCAGGATATTTTTCATCAAAAGTATTGAGGATTTCCGGTACTTTCAGCGCCATGGTTGTTTCTATACAGCCTATTTTCAGGCATCCTCTGATATTATCACCACTCCGGATATTATTTTTTGCTTCTTCCACCAAATGCTGAATCTGTTTTGAATACTGCATCAGGATCATCCCTTCAGAAGTAAGCTCTACCCTTCTGGACGTACGGGAGAAGAGCTTCGTATTAAACTCATCTTCAAGGTTTTTTATTCTTGCCGTCACGTTTGACTGAACCGTAAACATCACAGAAGCTGCCTTTGTAAAACTTCCTGTTTCGGCTACGGCTTCAAATATTTTTAAATCATTAATGTTCATTTTAATTAATCATTATTAGTGATTCAATTAATTATAATTAATCGTTTTTAATAATCAAATATCCGTATTAATTTTGGACTATCAAAAAAATAAATGAAAAAAATTTCAAGACAATTCATTGCAGGTGTATCAGTTGCCCTTTTCACTGGCACTATGACAATGGCACAAAAAAATCAAAAATTATATGTAAATAATCACATTATGGAAAATCACCCTGTTCACTACCGCAACATCAAAGTAAATGATTTAAATCTGTTTTACAGAGAAGCAGGTCCGGCCAATGCGCCTACGATACTTCTTCTGCACGGATACCCTACTTCATCTCATATGTTCAGAAATCTGATCCCTATTTTAAGCAAAAAATACCATGTCATAGCTCCGGATCTGCCGGGATTCGGATATTCTGATGCTCCGGATCATAAGGAATTCTGTTATACTTTCGACAATCTTGCAGCGACCATACAGGCATTTACAGAAAAACTGAACATGAATCGTTTTGCCATTTACATCTTTGATTATGGCGCTCCGGTAGGTTTACGTCTCGCTATGAACAATCCTGAAAAAATCACAGGGATCGTTTCACAAAACGGAAATGCCTATGAAGAAGGATTAAGCAATGAATGGAATCCGATCCAAAAATACTGGCAGGACACAACGGAAGCCAACCGTCTTGCATTAAAAGGTTTCGTTTCTAAAGAAGTAACTCTGTTTCAGTACCAGCATGGTGTTTCTGATCCTTCTTTGATTGCACCGGAAGCCTATACCCTTGATCAGAAATTCCTTGACAGACCTGACAATATAGAAATCCAGCTGGATCTGGTGAAAGATTACAGAACCAATGTGGCCTTATATCCGAAATTCCATGAATATTTCAGAAAGTATCAGCCCAAATTATTACTGGTATGGGGAAATAAAGATCCCTATTTCCTTCCTGCAGGAGCCGAAGCTTATAAAAAGGACTTACCGGAAGCGAAATTAAAATTTTATGACACCGGACACTTTGCCCTGGAAACCCATGCTGAAGAAATAGGTGCTGAAATCTTTGAATTTATGGGGACATTACCTCGATAGTACCTATCACTATTGAATCAATTTTAAGAAATAAGCGAAACATTTCATTATGAAGACAATTGTCATTAAAAATTTTGGAGGACCTGAATTTCTGCAACTTGCGGAAATGCCTGTTCCTACCATAACAAATCCTTCTCAGGTAATAGTAAAAGTAAGGGCTACTTCCATAAACCCTCTTGATTATCAGGTAAGACGGGGAGATTATGCATCATTTTTCGAACTCCCTATTATAACGGGTCATGATATCGCTGGTGATATTATTGCAGTAGGTGAAGCGGTCAAACAATGGAAACCTGGTGATAAAGTATACTATTCTCCCCGCTTTGGCGGCTCCGGAAGTTATACGGAATATCACCTTACTGATGAATCTTCACTATCCAGAATGCCGGAGAACATCAGCTATGAAGAAGCTGCTTCCATTCCTCTTATCGGAGGAACGGTTTGGGAAATGCTTGTGGTAAGAGCTCAATTAAAAAAGGGAGACAGCATTCTTATCCTTGGCGGAGCCGGAGGTGTTGGAACTCTTGCCATACAAATCGCCAAGGCATTTGGGGCTTTTGTCTACACTACCGGGCAAAGCATTCTGCATGAGGAATTAAAAAACCTTGGAGCAGATGTTGTCATTGATCACCATAAAGAAAACTGGATCGAGGAAATACAGACCTATACTAAAAGAAAGGGTGTAAATGTAATTATTGATACTGTAGGAGGAACAACACTTTCCGACAGTCCACTTGCTTTAGCGGATTATGGTTCTGTGGTAACGCTGGTAGATATTCCGCAACCTCAAAACCTTATCAATGCCTGGGAAAAAAATGCCACCTATCATTTTGTTTTTACCCGACAAAGCAGGGATGAGCTGCATCAGATCACTGAATTAATTGAAAACGGACAAGTAAAACCTGTGATAGACAGTATATATCCGCTTGAAGAGGTTCAAAAAGCCCATCAGAGAATAGAGGATTCTAAACGGGACAGACCTTTATTGGGGAAGATTGTACTTAAAGTATAACTATTTTATAAGAAGGTCCTAAAAGTTGAAAGCATCATTGTATTCAATGATGTTTTCTTATTTGAAAAATATAAAAATGTTAACAACTTGCGTACTCACAAGAAAATCAATCTCTAAAATGATAAAGAAAGATCACATCACCTGTATAGGCAGGTTTTACGTGGTCTTTAATCAGGAGTTTGGCCTCCACAATTGCTTTTACAGTTCCTCTGAGGTTAGTAACAGATTTTACGGTTGCCTGTAGTTTGACATCACTATTTACGGGAACAGCTTCTCCGAACTTAAGGTTTTCTATTCCGTAATTGATTTCCATTTTTACATTTCTCACATCTGCAATCTGTTTCCAGAGATAGGGAATCAAAGATAATGTTAAATACCCATGAGCAATGGTTGATTTAAAAGGGCCTTCTTTCTCTGCCTTTTTCTGATCTGTATGAATCCACTGCTGATCCAGGGTGGCATCTGCAAATCTATTAATCTGATCCTGACTTATCGTATGCCAGGCAGAATCTCCCAGCATTTGCCCTTCAAGAGACTTATACTCATTAAAATTATTAATAATAATCATATCTTTTTCTGAACCTTTTAGGAATTACAATATGTACAGCTCAATCATTATCACCGTAGCCGAGTGTATATTAAGTCTGCATATTTATGTCTCAGGCATCTGCTCTTAGTCTGTCAATATTCAGACCAATTGCTACCTTATTTTCTTAAATCTCTGAAAACCTCTTACATAAAAGTAAGAGGTTAATGAACATCATGAAAATAAAAAATAAAAAGTAATCTATATTACATCAATGTTCTTTCAGACAATACATCCAAATCCAGGAGTTTCATGGATTTGAATAAGAAAAAATATAAAAAATGAGACTTGCTATGGCAAAGTATGTTATTGTAACATATCTGCATTTAAGACTTTTCTTATGCCAACTTTACGTTAACAGCATTTAAACCTTTATCGCTTTTTTGTACATCAAAAACTACTTTATCATTTTCACGGATTACTCTTGTGTTTAATCCTGAAGAATGTACGAATATATCTTTACTTCCGTCTGCCGGAGTAATAAAACCGAAGCCTTTTGCTTCATTGAAAAATTTTACGGTGCCTTCTTGCATTGTAATTGTTATTAAAAAATTGTGTATTATGATCTGTAAACGCTACAGATTTTATTTATGATATTCTGAGAGGTATTGTGCTTCCCATCAATGGTTGAATATTTTTAAGATCCGGGTGCTTCATCGTCTGTGGTATTGAAGATGCAGGATCTGCAATAATCTCTACAGGCTTGTTCAGGATTGCTTTGGCGAAATATTTTAAACTTCCCGGCATTGCAGCAGAAAAAAGCAGGTTTTGTCTTCTATGAGAAACCAGATTTAATATTTTTTTTATATGGTTAGCGAATCCCATATCAAGCATTTTATCGGCATCATCTAAAACAAACAGCTCAATTTTAGAAAGATCAATATGTCTCTGATTTTCTACATCAAGCAATCCTCCGGGTGTTGCCACAAGAACATCTACTCTTTTTCTCAGTGCAGCAAGCTGGCTTCCAATGGAAACCCCTTCATAAATAGAAAGCAGAGATAATGGTAAATATTTACTGTAGATTTTAAAATTCTCTTCTATCTGTATTGCCAGTTCCTGAGTGGGTGTAAGTATTAAAGTTCTTATTTCTTTATGATCCGGAGTTTGTCTTTTCAGCAGCTGTAAAATAGGCATCGCAAATGCAGCTGTTTTTCCAGCACCTGCCTGTGCAGACACTATAATATCTCTTCCTGCCAAAATATGCGGAATTGCAGAATACTGTATTTCAGTAGGCTTGGAATATCCGGCTTCTGTCACTGCACGGATAATAGGATTAATTAGATTTAAATTTTTAAAATTCATTATAAATTCCGGCATTCCCGGTATCTTAAAACAAATCTGTTGATCAGAATTTGAATCGGTATATTATAATGACAAACAAAAGAGTATTCTTTTCTGTTCATCTTTCTCTTGCTTCAGCTACAATAATATTTTTATCTATATTACGAATGGCCCGGCAATAACGTGTCGCTCTTATCTACAATAGAACTTTATAATCTCTTATTTCCACGATGAAAACAAAGGCTATAAATTGGTAGCTGAAAAAGCAAAACTGAAAGAAAAAAGTGATTTTAAACTATGACAGAATAGCAAAGGCAGTGACCTGTTTTTATAAATGTTCTGCAAACCTACAATAAAAAAAAAGAACACCATGTTATTTAATTAACTGATTATCAAAAATTTATTCGTACCTTCTGCAAATTAACCAAATTATTTGCTGACGCGGATGATTTTAAACTCCGGAATATGCAAGCTTCCTCCCCCATCCCTCAACCTTCTCCCAGAATATCAGAATCCCATTCCGGCCCACATGTAAGAATTGCTTATTTCATTATGATACATCATAAACCTGAAGTATTTAAAAGCATGTTTGAGAAAATCTATACAAGGGATCAGTTTTATCTTATCCATATTGATAAAAAAGCGAAACAAGAGTTCATTGAAGAAATACAACTTTATATCGTTCATTTTCCCAATGTCTATATTCTGGACAGTATGAATATAGTTTCGGGAGGTTTCAACATCGTTCAGGCAGAATTGAACGCTATGGAATTCCTCCTGAATGTAAGCAAAGAATGGGATTATTTTATTAATCTGAGCGGTGAAGATTATCCACTGAAATCACAAAATATTATCCGTAAATTTCTTACGACCAATAAAGGCAGAAATTATCTTTTTTATTATGATCAGAAGTTTTACAGACCCGACACGCTGAAAAGAATACAAAATCACTTTACAGAATTGGCTTATGTTATTTCATCTTTCATCTATAAAAGATCTTTTATGAAAGATGTGATTCCTTACATAGGTGGTAAATGGTTTATGTTTACAAGAGAAACCTGCTTATTTTTAACAAACAACAAAATGGTAATGGATTTTGAAGACTATTATCTTCATACTTTTTTACCTGCAGATTCATTTTTTCAGACTGTTCTTATGAATACATCGTTCAATGATATTATCGTCAATGATGATAAAAGAGCAGTACTTGAGACCTCCTTTTTCCAAAATACCCAGAATACGTTCAATTATATTCAATCATTAAAATCCGGCAATCAGCTTTTCATCAGAAAGGTTAACAAAAAAACGGATGAAAGTATCAGAAAATATATTGAAGACAGCTATCTTACTCCCCTTCCTTATGTAAATGAAGTAGAAAGAGAATTAAAAAGAAATAACCGTCAAAACAACTGATTTTTGAACTTCACAACCAATATACTTAAGTCAGATTCTTTAATGCTTTTCTGCTAAATCATTATATTTGAAAAAACATCATCAAACGTGTTTTATTCAAATTAAAATATGGAAAAGACACTGACGCCAGAACAATTAAAGCTTATCACATTAAACAGTCAGGGATTAACACAAAATACACCATTCGGAACCGGAAAAACTGCAGTTTTGAACGCTTTGGAACATCTCGGATATATACAGATTGATACGTTATCTATGGTAGAGCGGGCGCATCATCATACACTCTGGACAAGAATTCCGGATTTTCGGGCAAATGATCTGGAAGAACTGGTAGAAGAACGTAAAGTATTTGAGTATTGGTTTCATGCTGCTTCTTACCTTCCGATGCAGGATTTCCGATATGTTTTGCCTCAGATGCTGATGATTAAAAGAGGGGAATCCCGTTATTACAATGCTGATCCTAAAGTGATGAAGTATGTAGTAGATAACATCCGCAATGAAGGTCCTAAAAGAGCAAGAGATTTTGAGAATGAAAGCCATAAAGCAGGAAGCTGGTGGAATTGGAAACCTGCCAAACTCGCTCTTGAAAGACTTTTCATGCAGGGAGACCTGATGATCAGCGGACGTTCTGGGATGCAGAAAACTTATGATCTGGCAGAAAGAGTTTTGCCATCTTCTACGAATACCTCAGAACCTACTCCATTTGAGTTGGCAGAATATCTGGTGAAAACCAATCTGAGAGCATACGGATTTACAACGTTAAAACAAATCACTCACCTCAGAAAGGGAAATGATTTAAAGACGAATGTCAATAAGGTTTTAGAGATGATGCTTGAAGAAGATACAATCTCAAAAGTGACTATTGAAGGAGGATCTTCTGTTTTTGTTCAAAATGAAATGCTGGAAAGAACATTTGACCAGGCAAGTTCCAGTGTATGGCTTCTGTCTCCGTTTGACAATTCCATTATTCATCGGGAGCGGATTAAACAGATTTTTGATTTTGATTTCCGTCTGGAATGCTATACTCCAAAGGAAAAAAGACAGTACGGTTATTTCTGCCTGCCTATCCTGTTTGCAGATCAGTTTATCGGAAGGGTTGACTGTAAAGCTCACAGAAAAGAAAAAAAACTGGAGCTTATTTATTTACATATTGAAAACAGTACTATTGACCTTGATTTATGGCTTAAGCCTTTTGCAGAAACCATAAAACGTTTTGCCATTTTCAATGGTTGCGAATCTTTGGTTCTGACTAAAGTAAGTCCATCAAAGCTGGGTTCTTCTGTAAAAAAGGAATTGTCCAGATTAAAGTTTAAAAAGTAATCGATAGCTATTTAAAAGACAAAAGGCTGTCTCAAAGGTCAAATAACTTGGCTTTTGTCATTCTGACGAAGGAAGAATCTTATTGATAACCAAATATATGAGATTCTTCACTACATTTCATTTCATTCAGAATGACACTTTTGAGACAGCCTCTTTTTTCAGGATAATTCCGATTAATTTAATTTCTGATTTGTTTTCTGAACAAAATCATTCCATTGCTGGTTCAAATAAGTTATTGCTTTCTTTTTTTCACTATCATTCATAGAAGAATAATTAATGGAATTAAAAACCAGTTTTTTCAATGCTTTCACATTAAGTTCCCAATAGATCTGTGTTACCCAAAAATCATAGCTCAGACCTGTGTATCCGTACACTGAAGGATCATCACTGTTAATGGAACATTGTACTCCATTGCTCAATAAGACTCTTGCCGGATGATTTCTCAAGTCACTTACATATCCTAAGATCTGATTACTAAGTGGACTTACCTCTACCAGCCTATCCTGTTTTCTGATCTGTTCCATCGTTTTTGGGAAATAGATCAGGTTCAGTCCATGACCGATTCTCTTATTGTTTAGCAGCGCTACATCCAGAATATTTTTATTCAGGATAGAAGTACTTTCGCCTGCATGAAGGAAAAGAGGCAGTTCCACGCCATATTTTTTACTAAGTATGTTCATTTTTGACCAGCTTTTCTCAAAAAAGCTGATATGATGCCCTGCTGCTTCATCTGCCACAAGATCAAAGCCTGAGATCATATCCGGAAATTCTTTCTTCATTTCAAATGCCGTTTCCAGCTGCTTTTCAATGTTTTCATTATCAAAGAATTTGAAGCTTGAATAGATCAGTTTCAGAGTGAACTGCGGGTATGATTTCTGTACTTCTTTAAGAATATCCTGAAGATCTGTGATTGTAGTTTTCAAAGGATATTTTCCATGCTGAAAATCATAAAGTTCATCAAAGATATATCTGATTTCTACGTGCTGTACTTTGTCTTTTATCAAATCCTGAAATCCTTTCAGATAATATGCCTTAAAGAAAGGACGGTACGGAAGCAGCAGACTGATGCGCTTAAAACGTTTTTCAAATTCAATCCAATAATCTGTGTAAGAGCAAAGGTTATCACGTTTCAGCGTAAGAAGGTTTTCCAACTCCTTTTCAAAACCGGGTGTTGAGGTCAGCTTTTTATCAAGGCTTACAAATCCTTCCGGAACTTTTCCTTTTTCAAAAAAGGCCAGCTGTCCGGAAATATACTGATCATTATCCTTCTGATCAAAAACATAGCATTCCTGATATTTTCTGGCAGCTGAAATAATCCATTTCACGTCTGTAATTCCCCCACTGTGGGTATGCAACAGACCTCCTTTCGGCATGGTCTGAAGGATTTCAAACATTTTGCTGCTTTCTATTAATGGTTTTAATTCATTAAAAGAGCTGTTATATAAAGATATTTTCTTTGCTTCCGATTCATTGAGAAACTGTTTACGAATCTGGAAGAGTTTTTTATCCAAAGTCATTTCTGCATCGGACAATTTTATGTCAGCATCAAATGCCATGGCTGCATTTTCTTTCTCTGATAACGCCAGGTTTTGTTGGTATGCAGATTCTTCAGTCACTTTACCTTGCCCCCAAAATAAGGGTGCTGCAAAAAGCGATATATAAATAAGGTATTTTTTCATCATACTAAATATTGGAGGGGTTTGTACTATCAGTTATGTTTTAAACCGATAAAATAAAAGTAGCTTGTTATAGCAAAAATTGTGCAAAATATAGCTAATTCAAAAATAAGATTAATTTTTTTGTAAAAAAACCTTCCGATATTTCTTTTTCTAACCTATTAAAATTGATTCTGTGTTTTTTACTGAAAAGAAGTCCTGAACTCCAAAGGAGAAAGTCTGGTTTTATTTTTAAACAGTTTGGTAAAGGATTGGGGATGCTCAAAACCTAGTTCATAAGCAATCTCACTTACGGATAAGCTAGTAGTAGAAAGCTTTTCTTTTGCTTTTTTAATCAGTTTATCATGAATGAACTGCTGAGTGCTCTGTCCGGTAAGCGTTTTCAATAAACGGCTGAGATAATTGGGAGAAATTCCAAGCTCATCGGCCACAAACTGTACGGTAGGCAATCCTTTTGATATTAAATCATGATCATTGAAATAATCCTCCAGCAAAACTTCCAAACGGTTGAGAATGGTATGATGAGTCACTTTTCTGGTGATAAACTGACGCTCATAAAATCTTTCTGAATAATTAAGTAAGGTTTCAATATGGGAAATGATAATATTCTGGCTGAATTTATCAACCACCGAATGGTATTCCCGCTCAATATTTTCTATAATTACATTGATGGTAAGTTCTTCTTTTTTTGAAAGGAATAGTGCTTCGTTCAGTGAATAATCAAAAAAATCATACTGGTTGATGGTCTTCGCCAGCGAAGTATGCCATAGAAAATCCGGGTGAATCAGCAGCATCCAGCCGGATTGGTTTTCCTGCACGTTGGGATCTGCTTCTATTCTGAAAATCTGCTTTGGGGAAATAAAAAACAGCGTTCCTTCATCAAAATCATATTCCTGCTGGCCGTACTTCAACTTCCCATTCATGCCTGTTTTTAAAGAAATCTGATAAAAATCCAGCATCCAGTTGACCTCACCGATATCAGCGGGTCGCTTTACCTCTTTATAATCAATTACACTGATCAACGGATGTTCAGGAGGAGGCAATCCTCTAGAACGGTGAAATTCTGTGATGGTTTTTATTCTTTTTATAGCCCGCTGTTCCATATCTATAAAATTACAAATTGTTTTACAGTGAATGCTGCCATTTTTCCCTGAATATTGCTTAAACTTTTGTGGTTTATATTTTCCCACAGATTGCACTGATTTTCACAGATGTTTGTGGTTAAAGGAGTGCGTTGTTTTATTCTTAGGTGTACTCTTCAGCGTAAGAATATACTCTTTTTATTACTAAAATGCTTAAAAACTTTTGTG
>NZ_QDFZ01000016.1:0-82407 GCF_003347605.1 Chryseobacterium sp. KLBC 52 | reverse complement strand
ACTTTTGTGGTTTATATTTTCCCACAGATTGCACTGATTTTCACAGATGTTTGTGGTTAAAGGAGTGCGTTGTTTTATTCTTAGGTGTACTCTTCAGCGTAAGAATATACTCTTTTTATTACTAAAATGCTTAAAAACTTTTGTGGCTTTTGCGGTTCACTATTTACGCTTCATCATTTTGATAAGCTTCAGCAAATTCTTTTGCAAAGTCTGCCAACTTTACTTTTCCCAAGACAGGTTGATGCTGATTATAATCTTCATAGAGAATGCCACTGCCCTGACTTGCCTGTGTTTCTACAAAACCTTTAGCCACCTGTTCATTGAAACAGATATCCAGCCAGTTTTTCAATAATTCTTCATCGGAGATTACTTTCCACTCAAGATCCGGCTTTCCAATTGCTTTACCCAATGCTTTTGCAATTTCATTAGGAGAAACTTCATCACTGGCGACATAACGTACTGTTCGTTCTACAAACGGTTTTTCTGTTTCTTCCGCTACAACAGCTGCAATATCCAACGGAGAAACCCAGGGCTCTTTCTGATCTCCTCCCCAATTGGAAATAATAGCTCCTTTATTTTTAATTGTGCTGATGAATGAAAACATATTGAAATAAATACCTACCGGACGGATAAATTTAATGCTAACATCATCCTGAAGCTGTTTTAAAATCTGTTCTACATGATGATGAAATACAATAATGCCCGTTCCTTTATCCGTGTGCGCTCCGATACTGCTAAGATGGATTATTTTCTTAACCCCCGAACGTTCCACAGCCCCTTTGTAATGATGACCAATTTCACTGATTTTTTCAATAAAATCAATATTTTTATCAAATAAATCACCTGCTGCTTCCATGGTTTCCATCAGATACACAATATCTGCTCCTGTGAATGTTTTGGTTAGAAAATCAGGATCAAACATACTGCCGATAGCTGCTTTTGCGCCCAAAGCTTCAATGGCTTCCCTTCTCTTTTCAGTACTGCTTATTACCGTTACGGTGTGTCCTTTCTCTACCAGTTCTTTTGTAAGTGGTTTTCCAATGTTCCCGATGGAACCTGTTAAAACAATATTCATTTCTTTAATTTTTTGTTGGGGTAAAATTCCGAAATGCCAGTAAAGAAGACTTCGCCGGATCTATCTTCTCTTTAGCCAAAAAAGCATAAACGAGAAATACCTTTATTTTTTCAATAAAACAGCCTGCTTTTTAACACTTTTTTAATCTTTAACGGTTGCACTTATTTTGAACTTTACCTACCTTTGCCTCTGGATGCGGAAAAGATTTTATCAATATTTGTACAGCTTATTATTTGCGTTGCTTACCGTTTTAGGATGGTACTATGGGCAAATTCAGCAGTATATTTCAACGGATATTTCTTCTGATCTTCATTTTACCACTGATCTTCTTGTTCATCAGAAAAAGAGTTTCAAAGAATCTTTTGCCTTTCTCAAAAATCATGAGGCCAATGATGCTTACAATGTCAGCCATCCCCGCTACAACAAAATCAGAGCAAACCTTTCTGAAAATGATAATGAAAATGACGACAATGTAGAATCATCGGGATCTACAGAACTTATTGCTCTTTTCAAAGATGGCTTCTGGCATCTTATTTCAGGCTTTGTCACTACATTTCACAACAGACAAATTGCTGTTTCACTTGCTCAATCAGAACATTTAAAGACCTTACATGATGATCTGTACCTCCAGTACAGGGTCATCCGCCTGTGATTTTTATACTAATTTTTTCGAAAACCTTATCTGCTTTCATTCTTTATGATGAGAGCCGGTAACTCTATTTTTTCAATTATAAATTATTATAAAAACAATATTTATCATGGTCAAGAAAAGTCTCATGTATATCAACTTGTGCCTTATTTTCTTGTTTGCAGGCTGTCAATCTGAAAAAAAGGAAAAAACAGAAGCAGCGTCATTCAACGTTACAAGCCCTCTTATAAAAGATACTTTAGTCAACAAAGATTATGTTGCGCAGATCCGTTCTATCAATCATATTGAGCTTCGTGCCCAGGAAAAAGGATACATCCAGTCTATTTATGTAGATGAAGGGCAGGTTGTACAGAAAGGGCAGCTGATGTTCAAAATCATGCCTAATCTTTACGAATCTGATGTAAACCGCGCCAAAGCGGAAACCAAATACGCAGAAATTGAATATCAGAATACCAAAAACCTTTCTGACAAAAACATCGTTGCTCCTCAGGAAATGGCTATGGCTAAAGCAAGATATGAAAAAGCCCAGGCTGAGCTTTCTTCAATGAATACCCATTTGAGATTCACAGAAATCCGTGCTCCCTTTACCGGAATTGTAGGAAAATTACATGTAAGAAAAGGAAGCCTTGTAGATGAAGGCGAGCTGGTAACAGAGCTTTCAGACAACAGCAAAATGTGGGTATATTTCAATGTACCGGAAGCTGAATATCTTAATCAGATGGATGCGAAAAAAGATGACAATCCATTGCATGTACGCCTTAGAATGGCCAATGGCAAAGAGTTCACACAAGACGGTATCGTACAAACCATCGAGTCTGATTTTGACAATGAAACAGGAAATATCGCTTACAGAGCTACTTTCCCGAATCCAAAAGGACTGCTGAGATACGGTGAAACCGGAAACATTGTTATTACTTCTCCTTATGCCAATGCGATGATGATTCCACAGAAAGCAACTTTCGAAGAGCTGGAAAAGAAATATGTCTATGTGATTGGTAAAGATGGTAAAGTACATGCAAGAGAAATAAAAGTAGCTGCCGAATTACCTCATATTTATGTAGTGGCTTCAGGACTTGGAAAGGATGACAGAATCCTACTTGAGGGTCTTAGAATGGTTCAGGAAAACCAAAAGATCAGTTCAAAATATCAGAAACCTGAAAAAGTAATGTCGAACCTGGATCTGTACGCCGAGTAACCCAAAAGCAGCATTATGTTTAAAAAAGTAATACACCGACCGGTTTTCGCCATTGTGATATCGGTTGTGATCCTGTTTATGGGAGGTATCGCCATGAAGCAGCTTCCTACGGAACAGTTTCCAAAAATTGCCCCTACCACTGTAGCCGTTTCTATTGCCTATCCCGGCGCGAGTGCAGATGTATTGGTAAAATCATCTTTGATTACGATTGAAAATGCCATCAATGGAGTTCAGGGAATGCGTTACATCACGACCGATGCCACCAGTGCCGGAGAAGCTACGGTAAACGTCGTCTTTGATCCCGGAACCGATCCCAATGAAGCGGTGGTTCTGGTAAAAACCAGAGTGGATCAGGTAATGCCTTTATTACCCGAACTTGTACAGAAAGAAGGTGTTGTGGTAAACCCGATTCAGCCGAGTATGCTGATGTACGTAAACCTTTACAGTACGAATAAAAGTATGGATGAAAAATTCCTGTACAACTACTCTATGGTAAATATCATCCCGGAGATCAACCGTATCCATGGGATTGCAAAATCACAGATTCTGGGAAGCCGAAGATATGCCATGCGTATCTGGCTGAATCCTGACCGTATGCGTGCGTATTCTATTTCTGTAGATGAGGTGATGAAAGCTATTGGCGAACAGAGTATCATCGGACGTCCGGGAAGAATCGGGCAAAGTTCCGGTATTGCGGCACAGTCGCTGGAATATGTATTGACCTATAAAGGACAGTACAACAAACCGGAAGAGTATGAAAATATCATTGTCCGTTCCAATGCAGAAGGAGAAAATGTAAAGCTGAAAGATATTGCCAAGGTAGAGCTTGGAAGTGAGTTCTTTGATATTTATTCCAATCTGGACGGACATCCTTCCGCCTCTATTGTTTTAAAACAGAATTACGGAAGTAATGCCAATGATGTGATCAGAGATGTGAAAGCGAAACTGGCAGAGATGAAAGGGAACTTTCCTCCGGGAGTTGATTATAAAATCAGTTATGACGTATCTCAATTCCTTGATGCTTCTATTGAACAGGTAATGCATACGTTGAGAGATGCGTTTATCCTTGTAGCCATCGTGGTTTTCATTTTCCTTGGAGACTGGCGTTCTACATTGATTCCTATTATTGCCGTACCGGTTTCTCTGATCGGAACTTTCTTTGTCATTCAGTTCTTCGGATTAACCATCAATTTGGTTACTCTTTTCGCATTGGTATTGGCGATCGGTATTGTGGTGGATAATGCCATTGTTGTCATTGAGGCTGTTCACGCCAAAATGGAAGATAGCAATATTTCTCCTTACAAAGCAGTAAAAGAAGTAATGGGTGAAATTGCAGGCGCTATTATTGCGATTACAGCTGTGATGGTAGCCGTGTTCATTCCGATTTCATTTATGACGGGTCCGGTGGGAACTTTCTATCGTCAGTTTTCGATTACTATGGCGAGCTCTATTGTGATTTCTGCAGTAGTAGCGCTTACTTTGACTCCGGTTTTGGCGGCAATGTTATTGAAAAACCATCATGGAAAGCCTAAGAAAGTCAATATTTTCACCAAAGCTTTAGACTCATTTAACAGCGGGTTTGATAAAATAACAGGAAAATACGCTTCATTCCTTAGAAAAATTGTGAGCCGAAAGGTGGTAACATGGGGAATTCTGATTGCTTTCTGTGCCGGAATTGTGATGATTAATAAAGTACTTCCAGGTGGATTTATCCCGAACGAAGACCAGGGAACTATTTATGCCATTATCCAGACTCCTCCGGGTTCTACGCTGGAACAAACAAATAAGGTTTCCAGAACATTGCAGAAAATCTGTATGGATGTAGATGGTGTGGAATCTGTATCATCTCTGGCAGGATACGAAATCATGACGGAAGGACGTGGATCGAATGCAGGAACCTGTCTGATCAACCTTAAAAGCTGGAACGACCGTGATCATTCTGTAAAGGAAATCATGGAAGAACTGGAAGAAAAATCAAAAGATCTCGGAGCTACCATTGAGTTCTTTGAACCACCGGCTGTACCGGGATTCGGGTCTTCGGGAGGTTTCTCTATGAGACTTCTGGACCTGAACAGAACGACCGATTATCAGGAATTTGATAAAGCCAATAAAGATTTCATTGCACAGCTTAAAAAGCGTAAGGAGCTTTCAGGAGTATTTACCTTCTTTGCAGCCAATTATCCTCAGTATGAACTGGTATTTGATAATAATGCAGCGATGCAGAAAGGAGTTTCTATCGGAAAAGCGATGGACAACCTCAACATTCTGATCGGTAGTACCTATGAACAGGGCTTTATCCGTTTCGGACAGTTCTTTAAAGTATATGTACAATCGTCTCCGGAATTCAGAAGACTTCCGACAGATATTATGAATCTGTATGTGAAAAATGACCGTGACGAAATGGTGCCTTATTCAGCATTTATGACAATGAAAAAGACACAGGGGCCAAACGAAATCACCCGTTACAACATGTACAATTCGGCGGCAATCCGTGGACTTCCGGCTGCAGGATATACTACTGCTGATGCTATTCAGGCTATCAATGAAACGGCAGCTAAAACACTTCCTCACGGATATAAAGTAGCCTGGGAAGGATTGTCTTACGATGAGGCACAGCGTGGGAATGAAGCCATCTATGTATTCCTTGTTGTGCTGGTATTCGTGTATCTGGTTCTGGCAGCTCAGTATGAAAGTTTCCTTATTCCGTTTGCGGTACTTTGCTCTTTACCAGTGGGAGTTTTCGGGTCTTTCTTATTATTAAAAGCGATGGGACTTGAGAATGACATTTACGCACAGGTTGGATTGATCATGATTATCGGATTACTGGGTAAAAATGCAGTACTTATTGTAGAGTTTGCCGTGAAAAGGCGTCAGGCAGGAGATTCTATTCTTGAAGCTGCCGTGGAAGGTTCCAAAGCCCGTTTCAGACCGATTCTGATGACCTCTTTTGCCTTTATTGCAGGATTGGTTCCGCTTGTTTTTGCAAGAGGTGCCGGAGCGATCGGAAACCACACCATTGGAGCGTCTTCACTAGGAGGAATGCTGATAGGAACGTTATTCGGAGTAATTGTAATTCCGGGGCTTTACTACATATTTGCCAAGTGGTCTGATGGTAAAAAAATGATCAAAGACGAAGATGAATCTCCATTAAGCGAAGACATGATCCATTATGAATAAAAGAAAAATATATCAATATGCAGGTCTGGCAGTCGTCTTATTAAGTCTTACTGCCTGTAAACCTATCGAAATAGCAAAGCGTGCTGAAAATAAAACCGTTCCTGAAAAATACGGTTCAGCAGAAAATGACACTATCAATACGGGAAAAATGAAGTGGAATGAATATTTCAGTGATCCTCATCTTCAGGAGCTGATTAGTCAGGCCCTTCAGAATAATCAGGAACTGAATATTGTCCTTCAGGAAATTGAAATGTCTAAAAACGAAATCAAAGCCAAGAAAGGTGAATATCTTCCTTCTGTAGGTTTAAAAGCCGGAGCTGGCGTAGACAAAGTAAGCCGATACACCAATATCGGAGCGATGGAAGCCAATACCGAAATAGAACCCGGCAGAGAAATGCCGGAACCTTTATTTGATTTTGGAGTTGGCGCTCAGGCGCAATGGGAAACCGATATCTGGGGAAAACTTCATAATGCTACAAGAGCACAGGTACAGCGATATCTTGCGAGCATTGAAGGAAAGAACTTCATGACCACTCATCTTATTTCTGAAATTGCCGATTCTTATTATGAACTGTTGGCAATGGATAATGAGCTGGTTATTTTGAATCAGAATATTAAAATTCAGAATGATGCGCTGGAGATTATCAAAGATTTAAAAAAGAATGCCCGATCCAATGAACTGGCCGTGCAGAGATTTGAAGCCCAGGTTCTTAAAACTCAGGGAATGCAGTATGATATCCAACAGAAGATTGTTGAAACGGAGAACAAGATCAATTATCTGGTGGGAAGATTTCCTCAACCCGTAGAAAGAAGTCAGGATTCTTTTGATTCTGTTGTTCCGCAAGCGGTTTATGGAGGAATTCCTTCTGAATTATTGGAAAACCGCCCGGATATTAAACAGGCTGAATATGAACTGGCTGCTGCCAAGCTTGACATTAAAGTAGCCAAAGCAAGGTTCTACCCTTCTCTTGATCTTTCTGCCGGAGTTGGACTACAGGCTTTTAATCCTTTGTATATCATCAAACCTCAGTCTTTTCTGTTCTCTCTTGCAGGAGAACTTACTGCTCCACTGATCAACCGAAGAGCGATTAAAGCGGCTTATAATAATGCTAATGCCAAACAGATTCAGGCGGTATATCATTATGAGCAGACTGTTTTGGGAGCTTATATTGAGGTAGCGAATCAGCTGTCTAAAATTCATAATCTGGAAAGCAGTGTGAATATCAAAACGAAGGAAGTGAATGCTTTGACAAAGTCTATAGACATTTCCAACGACCTGTTCAAATATGCCCGTGCTGATTATATGGAGGTTTTACTGACTCAAAGAGATGCCCTGGAATCAAGGTTTGAGCTGGTAGAAAAGAAAGTAAACCAACTTAAAGCAAGTGTTGCTGTGTACAGAGCTCTTGGTGGTGGTTGGGACCAAACTCCTTTGGAAGTTCCGGATATTACCAAACAATAAATTCTTTTCAATCTTGTTTTTATAGGAGTCTGCCGTGAGGCGGGCTTCTTTTTTGTTATCACCGCAGATCTCACGGATTGACAAGAGGTTTGGGATAATTTTATATCATGATTGATAATTGATAATTGATAATTGATAATCGATCATTTATCATTTATCATTTATAATTCTATTCTAGCCCTGATAGCAGCGGCTACCCCGCAACAAGCGTTGAGGTCTTCGGCTAAGCTGAGGGTGACAGCCTGGCGTGAGGAGTATGAGCGGATAGCAGGATAAAGCTTCTAATCCTCATTTTCATGGAATACAGCTATAAAATAAATAAAAAGTCTACAAAATAAATAGACTTCTTATTTTAATTTTAATTCACACTTGAAAATTAACTTTTTTATTATTTTTTAACATTTGCAACACTTCATACAATGAATTGATAATCAATTTATTAATTTATTAAAATCTAAATTTCAACTATTAACCCACTAATTTAGTGGACTAATATGATTTATCTCATATTCCCTTTTTGTAAGGGTTTGTCATTTATTAAATAATTTTGACCCAGTTAAAAAAATCATAAACTTTATTCTCATGAATAAGAATACCTTTAATTCTTACCTATGCACCATTACGGTGGCAGCTTCTGCACAGCAAAATTGTTGTGGAATGTCTGCCATTTCACAGCACCAATGTATTTCTCAAGACATGTGCTTTGATATGATGGGCATGATGATGATGTGCTAACTTTTTAAGAGATCCATTCATTACTGTAGGAATTAAAGCCAACAAATTCGAGGCTTCTTTCATCCGGGTACATCTCCTGTAAATTTAAATCTTCCATTTTTGATATCCTCCCTGAAAAAGGAGGCGGGAAACTATTATTTGTAAGGAGAGATCAGCAGTAATACACAATTCAGTTTTAAACCTAGATTAATATAATGAAAAAGAAACAATGCAAGCTTGGTGTATTGGCCTTACTGCTGTTCGCGGAATATGGTTTTGCACAGAGCAAAGACAGTCTTTCCAAGGAAACCTCCATCAAAGAAGTAGTGGTAGTTGCCTTTGGAAAGCAGAAAAAAGAAGAGATTACAGGATCTGTACAGTCGCTGAAGGCTAAAGATCTTTCTAATCTTCAAAATGGAAATATTCTTCAGGGAATTGGAGGGAAAGTGGCCGGAGTACAGGTGATTTCATCTGGACAGCCGGGTTCACAGCCTACCATCAGAATGAGAGGAATAGGCTCTATCAACGCATCCAGCGACCCGTTAATTGTACTAGATGGTATTCCGTACAGCGGAAACCTGAACAGCATTGCGGCATCCGATATTGAAAGTATTTCTTTTCTGGAAGATGCCTCTTCGAATGCTCTGTATGGTTCCAGAGGAGCCAATGGTGTTATTATTGTGAATACCAAAAGAGGAAAAAGTAAAGGTGTAAGTATTGAGGCTGATGTAAAAACAGGGGTTAATTTCAGATCTATTGAAGATTATTCGGTTTATACTTCTCCTCAGGATTATTATACCGCCTATTATAACAGAGCCAGAATTGGCGAAATTGCAAGACTAAAACAACCGGGAGCAGTTCCTTCGGGCCCTTCTCCTCATGATGTGGGACTTTCAGCATTAACCAAACTTGGGTACAATGTGTATAATGTTCCGTTTAATCAATTGATATCAAAGGATGGTTCTTTTAATCCGGATGCAAAATTACTGTATCAGGACGATTGGAAGAAACTGCTTTTCAGACCTGCTTTACGAAGAGAGGCTACGGTAGGAATCAATGCCAACGGGGATCAGGTAAAATCTTACACTTCCCTTAACTATCTTGATGACAAGGGATATTTGATTTCATCAGGTTTTGAAAGATTCGGGATCAGATCTAATGTAGATTACGCTATCACTTCAAAGCTGAAATTAACAAGTGCTTTATCCTACACGTACAGCAAGCAGGATTTCGGTGAGACCGGAGGTTTCTCCAACCCTTTCCAGTTTGCCCGAAACATTGCTCCTTTCTATCCTGTTTTTCTAAGAGATAATAATTACCAGAGGCTTTATGACAGTTATGGAAATGCTTTATATGATTACGGAGACGGCCAGGGACCTAACGGAGCGACAAGATCTTATGCGGTGTTTGAAAATCCTGTAGGAAACCTTCAGAAGAATAAATCACAAATCGTAAGTAATGTGACCAATCTGAATCTTGGGTTAAATTATGAAATCATCAAAGGGCTGGATTTTACCTATAATTTTGGTGCTTATCTTGAAAATACAAGAAATCTTCAGTTTGGAAATACGGAAGGAGGAACTTCGTCTTCTGTGGGAGGAACTATTTCACAAAGTTCAAACTTTAAATATACACTGAACCACCAGCAATTGCTTACCTACCAGAAAAAACTGGGAAATCACAGCTTCAACCTCCTTGTAGGACATGAACTGAATAAGATAAAAGATGATGGCTTTTCAGGATCAAAACAGCAGCTTTTATTACCTGACTCACAAGCTTTTGATAATGCCGTGAAAATTACCGGTTTATCAGGAAGCGGCTATGAATATGCGGTAGAAGGGTATTTCACGAGGTTACTCTATAACTATGATGGAAAATATTTCTTCAATGCCAATATCCGTAGAGACGGTTCTTCTGTATTTTCTCCGGAGAGCAGATGGGGAAATTTCTATGGACTGGGACTGGCATGGAATATCGCAAAAGAAGATTTCCTTAAGGACAACAGTGTGATTAATTCTTTAAAATTAAAAGCTTCTTACGGCCAACAGGGAAATGACAACATTCTTTTAGGGGGTTCCAGCAGAGATTATTATGCTTATCAGGATATCTACGGAATCAACAACTTCGGGGACGACAAACCTGTTCTATCTCTTAAAAAACAAGGAAATAAAGATTTGAAATGGGAAACCTCCAAAAACCTGAATGCCGGTTTTGAAATTTCACTTTTAAAAAACAGAATCAATCTGAATGCTGATTATTTTGAAAGGAAAGTTTCGGATATGATCTACACGCTTCCTCTTCCTCCCTCCAATGCAGGCTCCTATGTGAAGTATGGAAATATCGGAGATATGACGAACAGAGGTGTTCAGGCTAATATCAGTGTGGATATCCTTCGCGGTGACGAGTTTCAGTGGAGCTTTTATGCGAATGCCACTCATTACAAAAATAAGATTACCCGATTACCGGCTGAGCAGAGAAACACAGGACTTGTTTCAGGTTTATTTATCCTGACGGAAGGTGGAGACCGTTACACGTATTTCCTCAAAGAATTTGCAGGCGTAAATCCTGAGAATGGTGATGCTTTATGGTATCGTACAACCATTAATCCTGCTACTCAAAAGGAAGAAAGAACAGTGACCAATAATTATAAGGAAGCCACCGATTATAACACCGGAAAGTCTGCTATTCCAAAGGTATATGGTGGATTTGGGACAGATTTCAGTTATAAAAGATTCAATCTTGCAGTGAATTTTGCTTACCAGTTCGGAGGCTATGGCTATGATGATATTTACAGAAGCTTATTCCATTCTGAT
This sequence comes from Chryseobacterium sp. KLBC 52, assembly GCF_003347605.1. Classification (GTDB taxonomy): domain Bacteria; phylum Bacteroidota; class Bacteroidia; order Flavobacteriales; family Weeksellaceae; genus Chryseobacterium. Next base: position 71,322 of record NZ_QDFZ01000016.1, on the reverse strand, counting down.
ACCTATGGTTCTAACTATTCTACGGATCTGGATAAAACCTGGACTCCGGAAAATCCAACAGCTGCCTTACCAAGAGTAGATCTTACGGCGACGAACCAGAATGGAAACTCAACACTTTATCTGATTAAATCGGATTATATCAGTCTTCAGGATGTAACCCTCTCCTATCAGCTTCCCGAAGGTTTTGCCCAACAGGCAGGATTATCAGGACTGAAAATTTATGTAACAGGAAACAACCTGTATCTATGGTCTAAGAGAAAAGGATACGATCCAAGGGCTTCACTGACGGGAGTTTCTGATGCCTACCGTTATTCTCTTTTGTCCAGTGTCTCTTTAGGCTTCAAACTTAATTTTTAAAAGAACAGGAATGAATACAATAAAATACTTGATAACAGCTGCAACCCTAAGTTTTCTGGCTACCAGCTGTGCTAATGATCTCAATACGTTACCGGAAGGAGATATTTCCGGAGAGCAGCTCAATAACGATGCCAACAGTCCGGAAAAAATTCTGGGTGGAATCTATCTTGATCTTCGAAGCAATGGTGCAGGCGGTACCACCGTTCACTCAGATTTCGGAATCATGGGAATCAAAGCAGGTGCTGACCTGATGTCAAACGATGTAATCCAGTCTACTAACCAGCATTTAGGAATGTTTTATAATTACGAAGCTACCAATGCCAGTAATATTGCTTCTGAGATTGTATGGACCACTTTTTACGCAAGAATATTTGTGATCAACAAACTGCTTGATGGTCTGGATAAAAATGCCAATGCAAAAAACAGAGCGATTGCGGGACAGTTGCTCGCTTTAAGAGCTTATTCCTACTTCTATCTGGTTCGTTTTTATGCCAATGATTATAACGGACATCAGTCTGAGCCCGGACTTCCATTGGTACTTACCGCAGCTAATCCAAGTCAGGGACTTCCGAGATCAACGGTTGCTGAGGTGTATACGCAAATCAAAAAAGATATAGAGGAATCTGTTTCGCTTTTGGATACGTATGCCCGCCCTTCCAGAGCCCAGATAGACCAAAGAACTGCCAAGGCTATTGCAGCCGAAGTATTTCTGGAAACAGCAGATTATATCAAAGCAGCTAAATACGCTGAGGAAAGTAAGCAGGGAATTGCCCTGATGACCGAGGACGATTATACCAATACCGGATTTTCCAACATCAATAATCCTGAGGTAATATGGGGCTTTCATAATACGATTTCCACGATGAGTATCGGAAATTATTATGCTTCTTTCTTCTCCATGTTTGATAATACCAATGAAGGATATGCAGGAGCAGCACAGATCCGTAAGCTGATAGACAAGCGTCTTTATGAAGCCATTCCGGCATCGGATTACCGTAAAAAAGTATTCAATGGAAGCCAGAATGCAACGTATACTTTTAATGGGAAAACGAAAAACTATCCGCCTTATGTAAGCTGGAAATTTAAAGATCCTACGCTTTTTGAAGGAGATTATATTTACATCAGAGCTTCTTCTCTGTATTATATTCAGGCTGAAGCCCTTGCCAGACAAGGACGGGAAGCTGAAGCCAGACAGGTATTATTTGACATTACCTCAAAAAGAGATCAGGCTTATACATTGTCTACGAAATCAGGCAGTGAGCTGATTAATGAAATTATCCTGCAAAAGAGAATAGAACTTTGGGGTGAAGGTTACGCCTGGTTTGATATGAAAAGGCTCAATACTCCTTTAGAAAGAGTATACACAGGAACGAATCACACTTTTGGAAGATTCAACCTGACCCCGGATAAATTCAGATTCCAGATTCCTAATAAAGAGATTAATAATAACCCACAAATCAAACAGAATGAATAGATAAACAGAAACAATTTTACATTCAAATATATTCAGTGACGAGGCGCCATTTACTTGTAAGTGGTGCCTTTTTACGTCATATTTGTCATTTCGGGCATAACAAGGAATCTAAACTTTAATAATCTCACGCCGATTTTAAAATTGGGTGAAATTTCCAGAGTCTGCGAGATACTTTTTAACGCAAAGTTTCTTTGATGCTTTCATAATTTTTAAGGAAGCAAAGTTGGAATCAATAAATTGATTCTTTCCAAGCAAACGCATTACGATTCAACTTCATTAGCGACAAAGTCGCTTACGTTGCTCGCTTACTGTATTTTTAGCTTTATTAAACTTTGCGTTTATGATAGATCATCTCTTGCTTGTTTTTGGAAAATCGCAAAGACGCAAACTTTTTCTAAATTTTGAGTATAATTTTAAGACGCAAAAAAAACAAAGATTTTTAGCAAGAGAATGTTTAAAATTTTTTCGTGATTTTAACAAGTTTTACGTAAAGATCTGCTTAATTTGCAAAATCTGCGAGAGATAAAAGAAATCAGCAGATTTTTTATTTTATAACAATATCAGACTTGTAATGATCTTTCACCAGCTCACCATTTTTATACAACCTCTGGTTAATGACCTTTCCTTTTTCATTAAAGTAAAGCCACAACGCATTTTTTCTTCCTAAAGAATCCAGACGCCCCATTTCTTTCGGCATTTTATTGTTATGAAGAATCTGAACAGGATATAATCCTTTCAGGTCTTTCAGGGAATCTATTTTTTCAGGGAGCAGTTCATAGTCATTCCCGATTTTGAAAATATACTTTTTTCCTTTATCACTATTCAAAATCAATTCATCACCTGATATCTTATATTTACCTTCTGAAAAAGGTGCTGTTACGATTTGATCATAACTTATAAGTTCTGTTTTTAAAAATTCGAAATTTCCATCCTTTATATGAAGAGAATAGCTTCCATTTCCCGATTCCAATTCAACATATTTAGGATATTCTTTATCTTTTTTACAGGAAATAATAGTGAAAAAAATAACAGTAAGGCTAATAGTTTTAATTTTCATGGAAACTAAATTATTAAAATATTTGAATTAAAAGCAAAAGAGGAAATACATATATTTGGAAACATTTTAACATCCTGTATATTTCTTATTTTTTCAGTAATACAAATAAATAATGACCATTATAAAATTATTCTTCACGAGTGTTTTTTTCGCCGTATTATCTGTTACCGCAGCAGCTCAGAAAAAGGACAGTTATGAGCACAAAATCGACAGCATTATCACCGCTTCCAACCCGATACAGTTCAACGGAGTTGTTTTGGTAGCTCAAAAAGGGAAAATACAGTATCTTAAATCTAATGGTTATAAAGATTTCGAAAAGAAAATACCCTTGAAAACGGAGGATCAGTTTGAAATCATGTCAAATTCCAAACAGATTACTGCCATTTTAATTTTGCAGGCTGCCGAACAGGGAAAACTGGATCTTCATACTCCTATCAAAAAATATCTCCCCGGGCTTACCCAGACCTGGGCAGATACAGTAACAATCCATCATCTCCTGAACCATACTCACGGAATTAGCAATCCGGAAAAACCTGCAGCGTTCAAAGCGGGCACCCAGTTTAAATATGGTAATCTTTCTTATATGATGCTTGGTGACATCCTTAAAAATACAACCGGGAAAAGTTTCACTGAATTGGCCAATTCTCTTTTCAAAAAACTAAGAATGGATCATACTTTTGTTTACAATACCAAGAATAATCAATCTCTGGTTTCAGGTTATATGAATGAAAACAATAAGTTTGAAAAAGTAAAAGAGTCCTTTCTGAATGAGGATATCGCTCCTGCTGCAGGAATTATTTCTACGGTACAGGATCTTGCCAGTTGGGATGAGGCATTATTTAAAGGTAAGCTTCTCTCCGCAAAATTTCAGAAACAGATGATGACCCCTTCTACCCGTTCTCAGCATGATGTATTTGGAAAAGAAAGCATGGGATTCGGGTATAATATAAGGTTCATCAAAGAAGCAGGGCTGGATTATTATGCGGTGACGGGTCTTGGAGATGGCTTCACCTGCCTTAACACTTACTTTCCTTCCACAGATACAACATTGATCATTCTCGAAAATCAGATGCCGGAAAACCGTGAATACTGGAGTTTCAAAGAAGCTGCCATAAAAAATGCCGTTCTGAAAGCAATAACTTCTAAGTAAGTCAAAAATTTGTTTTATAAAGGATCTGTCAAAGATTTCAAAATACACAGCATGCAATTTTATCGCAGATAAAATCTTTGCGTCTTATAACCACTTTATTAATAACATTTTGCGCCTTTGCGTTCTCTAATTAAACCTTTTATATTTATGTTTTTTTGGAAAACGCAAAGGCGCAAGTTTTTTTAATATTATATTTTTTTAAGGCGCAAAAAAATCAAAGATTTTTAGCAAGGATAATACTTTTTCATTTTTTCAAAATCTATCCTGAAGATGGTAGAGATCTTACAATTCTTTTTAAAATTCTTGTTTTAACAATAGAGAAAGGTTTTTCTATCACCAATCTGTAGAATAAGCCTCCAAGTATACAGGCAAAAAGACAAACCATAAGACTTATGTTATCTGATGTTTCAAGGTTGAAATAATCCAGACCTTCCTGCACGAGATGAATAATTCCCTTATGTGAAAGGTAAACAGCATAAGATAAAGCTGCCAGCTGAGCAGTGAGATAAGATTTTGTCCGATACAGGAAAAATGATGAAGAAACTGCAGCCATCAGAATTACTCCAAAACTTACAGCTACCAACGTAAACCCAAATATAGAAGCTGTTTTTGAAGCCTGCTCATTACATATCCAGAAAGATATTCCCAACAGTACAATTCCCAAAAAGAAAAGTCTGTTACCATTGTGATTCACTATTTTTTTGAATTGTGCTGAATACTGCATCAAGTAGCCGATCAAAACACCTATCCCCAACCCATCCAGCCTTGTATGAGTGGGGTAATATATTTTCATATACCATAGTTTCCAAAAATCAGTGGAAGCTGTATCCAGCCCTGATATATATTCATTCCATTCCATCAACCTGAATACAATAGAAAGTCCGATAACAGCCATCATCAGAACCGCCAGATATCTGACCAGTTTTGTTGGCATTACTATCAAAAGGAATAAAGGAAGAATGAGGTAAAACTGCTCTTCAATACACAATGACCAGGCATGAGAAAATGTTCCCCGGTTAATAACATCCAGCCCGTAGTTTTGGGTAAAAGTAACAAATTTCCATAACGGAGATAAAGCTTCGCGTTCTCTGAAAAAAGGAAATGTAAAATAGAGGAAAAGCGTAAAAAAGTAAGCTGGAAAAATCCTGAAAAACCGTTTTATATAAAATACTTTCAGATTGATATTTCCTTTATTCTTTATTTCTCTGAACAACTGTCCCGAGATCAGAAAACCACTTAAAACAAAGAACAGATCTACTCCTGTCCAGCCAAACCTTCCGACACTGTCTATCCAGTCAGGATGTTTGAATGCCCGGTAATGATACATGAGCACCAATAAAATGGCAATTGCTCTGAGATGATCCAATCCGTAAAACCTTTCTGAATATTCCTTCATTATTTTTTTATGCAAATGTGGATGAATTCAGGACTGATTTCCGAAGTAATATCCGAACAGCAGTCTATTCATGATCAAAGACAAAATATGCAGTTTAAATCGTGAATAATGTTGTATGTCATTATTTTAATGTCATTGGTACAACATTTTCCTGAGGTTGTTTAAGATTTTATATTTTTGAAGATGATGAAAACTCCGTCAGAAATTCAGATCAGACAAAATCTATACTTCCAGCTGCTCTTCTGGACGGCTTTATTTTTATTCGGAACGGTAAGAATGTATGGAGAGTATGATGGTGAGGCTTCCCATGAGTTGATTATTTATAATTTCTGCCACTGGATTTTCCAGATTGCGGGAGCCAATTTTATTTATTTTGTTCTGATTCGTCATTTTTTTGATCAAAAAAAGTATATTGAATTAATACTGTCTATTCTCCTTAGCCTTTATATTATTTCTGTCATCAACCGTTTTTTTATCGTTTATGTTGCAGAACCTCTATTCATCAATGAGATGAAAGACACTCCTTTTGAAATTTTCACAGATATTCCTTACCTGCTGCTTCATTATACTTTTCCGATTATCAGCGCTGCCTTTATCTTCATCTCAATTATGTTTATCATACGGTATAAGGATGAAAAAGAACGTACGATCAAACTGCAGAAGGAAAAGACCGAGCTGGAACTTCAATCTCTCAAATCTCAGCTCAACCCCCATTTTCTCTTTAATACTTTGAATAATATTTATTCGCTGTCCATCAGCCATTCCGATAAAACCTCCCAATCCATCAGCCAGCTGTCTGATATTCTGGATTATATTTTATACAAAGGTCAGAAGAAATGGGTGCAGGTTTCTGATGAACTGGATATTATAGATCAATATATTGCTTTGGAAAGCCTCAGATATCATGAGGAAAGGTTAAAAATTCAAAAATATATTACCATCCCTTCTCCCAATACCATTCCGCCACTGCTGTATCTTACTCTGGTAGAAAATGCTTTTAAGCACGGTGCCGGAAAAAGTTCGGAGACCACAGAAATAAAAATTGAGATCAAAACGAATCAGCAGCATTCTGTTTTTACCATTGAAAATACCTTTTCAGATCACCCCACAAATCATGAAAAAGGAATTGGACTCCAGAACATACAAAAGCAGCTTCAATATCATTATCAGGAAAATTTCACCTTTCGGATCTCAAAAGAAAACAATATTTTTAAAGTAGAAATAACAACACCTTCCCATTATGATTAACTGTATTATTGTAGATGACGAACCTTTAGCTGCATCATTACTGGAAAATCATATCTCAAAAATTGACGATCTCAGGCTTACCGGGAAAGCCCAAAACGCGATAGAGGCTTATAAAATACTGCAAAAACAATCGGTCGACCTCATGTTTCTGGATATTCAGATGCCCCATCTCAATGGAATTGATTTTCTGAAATCGCTGCCACAAAAACCCAAAACAATTTTCACCACAGCCTACCGGGATTTTGCGGTTGAAGGCTTTGAATTGGAAGCGGTAGATTATCTTCTGAAGCCCATTACCTTTGAGCGCTTTTTCAAAGCCGTAGAACGTATATTAAGAAGCACTGCCGGCAATACAGAGGATTTCATCATCATCAAAACGGAGGGAATGCAACGCAAGATTTCTCTTTCGGAAATCGTATATTTTGAAAGCCAGGGAAATGATATCAAAGTGGTACTTACCTACGAAAGCTTCACTGCAAAAAGTAAAATCACAGAGTTAGAGATCATTCTTTCTGATAGAGGTTTCATCAGAATCCACAGATCATTTATCATTAATAGTTCTTTTGTTACCGCTTTTAATAATAATGAATTGGTTATCAACAAATATCAGATTCCTGTTGGAAGGAGTTATAAACACGAGTTCGATCTCTTTATAGCCGCTCTTTCCAAAAACAAACTGTTATAATTTTTTTATCTTAATTCACCAAAGCCCATTTTTAACATTTATTTTTAATAAATTTTTAATTTTATCACACCTGCGTAATTTTCAATCTGTTTTTCAACACCTTACACGATATCTGAAATTATAAAACTGATCTACACAAAAATGCCAGCCCGTTTAGAAAGCAGGATCAAAGCAATGATTAACAACCCCTTATATAAACCATGAAATCCATAGCATCACAAGAAGCTTACTAATAAATATTAAAAAAAAGTGTTACTTTTGCTTTAACGAATTAAAATTGCTTTTTAGCTTTTTTATAAGTAAATTTATGTGCACCAAGTTATAAAACATTAAAATTCATTCCATGAGAAAAATAATTCTACTTATTACATGTATGTTCGGTATTTCAGTTTTCTCACAGATCAAAGTGTTGAAAAATGAAAGTTTGGTGGAAATTGGTAAAGATAATTCCGTTGGTCTCTATAAAAAGGAAGATAAATTTACAGTTAACTACCAGGATCTGAACACCAGCAACCTGAATACAATCCGCTCTTTTTCATTCCAGAATCTTAATGGTGATGTGGCAGGATTATATAAACTGATTATGGATGGTTTTATTTCCACTCCGGAAGAAAATGTTGTATTGGAACTGCCTAATGATATCATAGAGCTTCATTATGAAAAAAACTACGGGCAGCAAACCATGCAGTTTATCCAGGTGATCAATAAAAACCGGAAATACATTGGAAAATCACAGTTTTTAACTCAAAAACAGGTGGATAAAATTTTTGGAAGAACCAATGGAAAGTACGCGATGTATGACAAACCTTCCAGCATAAATCCTGCGGCAGTAAAAGGAGCTACCAATACAGCATCCACTGCAGCTCCTGCATCTGGAGGAGCCAAGAAAAAATCAAGAAAATAATTATATTTTATAAATATTGCGAACTCATTCTATCGGATGAGTTTTTTTATTTTATTTTTGCAGAAAGATCGTACAACTTATGCCACTTCAGATAATCAATTTAACCAAAAAATTTGGTGAACAGACTGCTCTTGACAACATCAACATTTCTATTGATAAAAATGAAATCATTGGTCTTCTTGGTCCAAACGGTGCCGGAAAATCTACCCTGATGAAATCTATTGTCGGTGCACTGAAAATTGATCAGGGAGAAATTATTTTTAATGGAATGAATATCTCAGATCATGAGATCGAAAGCAAAAAGAAAATCGGTTTTCTTCCGGAAAATAATCCGCTTTATCTGGAGATGTATGTGAAAGAATACCTTCAGTTTGTGGCCAACATCCACAAGATTTCTGAATCCAGAGTAGATGAAGTGATCGAACTGGTAGGAATTACTCCCGAAAAATCTAAAAAAATCGGACAGCTGTCTAAAGGATACAAACAACGTGTAGGGCTTGCGCAGGCCATTATTCATCAGCCGGATTTACTGATTCTGGATGAACCTACCAACGGTCTGGATCCTAATCAAATCATTGAAATCCGTAATGTAGTAAAAGAAATCGGACAGCAAAAGACGGTTTTACTTTCTACCCACATCATGCAGGAAGTGGAAGCGCTTTGCTCAAGAGTCATTCTGATCCATAAAGGAAATATTCTTCAGGACTGCCCTATTGATGAGTTTAAAGGTAAATTTGAAAGCCTGGAAGATGCTTTTGCAAGTTATACAGCATAAAGAATATGAAATCGCCCGAAAATATTTTCGGGCGATTTTTTAATTTTTAATGATGTATCCTACAGGTGCTGTAATTTTCAAAATCTCATATTTTTTGTAGTGGATCCAGAATTTATTTTTATTATTCAAATCCTGATTCATATAAAGCGTATCTTTTTGAGGCATAAGCACAATATAAATATCCTTATCAGCAACTCTCATTTTCTCACTTACAATATGAATATTGGACAATTCTTTTTTTGAAAAAGATGAATTACTCTGTTCTATTTTTGAAGTTTCTATATTTTCTACAAGTTCATTTTTAACCCAATGATTGCGTACTGTAATCATTAAAAAAAATAAAATCAAGCTAACAAGCATACCAAAAAATGCCTTTGAACTTTTTTTCGCCATTTCACAATAGATTTCAATAATGGAGAAAACAAAAAAACTAATAATCAGTAGTGCTATAATGAGCTGAACGATATAAATCATTTTAAAAATTCTAAATTTGAATTAAGTTTACGTTATTTGTCAATTGGGTTAAGAATTGTTATCTGGTTTTTCTCCAGTAGCAGCAACGGTATCAATACCTTTCTTCTGAACCTGTTCCAAGAGCTGAAGTCCTAAAAGTCCACTGATTCCTCCATTCGCAGAATCTCCGCTTCCTCCGATTAATACTTCAGGCATTATTCTTACATTCTGACTCGCAATATTTTCCATGATTTTTAATTGAGTGAAATTATTACCGCCCATTGCTTCTACAGACAGTTTGTAAGATTCTGCATTAGATTTACCGATGGCCAGAATTTTTTCTGCTTCCGCATTACCCGTCAATGAAATCTGCTCAGCACTTGCCTTAGCCAGCAACTCTATTTTTTCTGCTTCGGCTTTTGCGAGAAGTCTTGTTTTCTCTGCTTCTCCGGTTGCCAGCAGTTTCAATCGGTCTCCTTCTGCATTTGCTTGTAGTCTTACAGAATTCGCATCTCCGGTTGCTTTTTTCACCGATGCATCTGCAATTCTTTCCGCTATCACAACCCCTTGATCTGCTTTTACAATTTCTTTCTGCATATCCGCAACAGCCGTTTCTTTTTCCAGTGCCTGACGGGTTTCCTGAGCCAGCATTTCGGTTTCATAAGTAATCTTCTGCTCTTCCGCCAGTTTTCTGTCTGTCAGAGTTTTCATTAAACTTTCTGGTGGAACAATAGCTCCTATCAAAGTATCGACAGCGTTGACATTATATTGTTCCAAGACACTGCTGATGTGGTCTTTTGCAGATTGCTGTCTTTCTTTTCGGGTTCCTAAAAAAGCAATCACATCACTGTCCTGAGCTGAGTTTCTGAAATAATTCCCAATCGTTGGCTCTAAAACCTGGCTCACAAGATTGATCATATTCCCGAAACGGGCAATTACTTTTGGAGCTTCATAAGTTGGAATATGAATGATCTGGGAAACATCAAGATTGAAAGGGAAACCGTCTTTACTTCGTACGGTAATCGTTGAAAGATTTTTATCGAGTTGGTGAGATTCGCTTCTTTCATACGCCCAGTTCAATACCAAGTTGGTAGTAGGAACAAGCTCAACCTTCATAATATAAGGATTAATAGGATATTTTCCAGGGCCAATAGGTTCTGCCCAAACGCCTTTATGACCTTTCTCAACGATATTTCCATGTTTAAAATCAACTCCGCTGAGGTCTTTTCCTTCTTCACCTACATAGCTGATGATTACCCCAACATGGCCAATCGGAATTTCCGTCATTTTTACCATTTCCACTTTTGTAAACCAGGGATTCAGAAAATACGAACCAGCCAGGATAACCTGCTCCTGAAGGCCTTTATATCCTCCGTTATTTAAAAAAGTATCTACATCCTGGAACTTATTATGATCATTGATAATTTTACCGGCAATCTGACTTTCTTCCAAAGGACTTCCTTCCATTGTTGTGATAATTCCGACTGCATTGTCAGGAATTTGAGTCATCTCCGTTAATTCTATTTCAAACAGCAGGGTATTGATCCTGTAAGATCCCGGTGCAATAATTGCAGTCTGGCGGCCTTTTCTTCCACCGTTTTTTAAAAACGCTTCAGCATCCTGAAAAGAATCACAGTCTACTTTTCTGGCTAGAATCCTTCCTGTTTCCAGTTCAATCCCATCCTTTGCCAGCAGTAGCCCTATTTTACCGGTCGGAATCACTGTAAATGGTTGAAAATCGATAGAATACTGCCAGATCCATTTTCCAAAATACACTCCCGGAGCCAATGTCTGAGCCTGAAAACCTGCTTCTCCGTTGGTGGCAATAATTCTACCTTCCGGAAGTTCCTGTTTTCCTACCAATACAAATTTTTTGGTCACCAAACCAATTTTGTCCTGAGGAACAATGATCAATCCAAAGAAAATTCTTAAGATGAATTTGTAAAAAAGTACGCACAAAAGCGCCATTACGGCCGGAATCATCCAGCCATGAAAATCTAATTCCATAGTTTGTTTTGTTTTTTAATTAAATTTTAAAACAGGGATTGCGCTCTGATTCTTCAGAATACGAAAAAACAGAGTACGAATTATGTGATAATTCTTTTGAAAAAATTAAGAAATTACAGGAGGAGATGTATTAAAAATCGTGAAGATGATTTCTGATACTTTTAATAGAAAAAACTTAAAGTTAATTAGTTTCATTTTGATAATAAAGGAACGAGATCCTTTGATGGTACAAATGTACATAAGAAAAGTAATCAGTTGTTTTAGAAACTGACAATATTTCACCAATACAACAATAACAAATTGAAAATCAGTATTATTATTTTCTAAAAACACGCGTCCGGCAGTTGTAAAAATCTAATTTTCAGCACTATATATTTATATTCTAAATTAAAAATGGCTTTATATTTGATAGAATCTAAAATGTTAACCAATAACCACTCAATATGATAAAGCATATTTTATTAGGAGCTTTCTGCTTAGCTCAGTTTTCTTTCGTTTATGCCAAAGAAGTTCCGGCTCCTAAAACAGACGGTTTTATTACTTCTTCTCCCCTTCAGCAGGTACCGAAGACTGTTATTATCAAAACCAAAAAGTTCAAGATCAGAATCGACAAACAACCGAATGGCAAGTACCTTTACCAGTCGTGGAATGCCAACACAAAGATTACGGCAAAACCAAGCATGATCATCAGTGATGGTGAACTGATTCCTGATGGTACAGGAGGTAACTATTACATCAACTTCAATAATGAGGGACACAGCTATCAGATCTGGAGAAATTACCTTACGGATTCTCCGAAAAAAGCACCTTATACATTGGTTGTAAATGATGCGAATGACCGTGAAATTGTTCGCCAGGACGGATATGTAGTGAAGAATTAAGCTGGAAGATGGAGGTGAGAAGCTGGAAGTTGTTATCTTCTCTTTAAGAACTCAAAACCGTTTTTCCGCTTTTATAAAATAAAATCCTGTATTCAATTGATACAGGATTTTTTTATGTTCCGGATTGTCTTAATTCTGTGAAAAAGGTACTTTCTTCGTAGCTTTCTTTGGCGGCTTTGTAACCGATATTGAAAATCTCTTCCAATCTGTCTTTCCTGCGTTCAAAAGTTCCGTAGGAAGATAATTTTTGGGACGAAATAAACCAGTCACAGTAATCAAATTTTATTTTTTCGATCCTGTAGGACAGAAGGTCGTAAGAACGGGAAACGATAGCCTTAATGGAATTCAGATCCTTGATCTTTGCTTCGTTGGGCGGGGATACAAATACGCCAATCAGCTTATCACAGTCTTCCCTGATGATATCTGCCGGGAAGTTATTCAATACTCCTCCATCACAATACATTTCATCACCAATGATGTAAGGTGTCGTTATTCCGGGAATAGAGCATGAAGCAATAATGGCATCAACAATCTCAAAGTCTTTATCAAAAATCTTCTGGCTTCCCGCAACAAGTTCTGTAGCTACAATTTTCACCTCGATATCAAGATCTCCCAATTTCATTTCATGGAAAATAGGTTTCAGATAGTTTCTGAAGATTACTGAAGAAACCAAACCCGGCTGATTGAATGTAAAGTGTTTCCAGTTGAAAAAATAGACGGAATTGAAAAATTCCAGGATTTCCTCAGGGGTTTTTCCTATTGCATGAAGGCATCCTACAATAGAACCTGCACTGCAGCAGGAAAGGATATCTACTTCAATATTTTTTTCCTGTAAGAATTTTAATACTCCTGCATGAGCGATTCCTTTGGTACCGCCTCCTGATAAAACAAGTCCTACTCTCTCAAAATTCATTGAATAAATGTAAGAAAACAGCCTGATATAATTAAGTTAATTTTTATAAATATGTTGATTTTAAAATTATTTTAATAAAATCTATAATAATGGGTCAAAAATTTAATCTAAAAATAGAAATACCTCTATTCTTCGATGTGGTTATTACTTAATAAAGATGTATTAGTATCAAACCTAACAGGTTTTTGAAACCTGTTAGGTTTACTTTACCTCTATTTCTTTGCAGCATCAACAAAAAAAGCCTGGATTTCTCCAGGCTTTTATGATATATTTTTCTGTATTTCAGATTAGATGTGAATCACTTCACCATAAGCAGCAGCAGCAGCTTCCATAATAGCTTCAGAAACTGTTGGGTGCGGGTGGATAGACTTGATGATCTCGTGACCTGTAGTCTCTAGTTTTCTGGCTACAACAGCTTCAGCAACCATATCAGTTACTCCTTCACCGATCATGTGGCATCCTAACCACTCACCATATTTAGCATCAAAAATCACTTTGATAAATCCATCCGTATTTCCGTTTGCAGTAGCTTTACCACTTGCAGAAAGAGGGAATTTACCAACTTTGATTTCGTATCCTTTTTCTTTAGCCTGTTTTTCAGTAAGACCTACAGATGCTACTTCAGGGTGGCAGTAAGTACATCCAGGGATATTGCCATAGTCGATTTTCTCAACGTGCATTCCTTTGATCTTTTCAACACAAGTGATTCCTTCTGCAGAAGCAACGTGTGCCAATGCCTGAGTCGGGATGATATCACCGATCGCATAGTAACCAGGTACTGACGTTTCGTACCATTCGTTTACCAATACTCTTCCTTTGTCTGTCTGGATTCCTACTTCTTCCAATCCGATGTTCTCGATATTAGCAGCAATACCTACAGCAGATAATAAGATATCAGCTTCAAGGGTAATGTTTCCGTTTGCTGTTTTCACAGTAGCTTTTACTCCTTCTCCGCTTGTATCAACACTTTCTACAGAAGCGTTTGTCATGATCTCAATTCCTGTCTTTTTAAGAGATTTCTCTAAGTGTTTAGAGATTTCTTCGTCTTCTACAGGCACAATGTTTGGCATGAACTCAACAACAGTTACTTTAGTTCCCATTGTGTTATAGAAATCAGCAAATTCTACCCCGATAGCTCCGGAACCTACAACGATCATAGATTTCGGCTGCTCAGGAAGAGATAATGCCTGTCTGTATCCAATTACTTTTTTACCATCCTGCGGTAAGTTCGGTAATTCTCTTGAACGGGCTCCTGTAGCGATAATAATGTGAGTACCTGTATATTCGGTTACTTTTCCTTCTTTATCGGTAACAGAAACTTTTTTACCTTTCTGTACTTTTGCAGTACCAAGAATTACGTCGATCTTATTCTTTTTCATCAAGAATTCGATTCCTTTGCTCATTTTGCTGGCAACACCACGGCTTCTCTGAATCACATTCGGGAATTCAAAGCTTGCCTCCACTTTATTCAGACCATAATCTTCAGCATGGTTGATATAATGAAAAACCTGAGCAGATTTCAATAAAGCTTTAGTTGGAATACATCCCCAGTTAAGGCAGATTCCTCCTAAATTTTCTTTCTCGATAATTGCGGTTTTGAAACCTAATTGCGCTGCTCTGATTGCAGTAACATATCCACCAGGACCACTTCCAATGACAATAATATCGTAATTCATTACTTTAAAAATTTTTATGCGAATTTAAGGAAAAATATTGGATGTTTTATGATTCTTCAAACTGATCTTAAAATGCATCAACAAAGGCATTTTATTCCATTTTAAATAAAGAAAGAGAACACAAACGTATTCTCTTTCAATAAATTTCATATTCCGTTGAAAACTTATTAAAACTTAAAGTATAAAAAAAGGTTTTCCCCATTTTATTAATTGCAAAAATACTGTACTATTTTGCCTCTCTAAGTAATCGTTTTTCAGTTGCATATCTTTGATTTAAGGCTTTCATCTGATCCCTCTTCATCTGTTTGGTAGCAAGAGGATGATTAAGGATAAGCTTTTTCTCAAGATTGTATTTTTTGGTAAGCTCCTGCATTTTAATATTTACCAGCTCACTTTTTGAAGGATGCGGTGGTGTAGGTGGATGTTTCTGTGCTGAAACATTCATGGACAAACCTAATAACAATACTGTTGAAATTAATAACTTTTTCATAATGTTCATATTTTTGAATGGTTTCAATTAATTCAATATCATTTAATGAAATTCATTCCGGTTCATGATAAATCTTGCATATATCGTACCAATATTTTTTCAAAAAGCAAAATGCAAAATACATGGATAGTTGTTTATGGAGTGGTGATCTATTTTTCATACATTTATTCATCTTTTAAATAAGCACTTATGAAGACATCAGTGAAAAAAAATCATATGACCAAAGACAATATCTGGCTGAAAGAGCCTGAAGATCATGATTTTCCTGCTGCTCAGGATTATCTTGAACTCCTTTTCCAATCTGAGGAAGCAAAAAAAATGGTCGAACAATTAAAGGCAGCTCCTACAATTATAAAGAAGTCGAAAGACATTTTAAGAGCCAGTAAACTCACCCTTCTGCCGGAGACGAATATCCATGTGAAAGAAAACCTTAAAAAGGTGGAAAAAAATAAAAAGCTTTCCCCATTATTACTGGTTAGAGGGCAAAATGAACTGATCATTGCAGATGGCTACCACCGGCTCTGTTCCAGCTATTATCTTACCGAAGATCTGGAGGTTCCCTGCCGATTGATTTAATCCTTAAAAAAACAACCCTTCTCACCAGAAAGCGATTTGGTTTAAAATATTCATCATTCGGTGACTTTTAGTTATTTTTTTATATTTTTGTTTAAATCCAAATTTATACAATATGAAAAAATACATTTCGATCTTTTTATTTGCAGTCGTTCCCCTAACTGCACAAGTAGGTATTAATACAACAACACCTAACAGTACACTTGCTGTGAACGGTTCTTTAAGGGCTGGTTATACTCAGATTACTGCTACAACGTACAATATTCTGTCTACTGACCATTATATTACCTATAACGGAACGGCGGATGCCACCTTTACTCTTCCCGTTATAGGAACAGGGACCACCAGTTTTACAGGAAGAATTTATAAGATTAAAAACATTTCTCCCAATGCTATCACGTTGCAGGCTTCGAGTGGAAATACTTTGAGAATTGACAATACCCCGGTTGCTTCATTTGTAATTCCTACAGGAGCGTATGCTGAAGTTGTAAACAACAGCAATACTTCCGGAGGAACCTGGGATTTATCTTTTACAGTGCTTCCCAAACCAAGTAATGTTGAGATTTATGGTACACAGCTTTTCATTCCTCCTCATGCACTTGGAACAGCGGCCCTTGCTGACTGGACCGCTCATGCTAATGCAGGTTACGATTCAGGTGCTGCAACAGACAGGTGGTGGATTGTGAGCAAAACCTCTGTGGACAGAGCCCAGACTGCTTCCTACTCCAATGCCAGCAGAATGACCCTTGTTTATGAATATCAGGGTACTCCTTTCAATGTTACCAATATGTATCCTATTCTTACTGCAGGAAACAACTCAAGTTTCCCGGATGTGTTTACAGCCTCTTTTGTAAGTCTGGCCAATAATGGTACTGGCGGTAAAACCAGGCTTACTGTATCTGTTGCCCGTGTAGACTTTATTGGCACCAATGGCGTCACTACCAATAACAGTAACTGGGCAGGAACATTCCTCTTGAACGTCCTATTGGCGAGAAAATACTAAATATATTCAAAACCATATACGTAAAAAGAGCAGAAAAATCTGCTCTTTTTTAATTTCTATAAAATCTCGATATTTTGTTTTAAAGGAAGACTCGTGGAGGAATTACCGATCATAATTCTGTACGTTCCTTTTTCTACAATCCATTCCATATTTTCATTTAAAAACTGCAATTGTTTTACCGGAACTTCTATGGTGACTGTTTTTGATTCTCCGGGTTGTAATTCGATTTTCTGAAATCCTTTGAGCTCAATAATTGGTCTTGAAACTGACGCCAATACATCTTTTATATACAACTGAACGACTTCACTTCCTGTTTTTGAACCTGTATTTTTCACCTTGACTTTAGCCACAATGGTTTCATTTTCTGAATACTGGGTTTTATCCAATTGCAGCTCAGAAATTTCAAAAGAGGTATAACTGAGCCCGAAGCCAAACGGATATAAGGGTTCTCCACTCAGATCATGATAATCATTTCCTCTTCCTGTTGGGTGATGATTATAAGTTAAAGGCAGCTGACCTTCCTGAACCGGAAAAGTAACAGGCAGCTTACCTGATGGATTCTCTGCCCCGAAAAGTGTTTTTGCCACAGCATTTCCGCCTTCTTCTCCCGGATACCAAATATCCAGGATTGCTCCTACTTTGTCTTTCCAGGATGTTGTTTTTATGGCAGAACCTCCTATGAGAACAACAGTTACAGGTTTCTTCAGTTTTGAAACCTCATGAATAAACGCTTCCTGATTTCCAGGCAAACTTAGTGATGATCTGTCCTGAAATTCTCCTTCATGAATTCCGGCCGTAACAAGAATATAGTCTGCTTTTGAGGCAAGATCTAAAGCTTCTTTAAAATCTTTTTGATAATCATACAAATCATAGTTCCAGATCAATTCCAGATTGGCTTCGCCACGATTTTCATGAAATTCGATCTTAATATCATATTTTCTCCCTTGTACAAAATCTACATCCACTGTTTTGGTAGAATAGCTCAGCTTTTCCCACTGATCAATCACTAAATTTCCATTCAGGTATAATCTGAAGCCATCATTACCACGCAAACCTATTTTATATTTTCCGGAATGGGGAGCTTCCAGTTTTCCCGTCCATCGAATACTATAATTGTCAGACTGCAGTTTTTCCGGATCAGGAGAATATAAAGTCCATTTAAAATTGAGTTGTTCATCCACTCTTCCGAAAGCGGGATTGCCTTTTAAATCTGTATTGGAAAAATAGTTTCCTTTTAATCCTTTTTTGTTTTCGGAGGATAAATATTCACTTGAAATAGTAGTAAAGTCCTTTACATTCCAATCAATTCCTTTTGAATATATAACTTCAGTGTCTGTATTTTTCACATAATTTTTAAGACCATCCAGGATATTTACTTTTTTGTTTCCAGGCCCTGAGTAACCTCCTAATCTTGCATCCACAGCATCTGTTCCTACCACCAGAATCTTTTTAACATTCGCGGGAACAGGAAGCGTTTGGTTATTGTTCTGAAGCAAAACAAAAGACTCTGCCGCTGCTTTTTCTGCCAAAGGTTTGTGATTAAGTTTTTTTAATTCACCAATTTCCTTAGCAGAAACATAAGGGTTTTCAAATAATCCAAGTTCAAATTTGGCTCTCAATACTCTTGATACGGCATCATCTATTCTTTCTTTTGAAATTCTCCCATCCAAAAACGGTGGAATAAAGAGCTGATAATGTTTATATTCTGTCTGGAAAATCACATCAAGACCTGCATTGATTGCCTGTGCAGACGCATCATCATAATCTTTTGCTGTAAAATGCAGCACATTTGCTCCACCAACCGCACTCGCATCACTGATAACAAAGCCTTTGAAATCCCAGTTTTTTTTCAAT
Organism: Chryseobacterium sp. KLBC 52; assembly: GCF_003347605.1. Classification (GTDB taxonomy): domain Bacteria; phylum Bacteroidota; class Bacteroidia; order Flavobacteriales; family Weeksellaceae; genus Chryseobacterium. The sequence continues at coordinate 52,426 of NZ_QDFZ01000016.1, read as the reverse complement.
TTTTCCGTTAACAGCCAATGGTTTGCAGTTGACGGTCTTCCATCAAGCAAATTATAGGAAGTCATCACTGAACGGCTTTTTCCTTGGGTAAAAGCATTGTGAAAAGGTATTAAATGGGTTTCTTCAAGATATCTTCTGCTCCAATGAATCGGGTATGAATCTCTTCCTCCTTCTCCTACATTGGCTAAAAAGTGTTTAGGGGTGGTAATAATTCCCCTATTTTCAAACGAAGTAACAAAGCTGACTCCCATTACGGAGGTCAAAAACGGATCTTCACCATAGGTTTCTTCTGTTCTTCCCCATCGTACATCATTGGCAAGGTTGACTACAGGAGTCAGGATCTGACGGATTCCTCTGAGTTTTGATTCTTTTGCAATGGCTGTTGAAACCCTGGTCATTAATTCCGGATTAAAAGTAGCAGCCAGACCAATAGCCTGAGGAAAAGCCGTAGCACCTTCCCTAACCAAACCGTGTAAAGCTTCATCAAAAGGGATGATTGGAATTCCCAATCGTGATTCTTCCACAAAATATTTCTGAATGGCATTAATCTTTTTCACAAGTATCTCTGCTTTTTCACTGGCATTGTATTGCAGCAGTTGTCCTGCTGCTCCGCCTCCCTGATTTCCTGCGCTTACCTGCAAACCAAAAATTCCATGAGAATATTGTCCTTTCGGAACGTTATCCAGATCTCCGGGAATCATAAAACACTGCCAGAATTTTTCCTCCGGGGTCATTCTCTTCAACAGATCCTGAACTCTGGCTTCAATGGGTTGTTGGGGGTCTTTATATAAAGGTTTTTGAGCAGAGATAAATACTGAGCTCAACAAGAAAATTCCTAAAATTTCAAATCGAAGTTTAAAACACATCTAAAGAATAATTTAGTTTAAAATTTGTTCTTTTACCTTGAAGCAAAAGAACCAAAAGTTCAAGACCTGGAACTCTCCGCTAAAAATAAAATCTGTTCTCTAAAAATTCTAAAACTCGCGCGAATTTGATGTTAGTTTTCCTGTTCAACAATTGTCTCGCGCTCAAACAGTAGAATTTTCTTAACGTTCACAGACTTTATTCTCTTAACGCTCCGATTTCCTATGTCATTTTAATATAAAAATGAGTCACAAATTCAACTATTGCAGTATTTGAATAACAGTTGAATATTTTAACTGAGCTCTTTCTTTAGGTAAATTAATTTCAATTGAATTCCCTGATTTTTTCCATTGAATTTTGTTTGGTAACCCTAAAATTTTCAAAGATTTCGGTTTAAAATTTTCCGGAACTGTAAAACTTAATGTTGATGGAGACTCATAATTTGTTTTTTCATCCAAGTGAAAAATATTTACTGTTTTTCCATCTTTGCTTTGTGTATAATAAAAATTTCCGTCGTGATAAGGCGCAATGCTTCTGGTTGCAAAAACAGCGGACTGATTTTTTTCCATCCAACCTGAAATTTCCTGTAATCTTTCATAAACTATCGGATCATAATCTCCGTTAGGTCCGGGTGCAATATTCATAAGGTAATTTCCTCCTCTTGAAATGATTTTAACCAATGTTTCAATGATCTTCTGGGAGCTTTTATAGTTGTCATTGGGAACGTAAGAAAAGGAATCGCCCATGGTGATGCAGCTTTCCCAGGGAATGGAAAGCGCGTGTTCCGGAACAGCCTGCTCAGGAGTGACATAGTTTTCCCATTTCCCGGAAACCGTACGGTCCACAATAATAATACCAGGCTGATTTTTTCTTGCCATCGTTCCTATTTTATCCATATCGATATCCTGTTCTACTTTGATGGTGCGCTGCCATTCCACTTTTGGATCTATGGTATGAAAGGGACGTACCCAGCCGCCATCCAGCCAGAGAATATCAATTTTACCGTAATTGGAAGTAATTTCGTTCAGTTGATTGAAAGTGAATTTTTTAAAGTTCTCCCATTTTTCCGGATGTTTTTTGGGATCATAATTGACATTTCTGTCCTTGGGCGGAAAATAAGACCACCAGTAATCATCGGAATGCCAATCTGGTTTTGAAAAATAAGCACCAATTTTAAAGCCTTCTTTTCTGAATGTATTGAAAATTTCTTTCGTCACATCAGATTTTGGATTTTTTGAAAAAGGGGTTTTGGGAGAAGTAATTTTATAATCTGACTGCTGAGTATCAAACATAGCAAAACCATCGTGATGCTTGGTGGTGAAAACCACATATTTCATTCCTGCTTTTTTTACAGCATCTGCCCATTTCTGAGGATTGAACTGAGTTGGATTGAAAGTTGTCTGAAGATTTTCATAATTCTTCACATATTCATAATAAGATTTTCCATGTTCAGGTTTTCTCTGTGTCCATGATTCATCTTCCGGGCATAAGCTCCAGCTTTCAACAATTCCCCACTGGCTGTAGGTTCCCCAATGCATAAACAACCCGAATTTCATATCCTGCCATTGCTCCAGATTCTGGACAACCAACGGGTCTGTGGGCTTCTGATAACCTTCTGATACATTATGAGCTTGTGAAAAAGCAATTGAACTTATTAACAAGGATGAAAGAAAAAAGGGTTTTATTTTGGATATAACCAGCATAAGGAATAGTTTTCTGCTAATTTAATTATCCTTTGGGAAACCCGCAAACATTAGGATTCCAAGAGATTAAGAATCACTTCATCAAATGTGGGATATGAAAACTGAAATCCGCTTTTAATAAGTTTATCAGGGTAAACGTTTCTGCTTTTTAATAATAATTCTGTTTCTGTATTCAGGAATAGGGAGGCAATTTCCAATTGCCATACAGGGGCATTGAGCCCAAAAGGAACTTTCATTTTATGTCTCAGTTTTTTCATCATGTTTTGATTGGAAAGAGGAGTCGGAGCGGTTATATTCACTGTTCCTGAAAGATTCTGATCCTGAATAAGCCAATCCACTGCTCTACAGAAATCTTCAATATGAATCCAGCTTACCATCTGATTTCCTCTTCCCTGTTTTCCACCTAACCCCAGTTTTGTAATCATTTTCAGTTTTGGAAAAGCACCGCCATTATTTCCAAGGACAATAGAAGTACGAAGGGCAACTTTTCGTATTTCTTCATTTTTAACTGCAAAAAATTCTTTCTCCCAGCTCTTGCAGATATTCATAGAAAAATCGTCTCCGATAATTCCGTTTTCTTCTGTATTGAGATGGTTTTCGGAATGAACATAAATGGTTGCAGAACTTGCATTCAACCATATTTTTGGTTTTTCAGCACATTGGTCTACGGCTTCCTGCAGTATTCTTGTACTGTTGATTCTTGAAGAATAGATCTCCTGTTTATTTTTCTCATGATAACGGCAATCCACAGATTTCCCTGTCAGGTTGATCAAAACATCTGCTTTTTCAAGGCTGTTTTTCCATTCACCTATCGTTTGGGCATCCCAATAGATTTCGTTTTTACGTTGAGGATTGCGGGTAAAAATACAGACCTGATTTCCTTTTTCTGTAAAGTATTTTTCTAAGTTTTCACCGAGAAATCCTGTGCCTCCGGCTATGATTATTTTCATTGTTTTGAAGTTTAAAGTTTTGAGTTTAAGGTTTAAGGTTTTCCCACAGATTTCGCAGATTTTCACAGATGATTATATTGTATTTTCCTTGTGTTTATTTGTGAAAGTATTGGTGATATTTGTGTTTAAAATAATTTGTCGCAGCTATTATCGGATAGTGTTTTTTGCCCATAGATTTCGCAGATTTTCACAGATGATTATGTTGTATTTTCCTTGTGTTTATTTGTGAAAATATTGGGGATATTTGTGTTTAAAATAATTTGTCGCAGCTATTATCGGATAGTGTTTTTTGCCCATAGATGACACAGATTTTCACAGATGTTTATGAGTAAACAAGATGTTTTAATCTCTTCATTTTTCAGCTGATGTATTTCTTGGTTTTGACCTCAATTTCTGAGCCTTCGGCAAGCATTACGGAAAGAGGTTTCTGATGGTTCAGGCATTCAAAATCATTGCCGTATATTTTTTGAAAATCTACTTCCAACTCATATTCTTTTACACTGTAGCATTCCCATTTCGGATGACATACTTCGTATTCGGAGGTTGTATTTTCCTTTTTTGTAAAGCCAAAATAGTGTTCTGTGATGAATTCAAATTCTGAGTTTTCTTCCATTGGTTTTGCTGTATTTTCAGACTTAATCTGAATAGAATGCCAGTTTTTATCCTTCCATGAATAACGGATCAGCAGTTCATCCTCTCCTTTTTCCATCTGATTTTTCATCGGCATGGTATGATAATTTTCTTTATAAATAGAATTGGCGACCAGACTTAATGCAGGTTTAGGAACAATCTCTTTGATAAAAACTACTCCTCTCTTCCAGATGCCTTTTTCTTTTTTCTTTACGTAAAACCTTAGATTCACTTCTTCAAAATTCCGGTGAAAAGGGATAGGAACTCCCAATAGTCTGGTATTTAAAAACATGAATCCTACGAGGCTTACATAGCATTTGCCTTTATAAAAATCGAGTTCTGTTCCTTTTGGAAGATAGGGCAGCAAAACTTCAGGATTGATTTCGTAATTGATGATAGCCAGCTTTCGCCATTCTGCTTTTAAAAAGTTCATAACGCTGTTTTTAAGGTTAAAAAATCGCAATTCCTTCACGAACAGAAGATTCTGCAATAGTTTTGATCATTTCATTTCTTCTGAGTAAAAATTTCCTTAGATATCCTTTAAGAAAAATTGAGTTAAATAATTTCCCTAAAATGCCCAGCGGAGATTCAAATTCGAAAATATCTGTCATCAACGTATTTCCGTTTACAGATTTAAAAATATGTCGGTGACGCATAGATTTGAAGGCTCCTTTCTGCATGACATCAATAAACTGAAACGGTTTTTCCATGCTGATAATTTTCGTGGTGAGATTTTGATAAACTCCTAGATGTTTTGCCCGCCAGGTTACGGTTTCGTTTTCTTCAATCAATCCAGAAGTACGTCCTGCAATGGCTTTTTCATGAGACTTTGAGGTTGACTGTTGATGAAGATCAATATTTCTTGCCAGATCAAAAACATAGTGAATATCTGCTTTGATGACTGTATTTAAATAGATGGTTGACATTTCTAAAACGTTTTAGCTTGTTATATTTTAATTCCAAAAGTGGTCAGAATAATGATTGTTAGCGCTGTTATTCTAAATAATATCCAGGAAATGGTAGGAAGATAATTCAGCTTTAATATTCTGCACCTTCTGATATGTTCCAGAAACATGATCACTACTACAATTCCAAAATATATCATATAAAAAACAGGAGTAAAACTGGTCATCAGCGCAGGAATTAACAGTAAAGTTCCGATTAAAGAAACAGTCATCATATTTCCGAGATAATCCCAGATTTTATCTTTGAGATAAGCTTTTAAAAAGATAGTCTGCCAAAGGATCTGACCAAGGCAAACGGCAAATTCTCTCACGAAATTCCTCTCTAAATTCAAGTTCAGTTTACCAGAAAATATACTTAAGATATATGCCGAAAAAATAACAACAAAACCGATGTATGCAATTCTGTATTTCATGTTAAAATCCGGCACACAGGATTGCTCTGTATCGTCTATTTGAGAAGGAATGATCTGTTTCCGGTTGTAAGAGACGAAGGAATACAGTTTTTTAAAAAGCCAATACAGAGGCTTCTTTCTTGCTATTTTCTCCAACAACGGAAAAGAGTTTCCAATGATGAGAAGCAGACTGTCTAATCCATATACAACTTGGTTTCTGTTATGATCTACCAATGCAATCTCATTTTTTGCACGGTTGAAATCTATCAGACTTTTATTTCTCAATGTGATTTCTGTAAAGGCTTCTCTTCCCTTTTCATCCAGCATTCCGCATTTTGTAAAACCTTTGGAGTAGAGATTACACATAGGACATTCATCGTCGTAGATTAATGTGTGGTTTTTGAGCGTTTTCATAATTGTGATTTATAAGGTTCATAAGTAGTGTAACAGTCATAGACATACGCCGCTGCCATCACAGGGCTATATAAAAGAGCAGCCATTAAAACATATCCAAAAAAATCATTGATGTGTTTCTCTGTAAACAAGATGGTTACAATAATCCAGACCGGTACTATTACAATTCCATACGCGATATACAATGCTGACTTTTTTGTTTTGAAAAACAGTTTGATCAGGAAACTTACCAATTGAGGAATTCCTACTATAAAATAAAACAGAACAAATCCAGACAAACCACCAAATATAAAAGCCTGAGGCCCAATTATTATAAAGAATAACTGAATGTAATAATCATATTTTGCAAATGTTTTCATGGCAGCAATGGTTTTAAAGTGATCTTTTTCGTCTGAAATAAATTATCAGGAATAAGTGAATGATTAAATTTTTCATAATTATTATTAATTTTATATTTTCAGTAATTTTTGAAAATTAGATTGAAATAAAAAAGGATTTTCATCCAGTTTTATTTTATTGTAGCTTATTCTTTTTTAAATAGTCTTTCAGTGTATACCAGGTAGAAAATCTACAGGTAGTGTCATTAATGGTATCTGATTTTCCTTTATGACAGAAAATATATTCATCTCTTGTGGTACACTCTCCATCTTTAGGAATTTCTCTTATTATATTTTCCGTTTTTACCAAATACGCCCATGCTTCTTTATCTAAAATTTTCAAACTACCATTTTTCAGGCGGAGAAAGTAATTCTTTCCCTTATTAATGATGATTATTGAATCTTTACCCTGATGAAAACATCCTCTTGATTGAAATACCAATTTTGCTTCCGAGTCTTTTAGATTTTCAAAAACAGCTTTTTTATTTCTTTTTAATAAATAATCAGGATTAATACTAACTCTGTATGTTTTAGATTCATCAACTTTTATTTCTTTTTTTATGGTTTCTCCAAAAAGATTTTCATAAACAAATGAATACTTTCCTTCTTTTAAACTGTCAAATTTTATATTGGAATTTAAGAAAAGAGCATACCCTTCAGGTTCTAGAATTTTGAAAATCTTCTCATCCTTATAGATTTCAATTTTGTACAAATCGTGACGTCCATTATCATATTTATCAGAGTTTTCTATATGAATATCGAAATTTGCCATTACATTTTTCTGACAGCTCATCATCAGAGTTAAAAGACATAGTAACAAAAGATTTCTCATTTTTTGAAAATTTATTTCAACAGATTGGTAATCTTCCCTACCAGCCAGTGGTCATCACTTTTTATCGCCAGATCCATGATATTGTTGATTTTTCCGGTGACAGAGCTGAAATCGTTCATCAGCTTGATAAATTCCTGAGCTTCTTCGGAGTCTCTATCCTCAATATTTTTTAATTCTTCAAGAAAGGAAATGACAGGTTCAATCTCTCTTTTTCTTCTTTCTTTGGTAATTTGTTTGAACAGATACCATACATCTTTTTCTGCTACGAAATACTCTTTGCGGTCGCCTTTTACAAATTCTTTTTTCACGATGCCCCAGTCTATCAGAGCACGTAAATTCATATTAGCATTTCCTCTTGAAATCTCCAGCTGTTCCATGACTTCATCCGTAGAAAGAGGTTTTCCGCTCGCCAGAAGCAATGCATGCACCTGTGCCATCGTACGGTTGATTCCCCAATTGGTAGCAAAGGTTCCCCAGGTTTGAATGTATTTTTCTTTTGCTTCTGAAAGTTGCATCTTGTTTCCTTTTTTAATTTCTGTAACAAATATAATTATATTTTTTGAATTTTCAATAATTTTTGAAAATTAATTTTAAAAGGTTATTTCTTTTAGAAAGATTTTTTATGATCCTTGTCAAGGTTTAAAACCTTGACAAGGATCAATAGATGCCTGTTTCAGTTGATAAAAATTAAGGTTCAATACTGGTTGTAATTCCTTGATTCCAATATTTTGCTTCCGGCATATAATACAGATATACATTGCTAGATTTCCCTGTATACGTTCCGGCAAATTCTACTTTGAGATCAAGATTAATAGTCTTTGTTTCCTCAGCATTGAAATGTTCCCAGTATAAAACCAGATAATTGTCAAAAATCTCATAGTAAGAAACCTGTTTTTTATCAACCATATCCTTCAGTAAAGCATTTTGCAGCGTCAGTCCTGCTGGTATACCAATTTTGGCTATGGTCATCGGCAGCTCACCGTTTATTTTATTTTTTACAGTAATGGTCATTCTCTTAATCTCCCCTATTTTTGACATTCCGGATTTTAAGTTGGTCTCCATGGTAAGTGGAATATCCTTGCTTTCCGGAGCCTGAAGCGTATAATATTGATATTCCAGCTTATAAGGCAGTCCATTTTTATTTGGATAATGAATATTAATCGTATTTTCTCCGGCTTTAAATGCTGATGAAGTACTTATCATAGGTAAGGTTTGTGCTTTATTAATGGTGATCACCGGCTTTTCAGATCTATACAGCTTATCATTTTTAGAGAAAAAATCAGATAATACCTGGATTGCCAGTGTTGTGGCTTGTGTAGATCCGAATCCGAAATAGCCATTCAAACCAATAAGCTGATCAACTGCTTCAGCAATTTTCAACTGATTGAGTTTCTCATCTTTCTGAAGCGCCATTATATATAACGAAAGTGTTTCTGCATCTGCAGACATTCCCCATGAACCTGTAAAAGTAACTTCAGATTTTACCTTCTTTGTTTCATATTGTTTGTCCAGAATGTTTATCAGATCGTCATATTCTTTTTGTTTCCCAAGATGTGCTGCCGCATTAGCAAGTAAAGCCAACTGATAAGAATCTTTTGTAGCTAAAGCTCTTTTGAGTGTTACCTGAAAGGAATCTTCAATGTCATTTTTAAATCCAAGTTTGGATAAAGCATATACTACATACATATTTCTCGACCAGGAAAATTCAGAAAAATCTTTTTGGGACTCATAGGGTTTTCTTACTTCGAATAATCCGTTTGCATTCTTTTTCGACAAAATAAATGAGGAAAGTCCCTGGATGAGCTTAGCATCCGGATTCACGTACTTCTTCAATTCCATAAATTCCAATAACGCAAATGCTGAAAGGGCGACATCTGATTCTGCGGAGCTGAAATATCCGAAACCTCCGTCTTTATTTTTATAACTCAGCAGCTTCTGGAAGCCTTTTTTCAGGTTTTTTATCACCAGATTTTCAGTTGCGGTGTCTATTTTTTTATTTGATTTTAAATAATCAAGGATAAAAATGTTAGGATACACAGTAGAAGAAAGCTGTTCAAAACATCCATAAGGTTCTTTTTTCAGCTGTTCTATATCTCCAAACATCTTCAGCGCTGTACTTTCAAATAGATAATAGGATGAATACAGGCTTCCATTGATATACTCAGGAATATTGATTTTGAGATCTTCTGTTTTATTATTAATGATGGAAAACTGATGGAGAAATCCTTTTTCTTCTACTTTAAACGGAAGAATCATTGTCTCTCTGAAATCTCCTGATTTGATGGTCAACTGGATATTGGAATTCACTATCTCATCGGTCTGTATTCTTACAAATAATCTTCCTGATTCCAATGGCTTTAAAGTGATAAGACTATCAGAACTGATAAGTTTTACATGGTTCGGAACAATTACATCCATGGTCATTTTGCGCGTTTCAGGAGAATTATTTTTAATCACCACAGGAATTGTTATCTGATCTGTTCTCGTCAGATACTGAGGAATTTTAGCATCAATAGAAATAAGACTCTGCGCAGCGTACGTAGTTTCATCCCTTCCCACAAGTCCTGAAGCAGAAATTCCTTCTGTCATAATTCTGAAAGTGGAATTGGCATCTGAATTATAAAACTCCACTTTTGCCTTCCCATTTTTATCCGTTTCTACTACCGGATTCCAGTAAAGCGCTTCTCTGTAATCAAAACGGTAAGAGGTATTGGTGGATTTATATTCAGGATAAACAAATTCTCTTGCCCCTGCATATGAAATAAGATTTCCATAAGGCAAAGTTTGTATGGCGAGGTAAGATTTCGGAGTAATATCAAAACTTATTTCTGATTTTCTATTTTTGGATGAGTTGACGATCACTACTCCATTCACAGCTCTGCTTCCGTAAACAGCGGTAGCAGCAGCATCTTTCAAAACGGTAATACTGTTAATATCATTTGGATTGATCGTCGTATTAAAGTTTTCGACAGGAATACCATCCACAATGAATAGCGGGTTCTTATTGGTAATAGAGGCCGTTCCTCTGATATTGATCTGTTCTCCCGCTCCCGGCTGCCCGGCACTTGTGACCACCAATCCGGCAACTTTTCCACTCAACAGAGAAGTTACACTGGCATTCTGCATTTCCATAGAAGAAGATACTGTGGTAGAAGCAACCGTTAATTGATCTTTCTTTACACCGTACCCCACAACAATTACTTCTTCAATACTCTTATTTCTACTGATAGTATCAGTTTTTGATCTTCCCGGGTGATTTAACTGACTGGTATTGTTTCTGTTTTCTTTTTTTATTTCTTCTTTTCTTTCAGCTTCCTTTACAATTTCTTCTACATCTATATGGGTAAGTTTCTGCTTTACTAAAGGATTAATATCCAGATTATAAGACAGAATTCTGATTTTCAGCTGATGTTTTGGCTGAAAAGACTTTGCAATAATTTTATAAGAATTATTTGCATTTAAATCTGAAAAATAGAACTTTCCATTTTCTGCAACGGCCTGCTTGAGAATCTTTTTGTTATAGGTATCCAAAAGAAAAACATCTGCTTTCACCGGCTTTTTGTTTTCATCTTCTACCACGCCATAGATTGTGTTTTTCTTTTCAGGAAGGTATTTGTATTTATTGCTCTTCACAATTTCCGGAATAGGCTCAAAATATCTGTAACCGTTTGTCAGCATCACAAGATCTAAGCTTTTATCTGCTTTTTCTTCTTTTTTATCGAAATAAAACTGAGGTTTTTCAATTTTCCCTTTGAGCTCAGAGTCCATCAAAAGCCAGGAAATAATATGATTCTGCTTATCATCGGCATAAGTCCATAGCTTATCATCTACTACACTTATTCCAAGATTAGCGGGAACAGGTTTATTATTTTCATCGGTAGTTTCAATATTCAGCATCACTTTTTCCCTCGGCAGATAATGTTGCTTTACAGGGGTAACTTTTATATTCAGCTGGTTTACTTTATTAGCGAAAACAATCCTTTCTGCAATCGGCATACTGTTTTCCAGAACGGTGAACCTGCAGATTCCTGTAGGGAAATCCTTTTCTGAAATTTTTAAAGAATTCATTCCTTTTTTCAGCGAAATGATTTTGCTGTAAACGTCTTTTCCGCGGAAACTTCCCAACAGGGTAATTGTTTTTTCCCGGGTAGAAACGATGGTAACATTCAGGTTTTTATTTTCATTCCGAATATTCAAAACCAGTCCTTCATTTTTTGCTACCGGAAGATTAAAAGTCTGGGTAATATTTTCCGGTTTCAGCACTTTTGCATAATAAGTTTCTCCTATTTTAGGCGTAAACCGGAAGTTTCCCATTCCGAAATTATAGGCTGAAATTTCCTTTATTTTTTCGTGATTCTGATTGTAAACTGCCAGAACAGCATCTACAGGTTTTTCAAACTCATCCAGAATTTTAAAAGCGATATTCTGTTCTATTCCATTGACAAAAGTTCCGCCTTCAGGTAAGAATTTCACATCCAGATTATTCAGGACAACAGGAATATTTCTGGAGATGGATTCGGTAAATCCGTCAAAATTCACCTTGATATTTAAAAGAGCATCAGAGGATTTCAAAACTTCAGGAAGCTTAAAAGTCAACAGTTTTTTGCCTTCTTTATCAGTAATAAGTTTTCCTTCTGAAATGGTTTCTCCGTTGTGCATTACGGTGTAATCTGCTTCGTAAAAAGGAATCGGAAGATTGCTAAGACTTCTCATTGAAAAATCGGCACTTACCTCATCTCCCGGGCCATATCCTTTTTTAGGAAAATCAAGCTTCATTAAAATCCTTGGTGATACAATTTTCTGGAGGGTAATTTCTTTTTCGAAGGTATTTTTCCCTTCTTCGTTCTGCATCCAGTTGGTAAAAGCTCTGATTTTATAGATGCCACCCTTCATGTCTTCAGCAAAATAGAAATCTCCCCGGGCGTATCCATTGGTAATTTCATATTTTAATTTTTTCACAATACTTCCTGCAGGATCTGTTATTTCGAAATTTACGACCCTGCTTTCTTCGACCGGTAAATTATTGTTTCCTTTTACCACATATATTTTAAAATACATTTGCTCCCCAGGTTTATAAAAAACATGATTGGTCTGAATGTAGGTCTTTTCTTTTTCAAAGTCCTGAAATGGTTGCTGGCCTTTCACAGAAAAGGCTGAAAGCAATAAGCACAGCAGGATGATATAGGTTGATATAAACTTGAGATTCATGAGTTAAAATTTAAGTGAAACAATACAGCCAAATGTTTTAAAGGAAGGAAGATTAAAAAAATCCAATCCTCTTCCATTGCTCATATCGTAGAAATTCTGGTTGGGATCTACCCCATTATTAGCCTGCCATAGCATAACATTGTTTACATAAAAAGTCAGTCTAAGATTCTGTTTCCTGTTGTTAATCGGGAAATCTGAGGAAAGGGATATATTGTTGATTCTTATATAATCTGCCTTTTGAACATAATTTTCAGCCACGCCTAAATAACCGTACCTCGACCACCTGTTTTCCATAACATTCTGGTTGGGATCATAGAAATCCACAGGAATTTGGTTGACAGTTCCATTGGCCTGTGCACCTTCGAAAATATAATTTTTGATATTCCTTTCTTCTCCTGAGCCGTAAGAACGACCGTAGTAATCGAGAACAGCCTGTGTCCCGTTCCAAAGGTGGCCTCCTTTTTTCCATTCCCAATTGATATCTAAAGACCAGTTTTTATAGGCAAAACTGTGGTTGAATTTCATCACAAAATCCGGTGTAGGATCTGCAATAATTTTCATTCCGTCTGCTTTTTTAGGAAATCCGAACTCATCAATGATCAGTTGTCCGGCTGCATTTTTTTCAAAGTAACTTCCCATGACAGCACCCAAAACCTGACCTTCTGATAGTGTTTTATAAATATCTTTGAATCCTGAAACCGCCAGATCCTGATATCCCGGAGCCATGCGATCTACAATATCTTTATATTTGAAAAAGGAAACTTTATGGGTGGTATACATATCGTATCCCAGACGTAATCGTTCGTAAGCAAAATTGAATTCATATCCGCTGTACGTATGATCTGCTATATTTTTAAGTCGTAACTGATTGTTTTCAAAAACAGGAAATATATCATCAGTATTCTTTTTATTAAAATATTCTCCATCTACGCTTATTTTATACCCAAGATTCAGCCTGGCTCCAATTTTCCATTCCTGAGTATTAATATTTGATAAACCCCGGAAACTTTCTACTTCCTGTACCGGAAAATATTGATTGTAATTTTCCGCCTTCAGCAAAGTAGTAGAATACGAAGCATAGGATCTTGTAATTTCCGGCTCGGAGCTTAATTGTGTATAGCTTCCCAATAATTTAAAATTGTAATTATACCAATTGAAGATCTCATTGAACTTTAAATAAAAGTTAGCCTTTGGAAGCCAATAATTATTTTTAAGGGAAGTATTGGAGATATAAAATGAATTTCCAAGATTAAAACCTGCTTCAAAATCATAATCGCGGATGTTCATATTATAATTAAAAATATGATCCTGCGAAGTTCTCTGATAGAGATACTTTTGATGAGTCAGGCTGTTATAAATGTCGGATTTTTTATCATTTAAAATAAAATTCAGGCTGAAAGTATTTCTAAAGTTATAGCCTCCCAATGAATAAGAGCCCTGTATATTGGAATGATAGGAACTGTTGTTTTGAATCCTTTCATTCGATACACCGCTGATGAAACCATAAGTAGAAGGTTTATATTGGTCCTGATTCCAGGTAGTAATACTTTCATAGGACTGAGTAATATTCAGTTTAAACTGATCCCAGTCTTTCGCTACGTTCAGACTAAACTGCCTGTCCCGATTCTTATAGCGGTATTTGCTATCCTGCTCAAAAAGGAATGAAGGATTGTCTGCATATTTGCTGTAGCTTCTCTGCGAACCGTTATTCAGGAAAGTATTTTGTTCATTTGAAAAAGAAACGGGCGTTAACAATGAGTTTTGGTAAGCTCTGTTGAACAGCCCTATTCTATTGGTATTGGTTGCTTTATCTTCTTCGTAATTAAAAGCAAGATTAATGTAATATCTACCCAAATCTGCATTCAGTTTGGCTTTAAGGGTATTGGTAATATCAAACTGATCCACAAAGTACATCTGGTTCTTTTGCTGCCCCAGATTCAGGGCAAGACGGAGTTTTTCATTGTTACCCTGTTGTATAAAAGCATTTAGATTCAACTGGTTATTATAACCTACTGTGGTTTTAAAAAGGTTATTATCGTACCTTTTTGCACGCTGAAGTCCATCAACCCATGGAATTAGTTTTCCATTCTGATCGTACTCGTAAGGTAACCCACTAAATCCAAGGGTAGATAGATCCGGTCCAAAACTGAACATTTCATTCGTTTCAGGGCCTTTCCAAACAAGATTTCCATTCTCAGATCTTCCCTGGACATACTTATTTTGAGTCTCCGGAACAGCATTTCTGCTTTTAATATCAAAAGATGTGGTAAAGCTTCCGTTAAAGAGCAATGTTGTCTCATTGATCCTTTTTAAAACATAAACACTGTCGTTCTTTTGCTTTAATTTTCTTATTTTATCAAAGTAAGAATGGGAGCCTTTACTGAGTTGGGTTTTAGTTTTTTCAATACTGAAATCGTCTTTAATCTCCTTTGAAACAAGACTGTCATAGGCTTTACTGTAAATATTTTCAACACTTTTGCTTCCTGTCTGACTTTCCAGAATCGTTTTTAATTCCCTGAGTTCATAAGAAGAAATAACATGGGTATTTTTCCCTTGGTTCCATACAAGGGTATCATAAGGTTTGGCAGCGATGATGGCAAACCCTTTCTCATCAGTCAGTTCATAGATACCGCTGTTCTTATTATAAACCTTTAAAAAATTCTGTTCTTTATCCTTAGATGTCAAAAATTTTCCGGAATAGTACAATTGTGAATTTTGTGCCTGTAATAGAGTAATGGTAAATGGCAGCAACAGCAAATAATTCTTTTTCATCAGTTATTAGTATGCTTAAAAATATAAAAAAAGAAATTTCCGGGGAAATTTCTTTTTTTATAAATTACTTTTGAATTGTTTTATAGCTCTCTATCAGCTTTATAAATTCTGAACGATAGCCTTCTTCATCCTTACTTTTTCCCTGTTTAGCAAGGTTTTCAATATCGGAAAGATCTTTTTTTGTAATCAGTTCTGAGTTTCTAAGTACTAAACCGAACCAGGCTACGGAAGATGCAAATTTAAAATCCGGACTCACTGAAGATTTATTTTCTTTTTTAATCACTTTAGTTATCTCAATGCTTTTGTCTCCATCAGGTTTTTTGTATCTGAATTTTACCGTTGCCATTTCATCTCCAAAGTTCTTCTTTTTAGAAATTTCAGAGTATTTCAATTTTGTTTCTTTTGGGATAAATTCAGAATCTACGTTGGCCGGGATCACTTCATATAAAGCAGTTACTGTATGTCCGCTTCCTAGTTCTCCTGCATCAATCTTATCATTTATAAAGTCTTCATTTCTCAGTTTTCTGTTTTCATAGCCGATCAGTCGGTATGATTTTACATATTTAGGATTAAATTCAATCTGCACTTTTACATCTTTGGCAATGGTATAAATGTTTCCGGCAAATTCTCTTCCCAGGAATTTATTGGCTTCCTGCATATTATCAATATAAGCATAATTTCCGTTTCCTTTGTCAGCCAGAATTTCCATGGTATTGTCTTTGTAATTTCCCATTCCATAGCCGAGGCAGGTAAGGAAAATCCCGGTTTTCCTTTTTTCTGTGATCAACGCTTCGATATCTGAGGCAGAAGAAGCTCCCACATTAAAATCACCATCTGTTGCCAGAACAACTCTGTTATTTCCTCCTTTTATAAAGTTTTGCTTCGCTAGTGTATAGGCCAGTTCAATTCCTTCTCCTCCCGCTGTACTTCCTCCTGCCTCAAGCTTATCTAATGCCTGAATTATTTTTTCTTTTTCACCTGCTGACGTTGGGGGAAGTACCATTCCTGCACTACCCGCATATACTACAATCCCAACTTTATCCTTAGGTCTGAGCTGGTTCAGTAAAACTTTAAGAGAAGACTTCAGCAATGGCAGTTTATTTTCCTGACTCATTGAACCTGAAACATCAATAAGAAAAACAATATTGGAAGCAGGCAGACGATCCATCGGAATATTTTTCCCCTGAAGTCCTATTTTGAGCAATTTATGTTTAGGATTCCATGGAGATGCACTGTATTCTGTATTAATTGAAAAAGGATCGCCATTTGTGGGTTGAGGATAATTATATTTAAAATAATTAATCATCTCTTCTACTCTCACTGAGTTTTTATCAACCTTACCTCCGTAACTGATCATTCTTCTGACATTGGAATAGGAAGCATTGTCTACATCAATAGAGAAGGTAGAAACAGGTTGATTACGGGTTAATTCAAATGCATTTTCAACTAACGCTGCATATTCTTCATTGTTATAATCAATATCCTGATCTGCCTTTTTTGTAGTCTTTTTAACATTCTTTTTATCACCTACATGATGGTCGTACACTCTTCCCGATTCATGGAATTTCCTGGAACTTACTACTTCCATTGCGGTCACTGACTTTGGTTTCGGACAGCCATTATATTCCGGTAATCCCGGAACCGTAGGACAGGCATCATCTTTGTCCAAAATACCATCTCCATCTGTGTCCGGCCATGGACAGCCATTATTTTCAGGAGGTCCTGTCACTGTAGGACATGCGTCATCTTTATCAATAACACCATCTCCATCCGACTCTACCCACGGACAGCCTTCATTTTCTACCGGACCGGCAATATCAGGACATTTATCCAATTGATTAGGAATCCCATCCTGATCTTTATCTTTCCTGACACTATAAGTCTTTGTCTCCTTGGACGTTTCAGTATTTTTTTGAGTTTTACAGCTTGTCAATGCAACAAGCCCTAGCATGGTTATTACAATTTTTTTCATCTTTAAAAATTTCGACAGGAAATTATTAAAATAAATTCAAACCTGTTAATAATTGTTAAATAAAACTTATTCCTTAAATAAAAAAGACAGTTAATTTTTAATGATCTTAAATGTCTCCCACAGATCATTAGTATGAATACGTACAAGATAAATCCCTTGAGGATAAGAAGTTAAATCAATTGTATTTTTACCTTCCGGTAGTTTTTCTTTTCTCATAATAATCTTTCCGGCAAGATCATAGATAAACAGTTCTTCAATTGGTTTTCTTGTTTTTATCTGCAGCTGACCTTTTGTAGGATTTGGAAATAGTACAGTTTTACTCTCAATCTGACTGTCAATTTCTTTTTCCATTTTTTTGTTGATGTTATCATTTGAAATTCCTGCGCTGCATTCTGGCAAAACAGCTCTCTGAAGGATTAATCTTAATAGTAAATCATTCAGTTTTTCAACTTCATAAGAATCTATGGTAGGTTTGATATGGCTGTTTCCTATTCCACTGTCATCTGTAAGGAACGTATAGGTTCCATTGGTGAGTAAAGCAAATGTACGCATCAGATATTCCGTTTGTTTATCGGTATCACTGGCTGCCAGTGGAATAATGGTAATTCCTTTCTTTGCGGCAGCCTTTATTGTACTATAAAGTTCCTTTATATTCTGTTCTGAATGGTGTGGAGGAGCATCCAGAATAAAAAACATTATTTTAGTAGAATTTTCATCACTCCACTTCAGCTCATCAACGGAAACTTTTAGTGCTTCTACAACAGCTTCCGGCGTATCGCCGCCACCGCCGGCCATCTGTTTTTTAATAAATCCTACAAGGTCTTCTGCTTTGTCTGAAAAATCAAACTTCCGGGTTACATACTCATCTCCCTGATCTCTGTAAAAAACTGATCCATATCTTACCGTTGTATTCTTAAGCTGTCCTTCGATCTTTTTCAACACATCCAAAAGTTCAGACTGAAGATAAGAAATCTCATCCCCCATAGAACCGGTAGCATCCACTACGAAAGCAAGATCCAATACACGCTTTTGCAGACAGTGTTTATCAAGAATAATCAGGTTTTGCCCATTTTTAAAGGTTCTGAGATTACTACTGATGATCTGCCCTGAACCATCAGATAAATAATATTTCTGAGAATCTGAGTTTTCATCAGTCATCGGTGATATCCATAATTCCACATTGCCCAGATTATCTGAAACGGCTTCCCAGATAATATTTTTCTTATCATCCAATAGTTTTATTTTTTCCCCTATTACCGGTTTTCTGTCTTGATTGACCAACTGAACTGAAACCCTTTTGTCAGGGAAGAACTTCCATGTATTTTTATACTGATCCAGAGTAGGAACTGCAATATCTTTCCAATAATCCCACTTAGAAAAATCGTTAACTTCTCCTGCTGTGAGCTGGCCTGCTTTCGGAAGTACTTTTTCAGGTTCTTCAGGTTCTTTTAGTATTTCCTCTTTACTTTCTGAAGAAACTTTTTTAAGTTTTTCTATTTCATCTTTAGATAATCCATTCGTGGTGATGACAACAACTCCGTTATTAGCTTTGCTTCCATACAGGGCAGTGGCTTCAAGACCTTTCAGTACTTTTAATTCTTTTATTTTTTTAGGATCAAGGGTATTTAAAAATCCAGATTCTCTGCCTAATACAATTCCATCAACAATATATAAAGGGTTCGTAGAATGGCCATCAATACTTTTTGCTCCTCTGATTGATATTTCATCACGTTTTTTAATTCCAGTGGTTACTTCTATTCCGGCAACACTTCCTGCCAATGAAGATATTGCAACCGGAGCATGTGCAGAAGTTTTGTCTGTGGAAGCAATCATCACAGTGGAAGCAGATGAAACAGTCTTACTTTTAACTGTTTTTGAATATCCCATCACTACCACTTCTTCAATACTCTTAACGGCATTGGTATCTTTGCGTTGCCCTGAATAGATATAATCTACTTTTCTATCACTATATAAAGTATCATTTTTCTCTTTTTCTGAAAACACGGGATTGGGCAATGTTTTCTGAGGAAATCCCACAGGATATTGAGTATGAGTTGGCAGTGTATTAATTGCCAGTTTTTCTACCGGCTTAACACTATTTTTCTCTTTCTGGATATTCTGTTTTGTAAGGCTGTCTATTTTTGCAATATCAACTTTATTACCAGGAACGTTTGACCCTTTATTTTCTGTTATTACAGGTTGTAAAGGTTCAGCAACCTCTTTTTTATTCATAAAGTAGAAAGCCCCTAAACCAATCATCAAACTTGCAGCAATACCATAGGGCAGCCAAAGAGGAATGATTTTCTTTTTATCTTCTTTTTTATCTAATTTTTCTTCAATTTTTTCCCATACTTTTTCAAAACCAGGAAAAACTGTTGGCTCTTCTGAAAGCCTGGAAGCTTCATTGAATTGTTGATCTATATGATTATTTTCCATTGTTGTAAAAGTTTAAATGTTTTGATTTACGAGAAGTTCCTGCAGCTTTTTTCTTGCAAAATTGAGCTGGGATTTTGATGTTCCTTCGCTGATAGAAAGCATAGTAGCTATTTCTTTATGAGGATATCCTTCAATAGCAAAAAGATTAAAAATCGCTCTGCAACCTTCCGGGAGAAAATTCAGTAAGCTCAGAATATCTTTTTCCAGAGAAAGATTTTCTGTAGTTCCTTCGGAATGATCCATGAAATTTTCTTCCAGGGAAATAAACAGTCCTTTATCTGATCTCAACTTCTGAAGGCATTCGTTCACTGCAATTTTTTTTGCCCATGCTTCAAAGGTATCGGCATTGTGAAGCTGGGTAATTTTCGTAAAAATTTTGTAGAATGTATCGGCTAATACTTCTTCTATATCTTCGTCGTTTTTCAAATAGCGTCTGCAGACTGAGTAAAGCCTGCCCACCATTTTCTCGTAAACCTTCCGCTGGGCATTGCGGTTGCTACGCTGGCATTCCAATAATAATTCTTGTTCCATAGTCAGGAGTTATACTATTATAGATGCGGAAACTTTTGAAAGGGTTGGAAACATGATCAACTTTTTTTGAGTAAAAGGGTAAACTGGCAAATGAACCTCTATTAATTCAGCCTTTTTGTATTTTTTTTAATTTCAAATTTAACTTTTCCATCTGTAACAAATCTCTATTATCAACGACTCTTAATATAAATAATCTTTTTATAGTAATGAAAAATGCCAAAATTGCATCATTACTTTTTGTTTTGTCTGCAGGAAGTATGATGTTTGCCCAAGATGACTTAATCAATAAGTTAAAAAACAACCAATCACAAAATGCTAATTTTCAGTTCACAACGTTAAAAGACGTTGGTGCAACTTCAGTAAAGAACCAGGGTTCATCAGGAACTTGCTGGAGCTACTCCGGAAATTCTTTCCTTGAATCTGAAATGCAGAGAATGGGCAAAAAACCTGTAGATCTTGCTGAAATCTTTACAGCAAGAAATTCTTACCACGATAAAGCAAAATTATATGTTTTGAATAATGGTGCTATCAGCTGGGGAGACGGAGGAGAACTTCACGACGTAATCAATATGTACAAAAAGTACGGAGCAGTTCCTCAGGATGTTTACACTGGATTAAAAGCCGGACAGACTACGAATAACTTCAAAGAAATGCAAGGAAAACTGAAGCCGGTTCTTGACAGCCTTGTTCAGGCTTCGTCAAAAGGAAAGCTTACAGACAACTGGATGGATTCTGTAGATGCTATTCTTGATGAATATTTAGGAAAAGTACCTGCCAACTTCACTTATGAAGGGAAAAACTATACTCCGAAAACATTTGCTAAAGAAGTTGTGGGAATCAATCCTGAAGATTATGTAGAATTATCTTCTTATAAAGATTATCCATATTTTCAGAAATTTGTAGTTCCAATTCCTGATAACTGGAGCCATGATTCTGACTGGAATGTTCCGATGAAAGACCTTACTGCAATCATCGACAATGCTGTAACTAAAGGATATTCTGTAGGTTGGGCAACGGATGTTTCTGAGCCTTATTTCTCTTACAAAAACGGGGTAGCGTACGTTCCGGACATGGATCTTGATCAAATTACTGCAGAAAACAAACAAACTTTGTTTACGGAGCCTAAAAAAGATAAAACCATCACTGAAGACATGCGTCAGAAAGCACTTAACAATCTTTCCACAACGGATGACCACGGGATGCATATCGTAGGTTTGGCAAAAGATCAAACGGGTAAAGAATATTATATGGTGAAAAACTCATGGGGTGTAACCAACGATTTCGCCGGATATCTGTATGTAACAAGACCTTATGTTGAATACAAATCAACAGCAATCCTTGTTCACAAAAATGCAATCCCAAAAAGCATCTTAAAACAATTGAAACCAACTAAAAATATTGGTTTATAAAGAAATCATTTCTGCCAGTTACAGGCAGTTTTAGATATTTAAATCTGTTAAAACCCGCTCATGGAAATTCTGTGAGCGGGTTCTTTAATAAATAGGTGAAAATTAAATATAAAATAAAGTGAATTATGCTGATTTAATACCAGATTGAATCGTCAATTCTTTTTCGCGAATGAATAAATTATGCTGTTAAAAAACCACCGCGAAACGAAATCACAATTCATAACTGATATTAAAATAAAACGCCCATACTCTCAGCTGAGAAGTCAAGCAGAGCTTCTGTATTGCCATCTTTGATCTTCTGTACCCACTGGTGATCCTGCAAAATAGCTCTTCCTACTGCAACAAGATCAAACTCTTCATTATCAAGTCTTCTGATCAATTCTGTAAGGTCTCTTTTTTCTGTTCCCTGTCCCGCAAAAGCATTCAGGAAATCACCGTTCAAACCTACTGAGCCTACAGTAATGGTTGGCTGTCCGGTAATTTTCTTGGCCCATCCTGCAAAGTTTAAATCAGAACCTTCAAATTCCGGTTCCCAGAAACGACGCTGCGAACAGTGGAAAATATCTACTCCAGCTTCTTTTAATGGTAATAACCATTCTTCCATTTCATTAGGAGTAAATGCCAGTCTGGTTTTGTAATCCTGCTGCTTCCACTGGGAAAGACGGATGATAATGGTAAAATCCTCTCCTACTGCTGCTCTGATCGCTTTTACTACCTCTACCGCAAACCGGCTTCTTTCTTTTAAAGTTTTACCACCGTATTCGTCAGTTCTTGTATTGGTCACTTCCCAGAAAAACTGGTCGATAAGATATCCATGCGCTCCATGGATTTCAATACAGTCGAAACCAAGATCTTTCGCTGACTTTGCAGAGGCTGCAAACTGTGCAATGGTATCCTGAATATCTTCAATCGTCATTGTGGAAGCCTTTTCCATTGGAACCAACGGATAGTCTTCAGACATTCTTGTATCTCCTACGTGCCAGATCTGAGGACCCATTTTACCTCCATTCTGATGTACAGTATCAATAACGTTTTTCCATCCGTTTAAAGCTTCTGTTCCATAGAAATCTGGAATGTTCTGTAAGTTCTTTGATCCAGGTCTGTTGATCACCGTTCCTTCAGAAAGAATCAATCCTACTTCAGAAGCGGCTCTTCTTCCATAATAATCTGCGATGTTCTGTGTAGGAACTCCATTATCAGATTGTGCTCTGGTCATTGGAGCCATTACAATTCTATTTTTAAGCTGAAAATTCTTGTATTGAAACGGTTTAAATAATGATGATGTGCTCATATTTAAATTTATATTTTATAATTGTTACACAAAGTAACTAATAATAGTTCACTTTTGTATCCTTTATTAAAAAAATAGTGGTAACTTCGCAGTAACTTACATTAGTAACATCCAAGTAACGTATGAAATTTATGTTCCTTACGATTATTTAAAATAAATTCCGCCTTATGAAAAAGAATGAATTGATGCAATACAGCTGTCCTCTGGGCAAAGCAATGGCCGCTTTGGGAAGCAAATGGAAGCCTATTATTGTTTTGGTTATCAAAGACAGGAAGTTACGTTTCGGGGAACTGGCAGTACGCATTAATGTCATTTCCAGAAAGGTCTTGACAGATCAGCTGAGGGAAATGGAAACCGATGGACTGGTGATCCGTGAAGAGTTTAAAGAACTGCCTCCAAGAGTAGAATATTCTCTTACAGAAAAGGGATTGGCTTTATTGCCTATTTTATATTTACTGGAGGAATGGGAAGCGAAATATCAGGTGAAAGGGCAGCATGAAGATAAAGACTGTGCTTTTCTAAATGAGGATGTAAAAAATAAAAAGGCTGTCAATGTTTGATAGCTTTTTGCTTTTAAAACAATTCTAAAAATTATTTATTATCAGGCTTACTTTTTATAAATAAGGACAAAATAAAAAATGTAATTAAAAACATAAAAAACTGAATCAATAAAACCGGCCAAATACTGGGATCAGCATATCTGCAGCCAAAACTTAAAATTGATACAGGAAATGTTATTAGAAATGCAATTAACGTTTAGCAGCGTTTCTATTTTATTCTTTTACTTCATCTTCTTCTTTTATGATATAAGTTTCTAATAATAATAATTTATCACCCTCTTCTAAATGGTTAAATCTTTCACGAACAATCGAAGTAGTCTCCCTTAATCTTTCAGCCAGTTCTTTACTACTTTCATGTGATTCATTTTCTTTCTTATCTTTTTCAACCTGGGGTTCATAAGTTAATAATTTAACTTCATTTCCTTTAATAATATGTTCCGCAATTATCTTACTAACTTCTTCAATCTTTTTATCAGTACCCTCTTTAGTGATTTTTTTGTCCTTTTTAAAATTTTCTTTGTGCTGTTGAATAATAGTATCTCTTAATATCTCACTAATATTTGAAAGCATAAGCTTTTCTCTTTCCTTCTCCATTTCAATCAACTTTTTATTTCCCATATAAGAAGATATTATCTCTTTTGCAGTTTTAGATTTGTATAATAAATACGCTGCATAAACTTCAAGTCCCTTCATGACAACTTTTGTTAAGTCTATAGAAACATCGAAATCAATATTACATATAACATCAATAGACCCATTTTGAATCTCAACCAAATCAATTTCTTCAGGAGAATCTGACTTAAGCAAGGTATAATACATAAGTAAAGCTCTATTCCATTTAGTAAGGCTTTTTGTAAATTCTTTAATTGTACCTGTTGATTTTAAATCTTTAAAAATAATTGAAATCAAAGCATTTCCTTCTGATGCTAGTTGCTCAACTTCTGCAACAGAATATTTATTTAAGACATCTTTTAGCTTTTTAACCTCATCTTCATTCTCATCAATTGATTCAATTAAAGTATTTAATATGTGATAAAAATTTGAATAATAGTCATTTGCCTCTAATGAACTATCTTCGTCAAGTTCATCGAGTTTGGAAGTAATATTTAATTCTGTAAAAGGAATTGTATTTTTTAACAAATAAAGTAATTCCTCACTAAGTAAATTATTATCAAAATTTTGAAAAGATGTTTTTATTCGTAAGGACAAATCCTTCATATAAACCAGATTCTGATTATGTGATTGTTGAATAGATTTAAAATAATCTACAATATCTCTCTTAAATCCAGAAGTTAATACTAATGATTCAAAAAGATTTACTTTGTTTAATAAAGATTCAATATTCATTAATTCCTAAAAGTTTATA
Organism: Chryseobacterium sp. KLBC 52; assembly: GCF_003347605.1. Classification (GTDB taxonomy): domain Bacteria; phylum Bacteroidota; class Bacteroidia; order Flavobacteriales; family Weeksellaceae; genus Chryseobacterium. The sequence continues at coordinate 27,754 of NZ_QDFZ01000016.1, read as the reverse complement.
TGAATTCAAATTTAGAAATTTGTACTATAAATAATTTACGGTTTACCGTAACTGTAAATTTAAAAACCGCTCCCAAAGGAAGCGGTTTTAAATTTATCTAAAAATCCCAATTAGAATATCGCTGGATATTTCTGAGGATTTGTTTCATTAAACATAGCATAGATTTTTTCTACCATATCGTCTGTAGACGGCTTGCTGAAATAATCACCATCACTTGCGTAAGCAGGTCTGTGATCATTTGCAGAGATCGTCAACGGATCTGAATCCAGATATCTGAAAGCTTTCTGCTTTTCAAGGATCTGTTGCAGGATAAATCCTGTAGTTCCCCCTTCCACATCTTCGTCAATCACTACCAATCTGTTGGTTTTCTTAACACTTTCAGCAATTTCGTGAGATAAATCGAAAGGAATCAACGACTGAATATCAATCACTTCTGCAGAAATTCCTAATTTTTCCAATTCATTAGCCGCTTCCGTTACAATTCTCCATGTAGAACCGTACGTTACCAAAGTAACATCTTTTCCTTCTTTTGTCACTTCAATCTTTCCTACAGGAACTGTGAATTCACCTAAGTTATCCGGTTGTTTTTCTTTTAATCTGTATCCGTTCAGACATTCTACGATGATCGCAGGTTCGTCAGCCTGAAGCATCGTGTTGTAGAATCCTGCTGCTTTTGTAAGGTTTCTAGGTACCAATACTAAAATACCTTTTGAAAGGTTCAGAATACCAGCCATTGGAGAACCAGAGTGCCAGATTCCTTCTAATCTGTGACCTCTTGTTCTGATGATCAACGGAGCTTTCTGACCTCCTTTAGTTCTGTAATGTACCGTTGCCAGATCATCACTCATTCCCTGTAAACAGTAAAGAACATAGTCTAAGTACTGGATTTCAGCAATAGGTCTTAAACCTCTCATCGCCATACCAATTCCCTGTCCAAGGATCGTTGCTTCACGGATTCCTGTATCAGCGATACGTAGAGCACCGTATTTTTCCTGCATTCCTTCCAATCCCTGGTTGACGTCACCGATATTTCCGGTATCCTCTCCAAAGATTAAAGTTTCAGGATATTTTTCAAAAATTTTGTCGAAATTGTTTCTGATCACTACTCTTCCGTCTACATCTTCAGAGCTGTCAGAATATACAGGCTTAATTTCCTGTACGTTTTCAGCTTTCCACTCAGACTGAGAATATAAGTGAGAAGAATAGTTATCTTTTTCAACAGCAGATACTTCATTGTATTTCTGCATCAATTGATTTCTTTCCGCAGAATTCGTTCCTCTTGTTGCCAGTAAAGTCTGTCTTACCAAATGGAAAATATCTTTCTTCGCTTTTGAAACCAATTTGTTGAAATGAGCAATATAAGTTTCCACTTCAGCATTTTGTCCTTTAAGGTTTTCTACTAAAGGTAAAATAGACTGAATAAGTTCTGAAATGGCTTTCTGATAGTTTTCCCAGGCTACTTTCTGACCTGTTTTTGCTGCTTTTTTCGCTTCTTCATCTATCGCCTCCAATTCTTCAGCAGTAGCTATTACTTCCTCTTTTCCATCAATTTCGATAGAATAGTTCAGAATCCACTCTTTGAATTTTGCCAGTCCGTCATACTCAGCTTCCCAAGCCAGACGTTCTTCGTTTTTATATCTTTCGTGAGATCCGGATGTAGAATGTCCCTGAGGCTGAGTAACATCTACCACGTGCACTACTACCGGTACACTTTCTGTTCTTGCAAAATGTTCTGCCTTAGCATAAGCATCTAATAATGCAGGATAATCCCAGGCTCTTACCTGGATAATCTCACATCCCTGGTTTTCTCCTTCTTTTCTCTGGAAACCACTTAGCATTTCACTGATATCAGCTTTTGCTCTCTGATTTTTCGTAGGAACTGAAATTCCGTATCCATCATCCCAGATAGAAACGATCATAGGAACCTGAAGCGCACATGCTGCATTCAGAGTTTCCCAGAAGTGTCCTTCAGCTGTAGAAGCATCCCCAATAGTTCCGAAAGCAATTTCATTACCTTCTCTTGAGAATTTTTCTGAACCATCAAATTTTACACTTTTATAGATCGTTGAAGCCTGAGCTAATCCCAATAATCTTGGCATTTGTCCGGCTGTAGGAGAAATATCGGAAGAAATATTTTTCTGAGCTGTCAAATCTTTCCAGCTTCCGTCTTCATGTAAACTTCTTGTTGCAAAATGCCCGTTCATCTGTCTTCCCGCTGAAGCAGGCTCTCTTTCCACACTGGTATCTGCGTACATCTGTGCAAAGAAACTTTCTACTGTTAAGGCATCTATTGCCAATGCAAAAGTCTGATCCCTGTAATATCCTGAACGGAAGTCTCCATTTCTGAAAACTTTCGCCATTGCAAGCTGAGGAAGTTCTTTTCCATCCCCAAAAATTCCAAATTTAGCTTTTCCAGTGAGTACTTCTCTCCTTCCGAGATAAGACATTTCACGAGAGATCCTTCCTAACCTGTAGTCTCCAAGTATCTGATTTTTAAAATCTTGAAAGGATATTTGCTGTGTTTCAATATAGGTTGTTTGCATAGCTAAGTAAAAAAGTTTTTTAATCTTCAAGTATTTTGCTAATATACACTTTTTAAATTAATTTTAATTTTTAATAATCTTTTTTAAAAATTTGATAATAAAAAAAATTGTGCTTTATTTTGAAAAAAATTGTAAAAGATGGAAAAAAAGTCTCCCCACATCTTGAATGCCTCCAGCAATCTTTTAGGATTTTCCTTACTCATTATCACCTCACTGAAAATCTCTAAGATCAGTCAGCATACCTATTTGGACGAATTTGCAGGATTTGCCTGTATCCTTTTTGCCTGCAGCTGTTTCTTTTCATTTCTGGCGATCAGAACTAGCAATAGAAAGCGGGAATCTACGTTTGAGAACATTGCGGATTATTTATTTTTAATCGCTTTATTTTGTATAGTTCTAGCCGTTATTATTGTAACCCTGAAAATTATTTAATTTAAATTTTTCGCTTAATTAAACAATCGACGGTAATATATAAGGATAATCATATAAAAACATGAGAATTGATTAAATTGTTCATTCTCATTTTTTATACTGAACTAATATCAGATTCTGAATATAAAAGAGAAAGTGTTCTGCATACATTTTCAGTTTCCTGAAAACATATACAAAACACTTTAGTTTTAATTATAATAAAAGGTAGAGTTATATCTTCTGAACAGTTACATTGGTAACATTTCCGCTTCCTGTAGATCCTGTTTCTGTTGAAATAATCGTAGCATTCTGATTGGGAGCTGCTGTAAAACGAATCTGGTATCCCGCTGTAGGAGCTACCACTACGGTTGTATAATTCATTAGTTCACCTACTGTTCCTGAAGCAGCCACTGCATTATAATGGCTTCCTCTTCCCAGGTAATTAGCATCCGGCACAGGTCTTATACCAATAAGCAACTGAGTATCTGCAGGCATATTGGTAAAACTTGCCTGTAATGTTACCAGATAATTTCCAGCCTGATTAAAAGTCATTACTCCAGTTCCGGTATTATAGGAATAGAAGGGAGAAGTTGCTATAGGCGCAGCGAATAATAAAGTAGTAATGGTTGATGAACTAATGTTCTGGTTGGCCGCTAAACGTGCATGAAAAAGCGAATAAGCAGTAAAGTCTATAGTCTTTAGTACTCCGGTAGCATCCGCTACAACCACTCTGTCTGTTCCTCCTATACCTATATTTGAATTGATATTACGGATACGGGCATTTCCCGAAGCTACGTCTAACTTTTCACTTGGAGAAGTTGTACCAATCCCTACTTTGGCAGTAGAAGTTACACTAAAATCATTATCCTGTTGCGCTGCGGAAGGAACTCCGGTAGCAGGATTATCTTTAGAGCCGTCAATATGAAAAGTTGTTTGGGGATTTTGAGTACCTATTCCCACTTGTGCATACGTGATGAAACCTGAACTGATAGCACACGCTATCATCATTGTCTGAATTTTTTTCATTATTTGTTGTTTTTTCTTACGACAAATTAACAAAAATTATATGGAACCTCAATGAATTGTTAACAACCACTTTATTTGAATATTGCAAAATATTAGTTTACAGCAATTTACTAATATAAAAAATTACCACTAATCACAACTGATTGAATTATTGAAAGATAGCTCTGTTTTTTCTCCAATAATGAAAAATTTACATACCACACGGGAATAACGGAAAATAAGTGAATAAAAAAATCAGAATGCTAAAAAAACATCAACATCAGAATTTTCGCTCAATGACATAATCGAGCATAATATGTAACGATTTCCTTGCTTCAGAATCCGGAAATTCATTCAGAATATCTTTGGCTTTTTGCTGGAAATCCTTCATGATGGTAATAGCATATTCCAATCCACCTGAACTTTTAACAAATTCTATAAGCTCTTTTACACGCTTAGGATTGTTATTATATCGTTTTATGGTATCGAAATAGTACTTTCTGTCTTTTTCACTGGCAATCTTTAAGGTATGAATCAAAGGCAGCGTCATTTTCTGTTCTTTAATATCAATCCCTACCGGTTTACCGATCACGTTCGAACTTAAATAATCGAAAAGGTCATCCTTTATCTGGAATGCCATTCCGGTAAAAGTACCGAAATCCATCATCTTTTTGGCAAGAGCTTCGTCTGCATTATTGGAAAGAACGCCTATTTCACAACATGCAGCGATCAAAGTAGCTGTTTTCTGGCGGATAATTTCATAATACACCTCTTCCGTGATATCCAGTTTTCTGGCTTTCTCCAGCTGAAGAAGTTCTCCTTCAGACATTTCACGAATCGTTCTGGAAATCACCCCAAGCAGGTCATAATCTTTGTGGTCTGTGGATAATAAAACTGACTTAGATAAAAGATAATCTCCTACCAGAACTGCAATCTTATTTTTCCACAAAGCATTGATTGAAAAGAAATTACGACGTTTAAAACTTTCATCCACCACATCATCATGTACCAGAGTAGCAGTGTGGATCAGCTCGATCATAGAAGCACCACGATACGTTTTTTCTGTCACTTCACCCACCAGTTTGGCACAAAGAAACACAAACATAGGACGCATCTGCTTTCCTTTGGTGGTCACAATAAAACGGGTTACTTTATCCAATAAAGCTACTTTACTCTGCATTGACTCATAAAACTTCTGTTCAAAAAGTTTCATTTCATCATTGATCGGTCGTTTAATCTCTTCTACTGTATTTGCCACAATCTGCGAATGCTGGGTGAATAATTATTAATTCTCACAAAGATAATTTTTTTCGCTCAATTTTAAGGTAAATTAATCTTTGAGTTGATCTTTCGGGATAAAATAAAATGAAGGTTTTGTAGTTCCCAATGGAGACCTGAACTTTTCTCCTGAAATATAAATTCCCGTTTCATCTACACTTATTCCTTCAATCTGTGCTAATGCAAGCGCAGTTCCAAGGTAATAATGCTTTGGTTTTTCTTTAAAAAATATGCCTGGTTCTGTTTCTGTAAAAATATCTAAAAAGACTTCTGTTTTCCTGGTATATCCCACCAAATAAAGCTTTTTATCAAAATAAGAGGCATCTGTAACCACAAAACCCGTTTTATAGGTTTCTATTTTTTCTGCTTTTTGAAGCTCTGACATTTCAGGGTCTACGACATAATGGGAAGTGGCCTTAGAAGCCCATTCTTTGGTAAATATATGCAGCTTCCCATTCAGATAAATCATGGCTTCTGCATCGAAGTCGTTCTTTATATTTTTAGAAATAAATTCGGTCTGTTCAGGATAATAAAAAGAAATAGATGTTCCATCTAAAGCCCTTTCTGAACCGGGAACGTTAGAAATATTCGCAGAATCAAGACGGCCATAGGGAACTTTGTAAATCGTCAGATCCTTTCTTGTTCCTGCATTATTTCCGAAATCTCCGATGTAGAAATTCTCACCATCATTAGCTAAAGCTTCCCAATCTGTATTGATTAAATTGGTTTTCAGTGTTCTGATAATTTCTCCACTCTTTTTATCCAATTCAAAAAGCTCGGCAGTATTTCCACTGTCGTTGAATGTATATAATTTACCGTTCAAAATATTCAGTCCTGAAGTTTCCTCAATCTTGCCATCCAGATAATTAACTCTGTATTTTTTTATTTTCAGAAAATCGGTCTGCTGAGAAAATGCAGATTGACCAACGAAAAGAGCAATAATCAGAAAGAGTTTTTTCATAAGACAAAATTAGGGTTTTATTCTGAGGTGAGATGTGGGTATTGAGTTGGAGGGTTGGAGGGTTGGAGAGTTTGAGTAAGATATGAGTTTCGGGTTTCGGGATGCGGGTTTGAGGGGAGCATGTAGATTCCTATGGAATGACGTAGTGTATGGATAAATTAAGCTTCCTGTTTGTCATTCCAAAGAATCTAAATATTGTATATAGTCAATGGGAAAAAATTCCGGATTTTTGAAGAGATTTATTGTTTTGCTTATTCTCTCTTCTTAAAAAGAAAAGCAGACCAAAATAGCCTGCTTTTCACTTAGATTTCTATTGATTTTAAATCAGAAGTTAAGCAGTTTTCTGCTCTTTCTGATTTTGCTGTTGTTCTTTCTTTCTGGCCTGTCTGGCAAAATATTCTTTCTGATATTGTCTTACCGTCTTTCCGGTTCCGTCATGTCTCCATCCAGGTGAATTGAAAATATAATTGATTCTGTCTGTGAACTTTAATCCAGGCTGCTTAAGATCTTTCCAGATTTTTCTCCATTCATAAAAAAGAACAGTATCTGGTCTGTTATCCGGCATTTTTGGATAGATTCCATATTTTACAGGTACATTCGGATCTTCTTTTTGAAAGGTTCCGAATATTTTATCCCAGATAATGAGACACATTCCCATGTTTTTATCCAGGTATTTTACATTACATGCATGATGAACACGGTGGTGGGAAGGGGTTACCAAAATATATTCCAAGAATCCCATACTCTTCACTGTCTGCGTGTGTACCCATGTTCCATACACTTGTCCGATGGCGTATGCCACCATGATGTGCCACGGATTAAATCCTAAAAATGCAAGCGGTGAAAAATACAAATATCTGTAAAGCGGCTGTAATACAGGGCTTCTGAATCCTGTTGTCAGGTTAAAATATTCTGAACTGTGGTGGGTAATATGAACTGCCCAGAATGCTCTGGAACGGTGGTCTACATAATGTAATACGTAATAAGCAAAGTCTGTGATTATAAAACAAACCAGCAAATACCAGATGCTAAGATCCCATGAGAAAATCCTGTGATGGTAAAAGAAAAACATCACTCCCATGGCAAATGCCTTCATGATAAGGTCAAGACCAAAGTTCATCAATGCAAGATAAACATTGGTGGCAAGATCTTTTCCACTATATAACTTAGCTTCCGAAACGTGGCTGTAAATCATTTCAGCTAAAATAACAGTAGCATGCAACGGAATAGCCCATGCATACACATTTTCCAGCCCATCCTCGCTCATAAGAAAATCCATCATCACAAAATAATTTGTGCAAAGGTAGGGTTTTAAGCTATTTTTTAAGAAAGTTTTAGGCTTTTTTTAAGGAAATTTTAATCTGTTGTTTTGTTGGCTAACTGTCCGCATGCGGCATCAATATCGCCTCCACGGCTTCTTCTGACCATTACAGTTACTCCTGCATTTTCAAGCTGTCGGATGTAATTTTCTTCTGCCTGTTTGTTGCACTGATCGTATTTTCCATCTCCGATCGGGTTGTACTGGATAAGATTTACTTTTGAAGGAACCTGTTTGCAGTATCTGATTAAAGCTTTAATATCTTCGTCCCCATCATTGATTCCTTTCCATACGCAGTATTCAAAAGTAATCACAGAACCTGTCTTTTGATACCAGTACTGAAGAGCCTCCATAATATCCGTCAACGGGAATTTATCAGAGAAAGGCATGATCTCATTACGCTTGGATTCGATAGCAGAGTGAAGGGATAAAGCCAGCTTCACACGCAGTTCGTCATCAGCAAGCATTTTGATCATCTTAGGAATACCGGATGTAGAAACGGTAATTCTTCTTGGAGACATTCCCAAACCTTCCGGCTGGGTAATTTTTTTGATGGCTTCCACTACGTTTTTGTAATTCATCATCGGCTCTCCCATCCCCATAAATACGATATTGGAAAGTGGTCTGTCGAAATACATTCTGCTCTGGCTGTCAATCAGGGCTACCTGATCTACAATCTCAGCGACTTCAAGGTTTCTCATCCTTTTCAGTCTTGCTGTAGCACAGAATTCGCAGTTTAATGAGCATCCTACCTGTGAAGACACACAGGCTGTAGTTCTTGTTTCTGTAGGAATAAGAACAGATTCCACCATCAGTCCGTCATGAAGTTTCACTCCGTTTTTGATGGTTCCGTCAGAGCTTTTCTGAAGAAGGTCTACGGAAACAGGGTTAATGGTATATTCTTCCGAAATTCTCTCACGAAGTGATTTGGAAAGATTCGTCATTTCGTCAATCGAATGGAGGTTTTTACTCCATAGCCAGTCATAGACCTGTTTCGCACGAAACGGTTTTTCTCCTAAAGATACAAAGTAGTCTTTAAGCTGGTCTAATGATAATGTACGGATATCTTTCATAATATTAAAGAGCCAAGTTAAAAGTAAAAGGTTTAAAGTTGAGTATTGTTAACTATTGCAGCCAAAATGTTTTTCAATTCGTTACTTTCATTCAATAAAGCTTTAAATTCCTCAGAATCATAACCATCTAATTCTTCTAAAACCCGAAGCCAGAAATGACTTTCTCTAGCTTCTCTTAAAGCAATTTTTACTTTATTTTTAAAATCTGCTTTAGAAGATCCAGCCTGGGATTCTTCATAGCACCTATTGAAGTAGCTGATTTCCCGAGTTGAAATCTTATTAATTTACTTTCAGAATCATTGGGGAGTGTTCTTAAAAACTTAAGACAATTAACTCCAAATGTAAAAGTTCTGATAAGTAAATCATTTTGTCTCATTTCTACTTGTATTACCTTTAACTTGGCTCTTTTTACTTTTTTTATAGAATTAACATTGCGTCACCGTAAGAATAGAATTTATACTTTTCTTTTACGGCTTCTTCATAAGCATGCATTACGAAATCTCTTCCGGCAAATGCAGCAATCATCATGATCAAAGTAGACTTCGGTGTGTGGAAGTTCGTGATCATTGAGTTGGCTACTCCGAAATCGTGAGGAGGATAAATGAATTTGTTTGTCCATCCGTTGAAAGCAGAGATTTTTTTGTTTGAAGAAACAGAAGTTTCCAATGCTCTCATTGTAGTAGTACCTACGGCACATACTCTTCTGTGAGATTCTACCGCTTTGTTAATGATGGCAGCATTTTTCTCATCAATGATGATCTCTTCAGACTCCATTTTATGCTTAGAAAGATCTTCTACCTCAATCGGGTTGAATGTTCCCAATCCTACGTGAAGTGTTACTTCAGCAAAATTAATTCCTTTGATCTCTAATCTCTTCATCAAATGCTTTGAGAAGTGAAGACCTGCTGTAGGGGCAGCTACTGCTCCTTCTACTTTTGCATAGATCGTCTGATATCTTTCTGCATCTTCCGGCTCTACTGCTCTTTTGATATATTTTGGAAGTGGAGTTTCTCCCAATTCTTTTAATTTCGTTCTGAATTCGTCGTAAGAACCGTCGAATAAGAATCTTAATGTTCTTCCTCTTGAAGTCGTGTTATCAATAACCTCAGCTACCAAAGACTCATCTTCTGTGAAGAATAATTTGTTACCAATTCTGATTTTTCTTGCAGGGTCTACCAAAACGTCCCAAACTCTTGTTTCTTTATCAAGCTCTCTTAATAAGAAAACTTCAATTTTCGCACCTGTTTTTTCTTTATTTCCGTAAAGACGTGCAGGGAAAACTTTTGTATTGTTGAAGATGAACAAATCTTCTTCATCAAAATAATCCACAACATCCTTGAATAATTTGTGCTCGATAGTTTGTGTTTTTCTATCAAGTACCATTAATCTCGCTTCGTCTCTGTGCTCTGATGGGTGTTCTGCTAATAATTCCGCAGGAAGATCAAAATTAAAATCTGATGTTTTCATTTTTTAAATTACGGTTTAAAAATTATTGAAATTACAAGGTGTAATTTTCGGAGTGCAAATATACGACATTGAACACCCCTTTGTCAAGTATTATTTACAATCAAATATAAAACCGTGATTTCACGGGGATTTTCAAGGCATAAAAAGAGTATTTTTGGAAAAATTAAAATTCAACATGGAATCTGTAAGTAAAATATACTTCATTGATAATCCGTATCCTAATGGCCACAAAATTGAAACTTTCAGCTGGAGTGGAAGAATTGATGAATATGGATTTATCTGGTTTGATTTTCATTTAAAAACTGAAAATTATTACGCCAATGATGATCAAAACAGTGAAGAAGAAGACGAAGATCTGTCCGACTGGGACTCCAAAATTGTATGGGGAAACTACCATGCCTGTACACTTTCGTCCAACTATTGGGGTGAACAAAGAGGCATCAGAATTAACAATCTTGATGAAAAACTAGATTTCGATACCGTTGTTAAAAATGATCTTTTCAGTAATGATCTCCCTTCTGAAAACCATTTTGATGATGATGACCTTGCCTTCAACATCTATCTGCTGGGACATGACAGCTGTGCGGGACATCAGATCCGGTTTTCAAAAACAGATAATAACCGATATGATATTGCATGGACGGGTAAAATAGCATTGACCTATGCGGGTGATGATGAATTTTCACATGATTTCAAAGCGCAGATTTTCAATGCTGAATTTGAAGGTTTTCATTATCCCAAAACCTGGTCACTGGAAAAAGCAACTGAAATGTTCAAAGCCAGACTTGCCCGTTTTGAAACGTATGAATTTGTAGATCTGAATCCTAAAAGTAACAAAAGAGAGTATAAACTCGACAAACTAAAGTAATTACACTATAATTAAAAAATATCATTATGAGTAAATATTCGATTGAAGCATTTATCAACGAAACGAAAGAGAATCCGCAGCAAAGAGATTATTTTGAACTGGAAACGAAACATCTTCTGGAAATCAACCTTAATAATCAGGCGGTATGGACCAAAAGAGGAAGTATGGTAAGCTATGTGGGAAATATCAATTTTGAAAGACAGGGAATGCTTTCCGGAGGACTTGGAAATCTTCTGAAGAAAGCGATCAGCGGTGAAGGTGCCAGGCTGATGAAAGCAGAAGGAACCGGAAAACTATATGTAGCCGATTCCGGTAAGAAAGTCCGTATTCTGTATCTGAATAATGAATCTGTATGTGTAAACGGAAATGATATTCTTGCCCACGAACAAAGTGTAAAAAGTGATATCACCATGCTGAAAAGTATAGCAGGAATGATGTCCGGAGGGCTTTTTCAGGCAAAACTTTCAGGAACAGGGCATATCGCCATTACTACACACGGAGATCCTTTAACTTTACTTGTAACTCCTGACACTCCTGTGTTTACAGATCCTAATGCCACAGTTGCATGGTCTGGAAACCTAAGCCCGGAACTGAAAACGAATGTTTCATTCAAAAGCCTTATCGGCAGAGGAAGCGGTGAAGAGTTCCAGATGAAGTTTTCAGGACACGGATGGGTACTGATTCAACCTTATGAAGAGGTATACTATATGGAAAAATAAAACAGACAAATTATAGAAGTGATTTAAAATATTCGTAATCATTAAAATGCAGCCAATGAAGACCCTTATCAAGCTATTTTTCGCAGTCATTATACTTCCCAACCTAATGATTGCTCAGACTTCAAAGAAAAATTACGAATATTCTATAGATCTTCTTCATATGACCAATGATGAAGTCCGGGTATCTTTTTCGCCTCCAAAGAACAATCTTAAACAAGGCAAATTTATCATTCCCAAACTGGTGCCCGGGTTTTATCAGGCTATGAATTTCGGACAATATATTTCTGATTTCGCCGCCACCGATAAAAACGGTAAAAAAGTAGTAACCGAACGTCTGGATAAAAACAGCTGGATGGTACATGATCTCAATCGTGTAAAGAAAATATCTTATCAGGTAGCTGACGGGTGGGACTCTCTGGAAAAAGAATCTAACGAAGCCAGATCTGCCGGCAGCATGTTTATAAAAGACAGTGTTTTTGTCATCAATTATAATTCTTTAGTGGGATATTTTGAAGAACTGAAAGATATTCCTTATCAGATTACGATTACCAAGAACAAAGATTTTTATGCTTCTTCTGCTTTAGATTATAGACAGAAAAATAAAAATACGGATATGGTTTGGGCAAAGGATTACCGTGAACTGGTAGATTCTCCTGTTTTATATTCCGTTCCAGATACCACGTGGTTGAAAATAGGTCATACCAAAGTACTTGTATCGTTCTACAACAAAAAGGAAAGACATTACTCCAAAACGATTGCCCACGAAATAGAAAATATTCTGAAAAATCAGCAGGCTTATCTTGGTGGAACATTGCCAGTTAATAAATATGCTTTTCTGATTTATTATGAATCTTCCAATGAGAATGGATTTTTAGGGGACGGACTTGAACATTCCCACTCTACGGTCTGCCTGTACCGTTCCGGAAGTATGAAGTTTCTTCCAAATGCTTTAAACAGGGTTGCTTCTCACGAATTTTTCCATGTGGTTACCCCGCTCAACATTCATTCAGGAGAAATTCAGCATTATGATTTCCTGAATCCTGTCATGTCTAAACATTTGTGGCTATACGAAGGAATGACGGAGTATGCCACCATTCATATGCCTGTCAAACAAAAAATGATCAGTCTGGAAGATTTTGAAAGAAGTCTGGAAGAAAAGATCAAAGGCATGAAAGCATTTGACAACACTCTATCTTTAACAGAAATGAGTAAACAATCCATGGAAAGACAGGATCAGTATATGAATTTTTATATGAAAGGAGCATTACTTGGGTTATGTCTGGATATAAGACTAAGAGAGCTTTCTAACGGGAAAATGGGAACTCAGGATCTGATGCAGATGCTTATGAAAAAATATGGAGCAGGTCAATATTTTAATGATGATGAGCTTTTTAATGAGATTACCAAAATGACCTTTCCGGAAATCCGTACATTTTTCAAAGATTATGTAGAGGGTGCTCAACCCATTCCTCTAAAAGAGTATCTGGAAAAAGCAGGATTCAACTATGATGAAGCTACCGGAAAGGTAACTCCTGTTTCCAACCCCGATTCAAAACAAATTGCATTAAGAAAAGCATGGATCAATCAATAAATTTTCACGCATATAACAAAATATGTAAAAAAAATATAAATGATCAAAATAGAGAAAAAAGCGAAAATTAATAATCTATACTTCAACAATTCCAAAATCATTCAACTTTAAAATCCAACAAGCTACAAATTCTCACCAACCACCTCTATTACTTCATTCTCCTATTATCTATCACTTTATCGGGATTTACAAAAGTTTTAATATATTTAAGAAAAAAATAGATGAACAATAGTAACTCCCGCAGAAACTTTCTCAAGACCGCAGCTTTAGCAAGCTTTGGGGCATTGGTTTTACCCAATTCTTTATTTGCTTATTCCAATGATTTTAAAACAGATAAAAAAGTCCGTGTCGGTTTTATCGGCGTAGGTCTTCGTGGTCAGGAGCATGTAAAATTATTGGCCAAACGTAATGATGTAGAGATTGTTGCGTTTGCAGATCCGGAAAAAAGAATGCTTGCCGCCTCTCAAAAAATCTTAAAAGACAACAATAAACCGGCTGCTCAGGAGTTTTCCAACGGAGAATATGACTATCGAAATCTTTTAAAATTAAAAACAATAGACGCTGTTGTCATTGCAACTCCATGGGAATGGCATCTTACCCAAGGGGTGGAAGCTATGCGCGCTAAAAAAATTGTGGGCATGGAAGTTTCCGGAGCGATAAAGCTTCAGGACTGCTGGGAATTTGTAAAGGTATATGAGGAAACAAAAGTTCCTATCTTTATGATGGAAAATGTGTGTTACCGCAGAGATATTATGGCCATCCTGAATATGGTCCGTAAGGGAATGTTCGGGGAACTGGTACATGGAAGAGGCGGTTATCAGCATGATCTGAGAGGTGTTCTTTTCAATGATGGAGTTAATCCGTACAATTCCGGGGCTGAATTTGGAGAAAAAGGATTCAGTGAAGCAAAATGGAGAACCGAACATTATGTAAAACGTAATGGAGAGCTTTATCCTACCCATGGTTTAGGTCCTGTAGCGATGATGATGGATATCAACCGAGGAAATCGTTTAACGAGGCTCTCTTCATTCTCATCAAAATCTGTAGGCCTTCATAAATATATTGTAGAGCATCCAAAAGGAGGAGAAAACCATCCTAGCGCCAAAGTAAAATTCAACCAGGGAGATATTGTAACCACACAGATTGCCTGTGCCAATGGAGAAACTATTCTTCTTACTCATGATACAAGTTTGCAGAGACCATATGATCTTGGCTTCAGAGTTCAGGGAACTGAGGGATTGTGGCAGGATTTCGGATGGGGAGATTTCGACCAGGGACACATCTATTTTGAAAAAACAATGAACCATACCCACCGTTGGGATAATACTGAAAAATGGATGAAAGAATATGATCATCCGATGTGGAAGAAGTTTGAAACTACTGCTGCAGGAGCCGGACATGGCGGAATGGACTTCTTTGTGATGAATACTTTTATTGAATGTATCAAGCGAAATATAGAATTCCCGATGGACGTATATGATCTTGCCCTATGGTATTCCATTACCCCACTGAGTGAAGAGTCTATTGCCAAAGGCGGTCAGGTAGTTGATATCCCTGATTTTACCAATGGAAAATGGAAAACCCGTAAACCTGTATTTGGAATGACAGATGAGTTCTAAGAAAACACTACTCATATTAGCAGGCGGATTAGGCAGCAGGTACAAAGGACTTAAACAAATAGACGGAATACTTGATAACGGTTCGCCGATTCTTGAGTATTCTATCTTTGATGCTCTGGAAGCCGGTTTCCAAAAAGTAGTTATTATTGTCAACAAACTGATTCCTGAAAGTTATATTGAAAGACTTAACGGCATTTCAAAAGCTAAAAATTTTGAATTGATTTGGGTATATCAGGAGACAGACACCATTCCTATTTCACTGGAAGGCTTCGATTATCCTGATCGTGAGAAGCCATGGGGAACTGCTCATGCCGTACTTTGCGCCAAATATTCAATACAGGAACCTTTTGTGATGATCAATGCGGATGATTTCTACGGAAAAGAAGCCTATCAACTGGCTGCTGATGAAATTAACCATCATTATATTTCAGATACACAATTAGGGATGATTGCTTATCCTGTGGGTACAACATTGAGTGGCAACGGTGCTGTAGCAAGAGGAATATGTACGTTGGATGCTGAAAATTATCTGATCAAAGTAGAGGAGCAAACTTCTATTCAAAAGATCAATCATTCCATCGTTTATGTTGAAAACGGAGAAAATATACAGTTAGAGCCTGAAACATTGGTATCCATGAACTTTTTTATTTTCCATCCTCACATTTTCTGTTATCTGGAAGCTTATTTCTATGATTTCATTGAATCTGACCCACTACCCAATCAGGAATTTTACATTCCTTCTGCAGTACAGAAAATGATGGACGAAAACAGAGTCAAAGTAAAAGTGAAAGCCTCTCCATCCCGATGGATGGGAGTTACCTATGCTGATGATAAAAAGGAAATTATAGATTTTCTGACTTTAGAGATTAAAAATAACAGATACCCGGAAGATTTATGGAGCTAAATGATATCATTGCTGAATTTATAACTACGAATAATTATGACCTCACTCCTATTACGGATGGATTGATCAATACCACTTATCTGTTGGAGAATAAAGATCAGGGGAAAAAGTTTATTCTGCAGAAAATCAACAATCATGTTTTTAAACAGCCGGAAGTGGTCGTTAACAATCATTTAATGATCAATGAAGTGCTCAGGTCAAATCATTATCGATTTGAAATTATAGAACCCATTCCTTCTCTTACAGGTAAAATACTGATAAAAGATAAAAATGGCCAGCCATGGCGTATGTTAAGTTTTGTAGAAAACAGCACTACATTCCTTACTGCTCCCTCCTTACAGACCGCTTTTGATGCGGCTAAAACCTTCAGTTATTTTCTCAATACGGTAAATACTGAACAAATACCTGCCATTCAGGATTCTCTTCCCAATTTCCTCAATTTTGAGAAGAGGGTTGCAGATTATAGAGATTCCCTAAAAAATGCAGAGCCTTATTTGAAAGAAAACGCCAGGGCTGAAATAGAAATTACCAACCAGCTTTTGTCCTTACCTGACCGATGGATTGAAATGGAGAAAAACAATCAGATTCCTAAAAGAATTATTCATGCTGATGTAAAAATCAGTAATATTCTCTTTGATCAGAATCATAATCCATTAGCTGTGATTGATCTCGATACCATGATGATTTCTACTATTCTGTATGATTTTGGAACCATGATTCAGTCCTACACCAATACAACACAGGAAGATGACGGGACAGCTCAAAACAATTTCAACCCTGAAATGTATAAAGTTGTAAAAGAAGGATTTCTATTTCATTTAAAAGAAAAACTGACGCCTGAAGAATACGGGAATCTTGATTATGCGGCACAAGTCGCTATTTATATTCAGGAACTTCGCTTTTTAACGGATTACCTTAACGGAAGCACCTACTATTCTATCATGCATCCTGAACACAATCTGGACAGAACAAAAAACCAGCTGGAACTGTTGAAGGGGTTGAGAGAATACTTGGGAGCTAATGGGTTTGAGAGTCGGAGAGTTTGAGGGTTTGAGGGTTGAGTTTGTAAGTGCATAAATTTCTACGAAATGGGCAGATAGGACGCTTTACTTACCTATGCACTTTGCCATTTTGTAAGAATGTGTTTTTACTCTCTTATTCTCAAACTCTCCCACTCTCAAACCCTAAAACCCTAAAACCCTACCCCATTCTCAACTCAAAAACCCCAGAATCACTCTCCACTCTTCCAGCTTTTTTTCAAAGGAAACGGTATGAAGCGGACTTGTGGAAGGCAATAAAAAAATGGGTATTTTATAATCTTTTCCGAGCAGTTTCTGTAAGTTCTTGTATGACTTTCCACCATTGCAAAAAATGGCTTTGATATTCGGATGTTTTTCTAACAATTCAGCAATCTGATTGGCTTCTTCGTTTCTGATTTCAGAATCCAGACTTCCTTTTCTCTCACAGGAATCGATGACATCCCAGAGGGCAATATGATGTTTCTTTATCGTTGCAACTCTTTTAGAATAATCCTCTGTAAATTCTTCTTGCAGCAATTCAAAAATAATTTTCCAGAATTTGTTCTGAGGATGGGCATAATATTGCTGTTTTTCTAATGATTTCACTCCGGGAATTGAGCCTAGAATCAGAATCTCAGATTGGGTATCAATAAGAGGGGGAAATGAAGAAATACGATTTTGCATCTTCAAATATATTGATTTAATTTATTTTAATTTTTAATTAGGCTGGAAGCCGGGAGCCTGAATTTAATTTGCTGAACCCAACCGTAGTTTATTTAGGTTTTAGCTAAAGCTATTGGAATTTTTAATCATAAAAAAACGGGCTAAAGCCCGTTTCTATTGATATCTTATATTGTTTGTCTATAAAGTTTCCTTCAACCAGTCGAAGAATTCTCTCTGCCATACCAATCCGTTTTGTGGATGAAGTACCCAGTGGTTTTCGTTCGGGAAGTATACCAGTTTAGATTTTAATCCTCTTAATTTTGCAGCCTGGAAAGCTTCCTGACCTTGCTCGTAAGGAACACGGAAATCAATTCCTCCCTGAACAATCATGATTGGTTTGTTCCATTTTTCTACAAAGTTGCTTGGGTTGAATTCTGTATAGGCTTTTGGAAGAGGTTTTTCCCATGGAGAACCAAGATCCCAATTTGCAAACCACAATTCTTCCGTAGTCAGATACCAGGATTTCATGTCAAATAAACCATCATGAGCGATGAAAGTCTTGAATCTGTTCTCATGGATTCCGGCTAACATAAATACACTGTATCCTCCGTAGCTAGCTCCTACAGCTGCTACTCTGTCACCATCTACATAAGGTAAAGTTTTCGCAAAGTCTGTTGCTGCCAGATAATCTCTCATTGGCTGTCCGCCCCAGTCTTTTGAAATCTCTTCGTTCCATTTTGTTCCCCAGCCCGGCATTCCTCTTCTGTTTGGAGCCACTACGATATAATCGTTAGCTGTCATAAGAGCAAAGTTCCATCTTACACTGAAAAACTGAGTAAGCGCAGACTGTGGACCACCCTGGCAGTACACCAAAGTAGGGTATTTTTTGTTCGGGTCAAAGTTTGGTGGATAGTGGAACCATACGCCCATTTCTTTACCGTCTGAAGTTTTCACCATTTTAAGTTCAGATTTCCCCTGAGCTAACTTAGCGTATGTATCTTTGTTCGCTTCAGTTACCTGCTTCATTTCCCCATTTTTAACGTTTACAGAGAATAATTCTGTAGCATGGTTTACGTCTGTTCTTCCTACTAAAAGTGAAGTTTTATTGTCTGTAAAGATTTCGTTGACGTCAAAATCTCCTTTGGTGATCTGCTGTACTTTTGCTGATTTTGAATCCAAAGCAAAAAGCTGTTTCGTCCCTCTGAATGCTGCTGTGAAGTAGATTGTTTTTGAATCTGCTCCCCAAAGCACATCTCCTGAAACGCTTTCGTCCCAACCTGAAGTAAGGTTAGTTGTCTTCCCTGATTTCCAGTCTAAGATTTTCACATCATTTTTATCCGCTTCATATCCGTCTCTGGCCATACTCTGCCAGATTAAAGATTTTCCGTCCGGGCTGAACTTAGGGTTTACATCATATCCTTTGTTGGATTCTGTAAGGTTTTTGGTTGTACCTGATGCCAGATCGTAAGCAAAGATATCTGTATTCGTACTTGTAGAATATTCTTTACCGCTTTTAGGTTTTGTAACATATAAAAGCTGGGCAGAATCCGGACTCCAGATGAAGTCTTCAGCACCACCGAAAGGTCTTTGAGGAGAATCCCAGGTTTTTCCTTCCAAAAGGTCTTTTGCTCCTTCTACTTTATCTGAAGCATTCACTACAAATACATGGTTGTATTTTCCTTCATTGAAATAATCCCAGTGTCTGTGGTTCAGGTCTGTGTATACCTGTGCTGTCGTTTTAGGAGTATCAGTGAATTTATCTTTCCCCATCACTTTTTCTACCAATACCTGCTTGCTGAAAGCAATTTTCTTCCCATCCGGAGAAATTACGATATTGTCTGCTTCACCAATGGTATAAAATTCTGTCCAGGTTTTTCCGGCATCTTTAGAAAGATAGATTTTATCTCCTTCCTGAGCATAGATTCCGTTTTTATCCCACTGAATAAGGGATTTTTTCCCGAAATCAATTTTGGAAGACTGGTTATTAAGAACATTCAGAAAATAGTTTTCATTTTTCGTTTTCTCTGTTTTCAGGTCTACCTGCCCTACTTTGTAGATAAGAGAACCCTGATCTGGTGAAACTGCCTGTACCCCAACTTTTTTCAAAGTCCAAAGAATTTCAGGCGTCATTACTTGTTGTGCATTCATTAAAAGCGGAGCTGCCAAAGCCAGCAGGCTGTACTTAAGTTTCATATGTTGATATTCATTTTTAACGGAGGCACAAAATCAGTTGATTTTCTACATCCTTTTATTAAATTCAAAGATTGCCAAAGTTAATATTTAAAATAAAAACGGACGAAAGAATTAACATTAAGTTTTTAAAGTTGAAAAATAATTGATTTATGTATGACAAAACTTTATTAGTTTTACCAGAAATAAACTAATACCCATTTAATATGAAAAAATTTATACTTTTTTCTTCACTTTGTGTGTCTTCATTCTTTTTTTCACAGCTTACGATGAGTCCTTTTCCCAATCATTATTATAATCCTTATCAGGTCACTATTAATGGAAACGGTACTATTTATTATACCACTGACGGAAGCACTCCGACAATTAGTTCTTCCTCTGCTGTAAATAATGTGCAGATTTCTATTGATCAGAATAAAGAGATCAAGGCATTTCTTGTTAACGGACAAGGAAGTTCGTCTCCTGTAATCAGTAAAAAGTATTACACAGGAAGTATTCCTACTGCTGTTATTTATTTTAAAGTTCCTTCTACATGGGTTTCAGGAAGCTGTGTAATGGTTGATATGGTGAGTCCCAATTCTATAGACGGATTTGCCATCGATACCTTCTGGCCCGGAGTTGTGATGCAACCTGCAGGGTGTGAATCATGGTATAAGACTACAAGAGATTTTGAAACTGCCAATGTCCGTTTTAATAACTGTACTCTATTTGAAAATATTCCTGCCACCATCAGCACCAATCTGATTCCGATGGGAAGTACTTTGTATTATGATTTTACGGATGGGGTCATAACCACTCCGCCTTCATGCTTATTTTTAGCGTCTAATGAATCAGTCTCTAAAAATAACAGCGTTTTAATCAAAGTTTATCCGAACCCTGTTTCAGATATTTTAAAAGTAAATACGGACCGGAATTTCAATGAATATGAAATTATAGATATGAACGGAAGAGTGATTTTAAAAGATCAGTTTGTGAAAGAAATTTTAATTAGTCAGCTTATTTCAGGAAATTACTTTCTAAAGCTTAAAGATTCGAAAGGAGATCTGGTGTTACTGAAGTTCGTTAAAAAATAAAGGAATCCGCTCGTTGAGCGGATTCCTTTATTTTGATCTTTTATGATTTAATTAATCTCCATCTGAAAACATAGAGTTCGCCAGTGAAGTTACGATTGATAATAAGATACTGAAGATAAATGCCCACCAGAAGCCATCTACCACCATGCTGTCTATAAAATAGTCTGCAATCAGGACAATTGCGGCATTAATTACCAGCGCAAAGAATCCTAAGGTAAGAATGGTCAACGGAAGGCCGAACAGACTTAAAATAGGCTTTACAAATATGTTAAGAACCCCAAGTACAATCGCAAAGATGATCGCTGAAGAAAATCCTTCAAACTGTACTCCCGGTAAGATTTTAGTTAAAAGATAAGCAACAATTGCCGTAATAAATAGTCGGATAATTAAGTTCATTGTGATATTTTTTAATGTTTATGGGGTTTGTTGAGCAAAAGCTATTCCATTCCGGAAAAAAGAATGCTTTGAAACCCTTTATTGAAGGAATATTTTGCCTTTTATTTCCTCTTAATCTCTTATTTTATTTTCATCATGGTGACTAATGAAGTGGCTACATGACTTTCAGAATCAGAACCTTCGGTCTGAACATAGATTTCCGTTCTCACCACAACAATTTTTCCGCCACCTTTGATGACATAGGATTTTGAAACCAAAGCATCACCCATGGCAGGACGGAGATAGTTCACTTTCAATTCAACAGTTACTACATAACAGTCTTCCGGATAATGGCTCACAGCAGCGTATCCAGAAGAAACATCCACCAGAGAGGCGATCATTGCACCATTGAACATTCCTGCTTTTCTGGTCATCATTTCCATTTTAGGGATCTTCATGGAGATAAAATCTGTTTCTACTTCCAGCAGTTCTGCTTTATAAAACTGTAAGGTTTCCGAACGGCCGAAGCTGTCTGTAATGAGTTTCTTTTTTTCTGGTGTCATGAATTTTATTTTAAACAAAGGTAAGTGCTACAGACTTTTTTATCTCAATGATCTTTCAATTTTTCATTAAAAAGCCGCTCCATAAGTATGAAACGGCTT
This sequence comes from Chryseobacterium sp. KLBC 52, assembly GCF_003347605.1. Taxonomy (GTDB): domain Bacteria; phylum Bacteroidota; class Bacteroidia; order Flavobacteriales; family Weeksellaceae; genus Chryseobacterium. The sequence continues at coordinate 6,015 of NZ_QDFZ01000016.1, read as the reverse complement.
CTTTTCAAGGTTTTTAACCCTTCTTACACAACAAACGATAACTTTTCAGATGAACCGGACGCTTTCAGATGATGATCGTCTTTGATCATATCGGCGGCTTTTTCACCAATCATAATGGTAGGTGCATTGGTATTTCCGGAAACCACATCCGGCATAATGGATGCATCTGCTACCCTTAATCCTTTTATTCCATATACTTTCAGTCTCGGATCTACTACAGAATGGCTGTCGATTCCCATTTTACAGGTTCCGGTCATATGATGATAGGTGGAACATGATTTTTTGATATAATCTATCACTTCCTCTTTTGTTTTTCCTTCTCCGGGATAGATTTCACCGTCATTCCATTCTTTCATAGCTTCTGTTCTTCCCATTTCACGGCATATTTCAACGCATTGATAAAGGGCTTCCAGATCGGATTCTTCGGAAAGATACATCGGATTGATTTCTGGTGAAGCGGAAGGATCGGAAGAAGTCAGTTTGATATATCCTTTACTGGCAGGTCTGATAAACCCTGCACAGAATGTAAATGCGTTTTCCGGCCCTGTGAATCCCGGGCTGTAGTAAGGAAGTCCCATGAACAAAGGCTGAAGATCCGGGAAAGCCATTTCTTCTTTGCTCTTCCAGAATAGCTGAGCTTCCAATAAATTGGCTTCCGGAGCTGGAATTTCTTTTTTAGCTTTAAAAATCACACTGGTCAACAAGTGATCCTGAAGGTTTTTCCCGACTCCTTTCAGGTCTTTTACTACTGGAATTCCTACAGATTCCAGTTCCTGTTGATCACCAATTCCGGAAAGCATCAGAAGTTTGGCAGATTCTATAGTTCCGCAAGATACAATCACTTCTTTTTCTGCTTCCACTTCTACTAATTCACCGTCTTTCAAATACTGAACTCCGATGCACTCGTTTTCTTCAAAAATCAGTTTCTGAGCCAGCGCATTAGTATGAATATGCAGATTGGGCCTCGATTTCACAGGATCTAAGAATGCTTTTGCGGTAGAACACCTTTTACCGTCTTTTCCTACACTGAGATGATTAAGACCTGCACCCCAGATTTTTTTGTTAAAATCATCTGTCAAAGGATAGCCCAATTCTTTACAGGCTTCAATAGCACTTATTGAAATGGCATTCGGATGTTTGATGCGGCTTACATAAAGCGGTCCTTCCCCTCCATGAATATCATCTTCACCCTCTTCATGGGTTTCTGATTTCTTAAAATAAGGCAGAACACTTTCCCAATCCCAGCCCACACATCCTTTATAAGCCCAACTATCATAATCCTGCTGATGCCCTCTGATGTAGATCATTCCATTGATGGAACTTGAACCACCCAATGTTTTACCACGGGGCCAGTATCTTGCATTTCCTCCTGCATGCTCCTGCGCAACGGTATGATAAGCCCAGTCTCTTTCGGTATTCCATATGGCGGGCCAGCCAGCTTGTTCTTCCACTTCAGCAACTTTATCATCGGGACCTGCCTCCAGTAAAAGGACATTTATATTTTCATTTTCACTTAATCTGTTGGCTATTACAGCGCCTGCCGAACCGGATCCGACAATTATAAAATCGTATTTCATGAGTTCTAACTTTATTTTTTAATGCTGATGACTTTAGGAACTGTGACTGCTTTCAATCCTTCTATTCCGAATTCTACTCCATAACCGGATTGTTTTGCCCCTCCGAAGGGAACAAACGGGTGAATAGCGCCATGCTGATTGATCCATACGGTTCCTGCTTCCAGTTGTGCAGCCACTTTCTGAGCTTCGTCAAGATCATCACTCCAAACGGAAGCTCCCAGTCCATTTTCTGAGTCATTGGCTTTACTGATGGCTTCTTCCAACGTTTTATACTTAATAATTGGAAGTACAGGACCAAACTGTTCTTCGTCTACAATTCTGTCTCCGTTATCTACATTTCCAACCAGAGTTACGGGAATAAAATAGCCTTCCAAATCAGGTTTTTGCCCTTTGAATATGAAGTCTGCTCCCATATTTTCAGCATCAAGAATCAGATCCTGAATTTTATCGTACTGCATTTTATTCTGGATAGGTCCTAAAACACTGGCTTCATCCGCTCCGTTCCCCATTGGAATATTGGAAGAATAGTCTGCCAATGCTTTAACGACTTTTTCGTAATCATTTTCATGAACGTATAGCCTTTTTAAGCAGGCACAGGTTTGCCCCATATTCAAGAAGGTTCCCCAGAAAATTCCATCAATATACTTAGAGACATCAAGTCCGGGTAAAATAATTCCAGCATCATTTCCTCCACATTCAAGGGTTAACCGGGCCATATTTTTAGCAGAAGCTTCAATGACTTTTTTTCCTGTAGCAATGGAACCTGTGAACATAATTTTTCCAATTTCAGGATGTGAGGTAAGGTAACCACCTACTTCTCCTCTGCCGGTAACTACCTGCAAAATATCCTCAGGAAGGACACTATTGATCACTTTTATCATTTCCAGACTGCAGAAAGTGGTATATTCCGAAGGTTTGATGATGACAGCATTTCCCATTCTCAATGAAGGAATAATCTGCCAGATAGCAATCATCAAAGGCCAGTTCCAAGGGGCAATGGCGGCCACCACTCCAATCGGGTTTCTGTATAAAACATCTTTTCGGGTGTCGTCTTCGAAAACAATTTCTTCAGGCAAATCCAGTGATGCAGGAACCTGTGTCCAACCAACACAAGCCTGCATTTCGAAATTAGCTCCAGGACCATTCAACGGTTTTCCCTGCTCGCGGGTAATCCATTCTGCAAGGTGTTGTGAATTTTGCTGTAAAGCTTCCGCTACTTTTAATAAAATCTCTTTTCTTTCTGAATCCGTCCTTGCTGCCCATAGTTTCTGGGCTTTTTTTGCTTTCTCAATTTTGGTATCAATCTCCTCATGGGAAGTATTGGTTACTTCGCCTATAACCTCTAAGGTAGAAGGATTTAGGGATAAAAACCGGGTATCTGGAGTATGGGTTTCCTTGACTGCTGATGTATTTTCCATTGTTTTAAATTATTTTGTATTTTACGTAGTTCGAAAATGGCAATAACATGATATAAATCATTTACCTATTCTCTATTTTTTTTAACCTAAACTCTACCTATCATGGAAAAGATCGAAGAAAGAACTGTTTTCAGCATTCCTTTTGGTGAATTGAATGTATTTGAAACGAATGTAGTTTGTCATGATTTTCCTTTCTATTTTGAAAAGCCTGTCATCACGCTAATGTTGAGTGGCAATAAGATCATTCGTAGTGAGGATGAAACTTTTGAGTTTAATGAAAGAAGTGTATTTATTCCGCCCTGCAATAAAGAACTGAGCATAGATATCCATCCCATTTTCAAAGAACCCACGAAATGTCTGGTACTGAATATTGAGCAGGAGTATATTGACAGTGTATTCTCCGAAGTGATTGAAAACTGGCATCCGGACTGGGACAGAACCGGAATTATGATGAAAGAAAATGCCGTGAAAAAGTTCGTAAGCTCGGATGAATCTTTATGGAGAAGCCTTACCAATCTTTACAACAGAAGAATTGACGGAAATCTTCATAATACCTCGGATTTTCTTTTAAGCTTAAGTTTGAAAGAACTGATTTATGAGCTGATGAAGACCAATGCAAAGCATATTTTGTTGTATTCTGACAAGACAGAAAATGTGCAAAACGGACTTCAGGAAGTGGTTCATTTTATCAAACAAAATTACCGAGAACCGATTACCATCAAAAAACTTTCTGTGATCGCAGGAATGAGTGAAGCCAATCTGTTTAAAAAGTTTAAGCATTCCTACAACTGTACTCCGGTAGAATATATTATCCAGTTGAGAATAGAGCATGCCAAGCACCTTTTGATCAGCAATCCAGAAATCGGGATTAAGAATATCTGTTTTGAATCAGGTTTTAATACATTGGAATATTTTTATAGAAAATTCACTCAGATCACTGGAAAATCACCGAAAAAGTTTAAAATAGACTGAGAGATAAGGCTGGAAGATGGAAGAAAGGAAGATGGAGGTTAGTATCAGTTTTTTATTTCCGGCAGTTATCATTATTCAATAAAGTAATCATCTTATGTATTATAAAAAAGTGTTCATTATTTTAAGTCTTTTCTTATACTGTATCTTTTATGCGCAAACTCTGCATTTGTATGGCGGCGCAGATCAGGATCAGTATCTGGGATGCTTAAACTGTGATAATTTTGATAAAAATTCGATATGGAATAAGTTCAGTGATTATGGAAATGCATTGAGTTCAAAATCTATCTGGAATACCTATGGAAACTACGGAAGCACTTATGGTCCTTACTCTCCGTGGAATGCTTATGCTTCTTATCCTCCGGCGATTCTGGATCAGGATGGGAATTTCTTTGGATTTCTTACTTTGAATCCTTATCAATCTGAGAGATCTGAACTTGAGCTGGCTATGATTTTATGCAAGCATCATGAGGAAATTAAAAATGATGTTGGCGCCTGGTATGAGAAATTGTTCCGGTAAAACCACCCCGTCAAAAATTCTTGGAATTTTTGCCACCCTCCGGAAGAAGCGAATTTTTACGTCTTTTGGTTGGGATATTGGTAAATAATAACTGCATAGAAAAGTATAAGGTTAGATTCCTGCTGAATGACAAATACAACGTTTAGCTTATTCGTACACTTTGCCATTCCGTAAGAATCTCTGCATTGCTTGGTTGAAAAACGCAAAGTCGCAAGTTTTGTCTTAAGCTGTATGTTATAAGGCGCTAGGATTTTATCTCCGATAAAATGGATGATGGTTACATGATAGCTAGAAAATTGTAATGTGGGATTCTTTCAGAATTACAAATACAACGCTTAGGTTATCCATTCGCAATGTCATTCCGATTTCTATGACAAAAACAAAGAATTATTATAGTTTTTTTCATAAAGTTTCCCTGTTCTGATCATTGCAAAAATTCTATGAATAATTTTGTTTCTCACAGCGTTTAAAACTGCCATTTTGTTTTTACCATCACTTATTTTTCTGTGATAATATATTTTTAAATCATTTTCTAGTCTCACAGCTCTCATTGCAGCCATATGGAGTACTGTTTTCAATGATTTATCCGCATAATAAGAAAGTTTAGGTTTAAATTTTATTGATGTTCCGGATTGATAGCCAAAGGGGACCACACCTGCATAACAAGCTAATTTTCTGGGGCTATTAATCTTTGTAAACCCTTCTGTTTTGGCAATAATCATCCAGCTTAATACTTTTCCTACTCCTGGAATACTTTGTATACATCGCTTCTTGGAGTATAAATCTGAGTCATTATCAATGAGTTGTTCTATTTCATTTTCTAAAAAATCTATATGCTTTTCTAAAACTTCAATCTCCTTTTTATTCATTCTTAAAAATTTAGAATCATATCCTATACTTTCAAGTTGTGAATACAGATGTCTTTGTTTTAATAAAGAAGCTCTTAGCTTTATCTTAGAATTTCGCTCAGAAAACAGCACTTTAATTTTCTTTATGTTATCAGAGCATGGTTTCCATTCTATGAGCTCTTTTTCATGTTTCTCTGTGAACTCACAGATCCTTTTAGCATCAATTTTATCATTTTTACCCCTTATTAAGCCTATGCTTTTCTTTAAGTGTAAGGGGTTAAGTACAAAAACTTTAAAATTAAAATACTCCAGAACCTGATATAATTCCCAATTATATCTTCCTGTATTTTCCATGGAAACTATAGTCTCAGATTTTGGTTTTTGAAAAATTTTGAAGAATACTTTGATTGCCTTAGCTTCATTGGCAATAACATAAAAAGAATAAGAACCACACTTTTTAATACAGATATCCAGTGTCTTGGCACTAATATCAATACCTATTACAATTTTTTCCATACTTTTGGTTTAATTTATAAATGGAAGAGCAATTCATCTGATTCTTAACACCTTATAATGGGCTTTAAATCCCGAATTTCTATTTAAGTCTTTTGATGAAAAAGCATTTAGTTCTTTATCGGAATGTGAATCATATTCTAAGGAATCTATAGTGTAACTAAATGCTT
>NZ_QDFZ01000015.1 GCF_003347605.1 Chryseobacterium sp. KLBC 52 | reverse complement strand
GGCAGGGTGAAAAATTTTAAACATTTGTTTGGAGGGTTGGATGAGAGCGTGGGAGGGTTGGAGAGGGTGAGAGGGGTGCGGGATGCGGGGTTTTGGGGGTGTGGAAGGATGAAAATAAGGTATAAATAATAATAAGGTTTAGGTTTGAATTGAAATTAAATGGAGGGGTTGTCTTTATTAAATGGGATTCCTTCAGATAAACTCAGGATTATAAACCGTTTCTATTGATACATATAACATATAATAAGATAAGAAGAAATTTCCAATAAAACCTGTACAAAGTGTAACTGGAAATACATTTGTGATAAAGTCGGGGGATAAAGATTATAAAAAGAACGGGCTGCAGCCCGTTCCTATTGTTGATTTATATAGGGCAAAACCTACAATTGTTTATATAGACTGCTTCTAAGGTTTGCTTTCTTTGTAGATTACACTCAAAAATTCTGCATAAGATTTCTCCAGACCAATAATATCGCCTGATTTTAGATTTAACCCTCCTACTCCTGAGTTGTCTGATTTTACTTTTAGAGAAGAAACCTGAAAATAAAGGTTATCATCATTAGCTTTCGGTTGAACTTTCACCGTAGAGCCTAAAAGTTTTTTGGTTGAGATGGTATAGATTTCTCCCGGGACAATTTTTAATTTTAAAAAAGATCTGGGAGAGATTGTATAGTCTCTACGGTTGATGTTGATCTTTTGATCTTTTTCAGAAGAGGCAAAAATATACATCTCACCATGCTTAGCTGCTAATTTTTCTTTGGGTGTATAATATAAAGCGATTTTATAATTGGCAGCATTGAATGCCTGAGGTGTACCATCCACATTTTCGAAAGGTTTTAATTCGAATGTATTGGCACCAATCTCTTTTGCTTTTTTATATACCAGAGAAAATACGAGTGCATCATCTTTTGAAAATCCCTGTACTTCTACTTCTCCTAAATAAATAGCATCCGTGGCAGCGGTCTCTTTTCTGAACAAAAATTTATCTGAGTTGTCATTTGTCTTTTCAACTCTGGTCATATAAACATTTTGTGCGCTCCACAGCTGGATACATAACACGGAAAAGAGGATTGCAATATTCTTCATATGTATAGTATTAGTGTGAAAGGATATCAACGCATTCTTCAAGACTGTTTTCCCAATGTTTGGGTTCTATTTTGTAAACTTCCTCTATTTTGTCTAAAGACATGGTACTTCTTACAGGTCTTTTGGCAGGAGTCGGGTACTGCTCGGTTGTTAAAGGATTTAATTTTATTGATGACTTTGAAAATTCAGCAATTTTTCTGGCAAATTCAAACCAGGTTGTCTCCGGATAGTTTGAGAAGTGGAAAATTCCATAAGTTTTCTGTGGAGCTTCAATAATCCTCATCATAGCTTCTGCCAGATCATTTGCGTTAGTAGGCTGTCCAAACTGATCAGCAACGATTCCCAACTCTTCTTTTTGAGAGAAAAGGTTTAACATTGTTTTCACAAAGTTCTTATTAAATTCAGAATACAGCCATGAAGTTCTCAGAATGATTGTTTTTGGATTGATTTCCAGCGCAAGCTCCTCTCCTTCTCTTTTTGATGCGCCATATACTCCTATCGGGTTTGTAAAGTCATCTTCAGCGTATGGAAGATTTGTGGTACCGTCAAAAACATAATCTGTAGAAACATGGATCAGAACGGATTTATAATCTGCACATGCCTGAGCAAGATGAGCCACTCCATCAGCATTTACGGCAAAGGCTTTTTCTTTCTCCTTTTCTGCCAGATCAACTGCGGTATATGCAGAAGCATTGATGCAATAATCAGGTTTGTTATCATAAAAGAAATCATTCACCTGCTCTTCATTGGTAACATCTAAAGTGGATGAATCTGTAAATAAGAATTCATACAGATGTTCAAAATCCGGGGCAATCTTTTTTATGCAGTTTCCTAATTGTCCGTTACTCCCTATTACTGCTATTTTTTTCATTTGTTTATTATTAATTTTTAAATTGGAACCTTCAATAAGAAATGGGGTTAAGAGTTCTTGGCATTCTGAGATCTTAAGAACTTCACTCTTGACTGGAAGTCTTTCTGGATAAGATCTACATAGAATTTATCAAAAATTTCTTTGATATCTTCGGGATGAACTTCCGATTTTCTTGTCTTGACATTAAAGTAAATAACGGTTACCCAAAGTACAGCATGAATCGTTTTTTCATCAAGGCTTTTCATCAGAATTTCAACTTTTGCCGTTCTATCCTGTACATCGATGGTCTTGCTGCTGATCACTACCTGTGTATTATATCTTACTTCTTTCAGATAGGCGATTTCATTTTGAATAGCAATCCAGGTACAGCCGGTTTGTTTGGTATATTCTTCATAAGTAAATCCATAAAATGTTTCTACATGATCTTCTCTGGCATTGAACATATACTCGAGATATTTTACATTATTCAAATGTCCGATCGGATCACAGTCGCTGAACCTAACTTTGACTGTAGTTGATACTTCTTTTTCCATTCCGCAAAAATAAAAAAACCACCTCTAAAAGAGGTGGTTAGTTTTATAAATCTTTGTTAATTTGCTGAAATTATTGAATTCCTAATTCTTTCTTCACAGCTGCTGTTGCGTCTGGTCCTGCTTTATAAAGAAATGCTGTTGAGTTTGCATCCATAATATAATCATAACCATTAGCTTTAGCTACTTTTTCTACTGCATCATTTAGCTTTTTCTCGATAGGACCGAAAGCTACATCTTGTTTAGCTTGAAGATCTTTTTGAGCTTTGTCCTGCATTTGCTGGATTTCTTCAGCTAATTTTTTCATTTCTGCTTCTCTTGCTGTGTTTTCGTCAGCTGTTTTCTTAGGAGCTTCAGTTTGATATTGCTGATATTTAGTTTGAGCTGCGTCAGCTTTTTTCTTAATCTCAGCTTGTTTAGTATCTAAGAATGTTTTAAGATCAGCATCTGCTTTCTTTTTCTCCGGCATTGCGTTAAGAACTCCCATTACATCTAAAGTAGCAATTTTTTGAGCTTTTGCCATACCTACAGATACAACCATCATTACTGCTGCAAATAATACACTTAATTTTTTCATAACTGGTAAATAAATAATTTAATTTGTTTTTAGATTTTAAAATATAGCAAAAGTTAATTCTCTTATTATTTTTTGCCTTTGCTATTTGTTTTTTCCTTCTTGTCTGTTCCTTTTAATAAAATAGATAATACTTTTTCAGTATAATCATATTTTGACTGAAGGAAAATAACACTAATGTTATTGCTTTTATCAAGAACTATGCCCAAGCCATTTTTTTCGGACATTGTTTTGATGGCTCCCCAGATCTGATCCTGAAAAGGTTGAACAAGATTTGTTCTCAGTTTTGTAATTTCACCGTTAGCGCCAAAACGTAAACTTGTTGTTGTTTTAATATTTTTATCAAGATCGGTAACTTCTTTTTCTCTAAGCTTAAGCTGGTCACCAATCAATAAAACTTTTTCACTTTCAAAAGCAGCCTTTTTTCTTTCATATTCAGACTGAAGGCTTTGAAGTTCAGACTCCCAGGTATCGATCTGAGAATTTAATCTTGCTTCAGCTTCTTTATACTGTGGTAATTTATTTAAAATTTCATTAGTATCCACTACTCCGATTTTCTGGGCATTGTTCAACCCGAAAAGCAAGAGTAATGCGAATGTGAAAATTATTTTAAAGTGCTTCATATCTGTAATTATAATGTTTGGTTCATCAAGAAGTGGTTTCTCCATCCAGACTTATCACCTGAAATTGTCTTATCAAGACCTAGTGCAAAGTCGAATCCGATTAATCCAAATGCTCCCATATAAACTCTTACCCCAACTCCGACTGATCTTTTTAATTGGAACGGGCTGTAAGAACTCCATGAATTCCATACGTTACCTCCTTCAGCAAATGTCAAAGCGTAGATTTTTGCAGTCTGGCTCATTGAGATCGGGTATCTCAGTTCCAAAGTAAATCTGTTATAGATTGTACCTCCTCCTTTCTGTGTAATATCTTCTCCCTGACCTCCTTCTGTAGTGGCATTTTCATAACCTCTCAGAGGGATCAATTCTCTACCGTCATAACGACCTCCGAAAAGACCTGTACCTCCCATATAGAATCTTTCAAATGGCGGAGCACCTAACTGGCTGTTATATCCGTCCATGAATCCCATTTCTGCAGAAGATCTCAAGACAAGTTTTCCAATGATTTCATTGTAAACATCTGCTTTGAACTTGATTTTATAGAATTCCATCCACTTGTATTTGTCAATAGGTGACATTGTGGAGTAATCTTTCTTCTTGAACAATGAGTATGGAGGAGTCAGTTTTGCTGAAAGCTCAATATTGGATCCCATTGTTGGGAAAATCGGGTCAATACCTGCTGAGTTTCTGCTCAGTCCTAAGTTGATACTGAAGTTATTCGCAGTACCGTTATTTTCTGTGGTATCTCCAAACTGGAATGGATAGTTCTTGAAGTCATACTTCTGGAACTGTAAACCAGTATAAAGAGAGAAATAGTCATCCGGCCAGTTCAATAGTCTGTTTAATCCTACTGAAGCAGAGAAGATGTTCAATTTCTGGGCTTCTCCATATTGATCTGTATATCTAACTCTTGAGTTATTCAAACTTACAGAAAGTGCTGTTGGTCTTGTACCAAATAGCCAAGGTTCTGAGAATGATACTCCATAGTTCTGGAAATACTGTCCTGCCTGCACCTGAATAGAGAACGTTTGTCCGTCTCCCTGAGGTACGGGTTTGAAATCTTTAAACTTAAGGAAATTCTTTAATGAGAAGTTATTAAAGGTTAATCCTAAAGTACCGATAAAGCTGTTACCACCGTAACCTGCCTGTAACTGAACCTGTGAAGATCCTTTTTCTACAAGCTTCCAGTTGATATCTACAGTATTGTCCACCTGATTTGGCTGGATATCCTGTCCCACCTGCTGCGGGTCAAAGAATGACATTCCTGCTAAATCGAAATAGGTTCTCTTAATTTCTGTTTTCTTGAATAGCTCACCCGGTTTTGTTCTAAGTGCTCTAAGAATTACATGGTCATGGGTTGTAGTATTCCCTTGCCATGTTACTTTATTCCAGGTAGCCTGTTCTCCTTCATTAATTCTGACTTCAAGATTTACGGCATCTCCTGACACAGATTTCTCAACCGGTGTTACATTCGAGAAAAGATAACCGTTGTTCATATAAACAGACTTAATATCTGAATCATCTTCTTTACCTCCGTCTTCACCAACTTTTTTGTTGAAACCTACTGCATCGTAAATATCCCCTTTCTTGTATCCTAATAATCTCTGTAAATATTCTGTAGAGTATACTGTATTACCCGTGAATGTAACATCCCCGATATAATATTTTTTACCCTCGCTAAGTTTTACATTGATTTCGTAGTTATTTCTTTTGTTTCTCCATACTGAATCTGAAACAATTTTAGCGTCTCTGTATCCAAGGGAGTTGTAATAACTGATAAGACTTTGTTTGTCTTCCTGATATTTATCTTCAATGAATTTTGAGGACTTCAATATTCCGCCGATACCGAAACGTTTTTGCTTTGTTTCTTTAAAAGCTTTATTTCTAAGCTTTCTATCGGTTACATTATCGTTTCCTTCAAATTCAATATGATCAATTTTAATTCTTTTACCCTTATCTACATTAATTGTCCAGTCTACCAATGCGGGATCTCCAGCATTTACTTTATCCTGGATAGTTATTTTAGCATCTGCAAAACCTTTTTTGATGTAGTCTTTAGGGACATTGGTTTTAAGGCTTGAAATTAAGTTCTGCGTAATCTTAGTTCCTGGTTTAAGGTTGTTATCCTTTGCCAGTTTTTCACTTTTAGATTTACCAATACCTTTTCCTGAAAATTTAACTTCTCCAAGTTCTTTCAGATCCTGCAGGTAAAATTTCAGAACGATTGTTTGTCCTTCAATGCTTTGAACATAAACTTCCACTTCAGAAAAAGATTGGGTGTCCCAAAGTTTTTTTACAGCATTGCTGATTTTCTGTCCTGGAATGTCTACACTTTCTCCTTTTGTAAGGCCCGTAAATCTTAAGATCTGAGCGGGTGTATATTTTTTTACCCCATCTACAACGATGTCTTTAAGTGTATAAGTTCCTGCCTCATTTTCTGCATGTACAGCATTATTTACTTTTGTGCTGTCTTGTGGAGTTACTTGTCCATAAAAATGTGCAGAAGCAGCAAACATAATGATGGGTAATAGTCTAAACTTCATTTTATCGAGTCTTTCTTTTCTTAAAATTTTATTGGCCTTTTACCTGTTCACCGGTTAAACCATATCTTCTTTCCTTATTCTGATAATCAACAATACATTGGAAGAAAATATCTTTGGTGAAATCCGGCCACAGAACATTTAAAAACTGTAATTCTGCATAAGCAATCTGCCAAAGGAGGAAATTGCTTATTCTTATTTCGCCGCTGGTTCTGATCAGTAAATCTACAGGAGGAAAATCTTTTGTATAAAGATAGTTTTCAAATAAACTTTCGTTTATATCTTCTATCTCTACTTTTCCTTCTTTTACATCAGAACTTATTTTTTTTACAGCGTCCAGTATTTCATTTTGTGAGCCATAGCTTATAGCCAATACAAGGTTTCCTTTTGTGTTTTCTTTTGTAAGCTCTACCACACGTTCCAACTGCTCTTTCACTAATACGGGCAGTTTTTCAAGATTTCCTATCACATGCATTCTCAATCCTTTGCTGAAGATCTCTTCTGCTTCTAACAGCAGGGTTTCTACCAACAGATTCATAAGGGTATTCACTTCTTCGCTTGGACGATTCCAATTTTCTGAAGAGAATGTATACAGTGTTAAGTAAGGGATATTAATCTCATTACATGCATTAATAGCATTTCTTACTGCATTAATGGCATTTTTGTGACCGAAAGTTCTTTCTTCGCCACGAGATTTTGCCCATCTTCCATTACCATCCATAATGATGGCTACGTGCTTTGGTAAATTCTCAGAATTTATTTTTTCTTTAATCAACGACATATTATTCACAATAACATGGAGGTCTTCCGAACGAATATGTAAGTCCTAAACTGAAAGTATTTATCCAGTCGTTGGATCTTCCATCTCCAATATTTCTCTTTTTAATAAACTCTGCTTCTCTTTCTTTAGAAACCGCATAATAATTTCCAGACTGTAATAATGAACCCCCTGTAGCGGGATCCAGAATATCAGCATTAAAAGAAGTTTTTACATCTTTGGAAAGGATCTTACTGTGATCCAACTGATCCGTCAATGTATATCTGAATGTAGCTTCTGCAAATATAGCCCAGGAATGGTTGAATTTATACTTCAAACCCACCCCAAAAGGAATATGCATTGTTACTTTCTTCCCTAATGAATACTCTGTTGTAGTGGTAAAATCCAATTCATTGATCGGAGCCTGCGCTACACCATCAGCATCTCTTCTGAAATCATTCATAAGAGTAGCTTTAGGAGCATCAAACATCAAAGCACCAATACCTCCGAAGATATAAGGGCTCAGCATGCTGATCTGCTCATTATTTACCGGGAAAAAGTTATATTCAAACATTAAACTCGCCTCATACACATTATTTTTTCCGTATGAGTTTCTATTTCTTCTATAATCTTCTTTCGCCGCTTTATCACTAAACTGGATCTGGTTATATCCTAAATCCAATCTAACGGTCTGATGCGGGTTAAAATTAAATCTGTATAATAAACCACCATAAAATGGGATACCCCAATCTGACGCTCTGCTTAAATCCAACGGCTTCTGTAAAATATAATTTGTCCTTCCTACATCTCCCACTAGGTTACTCATACCTAGACGAACTCCCAATTCGTTTCTTTGTGCTTTAACACTTACCATTCCAAGGAAAGCAAGGAAGCTAAACAATAATTTTTTATTCATAAAAGAATATGGATTTATGGTTATTTTAAAATTTAATTTTTGCAAATATAAAACATTTTTATATTAATGATAATCTTAATGTTTAGTTAAAAATAAACAAAAAAACATAATTTGTTATAAAGTAAACGGCAAAGTGGCAAAAATATTCTTTTTTTCATAGAATGAAAATACTTTATATATGAAAAAACCCCCATTAAATGAGGGTTTAATGCTTTATTTTTTATTGAACAATACCTGTACTTTATTTCTGATCCTTATTAATAAAGGCTCTTTATAATTTTTATCTTCATCAAAATATCCGTAGCCATAACCATATCCGTAACCGTAGCCATAGCCATATCCGTAGCCTTGCTTGGTATTATAATCGTTATAAACAAGTCCCAAATTATTAACTTCATCATTATGATACTTTTCAGTAATCATCTTCAGCATATACTTTTCTGTGTATTCATGACGTACCACATAAATATTGGTATCAGAATACTTCATCAGCTCATAAGAATCTGCCACAAGACCTACAGGTGGTGAATCTATAATAATAAAATCATATTTTTCCTTGAGTTCTTCTATAAATCTGATATTTTTCTGGCTCATTAAAAGTTCAGATGGATTGGGCGGGATAGGACCCGAAGTCGCCACATCAAGATTAGGAATTTTGGTTTTGTTAATAATCTGGTCAATATCTACTTCTCCAGTAAGATAATTGGAGATCCCATATTTATTATCAATCTTAAAGTCTCCAAAGATTTTTGGTTTTCTAAGATCCATTCCTAATAAGATTGTTTTTTTATCACTTAATCCTATTACCGATGCCAAATTGATAGAAATATAAGTTTTCCCTTCTCCCCCAATGGATGATGTAATGAGAATAACTTTACCTTTTTCACTTTCGTTGTCCATTAAGAATCTCATATTGGCTCTTATTCCTCTGAAAGCTTCAGAAACAGATGATTTTGGCTGCTCCAGAACGGTAAGCATATTTTCATTACTGTTATTGCCTATTACTCCAAGAAGTGGAATTTTTGTAGCGCTCAGAAGTTCTTTAATATTTCTGATTTTACTATCTAATACCTCTCCTACAAAGATGAACAGTAATGGAAGCAGCAGTAATCCAGAGATAATGGCAGTTTTTGCCAGCTTTACATTCGGTCCGATAGCTCTTTGTCCCAGGTTTTTAGCAGGGTCAATCACCGTAATATCAGATTGGTTGGTGGCCATTCTCATTTTAGTATCACTCTGTCTTCCCAAAAGGCTGTTATAAGTGGCCTCAATCATATTATATCCTCTCTCTGCATCCAAATATCTTCTTTCTTTTTCAGGGTAAGAAGCTAAATCTGAGTTGGCACCTGAAATATCACGATCTATCTTGTTAATTTCATCATAATATCTGCTGTAGTATCCTCTTAAACTATTTGATGATCCCATTCTTGCTTCATCAATAAGCCTGTTGATTTCTCTCATTGGCTCTGATGAAGGTTTATAAATAGAAGCCATTTCTGCTTTTTTGGTATACAAAGCTTTAAGTTCAGTAACTGTTGCTGAGAATACACCATCTTCAAAACCTGCTGCGTTGGTTCCAATCATTTTATCAAAATTCTGAGACTGCAGCGTATTTTTTATGTTGTTAAGAGAATTGATCTTGCTTATAAGATCTGCTTTTTTAGCCTCAAGTTCTTTTATTTTTTCCAGCGATTTTTCGTCTCTGTCTTTAATATTATAAAGCTTTTCTGAGGTTTTTAAATAATTCAGCACATTAGCACTTGAATCAAGCTTTTTACGGATGTTATCCAGATTTTCTTTTAAAAAGATATCTGTGTTCTTATTCACCACATTTTTATCAGCCAATCTCTTTTTCTGTAATTCTGCAACAGATTTGTTCAGGAAATTAACTGTACTATTCAGATTATATCCTTTTTTGGTAATAATCATAATAGATCTGATTTCTTTATCAAAATCCACACCTGTGGTAGAAACAATTTCATTTACACTCTCATTGATCGAGTTCAGGTTTACAATGATATTATCCAACTTGATTTTAGTGGGAACAGGATTTCTAATAAGTCTGAATCTCAGGTTTGGAGCATTATACCACTCATTTATTTTAATGATTTTATCCGCGGGTCTGCTATATGAGCTGATACTCTGGAATCCTTCAACTTCATAATTATATAAGTTTGTAGATTCTCCTTCTTCAGGTAAAACAACCTGATAGGCTGCGTCTCCTTTTGGTATCAGGGTAATAGGATAATTAATCTGTTGAAGGTGTTTTTTATCAATCTGAAGAAAGACAGGTGAATCATCTTTATCGAGATAAGTAGATTTTATAAGCCCTTTGGTAGAATAATTGACAAAAAGATCCAGTTCTTTTACCAAAAATTCATTATGCGATCTGGATAAAAGCATTTTCTTCAGATAAAGCCCATCCTGATTTCCGGTATCTCCCCAAATGAAGTTGATGGATTGATTAGCCTGTGTTGGTAAAAACTCCGACCCTTTACTTGAAGTACTTAATGACAAGTCTGATGCATAAATATTTTGTGCATAATAATGAGTGTATCCCCATGCAATTGCATAGCCGATAAAAAACATAAATACAAACCAGTACCAGTTTTTAAGAATCCTTCTTAAAAAGTGCTCTAAATCAAATAATGCAAATGACCCATACTTTTCTTTCTGAGAATTATTCTTCTCTGCAGCGGTTACTCTTTCTGGAATCATGGCTAAAGATTTTTAAGAAGTAAATAAATAGACAATGCTGTAGTAATCACCGAAACTCCTGTCGTTAAAGTCTGAATAGGGTCTTTTCCAAATCCGTTCAAACTTTTTGCTCTGGTATTCAGGTAGATTTCGTCACCATTCTGCACATAATAGAAAGGAGAGTTCATAAGATCTTCGCGGGTAAGATCTATTTTGGCAATTTTGATTCCTTCCGGAAGTTTTCTGTGGATAACGATCTCTTTTTTGTCGATCGTCCTGTTCAGCCCGCCATTAATAGCCAAAGCTTCGGTAATGGTAAGTGTATTTTTATGAGCTACTTTCTCTCCCGAAAGACCTGTAGTTTCTACGTCGCCAAGAATATAATACGTAATACCGTCTGTATTCAAACGTACTTCAGACTTACCTTCCTGGAAGTTTTCATTTACTTTTTCCTGAATTTCTTTTCTGATATCCTCTAATGTTCTCCCTTCCGCTTTTACATAGCCAATTCCAAAAACATTGATATCTCCGTTGGAATCTACCTTGAGCCCATTAAAATAAAAATTCATGTTTCCTCCCCTGCTTGCTCCAGAGGTAGTACCAATTCCACCTCCAACGGAACCTCCTCCTGATATAGCAGGGCTTGTTGCTGTTCCGGCTCCGGTTCCTATTCCTCCGGAAGAATTGTAAGAGGAATAAAACTGTGCAGCATCTCCTTTGGGAGTTGTTACAATGTTAAGATTAAGAATATCATTTTTGGTAATCCTGTATACAGGAATATTGTAGGGAACGAGACCTTCTTCATTAATTACGAGACTCTCACTTGGCTGTAAGTATCTTACATCCTTTGTTGTAATACATGAGGTAACTAAAAGAGGGAATATTAAAAATAAATATTTAAAGTTTTTCATCATATATAATATTGTTTACAAAAGTAATATTTAATTGTTAATTTTTGTTATTTCTTAATCGATATAGCAAATCCGGAAGATAAGCACCAAAAAAACCTATTGAAAGAATGACCAGTAATAAAAGATTGATATTAATATGTCTTAAATAATAGGCTACTCCCACAATCATGAGATAGTAAAGGATAATATAAAAAGTGGATCTCCTGTGGGTAAGGTTCAATTTCAGCAGCTTGTGATGAATATGGTTTTTGTCGGCATCAAAAGGTGATTTTTTGTTATAAAGTCTGATCATGATTACATTTAAAGTATCCACGATCGGAAGAATCAAAATGGCCACTGCTACTACAGGAGCTGACTGAAGGTGATATCTTGGAACATCGATGAGTTTCTTATCTATAAAAATATCAATAAAACAAATAGATGTAAAAGCCAACAAAAAGCCAAGCAGCATGGAACCGGTATCTCCCATAAATATCTTGTGGGTACGGTAGTTTGACAAATTATAATACAGAAATGCCAATACAGTTCCGATAATAACAACGGATAACACCACCAACGGATAGTTGTACTCGCCCAAACGGTAATAGCTGATACCGAATAAGGCACTGCAGATCACAGAATAACCACCTGCCAGCCCATCTATCCCGTCAATCAGGTTGAATGCATTAATCAGAATAATAAATGTTACAATACTGAATATTATACTTACAAAATACTCCAGCTCATATACTCCGAAGATTCCGAATAAGCTTCTGATTCTGATATCCGAGCCAATAACAATCAGGGAAGATACAACAATCTGTGCAACGAGTTTTTTGTAGGCCCTCATGACGACAATATCATCCATTACACCCACGTAGAGCAGGATAATTAATGAGGCAAATAAGAATTTATAGAGATCAAATAATTCATAGGCAAAAATCGAGGCACAGATTCCTATGGAATAAAAAATGGCAATACCTCCCAGGTTGGGAATTTCTCTAAGGTGCGAGCTTCTTATTCCAGGCTCATCCATCAGATTCTTTCTTCTTGAAATCTTGACAATGGTAGGAATAGAGAAAAATGTAATTAAAAAGGAGAACACGAAGCCTAGTCCTATTTTTATATAGAAAATAGGTATTCCCGATCCGCTTAAGAACAATTCAAAATTTTTCATTCTTTTCTTATTCAGCACTTGTATCTCCTAAATAAAAAATCACAATGCAGACTTACCTTCATTATCATCTTCTATTGACCGAAACAATAGTACTTACATTTGTGTTTACTAAATTAATTTTCTTATCAATCTCTTCTGTCCTGCAAAAAACAACAGATAAAAAATTTTTTTCTTCAGGGGCAAAGATAAAAGATAATTCTTACCAAAACGACTATACTTCAATATATCTTGAATTTTTATTTGTCTTTCCTTCATAAAAAGAACTAATTGATCCGACATACTATAAAATATTTCTTCTTTTTTCACAAAGGCCAGATAAGCCAAAAATGAGTAAACCCCTTCAAAAATCTGAAAATTTTTCAACTCTTTTTTTTTATGGGAATACAGGGATTTACTGAATATTTGTTCCACATCAGAGACGGCTTTTAAGATATCAAGCCCTTTTTCCGTATGGGTTTTTGTAATAGAATCAGTACGCTCCAGATACTGGTAATGGAAATTCTGAGTCTGCGCAATGGTTTCACATTCCAGCAAAAGCTGCGGAATAAGCTGGATATCCTCAAAATGAACTCCTTTTTTAAATCTTTTCTGGCTAAAAAGATCCTTTTTAAACAGCTTATTGCATGCAAAATAGCTGATATCCGAAAAAACAGAAAAATAATCTCCAAGTATAATTTTCTCAGGCATATTGGGAAGCTGAGTCAGTTTTTGGATAATCTTTCCATTTTCATTTACTTTCTGAATATTACAGATCACCATTTTTGCCTGATGTTTTTCTGCTAAAAGAAGCATTTCCTCAAACATGGTCCCGGTAACATAATCATCGCTGTCTACAAAAGCGATATAATCTCCGGTAGCTCTGTCAATACCAAAATTACGGGCATCACTTAGTCCTCCGTTTTCTTTGGTAAAGGCTTTTATTTTTTCAGGATATTTTTGTGCAAATTCTGTAATAATTTTTTCGGAGTTATCCTTACTTCCATCATTTACTACAAGAATCTCAATATCAGGAAGACTTTGCTTCACCAGAGAGTCAAGGCATTTTGTCAAATATTTTTCGACATTATAAACGGGAACGATAATGGATACTCTTGAGGGAACATTTGTCATACATTAAATTTTCGTCAGTCTTGCATTCAGCCAGCCTTTTTTAGCTTCATCAAAATCCTTTCTGGAGCAGGGAATGCAGTTTTCTATATTTTCATCATCACCAAAATACCACAAATTACTGAAAGTATCACGCCTGAACGCATATTGGCTGTCGTCTATCAAAACATAGAACAGCTCATAGTGTCTTTCTTTAGGATGAGAATGCTGGATATTGATTCCTTCGATCAGATACCACAGCATTTGTGCCAGCAGCTGATGATTCAGTTGGTTTTCCGAATAAATATTATAATTAAAAATCCCGACAGACTTCAGGTTTTCACTCAGTCCGATTTCTTTCATATAGGCACAGATCTCTCTTCTGTTCAACCCATTTACCTGCGGATTCATTGAAAAAGGCTCACTAAAACTTTCAATAGCATCGCAATTTACAGTCACGAGATCTGCTTTTCTGAAGAAAGGTTCCGTCTTTTCTGTAGAATTCATCATTTCAGCCAGCCGGATAATATCAAACTCTACTTCTTTGATGAGCCGTACAGAATCCATTTCATTTAAATGTTTCTGGTAACCCAGATGATGATAATTTTTAATAGAGAAATTCTTGGCTCCGAAAATCTTGCTTAAAAAAGTATGTTCATTGATGGATTCTCCTTGCTGAAGGGAAATAATATTACTGATCTGGGTATAATTGATGCTTTTCTTATGGAAATTCAGTGCTGAAAATAATGAGAAAGCAAAATCATTGGAGCCACCGATAATCACTGGAATAGCTCTTTTATAATGACATGCCGACAGTACTTCCTGTAAAATATAATGAGTATCCTGAACGGATTTCCCGGATACCAGATCGCCAAGGTCTACCACAGGAATTTCGAAGTCCATCTGTGAAAGCTTATAAAATTCTTTTCTTACTGCCGTAAAATCCTGTACTTCTGCATCCCCGCCCGCTCCTCTATAATCTGACACAAACAAAAGAACAATACTGTCTTCTCTGATATCTTTTGTAATCCGATTTCCTATCTGCCAGGTTTCTGTTTTAAAATTTCTTGGTGAAATGATAAAGTCTTCGAAGTCCATATTTTAATTTAAAATGTAATAATTGATTAATTGCTTGATATAACAAACATACAAAAAACACCGGAACTGAGAAGACATGTTTCTATTTGTTCATAAAAAAAGCCGCCAACACGTGTTGACAGCTTGTATTTTAATCTTAAAATTATTTATTTTTTAGCGGCAGGTTTCTTAGCGGCAGCTTTTTTCACTGTTGTGGTAGTTTTCTTAGCTGCAGTTGCTTTTTTAGCTGCTGGTTTTTTCTTTTCGGCAAAGGCCTTAGGATCCTGATCTGTAATCCATTTTTTAACCTCATCTAAAGAAAGTTCTTTTAATTCCTCAGCTTCATACTTTGTGTCATCTGCTTTTTTCGGAATTTTGAACATGGCTTTTCCAAACTTGATGAAAGGTCCCCATCTTCCGTTTTCAATAGAGATTTTTTCTTTTTCCCACAGCTGGATATATCGGTTGGCTTCTTTTTCAAGCTTAGCATCAATCAGTTCGTTAATATCGCTTTGTGAAAGATTTTCAAAATCGTATCTTTTTGGAACATTCACGAAAATATCTTTGTACTTGATAAATGGTCCGAATCTTCCCGATCCTTTTGTGACAGGCTCACCTTTATAGGTGGCAATCGGAGCATCAGCAATCTTCTTTTCAGTGATAATTTCCTCTGCACGTTTCTGATCTACAGAAAGCGGATCTTCACCTTTCGGAATACTGATATACGTTTCTCCCCATTTTACATAAGGTCCAAATCTACCAACACCTACAGAAACTGTTTGTCCGTCAACTTCACTTAAATCGAAAGGTAACTTAAACAATTCCAGTGCTTCTTCGAAAGTAATGGTTGCAATATTCTGTCCTGACATTAATGAGGCAAAGATTGGTTTCTCTTCATCATCTGTTTCTCCAATCTGGATCATTGCTCCAAATCTTCCGATTCTTGCATGGACATTTTTACCAGTTTTTGGATCTACTCCTAATAGCCTGTCTCCTGTCGCACGATCTGCATTTTCTTCTACATCTTCAATTCTAGGGTGGAATTTCGAGTAGAAATTCGTCATCATTTCTTTCCACTTCTGATCACCGCTTGCAATTTCGTCAAAACTTTCTTCTACTCTTGCTGTGAAACCGTAATCAAGGATTTCTCTGAAATTATCCGTTAAGAAATCATTGACTACTTCACCGATGTCTGTAGGAACAAATTTATTTTTATCACCACCGAATTTCTCTTCAAGGACTACTTTTTTGATCTTATCTTTTGTTAAAGACATTTTGATCACTTCACGGGTATGTGGTTCGATTTCTCTTTTATCTACATACTCTCTGTTCTGAATAGTCTGAATGGTAGGAGCATAAGTAGAAGGTCTACCAATCCCCAATTCTTCAAGCTTTCTCACCAACCCGGCTTCCGTATATCTTGCGCTTGGCCTTGTGAACTTTTCAGTAGCCGTAATGGTTTTATAATTCAGGACTTCTCCCACGCTTACTTTCGGCAACAACTTATCGTTGTTTTCCTCATCATCTTCTTCAGTCTTTACAATTCCGTAAGCTTTCAGGAAACCATCAAATATAATAACCTCACCCTGCGCTTCGAAATGATGTGGCAATGAAGCATTTCCTATTTCAATCACTGTCTTTTCAATTTTAGCATTAGCCATCTGAGAAGCCAGTGTTCTTTTATAAATTAATTGATATAATCTGTTTAATTGGGCATCAGCTACAGTTTTCACTCCAAAATCTGTAGGTCGGATAGCTTCGTGAGCTTCCTGTGCTGAAGCTGACTTTGTAGTATAATTTCTTGGAGAAGAATATTCTGCTCCGTATTCTGATATAATTTGTTTTTTTGCTCCTTCAATTGCTTCCTGGGAAAGGTTTACGGAGTCTGTTCTCATATAAGTAATAAACCCTTCTTCGTATAGCCTTTGTGCCAAACGCATGGTATTGGTTACATTATATCCAAGTCTTGATGAAGCCTCCTGCTGCAACGTAGAAGTTGTAAACGGAGCTGAAGCCGAACGTGTACCAGGTTTGGTTTCAACGTTGAGAACTTTAAATTCTGTTGTTTTAGCCTGCTCCAGAAATTTTTCTGCCTCTTCTTCCTTTTCAAAGTCTTTTTTCAGTTTGGCAGCAATCTCCTGCTCTGTTTTATTTAAAAATATTCCGTCAAGTTTAAAACTTGCTTTGGGTGTAAATTCACGGATTTCTTTTTCTCTTTCAACAATTAACCTAACTGCTACAGACTGTACTCTACCCGCAGACAGTCCCGGTTTTACTTTTTTCCATAAAACGGGTGACATTTCAAAACCTACGATTCTGTCCAGCACTCTTCTAGCCTGCTGTGCATTCACTAAGTTCTGATCAATGTCTCTTGGATTGTCGATTGCTTTTAGAATGGCGTTTTTGGTAATCTCGTGGAAAACAATTCTTTTTCTGTTTTCGGGCTTCAGCTTCAATTCATCCGCAAGATGCCATGCAATAGCTTCTCCTTCGCGGTCCTCATCGGAAGCGAGCCATACCATGTCGGCTTTCTTTACGGCAGCCTTTAATTCGGTTACCAGTTTCTTTTTGTCTGCTGAAACTTCGTAATCAGGACTGAATGTAGCAAGGTCTATCCCCATTCCTTTTTTTGGAAGATCCCGGATATGTCCGAAACTGGATTTCACTTCAAAATCCTTTCCAAGATATTTCTGAATAGTTTTTGCTTTTGCCGGGGACTCTACGATTACTAAATTTTTCGACATTCTAACTAAAAATTTTTGCAAAAGTAAAGCTTTTTTATTATATACTTTTTGTTAAACGGGTTTAATTTAATAATCTGAGTTCATTACAGCATCTTTCAACACACGTTTTTTGAAGAAACAAACCCTTTGTAGCATAGGTTTTAGACTGTTATACAATTTTCAACATTGATGGATATAGAATTTTTCATCAGCTATAATAGATGTAAGAAATATGCTGTCCTGTAAAAAAAGCAGAATAAGGCTTGTTATTCTGCTTTTTTTGCATGTTAATTTTACTATTTACTGTTTTACAATTTTCACATTCGCTTCAGAATTATTGATTCTTACGACGTACACTCCTGCATTTAAAGATGAAAGATCTGTCTGATTGTTGATAAACTTTCCTGATTTTACAAGTTGCCCCAGAATATTAAAAATCTGAAAATTGTATTCTTTATTTTCCGTAGCCCTTATATAAAGAATATTGGAAAAAGGGCTTGGATATAGAGAAATTTTATTGGCTACCTTAGATTGTACATTTTCATTTATCAGTTTAGACCTGTTAGACATCATAAAAACTCCGGACGCAGGACCTTCTTCATTGCCATTGGCATCATATTCTATTTTCACACACCGGCAGCCTGTTCCGAAGTAGGGATCATTGTTATCATGAAAGACGATTATTCTATTGGTTGTAGAAGCCGCATCAAACAGCACATTAACAGATCTTCCAATATAATTTGAATTTAAAGCAGCGGTCCATACAGCAGGATACTGAAAGTTCAGCACATTAAATGTTCCCTGCGCTGTCTGATTGGCTGTTACACTTCTGAATCCTCTGGAACCAGAGTCAGGATAGTTTCCTACAAAATATGCCGGATTATTAAAAATATATCCTACGGTGGCATTGGCTGAATTCCTCACCCTGATCCCTGAATAATCTGTAGCAATACTGTAGGATGTTGCTATATTTTTATCTTTTTTGTACCATGGCGTCTGTCCGAAATCAGCTCCGGAAACCAAAGCCACGTTTGTAAGATCCGGGATTCTCCATCCTTCAGGACAGGGATCAAAAGGAGATTTTTTGCCTCCTCTTCCCCATCTGTCAGGAGCTAAATTGGGTTCCTGTGCCAGCCAGTCCGTTCCGTTGGTATAATTGGGTGTTGCACTGTTATAAGGAGCAAAGGTACTTGGAATCATATATACCAGAGGATTCTTCACAGAATAAGAGAGTATCTTGGAGATTCTTTCTGCAGGTTTATCAGTTAACTGTACATTTGATGCCGAGGCATAAGTGTTGTAAGGTACTATATAATTTCCTGAAAGATTATTATAGTCAGACTGATTAAGCGCGGTGTAAGAAACTGTACCGTTAGTCCCCAGAGTTCCTAAAAACACATTATAAACACTTCTGTTATCCGCATATTGGAATGGAGGAATAGGATCTTTCCTTCCCCATTGATAATGCAATCCTGTAGAAGCGCGTATTTTCAGCAGTTCATCAGCAGTGGGAGCCTGAGGATTGACAACGTTGGGAAAAACATCTGTTGCCCCTAGATTACGATCCATAAAAACAGTCTGCAATGCAAGATCTGCTTTGTTGACATAATTCACGTAATTTGTAACAGCCACAGGAGTTTCTGTGATATAAAAGTAAGACCCCAGAGGAGAATCTGTCACCCAGATATGCCAGCTCCAATACACCGGTGAAGATATACTCCCATTATGTAATGTGACAACGGCATTCCCACTTTCATTGGCCGCAATTTCTACGGATATTTTAGAATTCCCAATATCCTGTAGTGATGAAGGTGAAGGATTCACCATTGAAATCCTGCTGATAAGAGCTGTATTTGTTGTCCAGAGAACATTAGCTTTTAAACTATTAAAACTGGAAGGATTTAATATCTCAGCGTTATCCAGTAATTGACTTTGCACCGAAAATGCTTTACTGACCGGAATTTCAATAGTAGAAACTGTTTCGCTTTTAACAATCTGGTAAGTATTCGGGCTATTGAAACCTTCTTTGTACTCTGTAGCCGGCGGCAGATATTCTGTTGGGAAATCATAATCATTAATAGTGTATAGGGGATCTTTGATACATCTGCAGCCATTGGCATCCGAAGTATACATCCCGGCCATAGGAAAGTAGTAATAACGCCCTTTAATATTAGGATAATTCGCATCCGGAACATCTGGCTGTCCTTTATCCGGAATCATGGAAAGCCCTCTTACAGTAACAGCAGGAGACGCATCAAACAGCCTGGTTAAAGTCGCAGTCCACAATGCTGTGTGATGCTGATCACTATATTGTCCGGAATGAGCTGCTCTGATCAACTGTCCGTTTCCGGGAAAGACTCCCATATTATAGCCACCTACTGCCGAAAGATCAAAACCAAAATTAGGGTAAATTCTAAATCCTGTCATAAAGGCAGGCACTCCTGCATCAGTAGGTTTAATAATATGATATTTATTGTTTTCAAAAACATTTTTTGCCATATTGGTCCTGACTCCAAAGGGTGAAAAGTCTATTCTAATATCATCTACATAAGAAGGAGAAGCCAGGTTTGCAACCAGCATGGAAGGGATACGCCATCCATTGGGACAAGGATCATAAGGAGATTTATCTCTATAAGGTTTTGTTTTATCATCGGTATTATAGACAGTTTCAATTTTCCCTTGCGCATTATCAGACCACAGATTAAGCTCAGAAAGCCTGTTATTGGGCAAAGTTGTAGATTTACCAAACCAATTGACAGGAAGATTAAGGTTGTTATTGTAATAAGCCTGGCCTGAATTATCATCTTTATTAACATAAATAAGACTCAAAGGATTTTTTACAGAAAGCCTTATATTATTGGTAACTTCTGCAGCGGAAAGCAGAACAAATTTCCTGAAATCATCAATACTTACAGCATTGGTCATATTTTTCGCGCCTCTATGCCTTACTCTTCCTATGGATCCTGAAGCTTCATAGAAATCATTTCCTCTTGTTACTAAGGGTGGTATAGGATCTTTTCTTCCCCACTGATAAAGAAGCCCGATACTCCTGTTCCAATCTGATGCTGTAATGGAATTTGAGATGGCTCCCAGATTTCTATCCATCCATTTCCAATCAGAGTCCGGAATAACTTCTGTGGTTCCATCCGACCTCATTCTTTTAATGTTGTTGAAGCTTCTATAGGCAGACCCATTGGTAGGATCATCGGTTACCCATATATGCCAGCTCCAATAAATCTCTCCGTTTACTTTGAAAGCTACTACTGCATTTCCTTTTTTTGCCTTATTCACAGGGACTCTTATCTTGGCGTCCTGTCCGGTTCCTATAATTTCAAGGGCATAGTTTGCCCCGGATTTTATAAGCCCGTGAACATCTTCCCACAAAACATCTGCAGTTACCGTACCTGCCGGAATTCCACTTCCGTTAAGATATCCGCCTCCTTCCCACATTGCATAAGCTTTTTTTACAGGTACCAGCAATCCTTCATTGTTCTGACCGGGATCAAAGATGTAACTGTTGGGTGCCTTTTTCCAGTCCGGAAGAAGTAATTGTGTCCATTCATTCACTGGCCTTTTCAATGAATCCTTATTCTTGATAGGCCATAGATCTTCGTTGATATTACCTTTGGAACTCACTCCAAATAATATCAGGCAGATGACTGCCGCAAATTTTCCAGCTAATCTTTTCATACCTTAGGGTTTTAGTGTGATTAGCGAATGCAATTTTTGAGCCCACTTCAATAAAAAGTGATTTATTATATAAATAAATACATCATATTTTAATTATGTTATTAATAAAATAAAGGAAAACCCAATAAACAAAGTAAATAACAATAAACCTTGTTTATAAAAAAAAGACAGCCTTACGCTGTCTTTATATTTTAATTTTCAAAATCCTATGGAAGAATATGGTTTTGATAACGGTCAATGGAAAATCGTCCGGCCGTAATATTATTAAACATAGAGAAGATAACAAAATTGAAGACGACAAGTGCGATGATAAATGCGTAGATCATATTTTTAACCCTTCCGGAAACAGCATACATCGCATTTGGAATAATGATATAGGAGAACCCAATAAATGCTCCTGCAAGTCTGGATGAGAAGATAGGGTTATTTCTAAAAATAAAATAGAGACATATGCCGATTACGGCATAATTTCTGTGATATTCATAGTAAGGATAGTGTTCTTTCATCTTGTTATCAAAAACAAAAAGGAAAAAAGTAAGAATAGCCATCATGACCTCCGGGATTCCAATTCCCCCGTTAAGTCGCTGCACGGTTTCATCCATATATCCGTTGAATCCTTCTACAAGGGTACTGTTAGAAGCCATACCATCCAGAAAACCTCCAAAACTTCTATAGATTTCAAACGGAGATAAAAAGACAGAACCTACAATCATAATCAGCATCATGGTTTTATTCAACGGAACCCGGGCCAGCCAGTACATCGGCAGGAATAAATAACAAACACTGTGTATACCCGATCCTATGAATATAAAAAAAAGATAATGCCAGAGCTTTCTTTCCTTAATATACCGTATTGCAAAATAAGCGATAAAAGTTCCCAGGTTTTGTCTGATCTGCCCGCTTTCCCCGATAAAGAAGTTGGGAATAAACATAAAAAGGGTAAAGGTAAATGGATAAAAAGTATTGTCTTCGGTATATTCTACTTTAAAGATCATTGCAAAAATAGCAATAACCAGCGTTAGCATATAAAAAGGGGCATCAAAAAAATTGAGAAGAACTTTATTAATCAGGGTATACAGCCATTCCACATCCAGCGTTTCTGTTCCTTCCATATGGAGCATCTTCATAAAGATACTGTAGTAGCTCTTGGTATCTGAGTAAATATAAATCCCTTTATAACTTCCGTAATCCGGACCTACATTATCTCTAAGACCAACAATAATAATAAAATAAACAGCGAGAAACCAGAACCACTTTTTATCAACCTTCTTCCCATATACTTCCTGAACACTGAAGAACAGCATATAGACGATTGCAATTATATAATATGGATGTAGTAAACTCATGCTAACTCTCTGATGTTTTTTTAAACTGATGATATGCTGTGATTATTCCGGTCAGAATTAAAGGCAGGAATAGCCTCACTTCCCAGAAAAGCCCCACTAAAGTAATCATAAGAAGATAGGGAATGGAAAAGAAAAAATACTTTCCAAAAACACTTCTGTTTTCTTCTTCAGTACAAAGACCATATATAAAATAAATCACAATTAAGGCAAAGACCAGCCCTGCAAGGTTGAAGGGGCTGGAAAAGTTCCTGTTAATATAAAACCCTTCCACAAACGTGGTTTCATCCTGAACCAGCAGAGCTCTCAATCCCAGATAAGGAATCAGAAAAGCAACAACCAATGGTATAATTTTCCAGATTACCTGATAATTTCCTTTTTTCAACTCATCTATATTGAAAAATACTGCTGCAAAAAACGCAATATTCAAACACGCCGTTTCTCTTACCAAAGTAGAGACTCCAATAAGACCAATGAGAATGAAAAAGAAAATATTTTTTTGGGTATCTAAATATTTCAGGGTCAAAAATACACCTGCCAGATAACAGAATAATGCAATGGTATCACAGTTTGTAGGCGCATACTGTGTGATCACAATAAAAAACACAGAGAGGAGATGAATAATTCTCCTTGCATTAAGATTCAGAAGAAGTCCTGTTGATTTCATCCGGAAAATAGCATTCAAAATCAAAGAACACAAAACAAAGAACACGCTGTTCATCAGGAAAAGCCCGTGATAAAAAGGGGTTCCATTTTTGGACAAAAAATCTTTGAAGAAAGAAAGAGGTCCATTAATCAGACTATACATCAGATCTGTCATCTGTACACTCAGATAATTGGGAATCACTCTGTAAGCATATACGGAGGAAAATAAAAAATCAGGGGTTGTGGCTGATGTTTTCAGTCTTGTATATGAAGATTCAAATCCATAATAAGACATGGCAAACAACAGAAGCGGAAGTACTATTACAAATAGAAATCCGTTTATTTTTTCATCATTTCTTTTCAACATATCTAAAACAGATTCTTATTTTTTTAATAATAATGGTGGTTTAAAATACATTTTTTCAAAAGGGAACTTTTGCAAAAGTAGAATATTTTTTCATTCTTCCTAGAATATTTTATTGATTTTCAGTGAAAACTTCTCGTTAACTATTTTGAACTAATGCTTAAAAAATTAAATTTGCAGACTTGATTTAAATGCAATGCATCGCTTTTTTATATTTTTATATTATCTGATTTCCAAAAATAAAATCCTGTCTGTATTTGCAGCTCTGGGAATTGCCGTTTTATGCATTTTCTTTGCGTCAAAGATCAATTTTGAGGAAGACATCAATCAGATTATCCCTAAAAATGAAAAGTCGGATCTTACCGCAAAGGTTCTTAAACAGCTTAATTTTTCGGATAAGATTATTGTTATTATTGAGAACAAATCCAGCGAAGACAGCTTCCAGCTTTCTGAAACGGCAGATACTTTTCTGAAAAAAATTGAGCCTTTACAGAAATACATCGGTTCTGTTCAGGGAAAAGTGAATGATAATGAAATCTCCGAGACCTTTGATTTTGTCAATCAGAATTTACCTTTATTTCTTAATGAGAATGACTATAAGGACATAGACCGGAAACTTCAGAAAGACAGCATTGCCACACAGGTAGAGAATAACTATATATCATTGGTTTCTCCCACAAGCCTTGTCACCAAAGAGTTTATAAAAAAAGATCCTCTGGGACTTACTTTTCTGGGGATCAAAAAATTAAATGCTTTAAACATCAGCAAAGACTTCAAACTTGAAGACAGCTATATTGTTACCAAAGACGGAAAAAACCTCTTACTTTTCATTGATCCTAAAAATAAAAGTAACGACACGAAAGCTAATGAGGCATTTGTAGATCAGCTTAATGCAATCAAAGACGGAATCAACAAGCAGTTCAAAGGCAAAACAGAAATAAGTTATTTCGGTTCTCCGGTGATTGCGGTGGCCAATGCAAAGCAGATCAAAAAAGATATCCAGAACACAGTAATCATTTCCATGACGGTTCTTTTGGTTCTACTGATCTATTATTTCAGAAATGTCTTTACTCCTATCATTGTATTTTTACCAACAGTATTTTCTGTATTGCTTGCCTTATTGGTTCTTTATTTTATTAAAGATAAGATTTCGGCAATTTCCCTCAGTGTGGGAGCTATTCTGATTGGGATTACCATCGATTATGCCCTGCATATTCTTACCCATTATAAGCACAACAATAATATTGAAGAGCTCTACAAAGAAATTACGAAGCCTATTATATTAAGCAGTGCAACGACAGCCGTTTCATTCCTATGTCTGGTTTTTGTTCGTTCTGAAGCTTTAAAGGACCTGGGACTTTTCGCTGCGATTACAGTGATTCTTTCTTCAGTTTCAGCTTTAATTATTGTTCCTCAGCTTTACAAGCCAAAAGAAAAAGGAGAGCACCTCAACACCAACTTTATTGACAAGATAGGATCTTACCCTTACGAAAAAAACAAACCGCTGATTATAGGATGCTCTGTCATTATTCTTGCCTGCCTTTTTGGTTTCAGACATGTAGGTTTCAATGAAGATATTGGCGATCTGAATTATATTCCAAAAGAATTAAAAATCAGTGAAGCAAAACTTCAGAAACTTTCAGATATTACTTCAAAATCAATCTACACGATCTCTTATGGGAATTCTGAAGAACAGGCTTTAAGCAGAAATTCTGAACTGAGCAGCTTCCTTGAAAAAGAGAAAAAAGAGGGCAAGATTTTAAGCTATAACTCTATCGGAAGTGTGGTGCTTTCAGAAAAAGACCAACAGAAAAAAATTGAAGAATGGAATCAATTCTGGAATGACCAGAAGAAGAGTCAGACCATTTCCGAGCTGGTCAGCAACGGGAATAAATTCGGTTTCAACAGTTCCGCTTTTGATGGCTTCAATGAAGTTTTGCATAAAAATTATTCTACATTGAGCCTGAAAGATTATCAAAAGGTAAAAGCGCTTCAGATATCAGAATTCATGAGCAACGAAAATGGGTTCTACACGGTTTCCAATGTAGTAAAAGTAGACGAAAAAAAACGGGATACTTTCATCAAGGATATTGAGAAGAAGCATGATGCCATAGCCATTGACCGCCAACAGATGAATGAGAATTTTCTTGGTTTGCTGAAAAGAGATTTCAGTACATTGATCAATTATTCTCTTCTTGCGATCATTTTAACGATCATTGTTTTCTTCAGGAATTTTGAACTGACCGTTCTTACGATGTTTCCCATTGTTTTAACGGGAGTGGTGACCGCCGGAATTCTCTATTTCTTAGGATTGGAATTAAATATTTTCAGTACTGTAGTGTGTACGCTGGTATTTGGAGTCGGAGACGACTTCAGTATTTTCCTGACTCAGGCTATGCAAAAAGAACATACTACTGGAAAGAATGAATTACCCACCTATAGAATTTCTATTATTCTTGCCGTTTTCACGACGATTCTTTCCATTGGATCTTTGATTTTTGCCAAACATCCGGCACTACATTCTTTAGCGTTAGTGGCCCTGATAGGAATGTTCTCCGTGATTATCATTACCTCTACTCTGTATCCGTTCTGGTTCAGATTATTCATTACCAACCGGGCAAAAAAAGGACTTTCTCCCATCACATTCAGACTATTCCTGATTTCAGTACTATCATTTCTATATTACGGACTTGGAGGACTTATTTTTTCAGCATTTGGAAGTTTCTTTGTTAAAAATTCTCAAGGGAAAACACTGAATATTATTAAACTTATTTTAGCTCAATTTTTAACTTCTGTTCTTTATTCTAATCCATTTGTAAAGAAGAAGGTCATTAAAAATACATCTGAAGATTTCAGCAGACCTGCAGTTATCATTGCCAATCATACCTCTTTTCTGGATACGCTGGCTATCGCAATGGCTACGCACAAAATTATTTATCTTGTGAATGACTGGGTATACGAGTCTCCTGTTTTTGGAAAACTGGTAAGAGCGCTGGGCTTTTATCCTGTTTCTCAAGGAATTGAGAATGGAATGAACAAGCTGAAAGAAAAAGTAGAACAAGGATATTCTCTGGTTGTTTTCCCGGAAGCAGAACGTTCCTATACCAATGATGTGAAAAGGTTTCATAAAGGAGCGTTTTATCTTGCGGAACAATTCGGATTGGATATTCTTCCGCTTTACATCCACGGAAACTCTGAAGTATTACCGAAAGGAGACTTCATTATCTATGACGGAAGCATTACCGTAAAAGTGGGCAACAGAATCAGCAAAGATGATATGAGCTTTGGTAAAAACTATTCTGAGAGAACTAAGAAGATCAATGCCTATTTCAGAGAAGAATTTGCCAGACTGCGTGAAGAGATTGAGGATGAGAATTATTTTAAAAAGAAACTCTTCCTGAGCTATCTTTACAAAGACAGTGAAGTAGTACAGGAAGTAAAAGAAGATTTTAATGCTCATAAATCTGTATATTTCGAACTGAACAAGCATATTTCAAATGACGCCCATATTCTTCATTTGGCTGATGATTTCGGGCAGAAGGATGCATTATTAACTTTATACCAGGCCAGCCGAAGAGTTTTTTCTCTGATTCAGAATGATGAAAAAAGAGCAACAGCAGCACACAGTTATCTTGTAAAAAGAAGAAAGATCCATTATATAAAAGACCTTTCTGAGGTAAGCAAAAAAATTGATGTACTCCTGATCTCCCATGATCGTTTTACATGGAATGATATTCAGGAGCTGCCAGAGACCATTATTTTTGTAAATACAAAAAGTGATTCTTTTGAAGGTGATCATTATACACTAAAATTTAGTTCTGAATCATTAAAAGTATTTAAAATCAAATAATAAATATGAAAAACATATTTTTGTAAACGCTAAAGAAAACTAATGAAGAAAAATATACTTGTCATATATTATTCACAAACCGGACAACTCGAAGATATCGTGAGAAATATAGCCCAACCTTTTGAAGCTAAAAAGGAGGCTTATGATGTTACGTATTACAACATTCAGCTAAAGGAAGATTTTCCTTTTCCCTGGCCGGGCGATGTCTTTTTCAACACTTTTCCTGAATCTTATCTGCAGATTCCAAAAGAAATCCTTCCTCCTTCAGAAGAAATTCTGAACAAAAAGTACGACCTTATCCTATTCGGGTATCAGGTATGGTATCTCACACCATCCATTCCTATTATTTCTTTTTTAAAGAGTGATTATGCAAAACCAATCCTTAAAGATACTCCTGTAGTAACGATCTCAGGGACCAGAAATATGTGGATGCTTTCCCAGGAAAAATTAAAGGTTTACTTAAGAGATTTACAGGCTAAACTGGTAGGAAATATTGCTTTGGTAGACAGACACGACAATTATACCAGCGTATTAACAATTCTCCGATGGCTTACCACAGGTCAGAAAGAAAAATCAGGAATGCTTCCTGCGGCAGGAGTTTCCGATGAAGAAATCACAGGTTCTGTAAAGTATGGCGAGATTATTGAAAGACATTTTAATAATAATGACCTTAACAGTTTACAACCAGATCTTGTGAAAAACGGAGCGATTGAAATCCGTGCGTTTTTAGTGCGTGTAGAAAAGGTAGGAAACAAAATTTTTACAGTATGGTCTAACCTGATTATCAAGAAAAAAGAGAAACGTCCATTGCTGATAAAATTCTTTAAGGTATATTTGATGGCAGCGATATGGATTATCTCACCTGTCGTTTTGGTTTTACACCTGCTTACAACCCCTATATTTTGGTTTAAAAGACAAAAACAAAAAAGATATTTACAAGGAATTAATTTAAAATAGAATGTACGACGTATTTATAACAAAAGCATCAAAATACTTACCCAATGAGCCGGTAGCGAATGATGAAATGGAGACTTATCTTGGGCTTATCAATGATGCGCCATCTAAAGCAAAATCACTTATCCTAAGAAATAATAAAATCACGACAAGAT
The DNA here is from genome assembly GCF_003347605.1 of Chryseobacterium sp. KLBC 52. Lineage (GTDB taxonomy): Bacteria > Bacteroidota > Bacteroidia > Flavobacteriales > Weeksellaceae > Chryseobacterium. The sequence goes on along the minus strand of NZ_QDFZ01000015.1, from coordinate 114,842 downwards.
ACTACGCCTTAGACAAAGAAGGAAATCCTACCCACTCTAATGCGCAGCTTACTGCCAAAGCCATCGAAGGACTTTTTGACGAAAATTTCAAAAAGGAAGATATGAAATTACTATCGGTAGGAACTACTTCACCGGATCAGATCCAGCCTTCTCATGCTTCTATGGTACATGGTGAGCTGAACATAGGAAAATCTATTGAAATTAATACTTCAACAGGTCTTTGTAACTCAGGAATGAATGCGTTAAACTATGGATTCCTTTCTGTAAAAGCCGGTGTACAGGACAACGCAGTATGTGCAGGTTCTGAAAGAATGTCTGCATGGATGACTGCTGACAAATTCAACCATGAAGCAGAAAATTTAAAATTGCTGGAGGAAAGACCTATCATTGCTTTCAAAAGAGAATTCCTGAGATGGATGCTTTCTGATGGAGCCGGAGCTTTCCTTTTGGAAAATAAACCAAGAGAAAACAGTACTTCCTTAAAAGTAGAATTCATTGATTTCTACTCTTATGCTCACGAAATTGAAGCATGTATGTATGCCGGATGTGATAAGCTGGAAGACGGAACCCTGAAATCATGGGCCGACTACCCTTCTGATGAATGGCTGAAACAATCTATTTTTGCCATCAAACAGGACACTAAAATCCTTGATAAATATATCCTTGTAAAAGGAGCAGAAAGTTTAAGATCATCTTTTGATAAACATAATCTTGATCCGGAAAAAATTGACCACGTATTGGCTCATATCTCTTCAGGATACTTTAAAGATGGATTGAAAGAAGAATTTGCTAAAAAAGGAATGGATTTCCCTGCAGAAAAATGGTTCTATAACCTTTCTGAGGTTGGAAACATCGGTGCGGGATCGATATTTATTGCCCTTGAAGAACTGATGAACTCCGGAACATTGAAAAAAGGAGAAAAAGTACTTCTTTGTGTTCCTGAAAGTGGAAGATTCGCTTATTCTTGTGCTTTATTAACTGTTTGCTAATGGAAAACAAACTGCCTACATCCGATAAAGATTTTGTAGAAAGCCTTATTCCGCAAAGGTTTCCTTTTGTGATGGTACATGAGTTATCAGAATATTCTGAAAACCATCTTTTATCCGGTTTTGAAATCAAAGAAGATAACCTTTTTATCCAGGACGGATCTTTTCAGGCTTCCGGACTGATTGAGCACCAGGCACAAAGCGTTGCCCTGCATACAGGATATAAATATTATCTGCTGGGGAAAGATGCTCCTACGGGATATATCGGAGCCATCAAATCTTTTGAAGCTGAAATTCTTCCTAAAGTAGGAGACCATCTGAAATCTGAAGTTACCATCCTTAATGAAGTAATGGGAGTAACCCTTGTAGATATTGTTACGAAACTAAACGGTGAAGTGATTGCAAAATCTCAAATGAAAACCGCTGTAAAATAAACTGGAAATGGAAATAAAGGAAGAAAATATCATCAATATACACAACTTTTTACCGCATCGTGAACCGATGTTGATGGCAGACTATATTCTGGAGCTGACCAAAGAAAAAGTAGTGACTTCCTTTGAAATCAAAGAAGATAATATATTTGTTCACAACAATGAGTTTGCAGAAGCCGGCTTAATCGAAAACCTGGCGCAAACCTGCTCTTCTATCCTTGGACAAAGCTTCTTTGAAAATCCTGAAGCCGATACTAAAGTGATCGGATTCATTACCAATATCAAGAAGATTGAGATTTTTGCTCTTCCAAAAGTGAATGACAAAATCATTTCCCGAGCATCTCTTATTTCACAGTTTGAGAACATCTGCCACATTTTCTGTGAAACATTTAATAATGATGAATTATTGATCAGAGCGGAGATCAACCTGTTCATTCAGGAAGTAAAATCGTAAAGACCAATTCAACATAGACATAGAAAAGCTGTACAAAACGTACAGCTTTTCTCTTTTAAATCAATTTTATATTCTCTAATAGATTTATTTGTGAACATTTGTGCAATCCATTTGTGTTATTCGTGTTTAAAATATTGGTTTAGGCTAAAGCCGATTGATTTTTCTCTTTTTTTAAGCGGGCTTTCTTCGTCTCCACTCAGAATCATAGCCCACTCCTATTGAATTGATTACAATGATTTTACGGAAAAAGGTTCATTTTTTGTTTATTTCCACATTCATAACATCCTAACAAAGCAATTGATAGACAAGATATTACAGACTTAAAAACCTCATCATCAGATGAATTATTTCACGTGAAACATTTTATAAATCCGTGAAACTCTGATGGTCAGGGAGAAACAGTTTTCAGCAACAAAAAAGCAGAACATTTCTGTCCCGCTTTTATCATTATTGTAAACAAAAGGATTAGTATCCGAAGATCTCCTCCAGAGATACTTCCTGGAATTCTCCCATTTTGTTGATAGATTCCATATTCAGGTTTTCTTTCTTACCGATGATGGCTGTATTGTATTGTACAGGTTTTACTTCGGTGTTATAGAATCCTGTAAGCTGTGGCAATGTCAATCCCTGAATTTCAGCGTAAATATCTTTTCTGATATCATAGTCAACCCCTAATTTTTTCAATGCTAACTGATTGAAGAAAATATTTGTTCTGTTGATTCTGTTGGAAGCAATCTGTTTTAAGGCAGAACCTCTGGCATTCTCAAACTGGGCAGGGATTTGTGGTAAAGATACCATTAAGTCATTCATTGCATTTACCGCTAAAGGAAGCTTGTTGGATTGTGTTCCGATATAATTTGTCACATAGTTTGCTTTCCCTTTTTCCGAAGCATTTCCATAAGAAACATAGGCCGTATAAGCCAATGACTTACTTTCTCTGATCTCCTGGAAAACGATAGAAGATAATCCTCTTCCGAAATATTCATTGAAAACATTTGCTTTCCCGAAATTACTAAGGTTTACGGTGCTGGCTTTTGCTACTTTTGACATTTCCATTTGTACCATGTCATAATTTGTGAAGTATACCTTTCCTTCAGTAGCCGGTTCAGCATATTCTTTTGCCTGTGCTGGCTGAAGGCTTGTATTGATGATAAAAGGTTTCACCGCTTTTTCCAATCCGGACTGATCCTGTCCGTAAAGAAGCACCTGATAAGGATACTGGTTTAGTGTTTTCACTTTCTTCATCAATTCTACGGCGTCGATGCTCTCAAGACGTTCTTTCGAAACGATGTCTGTCATTCTTGAATTTTTACCGTATTTAGCATAGTTTGAAAGAGCGGCCATAATTCTCACTTTATCTTTCTTCGCAGAAGCTCTTGATTCCAGAATTGTTTTTACCGTTTGAGCATAAATTGCTTTATCCGCTTTCACATTCGTCATCCAGTGGTTCATCAGCTCTGCAGCTTTCTTCATATTACTTTCAAGACCATTTAATGTAATGATCATCTGGTCATTGGAAGTTCTCAGGCTATAACTTACGCCCAGTTTAAAGAATTCTTCTTTCAGCTGCTCCGGAGTATACTTATCGGTTCCAAGATATTCGAAAAGGGTTCCTGCAATAGAAAGTTCTTTATCATTATCTGTTCCGAAAGGGAAAATATAACTGATCTGAGCAACCTCATTATATTTATTCTTCACAAAACTTATCGTCTTATCTTTAATCTTTGAAGTTTGAATGGCTGTTTTAAAATCAATAAATTCAGGCTTACTTTCCGGTACTTTTGTATTCAGAATATCTTTAAGGAAAGGAGACTGAGCTTCTCTGTTCAGTTTAATCGGGGTAATTCCAGGGTTCTGTACACGTACAAGCTTATCATTCACTCCTTTTTCTTTATAAATGACAACATAATTATCTTTAAAGAAATCGTTGGCAAACTTCACAACGTCAGCTTTCGTGATTTTGTCATATTGATTGATCTCATCCAGCTCCTGTTCCCATGTTCTTACGTTGATATAAGAATCATACAGTTCAGTAGCTAATCCGTCAGCTGTTTCCCAGCTCTTCATACGCTGAACTTTTTTATCATTTACGATGGCTTTCAGGATCCAGTCCGGGAACTGTCCTTTTTTCACAAGATCCAACTGATCCATCAGCAGTTTTTTAGCTTCATCAAAGCTTTGACCTTCTTTAGGAGTTACCACTAATCCAAATGTACCATACATTTTGTAAGGCGACTCATACGCTCCTGCTCCAAGTGTTTTTTGCTTCTGGTTGATGTTAAGGTCAATTAATCCAGCATCTCCTCTGTTACTTAAAATTTCAGATACTACATCTGCCAGTCTTGCTTCCTGAGTTCCATAAGAATCTGTTCTCCATGCAATAGTCATTCTTGGTGTAGTAGGACTTTTTACCGTTCTGGTAACAATGCTGGTCATTGGTTCTTCCGTAACCATCTTTTTCATCGGAAGTTCTTTGTATTTGAATGCACCGAAATATTGATCAACTAATTTTATAGTTTTGTCATAATCCAGATCTCCAACCAATACTACGGCCATGTTATTAGGCACATAATAGGTATCAAAATACTTGTGGATCGCTTCCATGGAAGGGCTCTTCAAATGCTCTGAAGTTCCGATTGTCGTCTGCTGTCCGTTCGGGTGTTTTGGGAAAAGAGCCTGCATCAATGAATAGAATACAAGACGGCTGTCATTATCCTGAGCTCTGTTATATTCCTCATATACAGCTTCAAGCTCAGTATGGAAAAGACGTAATACCAATTCTGAAAAACGCTCTTTCTCTACTCTTAGCCATTTTTCCAATTCGTTGGAAGGGATATTGTTTTTATACACCGTTTCATCCAGTGAAGTATGAGCATTCGTTCCTGTAGCTCCTAATGAAGAAATCGCTTTATCATATTCGTTAGCGATAGCATATTTGGAAGCTTCCTGAGAAACTTCGTCAATCTTTTTATAAAGTTCTTTCTTTTTTTCAGGATCTTTTTCTGCTTTATGCTGCTCATAAAGATCAGAGATCTGTTGTAATAAAACTTTTTCTTTTGCCCAGTCCTGAGTTCCCAGGTGCGAAGTTCCTTTAAAAACCATATGTTCCAGGTAGTGCGCTAAACCTGTATTATCACTTGGGTCATTATTAGATCCTGTTCTTACGGGAATGTAAGTCTGGATTCTCGGGGCATCATCATTTTTTGCCAGATAAACCTTCAACCCGTTTTTCAGTGTATACACACGCACTCCAGCCTGGTCATTCTTTACCGTTTCATAGGTATACCCTTGAGCATCGGTCTGCTTTTGGGTCTCAAATTTCTGTGCCATTGCGCTGATCATACAGAAAAGCGAAACCGAAATAAAAATTTTCTTCATAGTAGTTATTTAATATTATTTTCAAACCAAATTTCCCCATTAGTCTTATTTATATAAACACTTGTTACAAAGGAACTGTTACAAGCAGAAACCATAAGCTTTAAGGGATTCTTTTAAGATTCTTTTATATAGGATTAGTTAAAAGCTTTTTTCTAAACAGAGACAAGAAAAATCGGGATGAATTATAATTTTGGAGATTTATTAAGGTTACAGCCTCTATTTCTCAACAATAACTCCCTCAAATGTAATATGATTTACATATAATGTATTTTCACTATTTTAGCCACCTGATTAAAAGAATCAAAAAACAGGTGAGCTTATGTCATCTGGAATCTAAAAATATAAACATTATTTAGATGAAAAAACAAGACCTGCCTCAAGACGAAAGTAACCTGAAATCCGCCAACATGACTGAAGTTCTGTATGTGACGGATGAGAACGACAACTACACGACAGCAAACAGCACAGGCTGGGATGCCAAGAAAGCTGCTCTGGATGAATCTATGGAACTTATTTATGAGAGAATTGAGGAAGCAAAGCAAAATGTAGCTAATAATATAGCAAGTCCCATTGTGTATTTTATGGAACTGAACAAAATGGATCTGGGAGTCCTTGCTTCTTATGTAGGAATGTGGCAATGGAGGGTAAAAAGACATTTTAAACCCAAAGTATTCAAAACACTAAGCGAAAATGCACTGAAAAAATATGCCGATGCATTCGGTATTTCAGTGGATGAATTAAAAAACTTCAACGGAAAATAAATGAGACAAGGCTCAATATAAAGCCTGTTTTATTTGACCAATGAAAAGATACAATCAGCAAATGAAATTAAACTTTGAACACCATCAGACTGCGCATTGCGAAAACGGTGTTGCTTCTAATCTACTGCTTAATAAAGGCTTGAAACTGAGTGAGCCCATGATCTTCGGGATCGGTTCAGGACTGTTTTTCGTCTATCTCCCTTTTTTAAAGGTGAATTTTGCTCCGGGCTTCAGCTATCGTCCGATGCCGGGTGCTATTTTCAGTAAAGCAGCCAAAAGATTAGGAATTAAAATCAAAAGAGAAAAATTCTCCAATCCTCAGGATGCCCAAAAAGCTCTTGAAAGAAATCTGGAACAAAATATTCCTACCGGACTTCAGGTAGGTGTTTTCAACCTTACTTATTTTCCTGAAGAATACAAATTCCACTTCAATGCCCACAACCTTGTGGTGTACGGAAAAGAAGACGGAAAATTCCTGATCAGTGATCCTGTAATGGATTATACCACTTCCCTTTCTGAAGCAGAACTGGAAAAAGTAAGATACGCCAAAGGAGCACTTCCTCCGAAAGGACATATGTACTATCCTGTGTATGTTCCGGAAAATGTGAATCTTGAAAAGGCAATCAAAAAAGGAATCAAGGATACCTGTAAAAATATGCTGGCGCCTGTACCGCTTATCGGAGTAAAAGCCATGAGATGGGTAGCCAGAAGCATCCCGAAATGGGCAGAAAAGAAAGGTACAAAAGTGACCAACCATTATTTGGGGCAATTGATCAGGATGCAGGAGGAAATCGGAACCGGAGGCGGAGGCTTCAGATTTATCTATGGTGCATTTCTTCAGGAAGCGGCTGTTATTCTTAAAAATGATGAGCTGAAGGAATTATCAAAAGAAATTACTTCTATTGGTGACCTTTGGAGAGACTTTGCCGTGGATATTGCCCGTGTTTATAAAAACAGAAACTCCAAAAGCAATATCTATAACGAACTTTCAAAAACAATGCTGCACATTGCAGACCTGGAAGAAGCTTTCTATAAAAAACTGAGAAAAGCGATCTGATATGGCGGAAAATATGATTGAGATTAAAAACTTATATAAAAAATACAAAAATTCTGATGAGTTTTCTGTAAATGATATTTCTTTAAGTATCAGCAAAGATGAAATCTACGGAATTCTCGGGCCCAACGGAGCTGGAAAAACAACGCTGATTTCAATGCTTTCAGGATTGATCAAACCTACTTCAGGACAATTTACCATCAATGGTTTATCTCCCCAGAAAGATGGTTTTAAAATCAGACAGATTATCGGAATTGTTCCCCAGGAATATGCTTTATATCCAACGCTTACCGCTAAAGAAAACCTTATGTTTTTCGGAAGTCTTTATGGGTTAAAACATAATCAGCTTAAAAAAGCCATTGACGAGTCTCTGGAAATCATGGGACTTTCAAAATTTGCGAACAAGCAGGTAGGACAGTTTTCAGGAGGAATGAAACGCCGCTGCAACCTCATCGCAGGAACTCTTCACAATCCTAAAGTTCTCTTTCTGGATGAACCGACTGTAGGTGTGGATGTTCAGTCTAAAAAAGCAATTATTGATTATCTTCTGGATTTAAATAAACAGGGAACCTGCATTATTTATACTTCCCATCATCTTTCTGAGGCTGAAGAGTTCTGTACAAAAATTGCCATCATCGATCATGGAAAAATTCATGCTGTAGGAACGCCTGAAGAACTTGTTTCACAGATTGCGAATGCCGAAAACCTGGAAGACGTTTTCATTTCATTAACCGGAAAAGAATTAAGAGATGTTGTTGTATAAACTGTGGAGAAGTTTTATTAAGGAAATTCTTCTGCTGAAAAGAGATATCGGTGGAATCGTCATCATCTTTGTGATGCCTTTGCTTTTGATTGTCACCATTACCCTTATTCAGGATTCTACCTTTAAAAACCTTGAAGGCTCAAAAATCCCAATTATTTTTATTGATCAGGACAAATCTGAAGTTTCAAAAAATATAAAAGCAGAACTGGAAAACAGCAAAACATTCCAGCTGCTGACCAACTTCAATGAAAAATCGGCTCAGGATGCTGTTTTTTCAGGAGATTATCAGATGGCGATTGTCATTCCGGAAAATTTGACGAAAGATTTAAATTCCAATATTGATTCTAAAGTTCAGACCATAGTAAGTTCATTCGGGCTGGAAGGAGATTCTGCAAAAGTAAAAACTGCAGCTCCCAAAGCCAAAGAAATTCATTTGTACTTTGACCCTGCTACCAATGCCGGATTCAAGAACTCTGTGATGAATTCTGTGAATAAAATGGTTTTTGAGATTGAAAATAAAAAGATTTACAAAGCATTCCAGGATCAGCTGGGAACAACGGAGAATCTTGACGAAAATAAAAACCTGATCAGTTTTAAAGAAATCACGCCCCAAAAAGGAGAAATGGACGTCATGCCCAACTCTGTCCAGCACAACGTTCCTGCATGGACACTTTTTGCGATCTTCTTTATTGTAGTCCCTTTATCCATCAATCTGGTAAAAGAAAAAAGCCAGGGAACAAGTGTAAGGGCAAGAATAAGCCCTACTCCTTATTTTGTCCATATTTTAGGAAAAACATTTACCTATCTTATCATCTGTCTTATTCAGTTTTTACTGATGGTTGCTGTAGGAATTTACCTTTTCCCATATATGGATCTTCCGGCTTTTGATGTATCCGGAAAAATGTTCCAGCTTGTGGTAGTAACACTGTTTGCAGGATTGGCAGCAATTGGATTTGGAGTTCTATTGGGAACTATAGCTGATACGCAGGAACAGTCTGCCCCATTTGGAGCAACGTCTGTAGTAGTTTTGGCAGCCATTGGAGGAATCTGGGTTCCTGTATTTTTAATGCCGGAATTTATGCAGACCGTAGCCAAATTCTCTCCCATGAACTGGGGACTGAATGCCTATTATGATATTATTTTAAGAAACAGCGGAATTGGCGGAATTGCCAAAGAACTGGTTTTCCTTTTCTTATTCTATATTGCCACTGTAGCTATTTCTATTTTTTACGAAAAAAAACAAAATGCAGTCTAAAGAAAATATATTAACCTGTACTGAAGAAGTCAGAGTACGATTCAATGAAACAGACCCGCTGGGAATTGTCTGGCATGGGCACTATATCGTATATTTTGAAGACGGAAGAGAAGCTTTCGGTCGTCTGCATGGTCTTACCTATCTTGATATTCAGAATGCAGGATATGTAACGCCTATCGTAAAAAGTACCTGCGAACATTTTCTTCCTTTAAAGTATGGAGAAACATTCAGAATTGTGACCACTTTTATCAATTCTGTTTCTGCCAAGCTTATTTACAGATATGAGCTTTTCAATCAGGAAGACCAATTGGTATGCAGTGGAGAAACCATTCAGGTATTTCTTGATAGCAATGGAAGCTTATGCCTGTACAATCCGGAATTTTTTCAAACCTGGAAAGATAAAATGGGATTATCATGAGCAAGGAAATTTATATCACAGACTACAATTGTGTAACTCCTTTGGGTTTCAATGTTGATTCCAACTGGAAGGCTCTGTTAGAAGGACAGTCGGGAGTTGCTTTACATAAAATTATAGACAATCAGGATGCTTTCTATGCTTCTATGATTGATTCTGACAAACTGAATGAAGAGTTCAACAGATTCTTTGCTCAGCATACAAATGATTTCACAAGACTGGAAAAAATGCTTCTTTTAAGCTTACAGCCACTTGTTGAAAAACGTACTGTATCAGAAGACACCGCTTTTATCCTTTCCACCACAAAAGGAAATATCAGCCAGTTAAAAAACCAGTCCGAATTACCAGAAGGTGTTTATTTATCAAAATTAGCAGAAAAAATTGCTGATTTTTTTGGATTTAAAACAAAACCGATCATCGTTTCCAATGCCTGCGTTTCAGGAGTAATGGCGATTTCTGTTGCTAAAAATATGATTCAGGCAGGAAAATACAAAGATGCCTTTGTGATTGCAGGTGATGAGCTTTCTGAATTTGTTATTTCAGGATTCAATTCATTTCAGGCCATTGGCTCCGGACCTTGCAAACCTTATGATAAAAACAGAGACGGAATCAATATCGGTGAAGCAGCAGCAGCTGTTTATATCACCTCATGTCATTGCGAGGAACAAAGTGACGAAGCAATCTCACAAAACGAAAAGTTCAGATTTAAAGTACTGGGAGATTCAGCAGTGAATGATGCCAATCATATTTCCGGTCCTTCAAGAACAGGTGACGGTTTATATGCCAGTATCAAAAATGCCATGACTGAAGCGAAGGTTTCTCCGGAACAAATTGATTTTATTTCTGCCCATGGAACGGCCACTTTATATAACGACGAAATGGAAGCCATTGCCTTCAACAGAATGGATCTTCAGCATATTCCGCTCAATAGTATGAAAGGCTATTACGGACATTGTCTGGGTGCTTCCGGTCTTTTGGAAAGTATTATCTCTATGGAAAGTGCTCTTCACAGCATTTTGATTCCTTCAAAGAATTTTAAAGAAATGGGAGTAACCCAACCTTTGAATATCATCAAGGAAAATCAAACTGCAGACATTAAATATATTCTGAAGACCGCTTCTGGTTTTGGAGGATGTAATGCAGCTGTTGTACTGGAAAAATGTTAAACTGAAAGTGATGAAGAAAATAAATACCTGTACCGTAGAACATTCAAAAATAACCGTTGACGGAAATCTTATTTTTGAAAGCCCAAGCGAAATCTTTCAGGAATTTGCCAAAGAAGCTTATAAAAGTTTAGACCTCAGCTATCCAAAGTTTCATAAAATGGATCATTTGAGTAAACTGGCTTTTCTTGCCGCTGAAACCATTTTGAGTGATGATGATCACAGCAGAACAGCTATTGTTTTTGCCAACAGATCTTCCAGTCTGGATACCGATTTCAAATATCAGGAAAGCATCAACGATCAGGATAATTTCTATCCGAGTCCTGCCGTTTTTGTGTATACTTTACCCAACATCTGTGTAGGAGAAATCAGCATTAAACACAAAATGCAGACAGAAAATGCTTTTTTTGTGCTGGATGATTTTGATGAAGAATTTTTGAATGACTATTCTGAGCAGATTCTTCTATCTGGAAAAGCCGACAAAGTATTGTGTGGCTGGGTAGAATTGTATCAGGAAAATTACAAAGCTTTTGTATATTTGCTAACCTTATAAAAATGTAACAATATAACAGTGCAATGATGTAATGATCTTCATGATATGCTGAAGCGCTGATAAACCAACTGAATTATGGAAAACTTAAAAACAGAATTGAAACACAAAATTATCGAAGTTCTTAACCTTGAAGATGTATCTGTAGAAGAAATCAAAGATACTGATCCATTGTTCGGAGGTGGATTAGGATTAGATTCTATCGACGCTCTGGAACTGATTGTTCTTCTTGATAAAGACTATGGAATAAAATTAGCTGATCCTAAAAAAGGAAAAGAGATTTTCCAATCTATCGATACGATGGCAAAATTCATCGAGGACAACAGAACAAAATAAATTAATATAACAATCTAACAGTGTAACAATGTAGCAATTATTGGTAAATGATTCGATTGATACATTGTTACATTATTGAATACCATGAGTCAAAAAATTGCCATAACGGGAATGGGCATCATTTCCTCCATCGGAAACAATGTGGAGGAAAATTTTATTTCATTGCAATCCGGAAAACATGGAATTTCAGATATCGAAATGTTTGAAACCCGTCATGCCGGAGCTATTAAAACAGGTGAAATAAAATTATCCAATGAAGAACTTGTACAACAGCTTCAGCTTGATGAAGACAATAATGTAACAAGAACTTCTTTATTGGGAATGCTCGCTGCGAAGGAAGCTGTAGAAAGTGCAGGAATTTCAGATATCAATGGTTACAGAACCGGCTTGATTTCTTCTACCAGTGTAGGCGGAATGGATATCACTGAAAAATACTTCTACTCTTACGAAGACTTCCCTGAAAAGCAAAAATATATTGACGCTCATGATGCCGGAAATTCCTCATTGGCTATTGCTGATTATCTGGGATTGAAGGGCATGGTTTCTACCATCAGTACTGCCTGTTCATCAGCAGCCAATGCCATTATGATGGGTGCTAAACTGATTAAAAACGGAGTTTTGGATCGTGTAATTGTCGGAGGAACAGATTCGCTTTCAAAATTTACTTTGAATGGATTCAATACGCTGATGATTCTTACGGATTCCTACAACACTCCTTTTGACAACAACAGAAAAGGCCTGAACCTTGGGGAAGCTGCGGCTTTCTTAGTCCTTGAATCTGAAGAAATGGTCAAAAAAGAAAATAAAAAAGTTCTCGCTTATCTTTCCGGATATGGAAATGCCAATGATGCACACCATCAGACGGCATCTTCAGAAAACGGGCAGGGTGCATTTTTAGCGATGCAGCAAGCTCTGAAAATCTCCGGATTGGAAAAAGAAAATATAGATTATATCAACGTTCACGGAACGGCTACTCCCAATAACGATTTATCTGAGGGGATTGCCATGATCAGAATATTCGGAGAAAACCAGGTGCCTGAATTCAGCTCCACAAAAGCATTTACAGGACATACTTTAGCTGCTGCGGCAGGAATTGAAGCCGTATTTTCAATTCTAGCCATGCAAAACAGCGTGATCTTCCCGAACCTGAATTTCAAAACAAAAATGGAAGAGTTTGATCTTACTCCTGTTACCGAATTGAAAGAGAAAAACATTAATCATGTACTTTCTAACTCATTTGGATTTGGAGGAAACTGTTCCACCTTAATTTTCTCAAAATCATGAGTGCAGTATACATCAACAGTGCATCCTGTATCTCGGTTCAGGACACTTTAAACGAAAATATTCTTCAGAACCTTACTCCTGGAAATTCTTCAAACATCATTAAAGCGATAGAACCTAATTACAAAGAGTTCATTCCGCCTGCGATGATCAGAAGGATGTCTAAAACAGTAAAAATGAGTTCTGTAGCCTCTCATCACGCATTGAAGGAAGCTGGAATTGAAAAACCGGATGCTATCATCGTAGGAACAGGAATGGGCTGTTCGCAGGATTCTGAAAAGTTTCTGAAAAACGTGATTGATAATCATGAAGAGTTCCTTACGCCTACCTTTTTCATCCAGTCTACTCACAATACGGTAGCCGGACAGATTGCTCTGGGGTTACAATGTCATGCGTATAACTTCACCTATGTAAATACTTCTTCCTCACTGGAGTTTTCATTACTGGATGCCCAGCTTCAGATCAATGACGGAGAAGCAGAAAATGTTCTGGTAGGTTCTACAGATGAGCAGACAGACAGAACCATGGAACTTTATTGCCTAAATAATACGATCAAAAAAGAAGCTGATCTTCCTGTAGATTATCTGAATTCTAATACTAATGGCGTGATCTGGGGTGAAGGAGCCAGCTTTTTCGTTGTAGGAAAAGATAAGACCGAAAACTCTTACGCTAAGCTTAAAAATATCCATATCAGCAACACAATTGAATTGAGTGAAGTACAGGATTTTATCCAAAAGTTCTTAGTTCAAAACAACCTTTCAACTCATGATATTGATGCGGTTATTTTAGGGTTCAGTGGAGATGCGCAATCAGATATGTATTATACAAAAGCAATGGATCTGTTTCCGGATTCAGCACAGCTGTATTACAAACATTTGAGCGGAGAATTTAATACGGCAAGTGGTTTTTCAACTTTTATAGCCTGTCATATCCTTAAGGAACAGCAGATTCCGGAAATCATGATGATCAATTCTATGAAAAAAGAAAACGTGAAGAATGTCCTTCTTTACAATCATCTGGGAGGTGATGATCACAGTTTGGTGTTATTGGAGAAGGCATAATTGAAGAGGAGTAATAAAAACAGTGCTGCTGTCATTCTGACGAAGGAAGAATCTCTGCTTTTTATATGATAGATTCTTCATTTCGCTTCGCTACACTCAGAATGACAAAATGGGTATACATTCCAGAAGTTTAACAATAAAAAACAATCAGCAATGAAACACTATCCCTTCATCCTGTTCTACCTTTTCTGTAACGTTTTTATTTATGCGTTCCACGGAAGTATCTGGGTGTATCTGTTTTGTTTTTTTGCTTTTTCTGCAGTCGTTGTCTGGGGTTCATTTGATATTGAACTGGGCTATTTTGTCAACAGTATTACCCATAAACGGACCAGAATCAAAGAAGTAGCACTTACGTTTGATGACGGACCGACTGAGTTTACACCAAAGTTTTTAGACCTGCTTAAAGAACATCAGATAAAAGCAACTTTTTTCTGTATCGGAAGACAGATTGAAAAATATCCTGAGACGTTTCAGAGAATTATTGCAGAAGGTCATACGATTGGAAATCATACCCTATCGCATTCCAATTCCACAGGGTTTTTATCGACTTCAAAAATGATTGAAGAGATTGAAAAATGTGATAAAGTCATGAAAAATGTGGGAAATATCAAGACCAATCTCTACAGACCGCCGTTTGGAGTAACGAATCCGAATATTGCAAAAGCGATCAAAAAAACAAATAAAGTAAGCATCGGTTGGAATGTCCGGTCATTGGATACCATCATTGATGACGAAAAGAAAATCTACAACAGAGTGACGAAAGGCCTTAAAAATGGGAGTATTATCCTTCTTCACGACACTTCGGAAAAGACCTTTCGGGTGCTGACCAATTTATTAGTATTTTTGAGGGATAAAAAATATTCAACCTTTACTGTTGATACAGTGATAAATTCAAATAGAAATGATTAAAAATATTGCTTTCGGAGCATTCTTACTGGTTTCCGGTTTCTTTTTTGCGCAAAATACCGCAATGTCAGGAGCTGAAGCCAAAGCATTTGTATCGAAGGTTTCTTCAGACACGAAAGAAATTAAAACGTTGCAGAGCGATTTTACCCAGACCAAAAAAATGGATTTCCTGGATAAAAGTATTGTTACCTATGGAAAAATGTCTTTGCAGACACCCAATATGCTGAGCTGGAAGTATACGAAACCATATCAGTATAGTATTGTTTTTAAAAGCAACAAGATCTTCATCAATGATCAGGGGAAAAAGTCTTCTGTAGATGCCAAGAGCAAAACATTTGAAAAAATCAATAAGCTGATTGTAGGAAGCTCAAACGGAACGATGTTCAATGATCCGGAGTTCACCGTAACCTATTTTAAAAACGGAAATTACAACGTAGCGAAGTTTATTCCGAAGACATCGCAGCTGTTGAAATACATCAAGCAGATTGAGCTTTACTTCCCAAAGAACCAATCGACGGTTTCCCAAGTGAATATGACTGAAGCTTCCGGAGATACCACCAATATTGTTTTCAAAAATACAAAGATCAATGCCTCCATTCCTGCGTCAGAGTTTTCTTTATAGCCTTGTTCTGATACTGGCTGTTTCCTGTAAAACGTATCAGTTAGCAGATGCAAAGCCCGTTTCTTCCTCTGAGAAAGTGGTTGAAAATTTATACTTTTCTTCCGGTGAAGATTATGTCTACAAATGCCAGATGGACATTTATAAAAACCATGTGAGCGGAATTCTGATCATCAAAAAACTGAATGAAACGACACACCGCGTTGCTTTAACTTCAGATTTTGGCAATAAATTGATTGACTTTGAGGTTTCTGATGAGAATTTCAAACTGAATTATGTACTTCCCGATCTGGATAAAAAAATCGTGATCAACTTTCTAAAAAATGACTTTCAGCAGCTTCTGAAAAGAAAATATTCTGTCAATGAAAGCTTTGAAAATGATCATGCTAACATCTATCTTTCAAAAATCGAAAATAAAAGCTATTATCTTTTTTTCAACAAAGAAAATAATTTGCTGAAGCAGATTATTTATACAAAAAACAACAAGGAGAAAATCGATTTCACTTTTGATGCAAAAAAACCTATCTTCGCAGACAGCTTAAACCTGCAGCACAAGGACTTTAAGATCAATATAAAACTATTTCAAATAACCGAAACGGAATAAATTTCACATGAAAAAAATATATTTCTTGCTTTTTGCACTTTTCTCCGCCTTATCTTTTGCCCAGGTCACTTTCAATCCGGGAATCAGAGTAGGTGCCAATATTTCACATATCTCTGACGGACCTGCTTATGAGTCCTTTTATTATAATGACAATCAGGGATATCACTATGGTACCAATGCTTATGATATCAAATCAAAAGTGGATTTCTACATAGGTTTCCAGGCCAATATCCGGTTTGCAAAATTCTATGCTCTTCAGCCGGAAATTTATTATACCCGCCAGGGCGCAAGATTTGAAAGCCAGAATCCTGCTGTTTCTTCAAAAACAGCGACACTTTCTTATGTAGGAGGAGCAGTAGTGAATAAATTCTATTTTGAAAAGTTTAATATTCATTTTGGTCCGACCTTGGAACTTCTGACAGATCATAAAAATATCGATTCCCCTATTGAGGCAGATTTGGGACTGTTATTTGGAGCCGGTTATGATATTACAAAAAATATAGGCGTTGAGGCCCGAATTAAAAAAGGTTTTGTACATATTAACAATGACAATACCAACGTAACATTCCAGGTGGGAATGTATTATACATTTAATCTTAAAAAATAAGATCATGCAAACGATTCTTACAGATTTTTATACTTTAACATCATACGATAAGACAGAAGACGGAAAATTTACCGCTCATATTCACCTGAATAAAGACCACGAGATTTTCAAAGGGCATTTCCCTGGAAATCCGGTAACTCCAGGTGTTTGTATGATGCAGATTATTAAGGAACTGACTGAGGAATTTACAGGTTCAAAGTTATTTCTGAAAACAGCTTCCAATGTAAAGTTCATGGCAATTATCAATCCTTTTGAAACACCTGATCTGGTACTTAACCTGGATATTGCTGAAAATGAAGAAGATGTTAAAGTAAAAAACACGACTTCTTTTGGCGAGACTATTGCATTGAAATTGTCTGTAAGCTATAAAAAAATATCGTCATGAAACTAATCTTATCATTCATAGCAGCATTTGTTTTTTTCTTTCAATCTGATCTTGAAACCTTGAGAAACAGCTATGCTAAAGCCAATGAATCTAATAGCAATACACAAAACTTCATTGAAACAGCGGACAAACAATCCGGTTCTGATGCAGTCACTGCAGGATACAAGGCAGCAGCAAAGATTATGGAGGCAAAAATTGCTAAAAGCAACAGAAAATCACTGGTAAAAACAGGAGCAACAAGTCTTGAAAGCATTATCAAAAGCAATCCTAATAATGCGGAATTACGTCTGATCAGAATGAGCGTTCAGGAAAATATTCCGAAAATTGTAGGATATCGTGGAAGTTTGAAAGATGATAAAGCATTCCTGTTGAACAATTACAGCAAACAGAATACAGCATTAAAAAGCTATATCAAAAGGTTTGCAATGCAGTCTAAAACCATGACAGAGGCTGAAAGAGCCACTTTAAAATAAAAAAATGTTGCTTGCTGAAGTACAAGACGCTATTTCCGAAAAGAAGATATGCGTTTTAATACCTACCTACAATAATGAAAAAACCCTGAAGAGGGTTATTGACGGCGTTCTCGACTACACCGAAAGTATTATCGTGGTCAATGATGGTTCTACAGATTCTACCGTACAGATTCTTTCTCAATATCCTCAGATTACGGTGATTTCCCTTCCGCAGAACAAAGGAAAAGGAAATGGTCTTAAAACAGGTTTCAGAGCAGCAAAGAAGTCAGGATATGATTACGCCATCACCATCGATTCGGATGGGCAGCATTATCCGGATGATATTCCGGTATTTGTAGAAGCCCTTCTTCAGGAAAAAGAGGAAGTTCTTCTGATCGGAAACAGAAATATGTCTCAGGATGGTATTCCTAAGAAAAGCAGTTTCGGAAACCGTTTTTCCAATTTCTGGTTCTGGTTTGAAACCGGTATCAAGCTGGAAGATACACAGTCCGGCTACAGGCTTTATCCTTTGCATAAAATTCCAAAAAAATACTTTACGCCTAAGTTTGAATTTGAGATCGAAATCATTGTAAGAACTGCATGGAGGCATGTTCCGGTAAAAAATGTTCCGATTAAGGTTTTATATGATCCGGCGGAGCGGGTTTCGCATTTCAGACCTTTCAAAGATTTTACGAGAATCAGTATTCTGAATACGATTCTGGTAACGATTACTCTACTTTATATTATTCCGAGAAATTTCGTGAATAATTTCAAAAAAAAAAGCTTTAAAAGATTCATACAGGAAGACGTGTTAGAAAGTGACGGAAGTAACCGTACGAAAGCATTTTCTATAGCACTGGGAGTTTTTATAGGACTTTCACCTTTCTGGGGATTTCAGACGCTTCTGGTGATCAGCTTATCTGTACTTTTTAAACTCAATAAAGTCCTTGCATTTGTAGCCTCCAATGTAAGTCTCCCTCCTTTTATTCCTTTTATTATTGCAGCCTCTCTATTTCTGGGAGCACCATTTGTAAGTGGTGATAGTGATCTATTAAATCAGGATTTAAACTTTGAGCTGATTAAGAACAATCTTCTGCAATATGTTATCGGCAGTTTTATTTTAAGCACCACACTTTCTGCTGTTGCAGGAATAGCTTCTTTTTTGTTTCTGAATAAAGTAAGCCCGGAAAACAACTAAAAAGCCCGGAATAAAGTTCCAGGCCTATCACAATGAATATTATTTTCTATTTTACGTTGAATACATTATTACAGAATAAATTGAACCAAATCTTTTAAAAACTGTTCATCCACTTTCCCTTTCGTTTCATAGTCTTTTGGAGAGGGTTTTCCAGAACCTGCAATGAATAAGTGACTTAATGTAGGATAAAACTTAAATACAGCAGTCTTATCATTTTTCAATGTTTCTTTCCAAAGGCTGAAATCTTTCTCAGTTACCTGATAATCTCTTCCGCCCTGTGCAAAAAACATGGGAGCTTTTACTTTTTTAACTTCATTAAGCTGATTGTAATCCTTCAAATATTTCCAATAGGATGCAGATTGTCCCAAAGGAAGCTCTGATGAAGGTGAACTTACATTAAATTTAGACGAATTTAAAAATGCTACCTCCTTTTTCACTTTCTGAACAGCCTCAGCAGGAAATTTAGCTGGATCTAAAGCATGAAGATAATCATACTGTTCCACTAATAAATCCTGCAATGGTCTCGCATTTCCAGCCATAAAAACATATTTTGAAACCTGAGCCTTTTCGGCAATTTTTGGCATCATATACGCTCCCTGGCTATGCCCAAGAATGATAATCTGATATCCTTTATAATCAGCATTATTTTTAAAATAAAGAGCTGCGTTTACGGCATCATTGATCGTTTCCGCTTCTACAGTAGATTTTTCATTAAATGTCTCAGGGTAGGAATAGGTTCTTTTATCATATCGGTAAGAAGAAATTCCGTTGGCTAAAAGATATTCTGCAATGTCTTTAAACGGCTTGTTTTCCCCAATGGTTTCGTCTCTGTCATGTGCTCCTGAGCCATGAACGAAAATAACCAGTTTCTTTTTATTGTTGGAAGGAGGAAGCAACAACGTTCCATTCAGTTCAATTCCATCACTTTTTATTTTAAGTGTGGTTTTCTCGTCTGGTTTTTCAAATGTTTTATGCGGAACTAAAAAGAAACCCAGCATTTTATTATTATCTCCAAAAGTAATTTGAATGTCAAGTTTTGTTTTTTCAAATTCGGAATAGTAATAGTAGGTGTTTCCTTCATTATTTACTTCAAGGATATTTTTAAATCCTCCAACCTGGCTATGAAGCTGTTCTGGAATGGCTTTAAGCTGATCCACCGGAATTTGCCCTGCTACGGAAGGATCGAAATAAGAATGTGCTTTTTCCGCATTTTTATCTATAAGCAAAGCTTTAATGAAAGTATTTCCGATCTCTTTTCTGTCCTGGGAAAATGATAACAGAGCTAATGCGGTAAAGAATAAGGTTAAAAGTTTTTTCATAATCAATTATTTAAAGACCACATCAGCAAATGATAGTGGTGTCATCATGATGGTAACAAATATCGAAATAATAACCAGAGCGAGCTGGGTGATATGATATGTTTTTTCTCTTTCCTCCTCATTGATTTCAAAAGTAAATTTTATTTTATCAGGCCTTCTGATGATCAACCAGATAAATAAAAGAACAGCCAGATTCATCAATACGGGAAACACAAGAAAGATTTTGCTTCCATAATTGTCCTTCATACTTCCGTACCCGTGAATAGTAATGGTGTCAGGTATTGAGCTGTAAACGGTGCACAAATACACAGAATAGCAGATGATAATAACAAAAGGAATACAGAACAGCAGTTTTATATATTTGGGGATCATTTCAGTTTCTTTAAAGTTTTCTTCAGGTATTTTTCAACATCTTTTCTGTCGGGAACTGTTGTAATTTCTTTCGTCAATGCTTTCTCAAACTCCATCTTTGCCTTCGAATATTCTTTTTTGCTAAAATAATACTTTCCTGATTGATAATAGACCAGCCAAAAATCGGGGTTCATAGCCTGATACGATGGGATTACATCATCTGTCAACAGCGTGTTTTTATCATCAGCGGCCTCGTTGATTTCTTTACCGTACAATTTGGACAGTTCATAGTGTTGAAATTCTTCAGAATCAGCAAACGGATCTCTTGCAATATTCAGTTCTGTTTTGGCCAGCAGACTTTGCGATAACTGTTTACCGGAAAAAATCTCAGTCAGGTCATAACAAACAAATTCTCCAAGCTGATAAGGATTGGAAGAAACCCAAACCAGTTTTTTCTGAGGTGAAAATATAACGGCATGGTGAGCTAATAGCTGATTGAGTGCTTTTTCATTACCGTAACCGATACTTTCCTCTTTTAAACCGGATTTATTTCTTAAAATGGAAGCCATCTTTTCGGGAGTGATCTTCTTTTCTTTCTGCAAAAGCTCCTGAAGTTTTTCATAGCGGTATTTAGAATGGCTTTCTTCAATCTGCTTCTGATTTCTTTTGTCATCTTTATAAGCTTCAGACTGGAAATGATTGGTGCAAAGAACTCTGCTGGTATTCTGCACGCTGTACACTCCGAAATTTTTAGGTGAAACTTCAATAATGACTGCATTTTTATCTGCTGCACTTCCCACAAGAATGGATTCTGAAACAAATACCTTTCTTTTTTGAGCAATGGCAATAGCTTCTTCTATATTTTTTGCATACTGTAATATCTCTCTTGTAACCAGGGAAATCGGAGTCTTTGCCGTTAAAGGAATTTTTGATTTTCCGGCATTAATGGTCACAGTAATTCCTTCTTTATTCATTCCTGAAACCACACCAATCATTCCCGGCCAGCTTACCGACATATAGGGAATTCCTTCTTCGGGTTGCACAAATTCTACCAATTTATTTTTAGCAAAATCGTCTCCCACATAAAAGTCGAAATTTCTTCCAATCAACAATTCTCCATCTTCCGTATTCTCATTCCATACAGCAAGAGATGTACATCCTACCATGGCAAGATCCTGCATGGCATGCCCGATATCATGAGCTCCGTGCAGGTAAAGGTTTCTTAAATATTTGGGAGCAATAAAGTCATACTGATCGGATGAATACTGTGACAAGCCAAATAATTCTGCCTGATAATCTTCTCTTACATTGAGGTACATTTTTCTGTTGTACCATTTTAAAAAACCTCTTAGCAGTCCTTGCCTGAATTTTGAGGGTACAAAACCTTCCACTTTTGAAAAGAAAATGTTTTCCTGTTTCTGCATTAAGCTTTGCGTCAATGCTCCGCTGTTATATCCGAGCTGCAAAGGGTTTCCTTTAATATAAAGTTCCCAGAGCTGCTGTTTGTTTTTGGTAAGATAATTCTGATTGTAGCTGAATGTACTGTCATTGATCTGGTTTACTTTCGGAACTTCCAGAGCATATTGTTGTACTTCGGGAATATGTTTGACAGACTTTGAGATTCCGCAAGATGTGAGGAAAACACAAAAAGTGAGATAAAGAAAAATTCTTTTGTGAGATGAATAAATGGTTTTAGTTTTTTTCACTTTAGTTTTTATTAATCATTTGAGTCAGCCGCATGTCTATCGTTTCTTTTCCGATAATCTCAGCACAGGTGTTAAAAGCTCCGATAGTAACGCCTAAAATCCCATGCATATTCACGGATTGTCCGGTCAGAAAAAGATTGTCAATTTTGGTACGGGGAGAAACCATCGTTTTAAGGGGATTCTCCGAGCTTTTCATGTATCCATACATATTTCCTTCACAATTCCCGATATAGTCCCGATAAGACAAAGGAGAGGAAGTATAGAGTGTTTTAATGGCATGCCTTACATTCGGAATTTTCTTTTCCAGCGCATCAAGCATTTTTTCTGTTTTTTCAAGCTTAAATCTTTCATAAGCATTTCCTCTTTCATGTTCATCGGCAACGGTATTGAAGGTATTTTCCCATTCTTTAACCTCATCAAAATCCATATACGATATCGCCGTCAGACTTTCTGCGAATTCAGGATGACGTTTCGAAGGTGTAGAAGAAAGCATAAACGTTTCCGGCCATGTTTCTTTCCGGTATTGGAATGCATTCCAAACCTGTTCTTCAGAAGAGTAATGATATCTGTTATAATTAAAATTCGGAAGATAGTGAGGTTTTAAAACAAGGTAAATGCTAAAGCACGATGAAACCGGCTTCCAGCTTAAAACCCTGTTCAGAAAGGACTTTTTAAGTCTTTCTTCACCAATAAGTTTAATGGTGGAACGGATTTCTATATTTGAAATAAATTGTTTGGCGGTGTATTCTTTTCCTTTTTTTGTTTTAACAGAGGTCAGTGTATTATTTTCATTAAAAACAAATTCTGAAACTTCCGAATGCTTGTGTACTTCGGCTCCATATTCCCGAAGTTTTCTGATTAAAAGTTTAGAAATCTGGCTTCCTCCTTTCACACATTTGTAAGCACTTTGGATATAAGAATTTACCGTCAAAGCATGTACATAAAAGGGAACATTCTCTGAGTCTCCGGCATATAAAAAGTTGGAACCTAATAAAACCGACTGCAGTTTTTTATTATGGGTAACAGACTCAATGAATCTTTTAGTATTGAGGTGCAGGATTTCTTCGTTGTAATTATCTTTTCCCACCACATGATATCTGGGAAACTGGCTGCATACATACTGAATTTCTTCACAATAGGTTTCAAGATTTTCTTTTTCTTCGGGAAAATACTTTGAAAGCTGTTCAACAAAATTCTGATAGCCCTGTGCATGAGGATATTCTATTTCATCTTCTCCAAAACTGATTCTGTCATAGCCGTCTTCATCCATCAACTGAAGCTCAAGATCATCCATGATTTCAAGATAGGAAAAAAACTGGTTCAGATTCTGTCCTTTGGATAAACCTCCAAGATAATGGACTCCGGTATCAAAAATAAGTTTATCTCTTGAAAAGGTCTGCAGATTTCCTCCATATTGGTTATTTTTCTCCAGAACGCATACTTTCAGACCTTCTTTCGCTAAAATAAGAGCTGAAACAAGACCTCCCAATCCGCTGCCGATTACAAGTATGTCATATTCTTTCTTCAAAAGAGAATGTGCTTTTAATAATTAAGAAACAGGGAATTTAAGATATTTAAAGATTACTTTCGTAAAGTAAGCAAAGAATTTTTTTTGGTTATCTTAAACCTCGGTACATCTTAATGGTTTTAGTTTTTATTCGTTTTATGGGATAAAAATAGAAAAATTAATCAACATCATCCCAAAAATCAAAATAATTAAACCATTGAAGCGGGTATTTTTTCACCATAGTTTCAAGATTTTGCACATACGACTGTAAAAGCCCTTGTGAATCCCGGTTCTTGATATTCTGTGCCACTCTTGCATACAGATGGTAATGAAGATTATTCTCTTTCATCACATAAACATATACTACCGGAACACCTAATCTTGAAGCGATCAAAAACGGGCCGGCCGGAAATTTTGCACTTTTTCCCAACAGTTCTGCCTCCAGATATTTGGATCCTTCGAAATAACGGTCTCCGGTAAAGCAGATAAGCTCATTATTGGACAAAGCCTGATTGATCTCAAAGATATGAGACATGTCGTCTTTTACATAAATGAACTTGATATTGCTCTCTTTTACAGCAACACTTTCAAGATATTCCTTGATGACGGTAACTTCCTGATCTGTAGTGACCAGATTGATCTGACAGTCGAAATCAATATCAGCAAAAAAATGCTCCGCAATTTCAAAATTACCGATATGGGCACTGATCAGCACTCCTCCTTTTTTAGCGGCTAAAAGATTTCTGAGGTTTTCAATACCGTCAAACTCATAAGTATATTTTTCTCTGAGTCCGGCAGAAATCGCGGTTTTATCAATTAAAACTTTTCCGAAAGTAAAATAGCTTTTAAAAATAGAAGCTTTGGATTTCCAGTATCCGTAGTTCAGTCTTTTCTGAAAATAATAAAGAATGTATTGGTTGCTTTTCGTCTGAAACAGGGAGTAATAGGCTGCTACAAAATACAGCACACCATATGAACTTCTGATCCCGATATTTCTAATACACCAGACGAATATTCTGTATCCGAGTACTGTTCCTTTAGATTTACCTTTCCATTTGTTCATATCTATAATTTAATATAACAGAGAGCCAATGTAATAATACCTTTTTGAAGTGTCCGTTACCGGATCACTGTGATATTGTTACATTGGCACATTTTATAGAATAAAGATTTACTCAATAACTACGCGTTTTTTTCAGCAATCTTATGTTCAATCGTTGTATAGAAATCATCAAATGTTACCATTTTTTTGAAATCTGCTTCTCCTAATTTCACCCCGAAATTGGATTCAATCACGACTACCATGTCGATATAATCTAAGCTGTCTAAGCCCAGTGTATTTTTAAGGTTGGCATCGTTACTGATTTCGTCTCCGTCTACCTCGAATTCGTTGACAAGAAAATCATTAACAATAGCAACAATTTTTTCCCTTTCCATGTTTTTAATCAAATTTTTTAACTATTAGTGCAGAATTGGTTCCCCCAAACCCAAAAGAATTCGACAAAAATACATCAATTTTTTGATTTTTTGTTTTTGCGACTAAATTTATCTTTTGTGCTTCATTATCAGGGTTTTCCAGATTGATATTGGGAGCCACAAAATCGTTCTGCATCATCAGAATGGAGTAGATAACTTCACTTGCACCTGCCATCCAGCACTCGTGTCCGGTCATTGATTTAGTAGAACTTACCGGAACTTCGCTACCGAAGATCTCATAGATGGCTTTCGCTTCGTTGGCATCACCAATTGGAGTAGAAGTTGCATGAGCGTTGATATAATCGATGTCTGAAGCTTTTAATCCTGACTGTTTTAAGGCTCTGTCCATTGCTAAAGCCGGCCCGTCTACATTAGGCGTTGAAATATGACCTCCGTTGGAAGAAAAACCGTAACCGATAATCTCGGCAATAATCGGAGCGCCTCTTCTTTGGGCAGATTCTAAGCTTTCAACGATCAGACTGGCTGCTCCGCCACTTGGAATCAATCCGTCTCTTTCTGCATCGAAAGGTCTGGATGCTTTTGTAGGCTCATCTTCTCTGGCTGAGAACACTCCCAATCCGTCAAAGCTCGCCATGGAATATTTGTTGGTTTCCTGAGCACCCCCACAGATAATCATATCCTGAAAACCATTTTTGATCATCATATAAGCCAGTCCCAAAGAATGGGAACCGCTTGCGCATGCTGCGCTGATGGTAAGATTGATTCCTTTCAGTTTAAAAATGGTTGAAAGGTTCATCGTTACCGTTGAGTTCATTGATTTGAAGATCGCTCCCGATCCCATCAATGTTGTATCTTTCTTTTCCCTTGCAATATCGATAGATTCTACGACTGCCTGGGAAACACTGTCATTTCCGTATAAGATCCCCACTTCATGAGCATCTAGGAATTCTTCATCCAGATTCGCCTGTTTTAAAGCATCCAATGTAGCAAGATAAGCATATTCGCTCTCCTCTCCCATACTGACACGCTGGCGTCTGTTTAAAAGATTTTTCAGGTCAGGCTTCGGAACTACTCCCGTAAGGCCAGACCTGAAACCAAATTCTTTTCTGTCCTGATCTAAAACAATACCGGATTTTCCTTGATATAGGGATTCCCTGACCTCTTCTAAAGACGTCCCGATGCAGGAATAAATTCCCATTCCGGTAATTACAACCCTATTTTCCATGTTATGAATAAATTCCTCCGTTAATATTAATCACTTCTCCTGTAATGTAAGAAGATTTTTTAGATGCTAAAAATGCTACAAGATCCGCCACTTCTTCAGCTTCTCCGAATCTGTTGGCAGGAATCATTGCTTTCAGTTCTTCTTCATTGAATTCCTGAGTCATATCTGTTTTGATGAAACCAGGAGCAACAGCATTGACGGTAACATTTCTTTTGGCAACTTCCTGAGCAAGAGCTTTTGTAGCTCCCACCAAAGCACCTTTCGCAGCAGAATAATTCGTTTGACCAGCGGTTCCTTTTACTCCCGATACAGAAACCATATTAATGATTCTTCCGTATTTATTACGAAGCAGCTTTTGAATAAAAAAATTGGTCACATTGAAAAATCCGTCCAGACTTGTATTGATTACACTGTTCCAGTCTTCCTTCTGCATCCACATAAAAAGACCGTCTCTTGTGATTCCGGCATTATTGACGATCACTTCTACCACGGCATCAGGATTTTTCTCCTGCCATTCCGTTAAAACAGCTTGTGTTTCTTCGGGGTTTCCTACATCAAATTTAAGAATTTCTCCGGTAGCGCCCAATTCTTTCACTTTAGCCAACGTTTCGTTTGCTGCCGTTTCATTTGAAGCGTAGTTGATAAGGATGTGATAGTTTTTCTCTTCAGCCAGTTTTATACAGATTGCTCTCCCGATTCCTCTGGAGCCTCCTGTTACAATTGCACATTTCATGCGTTAGTGTTTATATCGTTTTTAGTTTTTTAAGTTGATGCTGGAAGCCTTTTTTAAAAGACAATTGATGGCAACCAATAGTTACATTCCTTTCAGATATTTCTTTACTTCCTCCAGATACGGATACATGACCATATCGTCTGAGAAAGCAGGAATAATTTTTCTGATATCATCATACAGTTCTTTTGTAGAGGATGAAACCTTATCCTGGAATCCAAGATATTCAACCGCCTGAATAATGGTAATCGCTTCAATAGCCAAAACTTCAAAGGCATTTTCAATGACTTTTCTGCAAATTACAGCAGCGTTTGTTCCCATACTAACGATATCCTGATTATCATTATTGTTTGGAATACTGTGAACATACATAGGGTTTGACAACATCTGGCTTTCTGCTGTAGTAGAAGTTGCCGTAAATTGTACTCCCTGCATCCCGAAATTGAAACCTAATTTACCTAAATTGACAAAAGGAGGCAAAATTTCGTTGATTTTGGCATTCAGAAGGTAGTTTAACTGTCTTTCTGCAAGCATGGTAAGTTTGGTTACCACAATTTTAAGTTTATCCATTTCCAGAGAGATATAATCTCCGTGGAAGTTTCCTCCGTGGTAAACATGCTGGTCTTCAACATTGATAATCGGGTTATCATTCGCTGAATTGATCTCATTTTCAAGAACTTTCTCTGTGTATTCCAATGTATCCAATACCGGACCTAGAATCTGAGGAACACATCTTAATGAATAATATTCCTGAACTTTTTCCTTGAATACTTTTTCCTGTTCTTCAAAATGGGTATAAAGATGTTCTTCTCTTTTTCTGATCAGTTTACTGTCTGCCAGGTGAGCACGCATTCTTTCTGCCACTTTCTGCTGACCGTAATGTTTCTTAGTTCCGTTCAATGCTTCTGATAAATGATCATCATAAGCCTGTACAATCTCATTGATGGCACAAGAAAGTCTAAGAGAAATATCAGTAAGCTGATTGGCTTTATAAGCATTCACAATACCGATTCCTGACATCACTGAAGTCCCGTTCATCAAAGCAAGACCTTCACGGATCTCTACTTTGATCGGTTCTAAGCCTTCAGTTTCAAAAACTTCTTTGGTAGATTTTCTTTCTCCATTGTAAAAAACTTCTCCTTCTCCAATTAATACCAAAGCCAGGTGAGCCAGCTGAACAAGGTCACCGCTTGCTCCTACTCCTCCATGTTCAAAGATCAGTGGAGTAATATCCCTGTTGATCAGCTCCTGAAGAAGATAAATAACAGACTGGTGTACTCCTGAATTCCCTAATGATAAGGTATTCAATCTTGCCAGCATACATGCTTTTACTTCTTCTGCAGGTAACGGATTTCCGATTCCTGAAGAGTGGCTTCTGATCAGGTTATACTGAAGCTGGTGGGTGTCTTCATCACTGATTTTAAACTGAGCCATGGGCCCAAAACCGGTGTTCACACCATATATTACTTTATTTTTTGAAAACTCTTTTAAAAACTGAAAACTTTTATCTACTCTTGACAAAAGTGATTCATCCAGTTCTATTTTTTCATTCTCAATGATAATTTTTTGAAAGTCTTTCAGTTCTAAAAAGTTATTTATTTTCATCAATTAAAAGTAATAGTTGATAATTTTGTAAAATATTAATTATTTGTCACTAATTTTGCGGCAAAGATAAAAGTTATTATTAAAATAAAAAATCAAAGATGAGCAAAGAATTTGTTGACGTTCTTGTAATCGGAGCCGGACCCTCCGGATGCGTGTCTTCTTCGTACCTGAAGAACAATAACGTCAGCGTAAAAGTAGTCGAAAAGACAAAATTCCCCAGACTCGTAGTTGGAGAAAGCTTAATTCCAAGGGTAATGGACCACTTTGAAGAAGCCGGACTTTTCCCTGCATTAGACAAAATGGGCTTTGAAAAAAAGCTTGGAGCTCGTTTTCTTCGTGGTGAGGAAGTCTGCATTTTTGATTTCAGCAACAAATTCGGAGAAGGCTGGGACTGGACCTGGCAGGTTCCAAGAGCTGATTTTGATAATACGCTTGCTCAGGAAGTCATAAATAAGGGAATTGATCTTGAGTTTGAAACTGAAGTGATAGACATCAAATTTGACGGAACAGATTCTATAACTACGGTAAGAAACAAGGATGGAGAAACAAAAGAGATCCATGCTAAGTTTGTTATCGATTCCAGCGGCTACGGAAGAGTACTGCCTCGTCTTCTTGATTTGGAGAAACCTTCAAAACTATCTCCTCACTCTGCGATTTTCTCTCATGTAAATGATATCAACAGAGAACCGGGAGAGGAAGGAACTTTAATTTCTTTTGACATTATTGAAACAGAAGTATGGCTTTGGGTAATTCCTTTTTCCAACGGAAACACAAGTTTAGGAATTGTAGGTCCTACTGAATATATCGACAAATTATCTGAAAACGGAGATACAACGGAAGCTTTAAGAAAAGCGATTTCTCTTTCTGAATATTATGTAAAACGTTTTGGAAACGTAGATTTCCTTTTTGAACCTAAACATCTGAAAGATTATTCCTGTTCTGTAAAAAGTTTATTCGGAGACGGATTTGCTTTAACGGGGAATGCTTCAGAATTCCTTGATCCGGTATTCTCTTCAGGAATGGCTTTTGCTACAGAATCCGGAATGCTGGCCGCAAAACTGGCATTAAGACAATTAAACGGAGAAAAAATTGACTGGCAGAAGGAATACACAGACTACATTTTATATGGAGTGGATGTTTTCACAACGTATGTAAAAGAATGGTATACCGGAAATCTTCAGGAATTATTCTTCCATCAACCGGAAAATCCGGACGTAAAGAAAAAGATCTGTGCTGTTTTAGCAGGCTATGTCTGGAATAAAGACAATCCTTTTGTGAGAAAGCACGATACAGTTATTAAAAACCTTGCCAACCTGATCAAGCTGGAAAAACAGGAACAGCAAAATCAAGCATAAAAAAACGGTCTGAACATTCAGACCGTTTTTTGTTATTTTAAAGCATCTTTAATAGCTTTCCCTAATTCTTTTCCTGTTTTTTCATAGGCTGCAGATATTCTTCCGTATTCCATACGATAACTGCCTTTACTTCCTATCCCTTCAATCTTATCACCCTGAACTTTAGCTAACACTTTAGATGGGTTTTCAGTTTCAACAAATATCATTTCTGAGGTTAATTTACCAGGTTGTGTTACAAATCCTGTCCATCCGGCATAGATCCATTTTGTCTCCAGTATCAAGGTGTACTTTGCCGATGCTCCTTTACTGAATTTTATTTTTTTCGCTTTACCATTTACTCCTTCAATAAACTTATCAAAAAAAACAGATTCTTTATGCTTTTGCCACTCTTCATCCCATTCTTTCCAGGATTCTTCGCCTTTCTTAGCTAACGTTTCTGTCTTTCTTCTTTCAAGATACTGGGCTTCAGTATAATTATCTGCCTGAAAAAGAGGGTTTTCAAATTTAAACTGAACATTTACCTCAGTCTGATCTTTCAGAAAGTCAAAATTTCCAGATTCAATATTAATTTTGTCCTGGGCAAAAGTTGCCGTGGTAATGGCTGCAAAAAGCAGCAGAAATAATTTTTTCATAGTGTATTAGTTTTACTATTTAAGAGCCCAAAGATATTGTAAAAAGGAAATCTTTACCCACTCTTTATTTTAATTTTATCTTAAGTCAATAAAAGTGATTGGCTTTCTGCTGTTTGGGTTAAAAACAGTTTTAGAGAGAACATCAAAATCTATGATTTCAATTTTCGGACTCACTCTTAATTTTGCACGGAAGTGGTCTCTTACTTCATTAACAAACCCTTCGTGATCCGCTTCAGTACTTAGTTTAATAATGATCTCATCAAGTCCGATTTCGTTAGCCTGAATAACAATCTGATAGCATAAGATATTGTTGAAATCATTCAAAATATCATTCATTGCCGGTGGGTACAGCGTTGTTCCTTTGTATTTGATCATCTGCTGCTTTCTTCCTACAACAGGTCCTAATCTCATTGTATTTCTTCCGCACTGGCATGGCTCATAGTGGGCTTTTACAAGATCTCCGGTTTTAAACCTCAACAAAGGAATGGCTTCCACTCCCAAAGTCGTAATCGTAAGTTCTCCGCTTTCTCCTTCTTTTACAGGATTTCCTTCATCATCCAGAATTTCTGTAATAATCAATTCTGGGTGGTGATGTCCTCCCATCTGGAACTCACACTCTGTAAAAGCGGTGCTCATCTCGGTAGAAGCATAGGTGGAAAAGAGTTTGATGTCCCATTTCTCTTTGATTTTCTGTGAAAGAATATTATCTGTAAAATCCTGATTTTTGATGCTTTCTCCAATACATACAGCCCCATACACACCGGAATTTTTATAATCCAATCCATGTTTTTCGGCATAATCAATCATTTTAAGTAGAAAAGAAGGTACGGTGATCAAATATTTGGGTTTGTATCTGAAAATAGAATCCCACTGCAGTTCCGGAATTCCAGGACCCATTCTCACTACGCTAGCACCCATTTTTCTTAAACCAAGAAAATAAGCAAGCCCGGCCATAAACCTTTTATCAATGGTGGTAATCATCTGAACAACATCTCCTTTCTGAATTCCTGCACAGGCGAAAGATATCGCTTCATTGTACGCAAGCCTTTCAAGATCACTGTCAGACAATCCAAAAGTTACCGGATCTCCCAATGTTCCGGAAGTGGTACTGTAATCCACAATTTTATCCGGTGTTATGCAGAAAAAATCATGGTTATACTGCTGGAGATCGTTTTTTGTAGTCGTAGGAATCTTCTGAAGATCTTCCAACGTACGAATGTCAGCAATATGGATATTATTTTCTTTGAACAGTTTCTGATAAAAAGGGGAATGAGTTTCAAGATACCTCAAAAGCTCATGAAGTTTTTCTTCCTGAAATATTTTGATTTCCTGAATCCCTGCTTTTTCGATTGACGGATAAAATTCCAATGATTTTAATTTTTAAAAAGCAAATTTATTTAAAATTACAAGATTGTAGGAGGTATTCATGTAAAATGTATTCATGATTGCAGCTACAGTTTTATCTTTGAAACGTAAAAGTTTGGGTATTGGTATTCCCGGCAGTATTGATGGTTGTCACTTTTAAAGTATGAGAACCGCTTCCTTTAGGACATTTTTCATCAAAAATGTAGACAAAATTATCTTTTACACGGGCAAACCTCAACCATTTGCCATCCAGTTCGGCACGAAATGAAATAATATCTCCCACTTTCGTTGTTCCTTTTAAGAGTAAAGAACTGCTATTAACCAATGCCCCTTCTGACCAGCCTGATGAAACGGATGGAAAATTATTGTCAATCAACAATTTTGCGGTACCCAATCTGTTGAATTTCCCTTCTGCCCAATCACCATTCCATTTTACCTTGACAACGGTTTTATCACTGCCATAATCAAGGAGGATAACAGCTTTATCTTTTTCTGTATTGGTTAATTTTCTATTCGGTTTTATTTTTAAAGTATATTCGTCCTGAACGGGAATGTATGGACTTTGCAAAACAATACTGTTTGAAACGGCATTCGGATCAGCATCCGGTTTTTCATAAGCATTGAAATTTACCGCATCATACATGGCATTTTTACTGAAGGTAATCTCCGTATTTTCTGTGGTAATGGTTTTCGCTTCGTTAGCTATTAGTGTTTTTGCCGTAGGAGATATTTTATCTGAGGTTTTGCTTAACTGGAGTTTTGTTGTTAACCGGCTTGTATTTCCTTTCACGTCTTTCAGAACAATTTCAATGGTATGAACATTTTCATCCTGAAGTCTGATCATTCCTGTTAAATTTGGAAGACTATAATTCTGAAGTTTCATTCCCGGTAAATCGGACAGGTGCTGAATTCCCATTTTATCTCTGATAAATTTGGTATAATCTATACAGCCGTTGATATATCGGGTATCATCATAGTGAATCTTATCAATTTTAAAACTGTAAATCAGCTTTCCATCCATCAATAGGTCAGCATTATAAACACCTAAATTAAAACCCTGATTAGCTTTATCAACTGCTTTAATGCCCAAACTTATTTCCGGAGAATTTACCTGAATGAGACCGGCAGTATAAATATTTCCCGCTTTTTTTATGGTAATACTATTCGCTCCTGGTTCATACGTACTGAAACGTCGGTCATACCAATACAATCCGCTAATAATCGGGGCTATATTATCAGGAATGGCAAAACCAAAAAGTAACGGGTTCAGGCATTCCTCTGTTTTGGTATCTCTTATTTCAAAATGAAGATGCGGACCTGCAGATCCTCCGGTATTTCCGCTCAAAGCAATCTGTTGTCCCTTTTCCACAGGAAACTGTCCGGGTTGAAAAATGATGTCCTGTTCCCACTTTTCGTCTTTATATTGTCTTTCCTTTACGTATTCATCAAGTGCATTAAAATATTTGTTCAGGTGAGCATATACTGTTGTATAGCCATTGGGGTGAGTAATGTACACAGCATTTCCAAATCCGTAGCGCTCGACTTTTATCCTGCTTACATAGCCATCCGCAGCTGCAAGAACAGGAAGGTTTTCCTGGCTATTGGTTCTTAAATCCAGCCCCATATGAAAGTGATTGGTCCTGATAGCTCCAAAATTGGCTGCTAGCTGCATGGGAATGTTGAGTGGATTCCTGAAATAATTTTGTGGATAATTATTTTGAGCTTGTACAATGCTTGTGTTGATAAAACAGACAAAAAGCATTAGGTAATAAAAGATTTTCATACAGCATTTGGGTTTTACGTCTAATTAAATATACGAATTTTTAAGTTATGCTTATTTTTTTAACCGCAGATTTCACAGATTTTCACAGATGATTATGTTGTAGGTTTTGGCTAAAGCCGTAGGATTTGTTTTTATTATTTAAGCGGGCTAAAGCCCGCTCCTATTGAATAAATTGCATTAAATTTCATATGAAAAACAGCCAGGAAAATTCACTTATTCACCATTCACTATTCACTTTTTCTCACTTTCTTCATTTATATTTCTGAAATTGAACTTTTTAATAGAAGATATCAAAATAAAACATATATTATAAACCGACAAATTTTAGTAAATTTGCAGACTTAATTAATCAACGATATTGAGATATTTACAATGAGCCAATTTAAAGAATACAAAAACCTCAACCTTATTGACGTAGCAGAGAATGTAGCGGAATTTTGGAAACAAAATAAAACTTTCAATAAGAGTGTTGAGATTCGTCAGGGAAATCCTGAGTTTGTTTTTTATGAAGGTCCGCCTTCAGCAAACGGTATGCCTGGAATTCACCACGTAATGGCAAGAGCATTGAAAGATATTTTCTGCCGTTACCAGACTCAGAACGGAAAGCAGGTTTTCCGTAAAGCTGGCTGGGATACGCATGGTCTTCCTGTGGAACTGGGTGTAGAAAAAGAGTTAGGAATCACGAAAGAAGATATTGGCAAAAAAATCTCTATTGAAGACTATAACAAAGCTTGTCGTGAAGCGGTAATGCGTTATACCGATGTTTGGAATAACCTTACGGAGAAAATCGGATATTGGGTAGACCTTGATGATCCGTACATCACGTACAAGTCAAAATATATGGAAACCGTTTGGTGGTTATTGAAGCAGTTGTATAGCAAAGACTTGTTATACAAAGGCTACACGATCCAGCCTTACTCTCCGAAAGCAGGGACAGGACTTTCTTCTCACGAGCTTAACCAGCCTGGCACCTATCGTGATGTTTCAGACACAACGGTTGTGGCTCAGTTTAAAGTAAAGAAAGACTCTTCAGCATTGTTCAATGATGTTGACGGAGATGTACATATCCTTGCATGGACGACAACTCCATGGACGCTTCCATCCAATACGGCTCTTACCGTAGGTAGAGATATTGAATATGTTGTAGTTAAAACCTTCAATCAATATACATTTGAACCTGTAACCGTAGTGTTATCAAGTGTTCTTTTACCTAAGGTTTTCGGTAAAAAATATACAGAAGGTACAGATGAAGATTTTGCGAATTATACTCCGGAAACGAAAGTAATTCCTTTCAGAATCTTAAAAGAGTTTACAGGAGAAAAACTTGTTGATACAAGATATGAGCAATTAGTTCCTTGGTTTACGCCAAATGATAATCCTGAGAACGCATTCAGAGTAATCTTAGGGGATTTTGTAACGACTGAGGACGGTACAGGTATCGTTCACACGGCACCTACTTTTGGTGCGGATGATGCGAGAGTTGCTAAAATGGCTCAGCCTGAGATCCCGCCAATGTTGGTAAAAGACGAAAATGATAATCTTGTACCATTGGTAGACTTACAAGGGAAATTCATCAAAGGAGACAATGTGCCTGAGGTATTCTCGGGAACTTATATCAAAAATGAATATTACGATGAAGGAACTGCTCCTGAGAAATCATGGGATGTAGAACTTGCGATCTTGTTGAAAACAGAGAACAAAGCCTTCAAAGTAGAAAAATATGTCCACTCTTATCCACACTGCTGGAGAACAGATAAGCCGGTATTGTACTATCCGCTTGATTCCTGGTTTGTAAAAATGACTGCTGTAAAAGACAGACTGGTTAATCTGAACAAAGACATCAACTGGAAGCCAAAAGCTACCGGAGAAGGACGTTTTGCCAACTGGCTGGAAAATGTAAACGACTGGAATCTTTCCCGTTCAAGATATTGGGGTATTCCGTTGCCAATCTGGAGAACAGATGACCTGAAAGAAGAAAAAATCATCGGTTCTGTAGAAGAATTATACAACGAAATCGAAAAATCAATTGCAGCAGGACTGATGACTGAAAATCCATTCAAAGGTTTCATCATCGGAAATATGTCTGAGTCTAATTATGAGCTTGTGGATCTTCACAAAAACGTAGTAGACAAAGTGGTATTGGTTTCTGATTCAGGAAAAGCAATGAAGCGTGAGAGCGACTTGATCGACGTTTGGTTCGATTCAGGGTCTATGCCTTATGCACAGTTGCACTATCCTTTTGAAAACAAAGAATTAATCGATAATAATAAAGCATTCCCTGCTGATTTCATTGCAGAAGGTGTTGACCAGACGCGTGGATGGTTCTATACGCTTCACGCTATCGGAACTGCAGTATTTGATTCAGTTGCTTATAAAAATGTAATGAGTAACGGTCTTGTTCTGGATAAGAACGGACAAAAAATGTCAAAACGTTTAGGAAATGCTGTGGATCCGTTCGAAACACTGGCTGTATACGGACCGGATGCAACGCGTTGGTATATGATCTCGAATGCAAACCCATGGGAAAACCTGAAGTTTGACATTGAAGGAATTGACGAGGTAAGAAGAAAATTCTTCGGAACACTTTACAATACCTATTCATTCTTTGCTTTATATGCGAATGTGGATGGCTTCAACTATTCGGAAAAAGAAGTGGAAAACCGTCCGGAAATCGACAGATGGATTCTTTCTGAACTGAATCTTCTGATCAAGGAAGTGAAAGCTTTCTATGAAGACTATGAACCAACAAGAGTTGCAAGAGCAATCAGCAACTTCGTGAACGACAACTTAAGCAACTGGTATGTAAGACTGTGCAGAAGACGTTTCTGGAAAGGAGATTATTCTGATGACAAGATCTCTGCTTACCAGACTTTATACACTTGTCTTGAAACAGTGGCAAAATTATCTGCTCCAATTGCACCATTCTTTATGGATCAGTTGTATCAGGATCTAAATAAGGTAACAGGTAAAGAAAATTGTGAATCTGTACACTTAACAAACTTCCCGGTAGCAGATGAAAGTTTAATCGATCAGGATCTGGTTGAAAAGACCCATTTAGCACAGAACATTACAAGTATGGTTTTCTCTTTGAGAAAGAAAGAAAATGTAAAAGTTCGTCAGCCGTTACAAAAAGTATTGGTTCCTGTACTGGATTCTAAAGCAGAAGAGCAGATTCTTGCTGTAGCAGACCTGATCAAGCAGGAAGTAAACGTGAAAGAATTACAGCTAATCAATGCTGAAGAAGCATCTCACTTAATTGTAAAGCAAATAAAACCTAACTTCAAAGCGCTTGGTCCTAAATTAGGAAAAGACATGAAAGTGGTAGGTGGCGAGATTGCCAATCTTACTGCAGAGCAGATTGCCGGTCTTGAAAAAGAAGGAAGAATAGACGTTCAGGGATACGAGATTACTCTTGATGATGTGGAAATTTCTACAAAAGATATCCCGGGATGGACAGTAACTTCCGATGGAAAAACAACTGTGGCATTAGATTTGACGTTAACCGATGAGTTAAAATCTGAAGGTATCGCAAGAGAGTTCATCAACAGAATTCAAAACCTGCGAAAAGATAAAGACTTTGATCTGACAGACAGAATCTCAATCACATTGGAAGAAAGTTCTCCTTTCCTGAATGAGATTAAGAAAAATGAGGAATATATTTCTTCTGAAGTCTTGTCAAATAAAATAGAAATTGTATCTTCACTTTCAAATTTTAACGAAATCGAAATAGATGAGGTTAATTTTAAGATAAATGTTGAAAAAAATTAACATGTAGTTATTATATTTCAAATTCCATTTCATAATTTTATTAAAAAAGAGAAAGAATATGTCAGACGAAAGAGTTAGATACAGCGATGCTGATTTACAGGAATTTAAAGCGATCATTAAAGAAAAAATAGAAAAAGCAGAAAAAGATCTTCAGCTTATCAGAGAAAGTTTCATCAATGACCAGAATAATGGCACTGATGATACATCTCCTACTTTCAAAGCTTTTGAGGAAGGAGCAGAAACGTTGAGCAAAGAACAGAATTCTATTTTGGCAGGAAGACAGGAAAAATTCGTGCGTGATCTTAAAAATGCTTTGATCAGAATCGAAAATAAAACGTACGGTGTTTGCAGAGTAACAGGAAAACTGATTCCTAAGGAAAGACTTTTAGCTGTTCCTCATGCTACGCTGAGCATCGAAGCGAAAAACATGCAGAAATAACCGTAAGGTTTGAAAAATAATATTGGGTTTATATCGTATTCACGGATACTTTATAAACCTAATTTTTAATGTATACCCATGAGCGAATTATTAATTTTGGGATTGATTGTCACGGTAGTATTACTGTTTTTCAACAGAGAATGGATCAAAAACAGATTCTTCCCTGAACCGCAGAAGAACTATACCATTGATGATCAATTCAATTCTGATAAACGGGAACGGGAGAAAGAAATCGACAGACTTTTGAGTAAGATGGGCAAAAATGGAGTCAATGATCTGTCTGAGAAAGACAGGAAAAGACTTGATGAGCTGTCCAAAATGTAAAAAATAAATATAAGAAATGGAATCTATCATAGTACATCCTAAGAATTCTATGGAGCTGAGTGCACTGAAAAGTGTTCTGAAAGAAATGGGCATTAAATTTGAAAAAGCTCACGTTAAGAGTTCATTCAATGGACAAAAAGTGGTGAAGAAAGCAAGCGATAACAAAAATGTAAAGCCGGCTTCAAAGCCTTCAAAACCTAAAGGACAGTAATGAAAAAGATATTAGCGATAACTCTTTTAGTGTTATTCATTGACCAGGCTTCAAAAATCTATATCAAAACTCATTTTGAACTGAATGAGAGTATTCCTGTCATCAACGGTTTCTTTAACAAAACTTTTGTTGAAAACCCGGGAATGGCGTATGGATTTCACTTCGGAGGAATTATCGGGAAATATTTTCTGGTTATCCTAAGGGTTTTCCTGATTGGAGGGATGATCTACATGTTCAAAAAATGGTTGAAAGAAGGAGCTTCTAATTATCTTTTAGTTCCCATGGCTATCATTTTTGCAGGCGCAATCGGAAATCTTATTGACGGAATGTTCTATGGAATGATCTTCGACAGCGGAACGGTTTATGATGCCAGTACAGACCGATGGATTGGCTATGGCGGAATTTCCAAGCTTGTTCCTTTCGGACACGGATATTCTACATTTATGAAAGGATGTGTAGTGGATATGCTTCATTTCCCTGTAGTAGACTGGTACGTTCCTGAAAGCTGGCCTGTGATAGGAGGAAAACATATTGAGTTCTTCAAATATATTTTCAATGTTGCTGATTCTGCGATCACAGTAGGAGCTGCATTCTTATTAATATTCAGAAAAAAAGCTTTCCCGAACGGTCTGGAGTTTTAAAAGATATATTTTCGGATGAAAAAAATAATCAAAAATATTTTTAAATTTTTCCTGCTTCTTTTCGTTGCAGGAATTATTTTTATTGCCTGGGCGAATTACAGCATTAAAAAGGACAGCGCACCATTCGTTTCCTACAATACTGCTGATGTGCCGGAAGCAAAAACCGCTTTATTACTGGGAACAGGAAAACTTCTGAGCAACGGAACTCCAAATGCTTATTTCTATAACAGAATTAAGGCCGCAAGTGATTTATACAAAAGCGGGAAAATACAATACATCATCGTTAGTGGTGATAACAGTACCAAGGATTATAATGAACCTGAAGATATGCAGCTTGCACTGATACAGGAAGGAATTCCAAAGGATAAAATTATTTTAGACCATGCCGGATTCAGGACTCTGGATTCTGTAGTAAGAGCAAAAGATATTTTCAGCCAGACAAAACTGGTTATTATCTCTCAGAAATTCCATAATGAAAGAGCGGTTTTCCTGGCCAGGAAAAATGGCATGGAAGCCTTTGG
Organism: Chryseobacterium sp. KLBC 52; assembly: GCF_003347605.1. GTDB lineage: Bacteria > Bacteroidota > Bacteroidia > Flavobacteriales > Weeksellaceae > Chryseobacterium. The sequence continues at coordinate 75,264 of NZ_QDFZ01000015.1, read as the reverse complement.
ATACAATGCAGCAGATGTGAATAAATATGCAGGCTTAAAGACCAATTTGAGAGAGTATTTTGCAAAAGCTAAAGCCTATTGGGATCTTCTTTTTGGTGTGGAGCCTAAATTTGGGGGAGAGAAGATTTTGATTCCTTAATTTTTTTTAACCACGGATTGCACGGATTTTCACAGATGATTGTGTAGAAGGATATTAAGATTTTACCAATGGATAGGTTTTGGCTAAAGCCAATGGGTGATGTTCAATTTTAAGCTGGCTGGGCTGAAGCCCACCCCCTATTGAATTTTAATAACAACATCTTTTATCTTTTATCTTTTATCTTTTATCTTTTATCTTTTATCTTTTATCTTTTATCTTTCGTTATTCCCGGCAAACCTCGTAAATTTGCTATTCATTAATTTTTAAATATAAATTTTAACCAAATGTCAAGAATTCTTACCGGCATACAAGCCACCGGAACGCCCCATCTTGGAAACTTATTGGGAGCTATTATTCCTGCTATCGAACTATCCAAGCAGGAAGGAAATGAATCATTTTTATTTATTGCGAATCTTCACACGCTTACACAGATTAAGGATGCGCAGACTTTAAGACAAAATACCTACGAGATTGCTGCGGCTTGGCTTGCTTGTGGATTAGATACTGAAAAAACATATTTCTACAGACAAAGTGATATCGCTGAAACCTGTGAACTTTCTTGGCATTTATCATGTTTTTTCCCTTATCAAAGATTAACATTAGCCCATTCATTTAAGGATAAAGCAGACAGACTTCAGGATGTAAATGCCGGTTTGTTTACTTACCCTATTCTGATGGCTGCAGATATTTTATTGTATGATGCTGAAATCGTTCCTGTAGGAAAAGATCAGCTTCAGCACCTGGAATTTGCAAGGGATGTCGCTTCAAGGTTCAATAACCAGATGGGTGAAATTCTTGTATTACCACAATCTGAACTTCAGGAAGACACTAAATATGTTCCTGGAACGGACGGTCAGAAAATGTCAAAATCAAGAGGAAATATCATCAATATTTTCTTACCTGAAAAGGAGCTGAAAAAACAGGTGATGAGCATTGAATCAGATTCCAAGTCTTTAGAAGAGCCTAAGGATCCTGATACGGACAAAACATTCCAGATTTATCAGCTGATTGCTACACCTGAACAGACTGAAGAATTAAGAGCAAAATATCTTGCCGGAAACTTCGGATACGGACATGCTAAGAAAGAATTGCTGGATCTTATCCTGGTACGTTTTGAGAAAGAAAGAGAAACGTTCGCTTATTACATGAACAATCTTGATGAACTTGAAGCAAAACTTCAGCAAGGAGCTGAGAAAACCAGACCCATTGCGCTGGAAACGCTGAAAAGAGTAAGAACAAGCTTAGGATTTTAATGCTGAGTTGTAAAAATAAGAAAGAGGCTATCTCAAAAGTCAATTATTGACTTTTGTCATTCTGACGAAGGAAGAATCTTATTGATATCAGATATATTAGATTCTTCACTACATTTCATTTCGTTCAGAATGACACTTTTGGGACAGCCTCTTTCTCTATAAATATAAATTACAATTTTTAACGTCCGTTATTCTTTGTCACAATAAAGTAATGCATCTGATCTCCATATTCATAATGAATATCCCAGCCCGGATATTGTTTGATAATGGTTTTAATGATAGACAATCCCAGTCCGGTGGATGTATGATCTGAACTTTGTTTGTAAAAGCGGTTAAAGATCCTTGACTGATCTAAAGCCACAGGATTTCCACTGTTTTGAAATGCGATTCTGTTATTTTCAATGATAATGTTCAGAGTTCCTTCTTCGTTGTTATATTTTACTGCATTTTTAAGAAGATTAGACAGCAGAATATCCGCAAGATCCTGATTGAAATCTGCAACAAATTTTCCTTTTTCAATAATATTGACCTCTACTTTTTTAAAGGCAATAAAATCTTCATAATTCTGAACTAATTGAGCGATCATCACATTAAAATCAACATCTGAAGTTTTATTAAACTGGCTGTTCTCAATCTTGGAAAGCATGAGTAAGGATTTATTCAGTCCCACCATTCTTCTCAGGTCATTCTTCACTTCCGTAAGAAAAGTCAGATTCTTTTTATCAAGATCATCATTCTGGATCATCAGGTCAATTTTATTAATCACGATAGCCAAAGGAGTCTGAAGCTCATGGGAAGCGTTTTCAATAAACTGTTTCTGCTGATAGAAAACCAATTCATTACGTTCAATCATTTCATTGATTTCCACATTCAATTCCTCAAATTCGGTAATCTTATAGTTATGTTTTTCCTGAGAGAAAGGAATTCCAAACTGATATTTTTTAAGTTTATCCAAAATCAGATAGAACGGCCTCATGGCTTTATTAAGCAGATATCCGTTAACAGCTACGATACTTATCACCAAAAGGATATAAAGCACAATTAAGGCTGTTGTAAGGTCGTATATCAGCTCATCTTCTTCTACCGTAGATGTTCTGATGACAAGCCGCTGATGACCTTTGAACTGGTCAATAAAGTCGGCCTCCAAAACCCTGTAAGGCTGGTCTTTGTCATCATACTCCATATAGTACATCTTGTTGTACAGCCTGCTTTTGTTTTGATAATTTCCAGCTTTGATGGGATTGATTTTAAATTCATTGAATCCAAATTCATTGTTCTTCAAAAGCTGAGGATTAAGATAGACCGCTTTAATAATCTGTATTTTTCTATCCCTCAATCCGTCATCTACATTATCATGCACTTCATCCAGGATATAGGCATAAAAAAGACCTGCCCACACTGCTATAATCAGCAGCAGGATCATGATCAGATATTTAATCGTATAATATTTTAATGAAGTCTTCATCAGATGAATTTATATCCTATTCCATATACAGCCTGGAAATCAGCTTCTGCATTGAGGGTTTTCAGTTTTTTACGAAGATTTTTGATCTGGGAATATATAAAATCCAGGCTGTCTGCCTGATCGATATAATCTCCCCAGATGGCTTCAGCCAGTGTTGTTTTCTGTAAGGTTTTCTCCGGATGAATTACGAAGTAATACAGAAGATCATATTCTTTTCTGTTAAGAACCAGCTCTTCATCACCTACTTTCACCGTTCTGTTCTCCGGATCGATGCTGATATTTTTGTAACGGATGATATTTTCGCCATCCTGATTTTTTCTTCTGATCACAGATTTGATTCTCGCCATCAGTTCTGCAAGGTGGAAAGGTTTTGCAAGATAATCATCTGCTCCTATTTCCAGTCCGGCCACCTTATCGTCCACAGAGTCTTTAGCAGAAAGGATAATTACAGGATCTTTCTTATGCATTTTTTTGATCTCTTTCAAAAGATCTATTCCGTTTCCGTCAGGCAGCATAATATCGAGCAAAATACAGTCGTATTCGTAAGAAATAATTTTCTCCAGCCCACCGCTGTAATTTTCCGCATATTCTACAATGAAATGCTCTGCTTCCAGAAACTTCTGTACGGTATCTTTCAGTTCAGGTTCGTCTTCTACTATTAAAATCTTCATATTTCTGGATCTGTATATTCTGCTACTTCATTAATGTATATCAAATATATGAAATTAAAAGCTGGAAGATTGAAGAGGGAAGCTGGAAGTTATTCAGACTCCATCAATCTATGCAGTTTCATTTAACTTCCTTCTTCCGACCTCCAACTTCCAGCCTTACCATTAATTCGATTTGACATATCGGCCGTCTGCATCAAAAACAAGACTGATACCATTCATCAAATTGATTTTATAGGCATTGTATTTTTTCTCGATAGAATCAATCACGCTGCCGGGATGGTACTTTGTCAGAAAAGACACCATACTTTTTCTAATCTTGGCAGAAGACCCCTTTCTTCCGTTACTGTTTATTAAATTCCAATTGACCATAGTATTACTATTTAGTGTTTGTATTCGGTTACGTGCTAATCATCGATTCTTTTAAAATTCCCATTCCTGTCGAATTCAAGCTCCAATCCATTGGAAAGCTCTGCTTTATAAGACCATCTTTTCTTTTCAATCTTAATAATGTAAGTGTTAGGAAAGTTTTTCGTGCTGTAATTTCTGATGGATACAGGAATGAAGCCATAAGGAATTTTCTGATGTTTTCCATCCACTTCTTTCCAGCTTCCACTGCTGTCAAATTCCATTTTCATTCCATTTGTCAGATATACTTTGTACTCATCTACACCATAGATTTCTCTGTCTTCTATTGCCGAGGCCACAGGTATTCCTTTAAAATGAGCAGCCAGAAAGTTTTTAGCTGTTTTCGGTAACTGATTTGCATTGATTGCTCTGTCCTGTGCTGAAACCAAGCCTCCGATCAATAAAAATAAGACCATTAATACTCCTGTGATTTTCTTTACATTTTTCATACTATTACATTTTTCTGTTATTATTATGGAGCAAAGTTCCTAATCAATTTGGGAAAGAATTGGGAAAAATGATTTAATCGCAGATTGACCCAGATGATCACAGATGTTTGTGTCGATTTCTGCAGGGTATTAAAAACAGAAAAGCCACTAAGATTGTCTTAGTGGCTTTTTATCAAATTTTATGATCTTATATTTCTATAAATATTCTTTGATCTGCTGAAGATGGGTAATGGCTTTTAACCCTTCTTTCTGTTTATCTTCTTTGTAAACATCGAAGAAGATCGCATCCATCCCGAAATCTGTAGCTCCCAAAGCATCTGCAATCCAGTCGTCTCCAATCAGGATACTTTCTTCTTTGCTGGCTTCAGAAAGTCCTAGTGAGTATTCAAAAATCCTTGGATTAGGTTTTCTTACGCCTACTGCATCTGCACTGGTAATTGTTTTAAAATAAGGGGCAATTCCGGAAAGGGTACATTTTCTTTCTGTTACCTCCTGAAATCCGTTGGAAATAATGTGTAGTGTATAATTTTTAGCTTTCAGATATTCCAAAACATCTTCTGCTCCCTCTACCAATTCATTATGACTTACAATATTATCAAGGAAGTTTTCTTCAAAATAAAGGGCAAGCTCTTTATTATCTACTCCAAAATGTTTGAATGAATCATAAAAACGGTGTTCTCTCAAGTACTCTTTGCCGATAATTCCGTCTCTGATCTTTTCCCACAACTCTTCGTTGATATTGTGATATACAGAATGAAACTCTTCAAATTCAATATGATATTTTGAAGTGATTTCCTGTTTTTCAAAAAGATCTTTGATGGTAAGATAGGCATTTCTGCGATGATCCCAGAGTGTATTATCCAGGTCAAAAAAAACGTGCTGCATTTTCATACAGCACAAAGTTAATAATTTTAATTTTTTGTAATAGGATAATTTTTGCTCTTGCTTTTCACAATCTCAAGGCTTTTGGAAAAATTCAGCAAAAAATCAATTGTTTGTTTTTTAGGTTTCAAAGTTTTCACTTTTAAGGAGTCATTTTTTTTCATAAGCGAAGTATGTTTTCCTTAAAAACGCGAAATTTCCTGAAATATTATCTATCTTGTTAAGATTATATTATTTTCATCCATGATTTTTCTCAGGTTTATCAGTGCATACCTTACTCTTCCTAGCGTAGTATTAATGCTCATCTCTGTATGGTCTGCAATTTCTTTGAAACTCAGACCATCAAAAAACCTCAGTTTGATTACCTCCTGCTGGTTTTGTGGCAAAAACAGTAACATCCTCATAAGATCCTCCTGAATCTGGTTGGTCACAAGCTGATCCTCAATATTTTCCGAAGGTTCTCTGATTAAATCAAAGATAGAATATTCATCTGTTTCAAAAGTAGTTTCTGAAACTTTGATATTCTTGGCTTTTGACCTGAAATGATCAATGATTAAATTGTGGGAAATTCTTTTCGCCCAAAGAATAAATTTGCCTTCTTCGTTATAGCGTCCTTCTTTCAGCATGACAATAATCTTCATGAATGTATCCTGGAAGATATCGTTGGCTAAATCTTCATCATTAATTTTGTAAAAAATGAATGTAAAAAGTTCTCTCTGATGACGGTGAATGAGGGTTGACAACGCGCTCTCATCACCTTTCTGGTAAAGGGAAATTAGTAAACTATCCGATTTTGATTTCATAACTCTTCTCAATATAAATATTTGCAGACAGGCATTCTACCAGATATTTCTTCTGGCCTTTGCTGTAAAACAAAACAGTTCTTGAGTAGAGTCTCTTCTATAGGCGGTAGTACAATTATTATGATGTAAATATAATAATTTTTTAATAACTGTTAACCTATTATTAAATTTTATAGAGAAAAATCTAAAAAAAATCACTTAAACATGTCATGAATAAATACAGTAGGGATATTTAATGTAAAATTAATATTAAGTCCTTTCATCTCTTTACCGTTCAGTCGGGTGTCTCCGATAGGAAAGGCATAGCCTCCTGTAAGGTCAAGCATCCCAAATAGGGTAACTCCGATCTTAGGGGCAATGTATTTATTGGTACCTTCTACTCCTGCTAAAAAGTAATACGAGTGATAGAAGTCTACATTTTTTTCAAAATTAAGAAGGACATCAGCCTGTAGTTTTGGCATAATAGCAAATTTAGAATCTACAGATCCCATCATTGCAGATCCTCCCAATCTGTAAATCACATCATCATTTTTAAGAAAAAGTAATTTACCTCCTACTTCACCAAAACTTTGATTCTGGTAAGTATACCCTACACTGATCATTTTATGCATGGTATATTGGGCTTTTACTAAAGAACTTAGCAAAAACAGGGACATGACAGCAACTACAGTTCGAAAATTCATCATCTTTCTATATTATTAAGGTGTAAAATTAAAAAAAACTGCCTTATCCAAAGATAAAGCAGTTCATTTATTATTCTTCAAAGAGAAATTAAATTCCAAAAGCGGTTTTAATCTCCTCTACTTTGTCTAGTTTCTCCCAGGTAAAGAACTCAAGATCTTTTAACGTAATCTCATTCTTATGGCCTTTATTGAAAGTTTTATCAGCTACATAGTGCTCTTTACCCATGTGTCCGTAAGACGCTGTTTCCTGATAAATAGGGTTTCTTAATTTTAAGTTCTGCTCGATAGCATAAGGTCTTAAATCAAAAATAGCAGAAACTTTTTTCGCGATATCCCCATCATGAAGATCTACTTTCGCAGTTCCGTAAGTATTGATGTATAAGCCACAAGGCTCAGCTACTCCAATGGCGTAAGAAACCTGTACCAAAACTTCATCCGCTACTCCGGCAGCTACTAGGTTCTTAGCAATATGTCTTGTAGCATATGCAGCACTTCTGTCTACTTTAGAAGGGTCTTTTCCAGAGAAAGCACCACCACCGTGGGCACCTTTACCACCGTAGGTATCAACGATGATTTTTCTACCTGTAAGACCTGTATCTCCGTGAGGTCCTCCGATTACAAATTTCCCGGTAGGATTGATGTGATATTTGATCTGATCGTTGAATAAAGCTTTGATTTCTTCAGTTTGCTGCGCAACGACTCTTGGAACCAGAATATTTTTGATATCCTCACGGATCTTATTCAGCATTTCTTCTTCCGTACCAAAGTCATCGTGCTGAGTTGAAACTACAATAGAATCTATTCTGATAGGCTTATGATCATCAGAATACTCAATCGTTACCTGGCTTTTTGCATCCGGACGAAGATAAGTGATTTCCTTATTTTCTCTTCTGATGGCAGAAAGTTCTTTCAGAATTGTATGGGCAAGATCCAATGCCAGAGGCATATAATTAGCCGTCTCGTTGGTTGCATACCCGAACATCATTCCCTGATCTCCAGCTCCCTGTGCATTTGCTTTAGCTTCGAAAGACTCATCATTTACAGCTCTGTCAACTCCCTGGTTGATATCAGGTGACTGCTCGTGGATTGCAGAAATAACTCCGCAAGAGTCTCCATTGAACATGTATTCACCTTTCGTATACCCGATTCCGTTGATTACTTCTCTGGCAATAGTCTGTACATCAAGGTACGCATCTGATTTTACTTCTCCTGCCAATACCACCTGTCCGGTAGTTACAAGAGTTTCACATGCTACTTTTGAATCTTTATCGTATGCCAGGAAATGGTCGATTAATGCATCGGAAATTTGATCGGCAATTTTATCCGGATGTCCTTCTGAAACTGATTCAGATGTAAATAAATAAGACATATAATTCTTTTGTTTTTAAAGATTTAAAAAATTGTATTTGCGAAAAATATGAATGAAATTGCCCAGAAAAAAGAATACTGTTTTAGCATTTTTTTATAGAGGTTGCAATCAGGTCAAATTTTTCCTCGTAATAAACGTCAGCAAATTTAAGTACTATTTTCCTAATACTCAAAAATTTTGTTTATTAATTATACTTTTATTTAAATTGATGATTTCTATCACTTTAAAGCATTTCCATTACTGAGGCTTAATGCTTACAAATTCTTTCGGACTTTCGTGGTAATTCAACTTAAGTTCTAAAGAAGTTTTGATAGAATGTGATAATTCATCAATAATCTTTTGTTTGAAGGTTGGTTTATAATAAATAATACTGATTTCGCGATATGGGAAAGGTTTTTTGAATCTGAAAACATTTTTCTTCTGCTCTTCTGAAAGCTGGCTCAGTGCCAGTTCCGGCAGAATACTGATACCCCCTACTTTATCCACCATATGTACCAAAGTCTGGATATTGGAAGCTAAGAAATCCAAATTTTTTGGCTTCAGGGTATTTTCTTTCAGATGACAGATATTTTCAAACTGATTTCTCAGGCAGTTTCCTTCTTCAAGAAGCCATACTTTCTCTACATTCAGATCTTCCGGAATGATGTAAGAATTCTTTTTGTTAGCTTCTGTATTGGAGCTGTAAATCATCAGCTCCTCGTTGAAAAGGAAATCCTGATAAAACTCGTCAGCAGTATCGTACGGAGTAGAAATAATTCCGGCATCCAGTTCTCCTGCTTTCAATGCTTTAATAATATTATCAGTTGTCATTTCTTTTACATTCATCTGAATCTTCGGATTATCCTCCAGGAATTTAAAAATCTCTGTTGGCAGAATGAAAGAAGACACCGTAGGAATGATTCCCAGATTGATTGTTCCTCCTAAAATATTATTCAAAAGGTTGGCTTTGTTTTTCAGCTCATTGACAGACTCGATAATTACCTTTGCCTGATCAATAATCTGAAGACCTACGTCCGTGGTACGGATCGGGTGGGTCGTTCTGTCGAAAACCTTTACATCCAGTTCATCCTCAAATTTCTGTATCATGGCACTTAACGTAGGTTGGGTAATAAAACACGCCTGAGCGGCCTTACCAAAATGTTTATACTTATCAACAGCGATAAGATACTCCAGTTGCTGAATGTTCATTTGATTAATATTATCTATTACAAAGATATAACGTTTTTGCTATTACCAATTAAAAATTCAAGTAAATTTGATATTCATTACCTTTACACTTGGATTTAGAAAAACAAAAAACATTTATACAAATCATTAATGATATGGATTCTAAAAAATTAACGTTAAGTAACGGCGCACCTTATTTTGAACATCAGGATTCACAGACGGTAGGACCAAGAGGCCCGGTATTGCTGCAGGACTTTATTCTTCAGGAGAATCTTGCACATTTCGTTAGGGAAAGAATTCCTGAAAGAATTGTGCATGCCAAAGGAAGCGGAGCGTACGGAACTTTTACCGTAACGCATGATATCAGCCAGTACACGAAAGCAAAACTGTTTTCAAAAGTAGGAAACTCATGCAGAATGTTTGCAAGATTTTCTACTGTGGGAGGCGAAAAAGGAAGTGCCGATACTGCAAGAGACCCAAGAGGATTTGCTTTAAAATTTTATACGGAAGATGGAAACTGGGACCTGGTAGGAAATAATACTCCGGTATTCTTTATTAAGGATGCAAAAAAATTCCCGGATTTTATCCACACCCAGAAAAGGGTACCGAAAACCAACCTGAAAAGTGCCACCATGATGTGGGATTTCTGGAGCTTAAACCCGGAATCACTTCATCAGGTTCTTATATTGATGTCAGACAGAGGAACACCTCACGGCTACAGACATATGCACGGTTTCGGATCTCATACGTTCTCCATGATCAATGATAAAAATGAGAGAGTATGGGTAAAATTCCATTTTAAAACAAAACAAGGTGTAAAAAACTTCACGGATGAAGAAGCCGTAAAAATGGCTGGAGAAAACCCTGACTTTGCACAGGAAGATCTTTGCAACGCTATTGAAAACGGAGATTTCCCGAAATGGACTTTATTTATACAGGTGATGACAGAGGAGCAGGCGAAAGATTTCAGATGGAATCCGTTTGATGTAACTAAAGTATGGTTCCATGATGATTTCCCATTAATTGAGGTAGGAGAAATGGAACTGAACGAAGTACCTGTTAATTATTTCGCTCACGTGGAACAGTCTACTTTTTCTCCAAGTAACTTAATTAACGGAATCAGTTTTTCACCGGACAAAATGCTTCAGGGAAGATTATTCTCATATCCTGATGCCCACCGTTACAGAGTAGGTGTCAACGCCCATCAGCTGGAAGTGAACAGATGTCCTTTTGCGGTCAACAATTACCAGAGAGACGGTTTTATGGCAGATTCAAGCCAGTATCAGGACAAGCCGAATTACCATCCTAACAGTTTTGATGACATCCAAGCAGATTCATCCTATAAAAACTATGAATATGAGTTAGACAGTGCCCATGTTGCCAGCTACAACAGAAATGACAACGATAGTGACCACTATACCCAACCTGGACTTTTGTATTCAAAAGCGATGAATGCAGAAGACAGAGATCATCTGATCAAAAATATTGTAGGCAGCATGAGTGGTATTACCGGGTCTAAGAAAGATGAGATTATCAACAGACAACTATGTCACTTTTTCCGTGCTAACATTGAGCTTGGCATGAAAGTGGCTTCTCAACTAAACGTCAATATTGATGCAAATATGATGAATCATTCCAAATAATCATATTGAATGATAAATTAAAAAAAAGGAAAAAAAAATAATATTTTTTCCTTTTTTTTGTAAAAAATTCATAATTTGCAAAGGATGATATTTTAAAGTGGAAAAATGAGTTACGAGAACATATTATTAAAAAAAGAAGATAAATTATCTATTATTACCATAAACAGACCTGAGAGTTTAAATGCTTTAAATGCCAAAACAATTCAGGAAATCAGTACCGCACTGGATGAGCTTAACGCTGACACTTCATGCAGAGTAATTATCCTTACCGGAAGTGGAGAAAAATCTTTTGTAGCGGGAGCTGACATCAAGGAATTCAGTGAATTCGGACAGGAAAAAGCTGAAGAACTTGCAAGAAACGGACAGAATACATTGTTCAACAAAATTGAAAATATGTCTAAACCTGTCATTGCAGCCGTAAACGGTTTTGCATTAGGAGGAGGTTTAGAGCTTGCCATGGCATGCCACATCAGATACGCATCGGAAAACGCCAGATTAGGGCTTCCTGAAGTAACTCTTGGATTAATTCCGGGATATGGAGGAACCCAGAGGCTTCCCAAGCTTGTAGGAAAAGGTATTGCCAATGAAATGATCTTCTCTGCCAAAATGATCCCTGCTCAAAAAGCAAAAGAGATCGGACTGGTGAATGAAGTATACCCTATTGAAGAATTATTAACCAAAACGAAAGAATTAGCAAACACGATTGCCTACAATTCACCAATGGCAATATCGAAGGCTATCAATGCCGTGAATTTATCGGATACGGAGAAAGGTTTTGAAACTGAAATCAAATATTTCGGAGAACTTTTTGAAATGGAAGATAAGAAAGAAGGAGTTACTGCGTTTCTAGAGAAGAGAAAGCCTAACTTCTAAATCTTTCTAAAAGATTTTAATCCAAATTATTTCGAAAAAAAACAATGCTGCGGTATGAATAAGTTTGATAAAGCTTATCTAAAAATGGCTCAGGAATGGGCAAAACTCTCCTACTGTAAGAGAAAACAGGTGGGAGCTCTTATCGTAAAAGATAGGATGATTATTTCAGATGGTTACAACGGGACTCCTTCGGGATTCGAAAACTGCTGTGAAGATGAAGATGGAAAAACACACTGGTACGTATTGCATGCGGAAGCCAATGCTATATTAAAGCTGGCTGCCTCTACCCAATCTGCAAAAGGAGCAACGTTATATTTAACGCTGTCTCCCTGTAAAGAATGCAGCAAGCTGATTCTGCAGGCAGGGATTACGAGACTGGTGTATATTAATGAGTATTCGGATGACGATGGAATATCGTTCCTGAGGAACCATAACATTGAAATAGAACAAATATCGGACTGTGAACTAAAAAAATAAGCACAAATGACTTGGGATGAAAAGATCAAAGATTTTGAAATATTTCTTCGTTTCGAAAGAAATTTTTCAGAAAACACACTCGACGCCTACGTTCGGGACATTAAGAAATTAAAAGATTACGCAGAAGAGGATCTGGAAAACGTCGGTCCAGACTCCATCGGTTACGAAAACCTGCAGGAATACATTTTCAATCTTTCCAAACAGAAATTCAGTGAGAGATCACAGGCAAGGTGGATATCTTCCATCAAAGCTTTCTTTAAATTTCTGCTGGAGGATGAATATCGTGAAGACAATCCTGCGGCGTTACTTGAAGGCCCAAAACTGGGATTATATCTACCTGATACTTTAAGCCTGCCTGATATCAACAAAATTATTGCTGCTATTGAGGTGAATACAGATCTGGGAAAAAGAAACCAATGCATCATAGAGGTACTCTATGGCTGTGGGCTTCGTGTTTCTGAACTGATCGATCTGAAGATCTCCAATATCAACTTTAAAGAGCAATACATCAAGGTAAACGGAAAAGGAAACAAAACCCGTTTTGTTCCTTTAGCTGATTATACTGCTGATCTGCTTGAAAGTTATATCAAAGAGGTTCGTTCTAAAGGTAAAATCAATAAGAAATATGAAGACACTCTGTTTTTAAACAGTCGTGGGACTTCTATGTCCAGAGTAATCGTATTTCTTATTATTAAAGAACTTACAGATAAAGCAGGGGTTAACAAAAAAATATCTCCACACACATTCAGACATTCATTTGCGACCCATTTATTACAAAATGGAGCCGATTTACGTTATATTCAGGAAATGCTGGGACACTCCAGTATTACGACAACGGAGATCTATACGCACCTGAAAACGGAAGAATTAAGGGATGTTATTTTGAGTTATCACCCGAGAAATATTAATATTGCTCAATGAAATTATTGAAATATTGTCCAAGCTGTGGCAGAGAGTCCTTACACTGGGATGGTGAAAAAAAATGGAGCTGTCCGGAATGCGGTTTTACTTTGTATAATAATGTGGCAGGTGCTGTAGCGGTTGTCATCAGATGTGGAGACGAAATTTATCTTACCAGAAGAAACAGAGAACCTAAAAAAGGGAAACTCGATCTTGCAGGAGGATTTGTCGACCCTAAAGAAAGTGCAGAAGAAACCTGTAAAAGAGAACTTTTTGAAGAACTTCAGCTTGATATCGATATTTCGAACCTGAAATACCTCACCAGCCTTCCTAACATCTATCAATACAAGGAAATTGATTACAATACGATCGATCTCTTTTATGAATACAATGTTTCGGAAAAGTTTGAGGTAAATCTCGAGCTCTCTGAGATTTCGGAAGCTGTCTGGATTCCTTTACAGGATCTGGATCTTGAAGATCTTGCTTTTGATTCTCAGAAGAGATTTTTTGAGAGCTATTTAAAGAAATAATTTTTGTAAAATATTCTCCCGCAGATTTTACAGACCGGACAGATATTTGTTTTAAACAATCTGCTCAGTTTGTAAAATCTGCGGGAGTTTTTTATGGTAGAAATTAATAAGTTTTAGTCTTCAGCATTTCTTCAAAATACTGAATCAGCAATGCTCTTTCTGCTTCTGAAAGATTAGCCTCTTTATGGTACACGATATAGCCAGGCATCGGCATTGTTTTATTCTGAATGGTCTGAATGGATTTAGTCAGCATGTTCTCCTTCAAATCCTTATTATAAGTTTCCCATGCAGAAAAATTAAGATGTTCCCTGCCTTCATTCACATGGCTTTTTACAGACCAGGAAACGGGTGCAATAAAAGCATATTTCGGGTAAACTGTTTCATTGGAATGACAGTCGTAACAGGCATTTTTAAGCAGTGTTCTAACCTTTTCCGGTGATTTCCTTGCATCCACAAAGTTTACCTTTGCATCCACAGGCTGATTGGTTCTGTCTATAGGAAAGAACTGAATCAGGGCAAATGCCACAAAAGTCCAGAATACTATTTTCTTAGCGGTCTTCATCTGCTTATTTTGCGGGCGTTATAACAGCATTTTGAGATTTCAATTCTTTTTTAACCTCCTGTTTCACTTCAGTCGGTACAGGCGGTGTTTCCCCAGCAGGAGCTGCTACAGCGGGGGTAGCTCCTTTAGGATTATCAAGTGTTCTGGTATCCTTCAGATCCCACTCTTCTCTTGTTTCCCACAGACCTCTAACGATCACTTTTTTATAGAAAATATAGGCATCTTCAGCAAAAATATCATTAGCAAAATCTGCTTCATCCCAATATTTATTCCCGTTATTATCTACCAGGATTCTCACGATGTATTCCCCAGGTTTGAGGATATCAAATTTCACTTTATCTCCTTTCATATACCTCTGATAAGCAACCTTGTCTGAAGAATCCAACAGCTGAATCCAATAATTTGTTTCCGGTGCATTTGAAATAGTGAATTCAACACTTCCAAACTGGTCTATTTTGGCAACATCAAAATCAAAACGCTTAGATTGTGTGTTTTTTGCATAGTATGAGGATACAGTCTCCTTAGGCACCGTAAGCTGATAGCTTTTTCCCATCACAAAATCTGACTGAACCTGAATCTGATAAGGATTGGTTTCTGAAATTTTAGCAGTAAACGGTAACGTTGTTAAACTATCTCCTTTAGCCCTAAGTGTCCACTTTGAAGGATCAATTTTATCCACAATATAGTTGGACGATATTTTAAAATCTGACTGTGGAGCTATTGATTCTCCTCCATTATCACTGTTAAGGTCCATGGCATTCTTTTTATTGTATCTGTAAAATAAAGAGACGCTATAGGCACTGTCTTTTTTCGGACCTTTATTATGAGTAAATATCAGTTTTTCATTGGCTTCCTGCCCCACATTATCCTTTACAGCATCAAACCAGATTCTTACAGAGTCTGATTTCGGAGTATGGGTTATTTTGACATCTTTCAGTTTCTCATTCAGCGACTGAACTTTCACGTCATCAGGATTCCCTTCGAATGTCATTAAAATTCCTCCTGCAATCTCTTTCATTTCAAGATACTTTACAGCCTTTTTGGAAGGGTATACTTTTAAATTCAATCCTGAAATAGATTTCTCAAAATTGATCGGATCTTTCTGGAATCCAACTTTTTCTTTTCCGGGGTCATACATTGAATTTCCATTCTCGTCTTCAAAGGCAATAATTTTATATTTTCCTGGAGTCAGATAATTTAATTCATAATATCCATCTTCATCTACCTTGGTGATATAGTATGGCTTTTTCTTGTAATCCATTGTATCCTTTACCTGATACAATCCTACCACCAGCTTATTTTCTGTTGTAGTTCCGGTTTTCTTTTTAGTATCGAGCGCATCTTTTACTTCCCCACTGATGTACAAATCATCCAATTTGTCTCCTGTAGAAAAAGCAAAATTAAAATACCTTAAAATATTGGACTCGTTATTATCAACAATTGAGTTTCCAAAATTAAAGTTATAAGTCGTATTGGCCTGAAGCGTATCTGACCATTGAATCAGAACAAACTTGTTGGCAATATTGGAAGGAAGAATCCTCGTGATCCCTTTAATGGGAGGTGAAATAATAAGGTTTTTATTGATATCCTTCAACGTCACATATTCATCAAAATCCAGACGGAGCTGGTGAATATCTCTTTTGACATTAATTCTTGTTGTATCAATGTTTGAACTTAAAAACTTCGGTGCCAGAGTATCTTTAGGCCCTCCGACAGGAGATCCTACCCTTGCACATGAATGTACAAGAAAACAGATAACGAGTAATAAAAGAAACCTTTTCATGAAAATGTTTAGGCAAAAGTAAACATTATTCTCCAAAAACTTCCTGTCCGGAATTCAAAGTATCTTTATTGTCATGCATCACCGTATGCAGCTTCTCTTTCTGTAAAGGGAAATCTTCGAATAATCCGGATAATGCAAGAGCTGTATATACTTTGTTTGAATATTTGTTTCCGATAGCTACGATGGTAACCTTAGATTTTAAAAGATGGGCAAATACCGAGTTGGTACCATGCCACCATCCATTGTGATAAGTAAGCTTTTCACCGTTATCAAATATTTTCATTCTGAATCCTAAACCATAATTATTCATTCCCGCTTTTTCATTGCTGTAAGGAGTGAATACCATCTGCATCAGCTCAGGCTTCAGGAAATTTTTCGAAAACATGGCTTTTGAGAAATTGTACAGATCTCTTGGCGTAGTGTAGACATTTTTATCTCCATAAATCAGATCAAGTCTGTCTAAAGGATACAGCTTATTTCCTCCATAATAAAAAGACTGTGCTGCTGTTGGAATATCTTTTTCCTGAAAGATATACGTATTATTCATTTTCAACGGTGTGAAAACCATTTCTTTCATCGCCTGAGGAAAAGGAGTTTTGGTCACTTTTTCAATTAATAAAGCCAATAAAGCAAAGTTGGTATTGCAATACATAAATCCTGTATCCGTATCTCTTGCCAGATCAGGTTTATATTTAATGATCATATTCAATACATCTTCATTTGTAATAAATGGCTTGGAAAGTTCTGCCGGAGCCGGCTGTATCTTGGTAATAAAATATTCATATTTCGGAAGACCGCTTCTTTGATCCAATAAAGTCTGAACGGTAACATTCGGATAGGGAAATCCTGGAAAAAACTGCGTAAGGTGATCCGTAAATTTTATTTTTCCTGCCTCTATCAGCTTCATCATCGCCATTGCCGTTAAAGTCTTCGAAACTGAAGCAACGTGTAAAGGTGTATTTTTATCGATTGGCATTTGATTTCCTTCTCTTCCGAAACCTCTGTAATTTTCATACAGGATTTCATCACCTTTGGCAACAAGAATTCCACCGCTAAGGTCTCCTCCTTCCCATATCTTCTTGTAATACTGATCGATATAACTTACGGTAGTTTGTCTATTCAAAAGCTGTCCGTCCCCTTTTGTAAAAATATTACCCAGATCTACATTTCCATAGTTGGGCAGATTGGTTGTATTTTCAGCCGAAACTTCTTTGGCTTCAGACTTTTTTTTACAGGAAAATATCGATAATAAAACAGTTAGGATAAGTACAAAATTACACGTCTTCATGAGATTCAAAAATGAGCGGCAATTTAATAAAACTCAAAATAAATAATAAATATGAGGTGGATATTATGAATTATTTAACATAAATGAATAGAGAATTAAAACTTGCAAGCGAAAAATCATAAAAAAGCGGATTCACATTTCGTAAATCCGCTTCTTTTACATTTTATTTTTTTTAAAATAGCTTAACAATGTGAAGCTACAATTTTGTCTACAATAAACTGAGCCAGCTTTTCTTTGCTCTGATGCGTCCAGCCTGCAATATGAGGCGTCACAATCGCTTTTTCTGATTCCAGAAGATATTTTAGATCTTCATTTTCGGATTCAATATTCTCGAAAGAAGATTTTTCATACTCCAAAACATCCAGACAAGTTCCTTTCACCTTTCCTGATTTCAACCCTTCTACTAAACTTTTAGTTTCAACATTTTTTCCTCTTGCTGTATTCACGAAATAGAAATCATTTTTCATTTCCTGAATGAATGTTTTGTCAATAAGGTAATGGGTTTCTGAAGTTAAAGGAATATGTAAACTTATAACCTCCGCAGATTGTTTCAATTCTTCCAGTGAGACCTGTGTTGCATATTCATCTGAAAGTCCCGGAAGAATATCATGGAAAATCACCTTACATCCAAATCCTGAAAGTCTTTTCGCAGTAGCTTTTCCCATATTTCCATATCCGATAAGCCCTACAGTTTTTCCCAATAGCTCATCTCCTCGGTTTTCTTCACGCTTCCAGATCCCGTTTTTCACTTCCTGAGAAGCAATAAAAAGTCTGTTCATGATCACCAGCAGCATTCCCACTACGTGCTCCGCCACAGAATCTCTGTTTCCCTCCGGAGAATTGATCAGCTGAATTCCCAGTTTTTCAGCAACAGGAATATCAATATTTTCCATTCCGGCACCTACTCTTGCGATGAACTTCAGATTCTTCCCTTTTTCCAGAAAGTTTTTGTCTAGTGGAATACGGCTTCTGATAATAATTCCATCGTAGTTCTCAATTTTATCACAAACCTCATCATAAGACGATGTAAAATCCTCTTCTAAAATAAAATTCTCAGCCAAAAGCTGTTCAGTAATAAGAGGATGGTTTTTATCTAAAAGAAGTATTTTCATAGTTTAAACACAAATGACACTAATTTATTTCACAAATACCACAAATTATAAAGTACCGTTAATTACTCTCCTAACACCATTTTTAAACTGAAGTGTATTGAAGTTGATCAACATCCCAAGTTTACAATTACTTAAGCGAAGGTAGGTAAGTATTTGTGCTAAGTGAATATCCTGTAATGATTCTATGGATTTTATTTCCAGCACAAATTTTTTCTCAATCAAAA
The DNA here is from genome assembly GCF_003347605.1 of Chryseobacterium sp. KLBC 52. GTDB lineage: Bacteria > Bacteroidota > Bacteroidia > Flavobacteriales > Weeksellaceae > Chryseobacterium. Next base: position 56,586 of record NZ_QDFZ01000015.1, on the reverse strand, counting down.
AATCAAGTCTATAACCAACATCCATTTTAACCTCATCATAAATTAACGGCATAGGTTTTTGTCTTTCTACAAGAATATCATGTTTACTTAATTCATAAAACAGACATTCTTCATAAGCACTTTCCAAAAGTCCTGGTCCCAGAGCCTTATGAACTATATACCCTGCTTCATAAACAATTTTTGATATATCATTTTCTGAAATATCCATTTTGATTATTTTTTTTCATCTGACTGAGCACAAACCATTTGTGAAAATTTGTGCCAATCATTTGTGTTTTTTGTGTTTTATTTCTTGTCTTTTTTAGACTCCTGTGGTTCCTGAAATAGTTTTTTAAGCTCTACAGATTCCAGGGGTTTCATTCTTCCGGAAAGGATTAATGAAAGTTCTTTTCTACGGAATGCTGCTGCAAATCTTTCTTTTTCCTCATCTGTTTCAGGAATCATTTCTGGAATAGGAATCGGACGGTTGAATTCATCTACTGCAACGAAGGTATAAATCCCTGCATTGGTATGAATTTTCTTCTGGTTAATCGGGTCATCCAACCACACATCTACATACACTTCCATAGAAGTAGAGAATGCTCTGGAAACTTTAGATTCCAATACCACTACACCTCCTTCCGGAATCGGATGGTTGAAAGATACGTGATTTACAGAAGCCGTTACTACTCTTCTTTCACAGTGTCTAGCTGCAGAAATAGACGCACAACGGTCCATTTTTGCCAGAAGTTCACCACCGAAAAGGTTTCTTAAAGAGTTGGTTTCGTTCGGAAGAACGATATTGGTCATAATGGTCAGAGATTCTGACGCTTTTTTTATTTTTGCCATCTAGTCTTAGTGTTGTTTGGGACAGCCGGAGCAGGTTTTATTTCTTTTCCGACAGGTTTTACTAATGAATCTTTTTTCAAAGAATCTGAAACGGGTGTTTCCGGGGTATGTACCATCACTTTCACCGTATCTTTTACAATTCTATGGGTAGAGGTTTGTACAGAAACATTTTTGAAAGATTTTTTTCCAAAAAGAAGTTCCTGTTGGGTAAACGCCAGGTATACAATTCCAAGAACCGGAATAGCCAGAAGGAAAATCCAAAGAATTGTTTTTTTGAATTTAAAATCCTTTTCACGATTCACTGTGGTATTTACTTTCTCCCCGTTATTGATATCGGAGAACCTAATCTCTTCCAATCCGTAAAAGTCCGGACGTCCGGATTCTATTCTTTTTCCCTTGAAATGAGTGTGCCCTTCTTCAATGAAGACTGTTCCAAGGTTTTGAATTTCAAGAACCTGTTCGGCCTGAAGTTTTTTCTTCCAAAAATCAGTCTGAATTTTAAGATCACTTTTGGAAGCTTCCAGAGACATCTGTTTTTGTTCTGCAATAAAAGCAGCAAGATCTTCAGTCTGTACTTCGTAATCTATTGTAAATTCAATCTGGCTGGCCGGAGGCAGAATGCTTCCGTTTTCAGAATTAATAATTGCCTTAGAATTTTTCAGTGAAAACACCCCAAAGCCTGGAACTGTGGTAGTTCCAAATTGTTTTAAGTATTCTAAAATATATGCTGAAATATTCATTTGGCAGCAAATTTATAACTTTTTCGGGACTTTTTGTAATATTTAATGGATATAAAAAAGACTGCCGAAACAGTCTTTTGATTATTATGTACAAAAAAAAGGAATACGACTATTTAAACTTCTTTTTTTAAGCTTAAAAAGGGTAAAACTGCTAAAACTAATTTATAATTTAAATATCCGCATTCCTGATCTTTTGCTATTGTATTTTCCAGCTTACTCCAAACATAAAGTTGGTTCCTGCCTGTGAAAAATAATATGGCTGTCCTTCATATACAGATCCGTTGTTCACATATTTCTTGTTGAACAGGTTATTCACCAATAGTTTTAATGCAATTTCGTTATTAGCAATTTTAAACTGATACTGCGCATTGAAATCTGTCAGGAGATAATCTTTAAGCTGAAGATTGGCATCTTCGGTATTATCCAGATATTGTTTTCCAACATACTGATTCATTAAAGCAAACTGGAAATTCTTTGTAGGATTAAATTTCAGGCTTACATTGGCAATTACATTCGGAGAGAATGAAATCTGGGTATTTCCAAGGCTCTTAGGAACATCTCCATTTTGAATATTGAAATCCTGGTTTCTGTTCTGACTTAACGTTACATTTCCTGAAACCTCCCATTGTTTCGATAATTTTGCCAAAGCACCTACCTCAATACCTCTTCTATAGCTTTTCCCTGAATTCGTTCTGATAAATGCTCCTACATTATTCAATTCTCCATTCAACACCAGCTGGTTCACATAATACATGTAATAAACATTGGCCGTCAATGAAACAATCCCGAACTGTTTTTCAAAACCTGCTTCAATATCATGAAGTTTTTCTGCTTTCACATCGTTATTAGCCATCAGGTCATCTCTGTTGGGTTCACGGTGAGCATGAGCGTATGAAAGGAATATTTTACCTCCGTCAATTCTGTAATTCACTCCGGCTTTAGGATTAAAGAACAGCCAGTTTTTACTTAAATCTGTTCCTTCATCATCACCTACCGTCAGAATCTTTGTGTTGTAATTGATTTTCCTAACCTGTAAATCTCCAAAGAATTCAAAATTATCCACTCTTAATAGAGCTTTTGCAAAACCTGACACTTCATTCTTTACAGAGCGGTTTCTGTAATATTCGCTTTCATCAATCTGAGGAAAAAATACTCCCGTCACATTTCCATAATGCCTTCCGTAGTACTGATTCACAACGGCACCAAAGTTCAGATCCAGGTTTTCAAACTTCCCATACAAGGTAGAAACCATTCCGTAGAAATCATTGTTCAGCCATTTTTTTCTGATAAAGTCTGAAGCTTTTATGGTTTGTCCTCCTTCTGTTATATTAGGAAGGTTATATCTTGAAAAAGGGTCTCCCTGCTTGTAGTTTTCATAATATCCTTTTCCTTTTGTATAATGGAATGTGGTTTCAAGATTCCAGCGGTCGCTGAACTTCTGTTCCCAAAGCAACTGATAATGGTTCTGTCTGTAATTATCCGTTTCATTATCATAGAAACTTACAATATTCTCCCAGTTGGCATCATAAATGGCTCCTGAAACATTGAATTTAGGATCCGTTTCCCAGGTCTTTCGGTCAATACCATTCCAGGCCTGATACGTTTTCTCTTTACCCCCAAAAGCCATTAAACGCAATTTTGTATTACCTTCTTCAAATAAAGCAGTGAAATTATAAGAATGTAAGTTGGATGAAGCTCTGTCTATATATCCGTCAGAATGAATATGGGTATATCTTCCCATCACAGAAAGACGGTTTTTCCAGAATTTCCCGGAACCTATTTCAGCTGAATATTTATAGGTATTAAATGATCCGTAGCTGTCATCTGTTTTAAAATAAAACTTCTCTTCCGGATCTTTAGAAAGTACGTTAATACTTGCTCCGAAGGCAGAAACCCCGTTATTGGAAGTTCCTACTCCTCTCTGGATGACAATCTGTGAGGCAGAACTTGTTAAATCCGGAACGTTGACAAAAAATGTTCCCTGGCTTTCAGAATCGTTGTATGGAACACCATTCATCATGACATTGATGGCACTTCCTGAAACTCCACGGATTCTAAAACCGGTATATCCTACACCATTTCCGGCATCGGAAGTAGAAATAATGGAGGTTTGATTTTTCAAAAGAATAGGAAGATCCTGTCCCAGATTCTTACTGTCCAGATCTTTCTGTACATTGATGATTTCCTTTGCTACCGGCAGCCTTTTGGTAAAGTTGACTGCTTCAATTTCCCTCACCTTTAGGGAATCTTTATTCTGAGCCTGTATAAAAGCTACTGAGCCTACACTAAGCCCTAAAAAAAATAATCCTTTCATTCTATAAATCTTTAACATTTAATGAATAAAAGGGGTGATTATGAGATAATTGACAAATCGCAAACGATACTGATGCTTATCGAATATTTATCGCTAATCATCCATCAATTATTTAAATGGTTCCCTAAACAGCATTACCTGTTCCAGGTTCATTGGGTATAATCTCAGCCTGTTAAAGCACCCCTTTATTTCAGCCGCAAAATTACAAAAAATATATGAATTGGAATTGGGGTTGTGAGATGCGGGATAACGGGTTACGAGGTGCGGGATTCGGGGTATTGAGTTTCGGTATACGTGGATGCTATGGAATGAAAAATAGGAGTTATCAAATAAATCATTCATCATTCATCATTCATCATTCATCATTCATCATTCATCATTAATAATTATTTAGTACGTTTTGTTGTTGGCGTCGATATAGTAGTAATTCGAGCCATCTTTGGTCACTTCAAACATCTTGCCCAGTTTCCAGCTGAAGTTTCTTTTAATATTGGAATATTCAAACGGAATGATAATCTTATTATTAACATCAATAATTCCGAATTTATCATTATTGGAAGCTACAATCATCGGATTAGCCACATCATCCCCTTCAAGGATGAACAGATACTGATATTGAGGATAGATCTGATATTGCCTGTAATCGGCAGCATTCACAAACTTTGACTTTTCAATGATTCCGTAAAAACCATTGAGGATATAAGCCTGAAATAGCTGTTGTTTATATTCTTCAAACTTGCACTTTCCAAAATCGGCTTCTTTGAATTGATATACTCTCTTCCCAGACTGGTCTACACGGTAAGAAATCATATTTTTTTCTACCGTGGCATAGTCTTTTGTTCCAAATTTTCTGACCTTTTCATTAGGAGAATTCAGAAGGTTGCAGTCTTCATAAAAAAATACTGCAATATGATATTCCGGTTGGATAATAAATTTCCCGTTCTGATTGACATACCCGAACTGATCTCCTTTTTTCTTAGGAATCAAAACAGGAAGATCTTTGTTGATCACTACCAGATCAGCATTAGGTTTATTAGCTGCAGCAGCTTTTTTAACTGTGCTTTTTGTTCCTTTCTTCACGGGAATTTTCTTCACAGATTTGGTCTGCGAGAAAACGAAAATCGAAATAAAAACACATAAAACATTCAGGATATTTTTCATATTCTCCATTTGTTTACAAAAATACGACCAAAAATAGATATTATAAAATTCATATTTATAAAGAATCTAAATAATTTCATTCTTATAAAATTGTAAAATTTCGTAATTTTGGGAACATTTTGAATTGTTTGATAATTTTAAAAAACTTTTGAAAAAGTGTAGATTATGCTGACTTTATTCGGTTAATGTTGCATCAAAATGCGGGAACTCAAAATGTCATTAATTGTATTTATACACACCAGTAAAGAAAAAGCAGGCCTACCTTTAATTTTGAAAGACCTTCTATTATGAGTATTTATAAGGATTACATCAAAGAGATTGAAGAAAGAAAAACCCAGGGGCTTCATCCTAAGCCAATTGATGGTGCTGAATTACTAAGCGAAATCATTACACAAATTAAAGATTCAGGTAATGCTGACCGACCGGATTCTCTTCAATTTTTCATTTATAACACACTACCTGGTACGACAAGTGCAGCGGGAGTGAAAGCAAAATTTTTAAAAGAAATTATTCTGGGTGAATCCGTAGTAGAAGAAATTTCCCCGGCATTTGCCTTTGAACTGTTATCTCATATGAAAGGAGGACCTTCTATTGAGGTATTGTTGGATCTTGCTCTGGGTAATGACGCGGCTATTGCTAAAGAAGCTGCCAACGTTCTTAAAACTCAGGTTTTCCTTTATGAAGCAGATACCAATCGTCTGAAAGAAGCATTCAACAGCGGAAACGAAATTGCAAAAGAAATTTTAGAAAGCTACGCCAAAGCTGAATTCTTTACTAAACTTCCGGAAGTTGCAGAAGAAATCAAAGTAGTAACATTCATCGCAGGTGAAGGAGATATCTCAACAGATTTACTTTCTCCGGGTAACCAGGCGCACTCAAGATCAGACCGTGAACTTCACGGAAAATGTATGATTACTCCTGAAGCTCAGGAAGAAATCAAAGCTTTACAGGCAAAACATCCTGACGCAAGTGTAATGCTTATTGCTGAAAAAGGAACAATGGGTGTAGGTTCATCAAGAATGTCCGGAGTAAACAACGTTGCTCTTTGGACAGGAAAACAGGCAAGCCCATATGTACCATTCGTAAACATTGCTCCTATTGTAGGGGGAACAAACGGTATTTCCCCGATCTTCCTTACCACAGTAGACGTTACCGGAGGTATCGGTATCGACCTTAAAAACTGGGTGAAGAAAGTGGACGAAAACGGAAACCCTGTTCGTAACGAAAATGGAGACATCGTTCTTGAAGAAGCGTATTCAGTAGCAACAGGAACTGTTTTAACAATCAATACAAAAGAAAAGAAATTATATAACGGAGATCAGGAATTGATCGACCTTACCAAATCTTTCACTCCACAAAAGATGGAATTCATCAAAGCAGGAGGATCTTATGCTATCGTATTTGGTAAAAAGTTACAGACATTTGCCGCTCAGCTTTTAGGAGTTGATGCTCCGGTTGTTTTTGCTCCATCAAAAGAAATTTCTCACGAAGGACAAGGGCTTACAGCGGTAGAAAAGATTTTCAACAGAAATGCTGTGGGCACTACACCAGGAAAAGTTTTACACGCTGGTTCAGACGTTCGTGTACAGGTAAATATCGTTGGATCTCAGGATACAACAGGTCTTATGACTTCTCAGGAGCTTGAATCTATGGCAGCAACTGTGATTTCTCCGATTGTTGATGGTGCTTACCAATCAGGATGTCACACTGCTTCTGTTTGGGATAAAAAAGCTCAGGCTAATATTCCTAAACTGATGAAATTCATGAACGAGTTCGGTTTGATTACAGCCCGTGACCCGAAAGGTGAATACCACGCGATGACTGACGTGATCCACAAAGTTCTTAACGACATCACTGTAGACGAATGGGCCATCATCATCGGTGGTGACTCTCACACAAGAATGTCCAAAGGAGTAGCTTTCGGAGCTGACTCAGGAACTGTGGCTCTTGCATTAGCTACTGGTGAAGCATCTATGCCAATTCCTGAATCTGTAAAAGTAACCTTCAAAGGAAACATGAAAGAACACATGGATTTCCGTGATGTGGTTCATGCTACACAAGCTCAGATGTTGAAGCAGTTTGGAGGAGAAAACGTATTCCAGGGTAGAATCATTGAGGTTCACATCGGAACACTTCCTGCTGACCAGGCATTTACATTTACAGACTGGACTGCTGAGATGAAGGCAAAAGCTTCTATCAACATTTCTGAAGATAATACTTTGATCGAATCACTGGAAATTGCAAAAGGCAGAATCCAGATCATGATCGACAAGGGTATGGATAATCACAATAAAGTTCTTCAGGGATTAATTGACAAAGCAAACAAGAGAATCGAAGAAATCAGATCAGGAGAAAAACCTGCTTTGACTCCGGATTCAAACGCTAAATATTACGCTGAAGTAGTGGTAGATCTTGACGTAATTGTTGAGCCAATGATTGCTGACCCGGATGTAAACAATGACGATGTTTCCAAGAGATATACTCACGATACCATCAGAGATCTTTCTTACTATGGTGGTGAGAAAAAAGTAGATCTTGGTTTCGTAGGATCTTGTATGGTTCACAAAGGTGACCTTAAGATTGTTTCTCAAATGCTTAGAAACATTGAAAAGCAGCAAGGTAAGGTAGAATTCAGTGCTCCTCTTGTAGTAGCAGCTCCTACTTACAACATCATTGATGAGCTTAAGGCAGAAGGAGACTGGGAATTATTAGAAAAATATTCAGCTTTTGAATTTGATGATAACGCTCCAAAAGGAGAAGCGCGTGTTGAATACAAAAACGTAATGTACCTTGAGCGTCCTGGATGTAACCTTTGTATGGGTAACCAGGAAAAAGCAGCGAAAGGAGATACTGTTTTAGCGACTTCTACCCGTCTTTTCCAGGGAAGAGTAGTGGAAGATTCTGAACGTAAAAAAGGAGAATCTCTATTGGCTTCAACTCCGGTTGTTGTTCTTTCTGCGATTATCGGAAGAATCCCAAGCATTGACGAGTACAAAGCAGCCGTTGAGGGAATTGACCTTACGACTTTTGTTCCTTCTATTAAAGAACTTACAAGTACAAGCGCTCACTAAGAGATATTGATAAATACGTCGCAAGACTATTAAAAGCTATAGAAATGGAAGATTTTGGTCCTTAAGGATTTAAAATCTTCCATTTTTTTGTTTAGAACGTTTCTATTTTAAGATAATTACGTTTTTTTTTCGATAAAATCAGGAAAATAAATTCTAATTTTTCTTAAATTGAAAGTTATAAAATCTATTGATTTTAAAGTCAAAAACACCCTATTGATAGATTATAGGAACGTTTTTTGATGTACAAAAGAGTAATTTTTCTTTTTCAGACTGTAGGAAAAGAAGCTTTAACGGAAAAAGAACAAAATTAAAATACGATATGACTTTTGATATTGATATGATCAAAAAGGTGTACGAGCGTTACCCGGAAAGAATTGCTGCAGCAAGACAAATTGTGGGAAAACCTCTTACGCTTTCAGAAAAAATTCTTTACACCCACCTTTGGGAAGGAAATGCTACACAAGCATATGAACGAGGAAACTCTTATGTAGACTTTGCACCAGACAGGGTAGCAATGCAGGATGCCACAGCACAGATGGCGCTTTTACAATTCATGCAGGCAGGGAAAGCTAAAGTAGCGGTTCCTTCTACCGCTCACGCGGATCACCTGATCCAGGCAAAAGTAGGTGCAGACAAAGATTTACAGGAAGGGATCAACAAAAACTCTGAGGTATTCAACTTCCTGAGCTCTGTATGTGATAAATACGGAATCGGGTTCTGGAAGCCTGGGGCGGGTATCATTCACCAGGTTGTACTGGAAAACTATGCCTTCCCTGGAGGAATGATGATCGGTACCGACTCGCATACGGTAAACGCAGGAGGATTAGGAATGGTTGCTATTGGTGTAGGAGGTGCTGACGCGGTAGATGTAATGGCAGGAATGGCCTGGGAGCTTAAAATGCCAAAACTTATCGGAGTAAAATTAACCGGTAAAATGAATGGCTGGACTTCTGCAAAAGATGTTATCTTAAAAGTAGCAGGAATTCTTACTGTAAAAGGAGGTACGGGATGTATTGTAGAATATTTCGGTGAAGGTGCAGAATCTCTTTCTGCAACCGGTAAAGGAACAATCTGTAATATGGGTGCTGAAATCGGAGCTACAACCTCTACTTTCGGATATGATGATTCAATGAGAAGATATCTTTCCGCTACAGGAAGACAGGATGTAGTAGATGCTGCTGATACAATTGCAGAACACTTAACAGGTGATGCTGAAGTATATGCTAATCCAGAACAATATTTCGACCAATTAATAGAAATCAACCTTTCTGAACTTACTCCTCACTTAAACGGACCTTTCACTCCGGATTTAGCGACTCCGGTTGCTGAGTTCAGAGCTAAAGCTGAAGCTAACGGATGGCCGTTAGAAGTGGAATGGGCGCTTATCGGTTCTTGTACCAACTCTTCTTATGAAGATTTATCAAGAGCTGCTTCTATTGTAGAGGATGCAGTATCAAAAGGAGTAAAACCTAAAGCAATTTTAGGAATCAACCCTGGTTCTGAGCAGGTGAAATTTACAGCGGAAAGAGACGGTTTCTTAGATTCTTTCAGAAAATTTGAAAACGCAAGAATCTTTACCAACGCTTGTGGACCATGTATCGGACAATGGGACAGAGAAGGTGCGGAAAAAGGAGAAAAAAACTCTATTATCCACTCTTTCAACAGAAACTTTGCAAAAAGAGCTGACGGTAACCCGAACACCCACGCATTTGTAGCTTCTCCAGAGATGGTAGCTGCTGTAGCGATCTCAGGAAGACTGGACTTTAACCCGATTACTGATACTTTAACGAACGAAGCTGGCGAACAGGTAAAACTTAACGAGCCTAGAGGCTTCGAACTTCCTTCAAAAGGGTTTGCTGTAGATGATAACGGATATCAGGCTCCATCAGAAGATGGCTCAAGCGTTGTTGTTAACGTAAGCCCAACTTCAGACAGACTTCAGTTATTGGAAGAATTCCCTGCATGGGATGGTAAAAACATTACCGGAGCAAGAGTATTGATCAAAGCGTTCGGAAAATGTACTACTGACCACATTTCAATGGCTGGACCATGGTTGAAATACAGAGGTCACCTTGACAATATTTCAAATAATATGTTGATTGGAGCGGTGAATGCTTACAACATGGAAACCAATAAAGTTAAAAACGAATTAACCGGTGAATACGGTGAAGTTCCGGCTGTACAAAGAGCTTATAAAGCTGCTGGTATTCCAACAATTGTTGTAGGAGACCAGAACTATGGCGAAGGTTCTTCAAGAGAACACGCTGCCATGGAACCAAGACATCTTGGTGTGAAAGCTGTATTGGTAAAATCATTTGCAAGAATCCACGAAACGAACCTTAAGAAACAAGGTATGCTTGGAATTACTTTCGCTAATGAGGCAGACTATGACAAGATCCTGGAAGATGATGTTGTTAATTTCTTAGATCTTGATCAATTCGCTCCAGGAAAACAACTGACTTTGGAATTCATTCATACTGACGGAACCAAAGATATCATTATGGCGAACCATACTTACAACGATCAGCAAATTGATTGGTTTAAGGCCGGTTCAGCGTTAAACCTGATCAAACAACAGGAAAAATAAGATTAATTGTTAGAATAATTAATAGAAAGGCGGCTTCAGCAGAAGTCGTCTTTTTTATTTCAACTTTCTTGAACTGAACTTTGGTACATATTCCAAACCTTACAGGTTTTAGAAACCTGTAAGGTTTAACTCTCAAATGAATATCCTGATATTCTATCACTTTAATCTATCCAAAAGCGCCGCTCTATAGCTTTCGCCGATAGGAATCTCATATTCAGGAAGAATCACTTTTTTAGCTCCAATACTTTTGACTTTATCAAGGTTGACAATAAAAGATTTATGAATCCGGACAAATGTTTCAGGAAGCTGGTTTTCCATGGATTTAAGGGTATCCAGAACGATAAACTCATCATTTTCCGTCCGGATATTGACATAGTCTTTGATACTTTCAATATAAAGAATCTCCTGAAAGCCGATACGATGCCTCTGCCCCGAAGATTTTACAAAGAAATTAGTATTTTCTTCCCGAGGAAAAGAAAACCGCTCCTGAGCCTTTAATACACTCTTTTGAAATCGATCAAATGAAACAGGTTTCAGCAGGTAATCCACTACATTATGCTCATAGCCTTCCAGGGCATATTCTGAATAAGCCGTTGTCAGAATATACTTTTGATCAGCTCCTACAATCTTCATAAAATTGATTCCTGTAAGCTCAGGCATCTGAATATCCAGAAAGATGAGGTCGGAATCATTTTTTTGCAGATACTCCAAGGCCAGAATAGGATTTTCCGTAGAAAAAACCAGTTCAAGAAAAGGTATTTTTTCTACATAATGTTCCAAAAGAGAGATGGCCAGCGGCTCATCATCTACAATAATGCATTTTATCTTATTCATCCCGTAAATCTATTTTTAAATCTACCATAAATTCCATTTCTGAATCTTTGATCTCAAGCTGATGTTTAGGATATAATATTTCCAGTCTTTTTTTCACATTCTGAATCCCAATCCCTGAAACAGTATCTTTCATTTTCTTTGTTTTAAAATTCAAAAGATGAAAATGCAGCACCTTATTATGATCTGAAATTTTCATTTCAAAACCTTTATCACGGAAATCACCATGTTTGAAGGCATTCTCAACAAAAGGAACCAACAGCATGGGTGAGATTTTCAATTGAGGATATTGAATATCTTTTTCTATCAGCAGTAGTTCAGGATTTCTGATTCTCAATTTCTCCAGCGCAATCAGACTATCAATATAACCAATTTCCTTATCCAGAGAAATGGAGTCTTTTTCAAGATCTTTCGTGCTGTACCTCAGCAATTGTCCAAGTTCTTCAATGGCAGGAAGTGCTTTATCTGACTTTTGATAGACAAGAGAATAGATATTATTTAATGAATTAAAAATAAAATGAGGATTGATCTGCGTCTTCAACGCTTGCAGTTCTGCCTGCTTTTTTTCAATCAAAAGTTGTTTTTTATCATTTTCAGCAACACCGTATTTCTCCACGATCCACAGAATTCCGGCAATGAAAACGGTCAATGATGCATTGTAGATATTATCTGTCAAATAATATAAAAGTCCGGTATCTTTATTATAATTTCTGAATCCAAGGGTAACAGGAAGCAGTACTTCTTCTATTCCATACCGAATGACACCAAAGCTTAATATAGAGATCAAAAAAACTAAAACAGCAGAATAAAGTTTCTCCAGATTTAACACTTTCGGAATAATAACCAGATACAAAAGATAAAAAGTAGAGATTTCAGTAATAAAATAGGTAAAGTTCAGCACATAGGTTTCAAATCCCCTTCGCTCAGGGAAAAAGAAATAAGGCGTAATGTTGTTTCCTATAAAATTGAAACTCCAATAAAAAATCTGAAGCCAGATAATTTGCTTTTTATTCATATTCAAATATAAATCTATATGCACAAATTTCGTCAACCCTTTTCGATAAAAACCCGTTTTTTTCCGATGAAACTATTTTGAGATGTATAATCCAAGGCTTCATCTAAATGCTATTTTCAATCAAAAACTCCCCTTATACTTTTGTCAGAGAAATTTAACATAAAGATCATTTAATCTGTCATTAATAACCTATGAAAAAGCAACTTCTATTAATAGCTACACTTGTTTGTTCTACTATAACAGCACAAACAAAGGACACTGCTAACGTCAACAAAATTGAAGCAGTAACGGTGAATGGTAAAAAAATTCTGGTAGAACGTAAAGTAGATCGTCTTGTTTACAACGTTCAAAACTCGATGCTTTCACAGGGAAGTTCAGGGACTGAAGTTTTGGCGGGAACTCCTTTATTGCAGGTGGATGAAAATAAAGGCCTTCTTTCTATTGCCGGAAAAAACGGGGTTTCTGTAATGGTGAACGACCGGATGCTTAATCTTTCCGGATCAGAACTCATTAATTATCTGAGAAATATTCGTTCTGAAAATATTTTGAAAATAGAAGTGATCACGACTCCACCTGCTAAATATGAAGCCCAGGGAAACAGTGGAATTATCAATATCATTCTTAAAAAGAATCGGAATCTTGGATGGAGTGGCTATCTGAATACTAATTACACCCAGAGAACCTATGCCGGTTTCAGCAGTGTGGCTGGAGTAAATTATCAGAATGAAAAAATAAAAGCATCCGTAAAGGTGACGGGCTATGACGGAGATAAAAGATCAGTAGAAAAATATAACATTATCGGCCAAAGTTCTTCTCTAAGCAAGGATGATAGAAGAGATATGAATGACGGACTTGGGCTGAATGCCAATTTTGACTATTCTCTTTCTAAAAGTTCCCATATCGGACTGGTATACGATATTGCAAAAGGACACACCAATATGGATATTAATTCAACTCAAAGTTACTTTACAGACGGTACATCTACTTTGCAAACAGAGACGGATTCAAAGCATCGTTCTCCTTTTACCACCCAAATGCTTAATCTCTATTTTGATCAAAAACTGGGCGAGCATACACTTAGTTTCGGAGCTAATTATTATGGAAATTTACCCGATACTGAAGTTAATTTTACAACAAAAAATCTTGCCAGTAATACCACGCAGATCGTTAGAAATCTCTCTTCGGTAGATTATAAAATATATTCCGGGCAGGCTGACTTAACTTTAAATTTCAAAAAAATCCAGTTGGAAACGGGTGCAAAATACAGCCAGTTTTCTAATAATTCGGATATTGGATATTTTAATTTCACCAAGGGGAATTATACCATAGATCCGGCAAAGAGTAATCTTTTTGATTATCATGAAAAGAATTATGCAGGTTATATCAGTGCCAGTAAGGACCTTGGTGAAAAATGGTCTGTAAAGGCCGGACTTCGTTATGAATATACCCAAACCAGCAGCTTCTCTCCTACTACCCAATCAAAATCGGAGAATAATTACGGAAAGTTTTTCCCAACAGCTTATATATCTTATAAAGCCAATGAAAACAATCAGTTCAGTATTAATTATTCACGAAGAATCAACCGTCCTTACTTCCGGGCATTAGATCCGTTCCGATGGTATTCTAATCCTAATACCTATTATACCGGAAACCCAAGCCTGCAGCCATCTTTCAATCATAATATCGAATTCAATTATATTTTTAAAAGTAAATTTTCTGCCAGCCTTTACTACCAGCGGACTACAAATAATTTTGACCAGATTTCCTTTCTGAATGGGATTAACCTTGTCAGCACCTATGAAAACTATTATAATCAGGATGTTTACGGAATCAATCTCAATTACACGGACACCTATTTCAAAATCTGGGAAAGTAATATCTCTACCTCCTTCAGTTATAATGAAACTCAGATTACAAGATTCAATCTGGTTGCTAAAAACGGACAGTCATTGTATTTTTCTTTGAACAATACCTTCCAGCTGAATAAGGCAAAAACATTGATGCTATTTGCCAACTACCGGAACAATCTTCCTTCCAGAGATGGGTATTTTTCTATGAAAAACACAGCAAGTCTGGATGCAGGAATCAAAATGAGTTTTGCAGAAAAGGCACTTCAGGTCAATCTTTCTGTAAGTGATATTTTCAGACAGTCCGGATTGAGGGCTGATATGTATTTTACCGACAACACGCAGTCATTCAACAACTATTGGGATGCCCGAAGAATGACACTCAGCATTACTTATAATTTTGGAAATCAGAAAGTAAAATCAAGTAACAGGGCTGTTAATTTTGAAGAGAAAAACCGTGCACAATAATTTTATCCAACAACAATCATATTTTTTGAGATCATAAAATAGCCATAAAGAGAGATTGCAAAAAGCTTTCACTCCTTTACCTGACAGAGTTTCTATTCCTTTCTTTCTTTTTACATCATTAAAATTATTGCGACGGTTGTAACAAAATTCATTTTTTGTTGTCTAACAGAGTATTAGTAAAAAACAATATGAAAAAAACTATTTTCGCTTTATCGCTGGTAAGTTCTGTTTTTGTTTTCTCACAGGAAAAGAATACTACGGGTGCTAAAGAAAAACAAATTGAAGGTGTAGTGATCACCAAAACTAAAAAAGCCGTTGAACAAAAGGCAGACCGTACTATTTTTGACTTTTCTGAACAACCTCAGCTGAATAACGGAAACGTTCTGGAAGGAATTAAAAAACTTCCGGGACTTGTATCTACCGATATTGCAGGGATGATGTATCAGGGAAAAATGCTTGAAGTGTATCTTAACGGAAGGCCTCTGAACATTACCTCCAATGAACTGAACTCTTTCCTTGAAGGAATGCCTGCCAACTCTGTAGAAAGAATTGAAGTGATCACTCAACCCGGTGCTGAGTTTCCAGCTACTTCCGGTGGTGCGATTATGAATATTATCACCAACAAAAACGCTAATAAATATTTAACCGCTACCTATTCCGGAAATTATTCTTTCACAAATTATGACAAATATAGAAGCAGAACGACTAATTCTGTTAATTTAAATGCCAGAAATAAATACTTCGGGTGGCAGCTGAATGTGGGGCAAAATTACCGTGAAAGTATGCTGAATGGCCAGCAGGATGAACTTTTGAACAGCCATACCGATCGATACGCACGCGGATATTTTGCCAAATCCGGATTGACTTTTGATTTGGGACAGGACAGATTATTATTAAACTACGATATTTATCACAATAATAACGACAATTACACTCTAAGTGACGGACACGGAGATTTACCTTTTAAGAGAAACCCAACGGATCTAAGAGAAGCCTTTTATACTTCTTCGGATGTAGCTCATACCAATAATTGGAGACAGGAAGCTGTGGTAACCTATCAGAAACGTTTTGCTGATAAATCTCAAAAACTGGACTTCCAGTTTGGATATACAAGATCAGACAGCAAGTTTGCTCAGGATAATTATTTTCAGGATGGAACATTTGTAGACTATCCCACTGAACCTCTCGATAGCCCTACCAATGGATTAAAAGATATTCTGAACAATAAATCGGTTATGAATATTGCCAACTTCAAAGTAGATTACGCTCAACCTATCCAACTTCTTGATGGTGGAAAATTAAGTTTTGGAGGATTATATGAAAGACAGGATTATGATACAGAAAGTTTTGGACTGACCAATCTGGAATATCAAAGACAAACCGCTTCTACGTATCTAGAATTTCAGGCTAAAATGAAAAAGTTTGACTTTACATTGGGTTCCCGTGCTGAAAACTATGATATTTCCGGGGTAACAAGATATTTTGATAAAGATGCAAAACTGGTAGAGGCTAATTTAATTCCTTTCAATAAGTTTAAATTTTTCCCTAATGCAAGCGTGCAGTATAACATGATGAATCAGGTTTATATTGCCGCTAATTATAACAGAAAAATCAGCTTACCAAGTATTTCTGCCCTGAACCCGAACAACGTAACATTCTCCGGACCCAGCACGGAAGTAAACGGTAACCCTAATCTGCAGCCTACTATTTTTGATAATTATGAATTGAAAATTTCAGCTTTTGATTATGCATTTATCGGATATAGTGTAAGTTCGGCAAGCAATCAGGTAGCGCAGATCATCCGAAAAGACGGAAGAAAGCTCTTCAACGAGCAGGTGAATATTTCGAATATGAAAATCCACAATTTCAACGTGGGATTACCGGTTCCTTTTATGATTTTCAGTAAGCCTTTCAGTGAAATTATGAAATTCAATTTCAATCCGGATAAAATTAATTTCATGTACCTGTATGCAGGATATCAGAAACATGAAATCGATAACCTGAATAATAAAGGATTCTGGATTTTCAATATTATGACCCAGATTATTTTACCTAAGGACATCAAACTGACAGCCAACTACAGCTATCTGACTCCAAAGGCAGGATATTTTTATTTTACGGCAGAGAAACCATTCAGCAACTCGTTTGATCTTACACTGACGAAGAAGTTTATGAACAACCGTCTTACCCTTTCTGTTTTTGCGAATGATATTTTCAACGGACAGGTAATGCAGGTACGTTCTAATCCGCCATCAGGAAATCCGGTGATGATCTACAGTAAATATGACACGAGAAACTTCGGGCTTTCCATCAATTATAAAATTCCGACAAGAAATAAACTGGCAAAAGAGGATCCGAATATCCTGAACCAGACTAAAAAAGAAGATAATGGAGGCGTGATGCAGCAGGCACAGTAATTCTTCCTTGTAATAAAATAAAAATAGGCGGTAAATAATTACCGCCTATTTTTTGTAAGGTAAGTTTTGGCTAAAGCCGATGGATCGTTTTATACAAGTAAGACGGGCTAAAGCCCGTCCCTATTGATATGTATTACTAATAAAATCGTATTATTTGTGAAAACATTTGTGACATTAGTGTTTACATTTACATCAGAAATCTACCGTCTGAAATCTCCAGTTCAGCGTGTCTACCAATGTCAACTGATTTAAACTTACCGGAAGATCTGTTATGATTTTTAATAGCTGAAGCGCCATCATACTGCCTATCATTCCGGGAAGAGCTCCCAAAACGCCAAGACTGTCACAATCCGGAAGATCTTCATCAAAGGGCGGTTCTGGGAAAATATCCCGTAAGTTTTTGCTTCCATTATGATTAAACACAGCAACTTGTCCTGAAAACCCTAAGATACTTCCGTAAACCAGAGTTTTATTCAGTTTTACGCAGGTATCATTCACCAGATATCTTGTTGAAAAATTGTCAGAACCGTCAACAATAATATCATACTGAGAAAGGATTTCTTTAACATTTTCTTCATTGATTTTCTCTTCAATTCCTATCAAGTTAACCTGATGATTGAGTTCTTTCACAAATGTCTCTGCACTTTTTACTTTGGATAGTCCTACCCTATTTTCAGTATGAATGATCTGTCTGTTCAGATTATGAAGTTCAACCTCATCAAAATCTGCAACGCCTAAAGTTCCTACTCCTGCAGCAGCCAGATACTGGATAACCGGACTTCCTAAACCTCCTGCACCGATGACAAGAACTTTGGAAGACCTTATTTTCTTTTGGCCTTCTATTCCAATTTCCTCAATAAATATCTGTCGGCTGTACCGTGAAAAATGATCTTCTTTTTTCATGCTTTATGATAGATAATTGAACCATTAAGGTTTTTTAAGTTTTTAAGGAAAGTTAAGTTGAGCTTCGCTTGGAAAAGATACTGTCTTAAAAATCTAAGATTTTTCTTAATTCAGCTTCACTTCTTCAAAATCCTTAATGGTTTTAAAATTTTAAAATCCACTGTAAACGGAATCCCAATCTTTCATCACAGGATCATAACCTGCTTTTTTGATCATGACTCTGATTTCATCCATACTTCTCTCGTCACTGGTTTCAAACTGTTCCAGAGATTCTTTATCCACCGCATACCCTCCCGGATTGGTCTTTGAACCAGCACTCATGGCGGTTGCTCCCAGAGATACAATATTATTTCTGAACACTTCATTTTCTCTGGTAGATATGGAGATTTCAAGGTCTTCATTCCAGATTCTGTAGGCGCAGATCAATTGAAGAAGGTCTTTATCTTCCATAATAAAATTAGGTTCAATAATTCCTTCGGCAGGTCTGAGCCTTGGAAAGGAAACAGAAAATTTACTTTTCCAATAGTGCTTCTGAAGATAATCGATGTGTAAAGCATTGAAAAAACTGTCTACTCTCCAATCTTCAAGCCCAAGAAGAACTCCGAGTCCAATTTTATGAATTCCCGCTCTTCCAATCCTGTCCGGAGTTTCCAGACGGAAATGGAAGTTTGATTTTTTACCTTTCGGATGGTATTCTCTGTAGACATCCTGATGATAAGTTTCCTGATACACCAAAACGGAATGCACTCCCTCTTCATGAAGCAGTTTATATTCTTCTTCCAATAATGGCTGAACTTCAATAGAAATGTTGGAAAAATGAGGTTTTAACTTACGCACCGCATTCTGAAAATAAGGAACTCCTACTATTTTATTGGCTTCTCCACTTACCAGCAATACGTGATTCACTCCCATTGATTTCAATACTGACGCTTCAATCATCAGTTCCGTATCAGAAAGGGTTTTCCTTTTCAGGTTATTATCAAGACTGAATCCACAGTAGGTGCAGATATTCTGACATTCATTGCTGAGATACAATGGTGCATAAAGCTGAATGGTTTTTCCAAATCGTTTTTGGGTAAGCATCTGTGTCATTCCTGCCATCAGCTCCAGTTCCTGAGAAGCGGCTGGTGACAGGAGATTCAGGAAATCATCAAGGGTTTTATTCTTTTTCTGAAGACTGTATCTTACATCGGCCAGACTTACTTTTTCAAGTTTATTCTTCACTTCATCCCACTGATAGTTTTCAAAAACATCTTTAAAACTTTTCATGAGGCTGATTTATTCAAATAAAAACGAAGTAAGCGGACTTGAAGCTTCAGCATGTTTGGCAATCGCTCCCAATCCAGATTCGAATGCTCTTCTTCCGGCAATCACACCTTCTTTAAAAGCAACAGCCATATTCAGTGGATTTCTGGCTACAGCAATGGCAGTATTCACCAAAACGGCATCTGCTCCCATTTCCATTGCTTTTGCAGCATCTGAAGGTGCCCCGATCCCGGCATCTACTACTACGGGAACATTACTCTGGCTGATGATTATTTCCAGGAAATCCTGTGTTCTTAATCCTTTATTTGTTCCGATAGGTGCTCCCAAAGGCATTACTACAGCTGTTCCGGCATCTTCAAGACGTTTACATAAAACAGGATCTGCATGGATGTAAGGCATTACAATAAATCCTAATTTGGCCAATTCTTCAGTGGCATATAATGTTTCAATAGGATCCGGCAGTAAATATTTAGGATCCGGATGAATTTCGAGCTTTACCCAGTTCGTTTCCAATGCTTCTCTTGCTAACTGTGCTGCCAATACAGCTTCTTTGGCGGTTCTTGCTCCGGAAGTATTAGGCAGAAGATGAACGTGGGTTTCTTTTAATGAATCAAGCAGATCATCTTCATTGGATTGGGCATCAATTCTTTTAAGCGCCATCGTTACCATATTGCTTTCTGAGGCGATGACAGATTGTACCATATCTCCCATACTTCCGAATTTTCCTGTTCCTAAAAACAGTCTTGATTCAAAAGTTCTTCCTGCTATTTCTAATTTCTGATGGTTCATATCATTACTTTTTTTAGTTCATTAATAATAGTCGGCTGCCTGGTAATAAGCCCGGATACGGCAACTCCATAAATCCCGATTTCCTGTAACGGTAAAATATCTTCTAGAGTAACACTTCCGATGGCAAATATCTTAGGGATATCTATTGATTTTTCTCTTAATCCATCAATGATCGCCTGATAGCCTGCAAATCCAAGAACAGGACTTAGTTTTTCTTTGGTTGTGGTAAATCTCAATGGTCCTAAACCGATATAATCACAAGATTCTTCGATTCTTCGGATGACATCTGAAAGGGTATTCGCTGTTCCACCAATAATCTTATTTTCGCCTAATATTCGTCTGGCATCTTCTACAGCCAAGTCATTTAATCCTACATGCACACCATCTGCGTCAATTTCTTTAGCCAGATGTACATGGTCATTGATGATACAAACCGCGTGATATTCTGAACAAAGTTGTTTTGAAATTTCACAAAGATTGATTAATTCGTTTTCAGGAGCATTTTTCCATCGAACCTGTACCCATTTGATCCCGTTGTCTAAGGCTTTCCGGATACAAAGTTCCTGTTCCTGAAGGGTATTTCCCTGTGAAATGTATTGTAATTTTTCCATGTTTCTATGAATGCATCCCCAATAAAGAGGCATTGCTTTTTAAAAATTTTTCGATGTATAATTTCCCATTCCGGCATGCCTTTTCCATATTTTCGCCCTTTGCCAGTTCTGCTGTAATGGCTGAAGATAAAACACAGCCGGAACCATGTTTAGGAAAATAAGTTGCACTACCTTCGGCCGGAATTAAAAGCGTTTCTGTTTCGTTTTCAACTAAAATATCCGTTCCCAAATGATCTTTCCGGTGTCCTCCTTTGATCAGTAATGAGCATTGATTCATATCCGGCAAAAAATGATTTTCTTTTAAAATACTGTATTCGTTATAATTAGGAGTTATTAAACTAAGCTTATTAACCGTACTTTTTAATTGATGAAGTGTTTCAAGATCAAAAAATGTGAATTCGGAAGTGCTTTTCAGAACGGGATCCCAGACGATTTTCACTTCAGGGTTTCCTTTTTGAACTGTTCCTACAATCTTACCCAGAAATTCGGCATCCTTCACGATCCCGATTTTAACTGCTGAAACGGGATAACTTTCCATCAGCACCTGAATCGCTTCAGTTACTTCATCTATAGGCCGCCATTCTAAACTCAGGCATTTCGAAGCAGTTTGCAAGGTTAATGCGGTACAAACTCCAAGTCCCATCACCTTTGATTGCTCAAAAGTTTTACTATCTGATAATAACCCTGCTCCGCCACTGGGATCGAAGCCTGCGATACTTATGACATAAGGACGTTCCTGCATTTTTTGAATACTTTTAAGGGTTCTTCACTTTCCCAGATTCCACCTAATAAAGCTGCTCCATCAGCATCTGATTCGAAAACTTCATGAATATTATCCTGATGAATGCCTCCAAGAGCAATCAATTTTACATTCGGATTGTTCCGATGTTTTATTTCTTCTTTAATGGTAGAATTCAATCCATATCCTTTTTTAGAGATACTTGGAAAGAACGGGCTTATGAAAGCATATTCCCATTCTTTATCCAAAGTATTATAGGTGGTGATATCATGTACCGACGTTGAAATGGTATTTTCTTTCACAAAAGACCTATCCATTTCTTCCTGCCGGTCAATTTCCCTGAAATGAAACCTTGAAATTGTAAATTCCTTCCCAAGATCGTAATGCGTATGCAAAACCAGCTGTGAATGAAAGGTTTCATCAATCTTAGTGAGGAATTCAATCATTTCATTCCGGCTAATCCATGGTTTACGGATGTGAAGCAGATTAAGGCCTTCCTGAAACATTTGATTAATAAGATATGTTTCGTTCGGGACCATCAATTCAGGAGTGATGACCAGGATCATATATAAATTTCTTTCCCTTTTTCGATGAATTCCTGTGATTTATCCAGCATTCCCTGTTCGGCAGATTCACGAATTTCCTGAGTAATTTTCATAGAACAGAATTTCGGTCCGCACATGGAACAGAAATGGGCAATTTTTGCTCCTTCTGCAGGAAGTGTTTCATCATGATAAGCTCTCGCTGTCTCTGGATCTAATGAAAGGTTAAATTGATCTTCCCATCTGAATTCAAATCTGGCTTTACTCAATGCATTGTCCCTGTACTGTGCTCCCGGATGACCTTTAGCCAAATCTGCAGCATGAGCTGCCAGCTTATAAGTTATTACTCCAACTTTTACATCGTCTTTATTCGGAAGCCCTAAATGTTCCTTTGGTGTTACATAGCAAAGCATTGCACATCCAAACCATCCGATCATTGCTGCACCGATTCCGGAGGTAATGTGATCATAACCCGGTGCAATATCAGTAGTCAAAGGACCTAAGGTATAAAATGGAGCCTCATGGCATTCTTCCAGCTGCTTTTCCATGTTTTCTTTGATCATATGCATCGGAACGTGCCCTGGGCCTTCGATCATCACCTGTACATTATGTTTCCAGGCAATTTTTGTCAGCTCACCTAAAGTTTCCAGTTCTGCAAACTGAGCGGCATCATTGGCATCAGCAATAGATCCCGGACGAAGACCGTCTCCCAGAGAGAAAGCCACGTCGTACTTCTTCATGATTTCACAGATCTCCTCAAAATGAGTGTACAGAAAACTTTCTTTATGATGGAAGAGACACCATTTTGCCATAATAGATCCTCCTCTGGAAACAATTCCGGTAACTCTTTTTGCTGTTAAATGAATGTATCTCAGCAAAACTCCTGCGTGAATGGTGAAATAGGAAACTCCCTGTTCAGCCTGTTCAATCAGGGTATCTCTGAAAATTTCCCATGTCAGATCTTCCGGAACTCCTTTTACTTTTTCCAATGCCTGATAGATCGGAACAGTACCAATCGGAACCGGACTGTTTCTGATGATCCATTCTCTTGTTTCGTGAATATTTTTCCCGGTGGAAAGATCCATAATAGTATCTCCTCCCCATCGGCAGGCCCATACTGCTTTTTCTACTTCTTCTTCAATACTGGATGAAACGGCACTGTTTCCAATATTGGCATTGATTTTCACTAAGAAATTTCTTCCGATAATCATTGGTTCACTTTCCGGGTGGTTGATATTATTGGGAATGATCGCTCTTCCCGCAGCAATTTCATCTCTTACAAACTCCGGAGTGATCTTACTTTTTGGAGTATTGGCACCAAAACTGTGTCCCGGATGTTGAAAAGCCATTTCTTTAGACACAGAATCTAGCTGTTCGATCCTTTGATTTTCCCTGATGGCTACATATTCCATTTCCGGAGTAATGATTCCCTGTTTGGCATAGTAAAGCTGTGTAACTTCTTTTCCTTCCTGTGCTACTTTAGGTTTATGATCATAGGAAAACCTTAGTTCATCCAGACGAGGATCGGCTAAACGGGCTTTGCCGTATTCAGATGTAATTCCGTCTAAGATATTCACATCATTTCTATCCAGAATCCATTGTTCTCTGATTCTTGGAAGTCCTTTCTGAATATCAATGACTGCATTTTCATCGGTATAAGGACCTGAAGTATCGTAAATGGTAACCGGAGCATTATGTTCAAAGCCGCCATTGGTTAATTTTGTGGGGCTAAGCTGTATTTCACGCATGGCTACATTGATAGGATGTATTTTCCCTTCAACATAGATTTTCTTTGAGTTCGGAAATGGCGAACATGTAATGGAGTGAGCCATAAGTATTGGTATTAAATATGAGAATTAACCGCCCTGAGTGGCAGTGATGATTAAAACTGAATCGTTGTTGTTAAGGATGGTTTCCGCCCAGACAGACAGGGGAATAATGCGGTTGTTGACAGCTACAGCAATACCTTTCTTTTTTCCAGGCAGCTCCATAGCCAGTAATGCTTCCAGATTTTCAGGAAGTATATCAAATGTTTTTCGGGTGTGGTTGATTATAAGTTCCATTCCTAATATTTTACATATACTTTAGGAATGGCCATTATTGTACAATAGAATGTACAGCAAAAGTCATCTACTTTTCCCTACGCTGGTATGATCCAGATCAGGTTCAAAGGGTAAAGTCTCAGTCTGTTGGTAACAGACACCCCTAAAGTCGGGAACGAAGTTAGACATTTTTTTAGAATGGGCAAAATCTGAAATAACTTTAAAGAAAAAAGACCATCTCAATTTTGAGACAGTCTTCATTTTTATTTTAAATAGTTCTTTAGTAAAAAAGCTTCAGGCTTCCATCAGAATTATATTGATTAGTCCAGTTTGATTGACTGAGAAAAAATTCGGAGCTATAAGGTTTAAACTCTTTTGAAATTTTTCTCTGAGGATTATTTTTTGATAATGAAAAGTAGAAATACTCTTCAAAAATACCTAAATTTTTAAAGGGATTTTGTGCAGAATCAAAATTATCAAACGTAATTTCATTCGTGAGATAAGCATCAATGCTATTATGCTTTTCGGTTTTAGTCGCCTTTTCTAAATTTCCTGAGTTATTATAAACAAACTTTTCTACGTAAGTCAAAATATAATCTTGCGGATCAGTTGGATCATACGGAACATTAGGATATTGCGTTAAAATCTCAGTTAACTTTCCTGAAGCATCATATGTATAGGTGAGATACTTATCCATATATGAATTATTAACCTGTGGAATAACTACTTTAATAACTCTACCTTGATTATCAAATTCAAACCTTCTCTCCTTCAACTGAACATTGAAACCAGGGTCAGAGCTGTAATCTTTCATAATTGCTGTATTTCCTGTGTAGGTTACCGCTGTATAAACAGATTTTGAATAAGCATAAGGAAACCCGGTACTTCCGGAAAGTTCCAGCTTCCCTCCTATTTTTTTTATAATTCTTCCCTGAGCATCATATTCGAACATATAATTTTGCTCCGATCCATTAAAAACAGGTGACAAAACAGGATAATTCCACGATATTTTACTTGTATTTTCAGTAATCGTCTGTTGTGAATGATCAGGTGGCAATTCATCATTGTCTGAACAAGATGCCACAACCAGCAACGTGGTTAATAAAAGTGATTTGAATTTCATGGTATAGTTTTTTATGATATGCTTATTCTTCACAAGCTCTCCATATCGCATCATTCTGCGGAACAGGAGCTATGATTTCAATGTTTTCTTTGGTAACGGGATGAATAAACTCCAGTTTTCTTGCATGAAGATTGATTCCCCCATCAGGATTGGAGCGCGGTGCTCCATATTTCAGATCACCCTTAATCGGAACTCCGGTCTTTGATAGCTGTGCTCTGATCTGATGATGTCTTCCAGTTTCAAGATCAATTTCAAGAAGGAGATAATTATCCAGTGTTTTGATCACATGATAGGTAAGAATAGCTTCTTTCGCCCCTTCAGTAGCTTTCGGAAAGACAATAGCCTTATTATTTTTTTCGTTTTTCTTTAAATAATGCACCAGTCTCTGGCTTTGCGGGATCATTTCTTTTCCAACAACTGCCCAATATGTTTTTTTCACTTCACGGTTTTTCACCATCTGCGTCAAACGGGAAAGCGCTTTGGAAGTCTTTGCATAGATCACCAGCCCGGATGTGGGACGGTCTATACGATGAACCAAGCCGAGAAAAACATTTCCCGGCTTAGCATCTCTTATTTTTATAAAATTCTTGATAGATTCTAATAGTGATTCATCTCCGGTCTTATCGCCCTGTACAAGCTGACCCACCTTTTTATTAATCACCAGAAGATGGTTGTCTTCATATATAATCTGCTCCTTCATACTTCTTCCGTCTATCTTCTTCTATTGGATAAAGACAGGATAATCCCTGCCAGAAGGCCAACCGTTTTAACCGCTGAAAGTTTTGAGCCTTCCGGAATAAATGCTCCGAATACACAGATTGCTGCTG
This sequence comes from Chryseobacterium sp. KLBC 52, assembly GCF_003347605.1. Lineage (GTDB taxonomy): Bacteria > Bacteroidota > Bacteroidia > Flavobacteriales > Weeksellaceae > Chryseobacterium. The sequence continues at coordinate 30,465 of NZ_QDFZ01000015.1, read as the reverse complement.
CAGCGTACATTGCATATACAAAATTTTTATTCGTAAGCAATGGTGCCTGAATAAAGAAGCTCGCTCCTATCAGCACATAGAATACTTTTCTTGAAAGCAATTGATTAATTTCCGGGGAGAACAGATTAAACCATCCCACAGCAAGACAAATTAATGCTGCGATAGATAATATTCCCTGGATAGATTGTTGGTTTTGCATAGATTAATAGCTTTCGTTTTCGTTTGGAAACTCTACACTTTTCACATCTTTTACATATTGAGAAACAGCTCCTGTAATTTCTGTATAAAGGTCAAGGTATCTTCTCAGGAATTTCGGGCTGAAACCTTTGTTCATTCCAACCATATCATGATACACCAAAACCTGTCCGTCACAATGAGCTCCGGCACCGATTCCGATGGTAGGGATAGAAATACTGTCAGTAACTTTCTTCGCTAGATCCGCAGGAATTTTTTCCAATACGATAGAGAAACATCCTAGTTCTTCCAAAAGCTGTGCATCGGCGATCAGTTTTTCAGCTTCTGCCTCTTCCTTAGCTCTTACTTTATACGTTCCGAATTTATAGATAGACTGTGGTGTTAATCCCAAATGTCCCATTACCGGAATTCCGGCATTGATGATCTTTTTGATAGACTTGGAAATTTCTTTTCCGCCTTCAATTTTCACAGCATGTGCCCCACCTTCCTTCATCATTCTTACCGCAGACTCCAGTGCTTTTTCAGGATTACTCTGATAAGTTCCGAAAGGTAAATCTGCTACCACCAAAGCTCTGTCGGTTCCTCTTACCACACTTTGAGCATGATAGATCATTTGATCCAGTGTAATGGGTAATGTGGTTTCAAAACCAGCCATTACATTCGCTGCAGAGTCTCCAATCAAAATAGCATCTACTCCTCCTGCGTCTACCATCTTTGCCGTGGTAAAATCATAGGCGGTAAGCATTGTTATTTTTTCCTTGTCGAATTTCATTTTACGCAAGGTTTCAGTTGTAACTTTTTTAATTTCAGAGTGAACAGACATAATTTATCTATTTTTAAAAGTTAAAAAGTCGGCCTTGAGCCGACTTAAGTTTTTGTATGATTTATAAAACTACGTGACCGAGTTTCATGAGTTTGTCGTGATTTAAAATCTTGATATTTCTTCCATCTACTTCAATCAGGCTATCCTGTTTGAATTCCGAGATCAGACGGATGGCACTTTCTGTAGCAGTACCGATGATATTGGCAATTTCTTCTCTCGTTAAGGAAATCTTGATAAAGCCTTCAGGATCTACTCCCAGTTTCTGTTCCAAAAGCAAAAGAATTTCTGCCAGTCTTTCTCTTACGGTTTTTTGTGCAAGGAAAGTGATGGTATTGGAAGATTCTCCTAATTCGTATGAGATTTTCTGAAGCATTACGAAAGACAGCTGTGGATCTACTTCCAGAAGATACATAAAGATATCTGCAGGTAAGAATACACATTCAATATCTGTCATTGCTTCTGCTTTGGCCTGGAAATTTTCCCCGCAAAGCAAAGAACGATAGCCGATGATATCTCCTTCTTTGATAAATCTTAAAATCTGATCTTTACCGAACGCTCCTGATTTCGAAAGTTTGGCAGCCCCTTTTTCCAGAACAAAAACTCCTTTTGGAGTTTCGCCATCCTCGAAAATGGTATCATGTTTCTGAAAACTCAGTTTCTTTTTGCCATTAATGTATTTTTCAAAATCTGCGCTAGAAAGTCTTTCTTTAAATGATTTATCATTAAAAACTCTGGCGAACCTCTCTTCAATTGCTATCTGTTGTTCCTGCGGCATTTTATATGATATTTATCACAAAAATAGAACTTTTTAACGCGATAAACAAAAAAATTTGTTATAATTTTGTAGTTCAATATTTTATGGGGTGAGCGAGAACTGTTTTCATTGTGGTCAAGGGATAGAAAAAGAGAGAATTTTATTTGATGAAAAGACTTTCTGTTGTAATGGATGTAAGTCTGTTTACGAGATTCTAAATTTAAATCATTTAGGCAATTTCTACGAGCTTAATAAAGGAGCAGGAATTCGTCCGAATGATGAAAATTCTTCTCAATTTGATTACCTGGACACACCGGAAATCTTTGAAAAAGTCACTGATTTTTCTGAAGGAAGCACCAGTCTTGTGACTTTCAAAATCCCTGTCATTCATTGTTCTTCATGTATCTGGTTATTGGAAAGCCTTCATACATTAAACAAACATATTAAATATTCTCAGGTCAATTTCACTAGAAAGACCTTGCAGATCTCCTTCAACCATAACGATCTGAAATTAAGCGAACTCGCTAAATTCTTAACCAATCTTGGGTACAAACCTGTTATCAGCTTAGAAACCGCTGATAAAAATGAAGATCACCTTGACAAATCTTTACTGGTAAAGTTTGCCATTGCAGCGTTTGCTTTTGGAAACGGAATGTTCCTTGCCTTTCCCGAATATATCGGAGGAGAAGATTATTGGATGGAACATTACAGAGGCTTATTCAGAACTTTAATATTCCTTCTGGCAACGCCTGTTGTATTTTATTCCGCTTCAGACTATTACAAATCTGCATGGTACGGATTAAAAAATAAAATCGTCAACATTGATGTTCCGATTGTCTTAGGAATTTTTGTTCTCTACGGAAGAAGTATCTACGAAGTAGTAACAGATTATGGGCCAGGATATTTCGACACTCTTTGCGGGCTGTTATTCTTTATGCTTCTCGGGAAAATTTTCCAGAAAAGAACATACAGTGCTCTTTCCTACGACAGAGATTACAAATCTTTCTACCCGATTGCTGTAACGAAAGTAGACTTCGAAGGAAAACAGGATAACATTCTTCTTTCAGAGGTAAAAGTTGGAGACCGAATTCTGGTTAGAAACCAGGAAATCATTCCGGTAGATGCTATTCTGATCAACGGAGAAGGAAATATTGACAACAGTTTCATTACCGGAGAAAGTGAAAGTATCAGCAAGCAGCCTGGTGATAAAATTTTTGCAGGAGGTAAGCAGATAGGATCATCTCTGGAACTGGAAGTTATCAAAGATGTAGACCAGAGTTACCTTACTCAGCTTTGGAACAAAGAAGCATTCAAGAAACATGAAACCGGACTTGATACGTTAACCAACAACATCAGTAAATACTTCACATTCATCATTTTAGGCATTGCTCTTGTTGCCGGAACTTATTGGGCATTTATTGATCTGGAGAAGATGTTCCAGGTTATTTCAGCCATTCTGATCATTGCATGTCCTTGTGCGCTTGCGTTATCTGCACCGTTCACTTTCGGTCACATTATGAGGATTTTAGGTCGAAATAAGTTCTATGTAAAAGATACTTTAACGATTGAAAAAATTGCTAAGCTGGACACGATTGTTTTTGATAAAACAGGAACAATTACCCACAGAAAAAAATCAAATATAAAATACGAAGGTTCCGAGATCAATGAATTTGATTATCTGAACATTAAGACTTTATTAAAAAATTCCAACCACCCGCTTTCAAAATCATTGTACGAATTCATTGAAGTGAACGATGAGTATTTCCCGGTAGACAAATTTGTTGAAATTTCAGGAAAAGGATACGAGGCAAGTGTAAGAGGAAATCTGTATAAAGTTGGTTCTGCACGCTACAACAACCAGGAGCCTAAAAACCTTGAAACAGCGGTTTATATCAGCAAAAACGGAGAATATTTAGGAAAATTCATTTTTAAAAATGAATACCGTCCGAAGCTGAAAGATCTTTTCACAAAACTTACCCACTACAAAATATTTATCCTGAGCGGAGACAATTCCTCAGAAGAAAATCAGCTTAAAGAGCTTATTCCTAATTACAAAGGAATGGCCTTTAACCAAAGCCCGGAAGACAAGTTAAACTACATCAAATCCCTTCAGGATCAGCACTTAAAAGTTGCAATGCTTGGAGATGGCCTTAATGATGCAGGTGCTTTAAAACAAAGTAATGTAGGAATTGCCATTGCTGACGATACGAACAGTTTTACCCCATCTTCTGATGTGATTATGAATGGAGATAAAGTAGTTACTCTGGACAATTACCTGAACGTTTGTAAGGGTTCTATTACCATTGTGAAAATGACATTTATAATCAGTTTTCTGTACAATATTGTTGGTTTAAGTTACGCTGTTACAGGGCATATGCATCCGCTCTTCGCTGCAATCATCATGCCAATCAGTTCGATTACAGTGGTTACTTTTACTACACTTTCAACCTGGATTTTAGGTCGCAAATATTTCAAAAAACAGGCGTAAAAGCCCTTATTTAGACTGATTTTAAATTAGCTGAAATCGGCATTTCGTGATGAATGTCATTATTTTTCACTAAATTTGAACCCCGAAAATAGGTTAATTTTGTTGTCCAATGGATATTCTATATTTAATGATCCTCTGCAGTGTTTCTTTAGCTGCGATTTTCTTGGTCGTATTTATAGTGTATGCCCGAAAAGGACAGTTTGAGGATGATGAATCTCCTGCTGTCAGAATTCTTTTCGATGATGAAAAAGTCAAAGAAAATGATGAAACAGGCGACAAAAATAAAGACGAGAAAGAAATAGGAGAAAATAATAAAAATTGAGAAAAATAGTGAATAGTTGATATGGAAACACAGAAGTTTAGTTATGACAATAGTATTGTCCGTGCGTTCCTTTATGCGACCTTAGTTTTCGGTCTCATTGGATTTACGTTCGGGCTTACGGCGGCATTAATGCTTTTCTACCCGGAATTACCTGAATTCTTTTTCGGGACGGATGATACAACCATTAAAAGTTTGGCATCTGGTAATATTGAGGGGTTAATAAACACTCATGGTGCATTTGGTTTTGGTAGAATCAGAATGCTGCACACCAACACCGTAATCTTTGCATTCGTTTGTAACATTGTTTACACGGGTATTTATTACTCATTACAGAGATTATTAAAAACAAGAATGTACAGTGACACCTTGTCTTGGTTACATTTCTGGACCTGGCAGTTTATGATCGTTGCTACGTTCGTTACCTTCTTTATGGGGATCAACACCTCTAAGGAATATGCTGAACACGAGTGGCCGATCGACATATTGATCGCATTCTCATGGATCATTTTTGGTATCAATATGTTCCTGACTATTTCTAAGAGAAGAGTAAGACACCTTTACGTAGCTATCTGGTTCTATATCGGTACCTGGATTGCCGTAGCAATGCTTCACATCTTCAACAACCTTGAAGTACCTTTATCTTTCACAGGCTGGAAATCTTATTCAGCATATGCAGGGGTAAAAGATGCGATTGTACAGTGGTGGTATGGACACAATGCGGTTGCATTCGTATTGACAACTCCGGTTCTAGGTTTAATGTATTACTTCCTTCCGAAGGCTGCAGACAGACCGGTATTCTCTTATAAGCTGTCTATTATTCACTTCTGGTCATTAATTTTCGTATATATCTGGGCTGGTCCTCACCACCTTCAGTATACAGCTCTTCCAGCTTGGGCTCAGGCGGTAGGAACAGGGTTCTCTATCATGCTTATTGCACCATCATGGGGAGGTATGTTAAATGGTCTTCTTACGCTGAGAGGAGCTTGGGATAAAGTAAGAGAAAATCCTATCCTTAAGTTCTTTGTAGTAGCTGTTACCTGTTATGGTATGGCAACGTTTGAAGGACCGCTTTTGGCAACTAAAAACATCAACAAAATTGGTCACTTTACAGACTGGGTTATCGGTCACGTACACTTAGGAGCTCTTGGATGGAATGGTTTCATGGCATTCGGGGTTATCTATTATCTGGTACCAATTATGTGGAGAACAAAACTTTGGTCTGTAAAATTAGCTAACTGGCATTTCTGGTTAGGTACTTTAGGAATTATCTTCTATGCAGTTCCAATGTATATTTCAGGATTTACACAAGGATTAATGTGGAAACAATTCAATCCGGATGGAACATTATTATGGAAAAACTGGTTGGATACGGTAACGGCAATTATTCCTTACTTCAAAATGAGATTCGTAGGAGGTTTATTCTATATCTCAGGATCTATCCTAATGATTGTAAACGTAATCGCTACAGTAAGAAAAGGATCATTCCAGAAAGAAGTTCCTGCTGAAGCTCCAGCGTTGGCAAACATCAGCAAAAACAGAAAAGAAGGAGAAGGTACTCACCTTTGGCTGGAAAGAACTCCGGTATTATTAGGGATCTTATCTTTCATCACGATATCAATCGGTAGTTCAATTGAAATCATCCCTACACTATCGCTTAAGAAAAGTGTACCTACGATTTCTGCTGTGAAGCCTTATTCACCGCTGGAACTTGAAGGTAGAGATATCTATATCCGTGAAGGATGTAACGCTTGTCACTCTCAGATGATCAGACCGTTCAGAGATGAGATTACAAGATTCAACGGTAAAAACGGACAATACTCCAAAGCTGGAGAATTCGTATACGACAGACCATTCCTATGGGGTTCTAAGAGAACAGGACCGGATTTACATAGAGAAGGTGGTAAAAACCCAAGTTCTTGGCACTACAAGCACATGTACAACCCAAGATCTACTTCTGCAGGTTCTATCATGCCTCGTTACCCATGGTTAATTGCTACTGACTTAGACAGAACTAAGATGGTAGACAAAATGAAGCTGATGAAGAATGTATTCGATGTACCTTATACTAAGGCTGAAATCGATTCTGCGGATAAATGGGCTAACAACCAATCGGCAAAAATTGTGAAAGATATCTTCTCTGAAGCTAATGACCTTAAGCAGGCGTATGCTAAGAGACCTCAGGGAGAACTAGAGAAAAAAGAAATTGTAGCTCTTATTTCTTATCTTCAGAGATTAGGTACGGATATCAAAACAACTGAAATCAAAACAGCAAGTAATAACTAAAAAACATTAAAAGGTTCATACTATGATTCCTCAGAATTTTAAAGATATATTATCCAATACAGAAAACGCTGGTTTCTACCAGACGCTGGCTCTGATTTTCTTTATGCTGTTCTTCATCGCTTTGGTAATCTATGTTTTTAGCAGACCTAAAAAATATTACAAAGAAGAAGAAGAGGCACCTCTTGGGGATGATGAAGATGACGATTTTAATTTAAAAAATTAAACTATTTTTTATGAAACAAAGAACACCTGTTGTTATAAACATCTTAATAATAATCGGACTTTTAATAGTTTTTTATTATTTATTTGTACAGAGCTACGCGTTCCTTTCTTCACCTTACTTCTGGGGAACTGTTGTAATCGCCGGGATCCTTGCTTACATTCATGGAGCAATCGGAGACCTTATCGAGAACAACAAATTCAAGAAATTATCTCCTGAAGAAAAGGCAGCTTATTTAGCTGAAAAGAAAGTTCCTTATTTCAAAAGATTGTACCAAAGTGCATTCAAAAAGCAATCTGCTTCTGAAGAAAAGGATATCCTTATCGACCACGGTTTCGATGGAATCATGGAGTTGGATAACCAATTACCGAAATGGTGGGTAGGTTTATTCTATTTTGGGACCGCTTTTTGTATTGTATATATTGCAGCATACTCTTTCACAGACTTCGCTCACCCGTTAAGCGAATATGAAAAAGAATATAAAGAGCAGTTGGCAAGTATTGAAGAATACCAGAAATCTCAGCCTCCTGTAACTATTGAAACCGCTAAGTATTCAGCGGATAATATTGCAGAAGGTAAAGAATTATTCAAAACAAACTGTGCATCTTGCCACAAAGAAGATGGTAGTGGAGGTATCGGACCCAACCTTACTGATAACTACTGGATCAACCAGCCTGAGAAAACGTTATTCAAAAACGTATTCCATATGGACTGGAATGGTTCTCCTACTAACCCTGCGATGAGAGCATTCGGTAAGAACGGAGAAGTTTCAGGTGCAGAGATTGAGAAGATTGCAGCGTATGTATATCACATCAACCAGGAACAACCACCAGTGACTCCAGCTCAGGGAGGAGCAGCTCCTCAGGGAACTGAAGCACATTGGGAAAAAGAATAATTTAAAAAAATTAGAAAATATATGAAGAAACATAATTTGTTATTAGATTAAAATAGTAACGAATTATGTTTTTTCTTTTTTAAAACCTATTACATATGTCAGACATAGAAGAAATAGAAGTACGCGGCGGACAGGGACAGGTTCTGGACCCTGAGACTTACAGAGATTCTATAGGGACAATGGAGCAATCCGGAAAAAGAAGATGGGTATTTCCTAGGAAACCAAAAGGGAAATACACCAACTACAGAAACATTGTAAGCTATTTACTATTAATTATTTATTTTACATTACCGTTCATCAAAATCAATGGTAACCCATTACTGATGTTTAATGTAATAGACAGGGAGTTTTTCATCTTTGGACAGCCTTTCTATCCACAGGACTTCTTTATCCTTACTTTGGGTGCTATCGCCTCTTTAATCTTTATTATTGTTTTTACGATTGCGTTCGGAAGAATTTTCTGCGGGTGGATTTGCCCTCAGACAATTTTTATGGAATCGATCTTCCGTAAAATCGAATATCTGATTGAAGGAGACCGAAATAAGCAGATGAAGCTGGACAGACAGGAGTGGAACAGTGAAAAGATCTGGAAAAGAAGTTTGAAATGGACTGTTTATATTATCATTTCATTGGTGATCACTCACTTCATGTTCATGTATATTGTAGGATATGAAGAAGTATTTAAAATTGTTGGTGAAGGACCATTTGCACATCCTACCAATTTTATTGTAATGATTCTTCTTACCGCTGCATTTTACTTTGTATTTGCATGGTTCAGAGAGCAGGTTTGTACATTGGTTTGTCCCTACGGTAGACTTCAGGGAGTATTGATTGATAAAGATACTATCAACGTATTCTATGATTTCAAAAGAGGAGAAAACAGATCTAAATGGAGAAAAGGTGAAGACAGAAAAGCTGCCGGAAAAGGAGATTGTATCGATTGCCACCAGTGTGTAGTGGTATGCCCTACCGGAATTGACATCAGAGACGGACAACAGCTGGAATGTATCAACTGTACTGCGTGTATTGATGCCTGTGATGAAGTAATGGAAAAAGTAGGTCTTCCAAAAGGATTGATCCGCTATGCTTCTGAAAACGAAATTGAAAAAGAAACTCAGTTCAAGTTTACAGGAAGAATGAAAGGTTTCTCTATATTCCTTTTCCTTCTTGTAGGATTCTTAGGATATCTTCTTTACAGCCGTGGTGAGATGGAGGCTAAATTCATCAAACCTGCGGGAAGTACATTCTTTGTAAGAGACGGTAAAATTACCAATACTTATAATTATACATTCCTTAATAAAACGAACGAGAAAAAAATCGTTACCATCAAAGTGATAGATCCGGCACATGGTGAAATTACCTATAGTGCATCGAGTAAGATTCAGGTAGACAGAGATAAAATTTCCAAGGGAACCATCAATATCAGCTTCCCGGAAAATGATATGAAACTCTCTAAACAGAATATTACTATCGGTGTTTATGATATGAAAGGTAAACTGATTGATTCATACCAGACTTATTTTGAAGGACCTTTTAAACTGCAATTTTAATTAGAAAAAAATGAAGAACTTTAGTTGGGGACATGGTGTTGTAATTGCATTATTAGCATTTATAGTTTTTATATTATCCATGATGTTTCTTTTCCCGAACGGGCAGAAGAACTCTGAAATGGTAACCGATAATTATTACGAAGAAGAGTTGAAGTACCAGGATGTGATTGATGCTAAGAAAAAAGCAGATGATCTTCAGGAAAAACCTGCATACAGCCAGGATACTAAAGGCATTACAATTACTTTTCCTAAAGAATATAATAACTCCAATACTACGGTAAAATTTGTTTTAAACAGAACCGACGACCAGAATTTAGACATTAAAAAATCTGTTCAGCTTGATGCCAGCCAGTCTTTCACAATTCCTGCACAGGTATTGAAAGTAGGAAACTACACCTTAAGATTAAGCTGGACAAAAGATAAAACAGACTACCGAATGGATTATGATGTGATATGGAAATAGGACTTATTGTATCGGCTATTGCTTTAGGCTTTGCTTCCGGATTTCACTGTATCGGAATGTGCGGACCTATTGCATTATCGATGGGATTAACCAAAAAACAGACTGCTAATTTCTATCTTCAGAACCTTACTTATCAATTCGGAAGAATTTTCACCTATTCATTATTGGGTGCACTTCTCGGAATTATCGGGCAGGGATTTGAAATGGCAGGCTTCCAGAAATATCTTACTATAACAGCAGGAGTTCTCCTGATTATTATGGCTGTATTTTCATTTGGCGGAAAGGATTTTGCTTCAAAAATTCCTTTTCTCTCCAAATTTCTGTACAGCGTAAAAATGAACCTGGGAAAACTTCTTCAGAAAGCAGATTACCGTTCAAGATTTACAACAGGCTTATTAAATGGTTTTTTACCATGCGGAATGGTGTATATGGCACTTACCGCCAGCCTTGCAGGAGGAGGAATATGGCAGGGAGCTTTGTATATGGCTTTATTTGGTTTGGGAACCCTTCCGTTCATGTTTGCTATCGTTCTGGCCGGAAATCTGATGAATCAGGCCTTCAGAGTAAAAGTTTTAAAAGCCGTTCCGGTAATTATGATTATTTTGGGAGGATTATTCATTCTGAGGGGTCTTGAGCTGGGAATACCGTATGTTTCTCCGAAAGCGGAAGCCATGACAATTATTAAAGATCCGAACGGAGCTGTTAACTGCCATTAATTTGTATTTAAATCTATTATGAAGAAAACCATCATCTTATTTCTGATCAGTCTTTTTATATTGCAATCCTGCAGTATCAATTCTGAAATTGTCTATCATAAAGATGCAGCCTCCTCTTCTGTCACCGATATTGATACAAGAGAGTTTATGGCTGAAATGATGGCGATGACACCGGATTCATTAAAGCAGAAGGAATTTGGGGAAATGGACAGGCTTCCGACTACCTGGACAAGCATGTATGATCTTGCCAAAAAAGAAGGAAAGTTAAAAACCGAAAATCCGGACTCCATCAGAATCATGAAAAAAGTTTTCATGAAATCCACAAAGGAGGACAACAAGCTGGCAGGATTTTCTTTTAAAATGGAACATTTTACTCCCGAAGATTATTTGGTTTTGAAAAGTTTTACAAAGACTGAAAAAATCCCTTTAGATCAAAATATTTATAATAACTGGGATGGAAAAACGCTCACTATTGATACAGAAAATTTTAATCTTAGAAGTATTGAAGAGGCTGTAAAGACCAAAAGTTCAAAGGAAGAAGCTGAGAAAGTAGCCGGTATGATGGTAATGTTTTTCAAAAATATTGGTACAACCTTAAAATTTGAAAATAAAATAAAATCCATTTCAGGTAAACATGACTGGGTAAAACAGATTGACGACCATTCCATAAGAATAGACTATGATCTGAAAGCCATTTATGATAAAGATACAAAACTCAAAAACGAAGATAAAAAGATTACCATCGTTACAGAATAAAAAACAAAAACCACCGGAGATCGGTGGTTTTTTATATACTTAATCAAAATATTCTCTTAGTTAATAACATCAAATCTCGCATATTCTGCAATCTTCTTAGGAAGCTTAATTCCTTCCGCTGTCTGGTTATTCTCCAGCAATGCGGCCATAATTCTTGGTAATGCCATTGCTGATCCGTTTAAGGTATGAACCAACTGAGATTTACCATCTCCTTTGTAACGGCATTTCAGTCTATTGGCCTGAAATGTTTCATAATTCGAAACAGAGCTTACTTCCAGCCACATTTCCTGAGCGGCACTCCAAACTTCAAAATCATAAGTCATTGCAGATCCAAAACCTGTATCACCACCGCAAAGCCTTAAAACTCTGAACGGAAGTTCAAGATCGGTAAGGATTTCTTTGATATGCTCTACCATTTCTTCCAAAACAGCATAAGAATTTTCCGGTTTTTCAATTCTTACGATTTCTACTTTTTCAAACTGGTGAAGACGGTTCAATCCTCTTACGTGAGCACCATAGCTTCCCGCTTCTCTTCTGTAGCACTGAGAGAAAGCTGTATTCTTAATCGGAAGATCTTTCTCGTCAAATAATACATCGCGGTAAAGGTTTGTTACAGGCACTTCAGCAGTAGGAATCAGGTATAATTTATCTTCATTGATATAATACATCTGTCCTTCTTTATCCGGCAGCTGCCCGGTTCCAAAACCAGATGCTTCATTGACAACGTGAGGAGGATTTACTTCTGTATATCCTTTTTCTACGTTTTTATCTAAGAAATACTGAACCAAAGCTCTTTGTAATCTTGCCCCTTTCCCTAAATACACAGGGAAACCTGCACCGGCAATTTTAACCCCTAATTCAAAATCAATAAGGTTGTACTTCTTCGCCAGTTCCCAGTGAGGAATAGCTCCTTCACCAAGACCTTCTACCGGATGAGACTGGAAAATGATTTCGTTATCATCAGCAGAAGCTCCGCTTTTTACCAATTCATTCGGAATATTGGGAAGCAGGTACAGAATATTCAGTAAGTCGTTTTCTTTACCTTCTAACTGGGATTTCAATTCTGAGCTCGACTCTTTGTATTGTGCTGTTTTAGACTTTGCAGATTCCGCTTCTTCTTTTTTCCCTTCTTTCATCAAAAGTCCGATTTCTTTCGAAATTTTGTTGATTTCGGAAAGCTGGGAATCTAGTTCAAACTGGATTCTTTTTCTTTCGTCGTCGGCAGCGATAGCCTCGTCTACCAACTCAAGATTTTTGAATTGTCTTTTCTTAAGACCTTCTAAAACGCGTTCTTTATTGTCGCGCAAAAAATTGACTTGTAACATTTTATTTAGATGTTAAATATTAGATGTTTAGCTCATAATAAGCTAACAATTATACAAATTTAAAAATTATTTTGTGATCGTAACGGTATTTATTGAAGTAGGTGCATCAGCATCTTTTGAAAACACTTCATTTCCGTCATACAAAACCTTTGAAACCTGAAAAGCCGTAGGAGTATTACGATATTGAACTTCCAATGTCCCGGTAACATTATCACTAACATTGGTACTCTTTGTAAAAGTAATCAACATTTTGGAATGGTAAGAAGTTCCTGTACCTGGTTGATCCGGGCTGATAGAATCCAGTCTTCTTCTTTTTGCTCCTGCAAGATATTCCATATAGTATAATGACTCGGGTGACGTTTTTAACGAAATACTTACCGGAGAAATATCTTTCGTTCCAAAAATATCATTCACGGAATATCCCGTATAAGATCCTGTAAGTTTACTGTTCAGAAGATCTTGACCCGCACTGTTTTTCATATAAATATTCAGCTCCTGATCTATTCTCTGCAAAGAATCATCATCATTTTTACAACTGATAAGTGCGAAAACTGCAACCAATATGCCCCAAAAATATTTCATCATAATACAAAGGTAAAATATTAATCTTTAGACTGCTTCTTTATTCTTCAAAATATTTCTGATACCATAGCTCAAAGGTAACCAGCTGCCATATTTTCACCCAATCATACTCATGTTCCTGATGATTCCACCACTCATCAATCACTGCAGCATTAAAGAAATTTCTCTTTTTTAAGCTTTCAAGATTTTCAACGATAAAGTCTCTTACTCTTTTTTCGTTTTTAATGAAATGACTGACAGGAAATGAAAATCCTTTTTTAGGCATATTCAAAACTGCCTGAGGAAGATATTTTTCAGCGGTTTTACGTAATAGAGGTTTATTCTGAACTCCATTAAATCTGATATTCTGTGGAAGTACAGATACATAATCTATCAGGCTGTTACTCAGATAAGGATAACGGAATTCCACGCTGTATTTCATGGCACTCAGATCATCCCGGAAAACATGGTGGGAAGAGAGTGAATATTTCATGTCATATTCAAAATACCCGGCATAGTTTTTTGCTTCTGAAAGGTGGTATTTTGAAAGATGTAAATCTATTTTACCATAAATATCGGGGTTTATAAGACTTTTAACTTCCAACGGTCTCATACTGATCTGGCTTTGTCTGAAAAAATCAAACATATGATCCTGGGAGAAATAATTTTTTACCCGTTGTGAAAATTTATCTTTTGTAAAAATAAAAGGATTTACAAAATTGAAATTCCTCATCAGAAGCCATTTATTCAGCTTTAGCGTATGGGAATAGCCGGCAAAAAGTTCATCAGCTCCATTTCCGCTTAATACAACTTTAAAGTTTTTATCATGAGCGTATTTTGCCGCATTGATTAAGACTTCAAAACTGCTGTAAGGCTCTTCAAAATGCTGAATATTTTCTTTAAGGTCTTCTAATGCCTCGTCATCATTTACTTTTTTTATCTCATGCGGAACTCCAAAATGTTTTGCTGCCAGAGATGCATTTTTTACCTCTTCTTCAGAAAATGGATAAGATATAGTATATGTATTGATATTAGCATTAAAAGATTTTGATTTTGAAGCAATTAAGGTAGAATCAATTCCACCACTCATCATAATAGCCACAGGAACATCCGCATATAATTGTTCAGAAATACTTTCAGAAAGAAGTTCATCTATTTTTTTTACCGCTTCTTCTTCGGAAATATCGTTTGAAAGCGGTGAAGGTAATTTCCAGAATTTTTCTTTGGAGATCTTATAATCCTTTAAATCAATAGTCATAAAAGAAGCCGGTTCCAGGGAAAAAATATGCTGAAAACAGGTTTGCGGAGCCAATGTTGTCTGAAAAAGAAAATTCGTATAGACTCCATTCCAGTTGATTTCAGCTTTTACCAGTTCATTTTTCAGTAATATTTTTATTTCTGATCCCCAAACCAGTCCATCCTTACTGTGATGATAAAAAAGAGGTTTCATCCCCACTCTATCTCTTACCAATATCAGTTTTTGTGAGATAAGATCTACGATACAGATTGCAAACATTCCATCCAGTTTTGCAAAAGCAGAGTTTCCCCACTCTTGGTAAGCTTTGAGAATAACTTCAGTGTCTGAAGTACTGTGGAAAGAATACCCTAAAGATTCAAGTTCTTTCCTTAATTTTTTAAAATTATAGATCTCTCCGTTAAAGGTAATAATGATCTGCTCATTTTCTGAGAGCATAGGCTGATGCCCTTTTTCAGACAGATCAATAATGGATAATCTACGGAAACCCAGGGCAATATCTGAATTTATATCCTGTAAAACCGGAAACTGTTCTTTAATTTTTTGCGTGGAATCATTCCCTGAAAAAGAAATTCCCTGATCAGCACTGTATAACCAGAATCCTTCATCATCCGGCCCGCGGTGTTTGATCGCCTGATTCATTTCCAGAATATTTGTTGAGGAAATACTTTTATGAAATGAATAATAACCGGTGATTCCGCACATAGTAAAGGATTAATAGATATGTAAAAATAGGAAAAATGACATTATGGTAAGGGGAGCTCTGAAGTAATTATTTCTTAACAAATTTTTGCTTTAAAAGCTGTATTTCTTCTTTTGTAATCATATAGTCTTTCAAAGTAAACGGAGTAGAATTATAAAACTTTCTGAACAACAGAAAAGCAGAAACAAAATAGGACGATGTAGTAGCAACACAAGCGCCTATAATTCCCCATCTTGGTATTGCAATGAAAGAAAATACAACGGTAACCACAAGGCCTACAATTGATTTGACATTAAGAATTTTCAGTTCTCTCATTCCTGAAAAGTAATGTCCCACCATATCACTTACCGCAATAGCAAAAATTCCCGGCGATAAAAGGAGCATGATTTCTTTGGTATCTCTGAATTCTTTTCCGAAAATCATCTCGTAAACCTGAGAGGGTATGATAATGATTCCCAGCACAAAACCAATCATCAGAAAAAAGGTCAGCTTTAAAGATTCTTTGGTTTTCTCAATAGATTCTTCCTTGCTTTTACTATTGACAACATCCGAGTATAGAATCACTGCAATACTGCGGGTAATAGTCCATATAGCTTCTGAAAAAGTAACTCCGATAGAAAATATTCCAACACTGGCGATGCCTTCAAAATATTCTAAGAAATAAAACGAAAGCCTGTAATTCAAAAACTGAACAAAAGCACTCAATTGAGTTTTCCAGCCATATTCAAACATATTTCTTCCTACCTCTTTACAGAATGATATTTCAGAAATATTGCATTTTTTGATAATCTGAAAGAAACTAGTGAGGAAAAGAAGCGCCAGACACCCGATCTGTGCAAGAAAATACACAGTAACATCTTTCTTTCTAAACCCATACACCAATATTCCTATAAAGATAATATGGACCAGTTGCTGTAAAACAGTATACACATTAAATCTTTTAATATTCTGTGTTCCAATAAACAAGCTGATATTGGTAGATAAAAGTGAAGAAAAAACAGATATTCCGATCAGATACAACAGATATTCACCCTGGATAGAAGCTATACTGAATAAAAACGGGATCAAAAGCCCTGTCAAAAGAGACCACAGATAGGCATACAATAAAACCTTTTCTATTTTAAACCTTGATGCGAAATAAGACGCACTGCTTCCGGAAAAGATACTGCTGAAAAAGCTTACTGCTGCAGCATTGGCCACCACAATAGAAATGGTTCCCTTACCCTCACTTCCCCACATATTCGTAGAATAGATCACCAGGCCGAAACTCAGGATCAGAATAAGAAAGCGTGAGACAAATGTTTTAATGATAGTAAGCTGCATGGTGATTATTTATCAATAGATTTTTTTACAAAATCAACGAAGGAATCTTTTATGAGTTCCCAATTATATTTTTCTTTAAATTCTTTTCGTGCATTGAGTGCGTGGGAATGATACAATTCAGGATTCCTGATATAATTAATGATCACTTCTGAGACTTCTTCAGCATTATGAGGCTCTACCAGGCTACCAAACGAAAGCTCTCCCATATGCTTCCGGATTCCTTTCAAATTTGAATAAATGACGGGTTTTCCTGCTCCCATAAAGTAAAACAATTTTATTGGCAGAGAATAGTTATTTTCAAAGTTAATTTCCCTGAGATCAAAACATAGATCCGCATCAGCAAATGCTTCTGTAAATGTTTCAAAACTTGTTGGTTTTCTGATCTCAATATCATCAAAAGAATAGCTCTTCAATAATGATGAAAAGTAGAATTCATCGCTTTCCTGTACCGTTGAGCCAATAATCAGAATCCTGATATGGAGTGCAGGCAGTTTTTGACGAAGCCTGTCTATTGCCTTAAAGAAATTTTCAATTCCTTTATCTTTAGAAATCTGACCGGTATAGCATAACTTGATGACGTTCGGATCGAGTTGCTTTATACTTTCATTGATGTAAATAGAATCTGGATAATAAGGAACAACGATCTGTTTTTTAAATCCAAAAAAATATGCTAAAGGAAACTTTTTCGTGGTTTCACCAAAAATGAAATGAGTACTTAAAAATCCGGCATACAACTGAATAAGAGAAAACTTTATGGCCTGAAAAATGCTAGCCGGAAACCTGTATTTTTGAAGCATTGACATGGAAGGATACCATTCTGTAACGTCATAGATACAACTTATCTTATGCTCTTTTACAAATTTCTTTACCGCTACAACAGCCAATGGTTCAGAACAAATGATACATTCGGGATGAAAGGTATTGCAAACTTTCTGGAAAGTTTCCATTTTAGTTTCTATACTTTCTTCCAGAATGGCAAAAGATTCTATTTCAATCCCTTCTATATAGCCTTTATACTCTGCATATAAACTGCATATTTTCACTTCATACCCATTATCTCTAAGAGCTTTCGCCTGATGATAAAAAATACGGTCATCATTATAGCTGTGGGAAGTCGTTAAAAAAAGTACTTTAGGCATTAGTCACTGCTCGAATCTATACAAATATACATTAAAACAAAAAAGTGGAAATATATTTTCCACTTTATGATTATTCTTTTGTATCAGCTTTACAGCGATTATTTTATAGAAGCCGCCCAACTCTTCTCCAAAGGAAGAAGGAAGTGGCTTAAAAAGTCAAGATACGTATTTTTAGAGAAGTCAAAAACCTGGATATCTTCTGCAAGTTCTCCGTTTCTCAACTTTGTTTTAAAATCAATTAATTTTAAAGTCTTCACTTCACCATTCTCCACAAAGCTTGCTTTCATCCTATCAAAAAGGCCTAATTGATATTCTTCATCAATTTCTCTCATCACCTTTCCCAAAGCATCAATGCTGCATCCTGAAGCCATTTCCTTTTCTTCATCCACACACACGATGATAAACTGATTCTTCTCAATTTTAAAGGAAGAAGAAAGGGGTTTTCCATGAGCAGCCCACGTTGCAAGGAAATCAAATAGTTTCTCCGTAATGGCTTTTGCTTCTTTTGTTTCGAAAGGTCTTGAAGCCGGGTATATAATGACTCTGTAGTCGTTGGTTTCTACAATATTAGATTCTTCGATTTTCATAATGTAAATATTTATTTTTCAAGGACTTATCAAGTATAATAAATTCTGATCACTGACCAGAACATCAATTTAACGCTGATTGAATATCCTTATCATCTTAAATACAAAATTACGCAATTTTCCCGAGTTTAAGATCATTGTATTTTTTACTCAACACATAGAGCGTCATAATGAAAAGGGGAAAAATGAATGGAAAGAAAAACCTTAATGCAGCAGACTGCGGAAAGAAGAAGAACTTGATATAGACATTCACCACGAAAAGAATGGAAATCATTCTTACCCATGCATCTTTGGAACGCCAGAAGATAATTCCCATCATAATGGCTAAGGATAAAGTTACCTTTTTGAAATAAATAATCTTGATGTAAATGATACTGAGATAGTCCATTAGACTAACGTCTATCGGATGTGTTGAAATAATAGGTCTTCTATCGATAAAAGTGTCATAAAAGAGATCTTTCCATCCCGGATAATGATAAAACTTAATGATGGCCAGATACATGACCAGAAGAACTATTCCCTGTACAATAAAAGAAACATCAATTTTCTTTTCCTGAAAATAATGAAAAAAGAAAACAGCGACAATGTAAGTCAGGGTGAATGTAATATAATCCGGCCGTATAAAGGTAATCCCAAACAGAAGTACAAACATGGCCCATTTGCTCCATTTTTTAAGTAAACCGATAATAAAGATCAGCATAAACTGAAAAATAAACATATCCGGTGTAGAGACCCTTGACATGTACGTCATTGGTGGCAAAAGCATTGCTGCAATGGTTAATACGATAGCAAGCCAGTATTTTTTCGGGAACAGGAGTTTTAGAATATAAAATAATAATATTCCTGAAAAAAAGTAAGAAATAAGACTGGTAAACAATACGGCCATTGGTGCTGTAAACCCAAGTTTATAAAACAGGGTGATCACAAGAATATACCCTACTTTGATCTGAAAATAGGGTAATTGTTCTGTAAAAGATTGTGTATTTTTTACGAAATACTGCCTGGGAATGTCCCATTGCTTTATTCCGATAATGTCCGTATAATGTTCTGCGGGAGCCTCTTTTTTTATTTCCTCATACGTAAGGATTCTAACTTTATCAGGAGAATCCGGGAACTCGGAAGTATACATACATCCCATATAGCCCGGCATATCCCAGTCATACACTCTGTTCTGATAATTCCAGAATGTAAGAAGAGCAAGTATCGAAATGATAAACAAAAAGGAGAGTCTCCATTTCAGCTTCATAAGCCTGTATAAGATTTCAATTATAAGTCTTCTGCTTCAGCAAGAAGTTCAACGATATCTTTTACGGCAACTTCTGTATTTTTGTTAAAATGTTTTACACCATCCGTCATCATGGTATTACAGAAAGGGCACCCTGTAGCAATTACCTTAGGTTCAAAAGATAAAGCTTCTTCCGTTCTTTCAATATTGATGTCTTTCTTTCCTTTTTCAGGTTCTTTAAACATCTGTGCACCACCTGCTCCACAGCAAAGACCATTGGTCTTGCAGCGTTTCATTTCTACAAGCTCAGCGTCCAGTTTCTCCAGAAGCATTCTTGGAGCTTCATATTCGTCATTGGCACGTCCCAGATAACATGGATCATGGAAAGTAATTTTTTTCCCTCTGAATGCACCTCCTTCAATCTTCAGTCTTCCTTCTTCCATTAAGGTTTTAAGGAACTGAGTATGGTGTACCACATCAAAGTGTCCGCCAAGGCTTGGATATTCATTTTTAAGGGTATTAAAACAGTGCGGACAAGCCGTTACGATTTTCTTTACTTCGTAAGCATTCAATACTTCAATATTGGTAAGTGCCATCATCTGGAATACAAATTCGTTTCCGGCTCTTTTTGCAGGATCTCCGGTACAGCTTTCTTCCTGTCCCAGAACTGCAAATTCAACTCCTATTTTATTTAATATCTTGCAAAATGCTTTCGTAATTTTTTTAGCACGGTCATCAAAACTTCCCGCACATCCAACCCAAAATAAAACTTCAGGGGCTTTTCCTTCGGCAGCATATTCTGCCATTGTTTTTATAGTGAAATCCATTCTAAATCAAATTTATCAATATACCAATGTAACAGTTTACCAATGATTGTTACATCGTTACATTATTTACATTGTTACATTAATTTTCGTTTGCCCAGTTCAGACGGTCAGCCTGGTTGTACTGCCATGGAGCGGCATTGTTTTCCACGTTTGTCATCATCAGATTCAGTTCCTGTGGAGCAGCAGACTGTTCCATCACCAGGAATCTTCTCATTTCAAAAATAATGGAAAGCGGATCAAGCAATACCGGACAGGCTTCCGTACATGCATTACATGTGGTACAAGCCCAAAGTTCTTCTTTTGTAATATAATCGTTCAACAGTTTTTTACCGTCATCAACGAATTTTCCGTTTTGATCAATGTTTCGTCCTACTTCTTCCAATCGGTCTCTGGTTTTCATCAGGATCAATCTCGGAGAAAGTTTTTTACCGGTAATATTAGCCGGACAAACAGAAGTACAACGTCCGCATTCTGTACATGAATAAGCATTCAGCAATTGTACCTGATTCAGATCAAAAATATCTTCGGCTCCAAATTTAGAAGGGACATCAGCCTCAGCTCCTTCAGCCGGAGCAGCATACGGATCTGCATTAGGATCCATCATTAATTTGATCTCCTTTGTTACAGACTCAAGGTTGTTGAATTTTCCTTTTTTATCAAGATTGGCATACCATGTACTTGGAAATGCCAGGATAATATGTAAATGTTTTGAATAATAAAGATAGTTCATGAAGAAAAGAATCCCTACAAAGTGGAACCACCATGCAGCTTTTTCTGTGAACATTAAAAATCCGCTATCAAAGCTGAAGATTTCCAAGAACGGAACAAACGTCATCTCACTGATCGGGAAGCTTCCGTGCTCCGGTAAAACACCTCTTGATTGTAAAATAAAATCTGAAGCATTCATCATAAAGAAAGCCATCATTAAGGCGAATTCAATAATCAAAATCCAATTGGCATCATTTTTTGGCCAACCGAAAAGTTCTTTCATCGTCAATCTCTTCACTCCGTAAAAATTTCTACGGATAAAGAAAATGACAACCCCAACCACCACTAAAAGTGCCAGCACTTCTAATGTTGCAGTAAAGAAACTATAGAAGGTATGCCCGAAAATGCTTGATAAAAAGCGGTGGGTCCCAAATATTCCATCAACAACAATTTCTATTAATTCAATATTAATAATCACAAAACCTACATATACAAAAAGGTGTAAAATTCCTGCAACAGGACGTGCTGTCATTTTACTCTGTCCCATGGCTACACGGGCCATCGTTTCCCAGCGCTCTCCTTTTCTGTCGTTTCTATTGATTTCGTGACCTAACCTGATATTTCTATAGATCTTCTGGAGACTTTTGGCAAACAGCCCAAATCCCGCCACTAATAAAATCAGGAAAATAATGTTATCGATGTACTGCATAAGGCATATTAGTCTTTGTTATTTTTACCGAAAACCGAGAAGTTGATATATCTCTTCGGATTCGCTTTCATATCTTCGATTAATGTATTCAGATTGGAAGAAGCTGAATTCAGGTTGTTGTACAGTTGATCGTCCTTCATCAGTTTACCTAAGCTTCCTTCTCCTTTATCAATACCTCCAATCACCTGATTCAATTTTCCAACGGTAGCATCCAAATTGGCAATTGTAGCATTCAACTGTTTCGTATCAATGCTCTGAGCCAGATTTCCATACTTATCTAAAGTTACTTTTCCACTCTGCATCGTAAGACTTGCGTCATCCAGCACTTTTTGAAGTTTTGGATCATTGTGCCCTACCAGTGTATTTACACTTCCTGCTGTAGACTGCAACGCTCCTACTGTTTTGTTAAGGTTGGCTAATAAAGCTTTTATTTCAGCTCTGTTTTGAGCATCAAAAACCTGATTGGCATTGGCCATTAAAGAGTCTACTCTATGCAAAACCACCTGTAGCTGATCTTTTACCGGACCAACCTGAGAAGAAAGACTTCCCAATGTTCCCAGTTTGAAAGCTCCTTTTAAGGTATCTCCGTCTTTTGCAGTCGGTCCTCCATACATAAGGTTTACTCTCATTTCTTTACCGGACATTAATCCCGGTTCAAAGATCTCCAATGATGAGTTTTTTGAAAATTCGAATTTGTTTTCAACGGTAATTTTTACGACAAAATTAATCTTTCCATCTTTTGAGGTGATAGGAATAATCTTATCTACCTGCCCTACTTTCAGACCATTAATAGACACTGCCGCAGACTGCGCCAGACCTTCTACATTGTCATATTTTGCGTAAAATATATTGTCGGTAGTAAAAAGGCTTTTCCCTTTCATAAACTGAAACAACACCACAAAGCCTACGATAGCTAGAAGTGCAATCACACCAGCTTTTAATTCTTTACTGAACTTCACTTGCTAATTTTTTTCTAATAAGCAAATATAATACATTTTAAATAAATCTTTTCCTTTATTATTCTGCCATAAATACAAAAAAAGCGACAAAAAATTTTGTCGCTTTTTATATCATTGAAATGAATTTCTTATTGTTGCTGATTTCCCAGCTTGTTCCAGATCTCGATTCTGTAATCTTCGATATCTGCATTGTCCTGAAGACTCTTCATCCAGGCCTGTCCGAACATTCCTGCATTTCTCTGAGTAAGAGATTCTGTAAACTGCTTAAGATCTCCAGGCTGTTTGTTTACAGTTTCTGACTTCTTGATCAAAACATAAACTCCTGTTCCACCTTCAACCGGGTTGGAAAGTTTACCTTTTGCAACACCGAATGCTGCACCGGCAACTTTAGGTTCCATAGCACCTGCTACTGAAGGATTCAATAGGTTCACCTGAGCAGATTGTTTTGGAGCGGCAAACAATTTAGCAATCTGATCTAAGCTTGAAGCTTTTGCTGCTGCTATTTTATCAGAAATTTGTTTGGCTGCCAGTTTATTTTTAACGATAACTTCGATCTGATCTCTTACAGATTCAGGATCTGCAAGACCAGCTTCCTGTTTTCCGTTCAGATACACTACAATTTTATCACCTGTTCCGTCTACTGTAAATAATTCAGTATCTCCTTTCGATCTTTTCTTATCAAAAGCCCATGCAAGGATATCAGCATCTTTTTCAGTACCTAAGCCCTGAAGCTGACCTTCAAATCTTTTTGCTGCTTTTGGATTAGAAAACTGATAGTTTCCTTTCTTAGCAATGTTCACGAAATCGTTGAAAGATTTCCCCTGAACCTGCTGAATGAATTTTCTTGAGTTTTTGTCTGTTTCAGCCTCAGTAGCATCTGAAGGTTTGATTGCTTTCACAAGGTTAGCAACTTTATACCCCATTGATCCTGATTTTTTATCTTCAATATTGATGATATGGTAACCGAACTGTGTTTCTACTACTCCAGTAGCTCCTTTAGGATTGTTTGCAAGATAAGCAAGGAATTCCGGAACGAAAGGTGTCTCTGGTGTTGTCCAACCAAGGCTACCTCCCTGAGCTGCAGAATTCGGGTCACTTGACAGCTTAAGGAATTCTGTAAATTTAGCAGGAGTAGCTTTTACAATTGCCCCAATTGAGTCTGCCAATTTCTTAGCCTGCTCTTTGGTTCTAGTAACTCCTTCACCTGCAGGGCTTCCTTTGAATGCAATAAGGATATGTCTTGATAAAGTAGAATCTGAAGGTCTTTTACCTACCAGTTTAGAAACTACATATACATCTTGTTCTTTATAAGGACCAAAAGTCTGACCTACTGCTGCTGCAGTGATCTGATCTTTGATTGTTGGAGGCAATTGAGCAGGATTCAAATACTGAGGATTGAATGGTGCATCAGAATTTGCTGCTACAAACATAGAATCGTTTTTAGTATTCTGGAAGTTTTCAGTTCCTCCACTAGCATCTGTACCTCCTGAATATAATTTTGTAATTTCTTTCAGAGCTGCTGCATCATCTGCTGCACTTGGTTTAGATGGGAAAAATACGATACCGATATTTCTGCTTGGCTCAGCTTTGAACATTACAGGGTGCTTCTTGATGTAATCAGCAAGATCCTGTGTAGTAACATTGATCTTTGTTTTTTGAAGATAAGCCGTATAATCTACTTTTACAAAGTCGATATCTGCAAGCTGATCTCTCTGCTTCATCAATTCTTCAGCTTCTTTTTTACCTGTAGTAATCCCTGCTGAAAGATTAGTAAACACCTGTCTTGCCATTAGTCTGTACTCGATAGTCTTTCTTGTTTTCAACCACTGAGTATATCCCTGAGGATTGGTGTTTTGTAATGTTTCAATTTCTTTTTTAAGCTCTTGAGTTTTAAAATTACCTTTCTCATCAAAGAACTGTTGATTCTGAGCAAACATCTGATCGTACTGGATCTGATTCCAGAAATAATCATCAGTCATTTCAAAGCCAAGCTTCTCAAACTGTTGTTTGATAAGTTTAGATTGTACAAGTAACTGCCACGCCTGCTCTTCAAGACCGTTTTTCGGACGACCTTGCTGTTCAGCCTGCTGCTGCAACACGAAAAGCTGATCATTGAACTCTTCGCGGGTGATTTTCTCACCATTTACTTTTCCTAAAACGTCAGGATTCTTACCAAAAACCTTGTCGATACTATCGGGGTTCACCAGGAACGCCAAAAGCGCTAAGGCTATTACTCCCATTAAAAGCCAAGGCTTACTCCTAATCTGTCCTAAAATTGCCATTTTATAAATTATAGTTTTTTATCAGTTTGCGAAAATACACATTTTTAAGAAATTACAGAAACAGAACTGCTTTATTTTGATTTTTAATGCAAAGATTATCTAAAAAAGGAAATTTTGACCGTATTTTTAAGTAAAAAACAAATGGCATAAGTATTGTGCATTTTTAGAATATTATAATATGCCACACGTTTTCAGAGTATATTATAAAAATTTCCTTTAACGATAAAAAACGAAAATGACAATTTGTCATTCGATTGACTATGACAGAATTTGAAGATATAAGTTTAGAAGAAATGATCAGTGACGGATTTGATATCGTAACTGAAGAAATCAATCTTTCCGACTTCGCAGAGACTGATAAAAATTCCGAACAGAAAATATTCCCTATACTTCCCGTAAGAAATATGGTGATGTTCCCCAATGTGGTAATTCCTATTACTGCAGGGAGAAAGACGTCTATTCAGCTTCTTGAAGAGGCACAGAAAAACGGTGATTTTATTGGCATTGTAAGCCAGAAAAATTCGGAGCTGGAACAGCCGACCGAAAAAGACATATACACTACCGGTACACTGGCAAAGATTATTAAGATCATTAAGCTGCCGGAAGGTAATATTACAGCTATTACCAAAGGGTTTCACAGATTTAAGATAAAAAAAATCATTGATAACCAACCCTATTTCAAAGCTGAAATATCAAAATTAAAAGATACACGACCTACAGATCAGGAGGAGTATGAAGCATTACTGGAGAACATCAAAGATCTTGCTTTAAAGATTATTGAACTGGATCCTAATATTCCTAATGCCGCCAACTTTGCGATCAAAAATATAAACAATAATGATGATCTTCTGAATTTCATCTGTACCAATGCTAATTTTTCTTCGATTGCAAAACAAAAGCTGCTTGAAGAGAAAAGCCTGATGACGAGAGCCAACCAATGCTACGAGCTGATGCACGAGGATTTCAGAAAACTGGAACTGAGAAATCAGATTCATCAGAAAACCTCAAAGGACTTAGATAAGCAACAGAGAGAATACTTCCTGAATCAACAAATCAGAACAATCCAGGAAGAACTGGGCGGCGGACCTGAAAGTGATGTGGAAGATCTGATTGCCAAGGCTAAAACAAAAAAATGGAGCAAGGAGGTAGAAGAGCATTTCCAAAAGGAAATTAGCAGGCTTCAACGTCAGAATCCTAATTCTCCGGACTATAATGTTCAGAGAAACTATCTGGATTTCTTTACGGACCTTCCCTGGGAAACTTATACAAAAGATATTTTTGATATTGCAAAAGCTGAAAAAATACTTGACAAAGCACATTTCGGTCTGGAAGATATCAAGAAAAGAATTCTGGAGCACATGGCTGTTTTAAAATTAAAAAACAACATGAAGTCTCCTATTCTACTATTGGTAGGGCCTCCGGGTGTGGGTAAAACCTCTTTAGGAAAATCTATTGCTGATGCTTTAGGAAGAAAATATGTAAGATTATCACTAGGTGGTCTTCATGACGAGAGTGAAATCCGCGGACATAGAAAAACATATATCGGAGCTATGGCGGGAAGAATTTTACAGTCTATCAAAAAATCAGGTACTTCAAATCCTGTAATTGTTCTTGATGAGATTGATAAAATCGGACAGGGTCTTCACGGAGATCCAAGCTCAGCACTCTTAGAAGTTCTTGATCCTGAACAAAATAAATCTTTTTATGATAATTTCCTGGAGATGGGTTATGACCTTTCAAAAGTAATGTTCATTGCGACTGCCAACTCACTTTCAACCATACAGACGCCTCTTTTAGACAGAACCGAAATTATTCAGATTGCCGGTTATACTTTGGAGGAAAAGATTGAGATAGCCAAAAGACATCTGATCAGGAAACAACAGGAGGAAAATGGTCTGGATGCGAAATCATTCAAACTTGGAAATGCAGAACTCAAACATATTATAGAAGCTCACACTTCTGAAAGCGGAGTGAGAACCCTGGAAAAAAGAATTGCGGCCATCGGAAGATGGGTAGCACTACAGACTGCTTTGGTAAAGGAGTACGATCCAAAAATTTCAGTGGAAAAAGTAGATGAGATTCTTGGAGTTCCAAGACCGAAAAGCTTATCTGAAATCACCGGAGTTCCGGGTGTGGTAACTGGTCTTGCATGGACAAGTGTAGGAGGAGATATCCTTTATATTGAAAGTATTTTAAGCAATGGTAAAGGAGCGTTAACCATGACCGGAAACCTGGGAACGGTAATGAAAGAGTCTGCGACTATTGCTTTGGAATATATTAAAGCTAAGCATGATGAATTGGGCATTCCTCAGGAAGATATTGAAAAGAAAAACATCCACGTACACGTTCCTGAAGGTGCAACGCCAAAAGACGGGCCGTCTGCTGGTATTGCGATGCTGACATCAATGGTTTCTTCGTTTAAAAACAAGAAAGTAAAACCTCACCTTGCCATGACGGGAGAAATTACCTTAAGAGGGAAAGTACTACCTGTAGGCGGAATCAAAGAAAAGCTTCTTGCCGCAACAAGAGCAGGAATCAAAGATGTTATTCTTTGTGAGGCCAACAGAAAAGATGTGGAGGAAATCAAAAAAGATTATCTGAAAAATCTGAGAGTACATTACGTCAACAGAATGGAAGAAGTCATTGACATCGCCATTGAAGAATAAAACAACTTATAACATATTAACTTCTCAATAAAGAAACACGTTCTGATATTCAGGGCGTGTTTCTGTTTTAGGTAAAAAAATCACAATCAACCTGACTGGGTGGAATAAAATTTGATACAATCCAAGAGAATCCTGAAGGTTTGAATAAAAAATTTTTCAATTTGGAAGGGTTTTCTTATTTTTATTCCACACCGCATATTTTTAGATTATGAATTTTCTTAGACTTCCTTTCCTTGTCAAGCTTACGCTTGTGGTGGTTTCCATCATTGGACTTGGCTATCTTCTGGCATTGGGACAGAGTATTTTAGCTCCGTTTTTCCTGGCATTCCTTATGGCAATGCTGTTTCTGCCTGCAGCTACTTTTATGGAAAGAAGACTAAGATTTCCAAGGTCTATATCGACCATGACTTCAGTATTCATTATGCTGATGATTTTAGGCGGTATTATTTATTTCTTTACCAATCAGCTGTCTGATTTCAGCAAGGATCTTCCACACCTCAAGGAACAGTTTACCACTGTTTTTAACAGCCTTCAGCATTGGGTTTCCAGAACATTCAATGTGAAAGTGGATGAACAGGTGGATTATATTAACCAGGGATTAACCAAACTGTTGTCTTCTTCGGGAGTCATTTTAGGGTTTACATTCGGAATTTTTTCAACGGGCTTCGGCTTCATTATATTTTTCACCCTGTTTTTTATCTTTATTTTAAATTACAGAAGACTTTTAAATAATTTTATTGTTACGGTTTTCAACGAAAGACATAAAGCGAGTGTACAGGAAGCCGTGAACGAGATCCGGATTATGACTAAGAAATACATCTTCGGACTCTTTCTTCAGGTGATTATCGTTTCCATTTTAACATCCACTCTTCTTACCATTCTGGGAGTAAAATATGCTATTCTTCTGGGAGTTCTGACAGGATTGTTAAATGTTATTCCGTATCTGGGAATTTTTATTTCCCTTTTGATTTCCTGTTTTATAGCGTTTGCTACTTCTACGCCTTCAACCTGCATTTATGTCGCCTTAGGGTATATTGCCATTCATGCTGTAGATGGAAATATTGTCCTGCCATTTGTGGTGGGGTCTAAAGTAAAGATCAACGCTTTATTTTCTTTTATTGGAATCCTTTTAGGAGAACATCTTTGGGGAATTGCGGGAATGTTCCTGTGTATTCCGGCCATTGCAATTATAAAAATCATCTGTGAAAGAGTGGATGATCTCAAACCTTGGGGAAGACTACTCGGAGAAGAGCCCAAACCTCACAAGAAGAAAAAAAGCTACAAAATTTCCAAGAATATTACGTTGAAGGAAATGGACTAGAATATGAGTAATGAGTAATAAGTAATGAGTAATGGGTAATAATGGACATATTCCTAACTTTGAATGCTTACATATTAATGACTAGTCCTGAAAATCTGATACAGATTATAGTACAAAAATAAATAATTAAACCAGAGTAATTTTACTATTGCTTTGGTTTTTGTTTTTATAGGTTTTCATTTTAATTTGTGACTGTTTATGCATTTGGTTTGGAGTTAGATAATGATTTGAAAAATGTGGGCGTAAATTATTGTAGATTTCGATAGATTCATTTACTATCTTTTTCCTTAAATTGTTGTTTATATCATGTTTATCAATATCAAACTCATGCTTTAAAATACCATTTATTCTCTCTGCTACTGCATTTTGATAAGGATCAGAGTTTTGTGTCATACTACATTTTAATTGATGTTTCTGTAAAAGTCTTTGATACTCATTCGAGCAGTATTGTAAACCACGATCGGAATGATGGATTAAAGATTCTCTCATACCTTTATACTTCTTTAGAGCTCTTTTTAAAGCTATAATACTACTCTGTGTATTTAAATTGTCTGCAACAAAGTGTCCCATTATTTTCTTAGAATACGCATCAGTTATTAAACTTAAATAGCTTGGATTTTTTCGGTTCCCTATATAAGTAATATCTGCAACCCATACCTGGTTGGGCTTTGTTATCTGATAGTCAAGGAGCAGGTTCTTATGCTTTCTAAAACGATGATGAGAGTTGGTTGTAATGTGATAGCTTTTGCGAGGTTCAATCAATAAATGATTAGCTTTTAAGATGGCAAAGAATTTATCTCTCCCTACCTTAATGGAGCTTAAGGATCTCTGTAAAATAAAATATAATTTCCTGCCTCCTAACCGGGGCATCTTAACACGAAGATTCTCTACCAGCTTTACTACCTCTGAAGCTTTATCTTTACAAACTTTCGTACGCTTGATACTTCTATAATAGATTTGTCTATTTAACCCTAACAATCCACAAGTAAAAATCAAAGTTTCTTTTTCTTTACTGCGGAAGTAATCGATTGTTCGGGTGGTGAGTTTTTTCGAATATCAATGTGATATTCTTTCTCAGCCAGATCAATCATCATATCAAAAAATATGGACTTCTTATCTGCAATATAAGCCTGCTTTTCTAAAAAAGCCTTTTGCTTTTCAAGAAGCCTTACCTGGGCTTCTAATTCCATAATACGTTGTTCAGGTGTTTTTTCCATGGCATAAGGTCTTTGGTTTTCCCAATCAAAGTTACCATATTTTCTCAGCCAATTTAAAATAGTACCATGAGATTGAATACCATATTTCTTACGACAACTAGTAATAGTGGATGCTCCACATTCAACTTCTTTCACGATTTGAAGTTTTAAACTTAAACTGTAATCCTTCTGTGTGCGTTTAATGTACGTGGAT